>CAVPHK010000006.1:0-499040 GCA_963704215.1 uncultured Flavobacteriaceae bacterium
TTTTTTAGCAATAAGATCTAGATAGCTTTTTGTAGCTTCTAAATTTCGATATTCACTTAGATATTTCATTAAGTATGGAATCTGTGTTCACAATTTAAATAATACATTATTTGTCCGAATGCAATATTCTCGTCATTAGGTGTTAAGTTACGATTAAAAAATAATTTATACTTGTTGTTATTCAGGTCCATTAGCATATCAATCAACATTGTGTTCTGAAATACACCTCCACTTAAACAAATTTTTGAGTAGTTACTTTTCTCCGCAACTTTATAAACTATAGAGGCTAAAGTAAAAATAAAATTGGCAGCGATTTGTGATGTTTCAAGTCCGTATTTAATATCGGTTTGTACCCCTTTAAGAATTTGTAACGTTGGAATCGTTTTTCCTGAAAATTCCTTACAATAATCAATACAACTTTCAATATTATAATCAATTATTCGGTTTTCAAGAAGCATTGCCGCCTCCCCTTCAAATGAATTAAAATCACATATATTTAATAGTGAAGAAACTGCATCAAACAGTCTACCTACCGACGATGTTTTAGCTTGTTTTTTACTTTGACAGTAGTTAAAACTTGTAGCTCTTCACTTGAAAATTTTGAATTAAGTACGTCTCGGAAGGATTCATCTGCTACAGAAAACAAAGACAATCGCGGTTCTTTAGCCATTTTATCTGCAGAAATCCAATCAAAATACTCAAAATGAAAAACTCTTTCAATTTCTTTCAAATTGTAATTAAAAAACTCGCCACCCCAAATAGCACCATCGTCTCCAAACCCTGTTCCATCCCAAATAACACCAACAATATGCTCTTCTTCAAACAAATTATACTCACCAAGTACGGCAGCAAAATGCGCCTTATGATGCTGTACATAAAAGAGCTTTGTATTCCATATTTTAGAAAGCTCTAAACATATTGTGTACTCTGGTAATTTGGGTGTTTATTAACCAAAATCACTTCCGGTTTTTGTTCAAATATGTTCACAAATGCGTTAATTTCATTCACAAATCTGCTATAAACATCGTAGTTTTCAAGATTGCCTAAATACTGCCCAACATAAAGATTTTTATTAGGAAAAAAAGCGATACTATTTTTTAAACTGAGCCCAATGCAAGTATTTTTTCGTTCGAATGAATTTCAACATCTAAATAATTTGGCGCGTATCCCCGAGAACGCCTAAAAAGACATTCTAAATGATACTTATTGCTAATTTTTAAAACAGAATCGTCTTGTGGGTGTATAATTTCGAGATTATGATGTAAAAAATAATCTGCTACCTCTTTTAGTTTAAACTCAGCCTCTTCTTTATCACTAATAATTGGGGAACCATGAATATTACCACTGGTAGCCACAATCGGGAAAAGAAGTTGGTTAGCGAATAGTTGTAAGATTCCGGTATATGGTAACATGACACCGAGTTGATTTAATCCGGGGAGCAACTTCTCGTAAAGCAATTCGTCCTTTATAATTTGATAAAGAAATAATGGTAATTGGACGCTCGGTAGATGTTAAAGCATCAATGGCTTTTGTATTTAAGCAAGCTTCATTTTTTAGTAGTGCTAAGGAAGGTATAAGACCGCAAATGGCTTTTTAGGTCGGTTTTTTAACCTTCTAAGTTTTTTTACAACAATGTCATCTTCGGCATTGCAACATAATAAATAACCACTTGTATTTTTAATCGCTATTATTTTCCCTTCTGAAAGTAGTTTTGCAATGGCTTGAAAGATATTTTTAGTCTCAATATGCTTTCCCTGATTATCGGTGAATTCAAAAGCGATTCCACATTCGGGACAGCTATTTGTTTGCGAATGGAACCGTCTGCTTGCAGGATTCACGTACTCGTTATTGCATGATTTACACATAAGAAAATCATCGATACTGGTATGTGCGCGTTCAAAGGGAAAGGTTTTAGTGATTGACCATCGCGGACCACAATTTACGCAAGTTGTAAAAGCGTAGTTGTGTCTTCTATTTTTAACATCGACTATGTCTTTTTTACAAGCTTCGCAAATGGCAAAATCGGGTGTTAATGGTAAATTTACCTGACCTTCTTTACTTGACGGAATAATTTGAAAACCATTAAAGTTTTGGGGCTCTACTTCTGCAAACTCGCTCAAAATAATTTTGGCAACCGGAGGTGGATTATTAATTAAACTATTGTAAAAATCATCAATATTCTCAACATCTCCAGTAACATAAATAATTACACCGTCTTCATTATTCGAAACGGTTCCGGTTAATGAATAATGTTTTGCTAAACTGTATGCAAAGGGTCTAAACCCAACACCTTGCACTTGGCCTGAAACTACTATTTTATAAGTTTTTGGCATTTTAAAACCCTTTTAAAACTATAATTGAGATATTTTTTGATTCTATTTTAATAACCTTAGAGTAACACTAAAATTATTGAATGATAAGCATTCTCAAGATGACATTAATCATATTATGATTTATATCATGTGAATCGGCCATAGTTATTCATATTTTTAAATGTTTTATTCAATTAAATTCAATATATGCACGAACTATCTATAGCCATTGGCATTGTGAGAATTGCTGAAAATGAAACAAAAAAAGCAAATGCCAAAAAAGTTGAAAAAATAGCGCTTGAAATTGGTAGTCTTGCCGGAATCGCGTTCGATTCGTTAGACTTTGTATGGCCAGTTGCTGTGAAAGATACTATTCTTGAACATGCCACCCGTGAAATCATCATAATTGAAGCTAAGGCAAAATGTAATGATTGCCAAACGATTTTTAATGTCGATAACTTTTATGATTCTTGCCCCGTATGTTCGAGTCATTTTAAAAGTATTATTAAAGGCAAAGAGCTGAGAGTAAAATATTTGGAAGTTGTTTGATAGTTAAACTTTCACTTATTTATACATTCTTTATTCCTGTGTTCTTGCAGAAAATTTAAGATTTTATTGTTACTATCAATTATCTTGTAAAAAGTATTTTAAATGACAATTATCATTGTTTTACTCTTTGATAATAAATAAATTACGTAGCATTCAAAATTTTCATTATTATGGAGTCTAAAGAAGCTACTGCAGAAAAATCCTCTTTAATGAACGTTCTTTGGGATATTCAAAATAAAAGAAGGTACATTAGTCAGGATGACAAGACTAAAATCGCGAAAGAATTTAATATTTCTAAAATAGAACTTGAAGGGGTTACATCTTTTTATCACTTCTTTCATGATACACATGCTGGTAAATTCACTATTTATTTAAATTGTTCTACCATTTCAAAACTTCATGATTACAAAGCAGTTAAACAAGCCTTTGAAGAAGAATTAGGCATAGAAATTGGCAATGTAACAAAAGACCGTTTATTCGGATTTTTTAAAACCTCATGCATTGGTTTAAGCGATCAAGAAACATCGGCACTTATAAATTTTCAACCATTTACAAATTTAACTCCTAAAAAAGTTAAGAGCATAATTTCAAAATTAAGACAGGGGCATTCCGTAGAATCTTTAAGCAATTATCCAAACGATAATATACGTTACACGCCAGAGCTAGATAAAACCGTGTTTTTCAAATCATACACACCGGGTATTGCACTAGAAAAACTAAAACATTTTACTCCAGATAATATCATAGAAACCGTAACCCAATCTAAATTATCTGGTCGTGGTGGCGCTTTTTTCCCAACAGGCATTAAGTGGCAATTCTGCAAAAACAATGTTTCCAATCAAAAATATATTATTTGCAATGCGGATGAAGGAGAACCAGGCACCTTTAAAGACAGGGTTTTAATGAATAAATATCCGGGATTACTTCTTGAAGGCATGGCTATAGCCGGTTATGCTGTGGGAGCAACTGAAGGCACCATTTATTTAAGAGCGGAATATGTATACTTAAAAAACAAACTTGAAGAAACTATCAAAGAGTTTAATAAAAAAGGACTATTAGGTAAAACGATTCTGGGTATTGATGGTTTCGATTTTAAAGTTAATATTCATCTAGGCGCTGGTGCTTATGTATGCGGAGAAGAAACTGCCCTAATCGCGTCTATGGAGGGCAAACGAGGTGAACCCACTACCAAAGAATTTTTCCCTGTAGAAAAAGGGTATTTAGGCAAACCAACCGTGGTGAACAACGTTGAAACCCTTTGTGCGGTGCCTAGAATTCTAGAAATGGGTTTAAAACATTATTTAACCATCGGTACAAAAGCAACACAAGGCACTAAATTATTAAGTGTTTCTGGCGATTGCGAAAAACCCGGAGTTTACGAAATTGAATGGGGAATGAAATTAAAGGATTTTTTAAACTTAATAAAAGCTAAAGATCCACATTATATTTTATTCAATGGTTTCGCCGGAGAATTCCTTTCGTCTGCCGATTTAGATCGAGAAATATCAGGAGAAAATTTATTAGCAGACCACATCCAATTCACCTTCAAAGACCCCATAGAATATTCTCGTAAAATGAGCGGTGTTGGCCTTAGAAGTGGTGGATCTTTTATGGTATTTAATTCTGAACGTAACTTGCTTTCCATTCTAAAAAATATTACCGATTTTTTTATAGCAGAATCCTGCGGGATATGTGTACCGTGTAGAACCGGAAACTTCTTATTGAGTAAAAAAATTAATAAAATCAGGCTTTGCCATGCGGATAATTCTGATTTAGACGAAATAAAAGAATGGAGTACCATCATTAAACAATCCAGCAGATGTGGCCTCGGAAAAACATCTACAAACTGTTTGTTAACTGCCATGTTAAAATTTCCAGGAGAATTCCAAAAATGCTTGTTGGCAGAAAGTGATATTAATCAATCCTTTAATTTAGAAAAGGCTGTTGAAAATTATGATAGTATAATCGAAGAAATAGAAAGTACTCATGAATAATCTAATAAACATAACAATCGACGGAAAAAACTACCAAGCACACGAAGGAAAAAATTTGGTAGATGCCGCTAAAGAAAATGGCATATACATTCCTACTTTGTGTCACTTTCATGAAGTGAATCCACCATTGGGCACCTGTAGAATATGCACTGTAATTGTAAATGGTAAAACAACTACCAGTTGTACTACCAAAGTTTATGAAGGTATGGAAGTGGAAATTAACACGCCCGAACTCTTAAATACTCGAAAAGCCATTATAGAAATGCTATTTGCGGAAGGCAATCATTTTTGTCCATCCTGCGAAAAAAGTGGTCATTGCGATATGCAAAACTTGGGCTACGACATGGGCATTACCAATACACGATTTCCACATGTTTATAGCCATAAGGCAGTCGATTTTACATCAGATCGAATGATTATGGAATCGAATAGATGTATACTTTGTAAACGTTGTGTGGAGGAAGTTAAAACCAAAGAAGGTAAAGATGTATTTTCATTTGTGAGTCGCGGTGTTAAAACGCGCGTTCAAATTGATTATGAACAAGAAGCTAAATTATCTGATGCCGAAGCAATGCATGCCATGAATATTTGTCCTGTAGGTGCTATTCTCATTAAGGGTATGGTTTACGAACAACCTTTTGGTGATAGAAAATATGACATCGTTGGGAAAGATAAAGAAGCCCCTAAAAGAGATAGTTTTAAAAAAAATACAGACAACAATAAATTTATAGTTGCTACCACATCATTAGCAGGCTGCTTTGGATGCCATATGTCGTTATTGGATATTGACGAAGATATTATCGGTATTTTGGAAATTGTTGAGTTTAACAAATCGCCTTTAACAGATATTAAAAAATTTAGTAAACGCTGCGATATTGGGCTTATTGAAGGAGGCTGCTCCAATTCTGAAAATGTTGAAGTACTAAAAGAATTCAGGAAAAAATGTGATATTTTAATTGGCTTTGGCGAATGTGCTATTATGGGTGGTATTCCTGCCATGCGTAATTTTGTCCCTCTAAATGAATGTTTAGAAGAGGCATATATTCATGGGTTAACAAGCGAAATTGGAGCCAATATTATACCTAATCACGAAGACATTCCTAAGCTTTTAAATAATGTATATCCTTGCAATGAAATTGTAAAGATAGACTATTACATTCCTGGTTGTCCGCCTAATGCCAACCATATCTGGAAAGTTGTAAAAAATATTCTTTTAAATGAAGAATACTCCATTACCCATGAAGAATTTAAATACGATTAAAGATGAAAAAAATAGTCATAGATCCCGTAACACGTGTTGAAGGACATGGTAAAGTTACCATTCATTTAGACGAACATAACAAAGTCAAAGATTCCTTTTTTCATATTGTAGAATTTCGTGGGTTTGAAAGGTTTATTCAAGGACATCCGTATTGGGAAGCACCGGTGTTAGTGCAGCGGCTGTGCGGTATATGCCCTGTAAGTCATCATTTGGCTGCAGCAAAAGCCATAGATCAGATTGTAGGATTAGACCCTAAAGATTTATCATTACCAGCTCAAAAAATTAGAAAACTTTTGCATTTCGGACAAGTTTTTCAGTCGCATGCTTTACACTTCTTCTACCTCGCTTCTCCAGATCTGTTGTTTGGCGTGAATGCAGATCCCTCAAAACGTAACGTAGCCGAAGTGGCAATCGAGCATATGGATTTGGCTAAAAAAGGCATTTTAATGCGAAAATTTGGACAAGAAATAATTAGAGCTATCGCCGGAAAACGTATTCATGGCATTTCGGCGGTTCCTGGAGGTGTTCATAAAAAAATCACGATAAAAGACAGAGATTATTTTTTAAATAGTAAAGAGATTCCATCGATTGATGCCATGATAAACTGGTCTAGTGAAATCATTCAATTTCTTAAAGGATATCATGATGCAAACAAAAAATGGTTAGATGAATTTGCAGATTACCCTTCAGGACATTTGGGATTAGTAAACAAAGAAAATGGCTTTTTAGAGTTATACGATGGTAATTTAAGAGCGCTAGATACCAATGGAAAAGTTATTTTAAACGATGTACCAAACGATGATTATCTACACTATTTTAATGAAGGTGTAGAAAAATGGTCGTATTTAAAATTCCCATATTTAAAAAAATTAGGTAAA
This sequence comes from uncultured Flavobacteriaceae bacterium, assembly GCA_963704215.1. Lineage (GTDB taxonomy): Bacteria > Bacteroidota > Bacteroidia > Flavobacteriales > Flavobacteriaceae > Mariniflexile. The sequence goes on from CAVPHK010000006.1 coordinate 6,995, forward strand.
GAAAAAGGCTGGAACCGCGTTGGTCCTTTGGCAAGAATTAATGTTTGTAATGGCATAGAAACACCATTGGCAGAAGAAGAGCGAATCATCTTTAAATTAGCAACAAACAACAAGGTTAATAATAAAACCATGTATTCGCATTGGGCAAGATTAATTGAAATGTTATACTGCGCTGAGATGATGAAAAACTTGCTAAATGATGACGATATTTTAAGTAACGACCTAATTAGAAAAGGAGAAAGACGTGGCGAAGGTATTGGTATTATTGAAGCGCCAAGAGGTACATTGATACATCATTACGAAGTTGATGATAAAGATCGAATTACACGTTGTAACCTAATTGTTTCTACTACTCATAATAACGAACCCATGAATCAAGCGGTACGGTGGGTTGCCAATAATGTGATAAGCGGTAAGCCAGAAATAACAGAAGGTATGCTAAACCAAGTAGAAGTTGCCATAAGAGCTTACGATCCCTGTTTAAGTTGCGCTACGCATGCACTTGGACAAATGCCACTTGAAATTTCTTTGTTTGACAATGATGGTAAATTAATTGATGAAAAAAAACGATAGAAAAGCAATCCTTATTTTTGGAATAGGCAATAATGGCAGACAAGATGACGGTTTAGGTTGGTGTTTTTTAGACTTTCTAAAACAGCAAAAAACAACTATGGACCTAGAATACCGATACCAGTTGCAAATTGAAGATGCTGAATTGATATCCAAATACAATCAAGTAATTTTTGTTGATGCGACAAAAGAAAAAACGGAAGACGGGTTTTACATAAAACCATGCCATCCATCAGAGAAATATAGCTTTAGCACACATGCCTTAGCGCCAGAAACCATATTGCATTTGGCATCTAAACTATATGATCATAAACCAATTGCCCTTGTTATTGGAATTCAGGGCTATGAATGGGAATTAGAAATTGGACTAAGTAAAAAAGGAGCCCATAATCTAGATAAAGCGAAAAAACATTTTAATGAAGCTGTTATAATTGATTATCTTTAAGTAAATAAAAACGACTAAAATTATGTGCGGAACATGCGGTTGTGGATCAGAAAAAAATGGAGTAACCATTCAAAATCCTAAAGAAATAAAAGCTCACGATCATCATCATCATCATCATCATTGATGGTCATCCACAACTTCACCATGATCACGACCACGAGATGACCATGCGTCATAGTCACCATCACCAACCCAAAACAATCTTAGAGTTGGAACAAGATATTTTGCATCATAACGATATTATCGCGGCCAGAAACAAAGGCTATTTTGAAGCTAAAAACATATTTGTATTAAATTTAGTAAGTTCGCCTGGAGCTGGTAAAACGGCTATATTGGAGCGAACGTTGTCCGATTTAAAAGCCGATATTCCTTTTTATGTTATTGAAGGCGACCAACAAACGCTTAATGATGCTAACAGAATTGATGCTTTAGATATTCCTGTAATTCAAATAAATACCGGCAAAGGCTGTCATTTAGAAAGTGACATGGTGTATGATGCCGTAAAAAAATTGAATGTGAAAGACAACTCTATTTTAATGATTGAAAATGTGGGAAATTTGGTGTGTCCAGCTATGTTTAATTTAGGAGAAACTAAACGTGTAGTTATAATAAGTACGACTGAAGGCGAAGACAAACCTATTAAATACCCAGATATGTTCCACTCCTCTGATATATGCATTATAAATAAAATAGATTTGCTCCCCTATGTAAACATCAACATAGATGTATTAAAAAAATATGCTTTAAAAGTTAATCCGGGTTTACAATTCTTTGAGTTGTCTGCAACAACGGGAGAAGGCATGGAAGCTTGGTACGCATGGCTTAAAGCTCAATTTAATCAATAAACTCGAATAGTATGTGTCTATCCATACCAGGAAAATTAATCGAAATTACTGCTGAGATTGACGAAATTTTTAGAACAGGAAAGGTTTCTTTTGATGGTGTTGTTAAAGAAGTAAGTTTAACGCTTGTTCCAGAAGCCAAAGTTGGCGATTATGTTATGGTACATGTTGGAGCCGCTATTGGTACCGTGGACGAGGAAGAAGCTAAAATAACTTTTGAACTTTTAAAACAACTCGACGAATTGAATGAATTAAATCCACCCAATAATGAATAACATTTAAATAAAAACCAAGCAAATACACTAGTGAAATTTCACCATTAATTGTATCTTCACCCTAATTTAACATCGGTCATTTTAGCTATATTATACACGCAATTTTTAAGTATAATTAATTATATATCAGCTTGTTTAATTTAAAAAGGCAGATTCAAAAATATATTCTAAATTTCTGAAATTAGAGCTGATTAAATGTATAATTAAACACATTTTTCAGTAAGATGAGATTATTAAAATAATTTAATTTATAAAATGCAGCAAAACACACATTTAAAAACATCAAACACATTAGTTGGAACAGTTATTTCAATTGAAGAAAATAAAGCCATCGTACAATTAAAAATGACGGAAGAAATGGCTGTAGATGCCAAGGGATTAGCACACGGCGGTTTTACATTTGGTTTAGCAGACTATGCTGCGATGGTAGCAACCAATCATCCCAACGTTGTATTGGGTAAGGCTGAAGTAAAATTTATAAAACCTACAGTTGTTGGAGATTTATTGACAGCTGAAGCTCTAGTTTCAGAAAAAGTAAACCCTGTTAAATCTGCTGTTTCTGTTGCCGTTAAAAATCAAAATGATGTGGTAGTGTTTGAAGGCGAATTCATATGCTTTTCATTAGACAACCACGTTTTACAGAAATAATCAATAGATTTTTTAAAGACACAACAATTTATTAAATCGACTAATATTCGAACTTGATAAATTGATTCATATAGTTAATACAATTATTTTATTATCGTATTTATTACCGACTTTATATTTTGAATAAAACCAAAAAACCTGTTAATAAAATAATTAACAGGTTTTTGTTTTAAATTGAAACATCAATTTACGACAATTCTGGTGAGAAAGTGCACACCTGATTGTACACCTTTTTATTGAGTTTAATTGCTTTTATTTGGCATCAAATAAAATGCCTAAAAACAAAAAACACTGATAATCATACGATTAACAGTGTTTTGATACTTCCTATTTCTAGGTTCGTCGGGGTGGCAGGAATCCATTCCAACCCAATAAAAAACTATATATCAATCATTTATAAACTTCAAAAACAAACTGTTAGTCGATTTGTTGACGGTACTATAAATGAACTTAAAATAAGATACTTTACTTTCTGATGTCGCAAATATAATATTTTAGTCCATCAAAATTAAAACAAGTCAGTCTATTTATTAACTTGTCTTCGCAAATTATGGTTGTAGAATTCCATTAATATCATGAAGCGTTTCATTGATGATTCTCAACTTTAAAAATCACATCACTTTGATTACCATAAAACCCGAAAATAAAAGCTGAAATTTCTTAATAAAATTATATATTATTGGATTACTACTATTATATTACTTTAGCAACCATTATCATTCTAAATTTTGCGCAAATTAAACTTTTTTGGCTTAAAGGCACAAACAAGTTTTAAGCAAATCTTAAGAAAAATGTAATATCAATTTAATTAAAAAGTGTAACTTTTGCACTATGAGAATTTTAATTGTAGAAGACGAACCAGGTATTTTTAACTTTCTCAAACAAGGTTTGGAAGAAGAGTCGTATGCTGTGGATATAGCAGAAGATGGAAACAAAGGCTTAAAACTTGCACTTTCTGGAGAATATGATTTATTACTCCTTGATTGGATGGTTCCAGGTATTAGTGGTATTGAAATTTGCCGTAAGTTCAGAAAAGAATTTAAAGACACCCCCATTATATTTTTGACAGCAAAAGATACTTTAGACGAGACTATTTTTGGGCTTCAAACTGGCGCTAACGATTATATAAAAAAGCCTTTTCATTTTGAGGAGCTTTTGGAACGTATTAAAGTTCAACTTCGTCCAAAATCGGGAGAACATTCCATTTTTAAATTAGGAGATATCATCCTTAATACAAGTACACACCAAGTATTTAAAGGCGATGAAGAAGTTAGCCTTACCCAAAAAGAATTTGCATTATTGGAATACTTAATTCGGAATAAAGGGATGGTTTGCAGAAGGTCTAGAATAATAGAAAGTGTCTGGGATATACATTTTGAATATAATACGGGGGTAATTGATGTCTATATTAATGCCCTGCGAAAAAAATTAAAACTTAGCGAGGATGATAATTATATTCAAACAGTTAGAGGAATCGGTTATATAGCTAAAGAAATATGAATTTGAGCTTTAGAAATAGAATTGCCTTGCACTATATGATTGCAACTGCCCTAATCATGGCGGTGGCATTTACAGTAGTATATTTTGTAGTACAGGAAACTATGTATCAAAATTTGGATAATGATCTATCTATTGAAGCCGAAAAACATACTGAAGAAATAATAATTCAAGGTGATAGCATTAAGGTAAAGAACAAAAAAGAATGGGAAGAGAAAGAACATCGAGAGGTTCAAGTGAACCCTGTTTTTGTCCAAATATTGGATAAAAACGGTAACTTTATGGATAAGTCACCTAACCTTAAAGAAAATATACTCATTTTCAATTCAAAACAAATCTATGGTGGACACTTCAATGAAAAGCTAAATAACAAAGTTATCAGGCAAGTTCAAATCCCTATTGAAAAAAATGGAAAAATTAAAGGCTTTATAGTCACTGCAATGTCTTTAGAATCTTCACAAATGGTGCTTCTCAATTTAAGAAATGTTTTAGTTTTTTCATATTTAATTCTTTTAGCAGGACTATATTTTATTTCACGATATATTGCAGGTAGGGCTATAATTCCGGTACGAGCTATCACTGAAACTACTAATAGGATTACAAAGAACAACTTGAACGAGAGGGTCGTTCTACCTCAAAACAAAGATGAACTTTACCATTTATCTTTTGGCATTAACCAGTTACTCCAACGAATTGAGAATGCTCTAGAACGTGAACGCCAATTTACCTCAGATGCTTCTCACGAACTACGCACCCCTTTGGCAACCTTAAAAGGCACACTAGAAGTCCTAATTCGCAAACCAAGGGAACGAGCGGAATATGAAGAAAAAGTCAAGTATAGTTTAACAGAAATAGACCGAATGACAGCCACAATAGAACAACTTTTGCTGTTGGCTAGATTGGATACAAAATCAAAAACAATAGACACATCCTTGATTCCTTTAACTACCATAATTGATGAAATTCTTTCAAGATGTAAAAACCAAATAGCAGATAAAAAACTTTCGGTAGATTTCAAAAATGATATTGATAACGAGGCTCTAGTTCCTCAATATTTTAGTAACCTTATATTTGAAAACATTATCAGTAATGCCATAAAATACACTAAAGCTAATACTAAGATTCATATTTCTATTTCTCAATTAGAGTCTAGAATTATTTGTAAAGTGAAAGATGAAGGGATAGGAATTAACAAATTAGATTTGGACAGCGTGTTCAATAATTTTTTCAGGTCTGATGCACTGAACCATAAAAATATTCCTGGTAATGGCTTGGGGCTTTCCATAGCTAAAAAGGCTGCCGATGCTATATATGCTAGCGTTCAAGTAGAAAGTGAATTAGGTATCGGGACAACATTTACTGTTCAATTTTAAGTGAATCTTAAGACGTCTCTTAATCAGTCATAATATTTCCATATTACATTTATCTTAAGTTTAAGAGTTCCACCCTCGAAAAAGAAAAATAGATTCCCCATATCTTTAAATTTTTGGTTGGTTTTATTGGTTAATAGTTGCAAAAGTCTTGACAGTTATCAAGACTTTTGCTTTTTGCTTTTAGAGCAAAAAAATAATCTTAAGGCAATCTTAAGAAACCGTTTAGAATACACTTAGACAGCGCATCTACATTTGGTTATTATATTAATAAACCGCCAAAAAAATGTTAGAACGCATTATCCAGTACAGTATACATCACAAACTTATTGTACTTTTATTTACCGCCGGAATCGTTGGATTTGGCTTGTATTCACTCTCAAATATTCCTATTGGAGCGGTTCCAGACGTAACCAATAATCAGGTTCAGGTCATCACAACTTCTAGAAATTTAGCTACTGAAGACGTAGAAAAGTTTTTAACATATCCTGTTGAACTGGAAATGGCAAATTTACCAGGAGTCAAAGAAATTCGTTCTATTTCTAAGTTTGGTTTATCTGTAGTTACGGTTGTATTTGATGATGATTTAGGTACCTATTTACCGCGTCAACTAATAGCTGAAAAAATAAAAAGTGCTGAAGAAAAAATTCCAGCAGGCTTTGGAAAACCTTTTATGGGTCCTGTTTCTACGGGGTTGGGTGAAATCTATCAATATGTAATAGATGTAGATGCTAAACATAAAGACCAATATTCGTTATCCGATGTACGTACTATTCAAGATTGGGTAGTAAAACGTCAACTTTCAGGAATTCCTGGTGTGGTAGAAGTTAATACTTGGGGAGGTTATCTGAAAACCTATGAGGTGGCCATCAATCCAGAACGTCTTCGCGCCATGGATGTTTCCATTTTTGATGTTTATACTTCTCTTGAAAAAAATAATAGTGTCGCTGGAGGAGGTTATATTGAGAAAGTAAACGAAAGCTACTTTATCCGTGGAGAGGGTTTAGTTTCTTCAGTAAAAGATATTGAAGATATTGTGGTAACCACTAAAGGCGATGTACCGGTTTATGTTCGAGATATCGCTTCCGTGGGTTTTGGTCACGCTAATCGATTTGGAGCTATTACGGGAAACGGAGAAGGTGAAAAAGTATTGGGTCAGGTAATGATGCTTAAAGATGCTAATTCTAATGCTGTAATTGAAGCAGTAAAGCAACGGGTTTCAGAGATACAATCCTCATTACCACCAGGGATTTCTATTAATCCTTTTTTAGAACGTAGTGAACTCATTGCGAAAACAACTTTCACTATAGCAGAAAATCTGATTTTAGGATGTCTAATCGTAATTTTTGTAGTCGTATTGCTTTTAGGAAACTTGCGTTCAGGATTGGTTGTAGCTTCTGTAATTCCTCTATGTTTACTTTTTGCACTTTCGCTAATGTACATTTTTGGAGTAGATGCCAATTTGATGAGCCTTGGTGCAATTGACTTTGGAATTATCATTGATGGAGCAGTAATTATAGTAGAGTTTATTGCTTTTAAAATTACAAGTCAAAGTGCCAAGTTATTGGCATTACCAAAAAATGAAAGACAAGGATTAATAGATAACATCACCTATCAAGGGGCAACAAAAATGATGAATTCCGCAGTGTTTGGACAATTAATCATCATCATTGTTTTTATTCCTATTCTGTCATTAGTTAATGTTGAAGGAAAAATGTTCCGCCCTATGGCATTAGTCTTCTGTTTCGCACTTATTGGAGCAATGGTATTATGTTTTACCTATATCCCAGTAATGGCTTCAATGTTCATAAAGCCATCAAATACAGAAAAGAAAACTATATCGTCCAGACTTATTGCATTTTTAGAAGATAAATACCAACCTACAATTGCCTGGGCCTTGCGCAAAAAGACATTAGTACTGTCTATGGCAGTTGGATTGTTAGTGTTCACTGCGTTTTTGTACTCTCGAATGGGAGGAGAATTTGTACCAACCTTGGACGAAGGCGATTTTGTTATTCAACCCGTACTAAAAACGGGTACATCATTAAGTAAAACTATCGAGGCTACAACTCGAATGGAAAAAATATTGAAACAGTTTCCTGAAGTAGAACAAGTTGTAAGTCGTATTGGAGCTGCCGAAGTCCCAACAGACCCAATGTCTATGGAAGAGAGTGATGTAATCATTAAACTAAAACCAATAGGCGAATGGACATCTGCTAAAACTAAAGATGAATTAGCTGATAAGTTTAAAGAAGCCCTTTCTGAAATCGCCGGCGTTGATTTTGAGTTTACTCAACCTATCGAAATGCGATTCAATGAGTTGATTACAGGAGTTCGTGCCGATTTAGCTATCAAAGTTTTTGGAGAAGATTTGGATGTACTTGCCAAAAAAGCATTGGAAATAGAAAAAGCAATTCAATATGTAGAAGGAGCAGCCGATATTTCGGTGGAAAAAACGGCGGGTTTACCTCAAATGTCTGTTAAATACGACCGTCAAAAAATTGCAAAATACGGATTGAATATTGAAGACCTCAATAAGGTCGTAACTATAGGTTTTGCGGGTATGCCGGCTGGAACAGTATTCGAAGGAGAGAAACAATTCGATTTGGTACTGCGATATGACGAAGCACATAGAAGAGATATTGACAATATTGAAAATGCCTCAGTTTCACTTCGCAATGGCTCAAAATTACCATTAAGCGAATTTGCTAAAATTAGCTACACTAAAGGACCAGCAAAAATTTCTCGTGACAACACCAAACGTCGCATTGTGGTTGGTGTAAATGTTAGAAACCGAGATTTGGAATCTGTTGTAAAAGATGTACAGACCATTATAGAAAGAGACGTGAAATTACCAACTGGTTATACTATAAGCTACGGTGGTCAATTTGAAAATTTACGTACGGCATCTGCTCGTCTAAAAATTGCAGTTCCTATCGCTCTTGTACTAATTTTTGTCTTGCTATACTTTGCTTTCGATTCTGTAAAAGAAGCCTTAATGATTTATAGTGCGATTCCGCTATCAGCCATTGGTGGTGTAATGTTGCTTTATATGCGGGATTTACCTTTTAGTATTTCGGCAGGTGTTGGTTTTATTGCTCTTTTCGGGATTGCTGTTTTAAACGGAATTGTATTGATTGAAGAATTCAAAGAGCTTAAGGCGCATGGTGTTGACGATATTAACAGACGAATCCTAATGGGTACAAAAAATAGATTAAGACCTGTATTATTAACAGCAGCAGCAGCAGCATTGGGCTTTTTGCCAATGGCAATTTCAACATCTGCTGGTGCAGAAGTACAAAGACCTTTAGCAACAGTAGTGGTAGGTGGATTGATTACTGCAACAGCATTAACGCTTGTGGTATTACCAATTTTATATGCAATGTTCGACAGGAAAGGGCATCATCCTAAATTAAAAACCAAAGTAAATTTTAAGGCGCTCGGTGTGATTGTATTACTGTTTTCACCTTTTATGGGTAATGCACAACAAAGTCCTGTTAGTGTGGAGCAAGCATTACAAATTGCAAAAAATAATAACAAAGGGTTACAGGCTTCTAATAAACGTATTGAACAATCCAAACAATTGGTAGGTAGCGCACTTAACATAGATAAGACTCATGTTTATTATAATTCTGACCAAAACAATCTTGCCGAAAACGGGCTTCCGTTAAAAGTTTTGGGAATTAGTCAATCTTTACAATTCCCAACTATATATGGAGCACAGCATAAAGTGGAAAAACAAAAAGTGTCACTAGTAACACAGCAATATAAGTTGAATGAACAGGCATTAACTAAAGAAGTATATATAGCATACTATAATGTAGTTTTTCAAAAAAACCTTGTTCAGCAATACACTTTTTTAGATAGTTTATATGGTCAGTTTGCTAGTGGAGCAAAGAAAAGATATGATGTTGGCGAAACCAATTTATTGGAAAAACTTACGGCAGAAACAAAACAGAAGGAAGTGTCCATTGCGCTATCGCAAGCAAAAGAAGATGTTACAAAAGCATATACAATACTTCATCAATGGGTACAGAGCGATACTTTGATAGTAGTGAACGAAAACGCATTACCAAAATTGCAATTAAAAGAGTTTACGCTAATAAATCATCCGGGGGTCTTGTTATATAATTCGGCTGAAAATTTAGCTAAATCGTTACTTTCGTTAGAAAGGCAAAGGCTATTACCAGACTTACAGTTTTCCGTATTTCAAGGCACAAATAATGGTTTAAATGCGAAGCAATACAATGGTTTTCAAGTAGGTATTTCGGTACCGTTATGGTTTGGGGCGAATAAGTCTAAAATCAACGCTGCAAAGACTGAAACCATGATTATTGCAGATGAGTATGAAAACTATAAAATACAATTGCTATCAAAATATGAAAGCCTTATTTCTGATTTAAAAAAATTCGAAGAAACAGTTGATTATTATGATAATATTGGAAGAAACCTTTCAAAAGAATTAACAACAACTGCTTCAAAAGCATTTCAAAATGGCGAGATAGATTTTTTACAATATGTTCAACTTTTAGAAAGTGCAAAAAACATTGAAATAAACTATTTACAAAACCTAAATAAGTACAACAATACAGTTTTAGAATTAAACTATTTAACCAATTAAAAATGAAAAATACACTTAACATTTTATCTCATTCTATATACTTTAAAAGTCTTTTATTAGCAATTGTATTGGCTTTTGCTTCCTGTAATTCAAAAGAAAAATCTGAAGCAGCCAATACTGATACTGCTGAAACAATTGAGGATGTTGATGTCATCACAATTACAGAATCTCAGTTTAATTCAGGAGAAATGAAGGTTGGAAAAATAACAATGCAAGAGTTTAACACCAACGTTAGAGCCAATGGCATGTTTGCTGTACCACCACAAAATCAAGCAGATGTAAGTACTTATTTTGCTGGATATGTGAAGGATATAAAATTATTACCTGGTGATATTGTTAAAAAAGGGCAAGTATTGTTCACTATTGAAAATCCTGAATACGTTCAGGCACAGCAAGATTTTTTAGAAGCAAAAGGACGTTTAAACTATTTGAAATCTGATTATGAACGCCAAAAGGAGCTTTTAGCAGATAATGTTACTTCAAAAAAGAACTTCCTAAAAGCGGAATCGGAATACACCGTAACATTGGCGCAATATCAATCACTTAAAAAGAAATTGAGCCTTATGAATATTAATCCGAATTCCTTATCTGGAGAAAATATCAGGTCGGTTATAAGCGTGCTTTCACCCTTATCTGGTTACGCCACAACTATTAATGCCACTAAGGGAATGTACTTAAACCCTTCAGATATTGCCATTACAGTTACAAATACTGATGACTTACATATAGAGTTAAAGATTTTTGAAAAAGACCTTCCTATGGTCAAAATAGGACAACAAATTAATGTGAGGCTACAAAATGATATAGATAATATTTATAAAGGTAGAGTCCATTTAGTCAATAAAGCAATTAACATTCAAGATAGAACAGTTGATATTCACGGTGATTTAATAAATGAAGCAGAAGCAAAACTATTCGCCCCAGGAATGTATATAGAAGCAGAAATTATAACTTCATCATCGGAGCATCCTGCATTACCAAAGCAGGCTGTTGCTAATATAGATAACGACTATTTTGTTTTGGTCAAAGAAAATGCCTCAACTTTTAGAAGAGTATTGGTTAAAATAGGAACTACCAATAATGGATTTACCCAAATTCTTAATGCTAATGATTTTGATCAGAACGCCGAATTTTTGACCGAAGGTGCATTTAATTTAATAACAGAATAGATGGCAGAAAAAACAGAAGAATTAGACAGTTATTTGGCCAACCATTACATCCATAGAAGTAATTGGTTAAGAGCAGCAGTACTTGGGGCTAATGATGGCATTTTATCAACAGCGAGTCTTGCTATAGGTGTTGCAGCTGCAAGTGCTACGCGTGAGCCTATTATTTTGGCAACATTAGCAGGACTTGTTGCTGGTGCATTATCAATGGCGGCTGGAGAATATGTTTCGGTAAGTTCACAAACTGATGTGGAAAAAGCTGATATTAAACGTGAGAAGCAAGAACTAAAAGATATGCCCGAACTCGAATTACAACGACTTGCAGAAATCTATGAACAAAGAGGTTTGCAAAAAAAAACAGCTCTAACCGTCGCAAAAGAATTAACAGAACACGATGCTTTAGGCACACACATTAGAGACGAGTTAGGAATAAATGAAATTAGCCAAGCTAAACCTATTCAAGCGGCTTTTGCATCAGGAGCGGCATTTACCATAGGAGGATTACTTCCTTTTTTAGTAACACTTTTTCTGCCTTTAAATAGTATGGAATATTCTCTTTACGGTTTTGCACTATTCTTCCTTATCATTTTGGGAGGATTGGCTGCTAAAGCTGGCGGTTCAAGTATTCTAAAAGCGATTTTAAGAATTACTTTTTGGGGAACTGTAGCAATGGGATTAACAGCTTTAGTTGGATATATGTTTAATATAAATATTAATTAATTAAATAATAAAATTATGAACGACGCACATTTTCATTTGGTAGTAAATCATCTTCCTATTGTTGGAACGTTGATTGGTTTTTTAGTGTTATTAGTAGGTTTTATTCTTAAAAAACCTCAAATAAAGAACACAGCATTAGGTATTTTTATTTTCAGTGGCTTAACAACAATTGCAGCTTTTTTAACAGGAGAAGGCGCCGAAGAAATTGTTGAGAATTTACCAGGGATTAGTGAAACATTAATCCATAAACACGAAGAATATGCAGAAATTTTCCAGACTATGATGCTGATTTTGGGAGGAGTATCGCTGATAACTTTGTTTCTGGAATATAAAAAACTCACATTTTCTAAATATGGTTTTGTTTTGGTTTTACTACTTTCAGTTAGTTCTATAATCATCTCAAAATATGTAGGAACAAGCGGAGGAGAAATAAGACATACAGAAATAAGAAGCGATGCTAATTTGATTCAAATAGATGATAATGATAATGGTGATGATGGTGGTAGTGAAGACCACGATGATGAATAGTAGTATTTCTATAAATTTTACAGATTTGTTGACGAATTCAAAAAGCAAGGAATTGCCTGTCCACTATCCTATGCAGAAAAAAAAGTGATTGACACAGTATATTCTTAAAAATCCACTAAATAAAAACAATAGTCATTGGTTGTCCTTTTTATCAGATAACTAATGGCTATAAAAAGTGTGTTTGTATAACTATGTGTTTGTATAACTAAGGGAGGGAATAGCAAGAGGGCAGCACGTTAAGAAAAGCAAAAACTTAACTTAAATTCACGGTTTGTTTTTTACTGAATAAAATAGCTACTTTCATTTCTACATTTGTAGTAAATTTATTTAGACTAGTAAAACTTAAAGTATGAAAAAAATCACGTGGTTAGTTTGTTTATTTTTTTTCCCTTTATATAATTTTTCTCAACAAAATTCTATTACAATAAATGGAGAAGCACAAGGTTCAACCTATCACATCGTTTATTTTGATAAGCAAAACAGGGATTTTAAACCTGAAATAGAACAGATTCTAAAAGACTTTGATTTGTCCCTTTCAACTTACATACCAATTTCAATTATTTCCAGAATTAATTCAAACGACTCAAATGTTAAAGTTGACAAATATTTTATAGCATGCTTCAATAAAGCCAAAGAAGTATGGAAAAACACAAATGGCGCTTTCGACCCAACAGTATATCCTTTGGTAAATGCCTGGGGTTTCGGTCCTGGTAAAAAACTAAAAATAGAGCAAAAGAAAATTGATAGTATTCTTGAATTTGTTGGGTTTAAAAAGATAAAATTAAAAGGGAATAAGATTGTAAAAAGTGACCCTAGAGTGTCCTTAGATTTTAATGCCTTTGCGCAAGGGTATTCTGTAGACGTTGTTTCAGAATTTTTAAATTCGAAAGGAATCAAGGCGTACATTGTAGAAATAGGTGGCGAAGTGTATGCGAAAGGCAAAAAGCCAAATGGAGAAAACTGGACCATTGGGATAGAGCAACCCATTGAAAATAAGGAGTCTGTAAACCCCGTAAAAGCAATAGTTAAACTTGAAAATATGGGAGTGGCTACTTCAGGAGATTACAGAAGTTTTATGGTTGAAAACGGTATAAAATATGCACATACCATGAGTCCTAAAACGGGATACCCTGTAAAAAATAATCTTTTAAGTGTGTCGTTGTTTTCTACTGAAACGATAACATCAGATGCTATGGCAACAGGTATTATGGTAATGGGTTTAGAAAAAGCAATAGTTTTTTTAAAAAAACATAAAGAACTGCAGGCTTATATGATTTATTCAGATGAAAATGGGACATATCAGGTTTATGAAACTATAGGTATAAAGGCGATTGTTTCTGAAGTTAAAGAATAAAAAAAAAGCATCCCGCAATGGCAGGATGCTTCGTATTTAAATTAAAAATGTTAATTATTTATCTAAAACAACTTTATAACTTGAAGATGTTTCGTTTGTTGAAACATTAATAATATAAAGACCATTAGCATCGCCCGATAAATCAATACTTTCGCTGATTTGCGATCTTGATGGATCTAATTTTATCGATTTTACAACTTGGCCTAAGATGTTTACCACCTCTATTTTACTAACTGGAATATCGTTGTACACGACATCAAGAATACCGTTACTAGGATTCGGGTAGAGAGCTACTTTAGTTTTGTAAACACTATCAAGACTCAAACCAGCAGGTGTCCAGGTAATTGTCATGGCTTTTAATGGCCCCACGTTACCGGGACTAGTAGAATTAATTGTGGCTCCTTTAGTAAAAGCAAAACCAGTATTAATAAAATCATTGGTATTATTGGTGCCATCTACCCAAGCAGCTTCATACCATACCGTATAAGTGCCATCTGCTACCACAGTTCCTGAAACATTTTTACCATTCCAAGTCACTGAATAAGAATCTAACGCAGCGGGAGTAGTTCCACTCTTACGGGTAGTTCCGGTAACAGCATCTACGGCATTAGCCGTTCTTGCATCATTTGTAGTAGTCCAACCTGCTTTTGCTCCATAAATTGGTAAATGGTCTTTTGTTCCATTACCCACATAGCGTAAATTGGTTTTTATCCAGGTGGTTCCGTTTTGTATCCATACGGCCGAAGCACAACCACCGTCATTAGTATCTATGGGAGCACCTTGTGTAAAAGTAAAAGTCATTAAGCCATCTGTTTGTGCCTGTAAAAATGCAGAAAAGCAAAATAGTAGGCTAATAAATAAAAGAAGTTTTGATTTCATAATTGTTAAGGTTTAAATATTGTTAAAGTTTTGATGTATCACAAATTGATTGCTTTTTTTGGACGAATTATATGATTTCCATCATGTTATGCCTTAACTTATAAAATATTTTTTAAGAATTGCTAAATTTAATTCCGATTTTACGTAAAACCTTGTTTTTTAACAGATAAGCGTTGTTTTTTATCGATGTAATGCAATTGGAAAGCAGATCATTCATGGTTTTTATTCAAAGATTAATGCCTAACATAATTCTTTTCTTTTTCGAAAATCTTGTTTGTACTTTCTGCAAATATCTATTTGATATAAATACACTTTTATATTGCCCTTATTACTAAATATTTCTAAGAATAAGTAAAAAACTTTGGTGCGCGTGTAATTCTCCTTTATCGGATGGTTGTAATTTACAATTCCTGAGGTTTTCCCGTATAAGGCGTAACTAATCATAAAAACAGATTAATTACCCTACAAGAAAGCTCTATGTAAATGACTAGTGCGAATCTAAGGGAAAAGCTAAGGGAAAAGCAAGAGGGTAACACGCTGCGCGATGTTACTTATTTGTACTTTATTGATTTTCAATTGATTAAATCCATTAAAAATTTTGTTGTTTTTCAAATTTGCGCTAAATTTGATTTTGACCCCAGTAAATTCAACGTTTCATTGTAACAATTTAATAAATTATGGATGATTTTAATACCATTCGGCTAAAGAAAAAAACCATTGATAAATTCAAGAAATATTCTAAAAAAACAAGCCCAAGCTATTCTGAAACTCTGGATTTTATGATTGCATTTTTTGAGGATAACAATTTATCTCCCTATGACACTTTAAAACCGACCCATGCATCTTTAACCAATATATTAAATAAACGTATGGATGCTATTGTATCAGTTCTAAGAAATGTTGAGGAAACTCAATTGAAACCCACAAAGAAACTTTTGGAATCCCTGTTTGAAGAAATGGAAACTAAACCAGATCCAGTTGATGAAGACTTTGGATTTGGAACACCGAAGCTAATCACGGAAAATGAAGAACTCATTTACTACCGAGAAGCCTCTTTAAAATACAATGAGAAATTAACCCAAATTAGGTACAGACTTGGCGATGTCCTTAAAAATATGAGGTTAGTCAAAAACACTCTTGGTGCCAATCATTATTCCTTAAAATTGACTATCGAACAATACAACGCCATAAAAGAAAAATTAGAAGAAGATGCGCTTTGACCTACCGCGCTCGCCTGGAGCGAGCTTGCTTCATTTTTAAAGCAATGGATTCCCCTCGCGCACTATGGAACTGGTTTAAAATTCATTATAACAAAAGCCAGCCTCCAAATCCATCGCTTTAAAAACGCAGTTCAATATCGCGCAAAAACCATTTTTCTCTGCTACTATGGGGAGCGAACAAGGTAGTTTTTACTAATACATTAAAATAAACACTCTTTTTCTTTTCAGTGGCTATAAGCTTTGGTATGCCCTATCCGATTCGTTCTTTTCATTTTTCTCGTTTAAAAATTGAACCCGCAGTTTCTTCATATCATCGCTCACTTTACGTTCTATGACCTTGGCATATATTTGAGTGGTGGATATTCTGGAATGCCCCAATAATTTTGAAACAGTTTCAATGGGTATCCCATTGCTCAATGTTACTGTTGTGGCAAACGTATGTCTCGCTATATGGAATGTCAGGTTCTTTTCGATGCCGCATAAATCGGCTATCTCCTTTAGGTAAGCATTCAGTTTTTGGTTTGATATGTTTGGGAACAGCGTTTTTTCTTTATGCTTGCTTTTTTGTTTGCTTTTATAAGCTTCAATAATCTCCAAAGCTTTTGGCAGTAACGGTATCCTGATGGACTTTGCTGTTTTCTCTCGCTTATAATAAATCCATAGTTCGCCGTCAATTCCTATACTTATGTTATTTTCTGTTAAGTTAATCACATCGATATAGCTCAGACTGGTATAGCAACTGAACACAAATAAATCTTTTACCAGTTGCAATCGTTCTATAGGGAATTCCTTCTCCTCTATGGCCTTGAGTTCCAATAAACTTAAAAACCCTCGTTCCGTTTTTATGAACTGTGCCTTGAAGTTGACAAAAGGGTCACGATCTATCCATCCAAGCTTGAATGCTAGGTTTATAAGCTTTCTAAAGCGTTCGATGTGCTTCATAACCGTATTGTTGCCCATGGGCTTCTGATGGTCTTCTGGCATATAGTTTCTCAAGTACTTTTCAAACTTTATTATGAAATTATAGTCAAGCTCCCTCAAATACATATCTGTGGTTCTATAGGTCTTTAAAACAAACTTCGACAGGTACTTTTGGGTCGTGTAATAGTTTTTTTGCGTACCCCATTTTAACTTGCCCTCCATGTCTTCTTCATGGTAACTTATAATATCCTTTATGGAATGATTCTGTTCATCTTCTCCCAAATACCTCGCTTTTACGGCTTGTGAAGTTATGAGCTTACCCTCTGTTTTTAGGTCTTGATAGCATTTAAAAAAGTGACTATTGGCTTCTTCCAAATAGTTGTTGAGTGCCCTGGTATTTTGGTTGGTCCCTCTTGCCCTACCCTTATGGGCATCCCAATCCGGTATGGGAACTTTTCTCTTTAGGCTGATTGTTGCACGTTTGCCGTTTACTGTAATCCTTGCGTAAATGGAGGCTTGACCCTCTTTTGCCCTGGGAAGGTCTGCCCAGAATAGGATGCTGAAAGTTGCTGTTGTTTTCATGTTTTCGTCTTTTTGTTAATAATTGGTTTATTATCAGACGAAAGTCAAATCACTTTAAAGATACATTTATTTGCCCAACTAATCGATGGATTTTAACAATTCGGTCAACACTTTTTTTAAAATGGTTTTGTTATCCGATTTGTTGTCCTTTTTAACGGCATTTTTTGATTCCATTTGGAATCAAAAAAAATGCAAAAACCTGTTAATCATACGATTAACAGGTTTTTGATAGTGATTGATATACTAAAAAGTCGGGGTGGCAGGATTCGAACCTGCGACCTCCTGCTCCCAAAGCAGGCGCGATAACCGGGCTACGCTACACCCCGATTTGGTTATCTTTAATTTGCGGAGAGACAGGGACTCGAACCCTGGCGACAGTTACCCGTCGACAGATTAGCAATCTGCTCCATTACCACTCTGGCACCTCTCCTATTAAATTATATGAACTTATGCAATAAAATTGCGGTTGCAAATGTAATCTATACATTAATAAGAACGCAACTATTTTATTTACTTTTTTATAAAAATTATTCAGGGTATTCTATCCGTAAATGGTAAATGTTTGCAAGCTTGTGTTTTAACACCTTTTTTATAGATTGTATCTCTTTAAAAGTAATATTCGCATTTAAAAATTGACCTTCTTCAATTTGCTTATCTACAATACTTTCAACAAAGGCGTCAATTTTTGTAGATGTTGGTTCTTTTAAGCTTTTTGAAGCAGCTTCAACACTGTCGCACATCATTAAAATGGCCGTTTCTTTACTAAAAGGTTTCGGTCCTGGATAACAAAAATCTGCTTTATTAACTGCTTCAATATCTTTTTTCTCCTTCATATAAAAATAATACACGATACTTGTGCCATGATGCGTTCTAATAAAGTCGATAACCCGATCTGGTAAATTATATTTTTTGGCAATTTCAATGCCGTCAATTACATGCGATAATAATTATTCGTGCACTTTCTTTAGATGATAATTCATCATGCGGATTTATACCTGTAGATTGATTTTCAGTAAAATAAGTGGGGTTTTTCATTTTACCAATATCATGATACAAGGCTCCAACCCGAACCAGCATAGCATTGGCGCCAATTTCATTTGCCGAAGCTTCAGCAAGATTCGCGACATTTAAAGAGTGATGAAACGTACCTGGTGATTTATTAGAAAGTTCTTTTAAAAGTGTTGAATTGGTATCTGAAAGTTCTAACAACGAAACGTCAGAAACTAAACCAAAAATCTTTTCATATGCATAAATTAAAGGCTGAACAAATAATGTCGCAAGTCCACTTAATATAAACCAAATAAACATTTCCCATTGAATATTCTCTACACTTCCTTCATGAATTACATAAAACGCAAAATAAGCCACGATATATACTGAGGTTATCTGACCAACCGAAATAAACAAATTAGCACGCTTATAAAGTTCTGATACGGTTAATATAGTTACAATACCCGCAAGTATTTGAAGAAACATATATTCGTAACTATTAGGCACAATAAACCCTAATAATAACACAGTTATTACATGAGCAAACATCCCTAATCGTGCATCGAAAAAAGCTTTAAATATTAAGGGTAAAATACATATAGGAACCACATAGATAAACTTGGAATCGTAATTTACAACCAGTGTGGTTATAAATATCATTAAGAAGATATTAAAGAAAATAAAGGTGACTTTCGTATTATTTTCAAATACTTCTCTTCGGTACTTTCTTAAAAACAAATACAACATGAGTAATGCCAGAGCTACTAATAAGGTATAAGCAAATATAATCCAGTTATAATTTGATTTTCCCCACTCTTGAGATTCAAACTCAGATTGTAACGATTTTAATATTTGAAACCTTTCGGCATCAACTACTTCGCCTTTCGAAATAATTAAAGTTCCTTTTTCAACGCTTCCTCTTACTAATGCAATTTTATTTAAATCTTCCTGTAGTGCCTTTTCTGTAAACGACTTATTAAATACGAGGTTCGGTTCTATAAGGTCGAAAAATAATGAAATAAAATCTTTTTTATACTTCACTAAATTATGCTTTAATAGCGTCTTCTCGATAATAGGCGTTATGGCATCTTGTTTAATAATTTCAGAGAAAAAACCTTCCTGTTTTTTAACCCGATCTTCCAGAATAACAATACTACTAGTTTCTGTAAAATTATAACTCTCTCCTAATACACCAACTATATAAAATTCTGAAATAATCTCTTGTCCTACCTTAAACAAACTATTGTAAGTTACCCGCGGTAATGAATCGGAAAACATTTTTTTAAATTGAGGCGCAAAAGATTGTGTTACCCGAGTTTTTACTGAGTTATCTAAATCGAAATACAACACAGAATTATTTGCAATCTCCTGTTTTTCTTTAGTTAATTCGGCATCATTTTTTTTTATTGCAAAATCAAAAGGTGCTAATAATACTTCAGATTGCCAAGGTTTTCCTTTTTCAAAATTATATTTAAACTTTCCACTTTTAGGAAATAAATACACAATTAAAAAAGTTGTACAGATAAACAACAAACCTTTATATATAAAGGAATGGTTTCTGTATAATTTATTTATAAAGTCTTCCATTTAAAAAGTTAATGAAACCAAATGTAATAAAATTATATACTTCTAGCATTCTTTATAATAGAGGAATCGTTCAAATTTCTACTAAAAAATGATTATTTTCGCAAGTACTAAGCATAAGTATGAACTAATGAATAAAGAAGTCGTAATTGTTTCTGCAGCAAGAACACCCATAGGTAGTTTTATGGGCGCATTGTCAACCATTCCAGCACCTCAACTTGGAGCTATCGCCATAAAAGGGGCGTTGAACAAAATAAACCTCAAACCAGCTTTGGTTGACGAAGTTTTAATGGGTCAGGTTATTCAAGCAGGTGCGGGTCAAGCACCAGCAAGACAAGCAGCCATTTATGCTGGAATACCAAATACGGTGCCATGTACTACTGTTAATAAAGTTTGTGCATCGGGCATGAAGGCTGTTATGCAAGCGGCTCAAAGTATTGCCAATGGTGATGCACATATTATTGTTGCAGGTGGTATGGAAAATATGAGTTTGATTCCGCATTATTTATATGCCAGAACGGGTACGAAATTCGGACCAACATCACTTATTGATGGTATGCAAAAAGACGGTTTAGTAGATGCTTACGACCAAAATGCCATGGGTGTTTGTGCGGATGCATGTGCAACAGAATATAAATTTACACGTGAAGACCAGGATGCTTTCGCCATTCAGTCATACAATCGCTCTGCGGCTGCATGGGATGCCGGAAAATTTGATAATGAAGTAGTTCCTGTAGAAGTTCCGCAACGCCGAGGCGAACCTGTGATAGTAAGTAAAGATGAAGAATTTACTAACGTTAAATTAGATAAAATCCCGCAGTTACGTCCTGCTTTTACTAAAGATGGCACCGTAACAGCTGCGAACGCCTCAACCATTAACGACGGCGCTGGCGCGATGATATTAATGAGTAAAGAAAAAGCTGAAGAGCTTGGTTTAAAACCACTTGCTACCATTAAAAGTTTTGCTGATGCAGCGCACCAACCAGAATGGTTTACAACAGCTCCTGCAAAAGCCTTACCAAAAGCGTTAAATAAAGCTGGAATTAAACTGCAAGATGTTGATTTTTTTGAATTTAACGAGGCGTTTTCTGTGGTTGGCTTGGCTAATATGAAAATTTTAGGACTTAATGATGAAAACGTTAACGTAAATGGTGGCGCCGTTTCGCTAGGACATCCGCTTGGTTGTTCGGGTGTTAGAATCATAATAACCTTATTGAATGTATTGCAACAAAACAATGCTAAAATTGGAGCTGCAGCTATTTGTAATGGTGGTGGTGGCGCATCGGCAATTATAATTGAACGTTAACATTATTTTTTAATTGAATAGTTTTTATTTTAAGATGGTTTATTACTCGAAGTTTTTATTACGAATGTACCTTGTATGTATCATGATATTTCAAAATATAATTATCAATAAGCAATAGATAGTAATTATATGCAATACGGAATTTGTAATTTAAGCATTGTTCCTTTAAGATTTGATGCTTCTGATAAAAGCGAATTAGTTTCGCAAGTGCTTTATGGCGACATTTTTAAAATTTTAGAACAACGCAAACAATGGAGTAGAATTAGGATTTCTTTTGATGGTTATGAAGGTTGGATTGATAACAAGCAATATGTAGAAATAACCGAAGAATCCTATCAAAAAATACATAAAGGAAACCTAAAACTTTCTATTGACTTGGTTGAGTTTATAGAAGACACAAATAATCAGTTACATCCTATTATTTTAGGTTCGTCTTTAAACGGTTTGTCTTTATTAAACCATTCTCACGATGGTCATATAGTTATGGGTAAAAAACCCAAAGAAAACATCATAGAAACATCGTTTTTATATTTGAATGCACCCTATTTATGGGGAGGCAAAACACCTTTTGGTATAGATTGTTCTGGTTTTACCCAAATGGTTTATAAATTAAATGGTTACAAGCTTTTACGCGATGCCTCACAGCAAGCCACCCAAGGAGAAGCTTTAAGTTTTATTGAAGAAAGTGAACCCGGAGACCTTGCATTTTTTGATAATAGTGAAGGTATCATTACGCATGTTGGCATTATTATGAAAGATAATTATATCATTCATGCGCACGGAAAAGTTAGAATAGATAGATTAGACCACTCTGGAATATATAATGTAGATAAAAAAATTCACACACATAAACTTCGGGTTATTAAAAAAATCATTTAGTCTTTCTACGGCTAATTTTTACTTAAGTTGCCTTTTTTATTAAAATTAAACTAAAATGACGAAAAAATCTAAAATTGTTATAGGCTGCATGTCTTGGGGTAAATGGGGCAAAAACTTAAACATAAAACAACAAGCAGAAATGATTAATTTTTGTGTAGAAAACAATAATTACATTTTTGATCATGCCGATATTTATGGCGATTATACTACAGAATCTGATTTTGGCGAAGCCCTCATAGAAAGTGGTTTACAACGAGATAAAATTAAATTAATTTCGAAATGTGGTATACAACTGGTTGGCAAGTCTCGTAATAATAAAATAAAGCATTACAATTACTCTAAAGACTATATTATCTGGAGTGCAGAAGAATCGTTAAAGAATCTTAAAACTGATTATTTAGATACGTTTTTATTACACCGGCCTAGTCCGTTAATGCAACCAGAGCTTATTGCAGAAGCAATAAGCTATTTACAAGAAAGTGGTAAAATCATCAAATTTGGCGTTTCAAACTTTACACCTTCTCAAATTGATTTAATCTCTAAAGACAAAAAAATATCTACAAATCAAATTGAGTTTTCATTAACCCAACATGATGCTATGTATAATGGCGCTTTAGACCATATGCAAATTAATAACATCGATACATTGTGCTGGAGTCCGTTAGGAAATGTTTTTAAAGAAGAAAACCAGCAAACTTCAAGAATAAAAAAAGTACTAGCAACATTATCTCAAAAATATAGTATTTCTGAAGACATCATTCTTTTAAGTTGGATATTAAAACATCCTGCCCATATTTCTCCTGTTATTGGAACAACCAATAAAGAGCGTATTATGAACGCCAATAAGGCACTTGATTTAAACTTAGAATTAGAAGATTGGTTCACGCTATTAACAGAATGTCAAGGGATTGAAGTAGCCTAAAAAAGTTTGTTATTTATAAATTATAATTTATCTCGTTAGTTATATTATTCCATGAAATAAAAATAAAAAAAAATCCGCAAATGCGGATTTTTTTGTTTCGTATTAAAAAGAAAAGCTATTATTCTGCTGCTTCAAGAGCATCCACTTTAACTTTCATTTCTTTAAACTTAGCAGTCTCACCAACAATATTGTATATATTCATTAATGTTTTTGCTGCGCTTATATTTTTAGCATCTATTTCTAATGCTTTAGTTAAGAAAGGAATGGCGTCTTTATATAATTCTTGACGTTGCTGTTTTAACTCTTCGTATCTTAAATCGTCTTTTTTAGAATTTCCTAAACCATTCATTTCTTTAATTAATGGCTCTTCTTTAGATAAAATTAAAGCCGCGAGATTAATATAAGCATTAATATAATTAGGATCTAATTCAATACATTTTTGATAATAGGCTCTTGCTTCTGTTGCATGATCAGATTCTGCAGCGATTACACCTAAATTATATTGTAACTCTGGATTGTTAGGTTCCAATTTAGTGGCTTCCTCTAACAAACTTTTAAACTGCTCTATATTACCTAATTTGTAGTAAATATTTGCTTCAGAAAGTATTAAGTTAATATCTGTAGGACTTTCTGCTCTTGCATCAGTCATCGCTTTTAAAGCCTCGTCATCTTTACCTTGACTTACATAAATAAGCGCCACATTTTTAGCGATTTCTGGTTTTTTAGATTCTGAAAGTCTTTGCCCAGGATTAGTATGTGTTTTTGCTTTAACAGACATATCTCTTATATCCTTGTTAGCAAAAATTTCTTCTTCATTTTTACTTAAATCAGTTGCATAAAATTGTTTTTCAATACCTGTATAACCTAATGCTTTCAATTCTTCGTATAACCCTAAAGCTCTATCATACTCCTGCACATTTACTGCAGTAGCAGCAGCATAATACAAGAATGATGTATCTTTTGTGCTTAAGCGATATGCTTTTTCAAAGTATTTTGATGAAGTTGAAAAATCTTTCTTCTCGTAAAAACCATTTCCTTTAGTTAAAATACCATTAACCATTGTTTGCTTTAATAATGTAACCTCAGAATCAAGAGAACCTTGCACTTTATTCAAACTTTCTAATGCGGCATCAATATCTTTAATGCTTCCAGCTCCGTTTGCATACATGGCTTCTGCATTTAAATAATAATATTGTGCTTTAAGTTTATCATCCATCGATGACATTAAAGCTTCTGCTTCTTTTAATGCTGCTTTAGCTTCAGCGAAATTATTTCCTTTTATAGCCTTTTCAGCTGTTTTCAATTCTTTTTTCTGCGCAAATGAAAATGCGCATATTGAAAATGTTAAAGCTATGATAATCTGTTTTTTCATTTTTAGTAATATTTAATTTAATTTTCCGTGTTATTTTCTTCTATGTTATTATCAAGAGTTGTGCCATCGTTAGTATCTTCAATGTTTTCAATACCTTCAGATGCTTCTTCATCATCATCTTCATCACGCATTACTTTAGCAACCGCCGCAATGGAATCGTTGTTTTTAAGGTTTATTAATTTAACACCTTGGGTAGCTCTACCCATGACTCTTAAATCTTTTACTTCAAGTCTTATGGCAATTCCAGATTTATTAATAATCATTAAATCATCATTATCTGTTACGCTTTTAATGGCCACTAATTTACCTGTTTTTTCGGTAATTGAAATGGTTTTTACTCCTTTTCCACCACGATTGGTAATTCTATATACTGGCTCACCATCTTCAGGGTCATCAATATAAGTACGTTTTCCATACCCGTTTTCTGAAACCACTAATACCGACTCTTCTTGTGGGTTTTCAATAGTTACCATACCGATTACTTCATCGTTTTTATCGGCAAGTGTTATACCTCTTACACCTGAAGCACTTCTACCCATTGGGCGTGTTTTAGCTTCTTCAAAACGAATGGCTTTACCGGATTTAAGCGCTAACATTACTTGGCTATTACCCGTTGTTAATCTTGCTTCTAATAAAATATCGTCTTCTTTAATAGTAATGGCATTAATACCGTTTGTACGAGGACGTGAATATTGTTCTAATGATGTCTTTTTAACCTGACCTTGCTTCGTTGCCATAATTACATAATGGCTATTTATATAATCTTCGTCTTTAAGGTCTTGCGTACAGATAAATGCTTTAACCGTATCGTCTTGTTCAATATTTATTAAATTTTGAATCGCTCTACCTTTAGATGTTTTACTTCCTTCTGGTATTTCGTATACACGCATCCAGAAACATTTTCCTTTTTGGGTAAAGAATAACATGTATTGGTGGTTGGTACCAACAAATAAATGTTCTAAGAAATCTTCATTTCTGGTTGTTGATGCTTTTTGGCCAACACCGCCTCTATTTTGTGTTTTATATTCTGATAATGAGGTACGCTTAATATAACCAGCATGCGAAATAGTAATAACCACTTTTTCATCAGCAATCATATCTTCAATACTTAAATCACCTCCAGCATACTCAATAACTGAACGACGCTCATCTCCGTATTTTTCTCTTACTTCGACTAATTCGTTCTTAATAATTTCCATTCGACGCTCTTTTTTATCTAAGATATCTTTTAAGTCGATGATAAGTTTCATAATATCTTCGTACTCTGAACGTAATTTATCTTGCTCTAAACCAGTAAGTTGACGCAAACGCATCTCTACAATGGCTTTCGCTTGTATTTCAGATAATTCGAAACGCTTTATTAAATTTTCTCTTGCTTCGTCGGCATTAGAAGATGCTCTAATTATGGCAATTACTTCATCTATATTATCTGAAGCAATAATTAATCCTTCTAATATATGTGCACGTTCTTCCGCTTTGCGTAATTCGTATGTTGTACGTCTTACTACTACCTCATGTCTGTGCTCTACAAAATAGTGTATTAACTCTTTTAAGTTTAACAACTGCGGACGCCCGTTTACCAATGCAATATTATTTACACTGAAAGACGATTGTAAAGCTGTGTATTTGTATAATTTATTAAGAACGATATTTGGAATGGCATCGCGTTTTAAAACATATACGATGCGCATCCCGTTTCTATCGGATTCGTCACGTATTGTAGCAATACCTTCTAGTTTTTTCTCATTAACCAAATCGGCAGTCTTTTTAATCATGTCTGCTTTATTGGTTTGATAAGGTATTTCGGTTACTATAATACACTCTCTCCCTTGGACTTCTTCAATATTCGCCTTTCCACGAACAACAATTCGTCCTCTTCCTGTATGAAACGCTTCTTTTACACCATCGTAACCATAAATAGTTCCACCTGTTGGAAAATCTGGAGCTTTAACGTACTTAATTAGCTCGTCTATTTCAATATCGTTGTTTTCGATGTAAGCAATGGTACCATTAACCACCTCGGTTAAATTATGAGGAGGCATATTCGTAGCCATTCCTACTGCAATACCCGAAGCACCATTTACTAAAAGTCCTGGAATTCGAGTTGGTAATACTGTTGGTTCTTGTAAAGTATCGTCGAAATTAAGTTTATGATCTACAGTTTCTTTATCAATATCTGCCAACATGTCTTCAGATATTTTACGCATACGTGCTTCTGTATAACGCATTGCTGCCGGACTATCGCCATCAATAGAGCCAAAATTTCCCTGACCATCGACTAACATATATCGCAAACTCCACTCTTGAGCCATACGCACCATTGCATCATATACTGATGTATCGCCATGCGGGTGGTACTTACCTAAAACTTCTCCAACTATTCTCGCTGATTTTTTGTGTGCACCTGTCGCTCTAACTCCCAATTCGTGCATACCAAAAAGTACACGTCTGTGAACTGGTTTTAATCCGTCTCTTACATCTGGTAAAGCACGTGACACAATGACCGACATTGAGTAATCAATGTAAGCCGTTTTCATCTCATCTTCAATATTAATAGGGATCAATTTTTCTCCTTCTGCCATAAATAATTTAATTAAGTTTTATGAGTTTTTCAAAACATGCTAATATACGTATTTCAATAGTCAACATAAACCTATTGAAGCTATTTTTTCGTGTTTTTTATTAACAATTATGTGGGCTTTTTTCGTTAATAAATATGCCTTAAAAAATTTTGATTTTATAAACTTTTTTTCGTCAATTAGCAACTTTCACACATTTTAAGGTATAGTTTTTGCCGTTAGTAAAATGTTTTAGTATTTTTAATGCAGAAAGGAAACTGATATGGACGATAATTTTTCACCAAGAGTAAAAGACGTAATTGCTTATAGCAAAGAAGAAGCGCTAAGGTTAGGGCACGATTTTATAGGCACCGAGCACTTAATGCTTGGTTTATTGCGTGACGGCGATGGCAAAGCCATTAATATTTTAAACGCGTTAGATGTAGATTTAAACCACCTAAGACGCAAGGTTGAAATATTAAGTCCGGCGAATCCTAATATTTCTGCTGCTTCAAATCAAAAAAAGAATTTACATCTTACAAGGCAAGCAGAGCGTGCTTTAAAAACCACATTTTTAGAAGCTAAATTATTTCAAAGTGCTTCTATTAATACGGCGCATCTATTGCTGTGCATCTTAAGAAATGAAAACGACCCCACTACCAAGCTTTTAAACAAGCTTAAAGTTGATTACGACAATGTTAAAGAACAATTCAAATTTATGATTACAAACGATAGTGATTACATAGAACCAAAAGCCGAATCTTTTCAAGATGATGATTCGCATGCTGAAGATGGCGGTTCAAAAGATAATATTTTTAATAGTCCAACAGGAAAATCAAATAAAAAATCTAAAACGCCTGTCTTAGATAATTTTGGTCGTGATCTAACAGTTTTAGCCGAAGAAGGTAAATTAGATCCAGTTGTTGGACGCGAAAAAGAAATTGAACGCGTTTCGCAAATTTTAAGTCGAAGAAAGAAAAACAATCCGCTTTTAATTGGCGAACCTGGCGTAGGTAAATCAGCCATAGCTGAAGGATTAGCACTTAGAATTGTAAAACGAAAAGTATCGAGAATCCTTTTTAATAAACGCGTCGTTACGTTAGATTTAGCTAGTCTTGTTGCAGGCACAAAATACCGTGGCCAGTTTGAAGAGCGCATGAAAGCTGTAATGAACGAATTGGAAAAAAATGACGATGTTATTTTGTTTATCGACGAAATTCATACCATTGTAGGTGCTGGTGGCGCGACTGGAAGTTTAGATGCATCCAACATGTTTAAGCCAGCGTTAGCACGTGGCGAAATTCAATGTATAGGTGCTACAACCTTAGATGAATACAGACAATATATCGAAAAAGATGGTGCTTTAGAACGTCGTTTTCAAAAAGTAATTATCGAACCAACGTCGGTTGAAGAAACGATTGAAATTTTAAATAATATCAAATCTAAATACGAAGAACATCATAATGTTAATTACACACCAGAAGCCATTGAAGCTTGTGTTAAATTAACGAATCGGTATATGACGGAGCGTTTCTTACCGGATAAAGCTATTGATGCTTTAGATGAAGCCGGATCGCGTGTGCACATTACCAATATAGAAGTGCCAAAGCAAATAATTGAGCTTGAAAAACAACTTGAAATTGTAAAAGAGACCAAAAATTCGGTTGTGAAAAAGCAAAAATATGAAGAAGCGGCTAAACTTAGAGACGACGAAAAGCGTCTGGAAAAAGAACTAGCCATCGCACAAGAAAAATGGGAAGAAGACACTAAACAACATCGCGAAGTTGTAACTGAAGATAATGTGGCCGATGTAGTTTCTATGATGACTGGAATTCCTGTAAACAGAATTGCACAAACAGAGATTAATAAATTAGCCGAATTACCAAAACTAATCAAAGGAAAAGTTATTGGTCAGGACGAAGCGGTTGCTAAAGTTGTTAAAGCTATTCAACGAAACAGAGCTGGTTTAAAAGACCCGAACAAACCTATTGGTTCATTTATATTTTTAGGTCAAACAGGTGTTGGTAAAACCCAGTTAGCAAAAGTATTATCCCGTGAATTGTTTGATAGTGAAGACGCACTTGTTAGAATAGACATGAGTGAATATATGGAGAAATTTGCAATCTCCAGATTAGTAGGAGCACCTCCGGGATACGTAGGCTATGAAGAAGGCGGACAATTAACCGAAAAAGTAAGACGTAAACCTTATGCTGTTATTCTACTTGATGAAATTGAAAAAGCGCATCCAGACGTATTTAATATGTTGCTGCAAGTACTCGATGATGGCTATTTAACCGATAGTTTAGGTAGAAAAATTGATTTTAGAAATACGATTATTATCATGACATCTAACATCGGAGCACGTAAACTGAAAGATTTTGGAACAGGGATTGGTTTCGGAACATCGTCACAAAAAGCACAAGAAGATGCCAATGCTCGTGGGGTTATTGAAAACGCATTGAAGAAATCGTTCGCCCCTGAATTTTTAAACAGAATTGATGATGTGGTAATGTTTAATGCCTTAGAAAAAGAACATATCGATAAAATTATTGACATTGAACTTAATAAACTTTTAGTTAGAATTAAAGATTTAGGATACACTTTGAAACTAAGTGATAAGGCGAAAGATTATATTGCCGAAAAAGGTTTCGATAAACAATATGGCGCTAGACCTTTAAAAAGGGCTATTCAAAAATACATTGAAGACGCTTTAGCAGAAGAGATTATAACCTCTCATGTTGAAGAAGGTGACAGCATAATTATTGACTTAGATGAAAGTACTCAAGAGCTGAATATAAGTATTGAAAAAGCTGAAAAACCGGCTCAATCTTAGTATATATTTAATTTTATAAAAAAAACCACAGGTTGTTGCCTGTGGTTTTTTTTATCTGTTTTTTTAATTTGCTTGTTTAGGTACCCGAAATAATAAAACAATTCCTGCTAAAAAAAACAGAAACAAAAACAAAATACCATTTCGCATACTGCCTGTAATCTGATCTATGGATGCGAAAATAACCATCCCTATTACTATCCCTATTTTTTCGGCCACATCATAAAAACTAAAGTAGGATGTTGTATCATCAGTTTCTGGTAAAAATTTTGAATACGTCGATCTTGCTAACGCTTGTATACCGCCCATAACCATACCTACTAATGAAGCGGCAATATAAAACTGAATAGGTGTTTTCATAAAATAAGCATAAAAACACAAAGACATCCAAATAGCATTTACAAAAATCAGTGTTTTTATATTCCCAAATCTGGTAGAAGCGCGAGATGTTAAAACTGCTCCGACTACGGCCACCAATTGTATAATTAGAATACTTACAATGAGTCCCGTTGTTTTTTCATCATTGCCACCCCAGTCTATTTCTTCTTCACCAAAATAAACAGCGACTAACATAATAGTTTGTACGGCCATACTAAAAACAAAAAAAGCATATAAATAACGCTTTAATCTTAAATTTTGTCTAAGGTCTATCCACACCAATTTCAATTCCTTTAAACCATTAAAAACAACAGCAGTTGTTACATTATGACCCGAAGAAGTTCCTTTTGGCAAAAAATAAAATGAATATTGACTAAATAATGCCCACCATAACCCTACGGTTATAAACGAATAACGCATCATTTGCATTTTGGATGCTCCGTCGTTTTGACTCATAACCATCGCTAAATTGATGATAAGTAAGATTACACTACCTATATAACCAAGCGAAAATCCTTTGGCGCTAACTCTATCTTGTTGCTCTGGAAAAGCGATATCTGGTAAATATGAATTATAAAACACCAAACTCCCCCAATACCCTATTAATCCCATAAAATAGAATATTAAACTTAAATGTATGCCTTCAGGTGAAATATCAAACCAATATAATCCTATACAACCTGTACTTCCTACATAACAAAAGAATTTCAAAAAATTCTTTTTATTCCCTACATAATCAGCAATTCCTGATAAAATGGGCGACAAAAAAGCAACCACTAAAAAAGTAAATGCCGTAACAAATGTTATTAAGGCTGTGCTTTTAAACTCAAATCCAAATGCTTGAACTTTTTTTATTTCACTTATAAATAACGCTGAATAAAATATAGGGAATATAGACGAAGCAATGGTTAAAGTGTACACCGAATTTGCCCAATCGTAAAACGCCCATGCATTAAGAAGCTTTTTACTCCCTTTTTCTAATACTGCCATAATAAAAAAGCTGCTCTTTTATGAGCAGCTTCGAAAGTACTTAAATATTTTTATTTATGTAAAACTATTATTTAAAATTGGTTACTCCAAATTTCTTTGCTTCTTCTTTAGCTTTTGGTGCTAATGCTTGAAGATTTGCAATACGCGATGCGTTGGATGGATGCGTACTTAATAATTCTGGTGTTGATTGTCCATTACTTAACGCACTCATACGTTTCCAAAGCTCTGCACCTTCTTCGGGATTATATCCAGCAATGGCCATTAAATAAAGTCCTATTTTATCGGCTTCGGTTTCATGGCCTCTGCTAAAAGGTAGCATCACTCCTACTTGCGACCCAATGCCATAATATTGATTAAATGCGTTCCTAGATTGCTCATCTTTAATTGCAATATTTCCGGCAATAGCGACTCCTTGTTGTACATACGCCGCACTCATTCGTTGCTGACCATGATTGGCTAAGGCATGTGCTACTTCGTGTCCCATTATTGCTGCTAAGCCAGTTTCACCATTCGCTATTGGTAAAATTCCTGTATAAACAACTATTTTTCCACCAGGCATACACCAGGCATTTACGGTTTTATCATCCACTAAATTATACTCCCATTTATAATCATTTAAATATCCAACGTGTCCATTGGCGGTTAACCAGCGCTCTGCAGCAACTGCAATTTTTTGACCTACACGAGTTACCATAGCAGCCTCTGTAGTGCCTTTAACCACTTTGTTTTCGGTTAAAAACTGGTCGTATTGTGCAAAAGCCGTTGGAAATAATTGAGAGTTTGGCACTAAAGCCATGGTTTTCTTTCCGGTAAATGGATTTACGGCACAGCCTGAAATCAGTCCTAAGACACCAATTACAATAAGTATATTTTTTAGTTTCATCGTTTTTGTTTTAATATTCAATAAAAGTACAAAATTTGTAACTTTATTTTTAGACACAAATTTATTTAAATAGTCACATTAACTAAAATAAAGTATTAAATGCACCAAAGTGTTATGTTTTTATATAATGTTCGACAAAATTACTGTATCAATAACAAAATGTTACCTATGAAAAATTTATTAATTTTAGTTACGGTCTTATTACTTTTTAATTGTAGAGGAAACTCACAGAAGGAAAACAGCGCGCCATACAAGGTAACAAAATCTGATGCTGAATGGAAAGTGCATTTATCTGATATGGCTTATTATGTTTTAAGACAAGAAGGTACTGAAAAAGCATTCTCGAGCCCGCTAAATAAAAACTACAAAAAAGGTGTTTATGTTTGCGCTGGCTGTGATACCCCGTTATTTAGAAGCGAAAACAAATTTGATTCGGGTTCGGGATGGCCTAGTTTTGATAGAGAAATAAAAGGAAATGTTGCCTTCACAAAAGGATCGGATTTATTTTTTGGTATAGAGGAACATTGTGCGACTTGTGGCGGACATTTGGGGCACAAATTTAATGATGGCCCTAAAAACACAACGGGAATAAGACATTGCATAAATGGTGTGGCACTTAAATTTATACCTCAAGATTAATAATTATAACTAATGGAAAGTTATTTAAGCAGTGCTACAAAGCAGTTTAAATACTATAAAAGTTTAGGTGATAAAACTTTTGAACAGTTATCTTTTGATGAACTTAAGAAAGAATTTGCTACAGATTCTAATTCCATCTCTATAATTGTGAAACATATTGTTGGCAATATGTTAAGTAGATGGACTAACTTTTTAACTGAAGATGGCGAAAAACCTTGGAGACATCGCGATGCTGAATTTAAAGATTCATACAACTCTAAAGAGGAATTAACAGATAATTGGAACCATGGCTGGAATTGTTTATTTGATGCTTTAAATCTGTTAAATGATTCTGATTTAGAGCGCATCATTTATATTAGAAATGAAGGACATACCGTTATTGAAGCTATTAACCGGCAACTGGCGCACTACTCCTATCATGTTGGGCAAATTGTATTTTTGGGTAAACTGATTAAAGGTGAAAATTGGTTATCGTTATCTATACCGAAAGGGAAATCTAAAACGTATAATGCAGAAAAATTTACCAAAGCAAAAAGCAGGCGCCATTTTACTGACGATTTGTAGCAATTATTACCATTAATATAGCGATGTTTTTAGCTGATAGGTTTGCGTTAGGGATTGAAGCAGCATCCTTTTTTGTGTCGCCCTGAGCGCAGTCGAAGGGTTAAACATAAAAAAGATATAGCGTAAAGCCCGACCCTTGTGGTAACGCCCAAAATTTTAAACTACCCTTTTAGTTTCTTTTTAAACGGACGAATTATTAAGCGGGCTTCTCTATCAAACCGTATATAATTATAAACCCAATTTATAAAAACCACCATACGATTTCTAAAACCTATCAAGAAAAATAAGTGGACAAACATCCACACGTACCAAGCAAAAACGCCTTGAAATTTGAATTTTGGTAAATCGACCACTGCTTTATTTCGCCCAATGGTGGCCATGGCCCCTTTATCTTTGTATTTAAAAGGTTGCATGGGTTGTTTTTCAATAAGGCGAACCATATTTTCACCCAATTGTTGTCCTTGTTGAATGGCCGGTTGTGCCATCATTGGTAATCCTTGCGGAAATTCATCATTAACCATGCATGCAATATCACCAATTGCGAAAATGGTATCGAATCCTTTTACCTGATTGAATTGATTCACCAAAAGTCTATTCCCTTTTGTTATATAATCTTCTGAATTTAAACCGTTAATTGTAGCGCCTTTTACGCCTGCTGCCCACACTAAAGTGGAGGCCTCAAAGGTTAAATCGGTATTAGTTGTAACTGTTCTGCCATCGTAATTGGTAACGCGTACATTCTTCCAAATATTAACACCTAATTTCTCCAAAAAATCTTCGGCCTTTTGTGAAGCCTTTTCACTCATTCCTTTTAAAATACAATCACTGGATTGTATAATATGTATCTGCGCCAAACGTGTATCTAAATCTGGATAATCTTTGGGCAAAATTCCTTTTTTAATTTCAGCCAAAGCACCTGCGAGTTCAACCCCTGTAGGACCACCACCAACAATCACAAAATTCATAAGTGCATTGCGCTCATGTAAATTGGATGTTAATAAGGCTTCTTCAAAGTTTTCTAAAATTAAACTTCTTAAATTTAAAGATTCTGGTATGGTTTTCATAGCCATACTGTTTTTTTCAATTTCAGAATTACCAAAATAATTGGTTTCAGCACCCGAAGCTACCACTAAATAATTAAATTTAAGTACACCAATATCGGTAATCACTTTTTTATCCTTCGTGCTTATTTCTTCAACATTCGCAAGTCTGAAGTGAAAATTAGGAAAATCTTTAAGAATTTTTCGAATAGGATATGCAATAGAATCGGGCTCTAATCCACCTGTTGAGACTTGGTACAATAAAGGCTGAAACGTGTGATAATTGTGCTTGTCTAATAAAACAACCTGCACTTCTTGCTTCGATAATTTTTTGGCTAACGCGATGCCAGCAAACCCGCCTCCAATTATTACAATTCGAGGATAACTGGTTAAAGGTATGTTCATATTCTAATTCTTAAAAACAAAGGTAACAAAAGATTCAAATTTATAGGTTTCTAAATTCTTTATTAGAAATACGTTTCGTAAATTGCCACCCTAATATAAACTGATTATAAAAATCTCATGAGTAAATACGATATTATTGTTCTTGGAAGTGGCCCAGGTGGTTATGTTACAGCTATTAGAGCGTCGCAATTAGGATTTAAAACTGCAATTGTTGAAAAAGAAAGTCTTGGTGGTGTATGTTTAAATTGGGGTTGTATACCTACAAAAGCATTGTTGAAATCTGCACAAGTATTTGAATATTTAAAACATGCAGAAGATTATGGTTTATCTGTTAAAGAATACGATAAAGATTTTGAGTGCTGTTGTAAAACGTAGTCGAGGTGTTGCCGAAGGAATGAGTAAAGGTGTTCAGTTTTTAATGAAAAAAAACAAAATTGACGTTATTAAAGGTTATGGAAAACTTAAACCTGGTAAAAAAATTGATGTTGATGGAACAGAATATAGTGCAGACCATATTATAATTGCAACCGGAGCACGTTCTCGCGAATTACCAAGTTTACCTCAAGATGGCAAAAAAGTAATTGGTTACAGAGAAGCCATGACTGTTACCAAGCCAACCTAAAAAAATGATTGTTGTTGGTTCTGGTGCTATTGGTGTTGAATTTGCGTATTTCTACAATTCTATGGGAACAGAAGTTACCATTGTTGAATATTTACCAAATGTTGTACCTGTTGAAGATGAAGATGTATCAAAACAATTAGAAAAATCCTTTAAGAAAAGTGGTATTAATATTATGACTTCTGCTGAAGTAACTAAAGTTGATACTTCTGGAAAAGGCGTAAAAGCTACTGTAAAAACAAGTAAAGGTGAAGAAATATTAGAAGCTGATATTATTTTATCTGCTGTAGGAATTAAAACTAATATTGAA
The DNA here is from genome assembly GCA_963704215.1 of uncultured Flavobacteriaceae bacterium. GTDB lineage: Bacteria > Bacteroidota > Bacteroidia > Flavobacteriales > Flavobacteriaceae > Mariniflexile. The sequence continues at coordinate 42,902 of CAVPHK010000006.1, forward strand.
AATATTGGTTTAGAAGATGTTGGTATTGCGGTAGACAGAGATAAAATTTTAGTAAACGATTTTTACCAAACAAATATCCCAGGATATTATGCGATTGGAGATGTTACTCCTGGTCAAGCCTTAGCACACGTTGCTTCTGCTGAAGGCATATTATGTGTTGAAAAAATTGCAGGACAGCATGTTGAAGCTTTAGATTACGGTAACATTCCAGGTTGTACCTATTGCTACTCCAGAAATTGCAAGTGTTGGGTTAACTGAAAAACAAGCAAAAGAAAAAGGATACGAAATTAAAGTTGGAAAATTCCCATTCTCTGCCTCTGGTAAAGCGAGTGCTGGCGGAAATAAAGACGGGTTTGTAAAAGTTATTTTTGATGCTAAATATGGCGAATGGTTAGGTTGCCACATGATTGGTGCTGGTGTAACCGATATGATTGCAGAAGCTGTTTTAGGTAGAAAACTAGAAACTACAGGACATGAAGTGTTAAAAGCAGTTCATCCTCACCCAACTATGAGTGAAGCGGTTATGGAAGCTGTTGCTGCTGCTTATGATGAAGTAATTCATTTATAAGAAGCCAAAGCCCCTCCTAGCCTCCCCAAAGGGGAGGAATTCTTACTCATTTAACCAAACAAAAAATGCGATTCACAAGAATCGCATTTTTTGTTTATAATTATTTATTAAAGGTAACCTATTCCTCTTTTTTATTTTACCGAGTGAAAGTCCCTTCCCGTTGGGGAGGCTAGGCGGGGCTTATAAAGCTCTGAATAGCTAACTCATAACTCTGCAAACCAAAACCAAGAATAACACCTTTGGCATTTGGCGAAATAAAAGATTGATGGCGAAATTCTTCTCTACTAAATGTATTTGAAATATGCACTTCAACAACAGGTGTTTCAATACCTTTTATGGCATCTCCAATACCAATAGAAGTATGGGTGTAAGCTCCTGCATTTAATATAATACCATCATAACTAAACCCAACTTCGTGTAGCTTATCTATTAAATAGCCCTCTACATTAGATTGAAAATATTCTAATTGAATATTGGGGTATTTTTCTTTAATTGCCTCAAAAAATTCGGTAAACGTTAAACTTCCGTAAATATTTGGTTCGCGTTTACCTAATAAATTTAGGTTTGGACCATTGATGATGAGTAGTTTTTTCATAAGGTAAATATATTAATTTTTGACATAAAAAAAGGAAGCCGTTTAGCTTCCTTTTAACTAAAAAAAATTCAAATTAATTACAATCCAAATTGCACACCTAAAGTAAGTACATCAAACGAACCGCCATCAAGACTCACGCCTCTGTATGCCAAAACAATATCGATAGAATCGCTTATACTGTAATGCGCTCTTGGTGCGTAATAAAAACCACCATCATTCCCGTCATTAATTCCAACTGCATAGCCTAAATCTGCACCTAGAATAAATTTATCTGAAACATTAAAACGTCCAGCTGCTGCTATAGGTAAAAATTGAACATCATCAACATCTAAGGTAACTGATCCGCCTTCACCAATATCGTAGGTTTCTGAATCCCCAAAAGAATGAGCATAACCTGTTGCGACACCAGCATCAAACCCATCAGATACTTCCCAGAGATAACTAAGATCTACAGTAACATTAAAAGTCCATCCATCGCCCGCATCACCAATTGGAAGTCCTAAATTAATACCAGCATTAAAATTGCCTTGAGCATTCAAATTACTCATAGCTAAAACTGCAAACACAAATCCTAAAACTAATTTTTTCATAATGTCTTAATATTTAGTTGGTTAATAACAAAATAAATTTAGTTCTTTTTTTAATACATTCGTAAATTACGAGTATAATTTTTATTGATATCGTAAAAAATACGTAGAGCTACGTATTAAATATTCATGTGAAAATATAATAGAATTATCCTATTTTTACACTTATGAAATGGCAACATGCATTAAAAGATTATCAACTCTATTTAAAAATTGAACGTGGGCTTTCTAAAAACTCCATTGATAATTATACGCTTGATGTTGAAAAATTAATCCGTTTTTTAGAAGACAAAAACATTAATGATTCGCCAATTACCATTACTACCGACACCATTCAACATTTTATTTATGAAATCGCCAAAACAGTAAAAACCCGTTCGCAATCGCGATTAATTTCGGGTTTACGAAGTTTTTTTAATTATTTGGTATTTGAAGATTATATAAAAATTAACCCGCTAGAGCTTATTGAATCTCCTAAAATAGGCCGAAAACTTCCAGACACACTCTCTGAAGACGAAATAGACCGCATTATAAACGCCATAGATTTAAGTACGCCGGAAGGCGAGCGCAATCGCGCCATGCTAGAAACACTGTATGGTTGTGGACTACGGGTTAGTGAACTAACAAACCTTAAAATATCGGATTTGTTTTTTGATGAAGGCTTTATAAAAGTGACGGGTAAAGGCGATAAACAGCGCTTTGTTCCTATTGTGAATATCACTCAAAAATATATCACTATTTATAGAACAGAAATAAGAAATCATATGAGTGTTAAACAAGGTTTCGAGGACACTCTATTCTTAAACCGACGGGGTAAACAACTTACCAGAGCCATGGTTTTTACCATTATTAAACAATTAGCCGAAAAAATAGGCCTTAAAAAAAGCATATCCCCTCATACATTTAGACATTCTTTCGCTACCCATTTATTACAAAACAATGCAGACTTGCGCTCCATACAACTTATGCTCGGGCATGAAAGTATTACCACTACCGAAATTTACGTACATTTGGATAAAAGTCATCTCACCAAGATTGTTGAAAAATATCATCCCAGAAAATAAAATGCATTTAATCGAATATTATTTGTTTTTAATCGGTTTTATTATATCTTTGCATTTATAGATATTAAGTTTTATCGTACAATTTTTATATTTAAGATGCCCCATATCTCTCAAGTCAACATGGATATTAAAAGAAAAACATATAAGACATTCGACTTAAACACCTCAAATTCAATTGATTTCAACGAATTAAAGTGGAAGTTTGCTTTAAAAAACTCTAACATAGGTATTTGGGATTTTGATGCAAATTTAAATAGGGTCTTTTTTTCTGAAGAATCAAAAAATATCATAGGTTTTAAATCGGATGAGTTTGGATCTAATCCTCACGATTGGAATGACAGAGTACATCCAGAAGACAAAGAAAAGTATTATAAAGATTTTAACGACCATTTAAACGGGCTGAAACCTATGTACAGCAATATACATAGAGTACTTTGTAAAGACGGAACCTACAAATGGATATTAGATAAAGGAAAAATAATAGAAAGAGACAAAGATGGAAATCCTTTAAGAATTATAGGTACGCATTTAGATATTACCGAGCAAAAGGAAAACGAACTAGCCAATGCCAAATTGTTAAAATTACTCACGCTTGCAAAATGATAAATTAACAAATTTTGCACATATAGTGACACATAATCTCAAATCGCATTCTGCAAATTTTGAAAATTTATTAGAATTTTACGATGAAGCAGAAACTCCTGAAGAAAAAGAAGACTTAATTGGCCATATAAAAACAGTTACAGAATCTTTAACGAAAACTATATCTAATTTAAATGAGATAGTATCTATACAAACCAATAAAAATGACGAGGTTAAACACTTAAACATATATAATTACATTAACAACGCTTTAAACCTTTTAGAGGTAGAAATTAAACAATCAAAAGCAGTAATTATAAATGAAGTGAATCCTGTAATATTTATAAATTTTAATCCAGCTTATTTAGAAAGTATTTTTCAGAATTTAATCTCTAATGCCATTAAATACAAACATCCAGATAGACATCCGTATATACAATTTAATTCAATTGAAACCGAAAATGATTACCAAATTACTATTCAAGATAATGGTTTAGGCATCGATTTAGATAAATATGGCGACGAAGTATTTAAACTTTACCGCACGTTTCATAGAAATGAAAACTCTGAAGGTGTTGGCCTCTATTTAATAAAAAATCACATAGAGTCTTACGGAGGCACTATAGAGTTACATAGCGTTGTAGACGAAGGCTCTATATTTACCATTACATTACCAATCAAAAAAAAATCCAGTTAATTAACTGGATTTTTTTTTGATTTCTATTTCGCAATATTAACCGCCCTCGTTTCTCGAATAACAGTTACCTTTACTTGCCCCGGATACGTCATATCCGTTTGAACTTTTTGAGAAATACTGAATGATAATTCAGCTGCTCTTTGATCATCTACTTTCTCGCTTTCAACAATTACTCGTAACTCTCTTCCTGCCTGTATAGCATACGCCTTTTTAACACCATTAAATCCAAAGGCAATATCTTCTAAATCTTTTAAGCGTTGAATATAACTATCTAAAACTTGACGGCGAGCACCCGGGCGGGCACCAGAAATGGCATCACATACTTGAACAATTGGCGCTAATAAAGATTTCATTTCGATCTCATCGTGATGCGCCCCAATAGCATTGCAAACCTCCTCTTTTTCGCCAAATTTTTCAGCCCATTGCATACCTAAAATAGCATGTGGTGTTTCCATATCTGCTTCGGCATCTGGCACTTTTCCAATATCATGTAATAATCCGGCACGTTTAGCTAATTTAGGATTTAACCCTAATTCGGCAGCCATTACACCACAAAGCTTAGCCACTTCACGCGAGTGTTGTAAAAGATTTTGACCGTAAGAAGAACGATATTTCATTCTACCTACCATTTTTATAAGCTCCGGATTTAAATTATGTATTCCTAAATCTATAACGGTACGCTTACCTACTTCTATTATTTCTTGCTCAATTTGTTTTTTCGTCTTTTCTACCACCTCTTCAATTCTAGCAGGGTGTATTCTTCCATCGGTAACTAATTTATGCAAAGACAATCGTGCAATTTCTCTTCTCACAGAATCAAAACACGAAAGTATAATAGCTTCAGGAGTATCGTCTACAATAATTTCTACGCCAGTAGCTGCTTCAATAGCGCGAATATTTCTTCCTTCACGACCAATGATTCGCCCTTTTACATCATCCGATTCGATATTGAAAACTGATACACAGTTATCAACAGCTTCCTCTGTTCCAATGCGTTGAATGGTATTAATTATTATTTTTTTAGCGTCTTGTTCAGCCGTTAATTTAGCTTCTTCCATAGAGCTTTGAATGTATGCCATTGCATCATTTTTAGCTTCTCCTTTTAAGGATTCTACTAATTGTGCTTTCGCTTCTTCGGCAGAAAGACTAGAAATAACTTCTAACTGTTGCACCTGACTTTTATGCAATCTATCTATTTCTTCCTGTTTCTTTTCTAAAACATCAATTCTGTGATCATAATCTTTTTCTTTTATTTCAAGACTTTCACTAAGTTTTTTAGTTTTAGAAAGTTCGTTAGAAATTTGAGACTCTTTATCACGGATACGTTTTTCGGTTTCGGCCATTTTTTTATCACGACCCAGAATCACTTTTTCATGTTCTGCTTTTAGCTCTAAAAATTTTTCTTTAGCCTGAAGTATTTTATCTTTTTTAATAGTTTCGCCTTCGCTATTAGCTTCTTTAAGAATTAAAACAGCGCTCTTTTTTGCCTCTTTAACTAGTTTAGATGCATTGTTTTTCTCTAAGGTTTTTGCAATAATAAAACCTATAATAAGGCCTAATATTACACCACCAGCAATCAATATAATTGAGTTATCCATTATTGTGTTTAGTTAATTTTAATATATAAAAAAGCCTACATCAGTTTGAAATTTTGTATAAACTCCTTAAATACAGGTTTAAGGCTAACAAGCTGATCAAGGATCTGCTCAAGGCAGCATGCTTTTACAACTTAAACTCACCTTTTTTAAAGAATTAACGTTGAGTTTATCAAATATAAATAACTAATGTAGGCAGTAACTTTTAGTTTATTTTAAAGAACGTTTAAGAGACTAAATGCGATTGTAGCAAGTTATTTAATGCATTAAGTTTTTCTTCTAAATGCTCACTTACACTCTCTTTATCAATAGACTTCTGTTCAACCTGAGATGCAAATTGCAAAGCACACATTGCTAATACATCTTGTTTATCTTGAACAGAATAACTTTGCTCAAATTGTTTAATCATCGCATCAATGTTTTTCGCCGCTTTTCGTAACCCTTCTTCTTGATTGGCTTCAATTGTTAAAGGATATACGCGATTAGCTATTGAAAGCTTAATTTTTAACTTTTCTGACATTGGCCCTTTTATGTATTAATCAGAGAGTTGCGCTATACAATGGTCTATATCTCTAATTAATGCGTTTATTTTAAGCTTAGTTTCTCTTTTATTTTCGTCACTACCGAGTATTGTATTTGCCATTTTTAAAGCTTCATACTTTTCTTCCCAATTTGCTATTTGCACTTTTTGGTTCTGAATTGCTTGCCTTGTAACCTCTAATTCTTTATTTAATTTCGAGTTAGCCAGCTTTAAAAGCTCAAGTTTGTGTAATACTTTGCTAATTTTGTTTTCTAAAGAATCTACAATATCTTCAATATTACTCATTTACAAATTTCAATACTTATCTCACAAAGTTAACATACCTGCTTATAAATTACAATTGTTTTTTAATAAAAATTTATTTTTATCGTTATTACTCATAATCAAGACAATGCATCATTTTTATTCTATTCCTTTGCACATTCATATCTAATTAATATTTTAGCAACAACTACTTACATATGCGAATTATCTTCTTTTTAATTTTAACGGCCTCACTATTTTCTAATGCCCAAAATAATTATCCACAGGATTATTTTAGCAATCCTTTAGAAATTCCTTTAATTTTATCTGGAAACTTTGGCGAGTTACGCTCTAATCATTTTCATTCTGGATTAGATATTAAAACACAACAGCGCGAAGGATTAAATGTGTTAGCCTGCGCCGATGGCTTTGTAAGTAGAATTAAAGTCTCGCACTTTGGATTTGGCAAGGCCTTATATATTACCCACCCCAACGGATACACAACAGTGTATGGTCATTTACAAGGGTTTTCTCCAGAAATTGAAGCCTATGTTAAAAAACACCAATATGAAAAAGAGTCTTTCGAAATTGAGTTGTTTCCAAGTGCCGAAACGCTACCAGTTACCAAGCAAAGCCTTGTAGCCTACAGTGGTAATACGGGAGGATCTGGTGGCCCGCATTTACACTTTGAAATTCGTGATAAAAAAGAATACCCCATAAACCCAATGCTTTTTGGAATTTATATAAAAGACACTACAAAACCAGTTGTTAATTCGATTTATGCTTATGCTCTAGACGAAAATTCGTTTATAAACAAATCTAATACAAAACAAAAACTTAGACTCATCCCTCAAAAAAGTGGCGATTATATTGCCGAAAGTATTCAAGCTATTGGCAAAATTGGATTAGGTATTGAAACTACAGACCGGCAAGATTTAGCAGCTAATTCTAATGGGGTCTACAATATCCAGACCTTTGTGAATGGAAACCAGAATTTTGAAGTTGATTTTAGTACGTTTTCATTCGATGAAAGCAATTGTATCAATCAGTATATTGATTACGAACATTACGTGTCCAACAGACATCGTATTCAAAAATTATTTAAAAAGAACAACCCTTTAAGTATTCTAAAACCAACCCTGAATGATGGTATTTTATCGGTTGAAGATAACACAAGCTCTGTATACAAAATTCGCCTATCGGATTTTAAAAACAACGAAACTTGGGTTACTTTAAACATTGAAGGTTCTAGCAGTAGTATTTCTACGCCTGAAGCTAAAAAAACAACTCCTTATTTTATAAATGCAAATCACACCAATAATTTAAAATCTGATAAAGTATCTGTCGATTTTTATCCTGAAACATTTTTTGAAGATTTTTATATCAATTTTGATGTCTCTAACGATGTTTTAACATTACATGACGATACCGTTCCAGTAAGGAAAAATTTTAGCATAAATTACGATGTTAGCAACTATAACGATGCCGACAAAGACAAATTATTTATTGCCAGACTTGTAGGTTATAAAAACTATCCACTATACACATACACAAAAAGAAATGGCAACATATTAACAGCTAGCACTAAAACCCTAGGAAAATACGCCCTTACTACAGATAGAGAAAACCCAACAATTAAGCCTTTAAACTTTAAAGACGGCCAGTGGCTAAGTAATTACAGATATTTAAAAGTTAAAATTGATGATGACCTTTCTGGGATTTCAAATTTTCGCGCCACGGTGAATGATAAATGGATTTTAATGGAATATGAATACAAAACGAAAACATTAACTTTCGATTTTAATGACAATGTTGTAACCGAGGGTAAGAATAATTTCAAACTAATTGTAACCGATAATGTTGGAAATAGTTCTACTTTTGAAGCAATATTTTACAGAAAATAAAATTTCACATCCCATTGAAAACAAGATTCTTTGTATTAGCATTATTTTATTTATCGATAATCGTTACAGGTTACTCACAAACAGCTACCATTCGAGGTATTATATTAGACGAGAACAACAAGCCTGTTGCCAACGTAAATATTAAAGCTGATAATAAAGGCACCGAATCTAACAACAACGGTTTTTATATTTTAGAAATTCCCGCAAACAAAGCTGTTAGCATAGAATTTACGCATCTTTCACACAAAAAAGTGGTGAGTATTTTTAATTTAAAAAATGCCGAGGATTATGAATTTAATCCTGTGATGAGCACTTCCGTTGAGCAAATTGCCACCGTAGTTGTTACCAACAAACGCCAAAGAGATATTGAAGGTGTTATTACTTTAAAACCCGAAACCATCCGTAAAATTCCTGGTGCTAATGCTGGTGTTGAAAATTTACTTTTAACCTTACCGGGAGTTAATAATAACAACGAATTAAGTACCCAATATTCAGTTCGCGGTGGTAATTTCGATGAAAACTTAGTTTATGTAAACGATATTGAAGTATATCGTCCGTTTTTAATACGCTCAGGGCAGCAAGAAGGATTAAGTTTTGTGAATACCGATTTGGTTCAAAACGTCGATTTTTCTGCAGGAGGATTTCAAGCCAAATACGGTGATAAATTATCATCTGTATTAGATATTACCTACAAAACCCCATATGCCTTTGAAGCAAATGCCGATTTAAGTTTGCTGGGTGGAAGTTTTTCAATAGAAAATATAAGTAAAGACACCAAGTTCTCCAGCATAGTGGGTTTACGTTACAGAGATAACAGCTTATTAGTGAATGCACAGGAAACCGAGACCAATTTCAAACCCACATTTGCCGATGCACAAGCGTATTTCACTTATAAATTTACTTCTAAATTTCATTTAAGTTTTTTAGGGAATGCGTCTATTAATAAATACAATTACCAACCCCAAACCCGACAAACTAATTTTGGTACCTTAAGCGACCCCATAGCACTTTTAGTTTTTTACGAAGGGCAAGAAAAAGATGCGTATCAAACCTATTTTGGCGCTTTTAAAGGTACTTATTTTGTAAATGACGATGTAACCTTAAAACTTATAACCTCCAGATACCATACTACCGAAGAAGAGTATTTCGATATTTTAGCACAATACAGATTAGGAGAAGTAAACTCTAATATTGGTGATGAAAATCTGGGTGAAGTTGAATACAGCGAAGGTGTTGGCAGCCAATTAAATCATGGAAGAAATGATTTGGACGCCTTAATTACCAACATTGAACATAAAGGCGATTTTAAAATTAAAGATAACCGTTTTGAATGGTCTTTAAAATATACCAATGAAGATATCCGCGACCGATTGATTGAATGGGAGGTTATAGATTCTGCCGGTTTTTCAATCAGACCGCCTAAAACATTTCCAGTTAACGAGCAACCTTATTTGCCATATAATGGTCCACTAGAGCCTTATAACAACGTTCGGGCAACTAATAATACACAAATTAACAGAATTCAAGCGTATGGGCAATGGAGCAAACGTGCTACTATAGGCAGTAGCGACGTTTGGTATAATGCTGGTATTCGTGCTCACAACTGGTCGGTTAGCGGCGATGGCATTGCATCGTCAAACCAAACGGTTTTTAGTCCGCGTGCTCAATTCGCTATTAAACCTAATTGGCAAAAAGACATGCTGTTTAGAATTGCTACTGGTTTGTATTATCAGCCACCATTTTATAGAGAGCTTCGCGACGCCGATGGTGTTGTACAACCCAATGTAAAAGCACAACAATCGTTTCATCTGGTGCTGGGAAACGATTATAGTTTTAAAATGTGGGACCGACCTTTTAAACTCACATCAGAAGCGTATTATAAAAATCTATCTGATGTCAATCCATACACGCTTGAAAATGTACGTATTCGCTATGCCGCTAACAACAACGCCAAAGCCTATGCTTATGGATTAGATATGCGCTTAAATGGAGAATTTGTTCCTGGAACCGAGTCATGGTTTAGTTTTGGGTATTTAAAAACAGAAGAAAATATTGACAATAGAGGCTATATTGCACGCCCCACAGACCAGCGTTTAAAATTTGCAGCCTTGTTTCAGGATTATGTGCCAAATGTCCCCCACATGAAACTATATTTAAACTTAGTTTACAATACTGGGCTACCAGGAGGCTCGCCTAGTTATGCCGACCCGTACGATTATCAAAACCGCTTACCAGCTTATAAACGCGCCGATTTAGGACTTCAATTTGTTTTAGTAGATGCTAACAAACAATTTAAATCTGGCTGGAAAAAACCATTTAAAGAATTATCGTTCGGATTCGAAATTTATAATATGTTCGACGCACAAAACTCGATTACCAATACCTGGGTTAGAGACGTATACTCCAAACGTCAATATGCCATCCCTAATTATTTAACGCCTAGAGTTTTTAATGTTAGAACAACCATGAAGTTTTAATTTGAAAATTGGTTTTTGCCAATTAAATATTTTAAATTTATTAGTTAACAAAAACGCATCCTACTCATCATTAAAATGAAATCGTTTTTTAGCTTTGTCTCCAGCTTCTTCGTCTGTTTATTTTTAAACGCGCAATCTTTCGAAAATATTTCCTTTGGAACACAAGACACGTTTGAAGTTATGACTTGGAACCTTGAAAATTTTCCAAAAAATAGCACTACTACTATCAATTATGTCACTCAAATAATTGAAGCACTCGATATAGATTTAATAGCCATTCAAGAAATAAACAATGAAGCTTCCTTTTTACAATTAGTTAGTAATTTACCTGATTATTACGGTTATTTAGAATCAACTTCCTATGATGGTTTGGCGTTATTATACAAATCTGATGCTACCAGAATAAATAACATTTACCGAATATATGATACAGCTGCTTATTGGAATGCATTTCCAAGAGCGCCCATGGTTATCGATTTAACATACAATAACCAGCAGATTTATATCATTAATAATCATTTTAAATGTTGTGGCGATGGTGTTTTAAATCTTAGTAATTCCAATGATGAAGAAACAAGACGCTATGAAGCTATGAATTTATTAAAAACCTATATTGATACCAATCTACCCAATAAAAATGTGATTGTTGTAGGCGATTTAAACGATGAGTTAACAGATTCTGAAAGCAACAACGTGTTTCAAAATGTAATAAACGATACTACCAATTATCTGTTTTCTGATTTTGATATTGCTCAGAGAAGCAGTACAAATTGGTCTTATCCGTCATGGCCTTCGCACTTAGATCATATTTTAATTACCAACGAATTGTTTGATGAATTTAACTTAAGTAGTTCTAACATTGCGGTTATTAAATTAGACGAGTCATTTTCGGGTGGTTGGAATGAATATGACCAATATGTTTCGGACCATCGACCAGTGGCTTTGAAACTTACTATCGATTCAAATTTAGGGCTACAAAATATGGCGACTAATAATTTGCGATTTACTTCGTACCCAAATCCTGCAAACACTAATATTGTATTTAACCTCAATTCTTCGCAATCAAATACACATATTCAAGTTGTGGATATCATGGGGCATCTGGTATATTCAAAAAAATTGACAAACGGAGCATCTAAAGTAGTGTTTAACGTAGAAAGTTTATCAAACGGGATTTATGTTGCAAAATTAACCGCAGCAAATAACACAGCGACTATAAAAGTTGTTGTTTCAAAATAAAATTAGGTATTAGTCGCACATTTCTTTTAGCACACTTATCGCATAATCTATATCTTCGGTAGTGTTATAAATACTAAAAGAAAAACGGAGCGATGGTTTTTGCAAATCTTCATCATTCAAAATTTCAAACAATACATGCGATACTTGGTTACTTCCACTTTGGCAAGCACTTCCTTTAGAACAAGCGATTCCTTTTAAATCTAACTGAAATAAAATCATAGCCGCTTTACTTGCAGGTATGGGCAACCGTACATTTATTATGGTGTAGCTGCTTGATTCTAAATCTTCAGAAGCGCCATTAAATAACACATTAGGAATGTCATTTTTAATCTTGGTAATAAAATAGTGCTTCAGTCCTTTTATATATTCCGTTTCCTTTTCTAGGTTTTCGTACGCCATTTTAATAGCGACTTCAAGACCTACAATATTGTGGATACTTTCTGTACCAGCACGTAATCCACGCTCCTGTTCGCCACCAAAAATAATTGGTTTTAGACCTGAATTCTTTCTAATAAAGGCAAACCCAACACCTTTGGGCCCATGAAACTTATGCGCCGAAGCTGCTAAAAAATCAACCTGTATTTCTTGTAAGTCTAACTTATAATGCCCAACAGATTGCACTGCATCTGTATGAAATAATGCATCATACTGCTTAATCATTATTGCAACATCTTTCAGGTTAATTTTATTGCCAATTTCATTATTAACATGCATTAAACTAACGAGTTGTTTTTTATTGGAATTCGCTAACAGGCTTTCCAAATGAAAAGGATTTATACTGCCATCACTTTCCAATTTTAAATACTGAACACTTAAATGGTATTCTTTCTGTAACTGTTTCAGAGTATTTAAAACCGCATGATGTTCTATTTTGGTAGTGATAATTTCCTCCACCCCTAAATCTCTAACGGCGCTTCGTAATATTAAATTATTGGCTTCGGTGCCTCCAGAGGTGAATACAATTTCGCCCGCCGAAACATTTAAGTAACTCGCAATGGCTTTTCTCGATTTTTCGATAATAGCTTTAGCCGACCTCCCAAAACTGTGTGACGATGAGGCGTTACCAAAATTAGAATGCATTACAGCTGCCATAGCAGTTATTACTTCTTCTCGAATGGCTGTGGTTGCCGCATTATCTAAATACACGTGTTTCATTTGATTAAAAATTTAAAAAGTGTCATCAACAAACTAGGCACCTTTCAAGTTTCAAAAGTAAATAGAATAAAATTATTATTAATAACTCACGTTATAATTAACAATTCCTTTATTTTTGTCCAAATAAAACCCAAACCTAATGCGAAAGTTATATTTAGTTCTATTGCCAATTTGTTTATTGAGTTTTTATACTTGTAACGATGGTGATATTATTACAGTTGAATTTGATTTTGAAGACACCTTTAGCGTTTGCAATGGAACCGATGCATTAGTTTTTTACAAAACAAAAGACGACCCATCGGAATCATTATCCATAAAAATAGCATCGTTAAGTTTGGAAGATATTCTTGAGGTTGGCGATGATAATGTCTATGAAGAAAATTTTTCACTTAGCTCCACAAATCCTTTTAACTACAGAACCTACAGCAACAGCTCTCTACCCACTTCAGGATTGTTTTGTAGCGAAATACCTTTATCTACTATAAAAATTACTCAGGATATTGAAAGTACTAGCGGAACTGTAAGTATAAAAACTGTTTTAACAGAAGATGATAATGATGGTATACCTGCAGCGTTAGAAGACATTAACGGCAATGGAAATTTAGAAGATGATGATACTGATGGCGATGACATTCCAAATTATCTAGACGTTGATGATGATGGAGATAATGTACTTACAATAAACGAAAAACCAGACCCAGATGATAATGACGACATTAGTGATGCGTTGGATACAGATAGCGATGGAATCCCGAATTATTTAGACAATGATGATGACAATGATGGCGTTTTAACCCGTGATGAAGAAAACGAATCTCAAGACCAAAACCCATCAAACGATATATCCAATTCATTAATAGGTCCCGATTATCTTAACGCGGCAATTGCTACTAAAATAGTGGCAACAAAATACAGAGAACATACTATTTACCAAACCTATGTTGTAACGCTTACTGTTTCTAATTTCGACTTACAAATAATTTCGTTGGATGTATTTGATTTTGGGACTTTAGAAAACAGTGCCTTATCTACAAACCGAAAAGTAACACCTACTTTTTAATTAGTTGCCTGTAACATTTTGGTAAATATAGACTTCGGTGGCTCCAACTCCGTATTTTTGGTAATTCGCGTCGTAGAATTTCACATTATTATAGCGGCCAAATAAATATTCTAATTCAACTTTTAAAACGCCTTCGCCTACCCCATGAATAAATACTATTTTTTGAATGCGTTTAGAAATAGCAAATTCTAACTGCCGTTTGGCAGTTTCTAATTGTAGTGTGAGCATGTCGTGATTAGACATGTTTTTTGAAGAGTTAACCAACTGATGGATGTGTAAATCAACTTCCATGGTGGGCTCGTAACGGTCTTTCGCCCTTACTTTTGGTTGTTTCCTTTTTTTTGATTGTTCCTTTTCCTGAAGTGCTAAATTAATAGTAGAACGCGATAAGACATCTCCTTTAAGCACATTTTTAGAACTTTTTTTTACTAATTCCTCACTTTCAAAATCTAATAAAAAACCATCGGTTGTTTCGATAGAAATCGTGTTTCCAACGATTTTTTTAACAACTCCCGTTATGGCTTCATCTAATACTAAAACAGTATCACCTACAGTAAAAATCATTACATCTCATTTTCATTATTATCATAATTACGCTCGTCTGCATCTCTGCTAGGTATTGTTTTAGAAATTCTATAAATACCTGCCATAAGCATCATAATGCCCCCTATCAAAATATATTGATTTTGTTCCGTGCCCGTTTTGGCATAAATAGCCACCACAGCACCTGCTAAAATTAATATATAGTTTATGTATTTCATTATATGAATTTTTATTTAAGGTATAAAATTACACTAAAAATTAGAGTTAATTCATGTATTTAAAAATCTATTTTATTTAAAATTTCAAATACTTTGAGATTATGCGCGACATCAAAAATAATTCCAAACAATTATAAATCATTGTACAAAACAATATAAAATCAAACAAAAAAATAAGACACATTATTAATCATTTTTCGCACAAAATTTTTATAAATTTGAAAATTAGCAAAATTATTAAATGCAGTCTACAGACCCCTACATGCTTCCGTGCTTAAACAAAAAACTTTTTGGTTTTGAGTGTATGGGCTGCGGTTTGCAACGGTCTGTGAGTCTATTACTTCATGGCGATTTTATTGCTGCTTTTAAAATGTATCCTGCTATTTATACCATAATTCCGCTGGCTTTAGTCATTATTGCTTCCTTATTTATCAAATTTAAATACGCATCAAAAATTATAAACTTTTTGGCCATTACCACAGTGGCCATCATAATTATCAGTTTTATTATCAAAAAAATTTACTAACCAAAAACTTAAAAATGAAAAAACAACTCAACACCACTTTAATCTATGTCTTATCAATCATTGGCCTTTTTTGCTGCTGTTTTGGTGGCTTAGGCGTGTTTCTATCTGGGCCAGCCTATTACATCGCTTCGAACAAAGTTAAAGACGCTCAATTAAATCCTGATGATTATGAAGGCGACTTATACGCCATGAATACCGCTAAAACAGTCGCTTTAATTATAACCATTATTTGTGGACTAACGCTACTGTATAATATTTACGATTTATCGACTGGTGGCTGGGAAAGAAGGCAAGAATTCGTTAATGAATTTATGAAAGGTTTTAACGAAGGCGTTAAAGACGGGAATTAACTATAATCAAAAATTATTATCAAAAAAAAGCGACCGATTGGTCGCTTTTTTTATTGCTTATTTTTAGAATACTACTTTTCAAATTGTTTAAGCGTTTTTATAATAATATGTACGCAGTCTAATAACTGCTCTTTATTCATTACCAAAGGCGGTGCAAACCGAATTATATTACCATGTGTTGGTTTTGCTAACAAACCATTATCGCGTAAGGCTAAGCAAATATTCCAAGCAGTTTCACTTTCTTCGGTGTCGTTAATAACAATAGCATTAAGCAAGCCTTTGCCTCTTACTAAACTAACAATAGTACTTGTTTCGATATACTTATTTAATTCACTTCTAAAAAGTTCACCAAGTACTTCGGCATTTTCTGCAAGATTTTCGTCTCTAACTACTTCTAATGCTGCAATAGCTACGGCTGCTGCCACAGGATTTCCACCAAACGTACTACCATGATTACCAGGTTTTATAACGTTCATTATAGCATTATTCGCAAAAACAGCCGATACAGGATATACACCTCCACTTATGGCTTTTCCTAAAACTAAAATATCTGGTTTTACATTTTCATGGTCTACTGCTAATAGTTTACCAGTACGTGCAATTCCTGTTTGTACTTCGTCTGCAATAAATAAAACATTGTATTTTTCACACAATAACTTTGCCTTTGCTAAATAACCTTCTTGAGGCACATAAACACCTGCTTCTCCTTGTATGGGTTCTACTAAAAATCCTGCTACGTTCGGATTATTTTTTAAGGCAGTTTCTAATGCATCTAAATTATCGTATTCAATTTTTATAAACCCTTTGGTGAAGGGACCAAAATTTTTACGAGCTACCGGATCGTTAGAAAATGAAATTATAGTGGTTGTTCTTCCATGAAAATTGTTTTCACAAACAATTATTTCTGCTTCATTTTCATCAATTCCTTTTACTTCGTACGCCCATTTTCTGCATATTTTCAACGCAGTTTCTACAGCTTCGGCACCCGTATTCATAGGTAGCAGTTTATCGAAACCAAAATACTCGCATGCAAATTGTTCGTACTTCCCAAGCATATCGTTAAAAAATGCGCGCGATGTTAAGGTCAACGTTTGTGCTTGTTGCACCATAGCGCTAACAATTTTGGGATGACAGTGTCCTTGATTTACAGCCGAATAGGCAGATAAAAAATCGTAATATTGCTTACCTTCAATATCCCACACATAAACGCCTTCTCCTCTGTTTAATACAACGGGTAATGGATGGTAATTATGTGCACCATACTTGTTCTCTAATGCAATAGTTTGTTGTGGTGTTAAGTGTTCTAAAACAGCCATTTTAATGAAATTTAAATTGATAAAATAACCATTCCTTCTGTACCTTTATTCTTTCGATATTCTCGAAAAAGCAGCGTGGGAGAGAAATCATCCCCGGATAGATGCGCAAGTTACTAAATATTCGTTGCTAAATAAAATTTTTTATAATTCTACATTAAGGTCAAAATTCAGAATTTAGATTTCAGAATTCAGAATTCGTTTCATTACTTTTGCAGCATGTCAAAAAGAACAAAAAAGCAAGTATTTACAAACGTTGAAGTTTTAGATGCTGGAGCCAAAGGAAAAACAATAGCCAAAGCACCCGATGGAAAGGTTATTTTTCTGCCAAATGCAGTACCAGGCGATGTTGTAGATGTACAAACATTTAAAGCGCGTAAAGCGTATTACGATGGTAAAGCAACCGTTTTTCATAAATTATCCGATAAACGCACAACACCTGTTTGCGAGCATTTTAATGTTTGCGGTGGTTGTAAATGGCAGGATATGGGTTATGAACACCAGTTGTTTTACAAGCAAAAAGAGGTAACCAATAATTTAACGCGTATAGGGCATATAGAACTTCCTGAAATTACACCAATTTTAGCTGCCGCTAAACCTTATTTTTATAGAAATAAAATGGAATTTTCGTTTAGCGATAGCCGCTGGTTAACGCAAGAAGAGGTGGAATCTGATGCCGATTTAGGAGATAGAAATGCTTTAGGATTTCATATTCCGGGGATGTGGGATAAAATTCTTGACATTAAAAAATGTCATTTACAGGAAGATCCATCAAATGCTATAAGAAATGCGGTAAAGCAATTTGCACTCGATAATAAGTTAGAATTCTTTAACACACGCAACCAAACAGGATTGTTACGCACCATGATGATTCGCACCTCAACCACAGGCGATGTTATGGTAGTAATTCAATTCTTTAAAGAAGATAAAGCGAAACGTATTTTGTTGTTGGATTTTATTGCTGAATCATTTCCTCAGATAAGCTCACTACAATACATTATAAACAGTAAAGCGAACGATACTATTTACGACCAAGAAGTGATTTGCTATAAAGGTGAAGACCACATTTTTGAAGAAATGGAAGGCCTTAAATTTAAAATAAATGCCAAATCGTTTTATCAAACCAATTCAGACCAAGCTTTCGAATTGTATAAAATTACCAGAGCTTTCGCGGGATTAAAAGGTAATGAATTGGTATATGATTTATATACAGGTACAGGTACCATTGCACAGTTTGTTGCAAAACAAGCTAAAAAAGTAATTGGCGTTGAATCGGTTCCTGATGCTATTACTGCTGCCAAAGAAAATGCACAATTAAACAACATTAATAACGTTGAATTCTTTGTGGGCGATATGAAATTAGTATTTAATGATGCTTTTATTGCTAAACATGGGCAGCCAGATGTTATTATAACCGACCCTCCACGCGACGGAATGCACAAAGATGTGGTGCAACAAATATTAAATATTGCTCCAAAAAAAGTGGTATATGTTAGTTGTAATAGTGCCACCCAAGCTAGAGATTTAGAGTTAATGGATGTCATGTACAAAGTAACTAAAACACAAGCAGTCGATATGTTTCCACAAACGTTTCATGTTGAAAATGTGGTGCTTTTAGAAAAAAGATGATTTAGATTGTTAGTTAGATTATTAGACTGTTAGATTTTTATAACATAAAACAGAACGGTTAAACAATTAAACGCATAAACAAATAAACTCAAAAAAGAGATTTATGAAAAAAACAGGTTTCATTTTAATTCTACTTACCCTAGTTGGAATTGGAATAAATATAAGTTGCGAAAGTGATGATATTTGCGCTGCAAGCACTTCTACTACTCCCAGTTTAATTATTGATGCTTACGATGTATCGGATACAGAGGAAATAAAAAGTATTACCAATTTACTTGTAGTTGGTGACGGCAATGATGCGATTCTGTCAGGTTACAACATAGCAGACGTCACCCAAATTGTATTACCATTAAAAACAGACAGTAATTCCACACGTTTCTTCCTTATAAAAAACACGAGCTTAAATGACAATGGGACACCAAATGACTCTAACGATGATTTTTATGAAGGCAATCAAGATATAATCACCATTAACTATACTAGAGAAAATGTTTTTGTATCTCGCGCTTGTGGTTACAAAACTATTTTTAATAATGTTACCCTTACTATTGAATCCGATTCAGATAATTGGATAAAATCAAGACAACCTTTAAACGATAACCAATCTGTAGAAGATGAAACAGAAACACATTTTAACATATTTCACTAGTAGTCTTTTTTTATTGCTTCTGTTTTGGGTGCCCGCAAACGCTCAAAACGATGAGGTTGCCAAGACCATTACAGATTCTATAAAAATAAAAGAAAAATACGGATTGCGTGTGGGTGGTGATCTTGCTAAATTAGCACGTTCTTTCTTCGATGATGATTATACAGGATTTGAAGTTTTAGCAGATTACCGAATAAAAAAACGCTTATATCTTGCCGGCGAATTAGGCATTGAAGAAAAACAAAACACTACCGATTATTTAAACGTAACTACTACAGGAAGTTATTTAAAAGCAGGAATCGATTATAATTTATACCAAAACTGGCTCGATATGGATAATATGATTTATTCAGGGTTTCGTATTGGCGCCAGTACATTTAGCCAAAAACTAAATAGTTATACCGTTTATGCTACAAACCCATATTGGTCGCCACAATACAGCACATCCGAACTACAAGAATTTAAGGGATTAACAGCATTTTGGGCAGAATTTATTCTTGGCTTAAAAACAGAATTATTCAACAATTTGTACATGGGTTTAAACGTACAACTAAAGATGTTAGCAAGCGAAACCGAACCAGATAATTTCGAGAACCTTTATATCCCCGGTTTTAATAAAACCTACGACAGTGCGAGTATTGGGGTTG
The DNA here is from genome assembly GCA_963704215.1 of uncultured Flavobacteriaceae bacterium. Lineage (GTDB taxonomy): Bacteria > Bacteroidota > Bacteroidia > Flavobacteriales > Flavobacteriaceae > Mariniflexile. The sequence continues at coordinate 63,081 of CAVPHK010000006.1, forward strand.
GGTATAGCTATACACTTTCATACCGTATTCCACTTTATAAGAAGGATAAATAGTCCTTTTAAAAATTATATATTTGTAATAACTATTAATTATTACTTTAAATGCCAAAAAATACATACAAAATAGCTGTTATTCAATTAAATTTGAATGACAAACCAGAAAACAATCTCAAAAAATGTATACAATGGGTAAAAGATGCCGCCAAAAAAGGCGCTGAAGTTATCTCGTTACCCGAATTATATAGCAGTCATTATTTTTGCCAGAGTGAAGATGTTGATAATTTCGCTTACGCGGAACCATTATACAGCACATCATTTACCGCTTTTAGTGCTTTAGCAAAAGAATTAGGCGTGGTTATTATAGTGCCTTTTTTCGAAAAAAGAATGGCAGGCATTTATCATAATAGTGCCTATATTATTGATACCGATGGTTCTGAAGCTGGACTGTACAGAAAAATGCACATTCCAGACGATCCGCATTTTTACGAAAAATTTTATTTCACACCGGGAGATATTGGTTTTAAATCGTTCCCAACCAAAAAAGGAAACATTGGCACGCTAATTTGCTGGGATCAATGGTATCCTGAAGCTGCCAGATTAACTGCTTTGCAAGGGGCTGAAGTTTTGTTCTACCCTACAGCAATTGGTTGGCATCCGCAAGAAAAAGCGCAATATGGCGAAAACCAACAAGGTGCCTGGATGAACGTAATGCGCGGTCATGCCGTAGCTAATGGTATTTACGTAGCAGCCGCTAACCGAATAGGTTTAGAAAAATACCTGCCAGATACAAACGGAATTGAGTTTTGGGGTTCTTCGTTTATCGCAGGTCCGCAAGGTGAAATTTTAGCACAAGCATCGGTTGATAAAGAAGAAATACTTATAGCCGAAGTCGATTTAAGTTTACAAGAAAACGTACGCCAAAACTGGCCGTTTTTACGCGACCGACGTATTGATAAATATGGTGATATCACAAAAAGAGCGATAGACTAATTATGAGTATGAGCAATTGGATATTTCCTGCCGAATGGGAACAACAACAGGGCATTTTATTATGTTTTCCGCATAATGGTAACGATTGGCCAGGGAAATACGAAGCCGTACAATGGGCTTTTGTAGAGTTTATTAAAAAAGTAGCTTCGGTAGAAACCGTAATTTTAGTAGTTGCTAACGAAAAACTAAAAACTAAAGTTACAGGCATGCTCGAAATGGCGCATGTAAATGTTAATAATGTATCGTTTATCATACATAAAACCAACCGTAGTTGGATGCGTGATTCGGGACCAATAATTGTAAAACAAGGTAGCAAACGAAAAGCGATTAATTTCAACTTTAACGGGTGGGCAAAATATACCAATTTCAAATTAGACAAACACGTTCCTGCTAAAGTTGCCAGTTTTTTAAATATTCCTTTAGAGCAGGCTATGTACAATGGCAAACCCTTTATTTTAGAAGGCGGTGCTATAGATGTTAATGGTAAAGGGACTTTAATTACTTCGGAAGAATGTTTACTGCACCCTAATATTCAAGTAAGGAATGCTGGGTTAACTAAAGAAGATTACGAAGCGGCATTTAAAACATATTTAGGTGTTACCAACGTTATCTGGTTAGGCGATGGTATTGTGGGCGATGATACCCATGGCCATATTGATGATTTAGCACGTTTTGTGAATGAAGACACCATTGTTACTGTGGTAGAGACAGACCCAAAAGATGCTAACTACAATCCACTTCAAGACAACTTAAAACGCCTACAAACAGCTACATTAGAAAACGGCAACAAACCTAAAATAGTGAGCTTACCCATGCCAAAACAATTAGAGTTTGATGGCTTGCGTATACCTGCAAGTTATGCCAACTTTTTAATATTAAACAAAACGGTTTTAGTTCCAACGTTTAACGATGCCAACGACCGAGTTGCACTCAATACGTTAGCAGATTGTTTCCCAGACAGAGACATTATTGGAATTGCAGCAAGCGATTTTATTTGGGGCTTTGGCACTTTGCATTGTTTGAGTCAGCAAATTCCGAAATAAACCGAAACGATTATTTCGCCCATTTTCTAATACTAGCAGCATTCTGGATTGGAAAATCGTCAGGTACTTTTTGAGTTACCTTTCCTGTTGCAACCCACTCTGCTCCTCTTTGAAATGTGGTAATAAACCCAACACACTCCATAGAATAATCCATATGTCCTAAGGTAGAATGAAAGATTCTGCCTTTATCATAATTGATTGCCATTAATATCGGTTCGAATCGCTTCGTAGCTTTATCACCAACATCAGAATATGCCGTAGCCAAAACAGTCACGTTTTCAGCAGGACCACGTAAGTGTTCATACAATTCGTCTTTTGCATGCATCCACGATGTTGGAAGCCCCTTCATTATGGGGTGCTCTGGTGTTCTGGTATCAATTACAAATTCGTGTTGTGGACCGTGCGAACCAGCATTTCCGGGGGTTAAATCTCTTTGTAGATTTAAATTATCGTCGTAATAAAGATAAGGACCATTTTTTTCGGTTCTATCATCCCACCCACCTAATGCAATTATTTTATTAAAGGCTTCCCAATTGCCCCAAGCATTATTAGCTGCATGAACTACAACCAATCCGCCGCCATTACCTATATAATCTTCAAATTTCTTTTTTGTTGCTTCTGGCCAGTTCGAAGCCTTCCACCCAAAGTTTGAAATAACGACATCATATTTGTCAAAATCAGGACTGTAATTAGGGTCTGGTTTTGGGTTATCTACCGCTTCATGTTGCTTATTAGTTTTTATTGGATATAAGGTTAATAGCTCTTTTATATCATCTACACCCAATGTTTTATTGTAATGAGGTCCTTGCCAAGTATAAACGGTTCTATCGAAATCGACGTCAAACATACCTGTTTCTTCTAAATAATCTTTAAGCATTTTCGAGGTTTTTGGCCATACACCATGGCTATTTTCACCATCAACAATTAAAGCTTTAAGTTTTTGATTTGATTTTTGTGCGCTAGCACAATTTAGTAAAGTGACTAGAACAACAACAAGAACACCTGTGTTTTTATATGTAGACATTAAATTTAATTTATAATATTTTGGAACTAAATATACAATACATTAGTGCAACCCACAATACACAGTTTGCTTCTTCATGCGTATTCACAATGACGAAAAAATATTGATAACTCGTAATGAGTATTGATTAGCTTCTCTTATAAGTGATTTTTAATAATTAAAACCTACCAAAAAGTATACAACATTCGAAAATCTGTATAAGAAGTTAAGCTCACTCCGCCCCTACCTTTGCCTTATTAATTCGAAACAAGAAAAATAAGCAAAATGAATACAAATAAATTTGGTAAAAAAGGATGGACACCTGAAAGTATTGGGGATTTAAACGGCAAAACATACGTTATTACAGGTACTACAAGCGGTACAGGATTTGAAGCAGCAAAAATATTACTATCGAAAGGTGCAAAAGTGGTGATGTTGAACCGTAATCTGAAAAAATCGGAAGACACCATCGCAACTTTAAAACAAACTCTTGGCAAGAATATAGAGGTAATTAATATTCGTATGGACTTGGCGTCGCTAGATTCTGTAAAAAATGCTGCAGAAGAAGTTCTTAAAACAGTTCCTCAAATTGATGCATTAATTTGTAACGCTGCCATTGCTCAAGTACCAAAACAAACGTTTACCGTTGATGGCTTTGAAAGTCAGATGGGTGTTAATCACTATGGTAACTTTTTACTACAAGGACTACTTTATCCACGTATTGAAGCATCTAAAGGACGTATTGTTACTGTAGGAAGTATGGGCTATAATTTAGGTATTAAAACCATACAGTTCGACGATATGAACTGGGATAAAAACTACAGTCCGAATGGTGTATACAGCCAAAGTAAACTGGCGCAGATTATGTGTGCATACGAATTACAGAACCAATTAAAAAAAGCTGGGAAAACAGATGTAAAAACGTATGCTTGCCACCCAGGTGCTTCCAGTACATCATTAATTAAAACCAATGGTAGTTTAATGACACGCTTTATTTGGCAACTGATGAAGTTATCGCCATTGGTGCAATCGGCTGAAAAAGGTTCGTACCCCGAATTAATGTGTGCTACCGAACCTAACTTAGATCAAAGTGGTTTTTATGGCCCAACAGGAAGAAATTACTGGACCGGACCGGTTGGTGAATGTAAATTAGAGCCACACGCAAAAGATAGAACTGTTGCTACTAAACTTTGGGCTCTATCAGAAAAAGAAACAGGATTTAAATGGAATTTTTAAATTTTAATTCTTTGTTAGCAAAAAACTTCACAAAATTAACAGCATGAAAGACATAAGGATTATTATATTAGTACTAACTACTTTTCGTGCTTTTACGCAAAATAGAAACTGGAAAACAAAAAGTGCTACGATACGATGGCGTTAATAAAAAAAATAATGATAGGATTTCTTCTTTTAGCCGTAACAATTGGTTTTGGCTCAACAATTTTTTTAAATACAGAAAGGTTTGGAAAACACCCTTCTGGAGAGAGGCTTTTAAAAATAAAACAATCTTCTAATTATGTAAACGGTGGTTTCCAAAATTTAAACAATACGCCAACGCTCACAGAAGGTGTTAGTTATAGTAGCGTACTATATGAATTTTTGTTTACTTCAAGTCCAAAAGAGCCGTCTAAAATCCCCTCGGTTAAAACAAATTTAAAAGCATTAAACAGCAATACCAATGTATTAATATGGATGGGGCATTCATCCTACTTTATGCAGGTAGATGGCAAAAAAATACTGGTGGACCCTGTATTAAGTGGCAATGCTTCACCGCTATCATTTACCACCAAAGCCTTCAAAGGAACAGACATTTACACAACAGAAGACATTCCTGAAATTGATTACTTGTTTTTATCACACGACCATTGGGACCATATGGACTATAATACATTAAAACAGTTACAGCCCAAAATAAAAAAAGTAATCACAGGCTTAGGTAATGGAGCACATTTAGAGCACTGGGGCTTTAACCCTAAACTAATTTTGGAAGGCGATTGGTATACATCTATAAATCTTGAAGAAGGATTTGTGGCACACATCACACCTGCTCGTCATTTTTCGGGTAGAGGTTTTAAACGAAACCAAACCCTTTGGGCTTCTTTTGTATTAAAAACGCCATCATCGAATATTTATATTGGCGGCGACAGTGGTTACGACTCTCACTTTACTACTATTGGAGAAAAATACGGACCGTTTAATTTGGCTATCCTTGAAAATGGACAGTATAACCAAAAATGGAAATATATACACATGCTACCGGGTGAACAATTTAAAGCTGGAAAATCCCTAAATACCAAAACCATTTTTCCAGTACATTCAGGAAAGTTTACACTTGCCAATCATAATTGGGAGGAACCTTTTGAAAAAATAACAACCGAAGCTTTACAATCTGATATAAAAGTAATTACACCCATGATTGGAGAACTAGTTAATTTAAAGGATAGTTTACAACAATTTAAACAGTGGTGGAAACAATAAACAAAAAATAATAAGGATATGAAACATTTTAAAACATTAGCATCCTATTTAGAATACCTCGAACTTCCTCGTCCAGAGCACCCTATGTTTAGCGTGTTTACTGCAAAAGGCGATAGTTTACTTCCTTGTCCAAGAGAAAGTTCACCCCCTATTACCAACGATTGCTATTCCATTAGTTTGAAAAAAATTGTTAAGGGAGATATAAACTACGGCCGAACTACCTACGATTTTACTAATGGCGCTTTAATTTTTATTGCACCAAGACAAGTTTTGCAATGGGATAATAGCGTCGTATTCGAGCAAAAAGGTTTTTCAATAAATTTCCATGAAGATTTTCTGAAAGGCACAGAATTAGCACAACGAATAAAAAAATATGGCTTCTTTTCCTATACAGCCAATGAGGCACTTCACCTGTCGCCAAAAGAAGAAAAACAGTTAGAATCGATAGCAGAAAATATTGAAATAGAATATCAAAACAATCAAGATGCCTTTAGTAAAGACATTATTATCTCGCAATTAGATACGCTCTTAAAATATGCCGATCGTTTTTATGAAAGACAGTTTTTAAACAGAAAGGAACTAGCGAATGATTTGTTAGAGCAGTTTAATATGCAATTATCTGAATATTTTGAATCGGGACAATTACAAGAAAAAGGGATTCCGAGCATAGAACAAATAGCAAATAAATTGTCGGTTTCGCAACGTTACCTGAGTGATACACTCAAAAAAGAAACTGGTAAAACTACTACCGAACATCTGCATTTGGCTTTGATAGATGAAGCGAAAAATATTTTATTGCAACCCAATAAAAGTATCTCGGAAGTGGCATATGAACTCGGATTTGAATACCCACCCTATTTTTCAAGATTATTTAAAAAGAAAGAAGGCATCAGTCCAACAGAATACAGAGAAAAATATAAAATGAATTAAATTATGGAAATACTAAAATTAGCCATCGAATGGGCAAAAGCAGAGGTCTTCTCAACACGATTTTTTATCTTATTTGCGATATTGTTTATTATTGCTAGTATTGGGTTTTGGCAGTTAGGAAAATTGGATATCGCAAGAGCCTACATTATTCCCACCTTGGTAGCGGGCATTATGCTTTTAACCATAGGGCTCGGGTTATTTTACACCAATAAATCAAGAATTATCGCATTTGAGAAAGCCTATAATAACGATGCCTCTGCATTTGTAACATCAGAAATTGAGCGTTGCGAAAGCACTTTAAAAGAATACGAAACAGTTGTTTTTAAGGCTATCCCGATTATAATCATTGTAGCTGCGTTATTAATTATTTTTATAAACACCCCAACTTGGCGTGCCGTCAGTATTACCACAATTGCTATGTTAATCGTTATTTTATTAATAGACGGAACAGCCCACGGAAGAATTGAAACTTACCATAAGCATTTGGAATTAGTGAAGAAATAATTAAGTAAATTTATTGCCAGAAAATATTTGTAAATGAAAAAATTCGCTTGCTTTCTATTCATAGTTGCTATAACACTAACTTTAAATGCTCAAATCGCACTTCCTGAAGTAGTTAGTGGAAAAATTGAACGAATAGAGAGTTTTGAGTCTAAGTTTATTACCCCAAGAAATGTAGATATTTGGCTTCCAGAAGGCTATAATGAATCGAAAAAATATGCGGTTTTATACATGCACGATGGCCAAATGATTTTTGATGCTGAGAATTCTTGGAATAAGCAAGCGTGGAATATAGATGACACCGCTTCAGAGCTATTCAAATCCAATAAAATTGAAGCATTTATTGTGGTTGGAATTTGGAATGGTGGTGCCACAAGACATGCTGATTATTTCCCACAGAAGCCATTTGAAACTTTAACGCAAACTTTACAAGATACGGTAAGTGCTCAACTTAAACGTTCGCATGTGCCACTAAAACAGTCATTCAGTCCGCAGTCAGATAACTACCTAAAATTTATTGTAGAAGAGCTTAAACCACATATAGATAAAACGTATTCGGTTTATCAGGATAAAGGAAACACCTTTGTAATGGGCAGTAGCATGGGAGGTTTAATTTCGATGTATGCTATTTGCGAATATCCCGATGTATTTGGTGGAGCAGCATGCTTGTCTACACACTGGCCTGGGACTTTTACTCTAGATAACAATGCAATCCCAGACGCTTTCATTAATTATTTAGATAATAAGCTTCCCGACCCGCAACAGCATAAAATTTACTTCGATTGTGGCGATGAAACGCTTGATGCCTTATATCCTGCAATACAAAAGAAAATAGATGAGTTAATGGTTAACAAAGGCTACAACAAAAATAGTTGGCTTAGTAAATATTTCCCCGGAGAAAACCATAGCGAGGATGCCTGGAGTAAAAGACTACATATTCCTATCGCATTTTTATTTGCAAATCCAAATTTTGATAAAAAGTAAGGTGCCTTAAAAAAATGTTGGCTTACCAGCATATACATAAAATATAGGGGTTTAAGTGATAAGGCGAAAACATAAAACATCGTAAAAAAGTAAAATGACATTTAATCCTTTTCCAATATTAAAAACAGAAAGACTCGTTTTAAGAAGCATCATAGAATCAGACCATGAAATAATCTTGTTCTTACGTTCAGACAAAACCGTTAATAGATTTATTGAAAGACCTGAACATAGAAAAACCAAGAATAAAAGCGATGCCATAAAATTTATTAAGGAAATAAGCGAAGCAACCACAAACAATGCATCTATTTCCTGGGGCATTACCTTAAAAAATAATCCCATAATTGTTGGAACCATTTGTTTGTGGAATTTTTCTAGTGACAAAAAAATTGCAGAAATCGGTTATGATTTAAATCCCAAATTTCAACAAAAAGGCATCATGGATGAAGCCTTAAAAAGTGTTGTTGATTTTGGATTCAGTAAATTAAATCTTTGTAAAATTGAAGCATTTACACATAAGGAAAACAAAAGTTCAATAAAACTATTGGAGAAAAACAGCTTCCAGTTTATTGAAAACAGAACCGATAAAGACAACCCGAATAATGCAATATTCGAACTTGTAAATCCCGGTACCACCTAATTAACGAAATGTCATTGCTATAAAAATTAAGCAATCTCTTGAAACTTTGCATCATTGCGAGGCACGAAGCAATCTCTTTAATAGTATCATAAATATTAATTACAACACAGATTAAAAAGATTGCTTCGCTTCGTTGCATGAGGTTCGCAATGACGATTAGTTCATATACTTCCCCTTTTTACTACCTTCATACATCACATATTTAACTAAACGCGCTTCTAGTTTGGCGTTAAACAAGTGTATTTTTCTTGATGGGCGTAAACCAACATGCTTTAAAGCATCGAGGTTGGAGGTTATAAACCAGGCATCGGTACCCGGGTAATTTTGTTTTAAGGTATCGCCAATGTTTTTATAAAATTTCTCCATATCGATATCTAAACGCTCACCATATGGTGGGTTAAATACCATGTGTAATTTTTCGTCGCCACCTTTTTGGGTTTTAAAAAAATCTTCGTGTTTAACTTCTATAAAATCGTCTAGTTGGGCATTTTTTACATTTTCTATGGCTTTGGCTACGGCACTTGGTGCTTTATCGTAACCAATAATTTTATGATGGAAATCACGTGTTTTTTTAAGCAGCGATTCTTCTATTTTTTCAAATAAATCGACATCCCAATCGTTCCAACGCTCGAAGGCAAATTCTTTTCGCATTAAGTTTGGTGGTATGTTGCAGGCTATCATAGCGGCTTCGATAAGCATGGTTCCAGAACCACACATAGGGTCCATAAAATCAGATTGTCCGTCCCAACCCGATAACATAATTAAACCTGCTGCCAATACTTCGTTTATTGGGGCAATATTGGTGGCCATTTTATACCCACGTTTATGTAGCGAATCGCCCGAAGAATCTAAAGAAATAGTAACTTGGTGCCTATCGATATGCACATTTACTTTTAGGTCTGGGAATTTTAAATCGACATTAGGGCGTTCGCCAGTAGTATCTCTAAACTTATCTACAATGGCATCTTTGGTTTTTTGCGCTATATATAGTGAGTTTGTAAACAATTCGGAATGTATCGTCGCATCTACCGCAATGGTTCCTGTTGGTTTTACATACTGCGTCCCACGACATCTTATAGAGTTTATCATATAAATCTTGCTCGTTATTTACCGTAAAGGTATGAATGGGTTTTAATATTTTAATAGCGGTACGCAAGCCTAAATTGGCTTTGTACATAAAGCCTTTATCGCCCGTAAAAGAGACGCTACGTACGCCTGTTTTTACATCTAGAGCACCAAGTTGTGTGAGTTCGTTTGCTAATAAATCTTCAAAACCAAATAGGGTTTTGGCTAACATATTAAAATTTTCTTCCATTTTTTATCTCGAATAGATTGCAAAAATAATGTAATTTTGTCGCAAACACGATGTTTATTGAAATTTAGGTTAAGGATTGAAGCGGCATCCTTTTTGTGAAGCGTTAGGAACAATACACTTTTATTGAACCGACCGTATATTGATAGTGAGATCTCGAAACAAGTTCGGGACTGCTTCGCAGAAAGATATAGCGAAAAGCCTGACCCCTTTTCGGGGTAACCTCCAAAAAAATATATGAATAAAGATACTTCTAAATGGTTTACTTCTTGGTTTGACACGCCATTTTACCATATTTTATACAAAGACAGAGACGATACCGAGGCACAACATTTTATGGATACGCTTACCGGATATTTGAATATTCCAGAAGGTGGCAAAATACTCGATTTGGCTTGTGGCAGAGGCAGACATGCGGTTTACTTAAATACGTTGGGGTTTGATGTTACTGGTGCCGATTTGAGTGAAAGCAGCATTACATACGCCAAAGAATTTGAAAACGACACCCTGCATTTTGAGGTTCATGATATGTGCAAACCATTTAACAAACAGCTTTGATGCCGTTTTTAATTTGTTTACCAGTTTTGGGTATTTTGAAAAAGATGAAGACAATTTAAATACCATAAAAGCGATTAAAGCAGACTTAAACGACGCTGGTTTTGGGGTGATTGATTTTATGAATAGTGAACTTGTTATTGATAATTTAGTGCCCGAAGAAGTTAAAACAGTTGATGGTATTGATTTTAATTTAAAACGCTATGTGGCTGATGGCTACATTATTAAAGATATTAGTTTTACAGCCGAGGGTGAAGATTATAAATTTCAGGAGCGTGTAAGAGCTTTTACTTTAGCCGATTTTGAAGCGCTTTTTGAGCAGGCAGATGTTTATTTATTAGATGTATTTGGTGATTATAAATTGCGTAAGTTTAACCCCAAAACATCTGAACGTTTAGTGATGATTTTTAAATAGGTAAATACATAGACATTTTATTTGCTTACTGTTGCGGCAAGATGTTATTAAAAAGTTACCAACTCGAGTGTTTCGATGGTGCATCTTGATGTTTCGAGAACAAATTAAATATTTAAATTTGAGTTTTATTATATATTAAATGTATAAATTTATTTTTCCCATAGTTGCTGTTATAGCTGGATTCTTTTTGGCAATGATTACCCAAAAACAAAAATCCTGGAACATCAAACTCCTACTCTCTTTTAGTGGCTCGTTTTTATTAGCCTTAACGCTTTTTGAATTGTTACCCGAAGTTTACGAACATTTGGATACCAAATTGGCAGGACTTATAATTATGTGCGGTATTATGCTGCAACTTATTTTAGAGCTATTCTCGAAAGGTGCCGAACACGGGCATGTACATATACATAGCCACAGTAGTATTTTTCCGTGGTCGTTGTTTATAAGTTTGTGTATTCATAGCTTTTTAGAAGGCTTTTCTATACACGACCATAACGATATGGTGTATGGTATTTTGGTGCATAAAATTCCTATTGCAACTTTAATTACCATGTTTTTATTTCAGTCGCACTACAGTAAACCACAAATTGCGATTTTTTTATTAGTATTTGCTGCTATGACGCCGTTGGGAACGTTTTTAGGTAACACTTGGGAAGCCGTTGCTGACTATTCGCAAATACTAAATGCCATTGTGATAGGTATCTTTTTTCATATTTCAACAACCATTTTATTTGAAAGTGCCGAAGGTCATAAATTCAATTTTTCTAAGTTTATTTCCATAGTTTTGGGCGTTGGAGTTGCTTATTTAATTTAGGCATAGGTATAGGCTGTAGGCTGTAGGCTGTAGGCTGTAGGCTGTAGGCTGTAGGCAAAATTAAACTTTAAAACTTTGAGTCTCTGAAACCTTGATAGTTTGATACTTAAAAACATGTTTAGCAAAGAAGAATCGCGCATATTACGACAAGAATTCTGGACGAGCTTTGGGAAATCGTTTCCACGGAAATGGATTTTATATGATACAAAATTAAAAGGGTTCTCGTTTAAATTTCATTTTGATACCAAAACAGCTTTAGTGGCTTTAGATTTGGAAGACGATTTAGAATTTAGAATAAAATACTGGGAAAAACTGGTTGCTTTAAAATCTATTATTCTTGATGATTTTTTACCCGATGCTATTTTTGAAGAAGCATATTTTTTAGAAAATGAAAAAGAAATTTCTAGAATTTATGTTATTTTAGACCAGAAAGTATCTATTCATAACAAAAACACATGGCGCGACGTTATGGAGTTTTTTAATGAAAAAATGATGCTTTTTGAAGCATTTTTTGAGGAATACAAAGATGTAATTGAACACTAATTAAAACCATATTTACCATGATTATAGACATGCACACCCATATTAATAATTACCACGAAGACCGTGTAATTTCGTTAAAAGGTTGCTTAGACGAGCTTACCGATAGCATGCAAAAAAACAAGGTAGATTATTCGTTGGTGTTAACATCCTACAAGGTTAACGAACACAGACCAAGTACCAAACAAGTGGTAGAAGCCATAAAAGGCTATGATAATTTAGGGGTGGTAGCAGGTATTAGTTACCTTAATTACAATTACAAAGACATTATAGAAATTAGTAGCTTTTTAGACCAGAAGTTAATAAAAGGCTTGAAATTCTACCCTGGATATGAACCTTTTTATCCAAACGACAGTCGCTTAAAAGTGTTTTATGATATGGCTACCGAATATGATGTGCCAGTAATGTTTCATTCGGGCGATACCTATGCACCAACAGGAAAGGTGAAATATTCGCATCCGTTGCATATTGACGATTTAGCGGTAGATTATCCTAAAATGAAAATTGTTATTTGCCATGTAGGAAACCCATGGATTCGCGATTGTATGGAAGTCGTTTACAAAAACGAACACGTGTACGCCGATATTTCTGGATTGGTACTTGGGAATTTTTCTGAAAAATTTGAACGCTTCATGAAAAAGGAAATTGAAGAAATGATCTCGTATGCTGGAGACCCTAACTATTTATTATATGGTACCGATTGGCCTATTTCGAATATGGATTCTTATTTGAAATTTATGAATCAACTCGATTTACCGGAAGATAAAAAGGAGTTGATTTTATGGAAAAATGCCGCCGATTTATTTAAAATTGATGTAAGTAAATTGAAAAAATAATAAAATGGCACTTAGAATTACTTAAGTTCTAATAACAGAATGAAGCCATCAATTAAAATAATAATTGCAAGTTTAGCGATAGTTTCTTTAACATTATGGGCATGTAATAATGAAAATGTTGAACCCAATTATGTAAATGAATTTGAAGTTGTTGGTAGTACTATAAAAAGAAATAATGTTGCTTTTACGGCTAATGGTGTGAATACCCTTAATACTTTTGGTATTTCTAACGGAGAATTAGTAAAAACTTGGAATATAAAAATTGTTCGAGAATTTATTGGAAATTTAAGAGAACAACCCATTAAAGGCAATCCTATTCAAGATGTCACAGGATCTTATCTTCATGCTCTGCAAACCATTGTTAATTTTAATAGAGAAAACGGTATAGTGACAATACTTTGTCCTTTTGGATGGGTAGATCAAAGTGGTAGTCAAATATTATTTACTGGGCTAAACCCTACATCACAAACTTTTTATGAATCATATAAAATTAAAATGCGCGCTATTGCTGAGCAATTTAAAAATCAACCCGATGTTTGGATTGAAGTTTGGAATGAGCCTTATCATTTTAATAACAGTAACAGTTACACTCATTATTTATGGCTAAGTGACCAAATTGATATGGTAGACAATTTACGAAGTGTTGATGGTTTTAACAATATTATAGTTGTACCTGGAAATGAGCAGGGACAATCGGAATCTGCAATTTTAGAACAAGGTAAATGGCTTTTAGAAAAAAGAACGAATATTATTTTTGATATTCACGCCTACGAGAAGTGGCTTTTAAACACAACACAATCAGGTATAAAAATACGTATAGCAAATTTAAATGATGCTGGATTCGCTTTTATATTTGGTGAAGTTGGTGTGATAAATGCGAGTGGATTAATGCCCGTTGATGCTATTTTGTCTGCTACAAGCGAAACAAATACAATTACTTTAGCTTGGTTGTTTAATAGAAATACGTATGATCAAAACAGCTTATTAACTAACGAAGGCACAGAAAATAACACGAATAACAATAATTGGGGAAGTACGTTTAAAAGTTTTTTAAATCATTAATTATGTTGCCTTCTCCATTTGGTAATCATCCATAATATATCCATTTCCAATTTCGGTAATTATGGATTTTGTTTTAACAAAACCTAATTTTTCATATGCCAGAATGGAATTAGTATTGTACCTATTTACATTTAATCTAATCGCTTTTAACTTAAATGATTGTGCAAGATCGTTAACATGCTGCATCGCAGCCTTCCCAATTTTTTTTCCTCTATAACCGCTTAAAACATATAATTTACTTAGAAATAAAAAGTCTGTCTCCTTTTTTACTGCTACATAGCCAATAGGAATATCTTGGTAATTAATAATATAAAATAGTGTCCCTTGATTAATTTGAGATTTGATGGCTTCGGGTGAATTAAACGCATCTAACATATAATCTATTTGCGCTTCACTAATAATTGTTATGTAATGTTCGCGCCAAATTATATCTGCCAATTCGGAGATTTTTTTAAAATCGTCCTCACTAATTGCAAGCTTCATTTGTTTCATATTAAATGACATAAAAGAAAATCATAAAAAAATGAAACATCGCGCCTGCCAGCACAAACAAATGCCAAATTACATGATTATAAGGTATTTTTTTAATGGCATAAAAAATAATACCAACTGTATAGGCTAAACCACCCGCAAACAGTAATAATACCCCGTTGCTATCCATGGCCTCGTATAGGGTTGTAAAATCGAAAATAATTAACCAGCCCATTACCAAATACAACAGGGTTGAAAAAATTTCGAAGCGACCTGTAAAAAACAATTTTAAAATAACACCAAAAGCCGCTATACCCCAAACAATGTAAAATAGTGTCCATCCTAAATTTTCATGTAAGGTAATTAAAAGTACGGGTGTGTACGTACCAGCGATAAGTCCGTAAATACTAATATGATCTATAATTCTGAAGTAATGTTTTTTCTCCTCATCCTTGACAGAATGATATAACGCCGATGCCGTAAATAAAACAATGATAGACATTCCGTAAACAATAACACTAAATAAGCTCCAGGATGTTTTATAACTGTTAAAAATAATGAGTGCAATTAAACCTAATACACCAAAAATGGCACCTATGGCATGCGTGATAGCGTTAAGTCGCTCTTGTAATGGTGTTTGTTTAAATTCTGTCACTATTTTTTTCTGTTTTTATCTAGCCAAATATCTGTTAAATCGTAGAAATTATACTCAATAGCAGCCTTTTGCCTCACAATTAAACCGTTTTTAAAACTTCGTTGTAAAATATCCTCAATAAGATAATCTTCATAAACATTAACTGGGTCGTATGGTTTTTTTAATGATATATCGAACATACTCGCTGTTGTATTATACCAAAAAGCTCTCCACCCACTCCGCAGTTCTTTAACCAATCCAAACGTTGTCTTTCCCGTTTGCCTATGTATTAATTTAACCAGTATCTGCCCTTCGGTACGGGTTAATTTTTTTAATTCATCTGAAAACTCTCCTTCGATATATTTCTGAATAATTTTAGTGTAACGATTCTTATCACTTCTTTTTTTCATAGATTCTAAACGCGTGTTTAAGGAATCTAAACGTTCTGCAGCCAATTTAGCATAAGGATAAACCTTGAGGGTCTTTCTGCGTAATATCAAATAACGCACTCTATCTTCCCTACTGGCAAATTTCATGTCGGTAAGAATATAAACCGTATTCAGGTTTACAATCTTTTGAGGAATGGAATCACCCTCTATAAACATATAGTCGTAATCTACCTTTTCGTTATCCTCATCTTTTATTTGAGCATACAAACAGCCAGTAAATATTATAAATAGAAATACAATTAAATTCTTCATAAAACTATTGGAGCAATAATCATTCAAAATTAACAATTTACAATCTTAAAAACATTTTTTTTCTATTTATATTATTATTTTAGTGCAAAACTTTAACACAATACAATGAAGAGCATTTTAAACAAAAAGTCGATGGACTTTTTAGAATCATATTTAAACAATGCCGCACCAACAGGCTACGAATGGACAGGGCAAAAACTGTGGATGGATTATTTAAAACCTTATGTAGATGAATTTATTACAGATACATACGGTACTGCAGTAGGCGTTATTAACCCAAAAGCGAAATACAAAGTTGTTATAGAAGGACATGCTGATGAAATTTCCTGGTATGTAAATTACATCTCAGACAACGGCTTAATTTATGTGATTAGAAATGGCGGCAGCGACCACCAAATTGCACCGAGTAAAATTGTAAATATTCACACAAAAAACGGCATCGTAAAAGGTGTTTTTGGATGGCCTGCAATTCATACCCGCGATAAAGCGAAAGAAGAAGCACCAAAACCAGATAATATTTTTATTGATTGCGGTTGCAAAACCAAAGAAGATGTTGAAAAATTAGGAGTTCATGTGGGTTGTGTTATTACGTATCCAGATGAATTTCATATTTTAAACGGCGATAAATTTGTTTGTCGTGCCTTAGATAATCGCATGGGTGGTTTTATGATTGCCGAAGTGGCACGATTACTTAAAGAAAACAAAAAAACCTTACCATTCGGATTGTATATTGTTAATGCCGTTCAAGAAGAAATAGGTTTACGTGGAGCAGAAATGATTACACAAACCATAAAACCTAATGTGGCCATTGTTACCGATGTAACACACGATACCACAACACCAATGATTGAAAAGAAAGTACAAGGTGACTTAGAAATGGGTAAAGGCCCTGTAATTGCGTATGCGCCAGCAGTACAACAAAAACTTCGCGATTTAATTACCGATACCGCCGAAGCTAAAAAAATACCTTTTCAAAGAAATGCCCTCTCTAGAGCTACAGGAACTGATACCGATGCCTTTGCCTATAGCAATGGTGGCGTAGCTTCTGCACTTATTTCGTTACCGCTTCGATACATGCATACTACGGTAGAAATGGTGCACAGAGACGATGTTGAAAATGTTATTAAACTTATTTACGAAAGCTTACTTAACATAAAAGATGGCGAGTCTTTTAGTTATTTTAAATAAAATTTAATTTATAACGTCATTGCGAGACGTAGTGAAGCAATCTTTAATTTGAATTCTGTTTCAAAAGATTGTTTCGGTCATACTTCCTCTCAATGACGTTTTTATAATTTATTATGGACGAATACATAGACGTTGTAGATAAATATGGTAACCCCACTTGGTAGATCAGAGTTAAAGTCTGTAATCCATCAAAAGGGTTATTACCACCATACTGCTCATGTTTGGTTATACAATAAACAAGGGGAGGTCATCTTATTATCACAACGTTCTGCAAAAAAAGCATTTGTCCACTCATGTGGGATGTCTCGGTTGCTGGACATATTGATGCTGGCGAAACCCCAAAACAAGCCGCTATTAGAGAAGCGCAAGAAGAAATTGGTATAACCATTTCTGAAAATGATTTACAACTCATTGGTGTTTTCCAATGTTTCCAATCGTATGACAATGGCATATTTGACAATGAATTTCACAACACCTTTATTGCTGAAATTACAGTACCTCTGTCAAAATTAACTTCCACAAGAAGAAGAAGTTGAAGCTTTAAAATTAGTTTCGTTTAAAGAATTTAAATAGCTTATTAGACAATATTGGTATAGACAATCATTTTGTGCCTTCAAACAAACCCTATTACAGCATTGTTTTGGAAAACATCATGAAGTAATTAATTACCTGGAAGCCTAATATTCCTTTTCTTCAATTAAAAACACATCAAAATTGCATGTATTTTAAATAGAGAAAGGAGCCTTTATAAAAGACTCCTTTCGCATCCCTAAAACCAATTTTTTGTCAATAATTACTTTTGTTTTTTGTTTAATAAATTAAACAACTCCAACCACTAGAAAACAAAAGTTTATATATTACTGAAAAATCAGTCAATGATTAATAGCAGTGCAAATATGCTTCATTTAAATTAATAACACCGAATTTATAGATACGCACTTACTACGCAAATCGATGAAAAACCGCGGCATAATTGAATAATCAGCGTTTTCGCACATATCATTGCACAAAATTATTGACGCCCAAAAGTTTCTTGTAAGTGTTCTAACAATGTTGTTTTTTTGGTGTTTAATTTTATTTTTTTTGTTATTCTATAACGTTTACTTTCTAAAGCCCGAACAGACATATTTAAAAACAGCGCAATTTCTTTATTTTTAAAATCCATAAACAAATAATAACAGGTAATTATTTCTGAGTCGTTTAATTGAGGATACTTTATTTTAATTTCTTTAAAAAATTGAACGTTTAGCTCGTTCACTAATTCAATATGATTTTCGCTCTTGTCTAAAAGTGTAGACGAATTAACATGTACAGATTTATATAATTCTTTAATGCGTTCCTTCTGATAGGGCAACTCATGAATTAACGATATATCTTTAATCTCATTTTTTAAGTTTGCAATAAACTCTTCTAAACCCCGAACCTTTCCTGTGAGCTTTTCATTGTTAGATTTTAAATAGTCGTAATTACTAATCTCATCATCAAAATCGCGCACTTTTATCTTGTGCTTTTTAACAAAAAAAACATACCGTATACTTAAAAACATAAGCATGAAAAATAAGGACAGAGAGAATATTGTAATCCAAAACTTTTTATCCTTTTCGGAGGCGAGATTCAATTCTGCCTTTATTAATGGGGTATTTAATTCATAACTGGCGTCTACCATATTCTTAAAAATTTCCTTTTCAAAAACATTCAAAGAATCGAGGTAAATTTTTGCCTGGTCAATGTTTCCTGTGTTTTTATAATAATCGGCATTTAAACTAATATATTCTCTTGCCAAATCGCTCCCCATATATGCTCTAAGCTTGGTGGCCTTCTCTAAATAATGAAACGTAGAATCTGTTTGCTTTTTTTTTGAATATGCTTCGGCATAGGTTAAATAGATTCCAGCTTCAAAAGAAAAGTAATTGTACTTAACAATAGTTGGGTTGTTTTTTAATGATTGAAATTCCTTAAAACTAGCACGAGCTTTTTTAAACTCATCAAGTTTTATGTAATTTTCTGTAAGCATATAATTTGCAAACATGTAATAATAGGCATCATCTTTTACCCTTTTATATTTTTCTAAATGTGGTAATAATAAATCATTACAGTTTTTATACTCATGATCTAAATACTTAACATACGCATACATCTGCTCTATTTCTAATAAACCATTTTGATAATTGTCGAGAATATAAAACTCTTTTGTTTTTTCTAAGTATTTAAAAGCTGATTGATCCTTTTTAACAAAATAGATATTGGAAAACAGTTCTATACATGCCCTCCCTCCAACGCGATAGTTTTTTTCCTTTTCGGCATAGTTTAAGGCTAAAATATAACTCTGATATAAGTTGGCGTACTCACCATTGTCGCTTTGAATTAGTGCTTGTACAGCATAAAAATCTGCAACACGCCCTTGTATTGTTTTTTCTATGGGAGTTGGAATAGAATCGAGGAAAGACTGAGCTTTTGTTAGCGAATTCTCAACATGAACATTAGCAGAATCTACAAAACGCACATATTTATGACCGGTTGAATTTTGACCATATAACGTTGTTAAGCTTAATAAAAGAAAGCAACATACCATTTGCCCTTTTATTATAATCTCGTTGTTGATAGATTTAAACAAAAGAATGTAAAATATTAATTTTATAAAAAAAATTACCCCCTAAAAATAAGAAAAATATTCAAAAGCATCAGATTAAAACAAAACCAAATACTGTGAATAGCAGAAAATTGAAAAAAATGTAAGATTTGTTATTTAAAAAGTACTTTTTGAGCAAGAAACATGAAAGATTCTTCCCAACGCTCAAAGCGGTTATCGAAGTGATCTGAAAATACAAGATACTGACATTTACCAATACTTTCTGGTGTTCTTGTCACTTCTGCAAAATTGTTATTTCTGAATAAAAACTCAGCGTCTTCAACAATACACATTTGTAGTTTATTAAGATTTATGCCATTTAAATAAAAGATTCTATTTAAACGTTTTGGAGATGCTATTACGATATCAGTACCTAGATACAACTCTTCACGCTGCAATTCAATATTATGCTCTTCGTAAGCACAATAAACGCGCAAATCGGTACCGCGCTTGTACAGATTAAATATATCTGCCAATTCTAAAGCTGCTTGTTTATCTTTTACAAAAATTAATGCACGTGGTGCATCTTCAAATGATTCTTTTAATTTATTAATAACACTTATAACAAGAGTTGTTGTTTTACCCGTATTTTTTGGCGCAATAATAAATAAGCTTGCGCCGCTCTTTATTTTAGATAAAACTTTTGTTTGAAGCGCATTGGGCTTTTCTATTCCTTGAGCTTTAAGCGCATCTTTAAGCGGTTCTATTAATTTTTTAAATGACATAGTATTTTTTAGAGTCACAAATATACTCTTTTAAAAAAGCATTGGGGCTTTAATAAGAACAAAAAAGGGACACTCCCATGGAATGTCCCTTTCTTTGATCAGTCACTATTAATTAAAATTCTAAATCTGAAACTAAATCGAATTCATCGTAGATAGCTTTATCTTTCAAGCCATCAAAAAAGCTTGTAGACCCATAACGTACATCGTATTTTGTTCTGTCTATCTTTAAAGATGCTGTTGCTTTGTTTCCGTAAATAGACATCATAAAAGTTATTGGGTGTGTTTTTCCTTTAATGGTTAAATCTCCCGTAACGCTGAAAGCATTTTTTCCTGATGCGGTTACCTTTGTAAAAACTAATTTTGCGGTTGGATGAGTTTCAACACCAAAGAAATCGTCCGATTTTAAATGTCCGTCAAGTTTCCCTTTGTATTCACCTTGTAAATCTGTACTTCCTAAAGTAGTCATATCTATAACAACCTCACCTCCAACTAATATACCTTCATTAAATGATAAAAAACCAGACTTAATATCAATAGTACCTTCATGAGATCCTGTTACTTTGTATCCTTTCCAAACCACTTTACTCTTGTCTGTTTTAATTTCTTTCTTATCATTTGTAATTTTGGTAAATGATACCGTTGTAAAAGCTATTAAAGCTATGATTGCTAAATTTTTCATTGTGTTTTTCATGTTATTAATTATTGTTGTTTTTAATTTTAATGTAATCCTTGATATTATTTTTAGAAAACTTCAAGTACTATACTTTTAAAATAATACTTTTAATAGCACTTTTA
Organism: uncultured Flavobacteriaceae bacterium; assembly: GCA_963704215.1. Classification (GTDB taxonomy): domain Bacteria; phylum Bacteroidota; class Bacteroidia; order Flavobacteriales; family Flavobacteriaceae; genus Mariniflexile. The sequence continues at coordinate 84,323 of CAVPHK010000006.1, forward strand.
TTCTCCTTCAAGATAATCATAAATTTTACTTTTTTAAGATGATACAAAGATGAAGAAGAAAACAGAACTATAAAATGAAGTAGTTTATTAAATAAAGTTAAACTAGTTTAACATTTATTGTTCAAAGATGAGTTGACTTTTAATTTTACTTAGAAACTCTTTCGTGATGCCAAGGTAGGATGCCACCATATATTGCGGAATGCGCTGTTCTATTTTCGGGTATTGTTCTCTAAAATACAAGTATTGTTCTTTAGCTGAAAGACTAAAATTACGAACAATGCGTTTTTGGGCTGCAGCAAATCCTTTTTCGATAATTTGTCTAAAAAACCGTTCCAGTTTCGGAATTTCTCTATACAAATCTTCAATGGTATCATACGAAAACATGACCAATTCTGTATTTTCTATACATTGTACATTAAAATCGGCTGGCGTTTGGGTTACAAAACTCCCCATATCAGAGGTCCACCAATCTTCAATAGAAAACATTAATATATGCTCTTGACCATCGCTGTCAACATAAAATGTTTTAGTGCAACCAGACAATACGAAACATGAATATTTGCACACATCGCCCTGTTGTACAATGTATTGCCCTTTTAAATAGCTTCTAACAGAAATTTTAGATTCTAAATAAGCAATTTCTTCACTAGTTAAACTAATGTAGTCGCTCATGTATTTTAATAAGGGTTCAATCGTCATATTTAAATACTTGTAAGTAAGCTATATCAATTAGTTAACAGCAATCAGTGTTACGTCAAAAATTAACACAGACCCTCCTGGAATTCCTCTATAATCGTCGGAGCCATACGCTAAACGCGAAGGGATTAAAAGTACACCACTTCCGCCTTCCTTAAAATAAGTTATTCCTTCTGTCCATCCTGCTATTACACCTCTTAAATTAAAAGAAATGCCTTCTTCGTCGCTTTGGTCGAAAACCGTTCCATTTGAGTAATAGCCTTTATAAGCAACTGTTACATTTGAACTTGTTGACGGTTGATCGCCTGTTCCTGGTTCATTTATAATATAATATAATCCAGAATCACTTTTAAGTGCTTGTAAATTATTAGCACTGATATACTCTAGAATTTCTTGTTCGTTTGCTTGTGTATAATCTTTAACGCTATCGTTTGACGAACATGATATCAATATTAATAAAACAACTGGTAAAATAAACTTTTTCATCTTTTTTTTTGAAACAAATATAATAAACTGAAACACATTACACCTACAAATATGCTAACACCAGCAGATTTTAAAACTGATTAAATTTTCGCTTGATAGGTATACAAATCGAAATAGCGGCCTTCTAAAGCAATAAGTTCGTTATGTGTACCACGTTCAACAATATGACCCGCTTCGATAACTAAAATTTGATCTGCTTTTTTAATGGTACTTAATCGATGCGCAATAACAATGGTTGTTCTGTCTTTTATTAATTCTGCTAAACTTTTTTGAATCAACGCTTCACTTTCGGTATCTAAACTAGAAGTAGCTTCATCTAAAATAATAATTTTTGGATTTGCTAAAATGGCGCGTGCTATGGCTAATCGCTGACGCTGACCGCCAGATAATTTAACACCACGTTCTCCAATTAAGGTGTCTAAACCATCGTCAAATCTATCGGTAAATTCATTTACATAAGCTGCTTTTACGGCGTTTTGCAAATCGGCTTCTGATGCATTGGGTCTTGGAAACATGATATTTTCTCTTATAGTACCTTCAAACAAAAATTCATCTTGCAAAACAACACCTAAATACTTTCGATAACTACTTAGTTTAACTTTCGATAAATCTTGATTATCGATGGTTACTTTTCCAGATTTAGGCGTTAAAAACGTTGCCGATAACCCTGCAATGGTCGATTTTCCTGAACCCGAACTTCCTACCAAGGCGGTTACAGAACCTGCAGGCGCTTTAAAATTGATATTGTGCAGTACTTCTTTTCCTTCTTCATAAGAAAAGGACACATCGTTAAAGGTAGATGTCGCCTTTAATATCTTTTAAATGAATCGTACGTTCTTCATTATCTTCTTCTGCAGTCATATTCATAAGCTCTTCTGTTCTATCTAAACCTGCTAAAGCTTCGGTAAGCTGACTTCCAATATTACTCATTTGAACAATTGGAGCAATCATAAAACCTAGAATTAAGGTGAAGAATAAAAAATCACCCGTAGTCATTTCACTTTGAATCATATAATAACCACCAATACCCATAATTCCTGTGGTTGCTACCCCAATTAAAAAGGTTGAAGAACTGGTCATAAATGCTGTGGCTGTTAAACTCTTTTTTACATTTTGATATAATTTTTCTACCCCTTTTTCAAACACTAATTGTTCTTGTTCTTCGGCATTAAAAGCTTTAATAACCCGAACCCCTGCTAATGTTTCTGTTAAACGCCCGGTAACCTCTGCATTTATTTTTCCGCGTGTTCTAAAAATAGGTCGAATGTATTTAAAAGCCCTAAGGGCAATGTAACCAAAAATAGAAAGCGGCACGAACACAAATAGTGTCATCCATGGATTTAATATTTATTAAAATAATTAAAGAAAGAATGGCTGTAAAAGTACCACCAACTAATTGCACCAAACCTGTTCCAATAAGATTTCTTACACCTTCAACATCACTCATAATACGAGAAACCAAGGCACCAGACTTGGTATTATCAAAAAAACTTATTGGTAACGACAATACCTTTTTTTGCACCTGAGCTCGTAATTCACTTATTAAATACTGCGCCTGTACACTTAAAATACTGGTTAGTAAATAAGAGGTTACAGCCTGAATTAATATAGCCCCTAATACTATGGCAATAAGACTATATAAATGCCCAAAATCTTTATTGGGTATTACTTCATCTAAAAGCACTTTACTCTGCCATGGCAATACCAAACCAGACAAACTTTTTATTACAATTAAAAACAAACCAATAAATACCAAATTTCGCCGTGGCCAAATAATGGTTTTAAAAGCCTGTACCATGGTAACTTTTGGTTTTGTTTTTGAAGTTTCTTTTAAATGTCGCATGAAAAATGTCTTGATTATAAAAATGAAATGCAAAAATAATCATTCTTATTCTTGTATTCTACTTAATGGATTTAAATAAAAAACCACTCCTACTAGAAGTGGTTTTAATGCGCAATAATTTGAATTTATTAATCGCGTTTTGCTTTTTTAGCAAGTTTCGCTGCTTTTTTTTCTTTTGCTGATAAAAGCGGCTCTTTTTTTACATTTTTCTTTGCGTCGTGTGATTTTGCCATTTTTGATAATTTTTAATTACTTTTTTAAGCTTTTAGCACAATTCTAAATCGTGCTTTTCCTTCTTTTAGATGTTTTATTGCTTTATTTACATCTTCCATTTTAAACTCTTCACTTTTAAATACAGGTAATTCCTTGAATGTCGTTCCAACTCCCAGTACTGCATAAGCATTAATTTTCCTCAGAGCACCCTGTATTTTACAAGTGATGAAGTTACGAAAATAGCACGAAATTATTCTGTACTAAAAGTTAAATTTAGTTTAATATTAAACACCTAATCACTAAATTTACCGCTTAATCATTTTAAATTAAACATAACCATGAAAATTATTGGAATTGGAAAAAATTACGTGAGCGATAAATCTGAAATTAGTGCCATTAAAACAGGTGATCAACTAATATTTTTAAAAGCAGAAAGTACATTGGTAAGCAATAATGAAAATATTGTTTTTCCTGCAGTTACAAACGAACTGGCTTATGAAGTAGAATTAGTTGCGAAAATTGGTAAAAAAGGAAAAGACATTTCGTTAGAAGACGCGACCTCTTTCATTTCTGAAATCGCCGTGGGCATTGATTATACTGCTAAAGATTTACTTGCTGCTAGTCGCGCTAATAAAGGACCTTGGACACTTGCTAAAGGCTTTGATGGAGCGTCTCCAGTTTCAAAATTTAAACCTGTTGCTAACTTCCCCGATTTAAATAATATCAATTTCGATTTAGTAATTAATGGCGAACAAAAACAAGTTGGAAACACCGATTTTATGATTTATAACTTTGCTGAAATTATTGCATTTGTTTCTAAATTCATGACTTTAGAACCAGGGGACCTTATTTTTACTGGAACGCCTGCATTAGGCGCTGGGTTGAATGTAAAAGGCGATCATTTACAAGCATCTATTGAAGGGGAATTATTGCTAGATTTTAAACTTATTTAATTCTTTATTTTCAAGATTAAGTAATGTAACTTTATGGAATGAAGAATTCTATTGCAGAACGTGTTTATGATTTTTTAAAACTCTACCCGCCATTTAATATTCTAAAAAATGACGATTTATTCGAGATTTCGAAAGAAGTTTCAATCATTTATTTAGAAAAAGGCGATACGTTGTTTAAAAAAGGAGATGCTTATAACGAACATTTTTATTTGGTTAGAAATGGTGCTATTACACTGTTTCATACCAACACTAATAATACGCAGGAAATTATAAATATAAGTGATGCAGGCGATATTTTTGGCGTTAGACCACTAATTGCAAAAGAAAATTATAAGCTTACTGCAACCGCTAACGAAGAATCTATTGTGTATGCAATTCCCATTAACACCTTCCAAGAAGTTACAAAAGATAATGCCAGCGTTTATAAATTTTTAATAACGGCATTTGCAACCAATGCCTACGACCCCTATACAGCAGAAGAAACAGGAAAGATTTTTGTTGATTACCTGCCCAATAGCTCGCAGGATATGGTTAATTTTCAAACAGCTAATTACACCAAAAACCCAATAACTTGCGATTCTAAATCATCTTTAAAAGAAGCCGCTGTTAAAATGAGCAGTCATAAAATTGGCTGTATAATAGTTATAGATGAGGCTAAAAAACCTATTGGCATCATCACAAACAGTGATATTAAAAACAAAATTGCTACTGGCTTATTTCCTATAGACACTCCCGTAACGAATGTTATGAGTTCTCCTGTAATTACCAATAAAAAAGATTTAACCGTTGCCGACGGACAACTTCAAATGATTAAGCATAGTATTGGTCATTTATGTATCACAAAAGACGGCACGATTAATTCTAAGTTGGTTGGTGTACTAACGCATCACGACGTTTTAGTCACACTAGGAAATAATCCGGCAGTAATTTTAAAAGAAATAAAACGTGCCAAACGCACCAAAAAATTAAGAGATGCCAGAATAAAAGCGAATATCGTTGCTAAAAAGTTATCTTGAACAGAATATACCGTTAACGCACATTATAAAAATTATTTCTCAAATTAATGATGCTGTGACGATAAGTGCGATAGAAATAGCATTAAAAAAAATGCCAACGCCCCCTCCTGTTTCGTTTGCTTGGTTACCATTGGGAAGTCAAGGCAGGAAAGAACAATTACTTTTTACGGACCAAGACAATGCTATCGTGTTTCAAGATGTTCCAGAAAACGAGTATCATGAAACACAGGCTTATTTTCTAGAACTTGCAAATTGGTTACCAAATCGTTAAATAAAATTGGCTTTGAATATTGCGAAGCCGATATGATGGCGCGCAATATTGAATGGTGTAAATCGATTTGACTGAATGGAAAGAACAATTTGAACATTGGATTTTAAGACCAGATGAAAAAGCGATTTTGTTATCGTCTATATTTTTTGATTTCAATTGTGTTTATGGCGATCAAGCATCTGGTTGACGAGTTGTCAGATTCTGTATACGAATCCTTGAGTAAAACCTCTTTATTTTTTAAATTTTTAGGCAAAGATGCAATTAAAAGTCCGCCTCCTTTAGGCTTTTTTAAACAATTTTTAGTGGAAGAAAATGGCGAACAAAAGGACCTTTTCAATATAAAAAGCAGAGCCTTAATGCCATTAATTGATGCCGCCAGATTACTTATTTTAAGTCATAAAATTAAAGGTATAAACAACACCTCAGATCGTTTTGAAAAACTAGCCGAATTGGAAGCAAATAACAAAGAATTATACGAATCGTGCTCGTATGCTTTTAAAGCATTGTTAAAATTTAAAACGAAACAAGGCTTGTTGCATAACGATTCTGGAAAATTTATAAAGTTAGAAACCTTAACAAAGGAAGAGAAGTTAAAATTAAAACGCTGCTTTAAACCCATTCATGAAGTTCAGGAAACTTTAAAAATTAGGTTCGATTTAAAAAACTTTATTTAAGATGTTTTTCAACCGGTTCTTTAAGAAAAAACAAAACTTTCCAGATTTTTGGAACGACTATCTTGCCTGTTTTGAAAACAAAAACGAGACACCCATTCAAGAAACACGTTTTGTAGCCTTCGACACAGAAACTACCGGATTTAATATTAAAGAAGACCGCATACTATCTATAGGTGCTGTGTCTTTTAAAAATAAAATTATTCAGGTAAATACTAGCTTAGAACTTTATTTACAGCAAGAAATATTTAAACCAGAAACGGTTAAAATTCATGGCTTAATGAAAACAGGAATGCTCGAAAAAGTATCGGAATTAGAAGCCATTAAAACCTTTTTATTGTACGTAAAAAACGATATTTTAATTGCACATCATGCCAATTTTGACAAAAATATGATGAATGAAATGCTTTTAAGACATGGTCTAGGAAAACTTAAAAACAAATTTATAGATACAGGTTACTTGTATAAAAAATCTAAACATATAATTTATCAGGAAAACCTAAAACCACACTCATTAGACGAGTTGTGCAAAGAATTAAACGTACCAATAGTAGACCGACATACCGCAACGGGTGATGCCTTAATTACCGCTTTAGTATTTTTAAAAATTCTGGCGCGTTTAGATAAACGCAAGCACTTAAACTGGGGCTATTTACTTAAAAAATAATGTGAAACGGGGTGTTTTAGATTGTATCCCGTTAACCTGCACACATTTTATTACTTCTCCCTCCTGTTTTGCACGACCTTTTTTTCGGTTTTACTTATATAGTGCGGACACACACCTACAAACGACATTTTAAAGACTCTTGAATTGTCCATGGTTTAATCCTCTTTAATTACTTTACATATTCTGTAGTTCTATTCCAAACTCTTTTACACGCTCCCAATTCGTATATTCAATTTCCGTATTAGTATCAGTTGGCCCCTTGGTCATCCACATAATAAATTGAATCATAATTCTATCAAAATACCCGTATTTTTTATAATCTAGTTTACCTGCAAATACCGCAACATTTGTTGGTGTCCAATCAATCGTTTTAAAAAATTTTATCACATACGGATTTGTATCAGCGGCATTTTTTTCTGGTTTTCTTGCTACCAGATTTACAGAAAAGAATGCTGTTTTTATAGAATCAAGCTGTTTTTTATTGGTGTTTATGAAATCAATTATTTTTTTGTTATGAACTCCGTATCGAATGCTTGCTCCTATAACAAGTAAATCAAAATTGGTTACATCTTCATTAAAATCATCAATAGCGTATAATTCTATATGCTTATTGTTCTGAAGAAATTCATCTCTAATCTTGTTACAAATTTTCAGCGTTTGTCCGTCTACCGAAGAATAAATAATTCCCGTTTTTTTATTCATATGTTTATAAATAAATACTATTTAAACTATTAATTATGGCTTTATAAATATAACACTTTTACAGTGCATTATCAATAATTTCCTGTACCACTTCTGGGTTTAATAATGTACTTGTATCGCCTAAATTACTAATGTCTTTACAAGCTATTTTCCTTAAAATGCGGCGCATAATTTTACCTGAACGCGTTTTTGGTAAGCCACTTGTAAACTGTATTTTATCAAGTTTGGCTATCGGACCAACATGCTCGGTAATGATTTGATTAATTTCGTTACGCAAATTGTCGTGAACACGTGTTTCTCCAAAATCTTTTAGAATAACAAATCCGTACAAAGCATTTCCTTTAACATCATGTGGGAAACCAACAATAGCAGATTCTGCAACTGCAGGATGCTCATTTATGGCATCTTCAATTGGAGCCGTTCCTAAATTATGACCAGATACTATAATAACATCATCTACCCTGCCTGTAATTCTATAATAGCCAACCTCATCACGTAAGGCGCCATCACCTGTAAAATATTTATTTTCAAAAGCTGAGAAATATGTGTCTTTATAGCGTTGATGATTGCCCCAAATAGTTCGTGCAATACTTGGCCATGGGAATTTAATACACAATCGTCCATCTACCTGATTCCCTTTTAATTCATTGCCATTTTCATCCATTAAACAAGGCTGAATCCCAATAAACGGCAAGGTGGCATAAGTTGGTTTTGTAGGTGTTACAAATGGAATTGGAGAAATCATAATACCACCTGTTTCTGTTTGCCACCAGGTATCTATGATGGGGCTTTTCTTTTTACCAATATTGTCGTTATACCAATGCCATGCTTCTTCATTAATAGGTTCTCCAACAGAACCTAATACTTTAAGCGATGTTAAATCGTATTTATCAACTAATTCGTTGCCTTGTTTTGCTAAAGCTCTAATGGCAGTTGGCGCGGTATAAAACTGATTGACTTTATGCTTTTCTATGATTTCCCAAAAACGTCCGAAATCCGGATAATGTGGCACCCCTTCAAACATAACGGTTGTTGCTCCGTTTAATAAAGGCCCATAAACGATATAACTGTGTCCTGTAATCCAACCTATATCCGCAGTACACCAATACACGTCGTTTTCTTTATACTGAAATGCATTTTTAAACGTATACGCTGTATAAACCATATAACCAGCCGTTGTATGCACCATACCTTTTGGCATACCTGTTGATCCTGAGGTATATAAAATAAATAACGGGTCTTCGGCATCCATGATTTCTGCTTTACAATCTGAAGAGGCTTCATCTAAAAGTGGTTGTAACCATTTATCGCGACCTGCTTTCATTTCAATATCCGAATGAATTCGTTTTGCTACCAATACACTTTTTACACACGGACACTTTTCTAAAGCTTCATCAACAATTCCTTTTAAATCGATGGCTTTTGAACCTCGGTAAGAACCATCGGAAGTAATAACCATTTTACAATCGCTATCATTAATTCTTGTTGATAAGGCTTTAGATGAAAAACCTGCAAATACAACGGAATGAATGGCACCTATTCGGGCACAAGCCAATACAGAAATAGCCAATTCAGGAATCATAGGAACATAAATGCAAACCCTATCGCCTTTTTTAATGCCTTCAGCTTTTAAAACATTGGCAAATTTACATACACGTTCATGCAATTGATTGTAAGTAATATGCTCTGCTACCTCTTCAGGGTTGTTAGGCTCAAATAAAATAGCTGTTTTTTCACCACGAGTAACCAAGTGCCTGTCTATACAGTTTTCGGTAATATTAAGTTTTGCACCTTCAAACCATTTTACATCGGGCTTACTAAAATCCCAACTCAACACATTATCCCATTTTTTACGCCACATAAAATGCTCTTCGGCAACTTCTTCCCAAAAATTTTCTGGCTCTCTTATAGATTTTCTATAAACCTGATAGTATTCTTCTAAATGTTTAATGTGGTAATTACTCATACAATATGTCTTAAAGATTATAATATTTCTATTTTCATTAGTTTAAAACTAATAAATTACTCGCGTTTACATAATTTTTTTTCCTTGTAACCCTTTATTATTAACAGCATAGCAATTTTAAAAAATAATCTATTCCTTAATTTTAGGTGGTTATTAGTATTGATACTTAGTGTTTAACTAAAATTAAATTACTAAATCTACTAATTTTTATTAAAAAAAATAACCCTGATTCTTAAAAAGAAATGCATGAAACTTGCGATAATGTTATAAATATATCATTTTTGTTGTATCATGTTTTAAAATTTTAGAAGTATATTTAACCCAATCAAACCAAATTGTATTGCAAGCAAATCGTTTATACTTTATTGACGCCGTTCGAGCATTTGCCATATTAATGATGCTTCAGGGTCATTTTATTGATACACTTATAGACCCGGTTTATAGAAACTCAGCGTACACAGCCTATAATGTATGGTCTTATTTTAGAGGTATTACAGCGCCAACATTTTTTACTATCTCCGGATTGGTTTTTACCTATTTGTTATTGCGTGCCAATGCAAAAGGCAATGATAAGGACCGTATTAAAAAAGGATTATTTCGTGGAGGCTTATTACTTTTAATTGGCTATAGTTTACGTATTAATATTTGGAGCTGGTTAACCGGCTATTTTAATACCTATTTTTTAGTTATTGACGTATTGCAGTGTATTGGGTTATCACTTATTATTTTAGTGTGTTTGTATACGTTGTTTAAAAACCATAGTTACATATTTTCGATAGTACTATTTTGTATTTGTATTGCCTGTTTTATATCTGAACCTTTATACAGAAACCTAGAAATAACCAATTTACCATTGATTCTTGCTAATTACATGACCAAAGCTAACGGGTCTGTTTTTACCATTTTACCTTGGTTTGGTTACTCGGCAGCAGGTGCTTTTCTATCAACTGTATTCTTTAGACACGCCCATAGAAAACAGTTTAAAATACTTACTATTATTACATTTTTTACCGTGGGTAGCATCTTAATTTTTTATTCAACAAAAATACTTTTCAATTTACACAGACTTACAGGTTACGACTTATTATACAGATGCGCCGACTTTAATTATTTATTTATACGAATGGGTAATGTATTAATATTATTCGGCCTTTTTTATACGTTCGAGCGTTACTTAAAACAATCTATTATTTCTAGAATTGGTGAAAAAACATTATCCATGTATGTTATTCATTTTATTCTTCTTTATGGAAGTTTTACAGGTTACGGGTTAAAACAATTCTTTTACCAGTCGTTTACCCCAATGGAGGCCATTTTTGGCGCCGCATTATTTGTTACGGTAGTATGTTTTATTTCTTTCCATTATGCGCGCACCAACCACTTTGTTTATAGCCTCTCAGGAAAAATAACCAGCCTCTTTAAAAAATAAAACAATGTTTTTGATTTGTTTTTAGCAGCTAGTATTGACATGTAACTTTAGGAAAAACAAGCATCTTTCGAAGACATTAAATATTGGGGAGAATTTTGTTTTGCTTTTAATCCAAAAGCGAAGACGAGTATTAAAAAACAATTAAATATTCAAGCTTATTTTTATAACAATTTTAAAATATTTATATTTAACTCATTGACATATAATCAGATGAGCACAAACACCATAAGCATAGCTCCAATTATCAACAAAACAACTTTTAAAAAGAAAGGTGATTACTATTCTATTTGTTGGATTAAGGACGACATAGCATCCATAGAAATTGATAAAAAAACATACAAAAACATATCGAATTCCATATTCTTTTTAAACCCCCAAATAGCATGGAAAATTAAAAAGAAAACTATTACCTCGTCTTCTGGATATGTGCTCTACCTTCCAAAAGAGGTTTTAAATAATCCATTATTAAGTCAGTTACATATTAATGAAGTGGTACTTTTTTCTAAAAATGAAATACCTAAAATTAATCTTGCTCCAGGCATTGAGAAAAGAATTCAATCTATTTTAGAAATGCTTGACGAATTAATAGGCTCTCATTTAAAACATAAAGATGATGCTATCATTTCTTTACTAAATACCTTTTTTGTGTATTGTGATGGACAATGCAATATAAAATCGATTATTAATGAAAATAATTCGAAAAAAAACATTGTGTACAAGTTTAAAAAATTGGTAGATAAACGCATTTTTGAATTACACGAAGTAAATGAATATGCACATTTATTAAATATTTCTAGCAGTTATTTAAATGAATGTGTAAAGGAGGTTTTGGGAGTAAATGCGATGCAGATTATAACAGAGCAACGTATTATGAGGTCGCGACACGAATTAAAATTCACCAATAAAACCATTAAAGAAATTTGTTTTGACTTAGGGTTCTCGTCTCCTGATTATTTTAGTTATTTCTTTAAAAAACATACCGGGACTGCGCCTTCTGCACTCAGATAAGTTAGTCCATCTTTAAAATTCTAAGGTTTTACCTCGTTTTGTTAATGGTGCAACGCCTTATTATGTTATAATTTGGCTAAAAAACAAATCATGAATCGCAAACAATTTTTAAAAACATCTAGTATTGGTCTAGGGCTTACCTTAATTCCAGGAATTATTCAAAGCCAAACAATCCCAGTAAAATCAACTGATTTAATAAATGCCAATCCAAAAATTATTAAAGATAAAGATGGTAAGGTATTAAATGTTATTGGGGATATACAAACCCATAAACTGGTGGGTAGTGATACTAACAATCAAATTGTAGAATGGGTAGACAACGTTGAACCTGGAGTGGGTATTCCGCCTCATATTCACACACTAGAGGACGAAATATTTAGAGTTATAAAAGGAAAAATAGAAATTATGGTTGATGGCACATCTACTGTGTTAGAAGCTGGCGATGTCGCTTTTGCTCCTAAAAACGTGCCTCATGCTTGGAAAGTTGTAGGGACTGAAAAAGCTAAAATGATTACGTCTGCATTTCCTGCTGGGATAGAACACATGTTTAAAACCTTGTCTGAACTCCCTCCAGGTCCGCCCGATTTCGAGAAAGTAACGGCTATTTGTGCAGAACATGGTATTACTTTTGTGTAAAACGCAAGTATGCTAATTTAGGGTACGCCTATCCATTTTAAAATAGCTTTAAGACCGAAGATTTTCAACTAATGCTGACAATCTTCGGATCCCCATGTATCCAAACTTCTTAAAATATTTTCAAGAGATTTCCCTCGATTACTTAATCCATATTCCACTCTCGGGGGAACCACTGGAAACACTTTTCTGGAAATAAGTCCGTCCTTTTCTAATTCTCTTACGGTTTGTGTAAACATTTTATTCGAAATACCTGGAATTTTCTTTTGTAATATTCCCGAACGCAAATCGCCTTCTAATAAATGAAATAATATTAAAGGCTTCCATTTTGTTCCTATTAAATTCATCGTGTAATTTAACGGACAGTGATTAACTTCACTCATAATTTACAATTCAATTTATTTATAATCAGCATTTTACTCATTTAGGTAACTATACTACTTTTTAGTAAGTTATTGCCCATTAAGCAAATATATACTTAATTTTGCAATCTAATTTATAATTTATGACAACTATTAAAGAGTATCCTAAATCATTTTCACATATTGGAATAACAGTTCCGAATATAAAAGAAGCCGTAAAATTCTATTCTGAAGTAATGGGATGGTATGTTATTATGGAACCTTCAAAAATTAAAAAGGAAACAGAAACAGCTATTGGTCAAATGTGCATCGATGTTTTTGGGAACGATTGGATGGAATTTGAAATCGCTCATCTAGCAACTTCAGACGGAATTGGAGTAGAATTGTTTTCGTTTCCACACGGAATTAAAGAAGCACCTGAATTTAATCCTTTTAATACAGGTCTATTTCATTTTTGCGTACAAGACCCAAATATTGAAGAACTTATTGATAAAATTTTAGCTTATGGCGGAAAACAAAGAATGCCCATTAGAGAATACTACCCTAACGACAAGCCTTTTAAAATGTGCTATGTTGAAGACCCTTTCGGAATTGTTTTTGAAATCTACACACATAGCTACGAGCTAACATATTCTTCAGGCGCTTATGCGAAATAAACACTTGTTGACATTCTAAATGTATTTAAAAAGTAACTTAAAAGTGCAGGTCGTTTGGCTTGCGCTTTTTCATTATGTATGGGCTCGCTAAAAATCACTTTCTGGTTAACGAGCTCAATTCAAACAAAAAAGACTAAAATTATGTCATTCATTTTGGTTTAACAATCTTTATATCTATTTAATAATGTAACTTTGGGAATTACGATATATAAAATTAAACACAACCAATAAACCATGGATGCAAATATAAATTTAGCCGTACTTATTGATGGCGACAACATTCCATCTGCACATGTAAAAGAAATGATGGAGGAAATTGCCAAATATGGTAATCCTACTATTAAACGTATTTATGGTGATTGGACGAAACCACATTTATCAAAATGGAAAAACCTTCTGCTCGAAAATGCCATTACGCCAATTCAGCAATACGGCTATACAACAGGTAAAAATGCCACCGACTCTGCGATGATTATTGATGCTATGGATGTGCTGTATTCTGGTAAAGTGAATGGTTTTTGTTTGGTATCAAGCGACAGCGATTTTACACGATTGGCTGTAAGGTTGCGCGAAGCAGGCATGCTGGTTATTGGCATTGGTGAAAAAAAGACCCCTAACCCATTTATTGTAGCCTGCGATAAATTTATTTATGTTGAAATATTAAAAAATAAAACCGACAGAGAAAATATTGATGTGGATGCTACTAAAGATAGTGTCGATAAAATCACCCCAAAAGATATTAAATTTATTGCCTCTACTATTTCGGATGTTTCTGATGATGATGGTTGGGCATTTTTAGGCGATGTTGGTAGTTTATTACAAAAAAAACAGCCTAACTTCGATTCCAGAAATTTTGGTTTTGAAAAACTTACGCCCTTAATAAAATCGATTGATAGTTTTGAGTTAGAGCAACGCGAAAACCCAAAAAGCCGTCATAAATTAATTTTTGTGCGTATTAAAGCAAAACCTGTTACCAAGAAAAAACGTCGATAATTGCGTTGCGATTTCTATAGATTTAAAATCGCATATAAATAAAATTATATTCAAAATTGCATATATATTTGATTATATGCTAAAAAGCATATATATTTATAAAAATTAAGCATGTATGGTAGCCATTATTACAGGAGATATTATCAAATCTAGGAATATAGAGGCGAAACATTGGATGCCTATACTAAAAAAGGTTTTAAACAGCTTTGGTACAGAGCCAAAAACCTGGGAAATATACAGAGGCGATAGCTTTCAAATAGAAATAAAACCTGAAGATGCGCTACATGCCGCCATCTTAATTAAAGCGGCCATCAAACAATTTAAACCCTTAGATGTACGTCTTGCAATAGGTATTGGCGAAAAAACATACCACGCAGAAAAAATTACGGAATCGAACGGGAGCGCTTTTATTTATTCGGGCCAATCATTTGAAAATCTAAAAAAACAAACGCTTGCCATAAAAACCGAATGGAAAGATTTTGATAAAACCATCAATTTAATGTTCGATCTGGCATCATTAACTATGGATAATTGGTCGCCAACATCGTCGTTAATTATAAAAACCGCCCTCGAAGCAAAACCTGAAAGCAACCAGCAAGAATTAGCAGCATTGCTCAATAAAAAACAAAGTAATATTAGTACAGGCTTAAAAAGAGGTGGTTTTTACGAGATCCAGAAATTACTAAACTACTATCAACACGAAATTAAAAACAAATGCTAACACTCGCTTTAAAGTTTATTTTGGCGCATTTAATGGGCGACTTTTTATTTCAACCCGATAGCTGGATTAAACACAAAAAAGAAAACAAACATGCATCTAAATATCTGTATTGGCATATCGCAATCCATACCGCGTTATTGTTATTAGCACTGCAATTTAATATGCGCTACTGGCTTGGTATTATGCTTATTGTTGTTTCGCATTATATTATCGATGTAGTAAAACTTCATTTAGAAAAGAAATCGAATGCGCGCCTCCTGTTTTTTATAGATCAGTTACTACATTTTGTGGTTATATTTGGTGTTATTCAAATTTACAGTCCGTTTAACATAGCAATTGCCTCTATTTACACCCCACAATCCTTACTGCTTATAACAGCCATTGTCACAATTACACACGTATCTTCTATAATTATAAAAATACTCATGTCTAAATGGAAGATAAAAGATGTGTCTAAAAACCAAGCTGGAAAGTACATTGGAATGTTAGAACGCTTGTTTATTTTTTACTTTATTGTGATCAATTATTGGGCAGGCATTGGTTTTTTATTAGCCGCAAAATCTATTTTTAGATTTGGAGATTTAACTAAAACTGAAGACAGAAACTTAACCGAATATATTTTAATAGGTACCTTATTAAGTTTTGGAATCGCCATTGCTATAGCAGTAGGATACAAATATTTGTTAGACATTGCCAGTCAACTTTAATTAAACATGAACAATCCTAGCACCACTTTGGTAGAAATAAAACAATCGCCACTTCATGGCAAAGGCGTATTTGCCACACAAAACATAGAAAAAGGTACAGTATTAGTAATTAGCCATATGGTGCCTGTGCACGTAAACGAAAATTTACCCGAATTACTGGCAACCCTTCAATTTCCTTGGACGGACGAGTATGATGCTATTTGTTTAAGTGATGCTGGTAGTTTTTTTAATCATAGTAAGCAACCCAATGCAGAAATTATTGCCCGCGATTTTGAAAATCTAACCCAAACTTTTGCTGCTAAAACGACTATTGCAAAGGGAGATGAAATTACGATTTATTATAATGATGCGTTTGAAGCCTTTATTCAGAAATAATGATTTAGAAACCCTAACAATAGTGTATTAATTATTGATGCAAATCATTAAAACATTAAGAAGATTTTTCAATTCTTTTCAGCATCAATAGTACTTTCTAAAAGCAATCCACCTTTGTACATACCTTTTAAAACCGGACGAATATCGCGCCCTAATTCGGTTAAACTATATTCTACTCGAGGTGGCACTTCAGGAAAAACAGTTCTGTGAATTAATCCGTCTGCCTCTAATTCTTTAAGTTGCTTGGTCATCATGCGTTCACTAATATCAGGCATGAGTTTTACCAGTTCATTATAGCGCTTATCACCTTGCCACAGATGCAAAATAATGGTGCCTTTTCTTTTTCCTTTAATCGAATTAATAAAAGTATCTATCGGACAATAACTTTTTTTCATTTTTTTTCCTTTGTATGCGCAGTATATACACAAAATAGCACAAAATGTTCGTATGGGCACAATTTGTAAGGTCTTGTAAACCAATATATTTATATCGAACTTTGTCGCAAAAATAAACAAAAGTTATAACATAGAATCATGAATATAGAATCAACATTTAAAGCATTTCGTGTAGAAGAGGTCGAAGAAAATTTTAAAACCAGCATCAAAGACATGCCTTTTGAGGCATTAGCATCTAACGAGCTGCTTATAAAAATACATTACAGTTCTTTAAATTACAAAGATGCCTTATCGGCAACTGGTAATAAAGGGGTAACTCCGAATTTTCCACACACACCTGGTATCGATGCTGTTGGAATTGTTGTTGAAACGACATCAGATGCCTTTAAAACCGGCGATAAAGTAATTGTAACCAGTTACGATTTAGGAATGAATACCGATGGTGGTTTTGCACAATACACAAAAGTACCTGCGGCATGGGCAGTAAAATTACCCGAAAATCTTAGTATGAAAGACGCCATGATATTTGGAACTGCCGGATTAACCGCAGGAATGTCTGTGTTACGTTTAACACAATTGGTAAAACCAGAAGCCGGAACCATTGTTGTTTCTGGAGCAACCGGAGGTGTAGGCGCTATAAGTGTATCGATACTTAGCAAATTAGGCTATACTGTGGCTGCCATTACCGGCAAAGAAAACGAAACTGCTTACTTAATAAAACTTGGTGCTAAAACTATTATTTCACGCAACGAATTTGAAGCTTTAGACAATAAGCCGCTTTTAAAACCACAATTTGCAGGTGGTATAGATACCGTTGGTGGTGTTATTCTCGAAAACATGATTAAAACAACACAAGCTATGGGCGTTATTACCAGCTGTGGTAATGTGGCTTCCATAAAACTTAATTTAACCGTTTTTCCATTTATTTTAAGAGGTGTTAGTTTAATAGGCATAGACTCGCAAAATTACCCAATGTCTTATAGAACGCAAGTTTGGAATAAATTAGCAAGCGACTGGAAACCAGACACACTAGCAGAAACATGCAACGAAATAACATTAAACGAATTAGATAATAGCATAGCACTTATTTTAAAAGGACAAATTAAAGGCAGAACAGTAGTTAATTTAGAAGCCTAAAAACTAAATTCGTTTATCGATGAATATAAATTAACGAAACGGATTTATACTCTAATCGATAAGTAAAAACCTAAAAAATTAAAAGAGGCTGTCTGAAAAAATCGAGACAGCCTCTTTTTTATATGATCGTGTTTACTATTTCTTTAAATACGCTAATACATTGGTTTCAATACGCTTTTGAATGTTGCTTACATCGCCTTTTACAAAGGTCTCACCTGTAATGTTTTCATACAATTCTATATAGCGTTCGCTAACAGTTTCGATATATTCATCGCTCATAAAAGGAACGGTTTGCCCTTTTAACCCTTGAAAATTATTCGCAATTAGCCATTGGCGAACAAACTCTTTACTCAGTTGTTTTTGAGCTTCCCATTTAGCTTGTCTTGCTTCATACCCATCGGCATAAAAATAGCGAGACGAATCTGGCGTGTGTATTTCGTCTATCAACACGATTTTGCCATCTTTGGTTTTACCAAATTCGTATTTGGTATCAACCAGAATTAAGCCTCTACTTGCGGCAATTTCACTACCACGTTTAAAAAGTTTACGGGTATAATCTTCTAAAACCAGATAATCGGCTTCACTAACTATACCGCGTTTTAAGATATCCTCACGAGAGATATCTTCGTCGTGGTCTCCCATTTCTGCTTTGGTGGCTGGCGTAATAATAGGTTCTGGAAACTTATCGTTTTCCTTCATACCTTCTGGCATTGCAACCCCACAAAGCATCCGTTTTCCGGCTTTATACTCGCGTGCTGCATGCCCACTCATATACCCACGAATTACCATTTCTACTTTAAAAGGTTCGCATAAATGACCTACAGCCACATTCGGGTCGGGAGTGGCGGTTAACCAGTTTGGTACAATATCTTGGGTTGCTGCCATCATTTTTGTGGCTATCTGGTTTAATATTTGCCCTTTGTAGGGGATGCCTTTTGGCATCACGACATCGAATGCTGAAAGTCGGTCGGTTGCAATCATAACCAACTGCTCGTTGTTGATGTTATAAACTTCTCTTACTTTTCCTTTATACACACTTTTTTGTCCTGGAAAATTGAAATTGGTATCTATTATTGTGTTACTCATTTTTTTTGTTTAACTGTTTATGAGTTTAATTGTTGATTCGTTGATATGTTTTACGCTGCAAACTGTAACTGAACTCTGGTTACTATTTAGCCCCGGTTGCAGCGGCATCCTTTTTTTTGAGTATGACCCCTTCGACTGCGCTCAGGGTGACACAAAAAAAAGATATAGCCTTTCGACTGCGCTTAAGATGAACTCCAAACGGAAATAGCTTCTAAAAAAACTAATCTGCGTGCTCGATACTTTTATAAGCTTCTATAACTTTTTTAACTAAGCGATGACGAATAACATCTTTATCGTCTAGAAATATCATGCCTACGCCTTCTACATTTTTTAATATTAACAGGGCTTCTTTAAGTCCAGAAATAGTACGACGTGGTAAATCTATCTGCCCTGGATCGCCGGTTAATAAAAATTTAGCGTTTTTACCCATACGGGTTAAAAACATTTTCATTTGGTTGTGTGTAGTGTTTTGGCCTTCGTCTAATATTACAAAAGCATTGTCTAAAGTTCTGCCACGCATAAACGCCAATGGCGCTATTTGTATCGTGCCATTTTCAATGTACATGGCCAGTTTTTCGGCTGGTATCATATCGCGTAATGCATCGTATAGCGGTTGCATGTACGGGTCTAGTTTTTCTTTTAAATCGCCTGGTAAAAATCCTAAATTTTCACCTGCCTCTACTGCAGGACGTGTTAAAATAATTCGTTTTACCTCTTTATTTTTTAATGCTTGAACTGCCAAGGCAACACCGGTGTAGGTTTTACCCGTTCCTGCGGGACCAATGGCAAACACCATATCGTTTTTACGCATACTTTCTACCAGTTTACGTTGGTTAGCGGTTTGCGCTTTTATGAGTCGGCCACCAACACCATGCACCAAAACTTCGCCACTAGAATCGGAAGTGGAATAATCGTCGCTGCTATGGCTTGTTAATACACGCTCTATAACATTCTCATCTAGTTTATTGTATTTTGTAAAATGGTTTACCAACATTTTCATTCGGCGGTCAAATTCTTCGAGTAATTCGTCGTCGCCAAAAGCTTTTACTTTATTACCTCTGGCTACAATTTTTAGCTTAGGAAAATATTTTTTTAGAAGTTCAATATTGGTGTTTTGAGCTCCAAAAAATTCTTTTGGAGTAATTTCTTCAAGTTCGATAATAATTTCGTTCAAAGGCGTAGAATTTGTTTAAAATTTCTTGTTAGAATTAATCAAATAACGATTATACAGATGAAAAGATCAATTACTTTTATTCCTTTATTTTTATTTGATAAATTTGTCTTCATGAACCTACATTTTTCATGTTAAACATAAAAATGAAAACAAAATTTTATGTAGGTTTGCTCTATATATGTTAAAACTCAAAAATACATAAAATTGAGTGACCTAACGATAAAAACATATCAACAATTTGCCCATGGCGATAATAACTTTAACAACTGATTTTGGAGAAAAAGATCACTTTGTAGGCGCTACGAAAGGGGCTATTTATAGTGAATTGCCCGATGTTAGAATTGTTGATATCTCGCATTCTGTATCGCCTTTTAATATTTTAGAAGCTGGCTATATTACACAAAATGCTTATAAAAGTTTCCCAAAAGGCAGTATTCATATTATGGGCATCGATTCTGAAATAAATGAAGAAAACAAACATATTGCTGTAAAATTAGACGACCACTATTTTATTTGTGCCAATAACGGTATTATGAGTATGATTTGTACCGAAATTGTACCAGAAAAAATTGTTGAAATTAACATACATGATAAAATACAAACTAGTTTCCCGGTACTGGATGTGTTTGTAAAAGTAGCTTGCCATATTGCCCGTGGCGGTACGCTGGAAGTGATAGGTAAAAGTATTCCGGAAATTAAACCCATTAAAAACATTACACCTTTTGTAAACGATGATAAAAACCAGATTTTGGGTAACGTTATTTATGTTGATAATTACGGCAATGTAATAACCAATATTAAACGTGCTTTTTTTGAATCGATACAAAAAGGACGCAACTTCGAAATTTCAGCACGTAATTATAAGTTTAAAAAAATATACCATAAATACTCCGATATTATAAATTTTGCAATCCCCGAAGATCAACGACACGACGAAGGACGCGGAATGGTAGTGTTTAATTCCGGCGGATTTTTAGAAATTGCGGTATATAAAAGCAACAGTGCTACGGTTGGGAGTGCATCAACCCTAATGGGGTTAAAATTAATGGATACTGTAAGTGTTAAATTTATAACTGAATCTCTTTTACCAAAAGGGTTTGAAGATTTAGAAATTGAAGAATAATGGTTTTACTTTTATGAAATTAAAAAATACTACTTTAATGTTGATAAGAATTGTAAAAATGAACGGTTACGTAACTAACACTGAAGCATTTCTTAGTAATTTTGCGACATGCATACTCATAAAATAATGGATGATTTTTTGAAATATGATTTACATAAACACTACATCTTTTAACTATTAACTTTTATCAAAATTAATGATCGCCATACTTAAGAAAGAAATAAACTCATTTTTTGCTTCACCAATAGGCTATTTAGTGATTGCTATTTTCTTATTGCTCAACGGATTGTTTTTATGGCTATTTAAAGGAGACAACAATATTTTAGATTATGGTTTTGCCGATTTAGAATCGTTTTTTGTGTTGGCACCATGGATATTAATTTTTCTGATTCCAGCCGTGACTATGCGAAGTTTTTCTGATGAAAAAAAACAAGGCACCATAGAATTGCTTCTCACTAAACCAATTTCAATTATTAAAATAGTTTTAGGTAAATATTTTGGCGCTTTTATTTTAATTTTAATAGCCCTTTTACCAACGCTACTTTACGTTTACACGGTGTATCAATTAGGAAATCCTGTTGGTAACTTAGATATAGGAAGCACCTTAGGCTCTTATTTTGGTCTGTTATTTTTAATTGCTGCATATACCGCCATTGGAGTATTTACTTCTACGCTATCAGACAATCAAATTGTAGCCTTTATAAGTTCGGTTTTTATATGCTTTATATTCTATATAGGCTTTGATAGTATTGCCGAATTTACTGCTAGCAATTTTATTGAACAATTAGGCATTAACGCACATTATAAAAGTATGAGTCGCGGTGTTTTAGATACCCGCGACATTATATATTTCTTAAGCATAACTATATTTTTTATACTCCTTACAAAATTCAATATTAACAAAGAACAAAAATGATTTTAACACCTGTATTCGTTATTTTATTAATCGTTGTTTTTATTCTAGTTTGGCTATTCACCAATACTATAGATAAACGCAAATGGTTAAGTTTTTTAATAAGCATTATTTTAACACCCATAGTGTATTTTTATATTTTTTATCCGCTATTAAATATATTTAGTAGCTACCACCATGAAAAACATTTTGATGCCGAAGCATGGAAAGAAAAACCTGCCTACCGTTTTGAAATGAGTAATGAAATGACTAGTCAACAAATGTTTAAGGGAAAAACCAAAAGTGAAGTTAAGTCGATTTTAGGATCAAGCGAATGGTACGGATGGGATGATAGTATTAAAGCAAATTCTCCCGAAAAATGGAATTATAATATGGGCTTTAAACCAGGCGCATTTAACCTTACACAAGAATGTTTGGAGCTGGAATTTAAAAACAACAAAGTGGTTAGTGTTAAACAATATCAATTAGAAACTAAGTTTGAAGACACACCTTAAACAAATAATAGCCATAACCATTGGCTTATTAGCTATTAACTACATTAGCAGTTTTGTATTTAAACGTTTCGATTTAACCGAAGATAAACGCTATACATTAAGTGAATCGGCCATTAACGTCATTAAAGACATAGATGCACCTATTATTGTTGATGTGTTTTTAAGTGGCGAAGATTTTCCTTCGGAATTTAGACGCCTTCAAAATGAAACCAAACAAGTACTTGAAGAGTTTTCGTCTCAAAATAGTAACATCATTTTCAATTTTATTGATCCGTTAGCAGATGATGCTACTCGAGATAGAAACATACAACAGTTAACCGAAAGAGGGTTAACACCTATGCAATTAAGTGTTCAGGAAAGCGGAAAAGCAACCCAAGCCATTATTTTTCCATGGGCGTTAGCAAGTTTTAACGAGCAGACTGTAACCATTCCGTTAGTTAAAAACAAAATTGGGGCATCACAGCAAGAGTTAGTAACCAACTCTGTACAGCATTTAGAATATGCCTTTGCCGATGGCTTTAACAAATTAACAAAACCTAAAAGTCGTAAAATTGCCGTTTTAAAGGGAAACAAACAATTAAGTGATATTTATATTGCCGATTTTATTAAAAAATTAGGCGAGTACTATTTTATAGCACCTTTCACCTTAGATAGTGTTGCTAAAAATCCACAAAAAACATTAGATGCATTAAACAGTTTCGATTTAATTATTTCGGCAAAACCAACCGAAGCTTTTACCGAAGAGGAAAAACTTGTGTTAGATCAATACACCATGCAAGGTGGAAAAAGCTTATGGCTTGTTGATGCTGTAGCCATGGAAAAGGATAGTCTTGTACAACGATAGCGGATCTAATTTTGCCGTTACACGAGATTTAAATCTAACCGATTTCTTTTTTAAATATGGTATTCGCGTAAATCCGGTAATTGTAAGCACCTTGTACTCCGCTCCTATTACTTTGGCAATGGGCGAAGGCAGCGATTCTCAATTTCAGCACTTACGTTGGCCGTATTCGCCTTTAGCATCAACAAATAGCACACACCCTATTGTAAACAATTTAAATCTGGTAAAATTCGATTTTGCCAACCAAATTGACACCCTTAAAAATAAGGTTAAAAAAACCATTTTACTTGAAAGTGCTCCTTTAACAAAGTTAGAAGGCACACCACGACAAATTAGTTTAGAAGTGGTAACCCAGGAGCTAGATCCTTCAACTTTTAATGGCGGAAATCAAAATTTAGCCGTTTTATTAGAAGGTGAATTTCCTTCGGCATATGCCAATCGTATTAAACCAATCGAGTTAAAAAACAATAAAGACTTTAGTGTTC
This sequence comes from uncultured Flavobacteriaceae bacterium, assembly GCA_963704215.1. Taxonomy (GTDB): domain Bacteria; phylum Bacteroidota; class Bacteroidia; order Flavobacteriales; family Flavobacteriaceae; genus Mariniflexile. The sequence goes on from CAVPHK010000006.1 coordinate 108,339, forward strand.
CAACAAAAATGATTGTTGTGGCCGATGGTGATATTATTAAAAACGATGTTTATAAAAAGTCACCTCAGGAATTAGGATTTGACCGTTGGACTGGACAAACCTTCGGAAATAAAGAATTTTTACTTAATGCGGTGAATTACCTATTAGATGATGACGGACTTATAAACATTCGATCGAAAAAAATTGAAGTCGCATTTTTAAATCATGAAAAAATAGCAGAAGAAAAAACTAAATGGCAACTCTTAAATATCGTGTTACCACTAGTGTTATTAGGGGTTTTTGGTATTCTTTTTAATTATTTTAGAAGAAAAAAATATGCGCATTAACGCATCAAAACAATCGTAAATATTGCAAGTTTGCGAGATTTAAATGTTAATAAGTTTGTTTCCAATTTCAGTCTGTAAAGAATATATTTGTAAGTAGTATTATTTAAACATAAACCAAGCGATTATTAAATGAAACATTCAAAGAAATTTACTAGTGTAATCATCTAGTCATCTTTTCAGAATGTTACATGTGACCAATAAAAAATTAAAATTAACACATGAAATTTATAGTATCAAGTACCTATTTATTAAAACAATTACAAGTTTTAGGTGGTGTTATTAACAGTTCGAACACGTTACCTATTTTAGATAATTTCTTGTTTGAATTAGACAATTCAACATTAACAGTTTCGGCTAGTGATTTAGAAACAACTATGGCCTCTTCGTTAGAAGTTGAAAGCGAAAGTAAAGGAAGTGTTGCCATACCTGCTCGCTTGTTACTAGATACTTTAAAAACTTTTCCAGAACAACCATTAACCTTTGTAGTAGAAGATAATAACACTGTAGAAATTAGTTCTAATCATGGTAAATATGCTTTGGCCTATGCGAATGGTAACGAATTTCCAAAAGCTGTTTCTTTAGAAGATCCTAGTAAAACAGTAGTTGTTGGCGATGTGTTAGCAACAGCCATAAGTAAAACCATTTTTGCTGCTGGAAACGACGATTTACGTCCTGTAATGAGTGGTGTATTCTTTCAGTTTTCAACAGAAGGATTAACTTTTGTAGCTACCGATGCTCATAAACTGGTAAAATATACGCGCGAAGATGTAAAAGCAAATCAAGTTGCAGAATTTATTATGCCTAAAAAACCTTTAAATTTATTGAAAGGTATTTTGGCTGGAAGTGAAAATGAAGTAACTATTGAATATAATGATTCAAACGCAAAATTTACTTTTGAAAATTCAGAATTAATTTGCCGTTTAATCGATGGAAAATATCCAAATTATGAAGCGGTTATTCCAAAAGAAAACCCGAATAAACTGGTAATTGACAGAACACAATTTTTAAATTCTGTACGTCGTGTTAGTATTTTCTCGAATAAAACAACCCACCAAATTAGATTAAAAATAGCGGGCGCGGAACTTAATATTTCTGCTGAAGATATCGATTATAGCAACAAAGCTGAAGAGCGTTTAACCTGCGATTACCAAGGTGATGATATGCAAATTGGTTTTAACTCACGCTTTTTAACCGAAATGCTAAACAATCTAAACTCTGATGATGTACAATTAGAAATGAGTTTACCAAACAGAGCAGGTATTTTAACACCAAACGATGGTTTAGATGAAGGAGAACAAATTACAATGCTGGTAATGCCAGTGATGCTAAACAGCTAAGATATCAGTTTAAGTTATATATAAAAAGGCTCTCCATTCGGTGAGCCTTTTTTATTATATTAAATTAATTAACAAAATTAAAAGTTATGGGATATTTAGGCACTTCGCCGTTACTTGTTTTAACCGCATTTATTATTGGGAATACCACCGATAAAATGCCCAAAATAATAAAACCTAACAAGCCTAAGCCTAATAATAAAATTAACGGAATACAGATTATAAAGTATATAATTAAGCTTAACTGAAAATTAATGATATTCTTTCCGTGTTCATCCATTTGGTAAACTTTATCTTTTTGTGTTAGCCAAATTACTAACGGAATTAATAAACTACCAAAGCCAGTTACTAAGGTAACTAACTGACTTAAATGCGTTATAACTAAAAGTTGATTGTCTTCTCTCATGATGGTTATTATGTTTTTGATTGATACTAATAAGACGTATAAACACCAAAAATGTTACATCATTCAGAATATGCCTTTTTTTATAACTAAAGATTTAATGCATGCCTCGCCTTCCTTTACCCATATTTTGATTTCTATGCTCTTGAAACCATTCTGGTTCTTCAATTTTATTATCAAAAATATAATCGGCTATAAGTTTCACATCTTTTTCTGGGTATGGTAATTTCGTCATCACTCCAAATCGTCTAACGGCTCCAAACATTCTGGCATCTTTTTCATTTGGATTCTTAATCCAATTTTGAACATCATTTATAAACTCTTCTTTAGTGGTGTTATTAAAAACATAACGTGTTTTAACAGCAATCATGGGTGGCGCCAATCGCTTATCTTCGGGAGTTTTAGCATCATGACACGCATAACAATACATTTCCATGAGCTTTTTACCTGGGTGTTCATTTTTACTTGCATTGCCATAAAAATCTAAAGACGCATTATAATTATCTTTTTCTGAATTTTTACATCCTGCAAAAATCAAAATGAATAGTAATAATAAGGAGATTTTTTTCATTAACTAATTATCTATATGAATGATTAAAAACGGAACGTCGATACTAAAAGCGAATTTTTCTAACGCATGACGCGTAAATAAGCGTTCAATAAACGAATGGCGCTCACTAATCATTACAAACATTTCAACATTATTATCTTTTAAATAGCGATGCACCTTTTTAAACATATCCTTGTTTTGAACATCAATATAATCATGCTCTGCTTCTTCAAAATAGATATTAAAGAAATTCATGTTTTGAAGTTGTTTTTGGGCTTCTTGAAACTTGTCTGCAATATGTAATATATGTAGCTTAGAATTGTGTAAAGCTACCATCTCTTTTAATACACGCAATTGCTTAATATTAAACGATGTTATATGATTGGTTGTAAAGGCAATTTTTTTAAGACCAGCTCCCGATAAACTGTAACCTTCTGGGATGGCTAAAACTGGTATTTTACAACGTTGCATAACCCTAGCAGTATTACTACCAAAAACAACTTTTGCTAAACCAGTGGCACCTTTAGTCCCCATAATTATCATATCGACATCATATTTAGCAGTAACTTGGTTAATGGAATCTATAAAATTATCGTAATCTACAATGGCTTCAAATTCATGTTGTTCATTATGATATTGCTTCTTTATCCTTGAAATAATATTTGTAACCGATTTTTTTGCGGCATCGATAATGGTATTATAAATCGTGGCAGATGTACTAACACCCATAAAGTCATCAGAAATATATGTAGAAGCCCTTTGAACGTTTAAAACATAAAACTTACATGTTTCATTTTTATACAATTCTAAAGCGTAATTAATAGCATTTATAGAATTTTTTGAGAAATCTGTGGGTAATAATATCGTTTTCATTGCCAAGATTTTTTTTAGTTAACTAGCTAATTTACAATATATTAATAATTTCGTTAGAAACCGAAATTTGAAATTATTTTATATATCTAATAAAAACTATACGGAAATAAATATATAATAAGAACGACCAAAAAACTATGATAAATATCAGTTGGTTACCAAACCAACACAGAAATAAGAAAATATTATTAGCATAATTTCGTAAAGCATCGTACTTTCGGCGCATTAATTTTATACTGATACTATTTAACATATAATACAATCTAAAATGATGCGCCTACCTATTATTTTTATTTTATTAATTGCCCTTAATTACAACCTAAATGCCCAAAACAACGCTGTAGCAGCAGGTGAAAAACTCACATTTACAGCATCGTATAACATGTCTGGCATCCTTACAGACCTTGCAGAAGTTACCATGGAAACCAGTGAGGTTAAAACGACTAAATCGACCTTGCTAAAACTAAAATGCACCGCAGTAACGTATAGTAAGTGGGATAATTTTTTTAAAATTAGAGATCTTTATGAAAGTTATGTAAACCCAAAAACGCTTACACCTTATTTATATAATAGAGATGTTAATGAAGGTAATTATTATAAAAACATGAAATATACTTTTAACCCTAAAACTAATAGTGTTAAATCCGTTCAGAAAAAGAAAAAGAACAATATAGAATACAAAGACTTAAAAATTCACTCAGGAACAAAAGACATTGTTTCGACTATCTATTATATGCGTCTTTTAGATTTTAAAACCATGGCTGTTGGAACCAATAAAACTTTTACAATTTTGTTCGACAGAGAAGAAATAAAAGGTTTAATCACCTATTTAGGTAAAGAAACCATTAGCACCGCCATAGGCAAAAAGACCTGTTACAAATTAGCTATTGGCAGTAGCGAAAACGTGCTACAGGGCAAAAACAGTAATTATTTATATCTTACTGCCGATGAAAACAAAATTCCAGTTTACGGAAAATTTAAGATACCTGTGGGTAATGGCGAATTAAAAATAAAATCAGCTTCTGGTCTTAAAAATTAAATTTATAACAATGAAAAAAATACTTACATTTTTAGCCGTTATAACTTCTGCACTGGCTATTTTACTAGCTGTATTACCAGTTTCTAATTTTGTCATATTCCCCGCCATTATAGCAATCATATCGGGCGTTATTGCTTATATCTTGTCTAAGAAAACCGGACAGCCGAAAAAAATTATTCAATTTACATTTTTATTAACCGCCGTAGCCCTATCACTTAGTGCTTACAAAGCTTTTTTTACGGTAACTAAAGTGGCAAATACAGATGTAATTGATGCCAAAGAAATACAGTTTGAAGAAGATGCCATTCAAGAGCTTGAAGGTCTTGAAATAAACGATGCTGAATTTGAGGAAATTAATACAGAAGAATTAGATTCTCTAATGTAAAAGTAAGGGATTTCGTGTTTTTTTATATATTTACAAAAAGTGGCTTACAAAATTTCTGAATAACGAGTTTTTATTCGTTTTTTAATAGCATTTATTGTAAATTACTTTTGAAAAAGCTATTATAAAGATACATGAAATCCTTTTGCATACTCTCAGCAATCACCTTAGTTGGTACTTGTGCATCACCAAAATATACAACCAAAATTCAAAACTTAAAGGATAGTATAGAAATTGTAGATAGCACTAACATTATTACTTACGCCAATACTATTACCGCTAGAGATTTAAGTATTCATTTATTTCAATTTGCTTCAAAAGAATTTCAAGGAAGAGAAGCCGGTGGAGATGGCGAAAAAAAGGCTGCTCAATTTATTAAATCATACTACCAAAAAGAAGGCATTCCTTCTCCTTTCGGGACTTCAAATTATTCTCAACAGGTTTCTGCCGAATTTTTGTCAAAAAACAATAGCACATCCGAAAATTTAATGGCATTTATTGAAGGTACTACCTACCCAGAGGAGATTGTTATTATTTCTGCTCATATGGACCATCTAGGAATTAGCAATAAAGGCGCTATTTATTATGGCGCTGACGACGATGGGTCTGGAACAGTAGCACTAATGGAAATGGCACAAGCTTTTAATAAGGCGAAAAAAGAAGGATATGGTCCAAAGCGAAGTATTCTCTTTTTGCATTTTACTGCTGAAGAAATAGGTAAACGCGGCTCGGAATATTATACTTCTCACCCTGTATTCCCTTTAAAAAACACGCTAGTAGACCTTAATATAGACATGATAGGCAGAGTTGACAATCTTCATAAAAACAATGTCGATTATATCTATTTAATAGGCTCAGACAAATTAAGTAAGGAACTCCATTATATCTCAGAAAAAATAAACAATACATTTTTTAAAATAGATTTAGATTATCGCTATAATAGAGAACAAGAAAAAAACAGATATTATACAAGATCAGACCATTATAATTTTGCAAGCAAAGACATACCGGTTATTTTTTATTTTAATGGTGAACATGAAGATTACCATCAACCAACAGATACACCAGACAAAATAAATTACAATTTATTAGAAAAACGAACCAAACTTATTTTTGCTACGGCATGGCAAATAGCCAATCAGCATAACCGATTAGTAACAGATAAAAAAAATGATATTTTAAATTAGCTTAAAATGCTGATAAAAATCTTCAATTTTGTAATATAGCAGAATAATAATATTAAAGTCAATGAAAAAAATTGTATTGTACTTTTGCTTCTACTTTTTAGTGGTAGGATGCACTTCTTCACAAAATAAAAAAACGGTTAAAAATTTAGGCAATCCAGCCGAATTTGCGACTATAATTACCGTAAAAAATTTAAAAGAAGCTCTTTACACTTATGCCTCAGATGAGTTTGAAGGCAGAGAAACAGGCGAACTAGGACAAAAAAAGGCCGTCGAATTTATTAAAGAGCGCTATATGGCGTTAGGCATACCGTCGCCCATAGCTAAAGGTGATTATTTTCAAGAAATTCCAGTTAGTTTTTTCAATAATCAGGCAAAAGGCGATTCTGAAAATGTTTTAGCTTATATAAAAGGTTCTGAAAAACCAGATGAAGTTATCGTAATATCAGCGCATTTAGATCATATAGGCATCTCTAGAAACGGTGAAATTAATAATGGTGCCGATGACGATGGATCTGGAACAGTAGCAATTATAGAAATAGCAAAAGCTTTTAAAGCAGCTGTTGATAAGGGATTCGGACCAAAACGAAGCATCCTGTTTTTACATGTTACAGGAGAAGAAATCGGACTTTATGGCTCGAGGTATTATGCCGAAGTAGATCCCGTATTTCCACTAGAAAATACGGTAGCAGATTTAAATATTGATATGATTGGTCGAGTAGATAAAAAACATAAAAACCAACGTAATTATTTATATCTAATAGGCTCTGATAAACTAAGTAAAGAACTTCATAATATTTCTGAAGCGGTAAACAAGAAATACTTTAATATGGAGTTTGATTATACGTTTAATGATGACAACGATCCCAATCGTTTTTACTACCGCTCTGATCATTATAATTTTGCAAAAAACAATATCCCGGTAATTTTTTACTTTAATGGCACACATGACGATTACCATAAGCCCACAGATACGCCAGATAAAATAGAATATGAACTTTTAGAAACCCGATCGCGCTTAATATTTCATACCGCCTGGGAATTAGCAAATAGAGAGGAACGTATTAAGCTGGATTAAAAATTTTGCTACAAGTAATTTTTAACTTTACAAAAAACATCAATAGCTTTTAATGGTAAACCCAAAAGTTAAGATTTTATCTTCTTGTTTTTGGTTTTCGATAACGATGCTCTCAAAGGTGTGTAGGTAATTAACTTTAAAGTTTAAAAATTTCCAAAGTGGTAGTTCTAAACCAATATCGGCTTGCCATCGATAATTATTGCTCTTCTCAAGAGAAGGTTGAAAATAACTTTCATGGTTTATAATAAGTTTATTCTTAAATAATTGATATTTTCCATTAACCCAAATAGTGCCACGCAAAGTATTGATAGATTCATTTCCGTTATATTCAGAACGGTTAAAATTGGTTTTCACAAAGTCTGTTTGCTCATATTCACTTGTTACCGCTAGCTTTAGCCAATTATTCTTTTCGCTGAGAATTTGAAACGTTACACCAGCACCAAACATACTTCGTAAATCAATTTCCCTTCGAAAATTAGTACTTACAAACCCCAACAACAAAGGATATATTTTACGCTTAGGATTTAAGTATAAAAAGTTAAGACTTAAAATATCTTCATCTGCCTTTTCTCTGCCAAATTCTTGATAAACATATGAATTTTGGGTTTTAAAAACCCATTTTTTCCATGGTTTAAAACTTAAATCTGATTTTGCCCTAAAAATGATTGTCTCTACATTTCCACCCTGCCAAAACCCTGTTAAAGAAAGACTTGCTTTTATACTGAGTGTATCACTTTCATTAATTTGGGCTGAAAGAAAAATAGGGAAAAGCAAAAAATAACATAAAACCGTTTTCATCACAATAATTTTCCGTTTGTTAAAAGAATAAATTGCTTTAAACTTATAGAAAAAAAAGCCTCTCATTTCTGAGAAGCTTTATTTCTGGGTGGAAGACCGGGCTCGAACCGGCGACCCTTGGTACCACAAACCAATGCTCTAACCAACTGAGCTACAACCACCATGTAGCGTGCACTTTAAATGCGAGTGCAAATGTAAATGATTTCAAGCTTTTCTACAAAGACTTTTTTTAATATTTTTTAAATGAATTGAAAATAAATTAAACCCGTAAGTTAACTATTTCATATTAAACAAACTATCCACAGCAATATAGCGGTCCACATTAAAACCTTCTGCATACTCTACCCCAACTAATCGCCCTAAATCTCTAGCTCTATACGTAATACTATCTGTAAAGTTTTTGCTGGAAATTGGTGTATCAGGTTCTTTGCTACCTTCATCATAAAACTGTGTTTTATATGCCAGCACCGATTTCATCTTTAATTCCATGAAATCGGAAACATCTACCACAACATCTGGTTTTATATTATTCCACTGTATATAATGGTATACTTGCTTTGGCCTCCAAGGGTCTTGCCAGTTATTGGTATTTACATCTTTAGTATCAATTTTTAACAAACCACTCAAAAAACAAGCATCACTGACTAATTTACTACCCTTAGCATGATCGATATGACGGTCTTCAATAGCATTGCAAATAACAATTTCTGGTCTGTACTTACGAATCATTTTAATGAGTTCTACTTGATGTAATTTATCATTCACAAAAAAACCATCAGCAAATTCCATATTCTCTCGAAAAGCAACTCCTAAAATACTTGCAGCCTTATTAGATTCCGACTCTCTAGTTTCGGCAGTTCCCCTTGTGCCTAATTCGCCTCTTGTTAAATCTATAATACCTACTTTTTTGCCATTAGAAACTTCTTTGGCTAAGGTAGCACCACAGCCCAATTCAACATCGTCTGGATGCGCTCCGATTGCTAAAATATCTAACTTCATGCTTTGCTTCAATTTATTAATTTTTAAATCAACCTCTATAAATATATAGTCAATATTAATCTCCTTTTTTTATAACCAATTTAACACTAAAAAGTATCAAAAACTCAATATATAATAAAAATAAAATCCAAGATTACCTCATGATAATAATCATAATTACTGGCAATAATACATTGTAAATTTATGTTAATTTCAGAAAAACCAACACCATTATTCCCAAGCACAGGTGTGTTGTAAAAATATAACTTATAAATAAACTTTAGGTCGTTTAAAGACCTTTTCAAGATAATTTATTAATAAGAACATTAAAAATCAATCATCATGGAAGAAGTACTAACCCTATCTACATCCACGAATTTAGAAAAATACGGCTTAAATAATGTAAAAGAAAAGTGGAATTTAACGCCTCAAGAACTTCAAAAAATGACCATTGAGAAAAAAATAGGGCGAGAAACTCCTAATGGAATGCTTGCTAGAAATATAGGATCGAGCGCAGGACCTTATGGTGTTGGGGCGCACATTAAATTAAAATATACTTAAAACAATGATTTCTGCAATACTTAATGGCGATTTAGACAAAGTAGACTACGACCAAAACTTTATTTTTGGCTTGTTCATATCTAAATACTGCTCGGGAGTTCCTACCGAAATATTGGATCCAATGAATACATGGTTACAAAAAGGTGCCTATGTTCGGAAAGCTATTCAATTGGTACATTCATTCCACTTAAACTTTGAAAAATTTGCAAGTCAAGCCTCTGAACAAATTATTGAAGGTGGTCCACTAATTGATGAACATCATCATTTGCACGAACACTTTTAATAAGTTCTTTTTAATAACAAAAGGAGTTCGTGAAGAACTCCTTTTTTTTCTTATTTATCACCCTGCCTTCTCAAAAAATACACTTATCTAAATTTTTTATAGAGTATTCCTAATCATTCTAATATCTTCGCAAAAAAAATTCTAAAAATGCTTAAAGCTGTAATTTTTGATATGGATGGTGTGATAATTGAAAGCGAACCATTACACCATGCAGCCTATCATAACATGTTTGAGGATGTAAATATTAAGGTTTCCACGCCCTTGTATGAATCTTTTACAGGGAAATCGACCATAAACGTTTGCAAACAAATTTGTGAATTGTATAATTTGGAAGAAACACCTGAATATTTAGTGTCTTTAAAAAGAAAACATTTTGATTATATTTTTAACAACGATACTAATTTCGATTTAATTGATGGTGTTTTAGACATCATACAAGAATATCATAATAACGGACTTACGCTTGTTTTAGCGTCATCTGCCACTATGTCGAGCATTGAACGCATTTTTAATAAGTTTGATTTAAACCCTTATTTTAAGGCAAAAATAAGTGGTGCCGATTTAAAACAATCGAAACCCCATCCAGAAATTTTTATGAATGCGGTTAAATTAACAGGGGCTTACGCACAAGAATGTATTGTTATTGAAGATTCTACCAGCGGTATTGAAGCTGCAAAAGGTGCAGGCGTATTTTGTGTTGGGTTTGATAGCTTTCACTCTAAAAACCAAGATTATAGCAAAGCAGATTTGGTGATAAAAAAATTTGAAGAAATTAGCTATGCCAACATTAAAAATTTAATTTAAGCAATAACTAATCATCCTCATTTTCTCTTTTCGCCTTTTGAATAATAGCTTTTAATTTTTCTTTTCTGAGCTGTTCTTCGGCCTTTTTCTTGTTCTTTTTTTGAAGCATTAATTTAGAATGCTTCGCTTTATTTTTTGTGTTTTTATCGCGCCCGGTTTTTGCCATTACAACACTTACTTTTTATAATGCTTCGCATAACTTCGGTAGGCAAAAAATCCAAGTAACGCGATTAATCCAAAGGCAATAGCAATAGCATTAAAACTCGCTATTTGTTGTCCAGACTGATACGAATGTAATCCTGAAAGATAAAAATTAACTCCAAAATAGGTGAAAATGATACTTGCAAACGCCACGATAGACATCAAACTAAAAAACCATCGACCACGTAGCCCAGGAATTAATCGCATATGTATAACAAATGCATAAACCATGATGCTTATTAACGCCCAAGTTTCTTTTGGGTCCCAACCCCAGTAACGCCCCCAACTTTCGTTGGCCCACATACCACCTAAAAAGTTACCAATAGTTAACATGACTAAACCAACGGTTAACGCCATTTCGTTTATAATGGTAAGCTCTTTAATATTAACATCCATTTTTGCTTTATTGTTTTTTGTAGTGAAAACCATTAGCAACAAAGCCACGATACCTAAAATCATCCCTAAAGCAAACGGACCATAACTTGCCACAATAACGGCTACATGAATCATTAGCCAATAACTATTTAGCACAGGTTGTAGATTAGCAATTGAAGGATCCATCCAATTCCAATGTGCAATCATCAGCAACATAGCGGTTACAAATGAGGTAGAAGCAACCGTTAAATCGCTTTTTCTTCCAAAAGCTAATCCAAAAAACATTACAGACCAAGCCACATAAATCATCGATTCGTAAGCATCACTCCAGGGCGCGTGACCCGAAATGTACCATCGCGTTATCAACCCTAAAGTATGCACAATAAACAACCCTAAAATGATGAATTTAAAAACCGCTACCAAAATATTAATTGCTTTATTTTTCTCTTTAAATATTTGAACAATTAATAACACAAACAATAAACTACCGGCATATAAATACCAGCTAAACAATTTTTTAAAAATATCGTACTTATTGTATAAAACTTCGGCGTTAATTTTTTTATCGGTAAGCATTACTGATGCACCTATATCGTGCTGGGTTTTTTTAAACGCTTCTAATAGTTTTTCTGCTTCTGAATAATTGCCCGTTTGTTTGGCAGTATTTAGAGTATATAAATACATTTTGAATCCGTTCTTAATGAAGTTTCCGTATAAGGAATCTTCAACTTTAACAGTTCCATATTGGTAATCGTATGCCGAAATCCATTTATTGTTTTTATCATTTGGAATAGGAAATATTTTTAGTGACATCCCTTCAACGGTATTGTATAAAAGATTGACACGTTGATCGGCTTCTTTAAACTCCTTTTGAAATCCGTTCGGTGCCAATGCTTTATAAGCATCATCTAAATATGGTGACAATTTGTATTCGCCTTGCTCGGTAAAAAAATCGGCAAGTGATACATATTTTTCACTTTTATCTACCCCAATAATATGCCTGATGGAATCGGCTTTTTTTAATGCCAAATATATAATTGGCACGTTATACCATAACATCGGGCTTTCCTGAATAGACAAAAACACCTGATTGGCATCATACCCTTCATAATGATCACGCTTGCTAAGTTTACGAAGCATTTCAGACGCATAGGTATTTACAGGCATCATTCGTCCGCTTAAATCTTGTATTACCAAACGCCCAAACAAATCGGCATGCCCTTTAGTCGTAATATTTGCTGCTAAAACAGAATCAATCTGTGTTTTTGTTGGCTTATTATGGTTATGGCCGTCATTTTCAGAATGCGTTTGAGAAAACGAGTGCATTGTAAATCCCAGGAATAAAACCACTAACAATTTTGCTTTTTTTGCTTTCACTTTATTTAGCTGTTTTTTTAAATCGCCAAACCTGGAATTTTTAGTAAACAAAATGGCCATTAATCCGAAATAAAGTAAAAAATAACCAATGTATGTTAACAAAGTTCCCCAATAATCATGGTTTACAGAAAGAACTGTTCCTTTTTCGTCGGGATCGAAACTTGATTGAAAAAAACGATAGCCACCATAATCTAAAATGTTATTCATATAAATTTTATAATCAAAACTCTCTGCCTTTTCATCAATAACGGTAACCTGACTTGAAAACGACGAATAGCCCTTTTCTGTACCCGGGTAACGCTCTGCTTCAAAATCATTAAGCTTAATCGCGAATGGTAATTCTATAACTTTAGAGCCATATTTAAATGCAAAATCTAAACCACCAACTTTAATTTGTTTAAAGGCGTTGTTCATTCCTTTACCTCCTAAAATACCAATACTTTTAGTTTCTCCGTTGGTTGTTACTTTAAGTATCACGCCAGCATCATCATTTGGTAAAACTTCTTCTTTTTGAACAATGCCAAATTCACCTTTTACAAGTGGTTCTGGAAAGACCATTTGCATATTCCCAATAATATAACGCGATCGTAATATTAATGGTTGTATGCTATCTTTAACCAATTTACCTTCTGCCATTGTAGCCATGGTCATGTATTCACCTTCAAACGGCGATTGTATGGTAAACGCATTGTCTTTGTGCATAATATTTATGGCACCATTGGTAGGATTATTAAGCGATATTAAAGTACCATGAAAACTCTTAATTTCGCCATTCTTTAAATAGTGCGTATGCCTTCCACCACCTCCGGCTTCAACAATTTTAAAATATTCACTCCCGTTTTCGTCTGGAATAATTGCTTCTTCTGCTCCTTCAATAAATTTTTCCAGTTCGATTGTTACAGGCTGCTGATTATATTTGGTTTTTATTTTAAAGCGGTTATTTAATCGCGCAGAAAAATCAACTTCACGCTCTAATGGTAAGCGCTGTGGTACACCATCTATTAAATAATCGCCATCAATATAGGCTGTGATATATGTTTTTTGAGATAAAAAGGCGTTTTCTGTAGCACCTTCTCGAATGGCAATCATGCCTTCATAACTTACATAACGGGTAACAAATGCGCCCAATAGTATAAAAATAAAAGACAAATGCAACACCAAAGTGACCCATTTTTCTTTTTTATGCAACTTAAATCTGAAAATATTTCCCACGAAATTTACCACAAATAGCAACATGATAGCTTCAAACCACCAAGCATTGTAAATTAAATTTCTCGTATACGGTGTTGGAGAGGTATCCTGTCCTGCGTCTAAAAATGTACCAGTTGCCATGGCAGCAGCAAAAACTATAAATAATATACCTGTAAGTCGTGTGGAAAAAAGAATTTTGGCGAGTTTATTTTGCATGGTATGAACCTTTTTTTGAGGTCATGCAAATTTATGGCATTTATTTCATTAAGAAATGATAAAGGTCATATAAAATAGTTGTAAATAAAGAATAATTCTATTGATTTTATTTATTCCGAGCTTGAAATATATTGAGATACAAAAACGTGCTCATTTTTCTGGCGCGCTGTTTGGCATTATTAGCATAATCACCTTCAAAAAGTTCATCAATGGTTTCAAACCATAAATTTAACCATAGACCAAAATGCTCTTGGTTTATTGTATTATCATGTGCTTTATCTACCTCAATATGTACCTTAAGCGGATTACCTAAATATTTGCTTTTCAAAAATAGACTAGACTCCCAAAACGAGGTCAAATTATCCAGATGTGCATCCCAGTCTTTTATAGTTTCATTAAAAAAAGGAGCTAAAACATGGTCGTTTCTAACCTTCTTATAAAAAGAAGTCACTAATAAAAATATATCTGCTCTTGTTTGAATGTCTGTTTTCATCGTTATCAAAATTAAGGCTTAATTTTTTAATAATCGTAATGATTACAATCTTTAAAAAGAGTTGTTAACTTTTAACCTTATACGTTCCACTTTTAACATAACTTGTGTATTTTTGCTGCATGGTTTCAGTTGTAATTCTTGGTGCCGGCAATGTCGCCACGCATTTATTTAAGGCTTTTAGTAACACAAATCAAGCTGTCGTTATTCAATGGTATAATCGGAATTTAAATGCTTTAAAAAGTCATAAAACATAAGGTTGAAATTACAGATGATTTATCTCAACTTAAAGAAGCCGATTTATACATTCTTGCCGTAAGTGATGATGCCATAAAACCACTTTCATCGTTACTTCCTTTTGAAAATAGATTGGTGGCACATACCTCTGGCAGTGTAAGTTTGTACGATATTGATAAGAAACATAAACGCGGTGTTTTTTATCCTTTACAAACCTTTAGCAAATCTGCCGACATCAATTTTGCTGATGTTCCAATTTGTATTGAAGCACTAAAAAGTGACGATTATCACGTTTTAAAAAATTTAGCTATTGCTATTGGCAGTCCGACTAAAAAAGTAAACAGCGACCAACGCAGAGTATTA
This sequence comes from uncultured Flavobacteriaceae bacterium, assembly GCA_963704215.1. Lineage (GTDB taxonomy): Bacteria > Bacteroidota > Bacteroidia > Flavobacteriales > Flavobacteriaceae > Mariniflexile. The sequence goes on from CAVPHK010000006.1 coordinate 123,382, forward strand.
CATTTAGCAGCTGTTTTTGTAAATAATTTTACCAATCAGCTTTACCGAATTGCTCATGAAATAACCGAAAGTGAAGGCGCTGAATTTGATGTTTTAAAACCATTAATTTTAGAAACTGCAAAAAAAGTTCAAGATTTGTCGCCTTATATGGCGCAAACAGGTCCTGCAAAACGCAACGATAAAAAAACCTTAAAGAAGCATTTAAAACTTTTAAAAGACCCACACCATAAAGATATTTACAATTTATTAACCAGTTCGATACAACGTACCCATGGAAGAAAAAAGCTATAAAGAAATTTTAAATCAGATTACCACTTTTATTTTTGACATCGATGGTGTATTAACCGATGGCTCTGTTTTGGTAACCACTACGGGCGAACTTTTAAGAACTATGAACATTAAAGATGGCTATGCACTCAAAACAGCTATCGACCAAAAATTTAATATTTGTATTATTTCAGGCGGATCGAATGAAGGTGTTAAATCGAGATTAGAAGGTTTAGGTATAAAAGATATTTATCTAGGAACCCACGATAAAATTAAGCATTTAGAAGAATTTTTAAATAAATACAATATCAAAAAAGAAAATGCCTTATATATGGGCGACGACATACCCGATTTACGAGTAATGAAATTAGTTGGTTTACCATGTTGTCCGCAAGATGCAGTGCCAGAAATTAAAGCTATTTCAAAATACATATCGCACAAAAATGGTGGCAAAGGTGCTGCCAGAGATGTTATAGAACAAGTGTTAAAAGTTCAAGGAAAATGGTTAGTTAGTTTTGATGCCAAATATGATTAATTGTTTTATTTAAAGAATCCTAAGCACATAACATTTCACTAATAACCGTTCACTCAATGTGTAGTATTTTAAATCTAATCCGTTGGAAAAATTTACTTATGATTGCTTTAGTGCAATTATTAATTAAATATGCACTTTTAGAACCTTTTGGAGTTCATACAAGTTTAAACACTTTAGGTATCTTACTATTAATATTAGCAACGACTTGTATTGCTGCTGCAGGAAATATTATTAACGATATTTATGATGTTGAAACAGATTTTATAAACAAACCCAATAAACTTATTGTCGGAAAATCTGTTTCAGAAAAAACTGCCTACAATTTATTTATCATTTTTAATGTTATAGGTGTTGGAGTTGGGTTTTATTTGTCTAACTATGTTGGCAAAAGTGCCTTCTTTTCCATATTCGTAATTGTTTCAGCATTACTTTATATCTATGCCAGTTATTTAAAACAAATGCTTTTAATAGGTAATATTGTTATTTCCATTTTAGTTGCTTTAAGTTTAATTGTTGTTGGAATTTTCGAATTGCTTCCAGAGATTACCAAGTATAAATAGGCAAACACAATTAACCTTTTTTAAAATAATTTTTGATTATGCCACTTTTGCGTTCATCATTAATTTACTTCGAGAAATAACAAAAGACATAGAAGACATTGATGGCGATTACAAAGCGGGTATGAATACGTTACCCATTGCAGTTGGACGAGAACGCGCCGCCAAAATATTGTTTGTGTTATCATTTATTCCAATACTGGTTATTGGGTATTATGTTGTGAATTCGCTTTATAAAAATCAAATTGCGGTGCTTTATTTTTTAGTTTTAATTATTGGTCCATTACTTTACACAAGTATTAAAACATTTAATGCCACAACCAAAAAAGACTTTCATTACATTAGCAGTATTTACAAACTAATCATGCTATCTGGAATGCTTTCTTTACTTTTATACAAGTTTATTTTACTATAAAATGCTAAACGAAAAACTTAAAAATCATCACATTATTCTGGCTTCTGGATCACCCAGAAGACAAGCGTTTTTCAAATCGCTGGGTCTTGATTTTGAAATACGTTTAAAACCCGTTGCCGAAGACTATCCGCCGCGATTAAAACATTTTGAAATAAGCGATTATTTAGCGCAGTTAAAAGCATTACCCTTTAAAAAGGAGTTAAAAGATAACGACATTTTAATTACAAGCGATACCATTGTATGGCATAATAACCAAGCCTTAGGAAAACCAAGAAATGAAGAGGACGCCTTCAAAATTTTAAAATCGCTAAGTAACGCTACTCACGAAGTGATAACTTCTGTTTGTTTTACAACCAAAACTTTCGAAAAAACATTAAACGCTGTTACAAAAGTGAGTTTTAAAAACTTAACAGACGAAGAGATTCTCTACTACATAAACACCTATAAACCTTTTGATAAAGCCGGTGCTTATGGTATTCAAGAATGGATTGGAAACATTGGAGTTACTAAAATAGAAGGTTCGTATTTTAACGTTATGGGATTACCAACACACATAGTTTACAAAACTTTGAATGATATTGTTAATGAATTGTAAAAACCAGAAAATCCTAATAACGGTTTTATTTTCTAACGTATATTTGTCTACCTATCAATCTTAACAGAATACCAAATGTTTTTTATAGAAAAATTTCAAAGTGAATTAATTATAACGGGATTTATACTACTGTTTTTATTAATTGTGCGCTATAGCACTAATTTTGCCATCACCAAAATTGCCCGAAAAAGCGGAATTAACGAAGCCCGTATTCGTTTAATACGTCGTTATGTAACCGTTACACTTGTATTAATTGCTTTTCTAATCGAATCTTTTATTTTTGGAACAGATTTAGAAAAAATAGCTTTAATTTTCTCTTCAGTTTTCGCGGTATTAGGTGTTGGGTTATTCGCAATTTGGTCTATTTTAAGCAACGTAACTTCTGGTATTATAATGTTTTTTAATTTTCCATATAAGGTAGGAGATAAAATTGAAATTCACGATAAAGACTTTCCCATAACAGCTGTTATTGAAGATATTAGAGCATTTCAATTACATTTAAGAATAGAAAATGGAAATTTAGTAACCTATCCTAACAATTTAATGCTGCAAAAAGCGGTAACACTTATTGAAAAAGACGCCATTGAAGAAGAGTATGAGTTTACTGATGATGATATTTAATTATTCCATATATTTATAAAATGGGTAAGATTAAAACCAAAAAGCATCATAAGAAATTAGGAAAAGCTCCTGGGAGCATGATTTATACAGGACATAAATCTACTAAACAACTGTTTATTGAAGCTTTTGATTACAACGTTGAAAGATGCATTGACAAGGAATTAAATAATGTCGAAGAAATTTTTCAAATAAACCTAGCAGATTCAATTACCTGGATAAACCTAAATGGTTTAAATCATGTAAAGGAAATCGAAAAATTGGGTAATCATTTTAAATTACACCCTTTAGTATTAGAAGATATTGTAAGCATTTCTCAACGACCCAAAATCGATGAGCACGAAGATTATTTGTTTGTGGTTTTAAAAATGCTTTATACTGAAAAAGATGATACCATAATATCGGAACAAGTTAGTTTTATTTTAGGAAAAAATTATGTACTCTCTTTTCAAGAATCGGAAGGCGATGTTTTTGACACTGTTAGAGAGCGCATCCGACATGGAAAAGGCAGGGTTCGAACCATGCAGTCCGATTATTTCCTTTACATTTTAATGGATGCTATTGTAGATCATTACTTTACTATTATTGAAACTTTGGGAGAAAAAATTGAAAACTTATGAATCTGATATTTTCTCTGGAAACGTAAATAATTCAATCAATAAAGACATTCAAGACCTAAAACGTGAAATTCTTAGAGTACGTCGTGCCATTTTTCCGCTTCGCGAAGTAATCAACCGAATCGAAAAACATGAAAGTGAACTTATTCAACCTAAAACAAAGCCGTTTTTCCGCGATATTTACGACCATTTAATACAAGTTTCAGAAAATATAGATATTTATCGTGAAATGATTTGGAGTTTAATGGATATGTACATGACCACCATTAGTAATAAAATGAACGAGGTGATGAAAGTACTAACCATTATGGCTTCCATCTTTATTCCACTTACATTTATTGCTGGTATTTATGGTATGAATTTCGATTATATCCCAGAATTACATTATAAGAATTCTTATTTTATTTTATGGGGTGTAATGATTGTTCTTTTTCTTGGCATGCTCTATTACTTTAAACGTAAAAAGTGGCTTTAATCTTGACTATTAGTAATCGCTATAAACCATTACTAAAGACTTATAATCAAGTGACCATTTAACGTTAAATAAACATTAAAAGCAGCTTCATCCCTATTTTACTTTGTTATATTTGGTTTTTAGCTAACCCTAACTCTATGCAAAAAATAATACTTTCGTTAGTACTAACTCTTTTATCTTTCTCATTTCTAACGGCCCAAAAACCAAAAACACCTAGTTCTTCTGAGATTTTTGAATCTATTCAAAAACTAAATTTTTTAGGTTCTGTTTTATATATTGCAGCACATCCAGATGATGAAAACACCCGATTAATCTCTTATATGTCTAATCATGTTAAAGCAAGAACTGCTTATTTATCGTTAACACGTGGTGATGGTGGACAAAACCTTATTGGTCCGGAAATAAGAGAATTATTAGGGGTTATTCGAACCCAAGAATTATTAGCAGCAAGAAAGATTGATGGTGGTGAACAATTTTTTACACGAGCAAACGATTTTGGTTATTCTAAACACCCAGATGAAACTTTAACAATTTGGAATAAAAACGAGGTTTTAAGCGATGTGGTTTTAGCCATTAGAAAATTTAAACCAGATATTATTATTAATCGATTTGACCACAGAACACCAGGAAGCACCCATGGTCATCATACAAGTTCTGCTATTTTAAGTTTTGAAGCTTTTGATTTAGCAGGAGATAAAAATGCATTCCCAGATTTACTAAATCAAGCCAGTACTTGGCAACCAAAACGTTTGTTTTACAATACCAGTTGGTGGTTTTATCGCAACCAAAAAGAATTTGATGAAGCTAACAAACACAATAGATTACGATTTGATATTGGCACCTATTACCCGCTTAAAGGATTATCAAATAACGAAATGGCATCTATTGCAAGTAGTCAACATTTAAGTCAAGGTTTTGGGCGTTTATCGCAACGAGGAACTCAAAACGAATATTTAGAGTTTTTAAAAGGCAATGCACTAAAAGACAACAACAATATTTTTGAAGGAATTGATACCTCTTGGAATCGTATAAAAGGTGGAAAAGCAATTGGAGATATTTTATATAAAGTTGAAGATAATTTCAATTTTAAAAATCCTGTCTTCGCACCTCAATGAATTACTTGAAGCTTACAAATTACTTCAAAATATTGAAGATGCCCATTGGAAAACTCAAAAAACAAAAGAACTAAAAGCGATTATTGAAATGTGTGCTGGCTTGTATTTAGAAGCTTCGGCAAATCAATCCTCAGTCACGTTAAATCAGCAAGCTACCATAAATATTGAAGCTATAAACCGAAGTAATCAAAACATCCTTTTAGAAAGTATTACAAATGGCGATGGCAAACTCATTTCAAAAGATATAGAACTTAAAAATAACGATTCAGAAAAATTTGATATAGACTATTTTATTTCATCTCAAGAAAATTTCACATCACCTTATTGGTTAATAAAAAAGGAACATTAGGCATGTATGAAGTGGAAGACAAAAGCATTAATTGGAATACCAGAAACACCAAGAAATATTAAAATCAATTTCAATTTAAAAATTAATAATGTACCAATCACTTTTGAAAAAGATGTTATTTATCAGATATTCAAAACCTGATAAAGGTGAACTTTATCAACCTTTTGAAATTATCCCAGAAGCATCAGCAAAAATTTCTGAAAAAGTCATCATTTTTGAAAACGACAAACAACGTGATATTACAGTAATTGTAAAAGCAGGACGGGATAACTTAGAAGGTTATGTTGAAGTATGCCATCCAAAAGATTGGAATATTTTTCCTGAAAAACAAAAAGTATCTATTACAAATAAAGGTGAAGAACAAACATTAATTTTTACGTTATTCCTCCAAAAAATCAAAGTGAAGGATATATAAGTCCAATGGTTCATGTAGATGATAATGCTTATACCAAAGAACTCATAGAAATTAATTACGATCATATTCCTGTTTCAAACGGTTTTACTACCAAGCGAAAGCAAAATTGTGCGTTTAGATATTAAAAAGAAAGGTGAAAATATTGCTTACATTGAAGGTGCAGGCGATGTAGTTCCCGAAAGTTTACAACAAATTGGTTATAATGTTTTAACCATAAAACCAGAAGAAATTAATGCAGAAACTTTAAGCAGATTTGATGCTATTGTTGTTGGTATTAGAGCTTATAATACTGTTGAAAATCTTAAAATTTAAACAACAACTATTATTCGATTTTGTGGCTAATGGTGGCAATATGATTGTGCAATACAACACAAGCAGAGGGTTGATAACAGATAATATAGCACCTTACGATTTAAAATTATCAAGAGATCGTGTTACCGATGAAAATGCAGAAGTTAGATTTATAAATCCAAATCATCCGTTTTAAATTACCCTAATAAAATCACTCAAAAAGATTTTGAAGGTTGGACACAAGAACGTGGTTTGTATTTTCCTGATTCATGGGCAAAAGAATTTACTCCTATTTTATCTATGAACGATAAAAATGAATCACCAAAAGATGGAAGTTTACTTAGTTGCTAAATATGGTAAAGGTTATTATATTTACACTGGTTTAAGCTTTTTTAGAGAATTTCCTGAAGGTGTTTCTGGAGCTTACAGATTATTTGCAAATATGCTATCTATAGGAAAAGAAGATTTAAAACCTAACACCAAACTAAACGATTAAATATGAGTGAAGAAAAGGATATCAAACAACCATGGTTAAAACTTTACTCGATAGTTTTAATTGCCAATGCATATATTTTATTGTATTTTATTTAATCATGCAAGCCTTTTAATATGCAAGCACTAAACTGGGTAGATTGGGTTGTAATGAGTGCCACATTATTAGCTATTGTTACTTATGGAACATGGCAAACCCGAGGAAGCAAAAATGTACAAGATTATTTAAAAGGCGGAAATACATCAAAATGGTGGACTATTGGTTTATCTGTTATGGCAACCCAAGCAAGTGCTATTACTTTTTTATCAACACCAGGACAAGCTTTTAACGACGGTATGGGCTTTGTGCAATTTTATTTTGGTTTACCAATAGCAATGGTAGTTATTTGCATGGTTTTTATTCCTTTATATCATCGTTTAAAAGTTTATACAGCCTACGAATTTTTAGAAAATAGATTCGATTTAAAAACCAGAACTTTAACTGCTATTCTTATTTTTAATTCAACGTGGTTTAGCAGCAGGAATTACCATTTTTGCACCTGCTATTATTTTATCTGTTGTTTTAGGTTGGGATTTATTAACACTAAATATTATTATTGGTTTTTTAGTAATTATTTACACCGTTTCTGGTGGAACACGAGCCGTTAATGTGACTCAAAAACATCAAATGGTAGTCATTTTTATTGGTATGTTTGTGGCATTCTTTTTAATTGTTAGATAAACTTCCGCAAGATATTACCTTTACAAAAGCCTTAGAATATTGCTGGTGCTAGCGGTAAAATGGAGATTTTAGATTTTTCTTTTAATTTAAATAATCGTTATACATTTTGGAGTGGTATTATTGGTGGTACCTTTTTAATGCTCTCTTATTTTGGAACAGACCAAAGTCAGGTGCAACGTTATTTTTCTGGAAAATCGTAAAAGAAATGCAATTGGACTTATTTTTAATGGCTTGTTAAAAGTACCAATGCAGTTTTTTATTTTATTTGTTGGTGTTATGGTTTTTGTGTTTTATCAATTTAATGAAGCACCTATAAATTTTAATCCCACAGCAACCGAATTCGTTTTAAATTCTGAATATGCGAAGGAATATAAAGCACTTCAAAAAGAACAACAAACTGTTTTTAAAGACAAACAAATTCTTATTAATTCATTTTTAAAATCTGAACAAACCGATGAAGCTTCAACTATTTCGTTAGCAAACAAGCGCAATGATTCACTTAGAAGAGAAGCCAGAAACATTATTGATAAAGTTGCCAAAAACCAAAATGTAAAAGTTGAAAGCAATGATAAAGATTATGTGTTTATTCATTTTATTTTAAACAATTTACCTCGTGGATTTAATTGGATTATTATTAGCTGTTATTTTAAGTGCTGCCATGTCTAGTACATCAAGTGAATTAAATGCTTTGGGATCTACAACCACCATAGATTTATACAAACGAAATACTTCAGAAAAAACAGAAGCACACATGGTAAAAGCTTCTAAATGGTTTACGTTTGTTTGGGGAATTATGGCTATTGGTGTTGCTTGTGTTGCCAATCTTGCCGAAAATTTAATTCAGTTGGTAAACATTATTGGTTCTATTTTTTACGGCAATGTTTTGGGTATATTTCTATTGGCATTTTTCTTCAAATTTGTAAAAGGAAATGCTGTTTTTATAGCTGCTTTAATTACTCAAGTTATAATTATTGGGTTATTTCTATTAAATGAATACGAGCTAATTAATCTGCCATTTTTATGGTTAAATTTTGTAGGTTGTTTTATTGTTATTACTATAGCCTGCATTTTTCAATTATTTAAAAAAAATGAAAACACAATCACATCCTAAAAAAATTAAATGGGGCATTATTGGGTTAGGAAATATTGCCCATAAATTTGCAACCGATTTATTAACTATTGAAGACGCCAAACTGTATGCCGTAGCTTCAAGGTCGCAGGAAAAAGCAGATAAATTTGCTAAAAAATTTGGAGCTACTAAAGCATACAATAGTTACGAAGCCATTGCCAACGACCCGAATATTGATGCGGTTTACATTGCAACCCCACATGCATTGCATAAAGAAAACACACTCATGTGTTTAGAAAATGGTATTGCTGTTTTAGGCGAAAAACCTTTTGCTATGAATGCAGCAGAAGTAGACGAAATGATAGCCAAAGCCAAAGAAAAAAATGTGCTTTTTATGGAAGCTCTTTGGACTTACTTTCTACCCCATTATCAATATGTATTAAATCTTTTAGAAAATAAAACTTATGGAAATATTCTAAAGATAGAAAGCGATTTTGGTTTTGCACGTCCTTATAATACGGATGCAAGACTTTTTAATAAATCTATGGGTGGAGGTAGTTTATTAGATATTGGCATCTACCCTATTTTCGCGGCGCTTTCAACTATGGGAGCACCTAAAAACATAGAAGCCTAGGCCACTTTTTTTGAAAATGGAACAGACTCGTCTTGCACCATGACATTTAATTACGTAATAATATAACCGCGCATTTAAAAAGTTCTCTTGTTGAAGTATTACCAACACAAGCTATTTTTTATTGCGAAAAAGCAACGATTAAAATTAACACCATATTTCATATGCCCACTACCGTGTCAATAATTATTGATGGTAAGGAAGATATTAAAGATTTTGGATACACGACCATTGGGTACAATTTTGAGGCCATTCATTTTAATCAACTTTTAAGAGAAGGAAAAAAAGAAAGCGATATTATGACTTTTGATTTTAGTCGGAATATAATTAAAACACTAGACGCCGTTCGAGACGAAATAAATTTACATTACTAAAAGACACGTATTTATTACTTTTAGTTAATTTTATTTGTCTATATGTAAAGTTTGTTTTACTTTTGATTTATCAATATATAAATTAATATAAAACGAACAGTTATGAAAACAAATTATTTATTACCACAACAAGTAAAAACCTATAGGCTGGATTCTTATTTATTATTGGCATTATAGGTGGATTATATTACTTTATGGCTTCGAATCTGAATCGATCTAATTAACACAAAAGTGTTTTGCTATTTATAATGATGACGATTTTTCTGGAAGACAGGTCTTATTTCAATATTGTAGAGAATGGTATTATTAGATGAAATTATTTCAATTTTCATCATTATTGGCGGTTTAATCGTGGGCTTTTCAAAAGAAAAAATAGAAGATGAATTTATTTATAAATTAAGAAATGATTCTTTAGTTTGGGCTATTATATTCAATTATATAGTTTTATTATTTGCAATTGTTTTTGTTTATGATTTTACATTTTTTGATGTTTTGGTTTTTAATATGTTTACACCGTTACTTTTCTTTATTGTTCGTTTTAATTTTTTAAAATTAAAATCTGAATAGTCGATGAAGAATAACATAAAAGTACAACGAGCCATTCATAATTTAACCCAAGCAGATTTAGCTGAAAAAATTGGTGTAAGTCAGACAAACCATAAATGCTATGGAGAAAAACAAATACGTGCCTTCTACAGTCTTGGCCTTAAAAATAGCACAACTATTTAAAACACCTGTGGAAGACATTTTTTTATTTGGACGATGATGACTGATAATAAAAACCTCGAGGAATCAATGATTAATTCAACGAGGATTTTTTAATTCTATTCTATAACTTTAATAATCAAACTATTTTGCTTCCCATTCTTTTAAAGAGTCTTTATTCATTTTAACATAATCTGCATTTCCAGCAGCTTCAGAAGCAGCCAATGATTTTTTAGCAATTGCAATAGCTCCTTTTTTATCACCAGCTTTAGCATAAATTAACGACTGTTGTCTTAATTGCCAAAATTGGACTTTATCACCCGCCATAGAAATAGCTTTATCAATCCAGGTTTTGGCTTGCTTAATATCTTTTCCTTCTTGTAAATAGTAAACTGCAGCAGCATAATAATCATTGGCTGTTGGTGTACCATTCATAACATCGTTTATGTTGGTTAAAACCATATTATCTGTTGGTACGTCTAATTTTAACTCCCACATAGACAGCTTCCCAAAGTATGCCTAAAGTAGCGCTACTACTGGTTAAATCATCAAACGTCATAGTGAACGTTTCCACATTCATTGGCATTGGGTAGATTTCCGCAGTTAGCATTGCAACGACTTTAGAATCATCCCAATTTTCTGGTAATCCCCAATTTTTAGCATCGCTATAAAACATAACGTTCCAAGAAGTTTCGCTAGGTATGGCATAAATAGCATACGATCCGGCCTTTACATTATAATCTCCAATAGTTACATCGGTACTAAATGTAATTTTGGTATTCGCATTAGCTCCTAAACGCCAAGTTTTTCCATAAGGAACCAAGTCGCCAAAAATAGTACGTCCACGCATACTTGGTCTTGAATATTCAAGAGTAACATCTGTGAGTCCCACTTTTTGTTCAATTTTGGCTAACGGACTCGGTTGTGGCGTTTTAATTTGTCCGCTTACATTTATACTAAAAGCAAGCAGCAAAACAATCAATAAAAGTTTTTTCATAACGGTTGAATTTAATTATTTGTTTTAGTTAGTTATAAATTTACGCATACAATTTCTTTTATATGTTAACAAAACCTTAAAATAAGTTATGTTTAATGCTTCGGAAAACTCCATATTCAATATCAGATACTCTTTGTTCAATAAAAAAAATAAATTTTCTAATGGCACTGGCATGAATCGTTGCACTTTCTTGAAATCCTTGTTTGAGAAATACTGCTTACAAAGGTTTTCATTATTAAAAAATTTATAAAATACTGATTTGTTAAACCTATTAATTTTACTACTACTTTAGCCGAAATTTTGACAAACAAAAAATAGTTGTCTATTAATAATTATGAATACTAAGATAATAACATTATATACTTATATTTTCAAACTTCATTGCCTTTTCTCAAACTAGATATGTGGATACCGTTTTTGATAGCACCACGGTTAAAACCTATAACTATTCTGTACGCAACAAAGACACTTTAAAGCTGGATGTTTATGAACCTGTAAACGATAGTATCAACAAAAGACCACTTATGGTTTTAGTACATGCCGGCGGATTTACATCGGGTGAACGAAATACTAATTCTCTTGTTTATATAGCCGAAAACATTGCGAAAAAGGGCTATGTAGTCGCCTCGATAGATTATAGATTGTATAAAGCGAGAGCTTGGAATTGCAGTTTACCCGCTAAAAACAAAATAAAAGTATATTCGAATGCCGCAGAAGATTTGCTGAATGCTTTATCTTATATTGTAAACTATAAAGAATCTTTTAATATTGACGACACCAAAATAATATTGTTTGGTGCGAGTGCAGGTGCACAAACTGCTTTAAACATTGTATACAACAGGGATTTTTTAATAAAATCTTCAGATACTTATAAAGGTATCAAACCTGCTGCAGTTATATCAATTTCTGGTGCCATTCTGGAAGCCAATTTAATCACCAAAGAAAATGCGATACCAACAATTCTTTATCATGGTGTTAATGATAAAGTTGTCCCTTACAATACCAGTGCACATCAATCATGTTTACCAACTACCCGAGGCTTTTTACTAATTTCCGGATCGAAAACAATAGCTGAAAAATTAGAAAATAATAACACTAGTTTTTTACTCTACAGCTATCAAAATAAAGGACACAACATCTTTAATTTGCCTAATGACGACTTTTACCAAGCATTTGTGTTTTTAAATAAAACAGTTTTCGATAAAAATTTCTATCAAGCAAGAATTAATCAATAATACGAAGTAATTTTTTAAATCTTTTTTTTTATTAAAATCAACCGTTTTAGATTTCTAAAACCGTTAATGTTTTTATTACCTAAGCAGCTCATAAAATATTTTGTTTAACTTTTTGTGTTTTTTATTAAACATTTTGTATCTTTGCTATACAATTCAATAATCATGGCAAAAAAGAAAACTATTACAGAAAACGACATTATTATCATTTTACATGGATTATGTTTTAGAGCATAATGAAAAACCTAAATCAGTTTATACATTTGCAAAAGCAAATAACTTTGAAGAATCGAAATTTTACGAATTTTTTGGAACCTTTGAAGCAATTGAAAAACATATTTTTAAAGCATTTTTTGATAATACTATAACAGCTTTAAATAAAAGTGAAGACTATCAATCATTTGATGCTACGAAACAAATTATTAAGTTTTTATTTTACATTTTTTGAAAACTTAACAGCCAATAGAAGTTATGTGTTGTATGCTTTGAACAAGCATAAAAACAGCATTAAAAAGTCTAAAACTACTCTCCGAATTTAAGAAAGCATTTACACAGTTATATTAAAAGATTTAGATATTGAAACTATAGATATTAAAACAAGAACAGATTGACAAAATTTCAAAATAAAGCCATTACAGGAATCTGCTTGGATACAATTACTTTTAACCATTAAATTTTGGATGGACGATACTTCTGCTTCTTTTGAAAAAACAGATATTTTTATTGAAAAATCGGTAAATACCAGTTTTGATGTTATTAAATATAGCTCCATTAAAAAGTGTAATTGACTTTGGAAAATTCATTTTCAAAGAAAAAATGCACATGAACTAAATCTTATGAAAACAATAGATAAAATACCAGTTTCAAAAATTCAACGTGCCTCAAATTAGTTTCAACAGGTGCTAAAGTTGGTGTGAATTATTTTAAATATTATGGTGATAAAATAACTAAAACTGAAGACTGAAGCTAAAGCAACGTTAAACGAAAATAATGCAGAAGATATTTATGATGGTTTAAAACAACTTAAAGGAAGTGCCTTAAAAGTAGCGCAAATGCTAAGTATGGAAAAAAGCATTATGCCACAAGCTTATGTTGAAAAATTTTCATTAGCACAATTTTCTGTACCACCATTATCACCTCCATTGGTTATAAAAACATTTAAAAAATATTTTGGCAAATTACCAAATGAATTATTTGATTCCTTCAACTCAACTTCTGTAAATGCTGCCAGTATTGGACAAGTGCATATGGCAGAAAAAGATGGGAAAAAACTTGCTGTGAAAATCCAATATCCAGGAGTTGCTGAAAGTATTGCTTCAGATTTGGCTATGGTAAAACCAATTGCTATGAGAATGTTTAATATTAAAGGAAAAGATTCTGATAAATACTTTAAGGAAGTTGAAGAAAAATTAATTGAGGAAACAAATTATATTTTGGAAATGAAGCAAAGTAAAGAAATTGCTGCGGCTTGCTCACATATTCCAAACCTTTTGTTTCCTCAATATTATGAAGAATTATTCATCTGAGAGAATTATCACGATGGATTATATGCAAGGTGAACATCTTTCGGAATTTACAGCGTATAATACAAATCAGGAAATAGCAAATAAATTAGGACAAGCTCTTTGGGATTTTTACATGTTTCAAATTCATAAATTAAAAAAAGTACATGCAGATCCACATCCCGGAAATTTTTTAGTATCAAAAAAAGGAGAATTAATTGCTTTAGATTTTGGTTGTATGAAAACTATTCCAGATGATTTTTATATTCCTTATTTTGAATTGGCAAAACCAGAAAACATTAACAAACCTAAAGATTATTTTGAAACAAAATTATACGAACTGGAAATTCTTACGAGAAGATGATTCTAAAGAAGAAATAGAATTTTTTACAGAAATGTTTCATGAATTATTAAGCTTGTTTACCAACCTTTTCATGATGAAACTTTCGATTTTTCAGATTCTGAATTCTTCGGAAAAATAGCCGAATTAGGAGAACATTATTCCAAAAATACAGAATTGCGAAAAATGAATGGTAATCGAGGTTCTAAACATTTTATTTATATGAATCGAACCTTTTTTGGTTTGTATAATTTAATGTTCGATTTAAAAGCAAAAGACATCAAAATCAATAATTTCAAGACTTTATAATGACCACATTTAGTACAGATGATATTAATAACATGCATCATTTATACCGAATCAACTTAATTAATAGTTGTTCTGGTTATAAGTCGGCGAATCTTAATTGGTACAAAATCTAACAATGGTATTGCAAATGTGGCTATTTTTAGTTCGGTAACACATATAGGTTCCAATCCTGCCCTGTTTGGCTTCTTTTTAAGACCAACTACGGTTATTAGAAATACCTATGAAAATATAAAAGAAACGGCTGTTTTACGATAAATCATATTCATGAGATCTATTCTTGAGGATGCGCATCATACATCGGCAAAATACGATTCTAAGATTTCAGAATTTGATGTAACGCAATTAAATGAAGATTATAAAAATGGATTTTATGCACCTTTTGTAAAAGATGCACCTGTACAAATGGCAATGAATTATGTTGAAGAATATCCCATCAAAGCAAATAATACCATTTTGGTTATTGGTGAAATAAAAGATTTATACATTCAGGATAATTTTCTAGAAAAAGATGGTTTTTTAATTTATCAAAAGCGAAGATTGCTACCATAAATGGACTTGATGGTTACGCGCTTCCTAAATTAAAAACCAGATTAGACATACCAAAGACCTAAAGAATTATCCAATATAAAAACATAAAATGAAAATTCTAGTAACAGGTGCCACAGGCTACATTGGTAAACGGTTAATCCCAATTCTTATTAATGAAGGCCATCATGTGGTTTGCGCTGTAAGAGACAAATTGAGGGCAGATAAAAACTATTTAGAAGACGACCATATTACCATTGTTGAAGCCGATTTTTTAAATCCTGAATCCTTAAAAATATTCCAAACGATATTGATGTTGCTTATTATTTAATTCATTCTATGTCTAATTCTTCAGAAAGATTTTCAAACTTTAGAAGCAAGTGTGCTATAAATTTTAAAAATCATTTTGAAACCACGCAGCTAAAACAGGTTATTTATTTAAGTGGCATTACCAATGAGGATAAGTTATCAAAACATTTGCAATCCCGAAAAAATGTTGAGGATATTTTAAAATCAAACACCTATGCCTTAACCATTTTTAAAGCAGGTATTATTGTAGGTTCTGGAAGTTCTTCTTTTGAAATTATTCGAGATTTGGTAGAAAAATTACCTGTTATGATTGCTCCAAAATGGTTTAATACTAAAACGCAACCTATTGCTGTTAGAGATGTGCTGGCATTCTTGTCAAGAGCGAAAGGCAACGAATTGCTTTATAACAAATCTTATGATATTTTTGGCCCCGAAGTTTTAACTTACAAGCAAATGCTTATTGCAATTTGCCAGAAGTAAGAAAACTAAAACGGTATATTTTAACTGTTCCGGTCATGACACCAAAATTATCATCTTATTGGTTGTATTTTGTAACATCTACATCTTATAAATTAGCTTCAACACTTGTGGATAGTATGGGAGTTGAAATTATTGGTAACAACCAAGTGATATTAATACCATTCTTGATGTTTCACCCATTATCCTATAAAGAAGCTGTAAAATTGGCTTTTGAAAAAATTGAACAAAACAGTATTGTTTCCAGTTGGAAAGATTCCATGATTAGCAGTGGTCGACTTAAAAAATAACCTCCACAAATATATAAACGTTCCAAAGTATGGTTGTTTTAAAGATTATAAAGAAGGAGCTGTGATTGATACGTGAAAAAACTACTCGATAAAATTTGGGCTATTGGTGGCGAAACAGGTTGGTATTACGGTACATTATTTATGGAAAATTAGAGGTTATTTAGACAAACTTTTTGGAGGTATTGGTTTAAGACGTGGCAGAACAACCCTACGGAACTACATGTAGGAGATGCTCTTAGATTTTTGGCGTGTTATTTTTGCTGACAAAACAGAAAAAAAACTTTTGCTTTATGCCGAAATGAAACTTCCCGGTGAAGCTTGGTTAGAATTTAAAATTGAAGATGGTCTTTTAAAACAAACTGCTACTTTAGACCACGAGGGATTAGCGGGTAGATTATACTGGTATAGTGTGTTACCATTTCATGGGATTATTTTTAAGGGAATGATAAATAAGCTAGTTAGTATTTGAAAAAACAACATTTACCAGAAAAAATTTGTCTTGTTTGTAATAGACCTTTTACCTGGCGAAAAAAATGGGAATTAAATTGGGAAGACGTTAAATATTGTAGTGAAAAATGCAGGAGAAACAAAACAAAATAGCTTTAGTTTGGTTTAAAAACAATTTACGTGTAAATGATAATAATGTTCTTTATGAAGCGCAGTATCAATCATAAAAATTGTCATTGCAGTCTATTGTTTTGATCCGAGAGATTTTGAATTGACCAACTATGGTTTTAAAAAAACGGAGAAATATAGAGCTCAATTCTTAATTGAATCTGTTTCAAATTTAAAGTCAAATTTATCGTTATTAAACATCAGTCTTCTTACTTTTTATGAAAAACCAGAACACATTATTCCGCTTTTAGTTTCAAAATATAACATTGAGATACTATTTACACTCAAAAAGAATGGACTCAGGAGGAAGTAAATGTTTTACAAAGGTAAAAAACAATCTATCAAATACCATTTCAATTATTGAAAATTACGATCAGTTTTTGTTTCACCCAGAGGATATTAAAATTAGATTTTAATCAAATTCCAGAAGTCTTTACCAATTTCAGAAAGAATATTGAAAAAAACTGTGTTGTACGTCATGAAGCTTTATATCCAATACCAAATCAAAACATATTACAAACAGAACAAACCACCATTCCAACTTTAAAAGATTTAGGATTTGAAACTTTTAAAATGCATTCCAAAACAGCATTTCCATTTTTAGGTGGTGAAACATATGGTTTAAAGCGATTAAAAAATTATTTTTTTGAAACCAAAAAATTAGGTGTTTATAAAAAAACTCGAAACGGATTAATTGGTACCGATTTCAGTTCAAAATTCTCGCCTTGGTTGGCAAATGGAAGCCTTTCTGCTCGAACAATTTATTGGGAAATAAAAGAATTTGAAAAAGAACACTTTCATAACGACTCCACCTATTGGCTTGATTTTTGAACTTATTTGGAGAGATTATTTTAAATATATCTCACTTAAACATGGCAATAATATTTTTAAAATTGGAGGCATTCTCCACAGAAAATACTCATTGGAATGTAAACCAGATTCATATTGATAACTGGATAAATGGTACCACTTCTGAGCCGTTTGTAAATGCCAACATGATAGAACTAAAAAAAACAGGTTGGATGAGCAATAGAGGCAGACAAAATGTAGCGTCATATTTTGCTAAAGAACTAGAAATAGATTGGCGAATTGGTGCTGCTTATTTTGAAGCTATGCTTATTGATTATGATGTACATAGCAATTACGGAAACTGGATGTACGTTTCTGGCGTTGGTAATGACCCAAGAGACCGAAAATTCAATATAAAATTACAAGCCGAACGGTATGATCCACAAGGGAAATTTCAAAATATTTGGCTTCAAAACACACTTATTTGAATGAAAACATTACGACTCATATTAGGCGACCAACTTAACATAAAACATTCGTGGTTTAAAAACACAGATGATGATATACTGTATTGCCTGTTTGAAATGCGTCAAGAAACAGATTATGTAAAGCATCATATTCAAAAAGTAATAGGTTTTTTTGCTGCAATGCGTCAATTTTCAGAAGATTTAAAACATAAAAACCATCATGTAATTTATTTCAAAATTAATGATACCGAAAACACGCAAAGTCTTACCCAAAATATTGAAAAGCTCGTATTAAAACACACAAATTAAAATCTTTGAATATCAACAACCTGATGAATACCGACTTGAAAAACAACTAAGCGATTTCTGTGAAGCGTTAAACATTGATTCTGAAGTCTACTCCTCAGAACATTTTTATACAAAACGCAACGAGTTGTCTGATTTTTTTAAAGGTAAAAAACAATATCTCATGGAGAATTTTTATCGCTACATGCGAAAAAAACACGACATATTAATGGTTGCCAATCAACCGCAAGGCGGTAAATGGAATTATGATAAAAGCAATAGAAATAAATGGAAAGGTGAAGCACAATATTCCAACATTTATAAATTTCAAAAATAACGTATCTGAAATTTTAAAAGATATTAAAAAGGCAAACATTCAAACCATTGGAACTTTTGAAAGTAATACATTTCAATACCCAATTTCGAGAGTGCAAAGTTTACGAGCAATTAAAATATTTCTGTGAACATTTACTAATTCATTTTGGTGATTATCAAGATGCAATGCACACGAACGAAACCTATTTTTTTCATTCTAGATTATCATTTGCGTTAAATACAAAGCTAATTTCACCAAAAGATGTCGTAAAAACTGTTTTAAACTATTACTGAAGCAAAACAAAAAAGCATTCATATTTCACAGGTAGAAGGTTTTGTAAGGCAAATAATTGGCTGGCGAGAATATATGCGAGGTATGTATTGGGCACTTATGCCAGATTACAAAAATTAAATACACTAGAAAACACCAATAAACTTCCAGATTTTTTCTGGACTGGAAACACCAAAATGAATTGCCTAAAACACGCCATATCCAATAATTCTTTAGATAATGGCTATGCACACCATATTCAACGCCTTATGATTACTGGTAATTATGCGCTTTTAACACAAACACATCCCGATGAAGTTGATGCTTGGTATTTGGGAATGTATGTAGATGCTATAGAATGGGTGCAACTTACCAATACAAGAGGTATGAGCCAATTTGCCGATGGTGGCAAAATTGCAACAAAACCTTATGTTTCATCAGGATCATACATACACAAAATGAGTAATTATTGCGATGGATGCCATTACGATAAAAACAAAAAAACCGAAGATAATGCATGTCCATTTAACAGTTTGTATTGGAATTTTTTAGATGATAAACGAGCTTTTTTAAGTGATAATTTTAGAATGACTATGATGTACAGTGTTTTAAACAAAATGAAACCTGAAGAATTACATCAAATTAAAAAAAAGGCAAAACATATTATAGAACATCAAGATGAATACTAACAAGCCCCATGTAAATATTGTTTGGTTAAAACGCGATTTACGCTTAGAAGATAATGAAGCTATTTTTAATGCTTTAGCAACCAAAAGAAACGTACTTTTGGTTTATGTTTTTGAAAAATTACTTATAAATGATCCACATTATAGCCAACGGCACTGGGATTTTATAAAACAATCGTTAGTGGATTTAAATAGAACATTAAAAAAATACAATTCTAAAGTGCTGGTTGTAGAATCGGATATTATTGCCACAATTAACCAGTTACTTACTAAATACAAGATATCAGATATTTTTTCGCATCAAGAAACGGGAATTTTAGTAACTTATAATAGAGACAAAACATTTAAACGGTTTTGCAAAAACAATTTTATAACATGGCACGAAAACATTAATAATGGTGTACAAAGAGGTTTAAAAAATCGAGACGAATGGATAGAAAAATGTAATGCTTATTTTGAGATTGAACCCTTAAAATTCAAACCAGAAAACAATCAATTAATAACCATTGAAGACGTTAATACATTAGAAACATTATTTAAAAACCATTCGCTCAAAACAAATCCAAACCCATCTTTCCAAAAAGGCGGAAGAACTACAGCCTTAAAATATCTCGATTCTTTTTTTGCTAAACGTTATGAAAACTACATGTTACATATTTCAAAACCTGAATTAGCAAGAACAAGTTGCAGCAGAATATCACCTTACATTGCCTGGGGAAATCTTTCTGTTAGAGAAGTTTACCATAGATGCCTATCACTTAAAAAAAACATCACCACATAAAAAAGCTCTAGAAGCCTTTATGTCTAGGTTGCGATGGCAAGGACATTTTATTCAAAAATTTGAAATGGAGCACACCATGGAAGAAGCCAGTATAAACAAAGGATTTCATAAACTAAAAAAAAGTATTTCTAAAAACTACCAGGAAGCTTGGAAAAGCGGCAAAACAGGCTTTCCTATAATAGATGCTTGTATGCGATGTTTGAATGAAACCGGATATCTTAATTTTAGAATGCGTGCCCTAGTAGTTTCATTTTTTACACATAATTTATGGCAACCTTGGCAAGAAGCAACCACACATTTATCGCAAATGTTTCTAGATTTCGAACCTGGTATTCATTTCCCTCAATTACAAATGCAGGCCGGAGAAACTGGTATCAATATGCTACGCATATACAATCCCGTAAAGAATAGTTACGAACATGACCCCGATGCCAATTTTATAAAAAAATGGGTGCCAGAATTAAGACGATTAAATACGCCATTTGCACACGAACCTTATTTAATGACAGACATGGAACAGGAATTATATGATTTTAAATTAGGCGTCGATTATCCAAATCCGATTGTGAACTTAAATATAACAAGAAAAAAAGCCAGTGATACATTATGGGAATTACGAAACAACATCACTGTAAAAAAAGAGGCAAAACGCATTCTAGACAAACATACACTTCCTAAAAGATCCTTGTCTTAAAAATTATACAAGCAGTTTACGAGTATAATTTCCCTAATGGCATGTTAATTTTTGTTTAATTTTTTAAATAATAAGTTAAACAATAAATAATTTTACATATCTTTATAGTATGATTTTAGAAACTACACATACTAACAAAGAAAATATCGAACTAATAAATGATTTAGTTGGCAAACCTTTTTCCTTTTTACAATCGTTAAGAATGAAAGGTATCGGTTCAAAACGAATGATTATAGACGATGTTGAGTCCGAACATGAAATCATATCTGAACACGGTTTCCGATGTTAATTATGCAAATATAGAATTACGTCCCATCGGGATTTTAATTTTAATTAATAAAGGTTTAAAAAATTACACTTGGGTTATACCTTACTATCAATTAGTTATTTACAAAACAAATGGTAGTAGTATTCATGCTCAAGGACGTTTTATTCATTTTAGAAATAACAAAACGTTTAAAGAGAACAAATCTTTTTTTGATAAGCTTTTAGATTTAAAAATACAATATGAATCTCAATATAGTTTTTTATGAGTTTAATAACATATTCTGAAACAGATATTGATAGAATTATAGAAATGGCCTGGGAAGATCGCACACCTTTTGAAGCCATAACATTTCAATTCCAACTTAAAGAACAAGATATTATAGAATTGATGCGAAGAGAAATGAAACCAAGTAGTTTCAAAATGTGGCGAAAACGTGTTCAAGGAAGAAAAACAAAACATGAAAAACTAAGAAGCTTTGAAAAAGGAAGATTTAAATGTTCAAGACAAAAACAAATAACACATAACTCAATTTCAAAACGATAACGTTGCTTTGTTTTATGAGATGAGTACATAAAGACAGCACATAAAAAAGACGCTATGAATACAGAAACAATTGCATTAAAGAAAAAAAACAATTTTAAATTAAACGGATTTTCTCATGAAGATATTGGAGACGATCATTTGTATACTGGTTTAGAAACGCCAATGAAACCAGATGCATTTAAACTTTCTGACACCGAAAAAAAACAACGCATCAGCCTATTATTTGAAGAAATCATGGATGTAATGGGCTTAGATTTAACCGATGATTCCCTTAAAGGCACACCCGAACGTGTTGCGAAAATGTACATAGACGAAATATTCTCGGGTTTAAATCCTGCAAACAAACCTAAAATAGCATTGTTTGACAACAAATATCAATACAACCAAATGCTGGTTGAAAAAAACATTAGTTTTTATTCTAACTGCGAGCATCATTTTGTGCCAATTATTGGTAAAGCCCATGTAGCATACATCTCTTCAGGAAAAGTTATTGGTCTTTCAAAATTGAATAGAATTGTGCAATACTATGCTAAAAGACCACAAGTTCAAGAGCGATTAACTAATCAAATTGCAGAAGATTTAAAACACATTTTAGACACTGAAGATGTTGCTGTAATTATTGATGCTAAACACTTATGCGTATCTTCTCGAGGTATTAAAGATGAAACCTCTGCAACCGTAACAGCCTATTATGGCGGACAATTTAATACCCCATCCAAAATAGCAGAATTACAAAACTATCTTAAAGATTAACATTATGGACATTATTAACGAAGCATTAGAATTTGAAAAAACAAAATTCAGATCACTTTCCACAAGCGATCGAATCGAAATTTCCAGAAAAGCAAAAGCTTTAATTTTAGGTCTAAATGAAATTTATAAACGCAAAAAAGACGAACAGATTATGGACATCATGAAACGTTTAACAGCCATCAAACGAAAAGTTGAAAAGCGCTTAAACGGGAAACATCTTATTGCTAATATTTAAAAACAAATGAAAACAATTATTGTAATTGGTGGTAGTAAGGGTATAGGAAACGCTATTTTGAACAGATTAGTGGCAACTAATAAAATCATTAATATTAGCCGAACTGAACCCGAATTAAAACATCAAAATTTAACACATTATACTTGCGATATTCTTAAAGATGAATTACCAGAAATTGAATCTGTAGATGGGTTAATATACTGCCCCGGAAGCATTAACTTGAAACCTTTTTCGAGATTAAGTTTAGATGATTTTAAAGAAGATTTTGAAATTAACGTATTGGGTGCTGTTAAAGGAATTCAAAACTATTTAGACGCTTTAAAAAAAGGACAAAAACCATCTATTTTACTTTTTAGTACCGTCGCATCAAAATTAGGTATGCCGTATCACGCAAGTATCGCAACATCAAAATCGGGTGTTGAAGGTTTAGTTAAATCATTAGGAGCCGAATTAGCGCCAACTATTCGAGTAAACGCCATCGCACCAACAGTTACAAACACAGATTTAGCTTCAAAATTATTACGAAATGATAAAATGATTGAAAATATTACTGACCGTCATCCTTTAAAAAAGTTTTTAAATCCTGAAGAAGTTGCAGATATGGCTGTATTTTTAATGTCAGACAGTGCTGCATCCCTGTCTGGACAAATATTCGAAATGGATTGTGGTATTGTTTCCTTTAAAATTTAACAAATGAAATTATTAATTATAACTATCTGTATGTTTTCACTATTTAGTAGTTCAAAGCCAAAAACAGACCCGATTGAGTCGATTTACAACATCAAAATAAATGCGCTTAGTGGCGAACCTATTAATCTTGCCGATTATAAAAACAAATATATTTTGTTTGTTAATGTCGCTTCAAAATGTGGTTTTACAGGTCAATATGATGATTTGCAAAAACTATACGACACCTATAAAGACAAATTAATGATTATTGGTGTTCCATGTAATCAATTTGGAGGTCAGGAACCAGGAACAGCCAAAGAAATTCAAACATTTTGTAAGCAAAATTATGGTGTTTCTTTTTTAATGACAGAGAAAATAGATGTAAAAGGAAGCAACCAACATCCACTTTACCAATGGCTAACACAACAAGAAAAAAATGGAAATTCTAGTTCGTCTGTAAAATGGAATTTCCAAAAATATCTTGTCGGGAAAAAAGGCGAATTAATAGACTATTATTTTTCCGTAACCAATCCCATGAGCAGTAAAATTACAAATCACTTAAAATAACAGCTATGTTTAATATATTTAGAAAAAAATCAGAAATTGAAAAACTCGAAAGCAAGTTTAAAAAATTAATGCAGGAATGGCATGAATATTCAAGCATAAATCGTAAAATTAGTGACGAAAAATATGCTATGGCACAAGCTTTAATTCCTAAAATTGATCAATTAAAAAAACGACATGAAGCTTATTAAATTAATTACCATTTTCCTGATTATAAATTTCTCAGCATTGGGTATTGGCAGTTGGTTGATGAATAATGGTCCGAAAACCAATTGGTATACATCTCTAAACCAAGCCCCTTGGACACCACCCGGGTGGGTATTTGGTGTAGCATGGACAAGCATAATGTTCTGCTTTTCAATTTATATGGCATACTTGTATTTAAAAACACCAACCACAAAAGTTATACTTCTTTTCAGCATTCAATTTGTTCTAAATGTTATATGGAATTATATTTTTTTCAATCAACATTTAATTGGTTTAGGTTTAGCTGTAATTGTTGCTTTAACATTAGTTATTGCTGCATTTTTACTGGTTTATAAAAATGAGTTAAATTTAAAATCCCTTTTAATAGCTCCTTACTTTATTTGGCTTTGTATTGCCACGTCACTTAATGCCTATATTTTATTTAATAACTAGATTCCCTTCTCCAAGGGAATGAACTTAAACATTCAATGAAAATATATACGCTTCATAAAAAGCAAAACTTACCCATTTCAGTACAAGAAGCCTGGGATTTTTTATCAGACCCCAAAAACTTAAAAGTCATTACGCCCGATTATATGGGTTTTCATATATTATCTGGTGCTGACAAACCTATGTTTGCTGGTCAAATAATTCAATATATTGTAACACCTGTTTTAGGTATTAAAACCAAATGGGTTACCGAAATTACACATGTAATTGACAAACATTATTTTGTAGACGAACAACGTTTTGGTCCCTACGCGCTATGGCACCACAAGCATTTTATAAAAGAAATTGATGGCGGTGTTGAAATGGAAGACATCATAGATTACAAAGTCCCTTTCGGGATTTTAGGACAATTAGTACATCCTATACTTGTGAAACCAAAATTGGAAGAGATTTTTAATTATAGAACTAAAAAACTCGAGGAATTATTCGGAGTTTATGATACGCAAATCCGTACAAAAACGAAGGCAATTTAAAATATGAAACAACCCGTCAACATTTTCTGGTTTCGTCGCGATTTAAGATTAGATGACAATAAAGGATTGCATGAAGCACTGACAGGAAACAACCCTGTGTTACCTATTTTTATTTTTGATTCTGAAATTTTAGAGTCGCTTGCAAAAGACGATGCTCGCGTTACTTTTATTCACGATACCCTACAAAAGATGCATACGTTTTTAAAGGAAGCGTATGGGAGCGGTATTGGCATATATCATGGAACACCAATTGATATTTTCAACCAACTCGTTGAAAATTATTCTATTGAAACGGTATATACCAATCATGATTACGAACCTTATGCCAAAACCCGCGATTTAGAAGTTGAAAACTTACTTTCAAACAATTCAATAGCTTTTAAAACCTACAAAGATCAAGTTATTTTTGAAAAAGATGAGATTGTAAAAAGCGATGGCACACCATATGTGGTTTACACCCCCTATATGAAAACCTGGAAAGCTGCTTTTAAAACCAAAGCACTAGAAGATTTTGATACCAAGCCATTTTTTGATAAACTCTTAAAAAATGACAAGTTTCCAAATATAAGTTTATCCAATATAGGATTTGAAAGAGCAAGCCAAACAATTTCTGATTACCATGTTACATCGTCGCTTATTCAGAATTACGAAGCTACCAGAAATTTTCCAGCAAAAGACAGCACGTCTAAACTTGGTCCGCATCTGCGTTTTGGTACCGTAAGTATTCGTAAAATGGTAAAAAAAGCCATTGAAGAGCAAAATGAAATATTTTGGCAGGAACTTATTTGGCGCGAGTTTTTCATGCATATACTATGGCATTTTCCGCATACAGCTACACAAAGTTTTAAACCGAAATACGACCGAATTGAATGGCGCAATAACGAACACGAATTTAAGAAATGGTGTGAAGGTAAAACAGGTTATCCGTTAGTCGATGCCGGCATGCACCAACTAAATCAAACTGGTTTTATGCACAACCGTGTACGCATGCTCGTTGGAAGCTTTTTATGCAAACATTTGCTAATTGACTGGCGCTGGGGCGAAGCCTATTTCGCCGAAAAATTACATGATTACGAAATGGCAAGTAATGTTGGCAACTGGCAATGGGTTGCAGGATGTGGTGTAGATGCCGCTCCGTATTTTAGAATATTTAATCCTACTGCTCAAATTGAAAAATTCGACAAAAATTTAGGATATATAAAAAAATGGTGCCCAGATTTTCAAGAATTAACATACCCCGCTCCTATTGTCGACCATAAAATGGCCAGAGAACGCTGTTTGCAGGTTTATAAATCGGCACTTCAATAACACCCATTTAAGGCCAGATATGTTAAGATTTCATTAATAAACTCCCTAAAATCTGCATAAACTATTTAGTTTTAGTATCTTGACCAATTCTGATAATTAAATATTATCATAAATTTATTAAAACAATTTAAAATTCATGGAAATTATTAATACCGCTTTAGAGTTCGAACAAAGAAAGCAATCTTTTAAAAACACAAGCGAGCGCATAGAAGCATCAAGAGAAGTAAAAGACCTTATCTTAAGTTTAAATACTATATACAAAAAAAAGAAAGACCCAGAAATTATGGATCTTATGAAACGCCTAACGGGTATAAAACAGAAAATTGAAAAACGATTAAAAGGAAGACCATAAGTTGGTTCCATATAAAATTACAAAAAGCCTTCATTGAAAAACGGAGGTTTTTTTATGCAAATTACCGTCCTTAAATATGTTGACACAAGTCTTACAAAAACCTTGGTATTGGTTATCATAAAACCAACCATCGCTTCTTATTTTTTAGTAATTTTGCGCCTAACTTTTTAATATGCCAATTACAGGAAAACGTTATTTAGATTATTCTTCTTTTATTAAGTCTACCTTTGGGGAACGTGTACAAAAGATTTCATTAGATATTGGTTTTTCATGCCCTAACAGAGATGGTTCGAAAGGGTTTGGTGGATGTACTTACTGTAACAACAACACCTTTAATCCAGATTATTGCGCGCCCACAAAATCGATTAAACTACAACTTGAAGAAGGCATCGATCGGTTTTCAAAAAAATACAAAACACAACAATACTTCGCTTATTTTCAAGCCTATACAAATACGTATTCCGATTTAGATTCTCTTAAAAGCATGTATGAAGAGGCATTAAGTGTCCCGGGTGTTATCGGTCTAGTTATTGGTACTCGACCAGATTGCATTTCTGAAGAGATAATAGAGTATCTGTCGTTTTTATCTAAACAATACTACATATCATTAGAATTTGGAGTAGAAAGCACCTTAAACCAAACACTTATAAACGTTAATAGATGTCACAGCTTCGAAGACACCATTGCGGCTTATAATATGTGTAAAAACAAAGGATTTCATTTAGGCGCGCACCTAATACTAGGCTTACCCGGCGAATCTAAAGCAGACTTGTTAAATCATGCCGTGGAGCTATCTAAATTACCTATTTCAACTTTAAAACTGCACCATTTGCAAATTGTGAAACAATCTATAATGGCGCATCAATTTAAAAAAGCACCAGAAAAATTTAATTTGTTCACGGCCGAAAATTATATTGATTTTATATCTGAGTTTATCGGTATTCTTCGCCCAGACATTATCATAGAACGATTTATAAGCGAAACGCCTTCCGACTTATTAATAGCTCCTAAATGGAATGGTCTTAAAAACTTCGAAATTGTAGCAAAAATTGACAAAGCCCTTACCAAAAAAAACACATGGCAGGGCAAATTTTATAATCGGTAATCACAAATCAAAAGATTATTTAGATAAGATCTACTAAGGCACTCTTTCAATATGAGCACCAATGGCACGTAAACGCTCATCGATTCGCTCATAACCACGATCAATCTGTTCTATATTTTGAATTGTAGATGTTCCTTTTGCAGACAAGGCAGCAATAAGTAAAGATACCCCAGCACGAATATCTGGCGACGTCATGGTAGTTGCTTTTAAAGTCGATTTATAATCATGACCAATTACGGTAGCACGATGTGGGTCGCACAAAATAATTTTAGCACCCATATCTATTAGTTTATCCACGAAAAATAAACGACTTTCAAACATTTTTTGGTGTATTAAAACACTACCTCTGGCTTGCGTTGCTACTACTAAAATAATACTTAGTAAATCGGGTGTAAACCCGGGCCATGGTGCATCAGAAATAGTTAAAATAGAGCCATCAATAAAACTTTGTATTTCATATCCGTCAACATGTGCCGGAATATGAATATCGTCTCCGCGTTTTTCAACAGTTATCCCTAATTTTCTAAACACATTCGGAATAACACCTAAATCGTCCCACGATACATTCGTTATGGTGAGTTCACTTTTGGTCATAGCAGCTAATCCAATCCAGCTACCAATTTCAATCATGTCTGGCAACATGGTGTGTTCGGTACCGCCTAATTTTTCAACACCATCAATTACTAACATGTTAGAACCAACACCGCTAATTTTAGCACCCATTCTATTCAGCATTTTACACAATTGCTGTAAATAGGGTTCGCAAGCAGCATTATATATCGTGGTGCGCCCTTCAGCTAAAACAGCTGCCATAACAATATTGGCAGTTCCGGTAACCGACGCCTCTTCAAGAAGCATGTAAGCCCCTTTTAAGTCTTTCAGCTTCTACACCGTAAAATTGTTCTTCTTTATTGTATCTAAATTTAGCGCCTAAATTAATAAGTCCTTCAAAGTGTGTATCTAAACGACGACGACCAATTTTATCGCCTCCAGGTTTAGGGATATACCCTTTACCAAAACGTGCTAACAAAGGACCAACTATCATGATAGAACCGCGTAAACCGCGACCATCTACCTTAAATTCGTCCGATTCTAAGTACTTTAAATTAACATCATCTGCTTGAAATGTGTAGGTGCCTTGTTTTATTTTTTCAACCTTAACACCTAATTTTTTCAATAAACTAATTAGTTTATTTACATCTACAATGTCTGGAATATTATTTATAGTTACCAGTTCTGGTGTTAGCAAAACGGCACATAATATTTGTAAAGCCTCATTTTTAGCACCTTGTGGTTGTATACTCCCTTTTAAGCGATGACCGCCTTCAATTTTAAATGTACTCATATAGGTTTAGAAACGTTTTCTTTGGCGGTTAGAAGATCCTTTTTTATGGTGACCGCCTTTTTTGTTAGTACTAGTAAACTTCGTTTTTGTGCGCATTAAACTTGTAGCATCCGATAAATCTTCATCAGAATTTTTTAAGTTTATTTTTCCACCAGAAAGTTCGAATAAATGTCCGTAAATAACATCATCTTCCACCGTATCTTTATTCCAATTTAAAAAACACTTTTTCATGTGGTTGGCAATGGTATAGGTTAACGCCTCTTTAAGTTCGCCATCTTCCCAAGTATTTGCCACATCTATCATGGTTTTAATATTATTTCCGTAGAAACGATATTTCGGAAAATTCTGTGGGTATTTTAAAGGCTCTGGGTGTTCTTCCAGTAATTCTTTTGTAGGTTTTTCGTAAGGAGAATCGACATCCAATTCAAAATTAGCCATAATAAAAAGCTGATCCCAAAGTTTATGTTGAAAATCTGGAACATCTCTTAAATGTGGTTGCATATTGCCCATTACGGCAATAATAGCCTTGGCAACTTTATTACGTTCTTCCTTTGTTTCTCGTGTTTTAGCGTAATTAATCATTTTCTGCATATGGCGTCCATATTCAGGTATAATTAAATGTTCACGCTCTGTGTTGTATTCTAAATCGTCTATTGTCAAAATAAAGTGTAGAGTTAAATGTTTTGCATGTAGTAGTTATGCAAGTGCAAAGTACAAAAAAAAACTAAAGACTAATAACTCCTTCTATTTTTTCTGCAACTTCCTTATATTTTTCAATCACAGCATCGGGGTTTTTCATTTTTACGTTTATAGAAACGCTTGTATATTTACCGTTTTTACTTTCATTGGTATGAATAACGGCACCCATATTATCGAAGATAGCATCAATTTTTGCAATTTTAATGCTTTCCGTTTTAATAATAAACTTATACAAATATTCCGCCGGCCAAAGCGATGTATCGTATAATTGCCCTCTTAATTTATCGTAAAATTCGTCCTGATTTGGAGCTGTACTCATAATTTTTTAATATCGTGCAAATATACAGCTAGTAAGTGCATTATAAAAAATAAAATAAAATAAATTTGGGTGTTCCCCTTCTAAGGTCGGGTCGGGCTTTCCCTTACAAGTCCGCGCTCCCCCGAAGCAACGGGGTCGCTGTGGGCTTTTCAGTACAATCCCTAACACAGCGCTACCCAATGGTTTTTGGTCGTAAAAGAAACCTTCACCATGCACCAATGTTAAATGTTTATTATCAATTATTAATTGTTCATTTTTTTTATCGCACTTAAATTCCGATTTTTACAGCTAAAATTATCACTTCTTGAAAACGAAAAAAATTGTAATTACCGGAGGTCCAGGAACCGGAAAATCAACATTAATAAACGAATTAATAAAACGCGGCTACACGTGTCTTGAAGAAATTTCGCGTCAAGTAACTTTAGATGCTAAAAAAGAAGGGATAGACCAGTTGTTTTTAACCAACCCATTATTGTTTAGCGAAATGCTTCTAAAAGGCAGACATAAACAATATTTAGAAGCCGATACCTTAAATGCCGATGTAACCTTTTTCGACCGCGGCGTTCCAGATGTGTTGGCTTACATGGATTATATTGGTGACACCTACCCGCCTTCGTTTATACATGCCTGTGAAAATGCCGTTTACGATACCGTTTTTATATTAAAACCTTGGGCAGCTATTTATACCAACGATAACGAGCGTTACGAAAATTTTGAGCAAGCTTTAGAAATACATGATTGCCTTTTAAACACCTATCAAAAATACGACTACGATTTAATAGACGTACCTTTTGATACCATTGAAAACAGAACCGATTACATTTTAAAAGCGTTAAAGCTATAAATGCAACAACCTTTAGACATATTAGAACGTTATTGGAATTTTACAGAATTCAGACCCGAACAAGAAGCCATTATTAATGCGGTTATTGAAGGGGAAGATACGTTTGTCTTGCTACCAACTGGTGGCGGAAAATCGTTATGTTTTCAAATTCCAGCTTTAGCTAAAAGAAGGTATTTGTGTCGTTATTTCGCCTTTAATTGCTTTAATGAAAGACCAGGTGCAAGCAACTTAACGACAAAGGCATTAAAGCCATGGCACTAACCAGTGGGATTACCTACAGCCAGTTAGACACGCTTTTAGACAATTGTATTTACGGAAATTACAAGTTTCTATACCTTTCGCCAGAACGTTTACAACAGGAACTCGTTCAAGATCGCATTAGGCAAATGAATGTAAATTTAATTGCGGTAGACGAGGCGCATTGTATTTCGCAGTGGGGAAGCGATTTTAGACCAGCATACAAAAACATAGCCATATTACGGCAATTACAACCTATCGGTAAATGTTGTAGCGCTTAACAGCATCAGCAAAACCAGAAGTGGTAGACGATATTATAAAAGAACTCGATTTTATCAATCCTAAAATTTTTAAACAATCGTTTTCAAGACCCAATTTAGGATATATGGTGTTATCATGAAAACGATAAATATTATCGCATTGAAACCATCCTAAAAAAATACAAGGAATCATCAATCATTTATGTTCGAAACAGAAAATCAACCTTAGATTTAAGTGCTTTTTTAGAATCTAAAAAAATTTCGGCAACCTATTACCATGGCGGTTTACCAACCGACGAAAAAGATAAAAACATGACGCCTATGGTTGCAAAACCAAAAGCAAGTTATGGTTGCTACTAATGCCTTTGGTATGGGCATAGACAAACCCGATGTTAAAACTGTTATTCATTTAAACTTACCCGAAAGCATAGAAAGTTATTTTCAGGAAGCAGGTCGTGTGGGGCGTAATGGCGAAAAAGCCTTTGCCGTTATTTTAAAAAACAACAGCGACGAAGTATTAGTAAAAAATCAGTTTTTAAGTGTATTACCACATGTCGATTTTGTAAAACAGGTTTACCGAAAGCTATGTAACTATTTCCAAATATCGTATGGTGAAGGTGAATATGAAACTTTCGATTTCGATTTTAACAGCTTCTGCAAAACCTATAATTTTAATCCTGTTTTAACTTATAATGCGTTGTTAATGCTCGATAGAAATAGCGTCATTATTCTATCAAAACAATTTAAAAACAAAGTGTCTGCGCAGTTTATCATTTCGAGTGCCTCCCTTTTTAATTATTTAGAAACACATCCAAACTTTAATGTAATAGTAAAATCTATTTTAAGAATGTATGGCGGTATTTTTGATCACGACACTAAAATTGATATTGCAAAAATTTCAGAAAAAGCATCAGCTAACGAAAGTGTTGTAACAAATACACTTAAGCAATTAGAAAAAGACGACATCATTACATTAAATTTAGCGAAAACCGATGCTCAGGTTACGTTTATAGAACCTCGAGAAGACGACAAAACCATTAATCGCATTGCGAGTATTATCGAACAACAAAACGAGTTAAAACAACAGCAAGTTAAAGCGATGCTAGCGTATATAGATAACGACTCGGTGTGTAAAAGCATGCAACTCCTCGCCTATTTTGGCGAAAAAGATACCAAACCTTGCGGAATATGTTCGGTATGCACCAGCACTCAAAAGAATGCAAAACCTCAAGATATCATCAACATTAAACACCGTGTTATAGAATTACTTGAAACAGGAAATCAATCCTCACGAAATATGATGAGTACTTTAAACTGTTCAGAATCCGAATTAAAAAGTGTTTTAAAATTACTTTTAGAACATAATATTATAGCTTTAACACCAACCAACACCTATAAATTAAGTCATTTATAATACCTGATTTCTTATTAATGCACCTAGTTATCGAAAAGAAAATACACATTGAAACCAACAACACAAAACAATAAACACCTACCAATGAAAGATTTAAGAATTATATTTATGGGTACACCCGATTTTGCCGTAGCAACTTTAAAAACTTTGGTAGAAGCCAAATATAATATTGTTGGTGTTATTACTGCACCAGACAAACCAGCAGGACGCGGACAAAAACTTAACGAAAGTGCTGTAAAGCAATATGCTGTTGCGCAAAACCTAACTATTTTACAACCAAAAAACTTAAAAAACGAAGCCTTTTTAAATGAATTAAAAGCGCTTAATGCCAATCTGCAAATTGTTGTGGCATTTAGAATGCTACCAAAAGTAGTTTGGCAAATGCCAATATATGGCACCTTTAATTTACACGCCTCTTTACTACCAAATTATCGTGGCGCAGCACCTATTAATTGGGCCATAATAAATGGAGAAACCAAAACCGGTGTATCAACATTTTTTATTAACGAAGAGATAGACACCGGCGACATGATTCTTCAAGAAAGTGTGGAGATAAAACCTGATGAAAACGCCGGAAGCTTACATGATAAACTAATGACCCTTGGAAGTACTCTTGTTTTAAAAACAGTTAAGTTAATTGAAAACGAGACTGTAAACACCATTGCTCAAAAAGATACTCTAGATATTAAAACCGCTTATAAACTTAACAGAGATAATTGTAAAATAAACTGGAACGACTCCTTAGAACAAATTTATAATTTAATTCGCGGTTTAAGCCCCTATCCAGCAGCATGGTGTACCTTACTTAACGGAAACGATACGTTGGATATAAAAATTTACATAGCAGATAAGGAACAAATTTTACATAACCATGCGGTGGGAACCATAATAAGTTCAAAAAAAGAGTTAAAGGTTGCTGTTTCAAATGGTTATATAATTATCGAAGAATTAAAGCTTCCTGGAAAACGAACTATGGACGTAAAATCCTTACTAAATGGCTACACCTTTGAGGCAGAAGCCAAAATGATGTAACCCCTTAATACCATTGCATTTACACAAAATATCGATAAAAAACATCCTCCTTATTAACAAAAGCGTCGATTTATCAACAATACGATGTATTTCGTAAGCAAATACTTGTAAAAACGCATAATCCGTATAAATTTGTAATAGGATTTAAACAAAATTTTAACCAATTTATTAATAATTAAATTTAATATTATGAACAAAACAGATTTAATCGATGCAATGGCAGAACATGCTGGAATTACAAAAGCTGCTGCAAAAAAAGCATTAGAATGTGCACTAATTGAAATTGAAGGAGCTTTACAAAAAGGCAACCGTGTTTCTTTAGTAGGATTTGGATCTTGGTCAGTTTCTAAAAGAGCTGCAAGAGAAGGTAGAAACCCACAAACTGGAGATACTATAAAAATTAAAGCTAAAAAAGTTGTAAAATTTAAAGCTGGATCAGATTTATCAAACGCTGTAAATTAATTATTTACTTCATTCATATTAAAAATGCCTTCAATTTTTGGAGGCATTTTTTTTATATTTTATTAAAACTGTTGCATTTTTAATAAATATAATATTAGATTTAGTTGCTAATTCCTCACAAGTATGGTTACAATAACACCAAAAAAAGGTAATTTGTTAATCGCTGAACCTACAATAATTGGCGATATTTCTTTTAATCGATCCATTATTTTATTGGCCGACCATTCTGCGGAAGGCTCTATAGGTTTTATACTTAATAAACCATTAGATTATACCATTAACGATTTAGTACCCGAAGTAGAAGCTAAATTTAAAGTTTATAATGGCGGCCCTGTAGAACAGGATAACTTATACTTTATTCATAAAATTCCTGAGTTAATTCCGAATAGCATTGAAATTTCATTAGGCATTTATTGGGGCGGCGATTTTAATAAAGTAGCAGAACTTATTGCCAAAGAAGTAATAAGTGAAAATGATATTAAATTCTTTCTTGGTTATTCTGGTTGGGATGCAAATCAATTAGAAAAAGAACTAAAAATGAATTCTTGGGTTGTTACCGAAAACATTTATAAAAACGAGATTATTGAAAAGAATTACGAAACTTTTTGGAAAGAAAAAATGTTAGAGTTTGGTGATAATTACAGTATTTGGACTAATGCACCCGAAAATCCTAACTACAACTAGGCTAATCTTAATTTTACATTTATTTTCTCAATTACTTTTTTTGACACTTCGGTTGTAAACACTTTTTTTCTGTATTTAGTTACAGGTTGAATACCAACAATAACATTTGTTATAAAAATTTCGTCTGCTTTTTGAAGTTCAAAAGGTGAAATAGATGCTTCAACTAATTCATAATCCTTATCTGTTTTCAATAACTCAATAATTTGTTTACGCATCACCCCTTTTAAGCATCCATCATTTATTGGAGGCGTTTTAATAACATTTCCATTAACAATAAACACATTACCGTTTAAGGCTTCAACTACATGTTTATTTGTATTCATAATTAAGCAATTATTCAAATTATTATCATTCGCATAAATGCTTCCAATAACATTTAAGGCTTTATTATTTGTTTTTAAGGTAGACAACAATGTTGGAGCCACATAGTAATCTTTAAACAAATCAACTTCATAAAAATCATTTGTAAGCTCATAAAAATCGCTCTCCAATTGTTTCACGGTTATTACAAAACTAACATCATTGGAGTTTGGAAAATACAGACCGCCTTCATTTCTAAAAACCGACAATTTAACTCTTGCAGAAACCTTATCTAAATTTGATGCTTTTAACTGTTTGCTGAATTTGGTCTTCAAGAAATTCCATTGTAAAATTCATAGGAATTTCCATACGCATTATACGCATAGACGCCATAAGTCTAAAATAATGATCTTCCCAAAACAACAATTTGCCATGCGAGGCTTTAATAGTTTCAAAAAGCATGTCGCCATAAGCATAACCTCTATTCTGAATGGATAATAATTGGTTGTTTTCTGAAATAGTACCGTTAAAATTTGTCATAAAAAAAGTCCCGAAGTAAATTCGGGACAAATATAATTTAAATTCTTTATTTTGATTCCCGTTTTCACGAGAATGACAATTTCAAAGGTAACAAAGAAAGGATCCTTCGATGCGTACTTTTTAATTATGCAGAACCTAATACTTGCTTTAAACTAGAAATTTGATTTTCCCAAAGCATTTTAGATTCTTCAACTTCATCTTCTTCAGCAAAATCCGTAATTATTAACGAAACATCTTTAGTAATTTCATCTACTTGAATTTTAATTTCAAAATAGGAAGTTTGATCATCTTCGTCTGTAATCCATCTAAATTTAATACGTTCGCCTGTTTTTTTACTAATCAATTTTGCTTTCTCTTGGCTATCATCCCAAATAAAAGTAAAAAATTCACCTCGAGAGTTTACATTATCCGAAAACCATTCTGATAAACCAGATGGTGTTGAAATATATTGATAGATTAATTGTGGTGATGCTTGAATAGTAAATTCAATTTCAAATTTAACTTTTTCGTCCATAAGTACTATAAAAATTTTGAGTTCCCAATATATACATTAATTGATAAGTAATACAATAAAATTTAATAATAATTTACTTAAGTAATATTTGCAGAGAATAATATTGTTTTTATATTTGCAGCCTTAAATTAGGCGAGGTAGCTCAGTTGGTTAGAGCGTCGGATTCATAACCCGGAGGTCGGGGGATCGTGCCCCCCTCTCGCTACAAGGTAAACAAAGAAAAACCTGAGGATATAATTCTCAGGTTTTTTATTTAGGCACAGCATAGGTACAACAAACAACTCTTTTTTAATTGAATACTCCAAATTAAATCATATACAATCAAAATCAATTAAACTCTTGTTATTTTCTTACATTAACTCTTTGTGAAATACCAATGCATAGGAAGTGTATCACAATGACAAATACATTTTCCGATTAAGAGGACGCTATTTCAAAGTTAATATTGGGAACGGAGCGCTCTTGCCTTCTTCGGCAGGAAAAAGCGAAGTGAAAATCTAAAACTTTGGAATTGTGTCCAAGACTTTTTTAAAGAAGCTCTTTTCCCAGAATGTAGTTTTTCACGGAATGCAGGGAAATGTGCTGAATGACTTTTGAAAGAATAATATAAAAAAGCCACTAATCATCAAATTGACAATTAGTGGCTATATTAAGATATGACTATTTACTTCGTTTCGAAATCCTTGAAATATTATTCGAAACTCTGAGCTGAACCTCTTAATGATATTAGTTTATTAACAGTTGAAGAAATAGTACAAGTTTACCCAAAACTATCTTTTTGTAACAAATAAAGTTTAAAGATAGATATCCTAGGTGTCAAATGACAACAACCAAATTTAATATTTATCACCCCCCCCCAGTTTTTGTTAATGTTGTTTTAAAAATAAGAATGATTTACAAATTAATTGTTACTTACCATTATTCTTAAAACAATTAATCTTCATTTGAAGGTTTACCTATAGTTGCTAGAATACCTCCGTCTACATAAAGAATGTGTCCGTTCACAAAATCGCTCGCTTTTGAACTTAAAAATATAGCGGCACCTTGTAAATCTTCTGGATCGCCCCAACGTGCAGCTGGTGTTCTGCTAATAATAAATTCGTTAAAAGGATGTCCGTCAACACGTATTGGAGCAGTTTGACTGGTTGCAAAATAACCTGGTCCAATACCATTTGTTTGGATATTAAACTTAGCCCATTCCGTAGCCATATTTTTGGTCAACATTTTTAAACCTCCTTTTGCAGCAGCATAAGCACTTACTGAGTCCCTTCCCAACTCACTCATCATAGAGCAAATGTTTATTATTTTTCCCCCGCCTCGTTTTATCATACCTTTTGCTACGCTTTTGGAAACAATAAACGGTGCCACTAAGTCTACTTGAATTACCGCATTAAAATCCACCACTTCCATTTCTATCATTGGGGTTCTTTTAATAATTCCTGCATTATTAATTAAGATATCGATTGGCCCAACCTCATTTTCTATTTTATTAACGCTCTCTATAACTGCATTATCATCGGTTACATTAAAAACATAACCATATGCCTCTATGCCTTCCGATTTGTATTCTGCTATGGCTTTGTTTATTGCTTCTTGAGACAAATCATTAACTACTATTTTTGCTCCAGCATGCCCTAAACCTTTGGCCATTGCCATTCCTAACCCATGAACTCCTCCAGTTATTAAAGCTACTTTTCCTGTTAAATCAAATAATTTTATTGACATTTTTATTTATAATTTTATAATTACTATTCTATTTTAATTCAGTTTTTTTACAAACAATATTATCGCCATAATCTAAATTTTATCCTGCTATGCCCAAAATAAAGGAGTAAATTGATGTTGCTCACCCAAGAGCGAATATATCATGTATTGAAATATCGGCTTAATTATTTTATGTATTAATAACTACTGGATTTAATTTTCATTTTAAGTTAAAATACTATTTTGCGTTATTATGACATTTATCTTGAGCCATTTAACTCAGATATTATTAATACTTTGGCACCAAACCTTTTTTAACACTTTCGGCCAACAAATTGTATAAAATACGTCTAAACACTCA
Organism: uncultured Flavobacteriaceae bacterium; assembly: GCA_963704215.1. GTDB lineage: Bacteria > Bacteroidota > Bacteroidia > Flavobacteriales > Flavobacteriaceae > Mariniflexile. The sequence goes on from CAVPHK010000006.1 coordinate 162,188, forward strand.
TGCCTTGGAAACGATACCCCCCTACTATCTGTTAGCATAGCTACAAATCGACTCAACAACCCCATATTAGATAACTAATCTATTTGTTATTCCATGCCATCTTTTTGATCTAAAAACCATTAGTTTTTAAAAGCGGAATACTTAAAAAACACATAGAATCTGTTAATGCAATTTCTTTAGGCCTTAGTGTTGCTCCAATATTTTTACTTTCTAAATTTATTTTCTTCTCTAAACTGTTTGATTTCATTTAATATGAAATTTTTAATACATCATTTTTAAGCTGATTTTTATAAGCTTCTAAATACTCAAACCAATCTTTAGCATTAGTAAACTCACCCGCTCTATCCCAGGCAGCACCAGTGTAATAAACAAATGTGTTATTTATTGGAGCATTTAAAAAAGCGAGATATTGGTCGTTACGGACTTTGATATCATCAACCTTTAATGGAATTACAACACCAACTCCAGTTGTACCATTTTCTGCATCAGTTGGCTCCCAATACCCCATAATCCCATTAGTTGTATTAAATAATTCTTTACCTACCGCATCTCTTTTTATTATACCAACTACTAAAGGCATATCTTTTAATGTTCTGCAACTATAATTTACCTCAATTTTATTCAATTGAGAACCGGCATCTAGACTAATTGTTTTGGTTGCGGTTACTAAATTTCCATTCACATTCCACTCATCAAAATACAATTTAAAGGTTGTTCGCAACGGTCCATTATCCAATATCTCATACTTGTTGTAATTTTTAGAATACCAAATACTATCATTTACGAAAGGTGCACAATTACCTGCCCCTAATGTGTAACCAACATGATAATAATCCATTCCATCTCCATTATCTACGTGATATTTTCCTCTTTTATACCGTTCATTTATCACCATTTTGTCAGTTCGTTTTACCCAAACATCAATTCCATATGCATTTTGCTTTGGAGTAAGTTCTAACGCTTTTCCGTAAGTACGAAAAGCAATTTTATCATTTTCCCATGCAAAATCATCGGCTCGCTCTGGCACAAATCTGCCAAAGGTTTTGCTTGTAAAATCGGCATGTTTACCATTTTCAACTAAAATCGCAATTTTCTTATTTGGGTCTAAACTGACTTGTAATAATAAATTCTGGACTTTATTATTTCCCATATACTCTAATTGATAAGGAATTTCAATTTTTGAATTCGCATCAACAATTTTAAAATTTCCAACCTCAAGAGTTGGATATTTTAATTTTATGTTTTGCCACGGTATGGAAATTACTTTTTCTTTAATTACTAAATCACCCTCGTTCTTTATATCAATTGAGTCATTTTTTATTGTGGCGCATGAAACACATAATAATGCCAATGCTAACAAACAAATTGCATTAATTTTTATATTCATTTTATAAACTGTTTTTGTTAAAGTATAATAATTATTTATCCGTTTTTATGTTCTAAAATTAAGGATTTAAATATTTTTAAAAATTCAAAATTAGGTATTCAATAATACGCATAACTAGAGTTAGCTTTTCTTTATCTGTAAATTAGTTTCCGATTATAGATTGTTAAATTCTTAAATGTTTTTAATGCACTAATGCCTATATGTTTTATAATTTGTTGGGACTACATTTATTGATTTTATTTGTGTTTTTTTAACGTAATTGAAAATAATTTCTAAAACAAGACAATAATAAAACTTCTCATTTTAAAACATATCCTGTACTGTATGGTAACTTGAAAATTTGTTTATAAACAATCTTTGTTTTCTAGTCTCTTATACCATATTGACCTATGTAAACTTTTAAAAATTACAATTATTTGTACTTCAAAAGCACAAATGTCTCACCCCATTTCTGCTCTTATTATTAAGTTTTTCATTTTACAGATCTCATGTGTAAAATTTAGTACCAATCAATCTACATGCCCTGTTTTAAAGTATATCACTGCAATAGTTTTTGGATAATATTGTGTTAGAAATGTGCGGTATTGATAAAAATTAGTCGCTTTTATTTCCTGATATGCATTGATAATTTTAATTGATTTATCCTTGGGTTTTGGGTGAATACCAGAGGTGATTATAAAACTTGACGACTGCATTCATTTTGGTGGCAATTACTCTTGTAAACCTACTCTTTTAACCGAAGTAGCTATACGAGTAAAAAATGAAGCAATAAAATATAGTTTCTTGGATAGATGTATTTTAAATATTTTTAAAAAATAATAACTTAATTTAACTATGCCGTTGCCATGTTAAAAACTCTATGAAACTTTATGATTCTGATACTTGTAATAGATTAGTCAATTGATAAAAAGTTACTTCATTATTTAATTTATTTTCATCTATTATAAACTCCCATTTGTAAACTCGAAGGGCTATTTACTTGAATCTCTTTTGGCAACTTTTGAATTTTTCCGGTCTTAACATCGCGTTTGAAAATAACTATATTATTTGAAAATTGATTAGCTACTAACAAAAACTTACCATCTGGTGAAATAGCAAAATTTCTTGGATGTTCGCCATAGGTTGATTCATGTCCTACTAAACTTAACTTACCAGTGTCTTGATTAATTGAAAAAATAGCAACACTGTCTTCCTCTGGGCCTCTATTGGAGGCATATAAAAACTTACCGTCGGGTGAGATATGAATATCGGCAGCTCTGTAAACAGCTTGATTTTGCTGATAAGACAAATAATCTTCAATAAACTCCAATTTTCCATTTTGATAATTAAATGCTATGATTTTTCCACTTAATTCTGCTATCCCATATCCAAATGAACCATTTGGATGGAATGTAAAATGCCGTGGACCGCTTCCAGATTTTACTAGAATGGCGTTTTCATTTTGAAGTATGGCATCTTGACTTTGAGATTTAAATTTAAAGCTTCTTATTTTATCGGCTCCCAAATCTTGAGCAAACAAAATCTTATTGTCTGGCGAAAAGTTTGATGAATGGATATGTGCAGTTTCTTGTCTATCTTTAAGGATACTGCTATCCTTAAATCTTATTACCTGAAAATAAGAGTTTAAACTACCATCTGTATTTATTTTAAATACGCTTAAACTTGGATCGGTATAATTAGAATTTATAAGATATTGACCAGTTTTATCTATTTCGAGATGTGCAGGGTTTCTTCCTCCACAATCTTGTGTATTTATAAAATCCAATTTATAATTAAGCGCATTTACATTAAAAGCAGCCACTTTTCCGGTGTAATCCATTTGGCTCTCAGCAACAGAATACAAGTATTTGCCATTTTTAGATAATTTTAAGAATGACGTATTTATAACACTATCCAATGTAAATTTTAAGAATGCCTCTCCAGTTTCATCATTAAACTTATATACATGAATCCCTTCACCCAGCTTTTTATCAGTAAAACTTCCTACAAATAGTAAGGTTTGATTTTTTTCGATTTTACAACTACACAAATTAAATAGCATAAAAAAGAAAACTAAGATTTGGTATAATTTCATACTATAGAATTTCATGTTTAAAATTATTACAGGTATTTTTTTATTCAGAAAACACTTCTAAAGAAGCAAATTCGGGTTTACCACCTTGATTCCCGCTTCCCGCAACGATATAAATTGCATTTTTATAACATATAGCTTGTGTTCCATATCTACCGATTTGTAATGCTGCTCCAAGAGTCCAATTCTCCGTAGCTAACAAAAAAACTCGGTTCAATTGTTTATTCCCAATCATTTTTATAGTATAATTAATATTCATCGTATAAAACGTGCTCTTCATTAGCTATAATAACTTTATTTTTATAAGTTAATTTTTTACCTTCACCAATATAAAGGCTTACTTTTTTCTTATTATTACTTTCTTCTAATCTTACAATTCCAAAACGACCTTCAAATTTTAAATTCAATTCTTTATTGATATAAACCGAATCAGGATTGTCCTGAGCTATAATATAGTCGGTAATGATTAATTCACCTACATTAGAAACTACTATTGCTCCTACTATCTTATTGCCATCCATTAAAGGATTCTACACTTTGAACACTTGATTTTTTACCAATAGTAGGTTCAAAAACAGTAATAAAAGGTTTGTCCCAAGCTTCACCTTTTTGTCTTATGACTAGCACTTGCGTTTTCTTTTTTAGATACGCATTTTCTGCTTCACGGGTAGGTGGTGCCAAAGCAGTAGTATACTCTTGCTTATTTCCTTTTGGGACAAACAAATGCATGTAGCGATTGCCATCGTTAATATGAAATTTTACATTTACCGCCTCACTAGTTGGTTTAGTTACTTGCGTGTTTTCAAAATAAGCCCATCCTGGCGATTTAACAGGATCGCCTATATCGTTCTTATAACGGTCTGTTTTTTTAAGAGCTAAAGCTTCTCCTTTACTATTTTCTATAAGTGTTTCATCTCCAATATTATGATAGATATAATCATGAAACTTATTTTCACCCAACGATTTTGAACGAAAAACATCAAAATAATAGGCTGTTTTGTCACTTGTTCTTATGATACTTAAGGTGCGTTCTTGGTCACAATTATTAACTTCATCTTTTAAAAACTGCGTAGCAAAACTAAAGTTTTCAGAAATAGGATCTTCTAAATGTTTCGGTTCGCAAGCGATATTTACTACTGTATTTTGCCATACATAGGCATTTCCTTTCCAAGATCCTTCGTCTCTTCCATGCGAAGTGCCATTTACAATAACGGTATTATTTCCGGCATACAGTCTAAAATAATTTTCGTGTAATGGAATTTGCCTTTCTCTTACTGAAGGTGGCAAGCCTGCATTGGGACCCATAACATAACCTGCACCATACAATTCCATAGCAATACCCGTTGCATGCGAATGCACATAATGTGCACCGCCAATAATACCGCAAAGTCCGTAGGTTTCATTATCTTTTTCTACATAATTACGTTGCAAAGCAACCCCTGCATGTTTTACAAGAACGGTAGGCTTATTAAAATTAATTCTTCCTTCAATTTTTTCTGGAATTGGAATACCCCAAAATAAATCAAGCGCTTGAAAATTATTAAAAATATCATCGTCAAGCTTTGGTTTATAACCTCCTTTAGCCTCATACGCTTGTTTTAATGCCAATTCTGCTTGTTGTTTTAAATTGGAATAACCTCTTCTTTCAGCAATGCTTAGGGTGTAGCGATACAGATCTTCGGTACCATCATTATTCCGTTTAGAATCTCCAAAACGTACAAATTTTCGATTTGGATATCTTAAATGATCAAACAAAAAATTACCTTCAAAAATATGCTGATTGTCTTTGGTAACATTCATTTCAGGATACACACGATCTACAATATTCAATACCATCGTAATAATTGGCATAAAACTATAACTTGTAGATTCTGGCCAAATACCTTGCTCTCCAAACATGGGTAAAATGGTGTTTTTAAAAGAATTTTGATGTGCTGTTCCTTTTTCCCAAAACACATCAAACAAACGTTGGCGTTCTGTATCATCTTCAACACATAAAATACTAAACAAAGCACCTGAAGCTGTAAGAATAGGATGATTCGAAATAAATTTACCATGCTCATCTGGTTTGCCATATTCTTGAAGCACATTTCCAACAATGTTCGCAATTGCTTTTTGTGCTTTGGCATTATCAAAAGCGATACGAGTTTCCTGTTGCTTTATTATAAACCATTGTATTTGGTTTTTGCAAATAATTATAAATAAAATCATAAGTCAATGCAAAAGGGCCATAAGTCGTTCTGGGGTCAAAAAATTCGTAACCACAAATAGTTGTTGTTTGTGGTGTTAAGGGAGCAATATGGTCTATATAAAATGCTAAAATATCGGCTGCAAATTGCGCATATTTTTCCTCTTGAGTTATGTAGTATAACATGCCTGCTTCTGAAGCTAGTGCTAAAACTTTATTATGTCCTGCGGCAATAGGACCTGCCTTTTGCTCCGAATTCTCACGATCGTGTTTTGCAAAAGCAGGAATGGTATTCAAAATCGCATTCGGATTCTACTAGGTGTTTTTGGAGTGATCCATCCACACGTTCATGCAATTGATTGACAATACTTTTTGCCCAATCGTATTTTTTTATGTTTTCTAAAATTTGAGGGTCGTTCTTCATTAGTTACCCAAATAACAGGGTGTTTTAGCGATTGTGCAATACCATTTGTTGTTAGTATACAACAAACAGGAATAAAAAGCATTATTATTAATTTCTTCATTATTGATATTTTATTTTAAAAATTTCTTTTTTCCATTTAATCTATCCTTAATTTTATTGAATTATCTAACCTAAACCTTGATTTAATTCGTTAAAAAATCTTCGCCCCATTTCTGACGTAATTCTATAGATAAACTTTTTACCAATTCTGAGTACTTTAGTTTTTCGGCTAAGTTATCAAGCTCTAAGGGATCGGATTTATGGTCGAATAACATACGTGCATAAGCAACACCTTTATCGTCCGTCCATTCTGTATAAAACATATCGCCTTTTATTAAGGTAACAGCATCTTTAAACTTACTGACAGCCCAATCCTTTTGAGAGGTTTCTCCATTAATGATTGAAACAAAACTTTTACCTTCGACTGTATTAGGAGTTTCCAAACCAATTAATTCTATTAAGCTAGGGTAAATATCTATATATTCTGTAATAACATCTGTTGTTTCTCCTTTGGTTTTTCCAGGAACTTTAATCATTAATGGCGCTCTTAAGGCGGTTTCAAAAGTCACGTGTTTACACCATAATTTATGGTCGCCTAAATTCCAACCATGGTCTCCCCATAAAATCACAATGGTGTCGTCCGCTAGCTCTAATCGTGTTAATTCATCTAAGATTAATCCAATTTGAGCATCCACATAACTCACACAGGCATAATATCCATGAATGAGTTCTTTGGCTAAATCTTCTGGTAAATCGCCTTTCTTCGGAATGTTTCCATAATTTCTTAATTCACCATAATTATTAAAGGCCTGTTTTGGTGTCGATTCAGGTTGCACATAACTTTCGGGGAGCTTGATATCGTTTCTGTCATATAAATCCCAATACTTTTTTGGAGCATTAAAAGGCAAATGCGGTTTCATAAACCCCATAGCAAGGAAAAAAGGTTTATTTTTATCCTTTAATTTACGTAAATCGGCTATTCCTTTTTGGGCTATTTGTCCATCAAAATATGCGGTATCATCAACATCGGCATTTTCAAAAGCGCTTGCACCTCCCATGGCCAAATCAGCATTACCATTTTCTTTAATACTATTTTCCAATTGATAGTTTCGAATATTTCCCTTTGGAAACCACCTTTTATCCCAAGCTAAACTATCGTCGTCATTATGATGATAAATCTTTCCGTTAGAAATAGTTGTATAACCGTTTTGTTTTAACAACTTTGGTAAAGAGATAGCATGTGGCACATCTGTATCTGCTCTTGTTTGATAATCTACAAATCGATGCCTTGTAGGTCTTGTTCCCGTAAGCAAACTTGCCCTAGAAGCCCCACAAACAGGAATATTACAATAGGCTTTATTGAACACCAAACTCTCACGGGATAGCTCGTCTAGGTTTGGCGATTTAATATGGTTTGCGCCATAAAAATTTAATTCGGGCCTTAAATCGTCGACTGCTATAAACAAAATGTTCATTGGCGTTTTAGACGGCTTGTTTTCCGAGCTTTCTTTTTTGTCTTTGCATGAGGCAAAAACCAATACCAAGCTTAACAGATATAAACGTATTTTATTCATATTGAAATGATTTTACCTGTGTTCTATAACAATATAATCGTCTTTTTTTAAGGTGTTTTTAACTGATTCGGGAAGGGTTCGCGTTGGCGTATCCTGGTCTAATTTGAAACCTTTTTTACCTTTAGGGGTAATAATCGGCATGTTTCCTACAGTTTCATTTAAAATATCGCCTTGCGATTTCATCCAGCTAAACATCGCTTTTTTTAAGCTTTCTTTTATAGATTTAAGTTCAGGCTTTTTAATTAAATTATGTTGTTCAAAAGGGTCGTTTTGTAAATCGTATAATTCTTCAAAAGGTTCATTTTTAAATGCTTTGGCTCCTCTTTTTATAAAATAATCGACTTGAGGTTTTCCTGTTAAGTTTTGCTCTACAACTTCTAATGCATTAAAATTCCTGACGTATTTGTAGCGCTTATCACGAATCATCCTTGATGGAAAAATTTCAGAATTTAAAATATTCTGATTGGTTCTTACTCCATATACGTACTGATTGATTTGTATATCTTCACCTATTAAAAGCGGCAGAAAGCTTTTACCATCCATATCACCAGTAGCCTTTTCTCCAGCAATGTCCATAAATGTGGGCAGCACATCTGTATAATGTATAAGTTGACTGGATGTTGAACCTGGTTTAATTACTTTAGGCCAACGTGCTACAAAGGGCACTTTTAAACCAATATCCTTTACAGTAAATTTTCCCGACACCCCATGGTCTGCACTGTAAATAAATAGCGTGTTGTCATCTAAATATTTGTCTACGTATTTTAAAACCTGTGCTATTTGGGTATTATCTTCTTCAATACTTCTATAATAACCCGCTTTTATCTTTACAAAGTCTTCATCATCCTTTTTTTCGGCATTAAAAGGATACCACTTAATATCTTCAACATTGGCATGTTCTACTTCAAAATATTTAGCATGTGGATATTTTGATGTAATGAACATACAAAATGGTTTATCGGAAGTTTTAAAATAAGCTTCAATACTATCTAAAGGAATATAATCTCTGGGCACTCCCTTTTTAGGAACGGGTTGCCATTCTCTATCCCACTGGTAAACACTTGATGGGTTTACATGACTTTTTCCTGCTAAAACCACCTCGTAGCCTAATTGTTTCATTTTAGCCGTCACGCTTTTAATATCAGGTCTTGTAGCTGTATGATTTGCAAAACAGCCATTTTTAAGTGGGTATTTCCCTGTAAATAGTTGCGACCTACTTGGGGCACAAATGGCTTGGGCTGTAAAGGCATTGGTAAACAGCATGCCCTCTTTAGCTAACCTATCTACGGCAGAAGTATTTACTTTTTCATTACCGTAACAGCCATAATCGTAAACATCTTGGTCATCGGCTAAATAGAAAATGATATTTGGTTTTTCAATATCATCATGTACTTCCCCTAAAGTCTTTTTTTTATGATTAACACAACTTGTTAGCCCAAAAAGAGCTAAGCCTATTGCTATATTAAAACACTTAAGTCTTTTCATTTTTTGAAGTTTTAAAATTTTATTTATCAGCTCCAATTACTTTCACTGGCTTCACCTCTTCGCCATTGGTTCTTGCTTTTTGCTCTACAAAATAGGGTTGAAATGTGTATGATGAATTATCGTCCCATTTTTCATTGGTTTTAGGCAGGTATTTTTTTAATCGTTTCTATGTCGCTTTGATACTCTGGAAATTTTGCGAGATTTGTAAATTCATTTGGGTCTATTTTGTGGTCGTACAACTCTTGTGTTCCATCTTCGTATTGTGTAAATCTAAATCTCCCTTTTTTAACTGAATGATTATTTACACCATAAGTAGTTAGTGCATACGCCTTTTTATCCTCTTTATCACGTCTGCATTGTTGCAACTAAACTTGTTCCTTCATTTCGATTATAAGCAGGAAGCTGACATAATTCTAAAAGTGTTGGATAAATGGAAAGCATTTCAGCAGGCGAATCTATTACTTTTCCTTTGGGAAGATTTGGAGCAACAAACAATAAAGGTGCTTTGGTTGCCGATTCCCACAAACCATGTTTTGCAAACGTGCCTTTTTCACCTAAACGATAGCCATGGTCGCACCACAAAACAATTACTGTATTATTCGCATATTTACTATTTTCTAATGCATCTAAAACCCTTCCTATTTCATAATCAACATAACTTACACAAGCTAAATAAGCTTGAATAATTTTTTTCCATTCGCCAGATTCTATAGCCCATTCGGTTGATGGCATCATGGGTAAATCGTTAATATCCAACCCAACTTGTGGTACATCCTTTAAATCATCTGACAAATAAGGTGCTACTTGAATGCTTTCAAGCGGATGCATAGTCAAACCATTTTTGAGGTACGTATAATGGCACATGAGGACGTAAAAATCCTAAGCCCATAAAAAATGGTTTATCATAATCTTTATTCAAACGTTCAATAGTCCAATTTACAGATTGATGGTCTGGCATTTGGTCGTCTCTCTCTGGAAACGCGCCCCAATCGGTACTTGTACGTCCATATTGCTTTCTGTCTGATGTTCCAAAGCCATCCCAAACAAAGCGTTTTTCTGGATAGGGTCCAAATCCTTTTTCTCTTACCTCCAGATTCATCAAATACACCATTAGGCGCGTGGTCATGAAACAGTTTTCCAATTCCCATGGTGTAATAGCCATTATTTCTAAAATACTCTGGTAAGAAATGTTATTTCTTTCGTTGCTAGGATTCTCTGGATTTCGAATTTTTTCATCTGAAATCATACCATAAATACCCGTTGTTGAAGGCCGAAGCCCTGACATGATTGAAGCACGCGACGGCCCACATAAAGGTGCTTGACATTGTGCATTTGAAAACAAAACGCCCGAAGCCGCTAATCTATCAATATTAGGCGTTTTGGTATTCGAATAATTATTCAAACAACCCAACCAATTGTTTAAATCATCAACAGCAATAAACAACACATTGGGTTTATCTGTATTGTTTTGAGCATTTATTTTTGAAGTACTAATTCCACACAACAAAAATAAGATGACTAATTTGATTTTTAATGCTCTATTCATTTTAATAAGTTACTTTAAGTTTGTAATTAATAATTATTCTAATATTTTAATTTCTGAAATAAATATACGTACAGGCCCTATTAAACCTGAGGTTAACAATTCACTATCTTTTTTATAGTGATTCCAAGATGGAAAGGTTGTGCGACCTGAATTCCTCGCTGTATCATTAATTAACCATTCTGGCAAAGCTTTGGTTTTATCACCCATACGTTCAATATCTAAAGGTAGGTTTTCATCTCCAATTAATCTATTTGGCCAAAGGTTTGTAATTTTTACTTCTAAGGTGTTTTTACCTTTTTTAACAAAACCATCCATGTTTAATCTGAAAGGGGCTTTCCACAAAATCCCTGCATTTTTACCGTTAATAATAACTTCAGCAATTACCGCCACACTTCCTAAATCAAGTTCCAATGATTTATTGGATTTTAAAAGTTGTTTAGATAAGGTAAACTCCTTTTTATAGTTTGCTGTTCCTGAAAAGTATTTTACGTCATTATTTGACGATTCTGACCAAGATTGTAACTTTTCGAAGTTTAGCACCTTTGCATTCAATGTTTTAGAAGGAAAATGAACCTCCCAAGGACCTGATAATAAAATGGGCGCTGGAACTGATTTAACGTGTATTGTCTTTTTAGTCCCAGAAGTATTTATATAGCTTACTTCTCCTTTGTAAGGTGTTGTCCAACTTAGTTTTTCATTTTTATAACCCAATATTGGCTTAGGAACATCCTTTCCTAAATTTATTTCCTGACCTTCTGGAAGAATTAATGTTCGTTCTTCACCATCGGTTAAAAAAGTTAATTTTAAAGCTGTATTAACACCTTCAATTTCTTTGTTATCAATTAAGCTTTTATTAACTGGAATCGTTAAAATGCCAGCAGTAACTTGCTTAATAATTTTATCAGTTACATCAAATTGCGGATAATATTTGGGCACTCCTTTGGTTTCAGGTTTAAACTTCCCAAAGAGGGCTCTTATAATTTTTAACTCCTTTTCACCACTATTTACAAAAACTCTTTCTTTTTCTGAAGCTCCTATTAGTTTTATAGAATCACCAACTTGGTACTCCATTCTAAATTCTTTAACATATCCCATTGCAGGATCACAATCGCAAAACATGTCTAGAAGCACTAAAATCAACTTCATTTCCTTTTACTTCGTTTTTTACCAGCTGAGTAATGTCTATCAATCCTTCTTGTAAAAATGTGCCATATTCTGCTTTAATAATTTTTAAATTTGAAAGCGGTTCTGCTTTTGGTTTTTCTACCTTCCAACTAGCATTCACCAATTGTGTACTCGTATCAACTGGTTTTGTAAAAATAATAAAAACTGCTTCTTCCGAATCTAGATTTATTGGCATACTTACTGTGCCATTTGGATTCGAATTCCAAACAACTACATCTTTCATTTTACCTGTTTCAGCATTCCATAATTCCGGTTGTTTACCAGAAACCCTAAAACCAATTTCTACATTCTCGACTTTCTTTTCGCGCATTTGCCACAAAATAAATATCGCTATCTTTTGTTTTTCTATGAAGGAAATTAATATCGGTTGCATCACCTTTTTCAATTTTAAAATCAGCCGGCAACATACTATTTTTTAAGAAATCCACTATAGAAATGTCTTTTACACTTTCTGAATCCCATAATTTTTGTGCTAAACTCTTTAATTGCTTCATCACATTCTGGATAATTTTGAAGACTCGGCGACTTTTTAGGTTGTTTCCCTATTACTTTTGCACCCGCTTTTGTAAGCTCATCTATTTTATGAAGTGTTTCAGGCTTCATCCAATCACTTTCTGTTAAAACCAACACTTCATAGGGACCGCTGTGTTTTGTATATAATTTTCCGTTTTTTACATACAACTCTGTTAATTTATTTGCACCAATTAAGTCATAATCATAGCCCAAAGCTTTAATTTCAGGTAATAAAAAAGCATTATTAGGTGAAGATTCTCCAGTAAAAACCAACACATCAGCCACATTTTTACCTTGTTGAAGTAAAAATTGAGAACGTGCAATATAATCCATATACGCTTTACTTTGTGTCCACCAAGTATTTAATCGGTTAAAATCGGTACCGTGATAACTTAATGCCAAACCTGGAGCTACATCCCAAGGTTGATGCACATAGGTATGAAAAATAAATCGGTTAATTCCTTCTGCCCAAGCCCTATCTCCAATCGATTTTAAAACTGCAGGATGCTCGTCCCAACCACCAATTCCTGTAAAAGATTCTGCACCAACAATGGCACTACCATTTAAATGTGCAATGGAAGAAACAAATTTAGGCGAATCAAAAAACGGATAACCACCACTCCAAAATTCACACATTACAATATCTCCTGTTGCACCCACTTGCATATTATCAAAAGGTCCCCAATAAGGTTCTACTGAAAATTTCAAGTTGTTTTTATGACATAAATCTCCAAAATGAGCATAGTAATTTTCTGCCATTAAATCGCCAATGGTTCGTCTAAAATCCCACAAAAAACGTTCTGTAATTTCACCACTATCTACATAATAACCTGCTAATGTTGGTAAATAAGATAGTTAAATTATAGCCTCTTAAGTCTTTCAAATTCATTATCAAAACCTGTAGTCCAATTGGTTGTTCCTACTTCATAACTATCAATCAAACAATTATTTACCGTAGTTCCTATTAAATCTCCTAATTTATCAATAATAGGTTGAATACCACCTTTCCAATAGGCATCTACCGCTTTTTTACTCATTTTATCTACTTCTAAACCTGTACCACTCGCTGGAGCAGGATGATTGTTTTTCCTGTTGGCGTATGTCCTAATCGTAAAATAATCCATTCTCCTTTTGGTAGCTTTCCATTCTAAAACACCATCTTCTGGATAATTTTGAAGTTAAATCTAATAATGTTTGCTTTATTTAATAATAGCTTCATTCTGGAATTTCTTTTAGTATCTGGCAATAAATGATTACGAATACGATCTGATAAATTTTTATAATCTAAACCATCAATTTTTATTGTTACTTTTGGTTTTGGAAATGCCAAAACAGCAATATCTTTATAATAATTTAATTTGGTTTCAGGTTGTGGTAATTGCTTTTTAATAAGTTGATTTCCACCTTCAACAATAACTTCACTAAAAACTACTGTTTGCATCGCATTTTCAGGGGTAATCCAAGGTCCTCCAGCTTGAAGACCAACCAGCACTGTTATGAAAAGTTAATTCTAAACCCAAACGTTTGGCTTCTTTTGCTGCAAAATGAAATAAATCTAACCATTCTTCACTTAAATATTTAACAGGACCTTTTGGAAATTCTAATTGCACATTAAACAATTGTGCTTCTTGAATGCCTACTTGTTTCATGGCTTCTAAATCGGCTGTAATGCCAGATTTGGAAACATTTCCACTAATCCAATGCCACCAAGTACGTGCTTTGGCTTCATTTGGTGGGTTTTGAAAATTACTCGCCAAATCGATTCGATATTTGATTGTTGCGCGAAACTTGAAACTATTAAAAATAATGCTGCTATTAAACTTCCTATACTTTTCATTATTATTTTAATTATTCATTTCTTTTATCTAAAAAAGAAAAAATCTACTTTATAAATAAATTATTAGTTATTTCCAAACCTTTATACTGTCATTATTATCCCAAGAATAATTCCAAGCTTTCATATATTCAGCCCCTTCTAAAAATTTATCTCCACGAACATCTAACATTTTTTGAAGTTTCTTCTCTAGATCTTTTTGTAACGATTTAGTTTCCTCTTTACCTACCAAATTATTCAATTGGTATGGATCTTTTTCGTTATCATATAATAACCATGGTCCATTAAGGTCTTTGGCGTAGGTATATTTTTCGGTTCTAATACCTCTAAATTCTCTACCTCCATTCTTATAACTCCACTGATGAAAAGGAACAGGGCACAATAATTAATGCACCATCTATTTTTAAATCTTCTTTTCCAAGTAATTGTCCTGTATAGTCTAAACCTTCTACAGATGTTGGAATAGGTAAATTACATAAACCAAGCAATGTTGGCATAATGTCGGGATACGAAAATACTTTTGTTAACTTTTCTCCTGCTTTAAGTTTTGCTGGATATTTTATAATAAAAGGTACATTGATTGACTCTTCCCAAGGTTTTTGTTTTTTAATTTGCGCATGAGAATGTATCATATCACCGTGATCAGACGTAAAGACAAAAATCGTATTCTCTTCTAATCCTAATTTTTTTATTTCAGCTTGAAGATCTCCTACGCAATCGTCAAGCGCCGACATGTGAGCATAATAACCTCTTAAATCTTCTTTAGCTCTTTCAGCTCTTCCCTCAGGAACATTTGGACGCAATTTTATGTCCATATCCTTATACATATTCTTGTACTTTTCAGGTGCAGAATTGTACGGTGCATGGGGTGGCCCATAAGACAAAAACAATACAAAAGGCTTTTCTTTATGCTCTTGTAAATACTTTATAGCATCCTTTGTTTGGGCAATAGCATCATACCCTTCCCATTGATGTTTTACATTATTTTCATCATAATAAACTGAATTATTATAATTGTGCGTACACTCGTGCACTTTCCAATAGTCAAAACCTTGACGGCGATCAGTTGGGATTGGCTTATTACGACCTTCACTTACGCTTTCTCCAGATTCATGTCCATTAATATGCCATTTGCCAATATAACCTGTAGCATATCCATTTTCTTTGTACACCTCCGCAATACAGTTTTCATCTGCTTTCAAAGGTTTATCATTGTAAAAAATACCATGACTTAATGGATATTTACCTGTAATTAATGATGCACGTGCAGGACCACAAACAGGAATGTTTGAAATAGCATTTGTAAAAACTACCGACTCTTTGGAAAGACGCATCTAAATTGCAGGAGTTTTTACTTGATCATTCCCTACAAATCCAAGATCTTGAGCTCTCCATTGATCGGTTAAAACAAAAACTACATTTGGTCTTTTTAATGCTGTTTTTTGTTTTTTTTGCGCATCACTTCACTTAAAAAGAAAAAGGCAATTACTATGAAAAACATATTTCTTCATTTTAAAATTATTTGGTAATTATTTTATACGTTACAATTTTAACTGGTCCCAGTCAATCCTGAAGGCAGTAAATGGATCGGTTGCTTTTTGAAATCCATAAGCACTAAAGGTTTTTCTTGGACCTTCTGGTAGTGGTTCGATTATTTCTAAACCATTCTGGCATTTTAATATTATCACCTCTAAAGTTTTCGTCTCCAAAACCAGGTTGTCCTCTTCTAATATCATAACCTGTTTGATTTGGTAATTTTTCATCTCCAATTAAACGGTTTGTCCATTGATTGGTAATTTGAATTTCTAAAGTATTTGTTCCTTTTTTTAATGCAGAAGTTACATCCAAAGTATAAGGTGCTATCCAACTTACGCCCATATCTTTTCCGTTTAAAATCACCTTGGCAATTACATTTACAGTACCTAAATCGAGTTCAAATTTTCTATCTAGATTTCAGTATTTTTTTATCAACTTTAAAATCAATGTTATAAATAGCTGTTCCAGAATAATGCTTGATTTCTTCTACTTTGCTGGTCGTCCAATCAAATAATGAATCGGTTTTGATGGTTGCTTTATAAAAATCTTCTTCTCTAAAATCTATTTGCCAATTTCCTTTAATTTCAATAGGATTTGGAATGTCTTTAACGTTTACATTCCAATCATTCTGTATTATTTACAACTGCTGAATAGTTTCCGTTTTGTTGCACTTGCATTACCAGATTAGCTTTGTCATTTACTAGAAAATGAAGGTTTTGGCAAATCACTTTGGTCTTTATAAGTTACTTTTGGATAGTTGGCTGATGATTCTCTAAAAACTACAAAAACAGATTCTTGTGGTTTCAATGAAATTAAAACATTTGTACGACCGTTTTCTGATTATATTCTGCCAATTTTGTAATTTCTCCAGTTTGACTATTCCATAAGTTCAGGTATTTTACCATCTACTAAAAAACTACAGTTAAGCGTTTCAGCTTCTGTTTGATTGTGATTGTACACAAAATAAATATCTTCAGTATCTGAACGTCTGTGGTAATAATTAAAATCAGGTTGTCCTTCAACAATTAAATCTTTTTGAATATTGTTTTCTTCAAAAATGCTTTCCCATTCAAAATTAGTATACGTTTTTTTACTTGACCAAATGGTGTTTACCAAGTTCTTAAACTCATCGTTGCATTGCTTTGGTTAAGATTATAACCTCCTAAGTTTTCTTGGTTTTTCTCCAATAATTAAGCACCTTGTTTAGCTAATTTGTGCAATACCTCTTAATGTTTCTAAATTTATTACATCAGATTCTTGGTAAAACTAAAGCATTATAGGTAATACCATTTGGTAATTTTAAGTTTACCATTTTCTACTTTTAAACGATTGATAATCACATCTGCATTAACACAATCGTATTTATAAGCTGATGGAATATTTGGGATTTATTTGATTAGGATGAACTGACGTGATTAGGCGCTCTATCACCCACAAAAACCAATAAATCTAATACAGGATTTCCTTGACGCAACATATAAGAGCCTCTTGCTAAATAGTTGAACCACTCAGGACCTGCATTTTCCCACCAGGTTTGTGTACGGTCTATATGCGAGCCAACAAAACTCATGCTCATTCCTGGTTTTACATGGGTGTTCGATTGATGCGCAAAACGATGAAACATATATTCATTAATTCCGTTTGTCCATTCATAATCGCCTTTTTCTTTAGCTAAGGCAGGATGAAAACTCCAATTTAATGCGGTACTTGTAAAAGCTTCTGCAGAAATAACATTTTTACCATAAATATGACCTGAAGATACAGGTGCTAGTTTATGATTATTATCTTTTCCTAACCAAAATTCGCCCATAGGAATATCGGCACTTCTACCTGCATCTAAACTATTAAAAGGTCCAACAAAACCATAAGGTTCTATGTACGATATTAAACCATCTTGATGACATAATTCTGTAAAATAATCGAAATAATTAGTAACCATTAAGTCGCTTACCAATTGTTTCATATCCCAAAAAACACGCTTCAATGGTTTCGTTACTTTCTATATATTTACCTGCAAATAAGTGGTAAAAAAGGTACAAAGTCATAACCAAACCGCTCTTTGAAATATTTGCTCCATATCATCTGTCCAGTTTTGTGGCCCTACTTCATAACTATCAATCTCTACATATTGCAAGGCATTTGGCGCATCAATTTTAGCTTGTTTTATTAATTTCCCTACAAAAGCATCGTAATGAATTTTTAAAGCTTCTTTACTAAATTTATCTACTTCAAGTCCTGTTCCTTCTTCAGATGCAGGTTCGTTTGTTGCACCTGAAGCTGTAAATCCAAAACGCAAAATGGTCCAATTTCCTTTTGGTAAGGTTGTTTTTAAAACACCATTAGCGTCCATTTGATTTGTTAAATCAATAATGTCACTTTTTTTGATATAGCTTGCTTCATCTGGGTTTCCAATTGGGCGTTTATTTTTTCTATACGACGTAAATTCTAATTGGTTACCCAAGGTATGATTTGCCGACAAATTCATTTCATAAAAACCAGCGTCTAAATCGGTTACAATTCTAAAATAACGTGCTGTAATCGGTTCAAAATGTTCTGAAAAATAACATTCATCTTTACCAATACGCTCTTCATTAGGTTCATGAGCTACTGAAAAATTAATGCCATCATCCGATTTTAATAAGGTTAATTTACCTTTTCGTTTATTGATAAAAACAGACATAGAACGAATGGTATGTGGCTTTTCCAAAATCGTATTGCACCCAGTCTTTTGCTTTTAAATCGGCATAAGTAGTGGTTTGCTTATCTGTAGCTAATTTAAAGTCGATTTCTGGATTTGAAGTTGTAATAATAGGTTGCATTTCTGCATCTATCAATTCGGTTTCCAAAGACGGATACGCTACCACAGCAATGTCGTTATAATAATTATATCGTGCAGGAGGTTGTGGTAATTTTACTTGTACAGATTTACCTCCTTTAACAATGACTTCACTATTCACGACCACTTTCATAGCGTGTTCTGGTTTTACCCAAGGGCCACCGCTAGACGTCCATCCATCGCAATTATGAACCCCAAAACTCAATCCTAGTTTTTCACATTCTTTGGCTGCGTGTGTTAAAATATCTCGATGTTCTTGAGAGTTGTAGGCAACATCGCCTTCTGGCAATCCCATAGATACGTTAAAAACCAAAACACCACCAATACCAGCTTCTTTTATGGCTTTTAAATCTTTGGTAAAACCTTCTTTAGAAGCATTGCTACTATTGATATGGTACCAAGTACGTGGTTTTGATTCTTGTGGCGGGTTTTGAAAACCTGCTTCTAATTGGTTAGGTAAGTTTAAAGGAATAGTCTTAGGTTTAACATCTATTTGTGCTAATACTTCTAAATGTGAAAAACTAAAAACACATATAAAATATATAGCCTGTTTTATATAACGTTTTAAAAGAATCTTCATTTACTTATTATTTTTATTACAACTAAATACAAATAACAACACATTTAACATCAGTAAAACTGCAATTACGTATAAAAATATCATCATATCTTTTCTAAATTTAATCTACAAACAACTCATCTATATAAGGGCCACTTTCACCAGTGGTTTGTAGTTTTTTTGTATTTACCCCAGCTTTTAAAACTATAATGGTTGTTTTAAATTTCCATGCTTTTTTCCAAACACAGTTAGCATTAAGTTCTAGAGTTCATACATGTTTATAAAAATCGAGGTATTTCAATTTTTAAAAATCCCCAATTCTGTTTGACCATTTTTTTCTTTTATTTTTTGCTAAATCTTTTGTATAGAACTTAATTTTTACATTAAGTAATTACTTGTATTTTTTAATAATATCATCTACAGTTTTATTAAATTGATACATTTCATAATCTTCATCAATTACTTCTCCATTTTTAGCAATAACAACATATTTAGGAATTCCATTAAATTTAAATAATTGACGTAAGTAATTAAAATCATCACTTGCAACTCTATAGGTATTAACAAGTTCTTGATTATCTATAAACTTTAAATACGTGCTTTTCGGGGGATGCATTTTCACTAGTGATAAAAACAAAGTCGATTTCTGGATTGTTTTTGTATTTAGCCCTAATTTCTTTCATTCTTTTTATCGAACTAACACATGGAGCACAACTTGTTGCCCAAAAATCTACAAACAATATTTTCCCAGTGTGTGGTTTTATGATGTCATTAAAAATACTTGTTGGCTTACCCTTAGGGAGTTTCGCTGTAGTAGCTTCCAAAACTATATTTTTACTATTAGAATTTTCGGAATAATTTTGAACGATTTGTTCCTCTACAGGGAACTTTTTATTTAATATTCTTTCTCCTTCTGTTACAAGAAAAGGCTCATCAATTGTTTTTTTCAATTCACTCCAATATTTTCGAGCGTTTTCACTATCCGTTTTGTCAATGTCATATTTTAAGGCCCTAATTTTAGTCATATCATGTACAATATTCTTGTCTAAATGATACACGTTTTTTAAAACAGAATCTCGTAAGCGCCATTTTTCCATTTGAAATTCGGTAATATCATTATTTCCTTTATCAATTATAGGCTGTACATATTTTATATTATAGGCTTCAACTGCATCTAAATAAGGTTTACTGAATTGTTTTTGAAAATCTTTATACGCTTCAAAAGATTTAAACTTTTTATTTTTTGATTCTTCTTGAAGCTTTTTATCAATTTCAGTGAGTTGGATTTTATTTTCTTCTAAGTATTGTTGAAAAGTAATTTCAGGATTAATTTTTAAACGTTTACTCTTTGGGTAAATACTAATAGGTTTGCTAAATTCAAATCTATTTACAAATGTTGAATATCTATTAGGAACTAAAAAAGCCTTATTATTAAAATCAATTTCATTTAAAAAGTTATAATACTCATTTGTTAATGGTGCTTTTAGAGCAGCATTTAAAGTATCTTCTTTAGCTTCATATTCTCTTATTCTTACAAAATCAAAACAAATTGTGGCGTAATCTGTAATTAACTTGTTTTGTAATAATTGTTTCGTTTTATTGTTTACATGGTTGTTATTAATATATTCATCAAGTAAAGCTTTGTTTGCTATATAGGTAGAATCATGTTCTCCTCTAAATTGTGTTGGAGATTGGTTTTTAATTCTTTCGTTAAACACTCTGTAATTAAAATCATCAACCGTAAAATTCATCAAATGTTTATTAATTTTAGAAAGAGGTCCTTCAAAAATTGTCTTTTCAAATTTATAAGTAGAAGATACACTTCTTCTATAAATGGCTTGTTTTCAAAAATCCTCCCAATCTAGTATCATTGCAAGCGTTTGCCCTGGCTCTAAATAATAATTTACAATGCATTTATTCATACTTAGATAACTAATTTCTGGGTGAATTAAAGGTAATTCTGCTTCAAAGCGTCCGTCTTCGAATACTTGAACAACAATTGGATAATCTTCTCTAGTAATATTATTACCTTGATACACCATACCTGTATTAAAACCTAATCTTTTATCGTATCCTTTTATATAACCAATGAGTTTTGCTTTTTTAGGATTGAAAAACCAATCAGAATTAAAATCCTTAATGGGGGTGTCAGTAATTTTGTTTAGTTCTTCTTGTATCCATTTATTAACATATTCAGGTACTTCTTTTGGTTTGTCGCTTCTTTGTTTTTCTAAAGATATTTCATAAATAGCATGCTTATAATCTATTTTTTTAACCCCTTTATCCAAAGGAGGAAAAACAAGTACGACTGTTTTTTCTCCAGATTCTGGCAAATAAATTTTTTCATCAAATTGATGATTTTCAATTTTTATGATGTTGTATATTTTGCCAGTTTTATAATCTTTTAAAAAATCAGTTTTACTAAACTTTAAAAACCAATTTGGAAAAATGGTACCACGAATATGAACTCTGGTTTCATTTTCGTTAAGTTCTATTTTATCAACATCATATATGTTCGTTTTTTTTAACCCGTAGGCAGGTTTTTCAATAACTTCTTGAGAAAGAAGTGTTGTATTTAAAAATAGGCATAGCAATAAAATTAATGTCCTTCTCATGAAGAATTGTATCATGGTAATTTGTCTTTTCATTATTATTATATATAAATGGTTTCTAAAAAATCAGTCTTTTATATTTGGAAAACATATCCTTATATCATGTGTTTTGCTGGCTAAAACCTCTAAATTTAATCCACAAACAATTCGTCTATAAAAGGACCACTTTCTCCAGTTGTTTCTAGTTTTATTTTATTGGCTCCAGATTTTAATACAATGATTGTTGGTACAAATTTCCATTCTTTTTCCCAACCACCTGTTGCTTTAAATTCTAAAGTTCTTACATACTCATCATTTACATACAATTTCATTGGATGCAATTTCCCTTCATTATTATGCATATATCTAAAACGAATACTATAATCTCCTGCTTCTCCATCATTTTCTTGATAAAAAGTTATAGCACCTTCTTTACCATCAAATCTCACAAAACCACTTCCTTTATAACGATGTGCATCATCACTTACTTTTGCATCACCTTCTAAAATACCTTCTTCAGCAGCAATATTAACACCTCTACCAATCCACATATCTGCAGAATGTTCATCTGCCCCAAAACAAGCCTTCATTTTCACCAAAGGTTTCTTCCATGGTTAAAACTACTTTTCCATTTTGTTTTACAATGGCTTTTACTGTGGTACCATCTGAAATTTCAAAAGGACCTTTGATAAACTATTCCATTGGTTTCAGGGTTATCACCATTAGTAGTATATAAAATCTCTAAATCATCAAATTTTGAATTTCCTAATAACCGAAATTTGTTTGACATCAATGGTAATTTTATTTGAAATGATATAAGGCTTTATCTCCTAAAATTGCACCTGTAATTATTGAAGCTTTTTTCGCATTTGCTTTTTCTCTTAAAAACAATCTTGATTTTCCAAAAAACAAAGCTTCTAAAATCGGATTTTGTTCTACTTGTTGGGTCTATTGGATTTCCATTTTCCATGGAAACTTTTTCTACATCGCCTTGAATGTTATAGTACACTTTATTTTCTCCATAAGGATATAAATTGTTATTTTCATCTAAACTTTCTGAAGTTACAATATAACTTGCTTAAAACCCATCTTCTGCTTCTAATTTTTGAATACTTGTTTTTAATTTTGAAGGTTGCTTACTGGTGCTAAATGATGTTCGTTTTACTTCTTTTCCATTTATATACGCAACAGCTTCTAATGTTCCTTCTTCATAAGGCACCATCCATTCGCATTGCATTTCGTTCCAAACGGTTCCTGGTTTGTCTTTTCCTAAGGATTTTCCGTTTAAAAACAATTCTACTTCATCTGCATTTGAATAGACCCAAACTGGAATAACCGTTCCTTTTTCCATTCTAGGATGCGTCCAATGTGGTAATATATGAATCATTGGTTCTTTAGTCCATTGACTTTGGTAGAAATAGTATAAATCTTTTTCAAAACCAGCCACATCTAGAGCACCACCCATAAATAAATTAAAAGGCAAACCACCATGAACCAAACCTGCTTCTCCATAATAATCAAAACCTGTCCAACGGAAATGTCCACTATGCCAAGGCGTATCACGCATTACTTCCCAATATTTTCTTGCAGAAACTCGTACCGTGGCATTATCATAAGACGAATTAAAACGTTGCTTTCTGTTTTTCCAATCTTTTAGGATTTAAACCTTCATAAAAAAAGATTTCTTTTTCGGTTAAATTGGGTAATTCATAAGTTCCTGGTAATTCGTTATCACGCCACCAAGTTTGGGTTCTATAATATCCACGTGTTTGCCAAGTATGTGGTGCTTCGGTAGAAATAAAAGGTTTGTCAAAAGTTTTACTTTCTATAAACGATTTCGTTTCTGAACCACCATTAACACCTTGAATATCCATATCTTCAGGATTTCCTGCACCTGAAGTAAACAATCGTGTTGGGTCTAAATTTTTACCAAATTTTACCAATTCTGGTGCAACATCGCTATGGGTTTCATTCCCTAAACTCCAAACAAAAATACTTGGATGATTTCTATCTCTTGTAATCCATTCTTTTACATCGCGTTGCCACCATTCGTCAAAAGCTTGTTTACCATAATCTTCAGGTGCTTTTTTGTGCCAACCATCAAAAATTTCATCCATTACCAACAATCCAATTTCATCACAAATATCATAAAACATAGGTGGTGTTGGGTTGTGTGACGGACGAATGGCATTGATACCCATATCTTTTAAGCAATTGTAATTTCCAACGCAACATAGGTTTTGTCCAAGCGCCTCCAACAGGACCACCTTCCCAATGTTCGCAAACACCTTTTAATTTTACGTTTTCACCATTTAACCAAAAACCAGTTTCTGTTTTCCATTCTACGGTTTTAAAACCAAAAGTGGTTTCTACTTCATCAATTACTTTTTTACCATCTAAAATTTTGGTAACTGCTTTGTAAAGGGTTGGTGTTTCTGGACTCCATAATTTTGGATTTTCAACTTCTAATTGAATGTTTAGATTATGCTGTTTTAAACTTTTCGTTGGTTTTATTCAGTTGCTTTCCGTTTGAAGTTAACAAGGTTACTTCATAAGTTAAGCCATTTTTAATATTGGTAATTTCAGCAGTAATGTTAACAGTTGCTTTTTCAGTTTCAATTAAAGGCGTGGTTATAAAAATAGTATTTGGTTTCAAATGAATAGGATTTACCTCAATTAATGTAACGGGTGCATAAATACCACAAGGATGGTACCAACGCGCCGAAGGTTCTAAACTAGTTATCAACTCTAACTGCAATGGTGTTTTTTCCTTCTTTTAAATATTTTGAAATATCATATCTAAAACTAATATAGCCATAAGGTCTTTTACCTAAATAGATTACCATTTATCCAAACTTCACTATTCATATACACACCATCAAAATTGATGTAGGTGGTTTTAGAAAGACTTTCTTTTTTTACGTTGAATTGTTTACGATACCAACCAATACCACCATCATGATAACCACCACCTTGACCTTGGTCGCCACCATCTCTCACGCCTTTTTCGAAAGACCAATCGTGAGGAATATTTAGGGTTTGCCATGTAGAATCATCAAAATTTTCTTGTGAAAATGATGGATTATCTTCTAAAATAAAACTCCAATTATTGTTGAAATTGGTTTCAATACGCTGTGAAAAACAAGATATTGATAGCAATAAAAACACTATACTTTTTATTATTCTTAGACAAAAATTGCTATGACCTGTTACGCATCATTATTGAATTATTTCTACTTTTTTCTAGATTGATCATTTTGTAAAAACGGTTTGCCATTTCTAGGGAATTGGGTTTCTAAAAGTGATTTCATTCTTTTTTCTACGGAAGCATATTTTGAATTTCCAGAGAGGTTTACAAAAGACAACAGGCTATTTTTATGTTCATACAATTCCGCTTGAATAACTTCATGTGTTTTTGAATCTCGCCATTCTGTGTAACGCCATTCACCATCTGTTGCAGTGCATCCCATAATTTTATTTCCTCTAGGATAAACACTTGTGGCGATCTCATCCCATTTTATTTTTGGATTATCTAAAACTGGAATTAAACTTTTCCCGTCAGATTTTGGGCCTTTTAAGTTGCATACATCTACCAAAGTTGAAAAAATATCTACATTTTCAACAAGCGCATCAGAAGTAACTCCAGCCAATCTAGATTTATATTGGTTTCTCTGCTGATAATTAACGGAACTCTTACATCAATTTCTACATTCGAATGTTTACACCAAGCCCCATATTCGCCAATTTTATAACCATGGTCACTCATAAAAATAACCATGGTGTTTTTACGTAAATCTAACTCTTCAAGTGTTTGCATCACCTTACCAACTTGTGCATCGATGTAACTCACAGAAGCGTGATAACCATGAATTAAAGTTTTGGTTAAATCATCATCTAAATCGCCTTCTTTAGGAATGCCATGATAGCCTCTTAATTCGCCCCAATTGGTTAATGCCAATTTATACATGTCTTTTGGTTTTTCTCTTGATGGAATTTCAAAATTGGTTTTTATCATACAAATCCCAGTATTTTTTTGGTGCATTAAAAGGTAAATGTGGTTTACTTAAACCAACAAACATTAAAAATTTATCGTTTTTTATTTTTTGCAAAGTTTCTATGGCATATTGTGCAGCTCTTCCGTCTTTATAGGCTTCATCTTCCACATCGGCATCTTCAAAAGCAGGACCTTTTACAGATTTACCTTCTTTTCTTTGATTTTCCATCAATGCATTATTTTCAGGCTTTACATAACTGTTTTCTTCTTTTTCAAACTGGGTGGTCCAACTTTCCTTATCATCAATAGAATGATGGTATACTTTGCCTATACTTATTGTTTTATATCCATTTTCCTTAAATAGTTGGGGCATGGTAACCACATCTTTATGCACTTTTCTTAATGGTGTAAATAATGCTATAAATACCCAAAGTTTCTGGTCGTAAACCAGTTAAGGTGCTCATTCTAGACGGCGCGCAAATGGCTTGTTGTGCGTAAGCTTTATTGAACATAACACCTTCAGTTGCCAATTTATCAATGTTTGGTGTTATGGCCGTTTTGCTACCATAACAGCCTAATTTCGGCTCTTAAATCATCAACATAAAAAATTAAAACATTAGGGTTTTGTTGTGCTGTACTTAACATGGCAAAACCTGTTGCGAATAAAATTATATTTAAAATATTTTTCATTATCTGTTTGTCTTAGTTTATTCAATTGTTTTTAATTGAGAAAGCTTTAGAGTGAATAGAAAAATTTCTTCTGATTTTGGAAACTTCTTTACTCAAATTTTTCAAAAATAGTGTGCTAAACAAATTTAATCTTAAACATATTATTGTTTGTCCTGCACTGTCAGGATTACGAATCTTTATTTTTGCTTAGATTCAACATATCATAGATTTTCAACAGGACAATACAGGACAACTTTTTAATAAAACGCCTATAAATTTGATAGTTTTTACTACTTAACTGTATTAAGAATTGATTTACTCTTCGTAACATAAAACATAAATAACTAATTCCGCAATAAAATGCTTCGAATAAAATTTAACATCACCTTAGCCTTACTTTTTTCACTAATTTCAATCACGAATGGATGTAAGAGTCAAGAAAAAACCACCAGTAAATCTCCTGAAACAACCAGAGTTAAATACAACTTTAATCCCGATTGGAAATTTATAAAAGAAAATCCCGAAAATGCACAAAACGTTAATTTTGATGATTCCTCTTGGAGTACGGTAAGTTGTCCGCATACTTTTAATGATGTAGATACTTTTGACGATTTAAGTTTAGGTGGGCATAACGGCGAAAAAAACCAATGGAGAGGAACGGTTTGGTACAGAAAACATTTTAAACTTCCAGCTTCTAGATGCTAAGAAAAAAGTGTTTATCGAGTTTGAATCGGTTCGTCAAATTGCAGATGTATATATTAATGGTCATTATTTAGGGCAAAATCAAACAGGGTTTATTCCTTTTGGCTATGATATTTCACCTTATTTAAAGTTTGGTGCCGAGGAAAACATTATTGCCGTTAAAGTTAATAACGATCGTAAAAGTGATGATTTTAGAGATAATGACCCACTTGGTTTGGAATCACGAGCATTGGCATCCAACCCATGGAGGCATTTACAGAAATGTTTTTCTACATGTTATGAATCCGTTACACATTACCCTTCCTCTTTATGATAATTTAAAAACAGTAGGCACCTATGTTTATGCAGAAAATATTAGTGAAAAAAATGCCGATGTATCTGTAAATGCGGAAGTTGTAAATGAATTTGACACCGACAAAGAAGTTACCTTATTGAAACCAATGTTATTGATAACGAGGGTAAAGTTGTAAGCACTTCAAAAGCATTAAAAAACATAAAAGCTGGTGAAAAATTTACTTTTTATACAACTTCAAGCGTCGCGAATCCAAATCGTTGGTACACGCGCTATCCTTATATGTATAAGGTTGATAACGATTTTGAAAGCAGGCAATAACGTTTTAGATACTTACGAAACACCTTTAGGAATTAGAAGTTTCGAATTTAATAAAGATACTGGTTTTCATAATAATGGTGAATATGCAAAACTTCATGGTTGGGGACAAAAACCAACAAATTCTTGGGCTGGTTTAGGTGCTGCCTTACCAGATTGGTTACGCGATTACACCTATCAATTAATGGATGAAGCAGGCGGTAATTTTATACGTTGGGGACATTGTGCAGGTTCACCTTCAGAAATTGCTATGGGCGATAAATACGGTTTTGTTACCTTAATGCCGGGCGTATAGTGGAGAATCTCAAGATGATGGCGAAACCTGGGATATTCGTATTAAGGCCTTTAGGGATATGATTGTTTACTACAGAAACCATCCCTCCATTTTTATTTGGGAAGGTGGAAATTGGGCAGAAACCGAAGCGCATTATGAAGAAATTCTTAGATATTATTAAAACATTCGACCCTAAAGGAAATAGACTAATGGGTAACAGACGCGCCGATGTGAAAAACGATTCTGAAGGTTATGTATCCATAGAAGTTGGCACCGAAGGTTGGGAACGAGAATATCCTGATTTACCCATTAGTGGAAAGTGAATACATGAGAGATGAAGCTCCTAGACGTATTTGGGATAAAAACTCACCAGACGATAATTTTTACAGTCACCCCAATATAGATAAAAACACGTATAAACTAAATTCTGAAGAATTTGCGGTAAGACAAGCAGATCATTGGTGGAACAAAATGGGCAAAAAACCCTACCATGTTGGTGGTGCCAATTGGATTTTTTCTGATGGTCCACATGGTGGTCGTTGTCCTACCGAGGTAACAAGAGCAAGTGGCGAAGTAGATGCTGTACGTTTACCAAAAGAAGCGTTTTATGCCCTTAAAGCCATGTGGAGACCAGAACCACAAGCACATATTGTTGGCCATTGGAATTATAAAAAAGGCACAAAAAAAGACGTTTATGTTATTTCTAACTGCGCCGCCGTAAAACTTTATGTAAATGGAAAATTAATAGGAATAAACTCTAAACCTGATTAATGGTTATGTGTTTAAATTTGACAATGTAGAATGGCAAGCTGGCCAAATTAAAACCGAAGGCTATATAAACAACGAACTTAAAACCTCTCAAACTAAAACAACAGTTGGAGCGCCAGTCGCTTTAAAATTAACACCGATAACCGGCCCACAAGGTTGGCTAGCCGACGGTTCTGATATTGCTTTAATTGATGTTGAAGTAGTTGACGCCAATGGAAACAGATGTCCATTAGAAACAGGTCGTGTAGATTTCACTATTTCTGGTCCAGGAATATGGCGTGGTGGCTATAACAGCGGCAAACCAAACACAACAAATAATTTATATTTAGATGTGGAAGCAGGCATCAATCGTGTAGCGGTAAGATCGCTATTAAAAGCTGGAAAAATAACGGTTACCGCTAACAAATCGGGGTTAAAATCGTCTAGTATTGAGTTAACTTCATTGGTTGTGCCTATAAAAAATGGCATGACAACACAACTTCCTCAAGTGTATACCAATGTTTTAAAAGAAGAACCCATGCCTTCATACATGCCTTACATACCAGAGTATATTCCAGGTGTTAGTAATAAAAGTGATTTATTTACAAAATTTAGTTACACTGGCGATAGTAAAGCGACACTAAGAACAACCATGGATTGGGGTAAAAAAGCCTATACCGATCTGGAATACAATTACACGGTAATTCCTAGCTACTTACGAGGTGCTGAATATATTAGAACACCAAATTCCGATAAAAGATATTGGGCAAGAGACCAACTGCAATTTATAGCTGGCAAAGACATGCATATTTACATACTACATGACGATACTGTACCAAGACCTGCTTTTATATTGAAAGATTATAAAGATACTGGTGATAATGTGGATTTAGGTGGCGTTTTAATGTCTGTTTTTCATAGAGTTGCCAAAGCTGGAGAAAGTATCATTATGTCTGGAAATAGCGATGGAGATGCTCCAAAAGACTGTAGAATGTATACCGTTGTGGGTAAGCCGCTTTAATTTATCCAACCTAAAATAATAGTATTTCAATTGTAAAATAAATATTTATTACTTATGAAAAAACAGCTTCAAGCATACAAAGCCATTTTCATATTCCTTTTGAGTACTATCTCTCATTTGGATTTAATGGCTCAGGAATATCCTTTTACATTACCAAACACCATCACAGCTTCATTAAATGTAGAAACTTCAAACACTGAGGTTTTCAATAATAAACTAATAGGTTACAATATTCAAGGGTTTAAAACGCAAACTCAAAAAGACTTCATTAAACTCGTTGACCCTGTTACCATTCGTTTTCCACATGGTGTATGGGCTAATTTTTATAAATGGCAAACTGATGGCTATCAAGACGATGCCTATGATAACAGAGACCATGAAACGGCCTTACAGACTTTTGTATGCTGCATTAAAGGCGATATTGACGGTATTGCCGATTTAAATACAGATAAAAAAAATAGCAATGGTGGAAAAGGTTATGATATGATGTGGACGTATACTATAAACTTTGATGATGGCGCCAGTAGTGTAGCTAGAGCTCAAAAAGATATAAGTTTGGGTTTAGAAGTTAAGGCTATAGAATTAGGCAATGAACATTTTTGGTTAGGACAACGCTCTTTAAGAACAGAAACAC
This sequence comes from uncultured Flavobacteriaceae bacterium, assembly GCA_963704215.1. Lineage (GTDB taxonomy): Bacteria > Bacteroidota > Bacteroidia > Flavobacteriales > Flavobacteriaceae > Mariniflexile. The sequence continues at coordinate 192,607 of CAVPHK010000006.1, forward strand.
CCGCTATGTATTTAGCAGCGGCCTCTGAGGTTTCAAGTGCATTAAAAACTCAATTCCCAGACATTAAATTATCCATTCCATTAAGTTGGAGAAGAACCCACGAAAGTTATAACAATGAAATTATAGGAAACGGCAGTTACTTTGATGCTATTTCACTTCATAAATATTTGGGCGCCGATCCAGACGTACCGGGTGAAAGTAACAATGCATATAGCGCACTGTTAACAGCAAAATTAGAATTGGAAGAAGATGCTAATTGGGTAAGAAACTTTGCTCCAGGTAAACCTATTTGGTTAACAGAATGGGGAGTATCTGCAGGTAGCGACGTACATGGTGGGGCTTGTTTAGGGATGGCCGACACCTATTTATTTATGGCTGAGAATCAAGATGTTTTTGAAAGATCAAACTGGTTTATTTTTAATCGCGTACTTAATGCTATGGTGGTGCTAGATGCGAATAAAGAGCCCGCATATCCTTTACAAAAAAGAGGTTATTTATCGACTTACGAAATTATTCAAAATGTATTTAGAGATGCTACTTTGCTAAATGGAACGGTTACAGCTTCCGCCCAATTAACAACTGCAAGAGGTTCTGTAAATGCTGTAAATGCGAGAGCAACTACTGATAAATATGGAGAAACTAAAGTAGTAGCCGTAAATTTAACAAATAAACCTGTGACTTTTGAATTGAAATTTGACAATGTTATCTACTCAAAAAACTTTAAACACGAGGCATTAGTATTTGATAATTTAGGCGTTGTTGCTCCAGTAGATTTTTTTTCCAATCCGTTACAATTAATAAAAGAAGGCACCGGAACCATAACCTTACCACCGCTTTCCATTAGTAAAATTTCGGGTATTTATTATAATGATGCTATAAAATTAATCCCGGGAACCATAGAAGCTGAAGATTATAAAAACGGCGGACAAGGCTTAGGATATTCTGATACAACTCCAGACAATACGTTAAGTGCTGGAACGGATACTGATGGTGTTGATGTTGGTATGAATAATGGTACTACCTATGTTGGCGATACACAAAATGGCGAATGGATAAAATATGACATTAATGTTATACAAACTAACGCGTATGATTTTGAATTCATTTATGCTGCTCAAAACTCGGGAAGCTTAATAAGTGTTGAAATAGATGATGTATTACTATTTGATAATTTTTCATTTCCACAAACGTCAAGTGCCACAGATTTTCAAAGTATCATAAAACAAACAATTCCTTTAACAAAAGGGCTTCATGAGCTTAAAATAAACGTACAGAATTCTGGTTTTAACTTAGATAAAGTAAATATTATAACCGTACCAACTATTGAAGTTCCAAGCTTCATAACACCAATTAACCTTGCTAATATTGAACCTGGAAGCAACATAGAAGTTTCAGCATCAACCACTTCAGCCCCAGAACATATTGCTAGTCTAGAGTTATTTGTTAATGATGTTTTGGTACGAAGTATTACAAACACACCATTTACATGGGGCTATAACGGGCAGAACGATGCGCTTTTAGAAAATATTTCAAGTGGCATTTATAATTTAAAATTAGTATTAACCGATAATAGAAATAGAACAAAAGAAACTTCTATTATAGTTACAAGTAACAACTACCCAACACAATCATTTAAAGGTATACCTCACGCGGTCCCTGGAACTATTGAAATAGAAGATTATGATTTTGGCGGCCAAGGTTTTGCATTCTCTGATATAGATGTTGGTAACTCTGGTGGCGTCTATAGAACTGAACCTGGTGATAATGTAGACATTTCAGTTGGAGGAACTGGCTTTGTATCAAATGACATAAGGCCAAATGAATATACAAGATATACCATTAACGTATCCGAAGCGGGTAAATATAAAATGATGTTAAAATATAGAACATTTTCTACAACATCTAAATCTATTGCTGCATATTTACTGCCTAGAGATTTATCATCTTCTAGAGAATTGTTCTATGATAGAGGAGGCTCAACAACCTCAGGAGTGATACGATTTGAAGACACAAATGGTTCTGTTACTTTTGGCGATTACCAATCTGTAGAATTTGATTTAGAAGCTGGTGTTAACGTTTTAGAGCTAAGAATACCAGCAGGCGGTAATGGACCTAATTACGATTTTATGACTTTAAGTAGAACTGGTAGCTTAAGTGTTGAAGATTTTACAAAAGCGAATGATTTTAAGGTTTATCCTGTACCAAGTAGCGAAGGAAAATTTCATTTAAGCAAATCAAAAACATGGGAAGTTTACTCTTTATTGGGAAGAAAAATAGCTGTGGGTACAGGAAGTTTAATAGATATTTCTAAATTTTCAAAAGGGATATATAATTTAAAAACTGACACGGGTGTCACCAAAAAACTATTGTATAATTAACATGAAACACAAATAGAAAAACATAGTTTCACTAAAAAAAGAGGCTGTTTCGCAAGTTGCCAAACAGCCTCTTTTAGTTTTTTTTATTGTTTATTGTTTAGAAACTCTACTTTTCTACCTTTTTAAACTGTTTTGCATCACTCCAATTATCGGTTCTAAATGATGATACCGGTAATAAATTCGTTCCGTAAAGTGATCCTTCAACCCAATTCTTCCAGGCATATCTTACTGCCACAGGTTTAGAAACTTGTGAAGCTGAAACTACTATATTTTTACCATTAACAATTTTTGCCGTTGCTGGATAAAAAACTTTATCATCGCCAGCTATTTCAAAATTCTTAAGCCCATCGAATGTATAAAGTCCTGTACCTAAATTTTTAAAAGTAAGCAATATACTTGCATCTTTAAGCTCATAAGAATCATAAAATGGTGCAGCAAAGTCTATGTTTTTAAATGAGTATGTTTGACTCAAAGCATTAAACAACAACCTATCTGCCACTTCCTTTTTCTTGGGTGGATGAATAAAATCAACAGCACCTAAATCCAACGTAATAGCGATGCCAGAATTAGGAATTAAATCTAGACACTGTAACTGGGCTTCACGTATAAAAGCCGAATTCTTATAACCTTCAAAAGCATTTATATCCTCATATGCATATGGTGCAATTTGAACATAATAAAACGGAAAATCACCTATAGCCCATCGGTTTCGCCAATCTTTTACCATAGCTGGAAAAAGTACTTTATACCTTTCAGGGTCATTTCTATTGGATTCTCCTTGATACCATAAAGCACCTTTTATTGTGAATGGTATTAAAGGATGGATCATAGCATTGAATAAGGCTGTAGGAATACCATGTGTGTTTTTTAAAATATCTCTGTCCGCTAGGTCAACAGATTGAAAATCACTTAAGACCTCATTACTCATCCACGCCTCGACTTTACTACCACCCCAAGACGTATGAATGATTCCAACTGGCACATCTAAAATCTCTTGTAATTGTTGCCCAAAAAAATAGCCAACTGCGCTAAACCCTGCAACACTTTCTGGAGATGCTTGCTGCCATGGTGTAAAAGCCTCTAAGTCTTTTAATGGTTTTTTTGAGCCTATTTTTTCTACCGAAAACAGGCGTAAATTAGGGTTTATAGAATAGACAATAGCCTTTGTAGAGCCAAAGGTAGGTTGCCCGTTATAGCCCTTAACAGGTTGATACATGTTGGATTGCCCAGAACATAACCAGACTTCACCAAACAAAATATTATCCAGTTTGATATCAGAATTAATACTCGTTATACTAATAGTTTGAGGTGTTTTACTAGCTGTAGTTTGTATAGTGATTCTCCAATTTCCTTCAGCATCAGCTTTTAAAATTTTAACCTCATCCATCCAAGAGGTTTTGATGGTAATTTTTTCATGAGCATCCGCCCAACCCCAAATAGAAACATTGGCATTGCGTTGCAAAACCATGTTTGATGATACAATGGCAGGCAGCTTTACATCTGCTTGAATTAATTGCACAAAGAGTATTAAAAATAGTGACAGATATTTTATTGCTTGAAACCGATTGAAAATCATATATATAGGATTAATTTTAATTACAATCGGTAATATACCTAAAATACTTTAATTAATGTAAAGTGAATTTTTATTGCTTAGAAATGGGCTTTGGTGATTGTACCTGAACATTATTTTGTTCGGAGCCATGTAAGTGCTCTTGTCCTTCATCATAACCCCAATAAGGAATCGCATTTTTCTCTTTATCTAGCGTGTAATTCCACTTTTTTAAGTAATAATCTCTGTTTCCAAACACGTCATTTATTGCTACTAACTGCGTGTTTAATTTTGAATCGAGCTCGTTTTGCAGTTGGGCATATTCTGGTTTTCCTAATAAATTATTCATTTGATAAGGGTCTTTAATATTATCAAAAAACATACTCGGTCCTTCTGGTGTGCGCGCATACGTATACCGTTTTGTTCTAATGGCTCTATAAGGTTCATCTTTAAAATTACCTCCAAAGGGGGCAGGATTCATTACTAAAACCGTTCTATCTGCAGCAGGATTTGGGTTTTTAATTAATGGCGATAAATCTTCTCCTTCAACATCTTTAGGAATATTTATTTTCAATAAACCTAATAGTGATGGCAAAATATCCGGCGTATTAATAGGTGCATTTACTACCAAACTTTTATTTTTATCGATTCCAGGATATGAAATTAAAAACGGCACGCCTATAGATTCATTCCAAGCTAATTGCTTTACAAAAGGTTTTACACCATGGGCACCCATCATTTCGCCATGATCTGCCGTAAATACCACAATGGTATTATCTAATAAGTTAAGTTCTTTCAATTTGTTTAAAACAGAACCAATAGCTTCGTCTGTAGCGGTTGCATGTGCATAATAACCCTGTAATTCTTTACGCGTTTTATCTTCCATTTCTTTCGGAACATTAGGGTTTAACGTTAAAGACTCGGGTGGGTACATATCCTGATATTTTTTTGGTGCGCTACCATGCGGATAATGTGGTGTTGCTAAAGAAATAAAGGCTAAAAAAGGAGCCTCGTTATTGGCATGTTCTGTAATATACTTATTGGCATCTTTGGTAATGGCAAAAGGTGAGTATTCATCCCAATGTTTTAGTTCTGTATCATCATTATCATAATAAGGCATTTTGGTATAATTATGTGAACACTCCAAAGCTTTCCAAAAGTCAAATCCCTGACGTCTTTCTTTTGGAATATAGGTAGATCTTCCATGGCCATCTAAATGCCATTTTCCCCAATACGCCGTTTGATAGCCTTCTGTTTTTAAAATTTCTGCCATGGTTAATTCCTCTGCTGGCATATATAAATCGTTTAAGAACATACCTGTAGTTGTTGGAAATTTACCTGTTAACAAAGCGGCACGATGTGGTGTACAAACGGGTGTCACAGAAACCGCATTTGTGAAATTAACAGATTGTTTTGCAAAAGCATCTAAATTGGGTGTTTTTACGTTTGGGTTGCCCGCATAACCAAGTGATGAACTTCGCCATTGATCGGTTAAAATAAAAACAATATTTGGTTTTTTTGAAATTGAATTAGGTTCTATTTCATCTGTTTTTACTTTTGTTTTGCAACTTATTAAAGTGGTTAATACTACTGCAAGTATTAGTAGCTTATTGTAAACTTTACTTGCTTTGTTGTACTGTTTCATTTGTTTCTATTTTACCTTTTTTACACCTTCTTTAGTTGCGTATATTTCTTGAATGGTTCCATCGTCATTATAGTATAAATATTCTATACAGGTATTTCGTCTAAATTTGGTACCGCCATTCCAATCTTGAACATGATAAAAGAAATAATTTTGACCTTTATATTCGGCTATGGAGTGATGGTCTTGACGTTGCTTAGGGTTGATAGCTCCTTTGTATTCAAATGGGCCATACGGGTTATCAGCCATACCATAAAAACCTCCTATGCCAGCATTAAATGAAAAATAATAGATTCCATTACGCTTATGCATGTAACTGGCTTCAAAAAAATTAGTGCTTCCGTATTCAATGGTTCTAGGTGCTTCGGCTAATTCTAAAAGATTGTCTTTTAATAGTGCTACTTTTGGTTCTCTTACGCCCCAATATAAATAGGTTTTACCATCATCGTCTGTAAAAACACAGGGGTCTAACCACTGCCCTTCAACACCTTCTATCCAACCTATATCTTTAAATGGTCCTTGAGGCACATGGCTTACTGCAACACCACATCGCATATCCTCTTTTGTACCTTTTACAGAATGCGGATACAATAAATAATACTTATTGTTTTTATAAATAGCTGTTGGCGCCCACATCCATCCTTTTGCGCCCCATGGAATATCTCTAGAATGCAAAACTTCACCATGGTCTTTCCAATTTACCATATCGGTAGATGAAAACGCATGGTATCCATCCATCGTATCATAATTTTCGGCATCTTCCATGTCATGAGACGTGTACATCCAAACTTTTCCATCTTTCCAAATATGGGCTGAAGGATCTGCAGTACGAATATGACGAATAACAGGATTGCCATCTGTATTTTGAGTAACTTCTTGTGGTACTAATTCTTTATTTTTTGTTTCCTTAATTTGGCTTTTACAACTCAATGAACACAACATCAAAAAAACAACTGCTATTTTATGATGCATGATATTAAAGTTTGGACATGAATTTATAAGTACCTGGTTGTACTAATAATTCAAATGAATCTTTGTTTTTATTTAACTGTTTACATTCTGAATTTTCTTTAAATGAAATCCCATTTAATAACAATGCGTTTTCTGTATTTGCAGGAATAATGACTTTAGCTGTTGTATTTGGTGGAATAACAATTTCTAATTGAAATTCGTTATTTACAATCTTCCAAGAAGAAGATACTTTTCCATAAGGTGTATTTAAACTTGCTGATGCCGATGTTAGTGGTTGTCTTGGTTGTGGTGCAATTCTTATGGATTTATAACCCTGCTTCTAGTGGTGCAATACCTGCAATACGCTCGTACATCCATTCGCCTATAGCACCATACGCATAATGGTTTAAACTATTCATGCTCTTAGGGTTAAAACCTTCTTCTTTACTATAACTATTCCAACGTTCCCAAATGGTTGTAGCACCTTGATTGATGGAATAAAACCATGATGGATAGGTTTCGTTAAATAGCAATTTATACATTAAATCAATTTCACCTGTTTCATCTAAAACTTCTGATAATAATGGCGTTCCTAAAAAGCCTGTTCGTAAATGGTTATCGGCTTCTGCTATTTTTTCTAATAAATGTTTTTTTGCATTTGCTTTCTTATCTTCAGATAATAAATCAAATGCCAATGCCAATAAATAGGAGGTTTGTGTTTCTGAACATCTTTTACTTTACCTTTCATCAAAAAACTTATTTTCAAAAGCTTTTGCTACTGTTTTATATAAGGCTTCATATTTTGCTTGTTCTTCTGTTTTTCCTAAAACCTCAGCTGTTTTTGCTGTTAATTTTGCTGAATGTGCAAAAAATGCAGTACCAATTAAGCTATGGGATGTATCGCCTTTATTATCTCCATTTGCAGGAAAAGGTTGTAACCAATCTGCAAAAGAATTCATAGTGGAAATATACTTTTTAGAAGTAGCTTCATGATGTGCCACCCAACGCTTTCATCATTTCATAATTTTCTTCTAAGAATGGTTTTATCACCTGTTCTGAAATAAATTTTCCAAGGAATAATGGTACAAACATCACCCCAACCCGAACTTACTTTATTGTTATATAAAACATCTGGCACTACCAAAGGAATACCACCATTTTCATATTGCGATTCGCGAACACTTTGCATCCAACTTGCCCAAAATTTATAAACATCGGCATTAAACATAGATGTTGGTCCAAAAACTTGCGCATCTCCTGTCCATCCCATACGTTCATCACGTTGCGGACAATCGGTTGGAATATCAAAAAAATTTCCTCGTAATCCCCAAACAATATTACTTTGTAGTTGGTTTAATTTTTCATGAGATGATGTAAATGTGCCATTTTCTTCAAAATCTGAATATTGAACAATACCTGTTACCCAATCTTTTGTTGGTTCTTTTGAAGCATCAAAACCACTTAATTCTACATATCTAAATCCATGAAATGTAAATTTTGGCGATCCATGTCTATAACACCATCTTTTGATGCAATATAATAATTTGTAGATTGTGCTGAACGGTAATTTTCGGTATAAAACGTACCATCTGGCGATAGCATTTCTGCAAATCGAACTTTTAAGTGTATCTCCTTTTTTCATAGGTACTTTTAACAACGGAACACCTACCATATTTTGTTTTAAATCGAAAATAACGGTGCCATCTTTTTTAATAACTTCTTTAGTTTCTAATTCAATTTTACCTTTAACGGTGGTATGTCTTTTTGGTTCTAATCTGAATATCATTATCAACAGGATATGCATTTACGTTGTCCCAATTTTTATCATTAAAATTATTTGTTGTCCAATTTGGCATTTCTAAATTGGCATCATAGGTTTCGCCATCATAAATTTCAGAAATTCTAATAGGTCCATTTGTAGTTCCTTTCCAACTTTCATCAGAAATAATAATTTCTTTAGAACCATCTTTCATAGTTAATTCTAACTGACATAAAATTTTTGGTGTTTCGGTATCAATCCAAAAAGATTTCATCCATCCTAATCGACCTGAATGCCAACCTGCAGCCACTTCAACACCAATGGTATTTTGTCCAGATTCTATTAAATCAGTAACATCATAGGTTATGGTTTCAATACGTTTTTTATAAGGTGTCTATCCTGGAGGCATCACATCATCACTTACATCTTCACCATTTATAGCCACATCAAAAACACCTTTTGCAGTAATATATAATCTTGCCGAAGCCACTTCGTCCGATAATTCAAATCCTTTTCTTAAATATTGAGGTCTGTGAATAATGTTTTCTTGACTTCCTAAAACACCTTCTTCTTTGGTATCTAAACCAATCCATTTGGCTTTCCAATCGCTATTATTTAATAAACCTAATTCAAAATGATTGATTTCACTCCAATCGGATGCTTCACCATCTTGATTCCAATATTTTACTTGCCAATATACTTTTTGACGAGATTGTAATGCTTTTCCTTCGTATTTAATCCAAACAGATTGGTTGGTTTCTTGTTTTTTAGAATCCCATAAATCGGCATTATCTGGCAATAAATCTGGATTACTAGCAACAACAATTTGGTATGCAGATTGACTTTTAACAGTTTCTAAAACTGGTAATTGCCATGAAAAAGTTGGTTTGGCATCATAAAAACCCAATGGATTTTTAAAACCTTCTGAAATGGTTAAATTCTCTGCACTTTGTAACGAAGCTTGTTGATTTTTACAACTTGTTAGATTGTAAATAATGCTACCTAGAAATATATAAAATATACTAGCGAAAATTGATTTTTTAGTCATTTTAATTTATAGTTTAGTTTGAAAATTATAAGTACCTGGCATAGCCAAAATTTTTACTGAAGCTTGATTAGCACTTATAAGTTTTAAATTGGTGTTGTTTGAAAAAGGTTTTCCGTCTATTTTTAAATGCTCGACTAGTTCCGTAGGGTATATTTATTTCTGCGGTGGTGTTTGGCGGAACAATCACATCCAAAATAAACTGGCCGTTTTCTATTTTCCAAGAAGAAGACGCTTTTCCATAAGGTGTATTTACACTTGCAGAAGCTGAAGTTAAAAACGTTGTGTTGGGTATTGGTGCTATTTTTATTTTTTTATAACCCGGCTCTAAAGGTGCAATGCCTGCGATGCGCTCATACATCCATTGTCCAACAGCACCATAGGCATAATGGTTTAAACTGTTCATACTTTCTGGATTATAACCATCTAATTTACTATAACTATTCCAACGTTCCCACATGGTTGTTGCGCCTTGATTTATTGAGTAAAACCACGATGGGTAGGTTTCTTTAAACAGGATTTGATACATCAAATCAATCTCGCCCATATCATCTAAAACCTTTGGTAATATTGGCGTTCCTAAAAACCCTGTACCTAAATGGTTATCAGCATTTTTAATTGTTTCTAGCAAATGTTGTTGGGCTTTTACTTTGGTTTCTGGTTTTAGCAAATCAAAATGAAGTGCTAATAAATAACTGGTTTGTGTTTGCTTTTTATTTTTGAATTTTCCGTTTGCATCAAAAAACTTAGCTTCAAAAGCAGCGGCAATATCTTCATATAAAGCTTTGTGTTTTTTTTCATCTTCAATTTTACCAAGAACAGCAGCTATTTTGGACACCAAATGTGATGAATGTGCAAAATAAGCCGTGTTTACAAATTCTCTTGGTGTATCTCCTCTGTTCCCTTCCTTTCCAGATTTTTCGGGATAAGGCTGCAACCAATCTGCAAAAGATTCAATATTTGGGATATAATTTTCTGATTCCGATTGATAATATGCCACCCATTTTTTTCCCATTTCAAAATTCTCTTCAAGTACCGTTATATCACCTGTGATGTTGTAGATATCCCAAGGAATAATTACACAAGCATCGCCCCAACCAGAACTCGCTTTATACCTTTGTAAAACATCGGGAATAATAAATGGTATTAAGCCATTGTCGTGCTGCTGCTTGCGTTTCGCGCATACTTTGTAACCAAGCGGTCCAAAAGGCATGGGCATCTAAATTAAACATAGAGGTTGGTGAAATGACCTGTGCATCACCTGTCCAGCCTAACCGTTCATCGCGTTGCGGACAATCGGTCGGGATATCAAAAAAGTTACCACGTAAACCCCAGGTGATATTACTTTGTAATTGGTTTAATTTTTCGTGTGATGATGTAAATGTGCCATTAGCATCTAAAATTGGAATATTGCACAAGGCCTTTTACCCAATCAGTTGCTGGTTTTTTGGAAGTATCATAACCACTTAATTCCACATATTGAAACCCATGAAAAGTGAATTTTGGAGACCATTCTATAACACCATCTTTTGCGGCGATATAATAGTCTGTTGAATGTGCAGAACGGTAATTATCGGTATAAAATGTATTATCGGAAAGTAACATTTCGGAAAAACGAATTTTTAAAGTATCGCCCTTTTTCATAGGAACCTTTAATTTTGGTACGCCAATCATGTTCTGTTTTAAATTGAAAATGGCAGAAGTTGCCGAGGATGAAACAATTTCAACATCATTAAGAATCATTTTTTGTTTTACCGATTTATGCCGCTTTGGTTCTAATTTTACAGAATCGACGATGGTTTCAATTTCGGTTTTCGACCATGATGCATCGTTAAAAGTAGCTGTTGTCCAATTAGGTATTTCTAAATTGGCATCATAAACCTCGCCGTCATAAATACTAGCTAATCGAATGGGGCCATTAGTGGTGCCTTTCCAAGATTCATCAGAAACAATGGTTGTTTTAGTACCGTCTTTAAAAGTTACTTCTAACTGGCATAAAATTTTTGGAGAAGCAAAATTTTCATATAAAGCTAGTGCCTCTGCTAATTCTACCAGAGTGCCAACCAGAAGCTAATTCTACCGCAATGGCATTTTTCCCCGAGGTTAGTAAATTAGTAACATCATACGTAAAGGTTTCAATACGTTTGTTGTAAGGTGTCCAACCCGGTGGCATCAAATCATCACTTACATCTTTACCATTTAAATGCACATCAAAAACGCCTTTGGCAGTAATATACAACCTTGCCGATTCTACCTTTGAAGCTAACTCAAATTCTTTTCGTAAATATTGTGGTCTGTGCATTAAGAAGTTACGCACCCCTTTAATACTGTCTTTGGCGGTGTTTAATCCCGTCCATTTTGCTTTCCAATCATTATTTTTCAACAATCCTAATTCAAAATGAGCTACTTCACTCCACCTGGAAGAATTTCCATTTTTATCAAAATATTGCACCTGCCAATATACTTTTTGTCTTGACTTTAAGTCTTTTCCTTGGTATTTAACAAATAAGGTTTGATTGGAATTCACTTTACCACTATGCCATAAATCGGGAGTATTTGGTAAGAGTTTTGGCGAACTGGCCACAACAATGTTATAGGCCTTTTGAGAATCAATCCCCACCGGTAGTTTCCATGAAAAAGTAGGACTGCTGTTATAAAACCCCATTGGATTTTTAAAGCCTTCAGAAATAGTAAGTGATTGAGGCTCTAAGATTTGTGAGTTCACCAAAAAGCTTGTTGCTAAAAAAACTAAACATAAAAATATTAACTGATTACATTTATAAACCATGATTAAAAAAAGATTGGTTGTTTAGATTTTTTTAAACAACTTTTATGGTACAAACAACTTCTTTAGTACCATTTGGAAAAGCAATCATAACTGGTACTACTTCCATTCCAGGCACTTGATTAAAAATACGCTCCTTTTCCGATGCTTTTAATGGTTAAAGGGACATTACATTCCAAGGTAACTACTACCACCTTCTTTATGAATTTCAATTTTATTTTCAGAAGTTTGTATCCACTTTTTCTCCTGTTGGAGAAATTAGAGGCAATACTAAAGTATCTCCGTTTGCTTCTGAACTTGTTCTTAAAGCTTTTATAATCGTTTTTTCTTTATCAAACAGATAATTTAATTTGAAATTTCCGTCATCTATTCAAAGTTGCTTTATCTCTATCGGTGAGCACTGTATCAACAGAAAAATTGATTATCCCATTTAAATCTTCTACGATAACTTTTGCTTTTAAATCTTGAATATTGGTGTACCAAACATCATCAACAAAACGTTCAACTCGAGGCGTTAAACAAAAATCTTCACCTGGTTGAGGTTGTTGGTTATAAGGCTCTACCTAATATATATTCAGCCATACTTGCCGTAAATAGCGGCCCTACTTTTTCATGCCATAACACCGCCAACGAACCACCTGTAGCTGCTACCGAATATTTTTTCTTCCAAATTTGGTCATAACTAGACACGGTACTTCTCCATGGCCCTCTAGCGCCTAACCATACATCGAGTTCTGGAAAATGTTTTACCCCATCATTTATTGCTCTTGGAACAGGGGTTGTTTTTATTTACATGCTTTAACTTTTCGGAATTATCTAATACAAATGCCAAATTTTTAGCATGTGCAAAGGTGTGATGCATACAAGGTTTTACGCCATGAGTTTCGTAATGCAAACCACCAGCCAACAAGACCGTTTACTGTACAATCGTTTTAATAATTCTGTACTTAAAATAGCCGCAGTACCAAAAGCAGGATTTCTATCGGCTAATAATGTAAATGCTGGCTGACAACCATCTGTCGTTCTACTTCCCCAATAGGTCCATTTATTTTGGCGTGTTCCAAAACTATTATCCCAAGCACCATCTGGCAACATAAATTCTAAATGTCCATTTAATGACTCGGTAAGTAACTGTATTAATTTTTCATCTTTTTTATGCACCGCATATTGTACGACTCCGTTTAAAGATTCTTCAACATTATATCCTATATCAATTGGAAGTAAGCCCTTTATCACTTTTTTCATCATCTGGATGATCTTCTCCAAAAATTAATTTATTAGGTTCGGTTAGATATTTAGGAATTAACATTGCCAATTCATTACTTCTTTTTATGTATTTTTCTTCATTAAAATAGTCGCCTAAAAATGATAGCGCATAAACTGCAGTAAATCGATAATTGATATGACTAAAATGATCATCAAATTTCAGATAAACATATTCTATGGCTCTTTTTAATCGTTTTTCCCATTTTTCTTTCATTTCTTTTGAAAGAAGATGCCCATGATGATGTAAAGCTTCACCAAGAGCGATAGAACCAAAAACAGTAGTTCCGTTCCAAGATTTTGGGTCGAGCATATTGGTCCAACTTCCATCCGGTAAATCTACGTTTACCGACCAATCCATTAATTTTATGGCTGCATCTAAATATTTTTGATCACCTGTTTTATCGGCCATATACATTAAAGGATAAACCGCATCTGCACAACGACCGTGAATGTCTTCGCAAGCATGACAATATAAAGCACCATGGGTTACAGGGTTATTTGGATCGTTTATTTGATCGCGTATCATGGCATCGCACCATATAGTTAATAAACCAAATGTTGAGGCTTCAAAATCGGTCATTTTAACTAATTCGCCATTTCTATTGCTCGATCCACAAGCATAAATTGGCAGTATTAAACCTACACTGCCTAAGGTGGATAATTGTACAAACGATCGTCTTTTCATGTGTTTTATTATTTGTTTTTTATTGGTCATCCCGAAATTTCGGGAGTGCTTCCATTTAGACATTTTCTAAAGTATCGAAACCTAGAAATGGAAGGTTCATGTGTCTATATTATTTGGTTCATTTTGGATTAATATAAAGATTTATAAAATTATAAGAACCAATAATAAATACTATCCTGTATTGGGTGGGTAATGGATTAGAATTGCGTTTTGTATTATTATGCAACATTAAATTTAGATGCTTCCATAATTTTTTGAGGGTTAATTAAAATTATAGATTATAGCTTTTTTCATTCATTTTACGGCATGTAAAAAACTTCTTCTAAAGGAATAGAAACTGGCGAATTATCAGGATTCACCTCCATAATATCTGCCATAAAATCCCACCATTTTTTTACTATGTCGTTATTAGCCAAATCTTGAGAACCTCCTTCTCCAGAAACTTTTTGAAATGCAAAAAGGGTACTCGTTTCTTCATCTAAAAAAATAGAATATTCACTTACACCATTATCTTTTAGCAACTGCTTAAGTTCCGGCCATAGTTGGTTATGACGCTCTATATAGGCTTCTTTTTGCCCTTTATTTAATTTCATTTTAAAAGCAAGTCTTTTCATATTGAATAAATAATTTAGTTACAGTGGTATAGTAAAGAGGTCGCATTTTTACCCTGGGCTCCAATTTCGCAATATTCGAGAACATCAAATTGACTTCCTGCAAATACAAACAATTCTTTTAAATTTTTCATGGCTTTGTTAGTATCTGTTATTTGCTTGTAATTCCAATCCTTTTGCTCTAGCACATAGGGTTTTAAAAATTCATAAGCATTTATAATGCTCGATCCTTCTTTTGATTTATAATGCCACAAGTCGACCTTCAGTTTCTTACCCAAAACAGCAAGTTCTGTAAATCCCTTTAAATTCATGGTACTGTATGATAGTGCTTTGGTACGAGCGAGTTCGTGTGGTTGCGCTCCTTTAGACTCTATTTGTGTTGCAATGCGTTCGGTTTTCACCTTTTCCAACACCTGTTTTGCTTCTTCCTCTCTGTTTAAAAACATTAAAATACTTACTACTTGAACATCATACCACGTAGCATGATTGTTTTTCGTATTCTTTTCAAAAATGCCATTCTCACTGGTTTGAAGCCAGTTTAAATAATCTGTAAACCACAATCTGAGTTCTTTACTCGTTTTAGCATCCATATCTCCACTTAGCTCTAAAATTTCAATGGCGGTAATGATTTTTGTAATGCCCGCAAATTCAATAATTCCTATGCCTCTACCAGTATTTAACCCCGGAATCCCTTGTGCGAAATCTAAATTAGGATTCATTTTGGTGTCCTTATTTAAAAACCAAACTTTAAGTAGCTCTATGGCCTTGTTTGCGTATTTTTTATTATCTGAAAAAAAATAGGCCAATGCTAAACTGTTTGTGTTTTGAAACATTTTATCTTTTGTTCTTTCATCGGTGGTATTTTCGCGAGTTAAAGGGTTAATTTCTCCATCGCGTCTTATCCATGGCAAACCATCTGATTTCTCCGGATCTGGCCACCAATAAGGCCCAATAGACAAATAATCATGTTTGCTA
This sequence comes from uncultured Flavobacteriaceae bacterium, assembly GCA_963704215.1. Taxonomy (GTDB): domain Bacteria; phylum Bacteroidota; class Bacteroidia; order Flavobacteriales; family Flavobacteriaceae; genus Mariniflexile. The sequence continues at coordinate 208,256 of CAVPHK010000006.1, forward strand.
CCACTTGGAGGTGTTTGTGTTTTTTGAACCACAGAAAAAGGCCCTACTAACAAAGCACTATCCGCTTTTTTAAGCAACTTTTTATACAAAGATGAAAATTGCTTCTCCTTCAAATTTGCCTTAACAGCTAAAAGTTTTTCATAATCTAAAATAGAAAGTGACTTTTTAATAGTTTCTGCTTGATGCATCTTTTCATGCTTAGTTTTTTCAACCTGAGCAACTGTTTGAAAATTTACAGCAAATAAAAATCAAAAGTATAATTACAATTTTAAGGAAATTTAAATTCATTTAATAAAACGATGTAACATTATTCATATATAATTTTTTGTAAAATTTAAAATATCAAAAAATCCTGATTTACAAAATTTATAAGTCAGGATTTTTTTAAATAAAACAATTTAATAAATTTCGTTTACTCTTTAATTATTTTTTTACTTATACTGCCACGCTCTCCTGCTATTTTAACAAGATACATCCCTTTTGATAAACCGCTAACATCCACACTAAGAGATGTTTGAGTCTCTACTTTTCTAGATAACACTTCTTTACCTAGTAAAGAATATACTGAAATTTGTTTAACATTAGAATTTAACCCTTTAATATTCAATTGATTTTTAACTGGATTAGAAATAAATATTTCGCTTGTATCAAATTTTTCATTGCTCAAAGTTACTACGTTTCCAGCTGCATTTTCAAGTACCCAACTATCAATCCAGGCGCTGGAACTTCCGGCAGGTGCTATACCTCCAAAATTTAACCAATCATAATTAGTTGTGGCTACAAAACGTCTTAAGTCGGTAGTATTAGCATCTGTTCCATAGGTAAAAATAATAGCAACAGCATTAGTAACATTGAAATTGGCATCACTAACTGGATTGCTAACTACAATAACATTATTTAAATTATTATTTGACGGCGCATTACCTTTAAGTCTCATTCTTTGACCATTAGAAGTTAAATCATTTCTTTCTAACACACCTGTTCCATTACCAGAAACAGGAGTAATAACACTTACCACATTATAAACTTGATAGACAGAACCAGAACCCGCTGGATACTCAAAAGTAACTCCAGTAACTGGTTGAAATTCGAAGAGCTGATTAGTTTCACCGGATGCTTCTTTAGGCTTTAATGCTACTGCGTTTGTTGTGCTGGCTGCAGTTGGGTAAATAAGTTGATCTGGATAAGGGGTAGCACTAGCATTATAGCTTTCTTGCGCAGGAATTGCTGTTCTTAACCTGTAGGGTGTGTTTGCTTGAAAAGTTTGTGCAGAAATTTGTAATACCATTAAGCATACAAATAAAGCAATAACATTTTTTAAAGTAGTTTTTTTCATAATTAATTAATATTAGTTTAGTCAACATTTAGTGTTAACTTGTTAGACATTTTATAAAAATAAATTTTTCTTTAATTAGACTTGTCCTGTATTGTCCTGTTTTATCCTGCCCGTCCTACATAAATTCGCAATAGTCTGAAATACATTTAAATAAATCTAAATTTTTTGAGTTTTAGGAAATTATTTGTCGGTTGAGTTATTAATATAATTGAGTAAAATGTTTTTTACAACCTGAACACTTCCATCTTTTAAACCACCATTAGTTGCTCCTGTTAACCAATATAACACCATACCAGCATCAGAACAATCCCAATAACCTTTTTGAAATTTCACTACATTATCTATTTCTGCCATTTTACCCATTAACCAAACAAATTGCATACGAACGTCTGAATGATTCTTTGCCCAATCCCATTCTGATTCCTTTACTTTTAAATAGGTGTTTTGGTCTGGTATTCGGACTTCTTCAATGCCAAAATCTAAAATATCTTGCCATTTATAAAAATCGCCTGCATTATCATTAGCTGGGTGATGGGTGATTACCTTTACAAATTTGTGTTTTTCTTTAGGAGTTGCATCCAGTGCAAAACCAATAATATCGGGTTCGCCTGCTTCAACTATCCATAAAGGATCGTCTTCTGTAGAAGCGTTGATGGCTTTACATAAATCTTTAATAGTAGCATCTAACTGCCATTTAGCATCGTAAAAAGTAATATGATCAAAACCTCCCCATCGTCTTGCCGTACCATCGCACGCGGTTTGCATCATGGCATGACGCTCTTTTTCTGCCGCTTCTGATATTCTATGCATCACAACCAAATCGCAACTATGTGAATAATGCACTAACCTATTTTCAAGTCCGGAAGCACGTAATAATGCCAATGAAACGGCTGTACCTCCAAGATCGTCGGGGTCTGGAGAATTACCATCGGCTACAATGGCTATTCTACCTTTTGGAGGATTTATAGTTTGTGCCAAAACTAAAGTTGCACATAATAGAGTTGTAGCAAAGGCTAAAATTATTTTTTTCATGGTTGTGTTTTTTTAATCCTAAGGTTTGTTTTGAGAAAAAGATGTAGAGCCCTCTTCAGTTGGCATATATTCTTTATTTTGGGTTAATATGAATTTATCCATTTCAAAACCATCTTCTCGCATGCTAAATTGAATGTCATGAACACCAGCTTTTTCTATGTCTAAATAAATTTGGTATGGCACCCCACAATGTTCTTCTTTTGTGCGTTGCTTACTTGCCCATGTCCAATTCTCTTTTCCATCACACCATTGCATTCTTTGTCCGCTTTCTGGCCATGTATCATTTAAACCCTACATGAACACCATTATCCTCAGTTCCAGTAGAAAAAGCGCGCACCCAAACATAGTAACGACCTGGATTATTAAATTTAACTTTATAATGCACCACTGCCATGGTTCCTGCATTGTTCGTAAAATTCTTGCCTTGTTCTAGTTTATCAGAATGCGTAATTCTTTCATCTGGTAAAATTTCTATATAAGAATTATTACTAGCACCATCACAATGTTGGGCATCTTCATCTCTGCCTACTTGAGCAAATTCATCTTGTAATGTTCGATACCATTGCCTAACTTCAGTATTGCTTTGTTTATAAAAATATTCAGCCTCAACCGCTACGAGTCCATTTTCTTCTTCAAAAACTACTTCTTTATCAATTATTGGCTGGTTTAAATGGAGTGTTTGTGCATTAGACAAATATCCAAATAATAATATTAGAATTAGAGCTTTACTGTTCATTGTAGTTCGCTTAGTTTAATAACTTTACTTGCAACAAAACCAATTCTATGTGCCTGAACCAGTAGTTCTGCATCTTTAGGAATTTCAAATGGATTCTGATATATTTTCCAAGATTTAGGAAGCATTCCGTTATTGATTTTTATTTTATAAGCTATAGATGCACCTTCTGTATCGCAGGTTATCGAAACCTTTCCATTTGAATAATTAACTTTTGGAGCTGCTGTTATTGGCTGCATTTTATTACCTCTCCAAAGGTTTTCAATTAGTTGTGCTTCTGGTAGATTAGGCATCATCATTAATGGATTTTAACCATGTGTCCATTTCACCCCTTAATTCCTCTAGTTTCTTGATATAATCTTTATCGTTGGCCAAATTATTTAACTCAAAAGGATCGTTTTTACAATCAAACAATTCTTCTTCTGGTTTGCTATTTCTAAACCATTGTTTTTGTACTTCATTTAATGTTCCTTCATCACGTAATCGCAACAATTCTTTCATGGTTGGAATTTGCTCTCTATAACCTATCGGCATGTAATAGCCTTGATTTGGTCTGTAATTTCTAATATATTTAAATTGTTTATCTCGCACCGCACGAATAGCATCGGTTACTTCATCAAAACGATCGGCCGCCGCATGAATATAGTTTCTGCTCGCTTTTTGCTTTGAACTTCCCTAAAAAAGCTTGCCCTTGCATATATGGAAGTGGCTCTTCCCCTATTAAAGAAAGCAATGTTGGTGCAAAATCGACAAAACTAATTAACTGGTTGTCTTTAGTGGCTGCCTTCATTTTCTTAGGAAAACGAATGATCATTGGTGTATTTAACCCTGAATCATAAATCAATCGTTTTTCTCTTGGCAACGGACCACCATGGTCTCCATAGAAAAAGATAATCGTATTATCTAGCAAGCCATCCTCTTCTAGCTGTTTTAAAACGGCTCCCACTTGTTTATCCATTTCTGCTATATTGTTGTAGAGCTTCCACATATCTCTTCTTACAACCTCATTATCTGGTAAATAGGGCGGTATTTTAAAGTCGGTATCTTTTGGTAGGTGAACAGGTGTTTCGGCCTCTGTCATATTATCCGATTTCCATTTATAATTGGTATCACCTTCATGATAATGTCTTGTTTCAATGTGCCTGAATCCATAAGGTTCGAACAATCCAGATTCGTGTGTGTTTGTGAAATTAAAAACAGCATAAAATGGCTGATTGTTTTTTCTATTGCGCCAATGGGCATACGGACTACTTTCATCCCAAGCGGTTTGAGGTGCTTTAAATTGATAATCTTCTTTATAGTTATTGGTGCAGTAATACCCATTCATTCGTAGCAATTCACTAATCATTTTTGTGTCCGATGGCGGAACAGCTTCATAGGCTGGTAATCCTGTTACGTCCATATATGAATTAACGCGCATGTGGTTTGCGCCAATGCTTGAAGGATACATGCCAGTAGCTATAGCAGCCCTACTTGGGGCACAAACGCCTGAAGTAGAATATAAATTTGGATAGATTACCCCTTCATTGGCTAATCGTGTTAAATTAGGGGTGGGTACCGTTAAATCTCCAAAAGGAGGTATGTAAGCGCCCATATCTTCGGTTACCAACCAAAGAATATTGGGTTTATCCATAAATTGCACATCTGTCAGTTTTAGCTATGCCTTCTTTGGACGTTCCTATTTTACTACTACAATTATAAAGTGTCATAATTGCAAAGGTGACAGCTAAATAAACTTTATTTTTGGTCATTTCTTAGATGTTTTAATTTGATGTTTTTATATTCAACTTTCATTGGCGGACCTACATGAACCTGAACACCGATATAGCCTTTAAAAGTGCTATTTATTGTATCTAAATCGGTTACTTCACTAAACAAAATGCCATTAATAAAATGTTGCATTTGGTTTCCTTTAACTATTAAATGAACGTCGTTCCAATCATTATTTTTGACTTGAGACACAAGGAATTTAGGAGTTTTTAAAGAAGCTAAAACCTCTCTGGTTTGCCAGCAATTTTTATTAATATTACTTCTTAAATTATTAGAGTTTACAGTACTTGGCATCGGATTAATAACCACTTGTTCGCCTCTATAAGCCAAAGTTGTTCTTTTTTTCTCTTCGTAATTTTGTCCGGTATATTTATTCTGCCCATCAATATCTGCTTGGTAACCTCTAAGTGCATAAGGATTGGCGTCTAAAATCTCACTTCGATAATTGATGCCGCTATTTCCAAAATCTGAAATTCTATACTCCAATTTAAGTTCAAAATTTTCGGGTTTTTCGAGTTTATAAATTATGAATGAATTATTTTTAAGAATCGTTTCAGGCGTGACTTCTCCTACTAACACACCATTTTCAACACGCCAATATTTGGCATCTCCTTCCCAACCATCTAATGTTTTTCCGTTGAAAATATAATTGAAGTCGTTCTGATTATTTTTAGATAAATTTTTACCCGCTTGAGTTGATTTACATGAGAGTAACCAAACGAAAAGCGTTAAAAAGGAAACACAATAAATTACTCGATTATTATTGATTGCTAAAAAAAATCTACTCATAATTATTTGTTTATAACTTTTCTTTTAAGAAAAATCTAATCTTTAGTCACTAGACTTCCCCACCAATCTGCATTTGGTTTGAAGTCTTTTGAAAGCATATCTAAACGCTCATTCTCTAATGATGGTAACTTTTTGTTTATAACATTTAAATGGAAGGCTTCGGCTTTTTTCGCATCGTACTGAGGGTCGAGCACTGGATATTGTGCACCAACAGCTTCCAACCATTGAATGAGCTGATCACTTAATTTATTTGCAAGTATCGGGTTTTGGGAAATAACATTTAAATCGTCGGTTTCTGTAGATGGTAATTTAAATAACTCCTCACGACCATCTTCCCAATAATGAATTAATTTCCATCCATCATATTGTATGATGGAAGATGGCTCACCTCCTTGATTTCCATAGTGCGGGTAATGCCAATATAATGGTCTATCTATAGGCATGGTTTTCTCTTCTAAAATGGGTTTAAGACTCACACCATCTATATGCTGATCTGGAATTAAAGGAGCATTTACTAAATCGAGAATTGTTGGATAAAAATCGGTGCCAATCACAGGATAGTCAGATTTTAAACCTGCGTTGTTTAACCATGGTACTTTAATTACATATGGCTCGCGAATGCCACCTTCCCATTGATAGCCTTTTCCTCCTCTTAACGGCAAATTACTGGTAGAATAATTATCCCCAGATGATACGCCACCATTATCTGAAGTAAATATTACAATTGTATTTTCCGCTATTCCATTATCTTCAAGTACCTTTAAAACGATTCCCACCGCGTCATCCATTGTTTCAACAAGTCCGCCATAAATGGGGTTGTCTTGAACTTGCCTAATAGGAAATGTTTTCTCCATGGCATAACCCTTTTCTTGAACTCCCATTCGCTCTGCTTTGTTTCTATATTTCGCCCATTTGTCTTTAGAAGTTTGAATAGGGGCATGCACTGCATAAAACGATAAAAACGCAAAAAAAGAAGTGTCTTTATGCTTCTGGATAAAACTAGCTGTTTCATGAGCCAAACGCATGGTTAAATTTTCTCCTTTTTCCTTATTGGGTAATTTAGGGTTGTTCCATGGAGAAAAAAAACCTCCTGCAGGACTACCAGCAGCAAAACCACCTATGTTAATATCAAAACCGTGATTTTCAGGATGCGAACCTTCATTTCCTAAATGCCATTTTCCAGCAAAAAAAGTTTTATATCCTTGTGCTTTTAAGGCTTCTGGTAAGGTTACATCTTCATGTGGTAAATGTTTTTTATAATTAGCCGGCAGCAAAGTAGTTTGTCTGTTTTTGGTTCTCCAATCGATACCAGATGGCGCACCAATATAATCTGTAATGCCATGGCGCGCTGTAAATTTTCCTGTTAAAATACTGGCTCTTGACGGACTACAAACGGTACTCGCTGCATAACCCTGTAAAAAAATTGTTCCTTCGTTGGCTAACTTATCTATATTAGGTGTTTCGTAAAATAAACTTCCAGTAAATCCTAAGTCATGATACCCAAGGTCATCCACTAATATAAATACGACGTTTGGCCTTTTTTCTTTTTTACTTGTATTACTATCCTGCCCTACTATTTTAAAATGATTAAAAAGGAAAAATACTATTAATAGAACATAAAGTACTTTTCCTTTTTTAATTTTGAATTGTGTACTTATTAAATTTTGAGCAGGATTCATCTATAAAAGATACAGGTTTAATTCACTTTTAATGTTACTTTATGTAAATCTTTTTCTAAAGAAGACGCTCCAACTGATATTGTAAATGTTCCAGGTTCAACAACCTTTTTCATATCTTGATTAAGAATATTAAGTTCGTCGAAGCCTAATTTAAAAGTAACTGTTTTTGTTTCTCCTGGTTTTAGTGTAATTCGTTTAAATCCTTTTAACATTTTTAGATAACGACCTACCGAAGCAAAATCGTCACGAACATACATTTGCACAACTTCATCTCCGACTCTATTTCCTGTATTGGTAACATCAACTGAAACTGATGTAGAACCATCTGGACTAATAGTAGCTTTTTCAAGTTTAGGCGTACCATATTTAAATGTTGTATAGCTTAAGCCATAACCAAATGGAAATAATGGTGATTTATCACTAAAATTGTATTGACCTTTACCTGTTCCAATAAAATCTGGACGTTCTAAATACGTTACAGGAATTTGCCCCACAGAACGTGGAAACGAAACGGTTAGTTTTCCACCAGGGTTTACATCGCCAAAAATAGCATCTGAAATAGCATCACCAGAGCGCATACCCAAATACCAAGTTTCAAGAATTGAAGGTATATTTTCAGCAATATAATTAATAGATAAAGGTCGTCCATTTATCAACACCACAATCACAGGCTTGCCTGTTTTATGAATGGCTTCCACCAATTCGTTTTGAACACCAATTAAATCAACATCATCACGATCTATACCTTCACCACCTGTTCTACGAGAACCACCAACTACTAAAACTACGGCATCCGAATTATTTGCAGCAGCTACAGCCTCTGAAAATCCTGCTTTTGAATCGCTTAACAAATCACAGCCTTTGGCATAATTGATTTTTACCTTGCTGCCTACTTTATTTTTTAATCCGTCTAAAACTGAAACATAATACGGAGGTAACCCAGAATAACCACCTAATAGAGAGTAAGTCCCTTTTTCAGGCTTTACTTCATGGGCATTTGGACCAATAACGGCTAACGATTTAATTTTTGATACATCCAGTGGCAATAGGTTATTGTCATTTTTCAATAAAATAATCGCTTTTTTTGCCATTTCGTAAGCATACTCTTGATGTTCTTTTTTACTAACAATGGTATCGGTTTTTGCTTCTTTTAACTTCGAACCGAATAATCCCAATTTATATTTTGCTGTTAGAATTCTTGACGTTGCTGCATCTATATATTTTACCAATTCGGGATTTTTGGTAAGCGTATCTTTTAAAACGGTTTGCATGATAAGTATATAAATCCAACGGTTTTCCTAAAACCAAATCCATGTCTACACCTGCTTTTAAGCCTAAAATAGCTGCTTCAGCTCTTGTTTCGGTAATAAAATGCATGGTTTGTAATCTACCAACATCATTATTATCAGACACAATAAAACCATCAAAACCTAATTCACCTCGTAAAATATCATTCAATAACCAAGTATTCATATGACATGGCACTCCGTTATAATCTTGATGCCCAGGCATAATGCATGCCACTTGAGCTTCTTTTACTGCTGCTTCAAAAGGAGGTAAAAATACTTCTCGTAAACGACGTTCAGACATATCGCTAAATCCACCATTTATACCACGACGATTTTCTGGATAGCCTACAAAATGTTTCGCGGTTGTTATAATATGATTTTCATCAAATCGTTCTTTTCCCATACCTTGCATACCTTGAATAAACGCAACACCCATTCGCGATACCAAATAAGGGTCTTCACCATAAGATTCTTCTACTCTACCATATCTTGGATCACCAGATATAACATCTAAATTTGGCGAATAACAATGTGTAATATTTAAAGCACGCGCTTCTAGTGCCGTTTGTGATGCCATTTTTTTAATTAATTCTGGTTCCCAAGTAGAACCACACGCAATGGCTTGAGGATACACGGTATACCCCATCGTACCACAACCCATGTAAACCTTCGCCAAATTTCATAAATGGAATTCCCAATCTATCATTAGCAGGAGCATCTTGCGTCATTTCTGCTATTTTTTCTTCTAAAGTCATTTTACTAATTAGACTTTCAACCTTTTTTTGCAATTTCAGAATCGCTTAATGGATTTTGCTTGCGCGACTATTTTATTTGAATTACACCCAAAAAATGCTACTCCAATAAAGAGCAATTAATACAAACTTTTTCATTAATTTATTTATTTACAATTGATTTCATATCGATTAGTTAAAATTCCGTAATTCCAGGAACAATTTTAATATTTAAAAACTTCGTTATTTTTTGGCCATTTTAAAACAATTAATTTTTGGCTATTTGCATCCCAAATAAAATCTGATGGATCTAACATCTTTTGGACATTTATAGGTTTCTAATCCTACATTTTTTAATGGATTGTAATACATGACAAAATCATCATCAATTAATATCGAAAAACCATCAGGATAATGCCTATTAGCTCCAATAAATATTTTGGATGCTCCTTTGCTGTTATCTGCCTTTATATTAAGATCTAAGCGTTCTGGTGGCATGATTAAATAAAAAGGATTGAATATCTCCTGCAATGGTTTGTGGAAAAGGTCTTGAAATAACATCGGTAATATATTTTCGTTCTACGGTACCAGCATCGGTTTTATCACTAAAAATAGACCAAGTTGAAGGGCCACCAGGACATAAAATTTTGCATAGTTCTATTGCCTAAAAACCAAGCTTTTATAGAGCCTACACCCATGCGATCAAACACTTCTGCTGTTCTAATATATAGTTCTCTATATTTTAATTGCCCTAGATTTCCTTCGATTAAGGTATCTGTAGTTGCAAAGGTTGGAAAGCCCCATTCCCCAATTAAAATAGGTGCATTTAACATATCAGATTCTTTATCAAATCGATCCATTACTGGTTTTATAAATTCAATTTTATTTTGATAAATATGTGGTGCAAAAATGATATTCTTTCGGTTTACTGGCGACGTAATTTCAGCATATTGATTGTTATCGATGCCTTCTCCTTTATTCATAAAAATAGACTGAAAAAGAATCATTTTATCAGCATTTATTTTTTGACTTTCATCAATAATTTTTTGATAAAGCGGAATGAGGTATTTATTGGTAAGGTCTTTATAGGAAATATCCATAGTTAATTTTCGAGGTTCGTTCACTACATCATATCCCAATACCGATGGCTCATTGGCATATCGATTCCAAATAACTTTCCATGCATCAATATATGTGTCGTATTCATTCTTTTTGTTTTGCCAAAATTCTTCCCAAATAAATTTATCTACACCATAAACGGTCATTTTAAAAACCGTTTTCATCCCCGCATGTCTACCCATTGCTACCAAAGAATCTAATTTTAGAAGATAATTAGGTTCTAGTTTTCCTCCTGGAAACGCACTCAATTTACCTAATTCTAAACGAATAACTTGTGTATTAGCGCCCATTCGAACCATGCGCATATAATCATCGCTATTAAAAAAGACTTCACCTCCATGGTCATTTGTATTAACGACAAAACCTCTTGGAATGACGTGACGACCAGCTTCATCCCTCAAACCATGTTTAATTTGAGCTGAAAGCATAAAAGATGCTATAAAAAACATCCCTAAACCGATTTTAAATTTCATAAATTTTAATGTTTACAAAAATTTTAAAGCAATATATGTTTCAAAAATTGAACCTCTATCCTGTATTGTTATGGAAGTAATCATTTATCGCAAAAAAAGACCAAAAAAATATTTTCAATCTTTTTTTATCAAAATTTATGTGTCAATTTAGATGTTAAATAAACAATTCTGAAATAGCTAAATTCCACTCAATTCTGTTTTTAGTTTTTACATTCAGTATATTATTCAACAAACAAGCTAAAGAAAAGACGTATTCTCATTACGAAAACTTATTAAAAATCCGTTTATTTTTTTATAGATATTTTCTGTTTTCTAGCAATTAAAAAATATAAAATCATAGCAAAAAAATTGGTAAATTAAACAACTAACAACCACACAATTTTATTCCCTTTGAATTCACTTTTTAATATATCAACAACAGCAATCGCTGCAGGTAATATCAAAAGAAATACAACTATTAATATTAGAATTAGTTCCTGATTTACAATTATTCCTCAATAAATAAATTTTTATTCTAATTATAATTCTTAGTTCTGTTTTTTCAACATAAATACCAACATTCGCAATTAATTTGGCGATAAAATTTATTGAGGAGTTAATTCGATTAGCTTAACACTATGGGCCTCTAAATCAACTTTTAAAGTAAGATTTCCTTCCTTTTTTTCAACAACAACATCTGACACTGTTTTAGATAATTTAGCTAGATTTTCATATTTCACCAGGTTAGTGCTTAAAACATTTTCCCATCCACTATTCCAACGATCGGATATTCTATTACCATAAATACGTCCGTTCGTTATCTCACTTACTCCTGCATGCACGAAGATCTTTGTACAGTTCGTGCATCATGATACTATTATTTTTATCGACAGTCCACTCGTTCATTTTCCATTTAGTTCCACCTGAAATTAAACCGCCTTCAAGTCTTGGGTAAATAGTGTTTACGTTTGTGCTATTTCTGCTAGGGTTATGATTATATACTAACAAGTAAATAACATTATTTTTAACAACTGGAATAATGCCTGTATATCCAGAAAGATTGACAACAGCTTGAATTCTATTGCCTCCTTCCATCATTTGAAACATTTTAGACACGTTTCGTTTTCCTTGGGGCAAGTTACTCCCTTCAATTTCTTGTCCCCACTCATATATTTCACTAATTTTGTACTTGAAATGCCATATCGGCAATAGTTGCATACCAACTGGCGCCCAATTCTGTAGCATCATTTAAACTAATACCTCGCTTTCCATTTTCGTCTCTTAGCATACCAAATTCTTGAATATCTAGTGGGATATCTTTAAACTGCGGGTAACTATTTAAACTATTCCTATAAGGCTCTATATCTTCTGGTAGTTTTACCGTATTTTGATCTATTTTTTCGTAATACGAAATACAAAAGAAACTCATTCTTGTTCCAATTTGACCTGTTGCATAATTAGTTCCTGTGGCACAATGATCTATAAGTTCTGTTGTATATGTAGCAATCCCTTCGGTAAGCATATTACCCGGCCCAATAATAGCATCGGGTATTACTTTTAAAACCTCATCAACCGTTATATCATAATGCTTAAAATAATCTTCTTTAGTACCTCGCCAATGGTCTGGAGTGTAGTTGGGTTCGGTAGCTACCCTAAAGCGCCAAGTTTTAACCTCTGTCCATTCCAAATTCATTAACTAAGGTATTTAAGAAAGCATTAATATACTGTCTCCATAAATTATAATCTGTTGGTGGTTTAGAGTTTCCATAGGTATCTTCTACCCTAGGCAAACTCATATCCCAAGGCACATTATCTAAAACAATACGTGGTTTTAAACCTGTTAGTCATAAAATTACGCATGCTTGTAATGAGTCCGCTAAAATCAGTAATAATATTTCCAGAACCATCAACGCCTTGATAATACTCGTTTAAATCATCAGTTCTTCCACCAAGCATTCTCACTAAATTATAGCTCTTAACATAATCTTTTACACTTTCTACTTCACCAGTTCTAAAACCAGAACTATTAAAACGTGTTTGGTTTATCATGGGTCTTGTAGACCAAAAATTATAAAACGTACCTACTACAGCACCTGTATTAATGGTTACTACTTTACTAGGATCGATAGGTTCTGGTGTTTCGATTTCGGGTTCTTCAATTATTTCTTTTTCCACATCTTCAGATTTAGAACAACCCGAAATAATTAGTACTAAACTGAATAATACTGTAAAGAAGATTTGTTTTGCTTTAAATTTTCTTGTTTTCATGACCTTTTAATTGTTTTCGGTTTTATTCGAAAGGAATTGTAGCTTATTATTTTATATCAATTGCAAAATCAACAACCCTTAATTCACTTGGATTTCTAATCCCACTAGGTTCATCTTGTAGCATTACTGATAATACACCTTCATTTTTCCAACGATAAATATCGGCCAACATATCATTCATAAAAGGTCCTTTTACCGCATGTGCAATATGCCAATCTTGCCAATTATTTTTTGCTGTTGCTACAGCTACTATCAAATCTTCATTATCAGCTTTACTACTTTTACCTTTATTCGATTTATTGGTTGTACCACAATAAATCAAAACTAAATTGTCATTTTTATCTGTAAATATTTTAGGTCGATTACCAACTACCATTGGTAATTGCAAACTGTTCCATACACCCTGCTCATTTCGCCAATAATGAAAATATCTTTGTGCTGATTTAGGTCCCCAACGACTTGCTCCCAAAGTACTTCCTGCAGCTTCAATGGTTTCTTTTGTGCCATGGTACATAACAACATGCACACGACCTTTTGAATCTATAACTTGTCCGTGATCATTCATTAAACCCAATACTCGCGGAATGGGTTGTACAACAATACCTGGTGAATTAACGTTTATAATTTCTTCTAATAAATTACCATCATTATTTTTCCAAGTAAATCCACGATCATCACTATAAGCATACATTAAATCGTGATTTGCACCTTGACTATTTTCGCGCCAAACAAAGGTTACATGCAATCTTCCATTGGCATCATAATCATACCCATTAGGATATGAGCAACGCGTCTCACTTTTTCCTAATTGATCTTCAAACATTCCTAATGCCGAATCAATTTGTCGGGTATTTTCCCATTTTCCAGTTTTGGCATTGTAGTCTACCAACATTCGATCACCATTACCTGAACCTCTTACACGATAGTTCATTTGAAGATTACCTTCAGGTGTTTGCCAAAATTTTGGGTATGTTATTTTAATTGGTTTATTTTCTTCTAATTCATCTATAATTGGACCGAATGAAGCTGCAGTCCACTCCATAGTTTCTGGATTGGTTGCTAAACCTTTTTTTGAAACTCGATAATGCAAAGGATGTACATGATGATCGAAGGCTAAGTGAATCGTGCCATCATTTGGGCAAATACCTAATGAAACAATATTATGTGAATCGTCACTTTTAAAATCGTAATCTAAAAATTGAATGGTTTTCCAATCACCACAGGAAGTTTTCTTCTTGAAATACAAACATGACGATCTTCGTTGTAATAAGTAATATATTGATATCCATTATGTGAAGCCAGCGCATCTTTTTGATATGTTCGTCCCATTTATAGCTTGACCAAACTTACCATCAATGGTTAGTGCTTTAGAATCTACCATTGAGATACTTTTTTGAGTGATTTTAACTTGTGCTTTAACAGACATTACTAATAACATAGTAAGGCAACATACATGCAATCTATTTTTCATTTGTTTTTTTTTGTTTTTATTGATCACATGCTGCTTCCATATAATCATTTCCTTGGGTATCAAAATCTCTCTATGGAAGTTTCATGTGTAAAATTTTATAAAAAAAATTAAATATATTTTGTAATAAAACGATTTTACAACTTGATGATTTTTTTTGAAAAATATGTTATATCATTTTTACAAGAAACAAAATAAACACCACTATTTAAGTTACTAATATCTATAGTTTGGTTCAAATTTTCAGTGGTTATTACCCGCACAACCATCCCATAAACATTCGAAATAATTAGGTTTGAATTAATTGGTAAATTTTTTATTTCCAATTTACCAGTAGTTGGATTCGGATATATTTTTATGTCTTTAATGGTTTTTGAATTTACAGATAATGAACTATCATAACATGCAGATTCACTATTAGCCAAATTAAAAGCAACACTATCTGATACACCATCTCTTCTTAACACCATTTTGTCTATAAATAAATAGGAAGATCTAGCATCTACCGTGATTGTATATTCTTTAGCTTCATCAAATCGAACAAATACTCTATGAGAATCGCCATCATTGGTATTGGTAACAAAACCCCAATCTAATCTGTTCCCAAATGCTTTGATAAAATTTTCAACGGAACTTCCTGCAGCACAAGTTAAATTTGTATTTGTAGTACAATAAGGTTTTGGATATACTTTTGCGCCATCTTTAATTCCATAAAAATCTTCGCCATCAATTTTCAACCAGGCATCATTGTGTTCACCTGTTGACGTTCCAAGACCAACTCTCATTCTCCACGCAAACCTGTAGGTACCAGGATTATTTATTTTTATTTTATATACAATTTGAGCATTAGAGAGTGCATTGAAAGATTGTGGACCTTCCCAATATAAATATTTCAACTCTGTATTAATGCCGTTTATAGATTCTGTTTCTGTACCTATTTTCCACCTGCTATCATTAATTATTCCAGATTCCATTTCTATTGTTAAGAGACCGTTTTGTTCTTCAAAAGGAAACACACCGTTGCATGCAACAACTTGAGAAAACATGGGTGTTGAAATTAATGAGAGCATTAAAAAAAAAGTAAGTTTTATATAAATTTTTTTCATAATAATTAATTTTAAATAATGAAGTTTAATAAAGTATTATTTATATTATTTTAAATATTGAATTTCGTATTTACCCGAACCTAAAAACAAGGTAGAATTGTTACCTATAGTAATATTATAATTCTTTTTAAATTCATCAAAAGCAGCTCCATTTATAGTTAAAGATGTTAACTCTTTTTTTGTTAAAACAATTCTAGCTTTTGTATTAAATGGCACTTGTAATTTCATTGAAAATCTGTTTTCATTCAGTTTCCAATTATTTTGAATAGTACCATATGGCGTTGGAATTGAAACTGAAGTAGATTTTATTGCCCCAGGAAACTCAGGATTAACAATAAATTCTTTATAACCCGGATTTTCTTCTGAAGATTTAATCCCACCTAAAGATTCAAAAAATAAGCTGCAAAACCACTATGCATAGGGTGATTTAATGAGTTGGTTGGTCCTTCCATTTTCTCCCATTCAAACTGGCGTTCTGGCCATGTGGTAAATCCTGAATTCATTACATAAGTTTGACTTGGAAAATCTGGTGTGGTTAAAATTTGATGTGCTAAATCTGCTTTTCCGTATTTGGTTAAAACCGTGTAAATATATCGGTTTCCATGAATTCCTGTAGAATGATGCCCTCCTTTAACTTTAACAATATCATGAGCTAAACCATTAACAACGTTTTCTATTTCATCTTCTGGAACCATTCCAAATTGTAAGGCTTGTACGGTTGCGGTTTGACTTTGATACCATTTGTATTTTGTATTTGGAATGTTAACTAAAAATGCCTTATTAAATGCTTCCTTCAAATCTTGCTTTTTCTCTTTTCATTTTTGCTTCATATACCAACATCATTATTCATTTTTGCAAACCTTTCCATAATACCCAAAACATCATAAAAATAGGCATTTGCGGAAATTATCGGGTCGCATTCCATAGCACTAGGATTTACTCTTCTATCCCAACGTGGTGGACACCAATCGCCCATACCATCTTGAATAATTCCATTTTCATCTTTAAAGATCAGATAGAAATTTGTTAAATCTTTCATGTCCTCATAATATTCTTTTACAATAGTATCATCTCCATAATACAAGTAATTATACCAAGGCAAATACATGGTGGCAACACCCCAATCTAATTTAGCATAAGTTGATGTTCGCTTTCCAGGAGCAATCATGGTTGGTACTTGAAATTTAATTTCTGGATTATTATGTCCTTTTGTTGGGCGCATTTGTGTACGTATGTCTTCCATGTATTTTTTATAGAAATCATACATATCATAATTGTACAAGGCATATTCACAAAACGCATGCGCATCACCTAACCAACCACATTTTTCGCGATGTGGACAATCTTCTGGAATGCCATGTAGGTTATCAACAATCGTCCATTTACTAATGCTGTGCATTTTATTTAGTAATTCATCAGAAGAAGTAAAACTTCCTGTTTCTTGAATATCGGTAGCCACCAAAACCGCTTTAATCATATTGGCATCGGGCTTTGTAGAAATCCCTTTTATTTTAGCATATCGAAACCCGTGATAGCTAAATTTTGGTTCCCAAGATTCCAATTCACTTCCTTTACAAATGTATTTATAAATTTGAGGCATACCATTAGCACCTCCACCTGTAGACCCTTGAAAAATATCTTTTCCGTTTGTTAATAAGGCTTCGGTAGTAATAATTTCTATTAGTTGTCCTTCTTTTTCTTTTACATTTAGTTTTACCCAACCTGCAATGTTTTGTCCAAAATCTACAATCCATTCACCATCGGCGCCTTTAAAAACATTTTGAGGTTCTAATTCTTTTAGTTTTTTTATTGGCAGGTATTTGTTGTGCACTTATTTTAGTTACTTCTGGTGAAATTTCTTTTGCTTGACCCCAATATTCATCATTATAATCTACGGTATTCCAACTATCTAATTCATATCGCGCATCATACGTATCGCCACCATAAATATTATTAAATACAATAGGCCCTGTAGATTCTTTCCAAGTTTCATCGGTATAAAAATCGGCTTTCGTGCCATCAGTATAGCTTACTTTTATTAAACAATCGTACTGTTGGCGGTCCGTAGGCTAAATCTTTATCAGATTCTGGGTCGTTTTTCCATGAAATATTTTGTCCATAAAAACCATTGCCTAAAATAATTCCAAAGGCATTTTTACCAGATTTAAGCTGATTGGTAATATCATAATTTACATAATACGCTTGCTTATCGTAGTTTGATGGTGCAGGGTCTAATACATGGTCGCCTACTTTTTCACCATTTAAGATACAACTCATAATAGCCTAAACCACAAATATAAGCTTGAGCATTTTTTATTTGTTTTTCAAGATTGAATTCCATTTCTAAAATAACTAGCTGCAAAACCTTCAACCATAACAGGTTTTTTCATTCCTCCTGTTATATATTCGCGAAAACGGTGTTCTGAAGTTCTGGTGTCTTTATTTAAAGTAATCCATTTAGAATTTCCCCAATTGGCTTCATTCATCAATCCCATTTGAAATTTTTGAACGTCTGACCAACTTGAAGATATTCCTGTTTCATCCCAAATTTTAACTTTCCAGAAATAGGTTTGCATCGCTTGTAATGACTTTACCACTATATTTTACAAAAGCAGATTTGTCGCTTTCAACTTTACCTGAATTCCATACATCTGCATCATTTTCATTTAATTTTTCTTTTGAAGATGCAACCAAAACATGATATGCTGATTGTGATTTATTAAATCCTTCAGCTTTTACAATCCAAGAAAAAAGAGGATTTACATTCTCAATAGCTGTTGGGTTATGCTTAGAATCGCACGCCAAAGATCCAAAGGTTAACTTTGAAGACATTAGAGCTATTTCCTTTTGTTTACAGGAAATGTTGACTATAATCGATAATAAAACTAAAACAAGAAACTTAAATTTCGACATTTAGAACAAATTAAATATGAATGTATAAAGTTAATTTTAACCCATTAACTACTTGTCCTGTTCTATCATGCAACATTCATACTTTTATTTTATTGAACTCCTAACAATTCAAAAACATTTTGTATTTAATTTCCTACTAAAACTACAAAAACAGCAAAAAAAAAAGCCTCAATGAGCCTTTACGGCTGAGCTACATGTTAATAATTTATTAATTTTACAGGCCCTTGTAAACCTGTAGGCACTTTATCTTTATAATGTCTTGTCCAAACGTTCGTTATAGGATTATCTATTGATTTACAGTAATTTGCCAGAACTGTTGTATAATGAATTTCAATATTGTTATCCCCTTGTTTTAAAAAATCTTTCAGAGGGTAGATCGCTTTTCCATACCAGCGTTTGCCTACTTTTTCTCCATTTACATATAGTTCGGTTATACCTTCGTTTACATCGCCTAAATCAATATGCGTAAAATCACCCGTGTTGGTTATCGTTGTTTTATAGATAATTTCTCCTGCAAATGAATTTTGTGTGGTATCTGTTGATTTACTAAAATCAACAAGCTCAGTCATATTCCAGGTATAGGTTTTATTATCAACTCTATTCCCAATTACAATCCAATCTCCATCAATAACTTCGGAATCTTTAATTTGATCATGTGCATTACAAGAGCTTTTTCTGAAGGTTTTTCATCTTCAAAAACAAGTAACAAAGATTCTAAAGGGTTTAAAGTAATTGCCAACTCATTAGCAGTAGAAGCATAATAATATGGTTTTCTCTCGCCGGTTTCTGGATTCCACACATACGGATATTTTCCTTCAACAGGAAATTTAGCATTAAACTTTGTGGTATCAAATCGATGGACATTTGTAAAAAAATAAATATCCTTATCATCAGTATATTGATGAATTTGATATACTTTTTTTGTTGGATTGCTTATTTCAACATCAGGGGTGATTTCTGATTCTTTAATAAACGTTTTAGTCCATGTTAATAGATCATCTAATGCTTTTGGACGATTTATTTTTATTAATGAATTGGAATGACTGACTAATAGAAGCTTCCCGATAGTCTCTTTTACCAGTTCATCATTTTTTTTAAAATCTTTAAAGTGCAATGATTTTTCTGGAAGTTCATCAACGACAACTACCTTTACCTCCTGATTCGACAAATTGTTTTATGGTTGCAGCTACTTCTGGGTGAATCGATTTTAAACTTGCCAAAACCAATAATTTATAGGTCATATTTCCAAAGGAAATAGTTCCATCTTAATGGTTCAGCATTTAGCGAAAACATTTTGATTGATATATTCGCACGAATACCCTAACTGACTGATAGGTTCCCACAGTTTATATAAATATTCGGGTTCATATGAAAAGGCTCTCTGGCTAAACCCTTATCTCCCCATAAATCGGCTGTAGGACCAACAATAGCAATTGATTTATCAGCTTGAGAATTTTGAAACACCAGCTGATAAACGTGCATTATAATCAACCCAATGATTTAGGTGTTTCCACCAGGTGTTTTGTTCACTAAAATAGGCGCCATAACGAATCCACCCTGGAAATGGCGCTTCTTTTGGGGAGTAATTATAACCATGCAACACAGAATGATTAATTCCCAGTTATGAAATTCATATCATCATGTTGTTTCATTTCTTCAAGAGTCATTTTAAAAACGCCACGTGTATTGGTCATGGTTTCGCAACTTGTTATTTTTTTTCCTGTTAAATGTGCGCCTGCAGAGGCGTACATATTCCAAGTCATATAACCATGAGCTTTGGTTCCATTGCCATAAGGAATCTTTCATTTCGGTTGAATAAATCCAGTTGTTACTTTCTGGAATATCTGGTATCATATTGCCATCTAGCATCCCCATTAAAAAAGGTGTGCCATAAGCTTGATACCTACAAAGCACACCATTTTCTTTGCAAAAATCTTTATAGGTTTGGGTGAAGTTTTCTAAAAATGATTTCTACTAATAATTTATTATAATCATACCGTACACGCTTTAATTCATCTTTAAATTGCGATGAAAAGTTTTCAGAATAGGTATCATTTGAATAATTACCATGGTGCAGCATAAAAAACAAAAGGCATCCAATTATCCAATTTATAACCGTAAGTCTTAAAAAATATGGTTTGAAAATCATCAGTCCAGTTGGCTCCAGAAACCTCAATACTATCACAAAAAATAGCTCTTATTAATTGATTTAATGGAATACCAGTACGCTCAGATATTTTCTTTAACCTGTTTAAATAGGCCAAGGTCATTTCCTTTTTATAATGATCCATTACAGGGCCTGCACCACCTGGAGCTCCAAGGTAACATCTCTAAAATTTTGTTGAATAAGTGCATAGCTTAAATACATAATCTTCCGGGTTTTTCAATTTTATAAGATAAGTTTTCCTTTGTCATCTACAATGGCTCAAAGGTTAATCACTTCTGTTCATTATTACAATTTATTGGGACTAAGAGCTAAGTTAGCCAAGTTTGTAAGTTGTACTTTTACTTAAATCTTTTTGGTCACGTGTATTGCCATATTTTTCCTTATACAAATTAATTAGAAAACGCTTCATCGACTTACAATAATTTCATCTCGACTTTTATAAGCTATATTATCTGTCACCATACGTTGGCAGGTTTCTTCATCTTTTAAAAACTCGCCACCAAATGGCCAACCTGTACCAGCAATCATATCGGTAATCATACCTAAATCTTTGGCTTTTTTAGCGGCATGAACTACCATATCAATCCACTCATCACTCATCCACACTAGCGATTCTGCACTTTTATCAAAAGCAGCAGGCATTGCCAATAGGATTAATTTCCACACCACCAAAACCTACACTTTTTAAGCGATTCTAACTGTCTATCAAGCTCATCAGTTTTTACTTTATTACCGTTCCACCACCAACGCACAAAAGGACGTGCTTCAGCTGGTGGTTTTTGGAATTTACTATATAAATATTCGTTTGAATTGTTTTGACTCTCACTTGCTATTAGTAATTAAAACAAAAATTGCTAACAACAATACATACTTAAAAACAAATAGATGTTTTAGTTTAAAGTTAATTAATGAGAGTGTTATCCTTTTCAATTTGAGAGATTTACATGGCTTGTAAAATATTTAATTTAATACAATAATTTAGCAAAAGAACTTCCCGTTCTTAATATATAAATACCTTTTGAAAATGACGATATATTTACCTTGCTGCCATGTCCTGAAAGTATTTTTCTACCGTCTAAAGCATATACTTCCCAATTTTGAGGTGTTTGCGTTTTTATATTAAAAACACCACTACTGCTAGGGTTAGGAAACACAGTTATCTTATCTAAACTATGTTCTGTAACAGATAATCCACTATTAGAAAATACCGCTTTTATATTCATGTCTGAAGTAACAGTTATTAACTAAAGGGTTATCTGTACTTGTAGACATCCCCTTCCCAACGACTAAACTCCCAACCTTCATTTGCAATGGCATTCAAAATAAATTCTTGCCCAGCGAATGCAGTACCACTACTATAATTTAAAAACCTTGACCTTCTTTACTAATCGTAATGGTATGTGTTTGAATATTTACTCTAGGAATAAATTCTATTCTGTCAAATACGATGCTCCCAGAACTAACATTATTATAAAATTTAAATTCAGTGATAGTACCAGTCCATAGCCCCCAATTAATTAAATCAAAATCTAAAGTATGCCATTGGTTATCATTAGGTATGGTTTCTTTTTTTCTTCCCGTTACAAAAGTTGTACCTGGTGCATTTGGTGCCATTTGAAGGTCTGGTTTTTCTGTACTATTTTTTACTACAACTCTTAAAGTACCATATAGACTAGAATTTATATTTAGGCCAGTTATTGCTACCATGGGCCAAGAAGCATCTGTTGAAAAAGCTACACTTAATTTATCATTATCTGTATTAATTGTCATCCCTCCGTTAACAGCAGTCCAAGCAGAAAAATCTTCAGTAGTAGCCCAAATAAAAGTTTGCCGGAGTAATGGCTTTTACAAAACTTGCTTCGGTTCTAAATTCAAATTTTTCAAAAGCAAAAGATCCAATTTCTGTACTTAAACTAACCACAGATCCTGAACCCCCATCGGCTCGTGCATTAGTAGTTACACTTTTCCATGCACTAAATACATGAGGATTTGGGTTTTGATAATTTTGATAGGCTGTATACCCTTCTGTTGTTAAGGTACGATCTGGCTCTCCTTTCTCATCAAAACCACTCATTACATAGTTAGAATTATTAATTAAAAAATTTTGAAGCTTATTATTCTCTTTCCCATAAGATTTGCTTCTATAATATAATGTTGTACCCACACGTAAATCTGTAGTAAACGAAACTTCTACGGTTTCGTTGGCTATATAATTTAAGGAACTGCTATTATAATTATAAATTAATACATCATATTCATTCTCAGTATTATTTTTAGCAAAAATAGCATCCAACTCGTTTGTTGATGTATTTGGACTTCCAGTTATGATAGTTTCATAGCGAACCAAACCTTGCATTGCCTCTAATTCTTTTATACCATCTGGATTTTCAGTATTACTTCTATTTCCCCATCTGTAAATAAATTCTAAGCCTTTATCTTTATTTCTATAAAACGTATTAGAAAATATTAATTCTACAATGTCTCTATGTGAAGTTTCACACCCTATAGTACCTTTACCATCTGCTCCATCCATAGTGGTTACAGTATTATACTCCATAATATCTATTGTTGTATCAGGATTCCATTTAGAATTATTGATTAATGGCGCAAAGTTTTTGGAGTATTTTCCATTCATATCTCTAAGGCTACTGTTCCCTATTACAATGTAATCTGAAAGTCCCCAAAAGTCACATTTAATATTATTTGCAAAATTATAATCTATTAATCCTTCAATAAATGATGCAAAAGGTTCTCCTTTATAATTTAATTCTGTACCATTTTTATATAAAAAACCCGGATTTCTGGTATGCACTCCAACTTTAGCATTTGGCAAAATTGATCTTACTGCACTTTCTGTATTTGCATAGTGTTCTATAAAGTCTTGTTTAGTACCAAACCAATGGTCTGGAGTTTCTATTTCTGAACCTACTCTAAAACGCCACGACAACACTTTTTCTTCACCATAAGTTTCAACCAACTTGGTTATTAAAGCTTTAATAAAATCGTGGTAGGCTTGTTTATTGGCCGGAGGGAGCGAGTTTCCATAAATAGACATTTTTTCGTTTTCACGAAAGTTAATATTATCTCTTGTTCCCTCAGGAATAAACGTATAACCGTGCTGAAATGCCCAAGGCGGTTGGTCTAAGGCAATTTGAAGAATTTCAGTTTGTGAGTTTACTACTTTATTTAGCCTATCAATAAGTGGTTCCCACCTGTAAACATAAACGTTATTAATTGAGTCATATAAACATGGGTCGAAATCCAAATCTTTATATGAATTTCCGTTTACAACTTTCCTAATCCCTCCAATCATCCTAACAATATTCATTTTAAGACCCGGACGAATATTGGACCCACTTGTTGGACTAATTCTATTGGCAACATTCCAAACGTCGTGAATTGGTGATTTCTTGTCACTTTCACTTGTAAAATCGGTAGATAATTTTACTTGAGCTTGAGCAAAAAATATACTCATAAAAAACAAAATAGAAAGCGCATTAATTTTCATAGCGAAGAATTTAACTTTTAATTTCAAACTTAGCCAATTGAAAAAAAAATCATATCCTGTATTGTCCTGTAAATCATTAACTATTCAAAAAATAGCTTTTAATAGAAAATTCCCAATCCCCACTAAAACTAATTACAGGAATTAGTCCTTTTCATAGCGTTTTATATGTATAATCAATTAAAAAGTTAATATCAGCATAAAACAATGCCAAAGTATCCTACTTAAATACTTCATAATAACTGTTTTTTAATTATTGCTTTTGTCATCGGATTCTACTAATTGATTTTCATACCATATTATACCTAATCCTTTACTATTTGCTCCAAAATTTTCCTCACAAGTCAGCACATCTAAATCGCCATCGCCATCTAAGTCTACCAATTCTACTTTATCATATTTAACCCCAACCGGACCACTAATTCTTTTCCATTGCCATATAGAATCTGTTGGTTTGTTTTTATACGATAACCAATAGATACCTTCTCTTTCATCTTCTGCTTTTTCAAAAGAATGCACCAGGTCTGGTTTTTCATCTTTATCAAGATCTCCAATTACTACGGATTTTGGTTTGCTGGCAAATTCGGGTATCACAATTGGATAACGTTTCCAATTTAATCCAGTTTTATCCAACCTTTTAAAAAACCATATTTTTCGGGTAGTCGCTTCTGTTACAAGAATATCCTCTAAGGTATCACCATCCAAATCTTTCAAATCAAAAAACATGACCTCTAATCCTTGACATCCAATAACATGGTTCTTCCATGCTTTTTTTGTGTCCTGATTTTCCCCGGGTTTTCTAACCATCGAACACCTTGAGTAGGGCCTGATTTACGGTCGGAAACTACAATATCTAAATCCCCATCACCATCCATATCTTTGCTAAAAATAGACATCACCCAAGTTGCAGGACTTATAGGGAACCATTTCCATTTAGAAAGGTTTCTTGCATTTTTTGGCGATTGAAACCAGCCAATTTCTGCATTTATATTTTTGGCACCAACCACTAAATCGACACCATTTTTTCTATCTACATCCATCGGTACGCTATACATCCACTGCAAACTACAATTTGAGGCCGGAAGCACTTGAGACTTCCATTTATCTGCTTTGAGATAGTCATTTGGATTTGTAGGTGCCCAATTAAAATATATTTTATTGTTATTTCCTTCGGTACAACTTACAACATCCATCGCCCCATCATTATCTAAATCTGCAAATACAGCATCTTCAACACTTGGTGTTTTTCCAGCTATTACAGAAGGCCAGTTTTGTTTTGCTAAATTGAAACCAGGATGTATATAAACTTTGGTAAAACCACCTTCTTCCCAACCTGTAGTGATATCGGGTAAACCATCATTATTTACATCGGCAATTTTAACGCCATCTGCTCCACTAAAAGAAGCATCGATAGTATGTCTTTTCCAAATAGTGTTTTGAGCAGAAAGGGGAAAAACAAAGAATATGAGAAATAAAAACCAAACAACTAATGTCTTCATATTGTGCACTGTGAGTTTAAAAAAAACATTTAATTTTTAGATAAAAATGTTTATTCTACTTCCAAATTAACGCGCTCTAGCTTTTTCACCGTTTTATTCCAATCAATAAACATTGAAACTGTTCCTGTTATTTGCTTATCAATAAGAACTGGTTGCGCATCTGGACCAAATACTTTAGCATCCTTCCATTTAGAACCTACGGCAGAAATAACATCGAAAAAGTAGAATCCTTCTTGCTCTGGATAATGCCAAATGGCCATTTTAGGATCATAACCGTTTACTGGATTAAGTACACCTAAAGTAACATTTGTTTTATTTTGAAATCCTAAATTCAATTTATTTTTTAGATAAAATACTGCCCAATTCCAGGGTGCAAAACAACCTTCAAATTCTGGTCCGTTATATACTTGCCCAGGAATATTAATCTTTTTATCAATTGCGTACACATCTAGTAAGCCACCTTCAGGTCTATTTTGCCATATTCTCCAAGGGCCTTCTCCTAACCAACGTTTGCGAAGTACATCTTCAGCATCTACTTGAATTCCAACACCCGAATAATGATATTTCCCTGAATTTAAAGTATATGCATAATCTAATGTTATTTCTCCAGTAGATTTTAACTTCCAATTAATGTAATCAAACCCATTGGTGTTTTTGGCTTCAATTATAAATTGATCGTCTTCTTTTTTAACTGATGCCACTGAAGCTCTACTTATGTCGTTATGCAAAGTTGCATCGTCTGCTTTAAACGTTAAAAAAGGAAAATTAGCTAAACTCGTTTCTTTATTTTTATCCAAAACCTTTAATAATACTCCGCTGTTTTTGTCAAAAACCAAAGTAGTAGCTCCATTATAAAAAGTAAAATCATCATTTACATCTTGAGTAAATGGTTGATTATAAGATCCTTTAAAACCATTTTTAGGTACTGTAATTGGTATGCGTTTATCATAAACTAAACGTCCTTGCATATCATGAATCTGAATTGCAAGTGCATCGTTATTAACAAAAGATTTTGGTAAATTAATAACTAAATCTCCTTTTTTGCCAGCTTCTAAATTCGAACTTTCTTGTCCTTGAGTTATAACTCTATGTCCATTTGAACCAGCATCAGGGTTTGCAAAATCTATCAATTTCCATAGGATTTTACATTGATTAAGGTTGGAAAAAATAAACTTGTTATGCACCTTTAGTTTACCATCAAAATCAGCATCAATCTTGTCATTCGAAATGACAACAGGCGACCAAATTTCTCTTACAGCATCAGAACTCCCTTTTTTTTCTCCATGAGGTCCTACAATACCATCTGGCGCTTTGTTTCCTTGATTATCTACCGTATACCCCATATCATTTCGCATCATTCCTTCATCAAACAAAGCCCAAATAGTCATACCACCTCCAACTTTCGATTTTTCAAACATATCCCAATAGGTCTTTAAATTTGCTGCACCACCGCCATCATAAAGTGCATGCAGAACTTCATTTGGCAGATATATGTGATTCATTTCAAACAAGTTTTTCTTAGCAGTTTCGTAATCTGGATAGTATGTGGTATTTACGATATCCCAATTTGGACTATAATTTGCAAAAATATCGTTAGCCTTAGCTTCATTTTTTAGTGGTCTTCTATTTTGAATATCCCATTTAGCAAATAATGGGTCGAACTCTGGCGTATGTGCTATATGATTTCCATTCCCCCATAATATTATAGACGGATGATTTACATCACGCACCACCAATTCCTTTAAAATTTTAGGGCCTACTTCCATATCTAACGGGCGCCACCAACCTGATAACTCACTTAAAACCAATAATCCCTTTGAATCGCATAAATCATAGAAATATTTGTCGGCTGGATAACAAGATGAACGCACAAAATTAAAATTCATATCCTTCATGATATTCAAATTTTCTTCCATGTCCGTTTTAGAAAGTGTTCTTCCCGTTTCTGGGCGGAAACTGTGCATACTTGCTCCTTTTAATAAAATACGCTTGCCATTTAAATAGAACCCATCATGATCGCGAACCTCAAAAGTTCTAAATCCGAATTTTTGCTCATAAGTATGTATTACTTTGTTTTTGTCTTTCAATTCAATTCTAACAGAATACAAATTTGGAAACTCATGAGACCATAATGCGATATCATTAAATTGAGAAGCTAACCATGTAAATTCTCCCTCACTTACGTTAGCGTTAAATGATTTCCCTATCTTGTTTTGATTGGTATCATATAATTGAGCAGTTAAGCTTTGTTGTTTATCAGCAGCATTTGTAAACACCTGCATTTTAAAGTTCCCTGACATTTGAGCATCAATTGCAACACGTTCTATAAATTGCACAGATACTTCCTCTATATAGACCGGACGATATATTCCGCTAAACAACCAATAATCAGCAAAACGTTCCGCTGCATTTATGGATGCATTACTTGAATCGTGATTTACATTCACTTCCAACAGGTTACTTCCGTTTTGCAATTGATTGGTTATTTCAAATTTAAATTCGGTATGTCCACCTTGATGAAACCCCACTTCTTTTCCATTAAGTTTTACTTTTGTATCGGTCATAGAACCTTGAAAAGTGATAAAATATTTTTTGTTAGATGCCTTTTCAAAATCAAAAGTATGCCGATAGTCTGCAATGCCCGATAAACGGTCCTCCACCTTATCCATACCATAAAGGTAATATCCAAAACCTTCCATTTCCCAGTTGGAAGGCACAGGAATGGTTGTCCAAAAACCACTATTCCTTCCTTTATCAAGTTTAAACTCCCAGCTTACTGCGGTAGACGCATCTTCTCCTGAAAGGTATGTTTTGTGTTGCGCGTGCATGCTGAAAGAAAAGATAGTAATAACAATTAGAAGGGCTAAATGTTGTGTTTTCATTATAATCGTTTTTTGGTGATCTGTTTAAATATTAATTTGTTGTTAATTTTTCTATCACAGTCCAAGTAGAAAAATCTTCAGTGGTCATCCAACCAACAGTTGTTGAAGGAATATCTTCTTTAGAAAATTTCAGACCTAAACTCAAATTTTTCGAAAGCAAAAGACCCGATTTCCGTGCTTAAAATAACTTCAGATCCAGATTCTCCATCACTTCTTTCTGTGGTAGTAACACTCTTCCACTCTGTAAATTTATGAGGGTTTGGGTTTTCATAATTTTTATAAGCTTTATATCCTTCACGCGTTAATATACGATGTGGGGCTCCTTTGTTATCAAAACCACTTTTTACAAAATTTGAGTTATTTACTAAAAAATTTTGAAGTTTATTGTTCTCTTTGCCATACGATTTGCTTCTGTAATACAGCCTTGTTCCTGCTGGTAAATCTGTTGTGAAAGAAACGATTATAGGTTCGTTTTCTATATAACTAATTGAGTTACTATTGTAATTATAAATTAAAACATCATATGCGTTTTGCGTTTTATTTTTGGCAAAAACAGCATCCAATTCGTTCGTAGAAGTAATTGGATTTCCGCTTACACTTGTTTCATAGCGCACCATACCCAACATGGACTTTATCTCCTTAATACCATCAGGATCTTCACTATCAATTCCATTTGACCATCTGTAAATAAAATTTAAGCCCTTTTCTTTGTTTTTATAATAAATGTTGGAATAAGCCAATTCTACAATATCTCTATGTGTGGTCTCACAAGTAATTAGCACACCTTTACCATCCGCTCCATTCATAGTTGTTACTGTACTATACTCCATGAGATCTATTGTTGTGTTAAGATTCCATTTTGGGTTTTCAATGAGAGGTGCAAAAATCTTGGCGTACTTGCCATTCATGTCCCGAGAACTACTCTCCCCAATTGTTATGTAATCTGAAAGTCCCCAAAAGTCGCACCTAATGTTATTAGCAAAGTTGTAATCAATAAGGTCTTCTATAAAAGATGCAAAAGGTTCCCCTTTATAATTTAACATCTTTCCTTTTTTAAGAAAACCAGGTGTTCTTGTATGCAAACCTACCTTCGCGTTTGGCAAAACAGATCTCACGGCACTTTCGGTATTAGCGAAGTGTTCTATAAAATCTTGATTGGTACCATACCAATGTTCTGGTGTTTCTATTTCTGAACCCACCCGAAAACGCCAGGACAACACTTTTTCTTCTCCATAAGTTTCAACCAACTTGGTTATTAATGCTTTTATAAAATCATGGTAGGCTTGTTTATTGGCCGGAGGAAGTGAGTTTCCATAAATAGACATTTTTTCGTTTTCGCGAAAATTGATATTATCTCTTGTGCCTTCTGGAATAAAGGTGTAACCATGTTGAAAAGCCCATGGTGGTTGATCTAGAGCTATTTGAAGAATTTCTGTTTGCGAATTAACAACTTTATTAAGTCGTTCTAAAAGAGGATGCCATCTATAGATATAGGTATTATTGATAGAATCATATAAGCAAGGATCGAAATCTAAATCTTTTTGAGAAACACCATTTACAACTTTCTTGATGCCTCCAATCATTCTTATAATGTTCATTTTAAGACCCAGACGAATATTAGACCCACTTGTTGGACTAATTCTATTGGCAACATTCCAAACGTCGTGAATCAGTGATTTCTTGTCACTTTCACTTGTAAAATCGGTAGATAATTTAACTTGAGCTTGAGCAAAAATTATACTCATAAAACACGAAAAAGCAAGAATGGTATTTTTCATATTATTTAATAATTAATATTTTCATTTATGAAATATCTTTAATTAAAAAAAATACTATCCTTGCTTTAACCTGAAAATCAATGATTTTTTTTGAAACTATTTAATTACAAAGAATTCCCAATCCCCACTAAAACTACTGATAAAAGAATTACCGCAATTCCGGTTGTAATTGTCCATTTTGTTTTTGGTGCAACACCTTTCCATTCTTTGCGATAAATACCCCACATATTAGCCGTTAGAATAATAGTAGACATATGTAGGATCCAAGAACTGGCGCCATTACCTAATTTACTCTCTCCCATACCGTAAAAAAAGAATTGTAGAAACCATATGGTTCCTGCTAGGGCTGAAAATAGTATGTTATTACGAATAGGCGTACTGGTATTTGTAAAATCGGTATACGATTTATTTTTAAGGCTTAGTATGGTAGTCCATATAAAATTAGTAGTCAAACCTCCCCAAAGAATTACAACAAATGTTACGTTGTTTGAGTATAGATGATCGTATCCAGCTGCAACAGCCGCATCTGCTAATGGTTTACCCGCTTCAATTCCAAAATTGAAAAACGAACTTAAAATACCAGAAAAAACGGCTACTATCAGACCTTTCACCAAATTAAATTCTAAAACACTTTTCTTTTTATCTTCGTCTGATAACTCCTTTTCTTTAAGCATACCTGCCCTTCCGCATACAGCAATCCCAAAAACACAAACAAGAACTCCAAGAAGTACAATTTGACCTCCGGTTGAACCCAACATATCAGTAAAGGAAACTTTTCCTTCAGTAGGAACAATATTGTAATATATTGATGGGACTAAGGCTCCAAAAGCGGCACAAAAACCCAATACCACAGAGTTTCCGAGGGACATCCCTAAATAGCGCACTCCTAAACCATATGTTAATCCACCTATACCCCAAAGAAGACCCATTAAAAATGTAAAATAAAAGATACTATCTGAACTTTCGGCGATGATTTCAAGAAAACCTGGAACAGTTAAAAAAGCAGCTATTGGCGGTACAATTAACCAAGAAAATATTCCTCCTACCATCCAGTAACTCTCCCATTTCCAATCTTTAACTTTGTTAAATGGCATATAAAAACTCCCTGACGCCACACCCCCTAATGAGTGAAATAAAACTCCTAATAATGCTTGCATAATCTTTTAATTAATCTTTATTTAGTTTATAAACTTACCCTAAGTGTTTGTTATTGTTATCCTGTACTGTCATGGTATTACCCGTTTTCATTAATTAATAAATTGAAATTTAATATTTTTTAACGAGAATTTTAAATTTTAATCCTTATTTGCATTATTTATTAAAATTGAATTTTTAAAAATCATCCTGCGCGCAAGATGTTAATAATTTGGTGTTTCATTCAATTTAGTTTCCTCTTATCAGGTGACATTTTTTTACCATTAATGCTTTGTCCGTGAGGAGAATTGATATCAAAACTAAATTCAAAAACTATTGATTAACATATTTTTATTATTAGCATTATTTATCTTATATAAATGTATTACTTAAACTTCAATTAGTTTTTAGTAAGCAATTTATACTCATACTAATCATATTCCCCTATTTATAAAATTACTTTTTATAGTTAGGGTTTAGTATATTTGGAATTGGCGCATTGGTTTGTTTCCACCAGTTTTTAAGAAGCCCTAATAACTCATCTCTTTTTACTGGATTTTTTAATGCCAAATTGTTTAGTTCACCAATGTCTTCCGATAAATTATACAGTTCAACACCATTATCCTCAAAATAATAATGAAGTTTCCAATTGCCATATCGTACAACTGAACCCGGGCGGGTTCTAAATAGCGGGTCTCGATTTTCGTTATCCGATTCATTGTATGCCTGTAAGTAAATTGGAAAATGCCAAAAAAGAGGTCGCTCTAAAGTTTCTGTTTTTCGTTCTAAAATTGAAGATAAATTATTTCCATCTAATTGAAGTTGGGAGTTTTCAATACCTGCATATTCCAAAATTGTTGGAAATATATCAAGATTGGTTATAGGTAAATCGTTTTTTGTATTCGGTTTAATTTTTTCAGTATAAACAAAGAAAAAAGGTTCTCTAATTCCCCCTTCGTAATAACTGCCCTTTCCTGCTCGTAACGGTTTTTGTTTGGTAATACCGTATAAACCACCATTGTCTGAGGTAAACACAATTAACGAGTTATCGAACAGTTTTTTTTCTTTTAATTTTTTAATGAGCAAACCTATATTTCTATCTAAATTATCAACCATAGTCGCATAATTTGGATTTCCTTGACCATTCCAAGCTAGCTTTTTTTCATATTTATGTAGAAGACTATCTACAGGCATTATTGGTGTGTGTACCGCATAAGGTGAATAGTATAAAAAGAAAGGCGAAGCAATTGTATCTACAAATTCTATGGCCTTTTCCATAACCAAATCGGTTAAATATTGACTATTACCCTTTTCAATCTTCACGTTTTTATAGGGAGGATAATAGCTTATTGGAAGCCCATTATGCCCGCCACCAATATTTAGATCAAAACCATATTCTAAAGGGTCTTTACTTAAATGCCACTTACCTGCGTGACAAGTTGTATACCCATTCTTTTTTAAGACTTTAGGTATGATTTCATGCTCTTCTGCCAATATTTCAGTATTGACTGTTGGTACCAGCTTTCGATCTTTAGAATGACCTCTTTCAGAGGAATTAACGGTATAAATTCCATGTCGAGGTGTCCATTTTCCTGTCATCAAACAAGCTCTGCTAGGAGCACAATTGGACGCTGCTGCATACCCATTTGTAAACACCATGCCTTGACCTGCCAAATAATCTATATTGGGTGTTTCGTAATATTCGCTTCCCATAAAACCAACATCTTTCCAGCCCATATCATCAACGTTTATAAGGATGATGTTAGGTTTTGAGTATACTTCTTGGATATTATTTATCATTTGAATCGCTTCCACCTGTTTGCTTTTGCAACTTAATGTACTTAGTACAAAGGCAAGTAAAAGAGTTTGGAAGCTTGTTCTCATTAATTTCATAGCTAATTGTTATTTCAATTTAATCATTTTTTAATACTCCACAGATTCAACAACTAAAGGCCCCAATAACCCAGACTTCTGCAATTTAGAGTCTGTTTTAATATCATCGGTAACTAACCACATATATTTCTCATTTTCTGGACGTTGTTTATCCTTAATTAATTGGTTTCTCCACAAATTAACGACTTCAATTTCTAGTTTGTTTTCTCCTTTTTTAATGGCTTCTGAAATATTTAATCGATAAGGTGCTATCCACACACCTCCTATATATGTTCCGTTCAGCTTTACTTTCGCCATTACTGATACTTCTCCTAAATTGATGCATATTTGTTGTTTTTTAGGAATAGCGTTAATTGTAAAAGTTTTGGTATATGTTGCTGTACCCGAATAATATTTTATTTGTTCATTATCTGAAATTGACCAATCTTTTAGTTTATTAAACACTACTGTTTCCTTTGGTCCAATATCTTTATTTTGAAAATCGACTTTAAAATCCCCTTCTAAAGTTAATAGTGTTTTATAACTTGGGAAGTTTAACGGTTGGTTGGATATTGTATCATTTGATGATTTCGAAAATATAACAAACCAACTTTGAGAGCCTTCTAATTGCAAAGGCACTTTAATTCCTGTTGATGTAATTTCAAACTCGGGTAAATTCCTAATTTCTCCAGTTACGGCATTCCATAATTGAGGTTTTAAACTTTTATCGGTTCTAAATACCGGTGCTATTTTGAGTTTTTCATCACTTTGGTTAGTTATAAAATAGATATCCATATCTGATGATTTACGATGCGTCCATAAAATAGGTATGTCTGCATCAACCTCAACATCTTCAGTTAAATTTATATCAGAAAAAACTTCAGATAATTCATAGCCATCCCAAATTTTTCCTTTTCCATATGTGGTTTTCATTTTACCATCAACATAATTGACATTCCACATTTTATTTGCTAAATCTTTTACTATGTTATCAGATGCAGGATAATTTGTTAAACTCGGTGATTTTTCTGGTTTTGGCCCTAAAATTGTTCCGCCTTGTGCCACTAATTGCTCTAATTTGGTCAATAATTCTGGACGCATGGTTTTAAAAGGAGGCAATACCATCACTTTATAATACATACCATCTGGCAATACGAATCGCCCATCTTTAACAGACAATCTATTTAAAATTACTTCAGCATTAATGTAGTCATAAGAGTAACCTTTTGGAATTTCTGGTATTCTACCTCCAGTCATAATAGGCGCATCTTCGCCAATAAAATAACAAACATCGGCTACATATTTACCTTGTTGCAAGAGATGTTGACAACGACGTAAATAATCAAAATAGGTATCTGCTTGACTAAACCAAGTGTTGTGACGATTGAATTCTGTACCAAACCAAGCATTCATTCCTGGTTTTCTAGTATCATCTGGTTGTTGAATATAGAGGTGTAATACAAAGTGATTAATACCCTCGGTTAACGACCAATCACCACGCTTTTTAAGCATCTCCGGATGTCTTAAATAGGCTTTTCGGGAAGAAGTAAACGCTTCCGCCGAAGTAATGGGTTTACCATAGGTATGTGCTGTAGAAGAGGATGCTTTACATTCGATATTACCTAATGTGCCTTCATTCCAGAATTCGCCGCCTATCAAATCAGACTGTCCACCATACATCATAAATTCACTAGGAAAACCCCAATGTCCGTAATTTTCTAACCAAGTTTTTAGGTTGTGTTTGTTACTTGCTTTTTTAAGTGCACCCACATATTCGTAAGCTACATCGTCTGCTATACCTCGTCTTAAATCCCATAAAAAACGTTCGGATTCTTCTACACTACCAACAATTCTACCAGAAAGCACTGGTAAAAAAGGCACAGGGTCGTAACCGTATTTTTCTTTGAACTTTACTTCGTAGCCATCTGTCCAGTTTTGAGAACCCATTTCGTAACTATCGGCTACCACATATTTAAAGGCAGATTTGCTTTCTTCTGGAACACGTTTTAACAATTCGCCCACAAAATTATCAAAGTGATATTGCACCAATTCCGAATTCATTTTGTCGATTTCATAACCTACACCCTGAGGCGCTGCTGGTGCATTTTTTGTACCTGTTGGGGTCATTCCCATGCGCATAATGGTCCAATTTCCTTCTGGCACATCCCAAGTAAGAACACCATTTTCATCTAATTTGTCACTCAAATCGATAACCTCTTTGGGGTTAACGGTAAAACTCTTGTCTTTAAGAGCTTCTTGTCTTCCAAAAATGTAGGTATCCCATTCAGGCTTTGGTGTAGAATGCATTTTACCCAATTGTTTCTCTATGTATTTATCTAGAACTGGTGCTTCAGAAATAGTAATTTCGGCAAAGCCAAAGCCTGTATTTCTCTGGGTTATAAAGTTGCTACATTTTAGTACAAAATGCTTCGATTTCTTTTCTGGAAGTATGGTAGCAAAATCTCCTGTTTTAATTGAAGCTACATTGGGCGTAATGCGAAAACGGTCAAACTGAAACTCTTTTATAAGTTCTTCTTTACCACTCACAACTGCAAATAAACTCATATTACATTTAAAAGCTCTACTTGGAATAATGGTTATAGAACGTGCTGTAATCGGTTCAGCAAGGTCAAAACTAATTTCTAACGTTTCTCCCTTTTTTGGTTCAAAGCTGGTATCTGCTTCCTTAATGCCATCAGATAAAACACTTACATCAACATCGTTCCAATTGGAGGCAATTTTTGTGGGAATAAATTGGGTACTTCGTTTTTCAATATCTGAAGATTTGAACGCAAAAGTATGTGTGTCTTGAAACTTTTCTTTTGGTTTTTCTAATTGTAAGGTTATTGTTTTACCACCTGAGATCTTGGTTTCACTATAAGTTAAATAACGCATAGCTTTGGTATAATCTACCCAAGGACCACCACTTTGACTCCAACCTGGGCAATTAAACACACCTATATCTATACCAATACGTTTACCTTCTTCTACAGCATGTACCATATGACTCCACCATTCTTCGCTCAGCATGGGCACTTTTCCGTCTTTTTGTGCCGGATTAATATTCCCAATTAAAGCACCACCAATACCTGCTTTTTTCATGGCTTCCAAATCCTTGGTAATCCCGTCTTTTGAGATATCATCATCAATCCAATACCAATAACACCAAATAGTATTGTCATCGGAAGGTATTATAAAATTAGACTTTAGTTGTTGAAAGTTTTGTTTGCTTATTTGGCTCCAACTTTTAGAGGAAGGCAATAAAAAAAGCAGTAGCGAAACGCTTAAATAAATGGTAAATATTCTTTTTGATTTCATTTCTAAGTTCTTTTATTTCAAAACAAAAAAATAACTGTTTTATAAAAATATCTCATAAAACAGTTTAGTCTGATACTTCTCTTAATTATTTATAAATAGCTCTAATTTTCCAATTACCCGGATTAGCTTTAAATTTCAAATAATCAACAGATTCCTCTTTATATTCAAATCCACTAGGATTCTTTTCTGCCTTTCCTTTCTTCCATACTAGCTTTTCATTTAGCCATACTTCTTTGACTTCTTTATTATTTTTAGGAATTCCAACAATTGCCACTGTATTTTCGGGTGATACTAAGTTTATGTAAAAATTATTTTCATCAACTGTATAATCAACCTTTACATCTCCTTTGACAGTTGGAATGGTTTCTTTTAATTTTTTTATATGAACTAGATTAGGCATGATTTCATATTCACTCCATGCTACTTTGGTGGGTACTATTCCTGCAATGTGTTTTGACAAAATAGTATTAGGAGCATTCCAAGCATGGTTATACGAACCGCCATTAGGAAACATCTCGTACAAAGTGGTCATTTCTTTTTTATCTACCTGACTTTGGTATTGCTCCTTCATTCTTTGTAAAGATTCTTTGTATCGACCAGCAATGCACATGGCCTCTTCGGCAATCCATTCAAAATGCGGACTAGCAAATTTGTTTGGAATTAAAACATTATCTACGATTTGATTGTAATATTCTGGTTTTGCAATACCCGAAACAATGGCAATAGCATTAGCTCTATCATCTTTTAAAGTTTCAGCATTGGTGCTATAAAAACCGTTTTTCCAGTACGCTTTGTCAAAAGCAGGTTTCATCATTTCCATTCTATTGGCATACCATTTTATATCTTCCTCTTTCCCTAACACTTCAGCCATTTTTTTTGTTTCTGATAACGCTAAATAATAAAAAGCCGCTTGAATAGGTTCG
Source organism: uncultured Flavobacteriaceae bacterium (assembly GCA_963704215.1). Taxonomy (GTDB): domain Bacteria; phylum Bacteroidota; class Bacteroidia; order Flavobacteriales; family Flavobacteriaceae; genus Mariniflexile. The sequence continues at coordinate 246,019 of CAVPHK010000006.1, forward strand.
GCATCGATCGTGTTTTTAACACCCCAATCTACCCAATCCCAAGCATCTGGACTTTTCCCTTTGCGGTATTCTGGCAGTCCGTTTTCTTTCATAGGGAATAATGCTAGATAATTATACATATATGGATATACTTTTTCCAAGGTTTCTTTATCTCCAGTATTTAAGTAATAAGGCCAAACGCATTGTGCAATAAACTGCAAACTTTGCGCAACCAGTTCACGCACTCTAAGCGGGCCTAATGCGCCAATAACTCCATTTTCATTAAATGCCAAGGTTTGTAAAATTGCTTTTTTCAGCAACTGACGACCCGCATTGTCCATCGAATAAAAAATATATCCTGTTTGGTCGGCTACATCACCAATCCACAAAGCACGTTCTCTATCAGGGCAATCCATAAAATTATCACGGGCACAAACAAAGAGGGTATTGTTGCCCATCCACCACAAACGTTGGTAAAAAGCATCATCAACTTCAAATGTACCTGCCATTTCCCCCACACTCATCCATCGGTATTTTAAGGCTTTTACCTTAACCCCTTTTGGAATGGTATAGCGCACTTCGTGTCCATTCATCCACGAAAAGCTCTCAAAAGATTGCGTGCCTTCTTTGGTAATATAAGTAGCGTTGATTCTATTTAATCGGTTATCGGTAGTGATAAAAATAGTGTCGTCTGCTTTGGCTTCAATTTCTAAATATGGCGTAATTTGTTTGTTAAAAGGAAGCCTACACTTAATGGTTTCGCCTTTGCTTGTAAATGGCAATTTTAAATCTGTAGTGTTAGCATAATCCTGTAAGCCGTGATTGATTAAATGAGGAACAATATTAGGTTCTAAATTGTACCAAGGAGCAGTACCCGCAGTTCCTTTTTCTATTGCTTTAGGCCAATCTTTATCTGAAAAACCAGCAGTGTACCACGCCTTATCTGACCAGTCATTCATCGCTTTCTGCGCATCAAATTTGACAAAATACTGAACCACTGCATCACTTGCAGGAGGAATAGTGTTGTCATAAGCAGGATGTTGAATGGCTTTCCATGAAGCATCTGAAACTATTTTCTGATTACCAATGTTTGCTGAAAACAAAAGACCGCCTTTTTTGCTATCAATATGGGTTCCTTTGTGTGTTTCTCTACCCCAATACCAAACTAAAATTGCAATGGTATTGTCTCCTTTTTTTAAGTAAGGCTGAATATTGACAGTCTCGTACCACGAATTTGCTGGCGTTATTTTATTCTTTCTATCCCACATACCCGCTTGACTTGGTCCTCTTGAAAGTCCCCCTTCAAATAGCACCATTTCGCCATTAATCCACAACCAAAATTTACTATCAACTGAAATTAGCGCTTCTACCTGATTGGGTACTTCATCTAATGTTACTGATTTTCTAAAACTCATCCATGTATTGGATGGGCCGTCTTCTTGTTGCCATATCCATTGTGCTCCTTGCCAGTTAGGTGTTTGAGCAAAACTGAATGATGTTAATAGCACTAGGCTAAATATTAAACTAACTCGTATTATTACGCTATTTTTGTAATCCATATTTTTATTTTGAGAGTTATCTATCTTTTATTCGATAAATTTAAATCTTTGATATAAGTATATTATCCTGTACTATCTTGTTTGCTTTAGCCAAAACACAATTAAATCCCTTTAAGAACTACGCAAACATTTAAGGTGATAATACCTAAATTAAAGTATTAAGAAAAATTGTATGGGTAGTGGCAGATTTCGTGGCAACTTACTATCAAACTGCTATGAAGCTTAAGAGGACTCTAAGTTTTGATATTTATTACATCGCCTGCCATTACTTATACAAAATGTCTGTGGTGTTGCTATATTATTTCAATCTCGTATTCAAGGCATTCTTTAACTCCTTAACTAATTCCGTATTTTTTTCTGCTACATTCTTAGTCTCTTTTTCGGAAGATGTATGATCATATAATTCCACAAATCCATCCTTATGAAGTGTCAACCTGTGCGTTGCCGTTCTAATGGTTGAAGCTTTATTTGTGTATGCTATGGCCGTATGACCTGCAGTATTCGGGTCTACCAATATTTTTTTCATAGATTCACCGTAGGCATATTCCGGAATTTCAATTCCTGCTAAATCACAGACAGTTGGAAAAATATCTACTGTCTCTACGACGGCATTTGTCTTAGCACCAGATTGTTTCATGCCAGGAAATTTAATGATTAAAGGAGAATGCAAAGACTCTTCGAACAAGCTATGTTTTCCCCAGATGGCGTGTTCACCCAAGTGCCAACCATGGTCACCCCAAAGCACAACAATGGTGTTTTTATCTGCTCCTGTTCTTTTCAATTCTGCCAGAACTTTACCTACTTGAGCATCGGCATAACTCACACAAGCTGCATAATGTCGGCGTACCTCATCAGCAAAGTCCGCATCCATATTTGGGTTTTTATCCCAACGGTTGTATCCCATAAATTCACCCGATCCATGCCATGTGGTTTTTCCTTTTGGTTTTTGAGGGTGCTTTATTTCAGGAAGTTTAACTCCCGCATAACTATCATAATATAATTTTGGTGCCCCAAAAGGTAGGTGTGGTTTAATAATTCCAACAGCCAAAAAGAATGGTTTCTCATTATTTGATGCTAGCTCTCTTAGTTGTTTTACAGCTTCATCAGTAATCACTCCGTCTGGATAAGTGTAGTCATCCCCTTCTACCGACTGAAAAACATCCGTACTACCTGATTCTTCTCGAATTTCTCCATTAGCTAGTCCGTGCATCGCTCCACGAGGATGTTGCCATTCCGCAACAGGCATAAGATGTTTATCCCAAGCATTTGGCATTTCTATTTCGGTGCTATCATCCCAATTCTGGCCACCTCTCCCGCCAGGGTGATGAGATACTTTTCCAACTGAAACCGTTGTATAACCATTCGTTTTAAACCACTCGGGCATACTTTTATCTATGACTTTTGTTCCTTCGCTTATTTTTTTTGCCCTTTGAAAAAGCGCATTATTTCCTGCTGGTCCATACTGCCCAGTCAGTAAAGTATATCGTGATGGTCCACAACTTGGGGCATTTACAAAATGTTGTTGAAACGCAACTCCATTTGCGGCTAAAGCGTCAATGTTTGGTGAGCTAATATAATCTGCTCCAAAGCTCTTCAATTCCGGACGCAGGTCATCCACACAAATGAGTAAAATATTAGGTTTTTTAGTGCCTTGTGCTTTTAAACAATTCGTTACCAAAGATAACATCGCACAAAAAAATAGTATTGTTTTTTTAAGTCTCATTTTTATTAATTTTTATTTAGAAATTGTATCTATCACTTATAATCTATACCTATTGCACTATGAATTACAGCGTCTTGTTTTGACAATTCATTCATAAATGCTCTAGCTCCGATCGAAAAACGGTAACGACTTTGGTCATTTCTACAGACACATTTAACGTAAGCTAAACTCTCCCTTTAGTTTAATATCTGCAGAAGAAGTCCCCACATGAACATCGAATACCCCTGGCTCAACAACCCACTCATTATCTAATCCTAGCATCTCCAAATCACGCTTTGGGTCAAGTGTAAATGTAACCGTACGCAATTCTCCTTTTTTTAATGTTATGCGCTCAAAACCACGCAATAACTGATCAAAAGGAGAAACCGTAGCTACTTTATCGCTAGGTATAACTGTACCACTTCATCCCCATCGCGATTTCCGGTGTTTTTTACCGTGCAGCTGATGGTGATTTTATCATTTGCAGTAGGATTAGAAGGCGTAACTTTCAAATCAGCATATTCAAAAGAGGTATAGCTCAAGCCGTGTCCAAAGTGGTAAAGTGGGTCCACTAAGCGCGTTTGTCCCCATCCGTTAGGATCATTCTTTTTACTTTGTCCGCCCCAAGCTAATACGCGATAAGGAAATGCCATAGGCAATTGCCCTACGGTGCGCGGAAAAGTAACGGGTAGTTTTCCACCCGGGTTATAATCGCCAAATAAGGTTTCGGCAACCGCTTGCCCCACCTTTTCTCCGCCAAACCAACTTACCATGATCCCAGGAACATGTTCGTCTGTCCAGTTAATAGAAGCCGCACGACCAATCATGAGTACAACAGTTACAGGCTTGCCTGATTTTACCATTTCCTGAATTAATAAGCGTTGGTGTCCTGGCAAATCAAGAGAAGTTCTTGAATGTGCTTCTCCGGTAGTAAAATCATTATCTCCAACAACCACAACAATAGCATCAGCTAGTTTTGCTTTTTCTTTGGCTTCATTAAGCTGTTCTAATTCTACTTTGTTAGGTGTTATCGGTACAACATCAGATTTTGGAAACAACGCATCTATATGATTGCAACCCTTTGCGTACAAAACGTTAACTTGGTCACCCAAGAATGTCTTAATTCCTTCAAAAGGAGTGATTACTTTCGATAGTCCCGGACCATATTTGCAAATCATTGGTCGTATGTCATTAGCATTCGGTCCTGTTACCAATATTGTTTTTATTTTTTTTGCATCCAAAGGCAGTGCATTGTCTTTATTTTTTAGGAGTACAATTGACTTTCTTGCTGCTTCTAAAGTAAGCTCTTCGTGTTCTTTATTATGAACAATTGAATCAGCCTTATCTGCATCCACAAAAGGGCTATCAAAAAGCCCCAGCTTAAATTTTACCCTCAAGACATCCGCGACTCTTTCATTCAAGGTTTCTTCTGTGACTTTACCTTCTTTTAAGGCATCACGTAATGGCTGCACTAAATCTTCCATACTTTTAAAATCAGTACGTATATTAAGTCCAGCATTGTAAGCTGTTGCAATAGCATCAACAACTGATGGAGATGTTTTATGCCTGGTGTACATCCAGAAATCGGCTCCACTATCGGACACCACATAACCTTTAAAGCCGTATTTATTTCTCAACAGTTCTGTTAAAAAATAATGACTGCCTGTAACCGGAACACCATCATAGCTATTCAATGAACTCATGGTTCCCATTACATCGGTTTCTGTGAATACTTTACGGAAAGGTGCCAGTAGCAATTCGTGCATATCGCGAAAAGGGACTTGAGGATCGGTACGGCAGTTGCCATCACGTCCTCCGCTAGGCACGCTATAGGCCGCAAAATGTTTTACAGTAGCAGCCATACCGGCAGATTGAATACCATTTACCTGTGCTTTTCCCATTTCGCCTACCAAGAAGGGATCTTCACCATAACACTCTACAGCCCTACCCCATCTTGGATCTCTGGATACATCCAATATTGGAGAATAGACATTAGTGTAGCCTACAGCTTTGCCTTCACGTCCGGTTACAACACCTACTCGTCTCACTAAATCAAGATCCCATGTAGCACCTATCCCGGTTTGATTTGGAAAATTAGAAGCATTGATATATCCCACACCGCGAATTCCTTCACAGGTGAAATCAACAGGGATACCCAATCTGGTTTCTTCCAAGAACCAAGCCTGTATCACATTCATTAACTCAGCATGTTCTTTAAAACCCAGATAAGGCTTGATACCTCCACGCCCATTCATATGCTCATCTAAGTTACCGGCTCCATCTTTCCAAATGCGTTTTTTCCATTCTTCTGTTGGTTGTATGTCATTAATCACTCTTTTGTAGCCATAAATGGTTCCAAACTGACAGGTTTTTTCATCAATTGTCATTTGAGAAAGCAAATCTTGAATGCGGTCATCTATTGGCGCTTTAGGATTTTCATAGACATCCATTTTCCCATTTTTATTGAGATCATTCCAACCCTTTTTGTAAATTTTTGAATTTGATTGTGCTATACTTATTGTGGAAAACAATAGTAGTAAATAGCTTAGGTTAAAAATTTTTTGTTTCATTTGGTTTTTACTATTTAGTTCAATTCGAAAATTGAACAGGCTTTTTATTTTCACTTGTTCTGTACTGACTTGATATGGTTTAGTTACTCCTAATCCGTCATAAAAAACCGATTTTGTGTTCTTTATTAGTTGACTACCTTAATTAGAAGGTGCTTCAAAAAACATATTTTTGATTAACAAATTCGAACCACTCTTAATTTTAATAAATTTCCTAGTTTTTCAATTTTACTAGCAATATGACCTACTCCAATGGCACAATGGTGAGATGGTCCTTGTTTAGACCATTCGTTCATAAAAGCTCTGGCTCCAATTGAAAAACGATAACGACTATTGGTATTTCCTATTTGTAAAACAGGACCTTCTACAGATTCGCCTTCTGCTACTAATAAAAACACATCGTCTTTTCCTTCTACAACTGATAATAAGGTTACTGGCCCATGTTTTACCGTCATTTGAATAGATAAACCTTTACCTGGTTTTCCGTGATAAACGGGTAAGGGCACTAGTTGCACTTTACCTTCGGCAATAGCAAAATGAGCAGGACCATCATGACCTAACATTACAATATCATCGTTAAAATCCATGGCATAAAATTCAGAGAAAGAACCACCAACACCAAAGGCATCCATAATTTTCATGGCTTGGGCATTTTTAACTTCATATTCACCAGCCACAGGAATATTTTTACCTGTAAGCAAAGTGTTTCCAGCAATTACAGAGGTTACAATATTTTCATATTCATTGCCTGATTCTCCTTCGTAATAATAAGCCAAAGAACCTAAATTATGATTTTCTACTAATTTATCTAAGGCAATCGATGTTTTTGCTGCGCGAATCAATTTCAGCTTCTTCACATTCATCAACAACCTCAAATACGTATTTTAAATTCTATTATTTTTTCTTCTACCTCAACGTCTGTAACTGCATCTCGATATTTTTTCACTTCACACATTTCAACAATTTCTATATGCGTACCAAAAGCTGCCGATTGTTTTGTTAAATCTGAATACACATCTAACATACCCCAGTAATAATGCCCTAAAACACCTAGTCGGTTATTTTGCATTACCGATAGCTACTTTAGCCGCATCTATCCAATCTTGAATTTCGTCCCAAACCGCTTGTTCTCCTAAATAGCCTGTTACAAATTCATAATCTATTCCAGAACGATTAAAAACATTAGCAATTTCTGGCACAGAACAAGCTTGACAATGTGCCAACCATTCTCCTGTCATTTTACCACGATCGCCCAGTTTATTGAAGTTTTCATAATCAATAGCTGCAACAGGCTGAATATTTAATATCACAACGGGGCATTTTAACTTTTTGAACTACTGGCAAAACAGTAGATGACAACGCATAGGTAGAAACATATAAAAACACTATATCTACATCTTCTGTTTTTAATATCTTCGCTGTTTCTCTTGCTTTTACAGGCGAATCTACCAATCCTACATTAACAACCTCTGCACCAAAACCTTCCATTTTATTGGCTATTTGATTTTGATAGCCTTCTAATCTTTCTAACAAGTCCTTCAAATTGAGGCCAATAGGTATCTAAACCTATACCAAATAATCCTACTTTTATCATTTTTGTTAATTATCTATTTTTATTTATCTAAAAAACCAAAGTTAACTTGCATGCAACCATCTTTTATCGAAACCTTTCCATCTTTTAAAAAGAACATCTACATCATCATCATTTAAAATATCTGTTATATACATTCTACTTAACTTTCTTCTATTATTTATTTATTCTATTGTTTAATAAATCTTGAGGTATAAAAATTCCCTTGTACATCTTTCATTTTAATAATATAAACACCGCTACCCAATGAAGAAACATCCAACTTATTATTATTTATAGTGGACGATTTTATCATTCTTCCGAATAGATCGTAAACTTTTACATCCATCATATCAGCACCAACAATGTTAAGCATTTGATTGGCTGGGTTTGGAAATAATTTTATTTTATTAAACGCAGGTTCATTTTCGACAATACTTAGACTTGCAAGGTATTCTTCTAGATTCTGAATATTCATTACTTCATTTACCTCAGCCTCAGAAAGCACATCATTAAACATATATACTTCATCCAGCATACCTGTAAAATTGCGCACCAATGTAGTAGCTGAAAATGAGCCAAAAACAAGTTTACCTAAACTTTGAGGTTTACCTGTTTCGAATTCATAACCTTCGGCAATACTACCCTGCTGCTGACCATTAATGTAAAATTTATGTTGTCTTTGTCCTGCCCTTTGGTCTATAACCAAAGCGACATGGAACCAGTTATATTTTTCAGCGTCAGCTACATTAAATGAAATGGACTTTTGTTGGTGAGAACAATTAAAACTTAAATCACCATTAGAATAAAGTAAGGTACGTCCATTCGAGGGTTGCAAAATGTCTCCACGGGTGGTGTAATCTGACACTTTTAACCAAAAAGCTATGGTGTAAGCGGTTTCACCACTGTATTCAAAGACATTGTCGGCAGATGTGAAATGTGATCCCAAAGTATAGCTAAAGACTCCTCCATTACCATATTTTCCAGCAGCATAAGTTACCGCAGAGCCCATTGTGGCATCGTTATTATTTCCGCTAAGGTCCTCACCATTCTGCTCTAGCGGTAAGTAAAACAATAGTTTATTTGTAAAAATACCTGCTTTGTCAAGTACGCTAAAATTAATACTTGTTTCAGCAGTTTTACCATCCGTGTCTGTCACTATAGCTCTTAATGTATAATTCCCACCAGCTAAGTCAACCAATGCAGGTGTATCGGATGGAGAAAAATTAAAAGGGCCCACTGTTTTTGTTCCAATTAGTTGGTCATCAAGATACAATTCTACCTTTAAGATTCCTTCATCATCAGTAGCATTCAATTCAATATTTAATTCATCAACGCCCTTTTCGAAGATAGCACCTTCACTTGGCGTTACAAAAGAAACTTCAGGAGCATAGTCGACAAATACGCTTGCGTTAAACTCCCAAACTCCAGGTGTTACATTGAATTTTATAAAAAGTTCATCTTCACTATGAAATGTGACCCCAGGAACGCCAGACACAAAGACATTATTTTCCCATATAGTTTGTCCGCCTACTGTAACTTCAAAGATCTCTGTATTGGTTTTAGGAATCCCTACTATTGCTGTTGTATTATTTGGCGATTCTAGTTTAAGATTAAAATTTGTTTTGCCTGCCTGAACCTCAACTAATATATCTCCTTTTACAGCAGGTACTTTGGTTTTAAATGACGACAGGTTAGCAAGTGTTGGGCATACTTCATACGATTCCCATGCCACTTCAGTAGCCTTAATACCAGTAATATAACGAGATAGTATATAATTAGGTGCGTTCCAAGCGTGGTTTTTTGTACCTAAAGTCTCGGTACCGTAACCAAACCTTTCGTACAATGTGGTTAAACTATTGTCAACAATCTGAAAGTTATAAACTTCCTTCATACGCGTCAAGGCTTTTTCAGGTTGCCCTAATACCATTAATGCCTCCTCAGCTAGCCATTCCATATGCGGACTTGATTTTCTTACAGGAAACAAAACCTCATCTACCAATGTATTGTAATTACTTTCCTTTGCTAAGCCACTAAGTACAGCCAATGAGCTCACACGTTCTTCGATTGTTTTGCCTGAAGTATTGTAATTCTGACCTCTCCAGTATTTATTTTCGTAGGCTTGCTCAATACTTTGCATGCGACCATCAAACCATGCAATATCTTCATTCTTATTTAATACTAAAGCCATTTTTTTGGCCGCTTTTAGTGCCATATAATACCAAGTAGCTTGAGTGGCTTCGCCATCTTGATCAATGCCCCAGTCAATCCAATTAACGGCAACTCTTCTATAGACAGGCATACCATCAGAATCCATAGTCCATAACTTTAAGTAGTTCAATATAGGTGTGTATGCATTATCCATCGTAGCAACATCGCCCGTATTGTAATAATACTGCCAGACTACATGGTCAATAAATTGAAGACTTTGTGTTACAAATTCGGATTCTTTTTGAATACTTAAATAACCTGGTGCCAAGCCACTTATAACATCACCTAAACGATAAGCTATCGTATTATCAATTGCCTTCTTCAATAATTTCCTTCCAGCTTCGTCCAAAGTATAAAAGATGGCTCCTGCCTGATCGCCCACATCGCCAATCCACAGAGCTCGTTCCCTATCTGGACAATCCATATAGGTGTCTCTTGCACAGATATATAATGTGTTTCGTGCCATCCACCATAAACGGGTTAATTCGGGATCGCTACATTCAAATGTACCTGTCATATCTCCCAAGCCTGTCCAACGGTATTTTAGCTCTTGAACCTCTACGCCTGCTGGTATTATATACCTTACATTATGACCGTTAAACCAAGTAAACCCTTCAAATGACTGTACGCCATCTTTGGAAGTATAGTCATTTGACAATTGGTGTGCGAAGTTATCCGTTTTAATAGAAATAGTTTTTCCAGCGCTACTATTCAGCTTAATAAATGGTGTAATCTGTTGATTAAAAGGCAATTTTCCGTATACTATAACATTAGACCCTGTATTGTTTGTATAAGGGAGCTGGATAGCAGAGCCATTTATAGTCAATAATTCATAATCAACCAGTCCTCTATCGTTCCACTGAGGTATCGCACGCTCTACCAATGTACCCCATGGTTGGCTATTTATGCTACCCTTCTCTATAGGGACACCCCAACTACTATCATCATAGCCCACCGTGTACCACGCATTATCAGTCCAATCTCCCAGCGCATTACGGGCATCAAAGTTTACGCTGTATGCAGGAATTCCGTTATCTTCTCCACCGCCGCCACTATTCGGGTCGTAAGCTAGGTGCTGTTTAATCTTCCATGAAGAATTTGTATTCAGATCAGAATTCCAGCTAGCCGAAACGAATAAACCACCTTTACCACTATCTGCGTGCATTTTACGTGTACGTCCCCAATGCCAAACTAAAATAGCGATGGTGTTTTCACCTGCTTTCAAATAAGGAGCAAGGTCTACCGGATCGTAATACATGGCATCTGGTGTAGCTCCTCTTGCCAATCCCCCTTCAAACAATACCATTTCTCCATTTATCCATAACCAATATTTACTATCTACAGCAATGTGTGTCATAGCCACAGATGGAACTGTAGTGATATTAATGGTTTTTCTGAACGCCATCCAAGTGTTGGCAGGACCGTCTGCTTGCTGCCAAATCCATTGGGATTGCGCATTTACAAAATTCACTAAAGTTACTAAAAGGATGAGGAGGAAAAATAATACCTTCCTACTCCTGCTTTCTCGGTTTATTCTTTGTGTGTTTTTCATGACTTTTTATTATGACTGTTTATTATTAAAAATTTTAAGTTCTTTAATTGATATCGCTTGTTTAGCTTCCAAAATATATATTCTACATTTTGAAGCAGTAACAGATTTGAAGGTATGAGATTTGTTTGCCCCGCAAGTTGTAGCACTTACAATATCATTCCACGTTCCTTTTTCCCAATATTGCAATTTATAGGTGGTAATGTTATTCTCATATTCATCGACAATAATTTGATTAAACGTTTGCGGTTTTACCCACTCTACTTCTAAATATTGTTCTTTGATTTCTGCTGATAGCCACCGTGTTTCATCATTTTCATCATTGGCTTTAAAGGCTTCAAAACCTGGTAATTTTTCAGTTTCAATAAACATGGATGAGGCATTCATTCTGCCTAAGGTTGCTAAATTTAAAGCAGCTATTAACGGTTCAGGAAATGATACTTTTGGCAGTTCTGAAACTGTAAAATTATACGTTCCAGAAACCGCATTAAAAATAACATAATTGCCTACGGCATCATGTTTTTCTGTCCCCACAAACGTTAAGCCATTTGCTTTTTCAGCAAGTTTATCTCCTTCTTTAATATCGTCTTTAGTATTTGCAGGAAGGTATATTTTGGCACTTGTATTAATTGGAATTTCTATATGGAATATAGCGCCTTCATTTTCCTTTTTCCAATTCACTACCACATTACCGTACAAAGATTCATAAGTTGTATTTGCATAGGTTAAATCGCCAACTAGAGCTGGTTTTATCATGATATTTTGCATTCCTAATTGCTCTGGATTTGGACGTATGCCACCAAAACCTTTTATAAAATAACCGCCAATTCCCGTATAACAAGTATGTATTTGACTGTTCCCCACTGCAGACCAGCGTTCTGGCCATGTGGTATGTCCTTGCTCTAAAAAATAACCATAGCTGGGGTGATGCTTATCTTTAAGGAGTTCATAAATTAAATCCATGCGCTCCCCCGATTCTAAAAAGTAACGTGTGTAAAGCGCCTGACCGGAACTTCCTGTATCGTAATAGGGAAAATCGTAAAGCACATTATTTACAAGTTGCGCGGTTACTTTTTCTTTTTCTTCTTTTGGAGTAACGCCTGCCAAAAGTGCAAAAGCTTGATTGACTTGAATACCATCCAGATATTTTCCTGTATTGGCATCGTAGGAAATTTCGTGGATTGCTTTTTGCTGTATGCTTAAACGATTTGCATACATTTCTACGTCTTCGGCTTTACCTAAAGCTTTCGCAATATTCATGGAACATTCAAGCATAAAAGCATACGCACAGTTGTTAAAATGAGCCGCATCTGGCGAGTTGCTGCTGTCCCAAAAATTACCACGGGGTGTGCACCAATCGCCTAAACCGGGCATTTGACGCTCCCCTCGAGTCCCTATTTTTAGGGCACCTCCAGTTTCATAATTTGAAGCATTGTGCAACCAGGTCATCCATTTTTGCATAGACTCGTAATTATCTTCTAATATTTTTTTATCGCCTAACATGCGGTAGGTTTCCCAAAATGTAATGGGGCTGTTGGCCTTCCACATTAAAAAAGGACGGTCTTCTTCGTTTAATACGGCTCTAGTTTGACCATCGGGAAATTGTGCATCACGCATGTATTGGGTGTATTGATCCATATAGGCACCGCTTTCAAAATTAGGCAAGGCATCGCCATACATGGCTGCTACGGTAACTTCGCCCCAACCACGTCGTTCACGATGCGGGCAATCTACCAAAATACCATCCATAGTATTAGCGATATAGGTGTTTAAATTGATTTGATAAATTTGATTGAGTTGCGCGTTTGAAGATTCAAACGTGCTAATCTGTTTGCGGTCGTTTGTAACCACATAACCTTTAATATCGGCTAATTTCGGTTCGTAATTTAAGCCATAAACGGTAATCCATCTTCCACCAGCAACATTAAAACGATTGGCAAATGTGCCTTTACCAGATTTTCCAAAAATGTATTTACTTTTTTGTTTCCAGTTCATGACGACTGCGGTTTGGTCGCTAATTTCAAATAAAATAGAATCGCCTTCCTTGCCTTTATACAAGTCCATTTCAAAAAAACCAGTATAGTTTTCGCCCATATCAATGCGATAGGTGCCATCGCTATTTTTCTTGATAGCAACAGGTTTTATTTCTTTAAACTTTACTTGAGGCTCTACCATTTGCGCACTTAATTCGGCTGTAATTGGCGTATACAATGCACGCAACTTCTCTATTATTATTACTATTTAATGCAAAACTGATGTTGTTGCCTTCGGGTATTTTAGCATTTAACGCTTCGTGATTGTAAACACTGGCATTCATCCAATGGCTATCATCATATTCAGTCGTATTCCAATTATTTTCTTGTTTTCTATCGTCTATTGTTTCACCTCCAAAACGCAGAATATCCCAATCGCCATAATATTCGCTATGGCTTTTTTTACATTTCCAGGTTGTATCGGTCTGTAAAGTGATTTTTTGTCTACCCGCTAAAATTTCAGCTTGGGCTTTAAATACAAAAGGAATGTTTCTATATTCACTAATTCGTCTCCAACGTGCCCAACCTGCGGCGTGCCAAACAGCAATAACATTGTCGCCTTTTTTTAATTTATCTGAAATATCATAAGTTAAATATGGAATTCGTTTTTTCATGTAATGAAGACACAGGATTCATGACATTTTCAGTGATTTTTTCACCATTTACATACAATTCATGATATCCAAAAGACCCCACATAAACGAAAGCTGATGATGCATCGTCTTCCAAAGTAAAATTCTTTCGGTACCAATTATGGTCTGTTTTTTCTTGGTCTTCTTTTAAAATCCAATCGCCTTTCCAATCGGATTGTTTTAATAAACCCATTGAGAATCTTGCCGTAATCACTCCATTTTGAAGCAAAACCAGACAGATCCCAAACCTTTACTTTCCAGAAGTATTGTTTTGTTGATTCTAACGATTTACCTTGATATATAATATTTACAGATTGATTGCTCTCCACCTTGCCAGAATCCCAAACATCGCCAACATTATTGTTCAAATTATTTAAACTACTGGCAACTAAAATTTGATAAGCGGTTTGTTTTTGACCTCTAGCTGGATTGTTTTCAAATAATTTCCAACTTAATCTTGGACTTGTATTATCTATTCCTAATGGATTTATTTTGTACTCACATCTTAAATCTGTTACTGATACTTGAGATGCTGACGATGACACAACTTATTAAGAACATGCTTAAAACAAATCCAAAAGTTATTAAAAAGCTACTTTTTGAAAACTTACAAATCATATACTTAATTAATTAGTTTTTGTATTGATATATTTTAAACTCAGAAATTCACTGCATTTCGCTTTGACTGTAATAACAAAATCTACATTTTGAGGTGGTTACTGTATTAAATTCGTGTGCCTTATTTGCTCCACATGATGTACCGCTCGCTACATCTTTCCATTCATGGTTATCAAAATATTGAATTTTATAATTTGAAATATTATTACCATTTTCATGGATAAGCACTTTATTAAACGTTTGAGGTTTAAACCATTCTACTTCTAACCATTCATTTGATGTTGCATTGGCTTTCCAATGGTTTCTACATTTTCATCATTCGCTCTAAAGGCTTCAAAAACAGGTAATTTTTCTGAATCAATAACCATTGATGACGCATTCATACGTCCTATTAATGCTAAATTATCTGGTTTATTTAAAGGCTCTGGATAACTTACTTTTGGTAATTCATTCACTTTAAAATTGTAAACACCCGAACCAACTTCATAAATAACATAATTACCAACCGCATCACTTTTTTCGACACCTAAATAACTTAACTCCTTCTGCATTTTCTGCAAGTTTTCCTCCTTCAAAAACATCTTTACTTTCTTTAGCTGGAATATATATTTTTGCAGATGTATTTACAGGAATTTCAATATTAAAAATAGCGCCTTCATTCTCTTTTTTCCAATTCACTACAATATCACCATACATGGATTCATAACTTGTATTGGCAAAGGTTAAATCTCCTACCAGGAGCAGGTTTTACAATAAAATGCTTTGCATTCCAAGTTTTTCAGGATCTGGACGAATACCTCCAAAACCTTTTATAAAATAGCCTCCAATGCCTGTATAACAGGTATGAATTTGGCTATTACCAATAGCAGACCAGCGCTCTGGCCAAACGGTTTTACCTTGCTCAATAAAATACCCATAACTTGGGTGGCGTTTGTCTTTTAGTAAGTTCATAAATTAAATCCATACGCTCTCCATATTCGGTAAAATAACGTGTGTATAAGGCTTGACCAGAACTACCTGTATCGTAATATGGAAATTTATACAAGCACTTGGTCTACCAAATTATTGTATACTTTTTGTTTTTCTGATTCAGGTGTTACGCCAGAAATTAATGCAAAAGCCTGATTTACTTGATGGCCTTCACCATATTTTCCTGTGTTTGCATCGTATATATTTTGATGGGTGGCTTTACGTTGAACTTCCAAACGTTTTGAATACACTTGCTACATCTTCTTTTTTATCTAAGTGTTTTGGCAATATTTAAAGCATTTTCTAACATAAAAGCATACACACAATTGTTAAAATGAGCCGATTCTGGCGAGTTACTGGAAGTCCAAAAATTACCTCTAGGCGTACACCAATCTCCCAAACCAGGAAATTCTAAGGTACCTTGTTTGCCTATTTTTAAGGCACCTCCTGTTTCATAATTAGAATGTTCATACAACCAATGCATCCATTTTTGCATGTGATTGGATAATGATTTTCTAAGCAAGTTTTTTATCGCCCAACATTCGGTAGGTTTCCCAAATGGTAATTGGGCTATTTGCCATCCACATTAAAAATTCAAAATCATCACCGTTAATTACTGCTCGCATTTTACCATCTTCGGCTTGTGCATCTTGCATAAATTGTGCGTATTGCGCCATATAGGCACCACTTTCAAAATTAGGCAAGCGCATCACCATACATGGCTGCCACGGTTACTTCGCCCCAACCACGGCGTTCACGATGTGGACAATCAACCAAAATACCATCAATAGTATTGGCGATATAGGTATTTAAATTGATTTGATATATTTTATTTAAAAATTCACTAGAACTTTCAAACTGGCTGATTTGTTTTCTATCATTGGTAATCACATAACCTTTAATATCTTTTAATTCTGGTTTGTAATTAATACCTTTAACAGTAACCCATCGACCACCAGCAAAATTAAAACGGTTGGTAAAATGCCCTGTTCCTGTTTTATCAAAAACATATTTACTTCGTTGTTCCCAAGAGGATGTTAACTTCTTTATGATCGGCAATTTCAAAAGTAATAGTATCGCCTTCTTTTCCATTAAACAGATTCATTTCAAAATAACCTGTATAATTTTCGCCCATATCAATAACATAGTTGCCTTCTTCATTTTTTTCAACACCAATAGGTTTTACTTCTTTATACTTTACCTGAGGTTCTACCATTTGCGCACTTAAAGTTGCCGTAATTTTACTTGTTGGCGGATTAGCATCTGTACTTGGCACAACCACAGCTCCTTTAGGGCCTAGATTGATATTGGCAATACCAACTTCTTTTGCATTTTCATTGTCAAAAACTACAGCATTTACCCAATTGCTATCATCGTATTCAGCAGTATTCCAATTGTCTTCTCTTAAACGTTCATCAATAATTTCACCACCAAAATCTATAATATCCCAAGGACCAATATAAGCACTATAACTTTTTTTACATTTCCAAGTGTCATCTGTTTTTAATATCAAATTATGTATTACCAACCTTAATATCTGCTTGCGCTTTAAATACAAAAGGTGCATCGTAATACTCTACTATTCTACCCCAACGTGCCCAACCTGCAGCGTGCCAAATACCAATAACATTATCTCCTTTTTTAAAATACTTTTTGATATCGTAAGTTAAGATAAGGCAAACGTTTTTTCATGAATGAATAGACAGGATTCATCACAGCTGTACTCACTTTTTCACCATTTACATAGACTTCATGATACCCAAAAGAAGCCACGTAAATAAATCCTGATTCCGGATTTTCATCTAAGGTAAAATTCTTTCTATACCAATTATGGTCTTTTTTATTTTGGTCTTTTTTATAAATCCATTCGCCTTTCCAGTCTTCTTTTTTAAGAAGACCCATTGAAAAATGTGCAGTTTCACTCCAATTGGATACTTGACCAGAAACATCCCAAACCTTCACTTTCCAGAAATATTGCTTTGAAGATTCTAAGTTTTCGCCTGCGTAAGTATTATTTACAGATTGATTGATTTCTACTTTTCCAGAATCCCAAACATCTCCAATATTATTATCTAAATTATCTAAACTACTAGCCACCAACATCTTGATAAGCCGTTTGTTTTTGACCTCTTGTTTTGTTTTCTTCAATAAGTTTCCAACTAAATCTCGGAGTTGTATTATCTATCCCTAAAGGATTTGTACGGTATTCGCATTTTAAATCTGTAATTTATTATTGCTGAAGGCTTGCTACAACTAAAAATCGAAATTGAAAAAATTAATGCAAAAAAAGAAAAAAGTAACTTTAAATAAGTGGTGTGGTTTAGTTGGATTTTCATTTTCTATCTAAATAATATTTTTTATTCTTAAAATTATCAGTGTGTAAACAAGAAATATATCATTACATCTTTAAGATTTTATAAATATATTCCTAACATTTTAATTGATTATCCTGTATTGTCATGCACTAGACTATGTAAAGATTTTGTTATAAGTTTTGATTTGATAAAATTCGATATTATTATATTGGATTATCAATTAACAATTTGATATATTAGTTGCACAAAATGATATGAAAAATACATATAGAAAATATCTAATAACCTCTAATAAAGATAAATCATGGGGTTTTTATGTAAATAATTTAGGACGAAATGTTATTGAAAAACATTCTGAATATCCTTCTAAAGACCATCCAGACCACTATATTTTTTCTTGGGATAAAGGGCGTGTTTTAGATGAATTTCATATGGTACTAATCACAAAAGGCGAAGGTGTTTTTGAAAGTAAAGCAACAGGAAAAATAAAAATTTCTGATGGTGATGTTTTTTTATTGTTCCCGGGTGTTTGGCATCGTTATAAACCAAAAAAAAAGCACGGGATGGACAGAACGATGGGTTGGTTTTTCTGGAGATATTGCCACTCAGTTTCTTTCTAACGGTTTTTTTAATGCAAAGCAACCCATTATTTCTAAATGTAACAATACTACCGTCCTAAATTATTTTAATGCACTTTTCAAATTATTTGATGAAGAGCCCTATGGCTACCAACGTTTGGCTTCAGGCATTTGCATTCAACTCATGGCAGAGCTTCATAATATTAAAAGCGGAGGAAATAACATTGAAAACCTCAATACCATGGTGTCTCGTGCCAAAAGCATAATGTACAAAAACATTACGTCATCCATTGATTTAACAAAAATAGCTTAAGAATTAGGTGTAAGTTATTCTAAATTTAGAATAGATTTCAAGAAACAAACAGGGGTTTCTCCACTGCAATATTACATTTTACTAAAGATTGAAAAATCTAAAGAACTTCTGTTAAACACCAATAAATCCCAAAAAGAAATTGCATTTGAACTTGGTTTTGAATCTGATTACTATTTCAATAGGTTGTTTAAAACTAAAACGGGGTTAGCTCCGGGGAAATTTAGAAACTTAAGTAAAAACAATTGATTGTTATTAATAAGATTACAACTTATATTTAAATATCAAACGGCTTCACGCCCTATTTTTTAACTTACCGCAATTGCAATGGGTAATTCTTTAGTTCCTTCTTCTAAAAACACCTCGAATGGCAAATACGCAATACCTATACTAATTCAAAAAACTATTTTTTAGGATCAATATTTCTTTGAAACTCACTTGACATATCTTCAAGACTTGCTACGTATTCCCTAGAGAATCCATTACCTTTAGCTAAATCTAGTGTCTTATGAATATAATAAAGCGCTTTCCCGCTTTCTTTTAATTGAAAATAAGACAACGCTAAAGACTGACCAGCATCAACACGTGTTTGTAAATTAGATTTGCTATTAATAAATGCTCTCTCGCTAAATTCTCTAGCTTGCTCAGGGTTTTGAATATTTTCATCAGGACAATTAATTAAAAAAGAACCATATGCTACTTGCAAGTTAGCACTATTAGGAGAAAACTTTAAAGCGGTTTTATATAAATCAACTAGTTCTTTCCACATTTTATTATTTAAATAATAATCAACAAGATCATTAATAATAAACGCCTGATCAGGAGCCTCATCAAATGCTTTTTCATAATATTTAATAGACTCTTTTATATCTCCAGCATTTTTAGAAATTATGCCATTAAAAACATTTATCCGCGGATTTTTCGAGTCCAGTTTCTTTAATTGCGATAAATACTTATTTGCATTATCCATATCTCCCGTTTGAATAAATAAAAATGTAGCGCCACCTATTACAGCAGGGTCTTTGGGGTGTTGTATTAATAATTTATTCATTATCTCGAACGCCTTCTCCTTCATGCCTAACCTATCAAAAAACATGCCAGCTAATCTCGATTTCGTTTCGGGTGTTTCATTTTCAATTTTTTCCGCAGCAAAAAGGTACCTTTTGGCTGCAATTTGTAGGCCCGAATTCGACAAACCCCTTCCTACTTCAATTAACTCTGGGTAGTCATCTCGAAATGCTTCCAGGTGCCTATCTAAATAGGGTATCGCCCTTCTTGCCATGTTCATGGATATAAATTGCCTAATGGCTTTCGAGACTATATATTTACTTTCAGGAACATTTTTTAAACCAAAATCCACCAACTCCAGTGCCCAAAGTGAATTACCGCTTCTAATCGCATCGTCAATTTGTTTCAATAAATATGTTTCAGATCTCGAATGATAGTTCAACTTATCCATCAAAGTATCTACGGGTGAGGTGTATTCATCTAAATCTTTAGATCGGTCTGTGTAATATTTACTCAATTCCACATCCCCTTTTTCGGCATAAATGATACTTAACTGTTTATATGCAGGACCAAATGTAATCTCTTTAGAAATCAATGCTTTTAGTTGTTTTTCAGCTAAATCAACTTCACCTTTTCTGGCATAAAGTTTTGCCAATTCTAATTTGGCATAATCTGGTAGCGGAAAATAAGAGGTTCTTTTTGAATTTTTTAAAACAAAAAAATTATTGTCCAATCCCGATAGGCTTTTAAGTATTTCCTCAAATTTAGCTGTTTGCCCTATTTGGTTATAGGCTTCAGCTTTATAATACCATGCCATATATAGATTGTGTTGAATTTCTAAAACATTGTTAAAGTACTTAATAGCATTTTCTGAATCACCAAGTTCGCGTTTTAAACATCCTAAATAATAACTCCATGTCCACTCTTTAGGGGCACGGTCTATAGCCAATAAAAAGCACGCTTCTGCTTCTTCAAAATAATTATTAGCATAATAAACCATTCCCAACTCCCCAAGATTATTAGCAGATGGTTTGTTTAGAGTCTTTTCATTAACAGTTGTAATATGTTTTTGAAATGATGTTGAAGCTTCGTTTAAAGTTGGAACAGCAGGTATTTTATCAACATACTGAGTATCATTATGATTATTGATTAAAAAATACGACAAAGCCAAACCAATAAAAACTATAAATGAAACACTAAAAAATTTATTTTTTCTATTCACTTCAATTAAATTTATTTGCTAAAATAGCAAAAACCTATATCAACATTGATAAAAACAGAGAAAACACATTCCTGAATTTTTTATTTTATGTATTTTAGAGCATTATTTTTTGAAATGAAATTCAGTATTGTATCTTAAAAAAATATATAACAAAAAAACGCTGTGTTTTTTTCTTTTAATTGGCTCATCTGTCTTTTTAGGGTGTAAAGATTCGAAAGCAAAAATTAATTTAGAAAACATACAAAAAGGACGAGAGTTATTTAATTCAGTTGGCTGTGCAACATGCCATTCTTTATCAGGAGATAAACTTTACGGACCTGCTTTAAATGACATTTTAGGGACTGAAACTAAAGTAATGCGAAATAATAAAGTATACTCTTTTATAATTGATAGAAACTACATTAAAAAATCAATTATAGATCCAGATTACGAAAAACCTTTATTGTTTAAGAGCAATAAAATGCCAAAACCTAGCCTTACAAATTTTGAAGTTGATTGCATTACTGACTACTTAATGAGTATTAACAATAAACCAACAGAATAATAATTATGCTAAAAAGAAAGTTCTATTTACTGCTTACAACCCCGCAACCAAAAAAGCTGTTATATCTAAAAAAAAATACGGTGCTTTTTCTGTTTTCGTTTTCAATTTTACTTATTAATTGTAAAAATAAAGAGCGCAATGATAATGCTATTGAACAACCAAATAGCGAAGTGCAGATGGAAAATGAAGCATTAAAAAAAATCACTAAAAAATTCACACCAATTGCTATTGGCAACACATTTGAAGAACCTCCTCAAATATCAAACCTTGCGGTTGGAGATATGAACCAAGATGGTTTATTAGATATTGTAGTATGTGATATAAAGAATAACACGGTTTCAATTATTAATCAATACCCTAAATATAAATTTACAGAGAAAATAGTTGCAGATAATATAAAAGCACCGGCCCATGTTCAGGTTTTTGATTTTGATAATGATGGCGATAAAGATTTAATTGTTGCTCTTCTTGGTATGCTCTTTCCTAGTAATGACAGAATCGGATCTATAGTTGTTCTTGAAAATGATGGGGAAAATAATTTTACTAAGCGAGTTATTATTGAAAATATAGCACGTGTTGCTGATGTAAGAGCTGGAGATTTAGATGGTGATGGTGATATTGATTTAGCTGCCGCACAGTTTGGTTATGACGACGGAGAAACCTCTTGGATAGAAAATTTAGGAAACTGGACCTTTAAAAATCATAGCTTACAAAATCTTTCAGGCCCCATAAATGTAGAACTAATAGATATTGATTTCGATAATGATTTAGATATTATTTCTTTGGTTACCCAAGAATGGGAAAAAACATATTGTTTTGAAAATGACGGAAAAGGAAACTTTAAATCTAAACAAATATGGGGTTCTAGTAATGACGATTTTGGGTCAAGCGGAATTTCAATCTCTGATATAAACAAAGACGGAAAGCCAGATATCCTTTACACCAACGGCGACGCCTTCGACTATCTCCCTCCTTTACCAAGACCTTGGCACGGTGTGCAATGGCTTGAAAATTTAGGTGATTTAAAGTTTAAATACCACCATATCATTAATTTTCCAGGCGCTTTTAGCGCTAGAACTACTGATATTGATAAAGATAATGACGAAGATATTTTTGTTGTTAGTGGTTTTAACTATTGGGATAAACCTACTGCCGAAAGTATTATTATGCTTGAAAACAACGGCAATAATTCGTTTAAAAAACATACGATAGCAAAATCTCCAACGCACTTAATTACATTAGAACTTGGGGATTTTAATAACGATGGACACATGGATATGGTGACAGGTGGCATATATATTTATCCGCCTTTTGATGAATTAGCGCGTGTTACGCTTTGGATTAATACGGGAGAATAATATATGGGTTATCTCTTTTGAGTCGCCCTAAAATAGGTTATCCGTATTTAATAAAATTGAAGCCGTCTCAAATTGGTTATTGAGACGGCTTCTTTATTACCTTAATTCTAAGAATCTTTTATTTAATGACCAATTTCGAGTAATAGACTTTATTGTCTTCTGCTAAAGCTTTTATTAAGTAAATTCCTGAAGGAAAATCACTTCCAGTTTTAACCAGCATAATACTATTATTAGTTGATTTTTGATAAACTATTTTACCTAATAGGTTATAAATTTGAACCTTCGCATTGTTTACATTTTTAAATGAAATGCTAAAGCTATCTTCTGCTGGATTAGGATATACTTTTATTGAAGATGCACCAAGTGTTGCATCAGAAACACTTAAAGCACTTTTGGAAATGGCTTGCCATTTACTTCTTTCGTCATTCTCTTGTGCTATTATATGGGTTACGGTTCCATTAACTTCATGATATAAAAATCTTCCGCTGTTACCTGATTCATACCTATAAGTAGCATCAGATTCGTTATAATAAATCGTCCAAATTTTATCAGTATCAGTTGATGGCGACAGATTACCAGTACTAACAACTATATAAGCACCTCCCGGGCCGCCAGAACCTGGCGCTCTTAATATGCCATAAGTTTCACTATCGATATTATAATAAGCGCCACTTTGTATAAAGGTCCAATGCGTGTTTTGTGCGTCATCTGTATCACTCATGGTAACTGCCGTAGCACTTACTCCCGCATCTGTTAAAAATTTCCCCGTTGCAACATTCTTCATACTAAAAACTTCTTGTGTTGGATCTGGTGGGTTACCTGTGTCCACATTTTCTACTTTCTGGTATGTTGTATTCGCCCATCTAATTTGAGCTCTACCTCCTTTAACTCGGTATGCACCATATCGAATCCCCGATTCTAGACCTCTATAAGGTTCTGGAATATTCCAATTAAAAGCATCGCCTCCAATCACAGCATCGCAATAATGAATTTTTTTTGTGGCGTCGTTTGGATCAACTCTAAAACCAACTTCGAGTTCAAAGCCAATTTCATCATTTTTATTTACTCGCTTTAAGAGAACGACTTCCCTTCCGCTTCCTTCTCCACCACGATATAAGATCCGTTCGGCATAAATATCAAACGCTACTTGTTTATCTGCATTAGGACCAGTTCCATAAACGGGTTTTGCTAAATACAAACAAATAGCGGGGTCATTAGAACCACCTCCGCCAGTATGTTTTCCTTTGGCCTGTGCGATGTAAGAACCATCTTGACTAAAAGAACCTGCATCACCTACCTCAAGAATCCTAAAGGTTCCTGTGAAACGCGCGTAGCTGCCCACTCCTGTGCCCTGAGACCTAGATAATGAACGCTCTATTCGAGGTTGCAACCCATTAGAGTCTTGATTATTGGAATTATAGGTAATATTATAATTCCCCCAAACAGTACCATTAACTGTACTTTCTTTGTAATTGGCATAACAACTTCGGTCATCAATTGTTCCTACATTAACAGGGTTTGGTAAATCATCCGATGTTCTAGTGACATTTGCTCCATCTGCGTTACAAGTGGTATAAGGACCTGTATCTTCATCTGGTGCTGTTATTTGCGCACTTAAACAAAGTGAAAAAAGGGTAAAACCCAGAAATAATATTGATTTAAAAGTATTTATTTTCATAGCTAATTTGATTTTTTGTTTAATTAGTCTGTTTTTTTCTAGTCTGTTTTAATTATTAATCATTTTATAATCAACTTAGAATGAAACTCTTGGTTATCTTCTGAGAAAGCTTTTATTAAATAAATACCTGTTTTAAAACCAGTATTTTCAACTTCTAAAACATTACTTTTTGAAGTTTTTTTATAGACACGTTTTCCTAAAATATTATAGATTTCGATACTTTTAATTTTATCGCTATTTTGAAAAGCAATTGTAAATTTATCCTCTGCTGGATTTGGATAAATTTTTATTGAAGATGACTTAAATTCTTTATCAGAAACACTTAAAGGTTGACTAGTTGAAATGGCCTGCCATTTACTTCTTGCATCGGTATCAGGCACCGAACTTGTATAAACATTTCCATCTATATCGTGATATAAAAAACGGCTACCAGTGCCACCCTCAAATCTATACGTATCATCGGTTTCAATGTAATGCACCGTCCATACCTTATCCGAATCTGTGGCGGGTGATGCTTTAGTCGTATTTACAACTGCATAGGCAGGTGTAAAGCCACTACCAGTAGCACGCAAAATACCTGTTACTTCACTATCTATATTATAAAAAGTTGTGGATTTGGTTAAAACCCATTCTTTATCCTGTCCAATACCAGAACTATTCATAAGTACTGGAGTAGCAGATGCTGTTTGTGCTTGTAAGAACTGACCAGTCGCCACATTTTTTAATCTGTAGGTATCACCAGTTAAATCGGTTTTATCGACTGGATTAATGGTTATTGTAATTTCAGAAGATTCAATGTTATTTCCACCACTATTATATGCTTTGGCTTTAATGGTGTAATTGCCTATAGCCGACGGTGTCCAATTCAACAAATAAGGAGACGTCGTATCTTCTTGGTACAAACTACCATTAATGTAAAATTCCACTTTAGTTAATTCACCTTCATCAGTTGTTGCATTTGCATATAATTGCACGTTTTGACCTTGTTTAAAAGTTTGAGCATTTGTTGGAGTTAACATATTAACTGCAAATGGTTGTGGACCCGTTTGAATATTTAAGTCTATGATTTGCAAATAGGTGGGTTGTGTATCGTCGTTATCTAAAGAATTATTTTCTAATAAATAATAATATAGTTTACCTCCATAAATGTAAACCTGCCCTTTTCTAAAACGTTTTCCTGAAGTTGCTTCATATACTCTTGTAAACAAATTGGTTCCACCCAGAGCTTCATCAACAAAAGGTCTTCCTGAAGCATTTAATCCAATTAGATAAATTTTATCACCCGATGCGTAAATTGCTTCTGCTCCAGAAAAATCAGTGGTTGTAATAAAATGAGTTGCACCCGCTGGTTTATAGGTATGTACCTGCTTTGTTTGTCCTGCGGTGGTGCTTGTTGTACTGTTGTCTTTTACCCTGCCAATAAAATGTATATCCTCGTTATCTGTTACCGTCCAATCAAACCCGCTCACCATATACACCATATCTATTTGTGTTGTAGCAACTAAATCACCAGGTTCAGAAATTTTAATCAAATCTGAATTCGACATAGGTCTTGTAAACCCAACACCTGCATGATCTTTCCACTGTGTTACCCCATTTGGATCATCAGAATAAGCATAATAAAACCCATTTTGATAAAGGTATTTATCATTATTAATGTTAGCCCTTTGCTGAAACCCAACTCTTATTTTACCATTAAGGTATTTGATATCTCCATATAAGCCCCAGTTGTATGAACTTTCGTAGTTAGAAGCGTTCGATCTATTAAAATCAGTATATCCAACCCAACCCGTACCATCGTATTTGGCAAATAAAAATTTACCGTTTTCAGAATATCCGAATCTATTTTTCATGAATAAATCCCCTTGGTCGTTGGTGAAAAAATCGGGATAGGTTAACAACTTGGTGGTGTTTTCATCGGTAATACCAGAAAACGACAAGTGTTTGTAGTTGTTATTTGGCGATTGGACAAACTTAGCAATAGTAAACTCGTCATCTGGCACGGTAGCCGCACCTGCAACGGTATAAGAATATCTTAAATAATCATTAGCAAACTCAGGAACGTTTCCATTTCTATGCATATCATAAAGCATGTGAATTGTTTCGTCTTTTGGGCAAATACCCACAGAAATAGTATTATGGGTTTCACCAATCCACCATTTTCCATTATAACCGGTGTGCTGATGTGGAAATTCAATGGTTTTTATAATTCCTGTTTCGGTATTGTAGCGTGAAAGCATGACGTGGCGGTCTAGCTTACCCCCTCTATACCAGGTTAAAAACACAAATTTACCGTAAGCTTTTATACAATCGCCATGTGGTGTAAGTGCTGTACCATAAACATAATCGTAACCTGTTGTAGAATTTTCTGTATGATTTAAGTCTACCTTAACACCATCAAAATACATGGCAAAGTCTGTAATCTTAATTTCTGTTTCTAGCGTTACTTGAGACTTCACAGGAGTAGAAAAAAAAACTAATGCCAAAAGCATTAAAATTTTAGAAGTAATTTTTTTCATAGGTGTCTTAAATTAGTTGTTGGTAGATTCCTTAAGAAAATGAATCTACCCTAAAATTCGTAGAAACCCTATATAATCCTGTCCTGTATTATCCTGATTTTAAGAAAAAAAGCTTGTTTTATTCAATAAAACCCCCTTTTTTAAGACCATACGCAAAGCATTGAAATGCTATAGTTTTACAGAAAAACACGACGATTAAAATGTTTGTTTTAAAATTACTGGACCAATTAAACCTGAATCTTCTAATTCAGTTTCCTCTTTTTTTGGTGGACTTGTAGTCCAAGTTTTCTTTTGATTTTTTGGACGAGAATTATCAAAAATTAATTGATTGCGCCAAGTATTGGTAACTTTAATTTCAAGGTTGTTTTCTCCTTTTTTTACTACATTCAGAAATATCAAACACAAAAGGCGGTGCCCATTTTACGCCAACTTTTTTACCATTACACCATAGCTCTGCAATATTTGCAACATCTCCTAAATCAATAACAGTATGCTTACCTGTATCTTTTAAGTTGAATTATTTTTGAATATGTAGTTGTTCCTGAATAATGTTTTATAGCCTCATTTTCTAATTGGGTTAAAGATTTTAATTCTGGAATTTCAATAGATTTTGGAGTATCCCAACCTTCATCAAAACTTAATTTCCAGTTGTTTTGAAGTGACTTCTTCTTTAATAGAAATTGTTTTCTTTGTTTCATTGTCCATTTTGAACGAAAATATAGTCTCCTGAAACTGAAGCCATAAATTCATCGCCCTTCCAAGATATTTTTGGATAATCTTCTGAATTATGAATGTTGTACCATCCTGTTTCAGTATCTAAAACAGTCTCATTATTATATGTTACTTTTGATGCATAAGGCTCTTTATCTTCTTTTGAAAACACAACAATAGCACTTCCATTTGAAGGCAAAGACAATACTACGTTTGTTCTGTCTATTTGATTTGCTCCAAATTTTAGCATCCTGTTGTTCTCCTGTAAAAGCATCCCAAATTTGTGGATTTACATCATTTACTCTAAAACTTAATGTTACATCAATTGGTTCTTTATGCTTTGATGCTACAAAATAAATATCGGCATCTTCTGTTTTTCGATGAATCCAATTGATGTCCAATCCTTCAGGAACAATAACATCTTGAGAAATGCTTTCTTCTTTTAAAACATCATCGAGTGTTTTTCCCCAATATACTTTTCCTTTTCCTACTTGTTTAACACCTGCTTTTAGTAGTTCCCCATAACTCATCTGCTATAAATTGAAGTTCTTTTAAATCATTTTCATCATCCATTAAACTTGGAGAATCTGTAGGTTTATCTCCCACAATAACAGCACCAGCTAATACCAATTCTTTTAATTTTTGGGCTGTTGAAAGTAGCATATCTTTGGAATCTCGTAATAATATAACACGATAATCTACCAGCATCTTTCACATGAATTTTACCATCTATAACACTTAACTTTTCCTGTAATATTTCAGCATTTAAATAATCAAATCGATAGCCTTTTGGAAAATAATCTAAATCGAAAGGCGGGCGCTCAAAATTGATCTCCATAATACCAAAGTACATCTGCTACATATTCGCCTTGTTGCAACATGTATTGGTTTCTTGTTAAATAATCGGTCCAATCATGCATGTATTTCCACCAGGTTTGTTGCCTTACTAACGGAAAACCAATATTTCCGCCAAAACTAGACCCTGGATACACATTGGTTTGTGGGGTATGTGAAAATGTATGAAATACCAAATGATTTACGCCTTTTGCAAAATTATAATCTATTAAATATTTTACGCTAAACGGATGCTCGTTCCACTTTACTCCAACTTGAGTACAGGCTTCTGCTGCTAATACAGGCTTATTATATAAATGTGTTGCAGAAGCGGCATTATAAATAGGTTTTGCATATTCATTTTGAGCTGATGGTGCAGAAGGATACCAAAACTCGGTCATTGGAATATCACTAACACCATAATATCGCATGGGGTCTATTGGCAGTACTTCACCACCTGCACCTTCTGTATAAACTTTAGCTCCCA
Source organism: uncultured Flavobacteriaceae bacterium (assembly GCA_963704215.1). GTDB lineage: Bacteria > Bacteroidota > Bacteroidia > Flavobacteriales > Flavobacteriaceae > Mariniflexile. The sequence continues at coordinate 274,972 of CAVPHK010000006.1, forward strand.
TATCGTGGGCAACCGTTGCAAAATGTGTAAAGAAATTATCAATATAAACCTCATCCATTGTTTGACGTAAGATCTCTTAAAAACTTCGTAGTTATTTCAGGACTTTCAACAATATAGCCCATAGTAGCTGGCAAATAGGTTTTCATGCTATACCCTCTACGTGTTTCAAATTCAGTAAACATATCTTCAGAATTCATGGTCCAAGTAGGAATATGGCTTTCCCAACTATCTATTAAAAGTCCGTGTAAGTTTACCATCACCAATAGGCCCTCCATCTTTAATTAAATTACCTATCATGCCATTTCGCAAATGGTTTTCAATCGCTTTTTTATCTAATTTACTGGATTCCCAACCTGTTGCCTCGGGAACTGCTGGTTTATTTGTTAATCGCATATTAATATGTCCAAAACGAACTACAGTCCAATTGCCCTCTGGAACTTCCCAAGTTAATTTACCTTCAGAATTCATTTTATCTGAAAGATTAATAATATCTTTTGAAGGAATAAGAGTGTTATTCGAATATACATATTGCACCTCTTTTTCAAGACGTCGCATCGCTTTAGCTGCTTTTGCCTCATGATTATGCAATCTTGGTTTTGACGTTAAATGCATAAACTCTGGTACAATGCTATGTGCGCCTAAAAAAGTAAAAACAAACTCGGTTGAAGTGGTTTCGGGAATCGCCAAGGTAAGGTATTTTTGCCGGTCGTTCCAATTACCATCTGGAATATTGATTACCACAACTTCATTTAGTTTATTATCTACAAGAGCTTCAACCTTAATATCAACATCAACTTGAGGATACTGGTTTTCCATTATAATATGTCGCAATGGAGGGAATACTATGGATCGTAATGTAACTGGACCATTAAATGTTGTCTTTACCCAAGTATCTTCATTGTTAACTTTTGAAATACCTTTTGCTCTATAGGCATCTAAAGGTTTTGCTAATTGTGTGGTTTTGGCAGCAACAATAATTTTAGAATTTGGGTTAAACATATCCTTCCATGGGACCAATTTGTTGTTGGTTTCGATTCTGGATGGATTTTACGGTTCTAAATCATCACCTTCTGGTGTTGGAAATGCCAAAACTTGTACATCTTTATAGTCGTAATCTGGCGTTTTATATAAACTGATCTAATTTTAAAACATCATTAAAAAAATTTCCACCTGATAATCTATAAACAGATTCTACTATTTCGCGTTGTGCTTCTGCTGCTGGCACCCAAGGACCACCCGTCATAGACCAGCCTGGGCAATTTTGCATGGTAAATTTTAAACCCAATCGTTTGCACTCATCGGCTGCATGACGAATCATGTCTTCCCATTCTGGGGATAAAATTTTAATTGGATCAACATCAGGATAGGGTTGTCCTGCTTTATTAAACAAATGTATACCTTGTAATCCTGCATGTTTTATAGCCTCTAAATCTAGAGTTAAGCCTTCTTTGCTTATGTTATTCCCATTAAGATGAAACCAGGTTTCTGGATGGTATTCAATAGCGGGGGATTTAAAGTTTTTTGATAATTCCTCAAAACTTATTTCAGATGCAACATCAACTATTAATACCTTTTTCGATTGACAATTTAAAATTGAAAATATTAAACAAAAATATAAAAACTTGCATTTCATTTGATAAATCTTTTTTAACAACAAAGTAACTGCTTTTTCCGTTTGAACCTATCCTGCTTTATCATGTGAAATGTTGTGTAATGTTAAACTTCTTAGAAAACAAATTAGCTAGAAATCATATCTATAATCTCAGTAATTTTAAATCAGGACAGTACAGGACAACTAAGTTTTATAATTAATTTAATTTTACAACTAGAAAACATGTAATTCATGTAATTTTGCAACTTTATGAGCATAATTATTTTGATTTGCAAAAAAAAAAATTGTTTTAAGTTATGAAAAAATCAAAGTTTATTTACAAAGTATTATCAATTACCTCATTAATTGTTTTTGTAGCCTTCTTTTCTTGCACAAAAGACGGACTTGGTTACTCTGAAGACATATTGATTTATGAAATCCCAGAGCCTGAACCAGAACCTGTTATTATACCAGATGAAGATACGGGTACTTACTCAACATGTAACCCTGATGGTGAAAACGCTACTAGAACTTCAAACGATTTACCAAACCCAGTAAATATTGGAACTATTGATGATAGAACTTGTTATGCTAATTACAAAGAAAGTAGTGTTTATGGAAATACTTGGGGAATATATAATATAACTGCTGACTCTAACAATCAAGATGCAGCAAACACCTTACAACCAAGAATGGAACGCTCATTACCCATAGCGAACGCTAATGTAGGATCATTTGTTAAATTTACAGGAAACTTTAGAATCCTTGAAGTAGCGGATGCAGGTTCCTTTAGTCGAGATGGCACATACATCGCACAGGCCAAAGGACAACATACTGGCGGTGGTGGTTCTGATGATCCTGCTATTTGTTTATATAGAGCACACCCTGTTTACGGTACAGGTAGTAATGCTGATAAGCAAGTGGCGTTCGATATTTATGCAGAACGTATTTTAGAACGAGGAGGAGAAGGAAGTGGTAGAGAAATTGTTTTGCTAAAGCGAGTGAATAAAAACGATATAACTAGTTTTGAGCTTGAGGTAGGTTTTAAAGTAGACCCAAGCGATGCTACTAAAAAAATACATTATTGTAACGCGGTAATTGGAGGTGAAGCCTTTAATTGGAATATTCCTGAACCCGAAAGAGGGACGCAATCGAAAATTAGATATGGAGCATACCGTGTTCAAGGAGGTAGAGCACAAATTAGATGGGCAAATACTACACATGAAAAAGTGGAAAAATAATTTATTTTTAATTGGTTCGTCAAAGGAAACTCTGACTTATAAAGATTAAAATTTTGTCCTTCTGAAAAAGTGATACCGATTTATTAAACAAAAACAATTAAATTAAACAGCATCAAAAACGTTTTTGATGCTTTTTTTTGTTTTATAGGGTCTCATTTTTATTTGATTTTGATTGTGCATTTGGTTTAGTTATCCAAATCAAAGTTACCGAATTTTCGTAACCCTTGAGTAATTGTTGATCGTGCTTGAATAGCATATTTTCGGTATGCTTCATGTTTGGATAGTTCACCTTGTTCTATTTCTTGAACAACTTGAAGCTTAAAAGACAATGAATAATCCTTTTGTGTGCGCTATTTATAAACGTAAATGCTTTGACACACCTTCACCTTCAGTTAAATAATGGCTTATAAAAGAGTACGTGCTTTCTGCAGCTTTGTTATCTTTAGCTTTTATTCACCAATAATAAGATTTCCCTTTGTTTAAACTAATAATATTGCAAGTAGAAGTACTAGCCGAACTTGAATGCGAACTTGGAGAAAATGAACTGTTTTCTGAAACTTCAATTTATAGGAAATAGTATTCCCTTCAGCATCTGTTGCGGCATACCTCTTGAATTCCGCATAAATATCAACACAAAGTGTATTACTTAATGAGTACACTTGACTTGATGCCGTGGATACTATATTTTCTTTTGGTGAATCGACAGCTGTTGAATCATCATCACCTCCGCTGGCACAAAAAAATGCTAGCCCTACTAAATAACAGTAAATATTAATATCTCTTATTCCTCTTTTTATTTTTTTATTAGTTTTATAAACACTGGTTTTTCCAAATTAACTTTTACAAAATACATACCTTTTGCTTCTTTAGTAATATCTAAACTTACTTTTCCGTTATTCACATTTAATGATTTGGAACTTACAAGTTGCGCTTGAATATTATAAACTTCAACCTTAATATCTTTAAGGTATTTAGGCACCGTTATATCAAATGCGCCATTTGTTGGGTTAGGAAATACTTTTATGGAATTTAATTGAAATTCCTCATCAGACGTACTTAAAGGCGTGCTTGTAGATATTGCTTGCCATTTGCTTCTAGCGTCTGTATCTGGAACCGAATTCGTATAAACACTTCCATCTGCATCATGATATAAAAAACGCCCCCCAGTACTACCCTCAAATCTATAAGTGTCATCGGCCGCTAAATAATGTACCGTCCAAATTTTATCTGTTGCTGTACTTGGTGACGTTGTACCCGTATTTACAACAGCAAAAGCAGGTGTAAACCCACTACCTGTGGCGCGTAAAATACCTGTTACCCCACTATCCATATTGTATAATGTATTATTGTTCACGATGGTTTCCACAAAGGTCCATTCTTTATCCTGTCCAATTCCAGAGCTATTCATAAGGGCTGCTGAAGCAGATGCCGTTTGCGCCTGTAAAAATTGACCGGTAGCCACATTTTTTAAACGGTAGGTATCCCCAGTTAAGTCGGTTTTATCGACCTCGGCAACTGTAATTGTTACTTCTGAGGATTCAACGATATTTCCTCCACTATTATATGCTTTAGCCTTAATGGTATGATTCCCTACCCCTTGAGCTGTCCAATTCATTAAATAAGGAGACGTTGTATCCTCTTGATATAAAACACCATCAATATAAAATTCCACTTTGGTTATTGTTCCTGCATCTGTGGTTGCATTTGCATACAATTGTACATCTGCACCTTCATTGAAAGATTGATTATTAAAAGGTGACAATAAATTTACAGCAAATGGCTGAGGTCCATTATTAAACTCCAAATAAGCTTTTCCATCAGTATCCCCAAAAAGTGTTTCACCCATAAAGGTTAATTGCTGTCCTTTTCCTATATATGTTGAAATTTTTGTTGGTGTTACGCGAATGATGGCAAATCTACCAGTGAATGAAATTTCAGGAGTTACTGACGTATAGGTTTCACCATCATTTTCGTTAGAAATAATATAGTCTGTTATAATATTTCCATTTACCAACGAAGTTACTTTTGCTCCTACAATTTTAGATCCTGTGTAAAGATTTTCTACAGATTGCACCGTCCCTGAAGCATTTCTTGAAGGTTCGAATATAGAAATAAAGGGTTTATTCCAAGCTTCACCAGGTTGCCTCACGGTAACAATAGGTGTTTTTAAACCATCATACCCCATTTGTGCTTCAATAGTTGCTGGCCCTTTACATGCGGTATATTCTCTACTCTCACCCCCTGGCATAAACATGTGCATGTATCTTGTGCCTTGTTTTGTCATGGGAATGGTAGCTTTTACAGGTAAAGTAGTATTGGCCGAAGTTTTTACATCTTCAAAATAATGCCACCCTGGAAAGAAAATAGATTTACCTGCATATACACTTTCGGTAGAAGTATATCTTCCAGTTGTAGGTGTTAAAGCCATTGGGTTATTGCTACCATCTACCATATTTACATTATCGCCTACATTATGATACACATAATCATGAAAATTATTTGTTCCAAGAGATTTAGAACGAAACAAATCAAAATAATAACCTGTATTATCACTGGTTCTAATAATGCTTAAAACGCGCTGTTGTTTCGCATTATTAATGGCATCGTCTAATACTTGAGCTGAAAACGTAAAATTAGTTGCTATGGGGTCTGCGAGGGATACAGGCTCTGCAGCAATGGTAACCGTTGTATTCATTTTTAATTGATTGTCTGCTTTCCAAGCACCCACACCTGTACCTTTTGATGTACCATTAATAATCACCGTATTATGACCTGCATATATTCTATGATAATTTCTAAACTCATCACCATCTCTGGCATTATTTCCTGCACCAACATCGCCTCCACCAGTACCTAAAACAGCACCTAAGCCATATATTTCCATATCGATTCCCGATAAATGCGAGTGTACATAATGAGCGCCTCCGGTATATCCCATTAAACCAGATTCTACCCTATCAGCTGTATTAATGTTTCTTTGCATGGCAATACCTGCATAATCGATATTTATGGAGCTATTATACGTAATTGGTGTTAACATTGGTTAAACTCTATATTGGAATTCCACAACAAATTTAATGGATTATTCCATTCTAAGGTTTGTGTTGAAACACTTGGATTAAATCCTCCTTTATTAGAATAAAATGCTTTTAGCATTTCTGTAGCTTTTAATTCTAAATCGGCATAACCTTTACGTTTAGAAATCACAAAAACGCGTTCCATTAAATCTTCTGTATTCAAACTGGTTCGATGTGCATCACCAAATCTCATAACTTCTGTATTATTTGGAAATCTGTAGTTTTCAAAAAAGAAAGAATCTTCTAAAATGGCTTTATTATTTCCAATGATATTCAAGAGCTGGATTATATCTATCAACAACTTCCATTAACTCCAGTACGATTCTTTGCGGACCAATACTATAGCCTGTAGCTTCGGGCCAAGTCCCTGAATCCTTACATTCATTTATCATCCATGTTAAGCCATTTTGATTAGAAGTACCATTCATAAACTTATTAAAATAAGTTTGTCTTGTGGCATCATCTTCAATAGCTAAAACATTAAAAAGTGCACCAGGTGCTTCTAAAACCGGATGGTTAGAATTTAAACTTCCTCGATTAAAAACATTATCAGCTAATTTTTTAAATGTAGTTTCGGAATTAGTAAAATTAAATGGTACTCTTGTACCTGTATCTTTATCATAAACCGTAGTTCCAGATTTGATTAAAAAAGCATGAACAAGGTCATAAATCATAGGTGGTTTAGTATATGTTCCTCTGGAGTCTATTAAATAGGAATCACTGCTACCAATATGAAAATTTACATCACCCGAAATTTGCGCTATTTTTTTAGTATAATTATATAGTATATCGGCTGCTAACTGCCCATAATCATCATCTCCTGTTAACCAATATAATAACCCAGCTTCGAATCCTAAAGTTAAAATATCTAATATGTTTATTTCTATCTCCTGGTAAATTAGGAATCGTATTAAGAATGGTTACGGGATTTGATTTTATGTGAATTTTTATTAGAATCAACCCTACTTTTATACTGATTAAACAAATTTGTTGCCCAAGTATTTTGTGATATTTTATCTAAAACAACTTGCTTCTCTGCATCTTTAATCCAAATATGAGGATGTGATAAAGACTGCGATATTGCAAATGAAGACATGAGCACACAAAGGGCAAAAATCCAATTATTGAGTGTGTATTTTATCATTTTTTTTAAAAGTTTAATATGAATAGTTGGAGTAATTTCAACGTTTTAAGAAAGCCTTAATTTTTAATAATTTTAACGTAAACCGGTTTGTCTATATTAAGCTTAACAAAATAAATACCATTCGAATTAGAACCTAAATCTAAACTTACTTTACCGTTTTTTACATCATAACTTTTAGATGAAATTAACTGAACCTGAATATTATAAACTTCTAAATTTATATTTTTTAGAGCTTTAGGTACATTAATTTCGAAAGAGCCATTTGTAGGATTTGGGAAAGCCAATATACGTTCCTGTGAATTTATACGATCTGAAGTTGATAACGCATAATTAAGTGTATATTCCAAATAGGCTTTACCATCAATATCACTATTAAGTGTTTGACCCAAGAATGTAAGTTGCTGCCCTTTTCCTATATATAGAGAAACATCTGTAGTTGCACCTTTAACTTCTGTACGTACTACAGCAAACCGTCCTGTGAATGATAAATTTAAGTCCGTTAAATTTAAAGCAGTATTATCGTTGTCATTTGACAAAATATAGTCCTTTATTTCCTGACCATTTACTTCTGAAACCACTTTTACACCAACAACCTTAGTATTATGTAAAATATTAGTTGTAGATTTTATTGTACTCACTGAATTTCCAGAAGGCTCATAAATTGCAACGAATGGCTCATTCCATGCTTCACCATATTTTCGCATAATAAACATTTGAGTGTCTTTATTGCTGTACCCGTTATTTACTTCTTTTGTAGGTGGTGCTAAAGCAGAAGAATATTCTTTACTTATACCTCCAGGAACATTAACATGAAGGTATTTGTTATCGAATTGTATATCGAATCTTGCCGAAATAGCATTTGCAGTAAGTGCTGATGTTTTTGCATTTGAAAACCATCTCCATCCTGGTTGTTTTCTTTCATCTCCAACATCATTTTGATATCTGTTTGGGGTATCTGTTAAATTCAATGGACTGCCACCTGAATTTATTTGCATCACATCACCTAAGCCATGAAATAAATAATCATGAAAATTATTTACAGTGTTTGAGTTAGACCTGAAAATATCGACGTAATAACCAGAAGTTGGACTTGTACGTATGATACTATTGGTACGTTGTTGGTCAAGGTTATTTTGGTTATCTTCCAAAAATTGGCTTGCAAAACTAAAATTTTGTGCTATTGGTCTTGCATATACTTTTGGTTCGGCCGCTTGTAATATAATTGGATCTACAATGTTTTGCCATGTAGAATTTCCATTAGTCTTTGGTCCTCTTCCAGAAGTGCCGTTTACAATAATAGTATTATGCGCCGCATAAGAAACAGCATATTCTTCATGAATAGGAGTTCCATATGTATCATCGCCATAATCTGGTCCTATTACATAACCAGCACCATAAAGTTCCATATCTAGACCTGAAGCATGGGCGTGTACATAAGTTCCGCCTCCACTGTAATACATTAAGCCATTTTGTTCATCATTTACTCCAGAATAATTACGTTGCATTATAACGCCAGCATGGGTTGCCTTAACCGTACCATATTTTGGTTCTCCAGCGTCACTTACAGACGCATCAATATTTAAACCCCATAATAACTGTAGTGGGTTTGTATATTCTAAACGATCTGTTTCAATAACTGGTGTATAACCACCTTTTTCAGCGTATATTTTTTTTAGTGTTGTAGCCGCTCTATCTTTTAAGACAGTATATCCTTTATTGTCTGCAATTTTCATAATACTTTCAAAAATATGAGCATGTTCTATGAAACTTCTGCCAATATCACCATAAGCCATGGTGTCTCCATTTGGGTATAGAAAGTTTTCATAAATAAAAATGCTTTCTAATAAATCTTGGTTATTTGCTATAATATTTAAATCTGGTCTGTATCTATCAACAGCATACATTATTTTTATAAAAGCAGCATGTGTAAATTTTGCATACCCCGCAGATTCTGGCCATAAACGTTCTTCTGCACTGAACCTACTAAGCATCCAATTAATACCAGGTTGAGTTGAATTTGCAGCACCGTTTAATAAAGTATTAAAAAAGTTAGCCTTTGTGGTATCATTTTCCATACATAAAACACTAAACAAAGCCCCGGGAAGTTCTAAAACTGGGTGGTTAGAATTGTTACCGCCAACTTGTATTACATTATTAGCCATAACTTCAAAAGCTTGCTGTGATGTTGTAAAGTTAAAAGCTACTCGCGTATTACTATCTTTATCATAAACTGTAGTACCCGCATTTACGATAAATTTTCTAACAAAATCATAAGCCATTGCCACACGTGGAAAAAGTTCGCGAGCTGGTATTAAGTGATTAAAATTCGGCTGATAAAACTCAAAAGATAATGGGTTTTGTACACTTATTAGTTTATTATAATTGTATAAAATATCGGCAGCTACTTGAGCATAACTTTCATCATCTGTTAAAAAATATAGAATTCCACATTCTACCGCTGTATTTAGAAGCTCTCTATGCGTGTCTCGATCTCCTGGGATTGCAGGTATCGTGGATAACAGTGTCGAAGGAGTTACTGCATGACTATTTTTAATAGCTTGTTGCCTGCCTACTAACTGATTATACATGGACGCCGCCCAAGGATGTTGCTCTATATTATCAACGATTGCTTGTCTTTCTGCATACGAAGTCCAAATACGTGGATAAGTTAAGCTTAAATACGCTGGAGGTGTATCGGGTAAATTTATGGTTGGAGGGGTAACAGGGTCATTTATTAAATCCCTCATTTCAATGTTGTCGAAATCATAAATACCCGTACCTGACTGCGAAGTTGCCTGAATTTTAAATCCTGTAATATCAGCTTTTGGAGAAGCAGTATTCCTTAGAGAAAAATCATTAATCCCTCTTGTAGTTCCAATCCAAACATCCATGGTTTGATTAACAACACTTTCAGTACTTCCATCGGGTGCCAAATAAGTTTGATTGCTTCCTGAGTTATTTACAATAAAAGTAATGGTTTGTTTTCCTGAAAACTCTGCTGTTTGGGGAGCGCCTCCAACATTATCTATGGTACCAATTTTAAAATTACCTACTGTGCTTTGCGCAAGAATACCAAATCGACTGGCGTAATCTGATGTAGTTCCACTGGAAGTGGATGAAAAATTAGAGCCAAGAAAAACACTAAAAATTGGCGTTTGAGAACCTACAACATTGCCAATCGCCTCAAAATCCATCTTAAATTGTACAAAAGTTGGAATCGTGGTAAATGAAAAATTTCGATAAGCATAAATCGTTGCAGTTCCTGTTCTATTAAATCTTAACGCACCATTATTGATACTAGATGAAACATTTGCTCCATCGGGCGACATGCCACTAAACTGTCCTGAATTAGGTGTTCCACTTATATAACTGGAAACGACATTTGAAGAACTAAAATCTTGTTCAAATAACTGAGCATGAACAATAAAGGAATAACTAATAAGAAAGGCACAAAAAAGTAACTTTTTTTTCATCTATAATTTTGGTTTAATTGGATTTAATTTTTAAAAATACAGACATAGTAAAGCAATTTTCGAAAAAATAAATGCTTCAAAACGAGGTTCTCGAATGAGATAAAATTAAAGCAACATCAACTATTTCCTGTCCTGCTTTGTACTGTTCAACAATAGATTAACATAAACTATTAACTAATTAGATTACTATTCATATTAAAAACAATTACTTTTTACTGGTTCTTAATAATGGGTTATAAAAAAGTCGCAATACAAAAGGTTTTAAGCTTTTGTATTGCGACTTCAAAAAATTAATTTCCTGTGCAACTAGTATGTATTTCACTTAAAAAAATGAACTATCCCCCACTTCATAACCCGATTTTTTTAGGCATCATATTTCCAGATACTAGTGATAAAATAGCTATATTAAAGGAGTGCTATTCCTATCTTATTTTAAAAAAAATTGTGCTTATAATTTTGGTTCCCATCCAGGTTCATAAGTTCTTGACCAAAGTTTCATAGCGTCTTTATCAAATATTTTTCCCGATTGTTCATCAACATCAAACCCCTTATTAATTCTATATGAAATATTGGCATAATGGGTTAGCATTTGAGACATAGCCCCCACTTCAATAGGGGAAGTTAATACTGCTTTCTTACGGATAGCATCAAAAAAGTTTATAGTGTGCGCTGTGGACAAAGCACCACCGCCTCCCAAGGCATTTCCATCTTCTGATCCACCTTTCATTTCATCTATTTTTTTACCTGCTCGATCAAAAAGTTCATATCCTTCACGATCAATAATTACGGAGCCTTCGGTTCCCATAATAATAGTTCCACGGCCTTTTCCGTATTTTTTATAACCGTTTCTGCTCTCACCATCCCATTGAATGATTTTACCGTTAGCAAATTCAAAAGTTGCCAACATTTCATCATACATTTCCCATCCGTCATCTACAAAATTATTTTTACCAGCTTGTACGTCCACATACTTTGGGTAATTCACATCTAAAGCCCAACGCGCGATGTCCAATTCGTGAGTGGCATTATTCCCCATTTCTGCGGTTCCAAAATCCCAGCCGTACCAGTGCCAATTGTAATTCCATGTATCATGCGTATACTCTTTTCTCGGTGATGGTCCTTGGAACAAATCCCAATTAAGTCCCTCCGGAGGCGCTGCCTTAACTTGGTGTGGCACCTCTCCTCTGGCATTTGCATAAAATGCTAATGGCCTTATAGGCATTACCGATAATGCCATTGTGAATTTCATTTATTATTTTAATACTTTGAGGTGAGGATCGTTGTTGATTTCCCATTTGTACAACTTTACCATATTTCTTTTGAGCTTCTACAATAAGTTGATTTTCCCATGGATTATGACTGCACGGTTTCTCTAAATACACATGCTTACCTGATTGCATAGCCATTATGGCGCCTGGGGTATGCCAATGGTCTGGGGTAGCCATGAATATTGCATCTACATCTTTATCGTTTAATATTCTGCGAATATCTTCTTCTAGTTTTGGCTTGTAGTTTATTTTGTTGGCTAATTTATCAGCCGCTTTATCCATTTGACTAGGCATAACATCACATAAATATGATATATATGCATTACTTTCTTTAGCTACAATTCCATTAATAAATGCACCGTACCTTCTACCAAGTCCTTGGATAGCAACATTTATTCGGTCATTAGCTCCAATAATATTTGAATAACTGTGCGCCGACATTGCATTGATGCTGCTAGTACCTATAGTAATACCAGCTGAAGCGAGCGTCGCTTTCTTTAAAAAATCTCTTCGTTTGTTGTTCATAATTATTTTTTATTGGTTTTTGGTACACGGATTTTTATATTTCTAAACCATACCTTATTGCCATGGTCTTGCAATAAAATCTGTCCTTTTTCCAACACACCAAAGTTTGGCCATTTGGCATATTTGCTTTCCGAAACTAGTTTTAAAAAGTCTTCACTTCCACGTTGATATTCCAACACTTTCACATCATTTATCCAGTGCTCAACTTGGTTATTTATAGATTTTATATAAGCCGTATTCCATTCTCCAATTGGATTCACTGGTTTTTCTGGATCTGCTTTTATCAAATCGTATAGAGAACAAACGGTTCTACTACCCTCGTGCGAGCCCAATTTCGCATCTTCGTGCAATTCATCATCTAAAATTTGATATTCTAAACCAATTGACGACCCTTCTCCCTTATTTATGTTTGTATCTACATAGTATTTTATGCCACTATTTGCACCTGGGGTTAATTTAAAATCCACTTGCAACTCAAAGTTGCTATAATCATCTATGGTAACAATATCTCCTCCAGCCTCAGACTCTCCTCCCCCGGTATCTGCAACAGAAAGAATGCCATCTTCTATAGTCCAACCTTGTGCAGGGAATTTATCTAATTTTGCGCCTCTCCAACCATTGGTTGTCTTGCCGTCCCAAAGCATTTGCCAACCGTCTTTCGTTTCTTGAAACGTCAGGTTATTTTTTGTGACCACTGGTTCTAATGGTGATTTTTTAGAATACTTTGATAGATTATCGGTTAAAATTTTAGCTTCTTTCCACATGACTGCTTTTCCTAACTTTTTATTATCCTTACCTATTGAATGTACTTGTAATCCAATAAAGCCGCTTGCTGTTTTATCGTCTATTAAATACGCAGCAGGCACATTATTAATCCACGTTTTTATGGTATCTCCAATGGCTTCAATACGATAATGGTTCCATTCATTTTGTTTAAATGCAGCCTGTGCCTTCTGATTGTTTTCTAAAGGGTTTAACCATTTCCTTCTGCCTTCATCATAAATACCACCACTCCAAGCTCGTTTTGAAGGGTCAATTTCTACTTGATACCCATGAACTCTTCCGTTTTGATAGTAGGGCAAACTATTACTTCTAATTTGAATTCCAGAATTCATTACAGAATCCACTTTAAAATCTATTTCAAAAATAAAATCGCCATATTTTTTATTGGTGGTTAAAAAGGTATTTGGAGTATTGGCAACTGTGGTTCCTATAACTACCCCATTTTCAACTTTATATGTAGCTTCACCACCTAAAATGCTCCAGCCTTCGGTATTATCATCATTTATTAAATGCACCCAAGGTGTGTTGTTTTGTTCTTTGGTTAGTTTGCAGGAGTGCAAAACGCTGGTACACAAAACAACACTTAACATTAACTTTTTTAAAGAGTTCATTTTTATATTTATTTTTATCATTATTATTTCCTAATTAAATATAATCCACCATAATCTGTTTGATCAAAGACTATTTTAATAATTATTCTAATTAACTTTTCTAAGTTTAATACCACTTAATCTTGTTTGTCCTTTTGTTGCCTTAAAATCAACCGCGATTCCTTTATCATCTTCAACGGTAATTAAAAATCGTTTTGCAACACCTCTGTCTTCTCCGTATTGTTCCTTTAAATTTAGGTTCGCCCAAATGGTTTTTTCATTCACTAGAATATCCATAACATTATCATCGTTAGTCTCTAGTTCTGCTAAAAGCAACGACAACTCATAAGTACCCTTTGGCACATCGAATTTATATTGGTTTAGTCCAATAATTTGTGTTTGATATATAGGGTCGTTTTCGGTGCCTTTCACACTGGTTTCAACACCTATAGTTGTTGGTCTTTTCCTATTTTTTAACACGTCTCCTCCAACATATCCAAAACTTCCGGGTTTGTATACTTGGTCTGGCATCCATAAGTAATCCATATTATCTGTTTCAATAAAATAACATTTAGAACCTACATTGATTGCTATTTCTTTAAATGGAACAGTTTCACTTTTAAGATTAAATGGTTGAAGTGTAAAATCTATTATGGCGTAATCTTTTAAAGCGATACCGTCTTTATTGGAAATTACTTCAATAAGGTTGGTTCCATCTTTTAAAGGTGCATTAAAAGTTGCTGTGTAAAAATCAAATGTCTTTTTTTCTAAAGCTTCTCCATTCACAAATAATTCTACATCATCTGTATTTCCAACAATTGTAATTGGTTGAGTTGCTACCAAAGCGCCTTCTTTATCTGCGATACCTGTTCTATTTTTCCAGTCTTTAGACGCAATGGCTAAAAATGGTGTTTTTTTAAGAATGGCTTGATACAAATAATAGGCATCCTTTTTCTTTCTTTCAACAGAAAGTAAACCCTTGTTATTGACATGAGGAACGGCATCTACACGATGTTCGGCTTGAAAATCGGCAAAATTCCAAACATTGGCACCTACAATTTCTGGCATTTTTAGGATGGATTTCATATATTCTTTATGAAATAAAAACTGATACTCGATGCTAAAATCGAACCTCGACGGGTTGAACGAGCGAAGTCTAGGGTCTGCACCTGCACCATATTCACTTAAAATAAATGGTTTATCTGGGTTTAACTCTAACGATCTTGAAACAAGACTTTTTAAGTTTTTGTCTATATCTTCTAACTCTTCTATATACCAGCCAAAGTACTTATTGTATCCTACCAAATCGGTTACACGAATACCAAATTTATCTTGGTAGGCAGGCTCTCTAAAAAAAACAGAATATGAATAGCGGGATTGGTCTTCTTCCTTTATTGTTTTTGCCAATTCTTTGTGTGTTGAAATGAAGTGCTTTACGTATTCATCGCCAAGTTTTTCTGGTTCCTTCATGGTTGTTTCATTACCTAAATTCCATGCAACAATACACGGGTTGTTGTAATTAAATCGAATGGCTTCTCTTAGCATGTTAATACTATTTTGCTTACCTGCTTCATTAGCCGCCGCTTTATCAACAAAAGGAATTTCTAAAGTTGCTACAAAACCATATTTATTACACATCTCTAAAATGGCTGGGTCTTGAGGGTAATGCGAAATCCTTAAAAAATTAATCCCCATATCTTTAAGCAGTTTCATATCGTTTCTATGAATTTCATCACTTAAAGCATTCGCCTTTTTAAAGAAATCTTGATGCCTATTGGTGCCGATAAGCTTGGTTTGTTTTCCGTTAATGAAGAAACCTTCTTTGGCATTAAATTGAAACCATCTAAACCCTACTGGATTTTCTACACGGTCTAAAACTACACGCTTGTTATCCAACACTTCTGAAACCAATTTATATAAATAGGGTGTTTCTGGCGACCATAAATTTGGATGAGATATTGAAAATTCGCTTAGAACTTCTTTTCCAAAAGACGACTTGCTAGTTAGTTGTTTTACCAAATTATTATTTGCATCGTACAAAGATTGTCTTACTAAATATTTTCCGCTTTTTGGTCTTACCAGTTTAGCTTTAACCGATACTTTGGCAGCTGCTTCGGTTACTGAAGGAGTAGTAATAAAAACACCATTGGCACCCATATTAGCAATTTCAAAATGTACGGGTTTTGTGATGATTAATTGAATATCCCTGTAAATACCTCCAAGAAAAGAAAAATCGCCATAAAGCGGAACAATTTCTTCATTATGGGCGTTATTTACTTTAATTATAATCTCATTTTTTCCTGCTTTTAAGGCAGATGTTATATTGCGGGTAAAGGCTGTGTAACCACCTATATGGTCTTCACCAACAGATTTTCCATTAACGTACAATGAAGTGACTTGATTCGCTGCTTCAAACAATAAAAAGACTTGTTGGTTGTCGTAAACCTGTGGGACCACCATTATTTTTTTGTACCATCCATCACCTCTGTAATAACCATCTTCATCATCAAGAATATCTAAGGTATTCCAAGAATGTGGAATATCTACTTTTTCCCAAACTACATTAGATGTGTTTGTAAATGGGTTATTTATTTCACCCTTATAAAAATTCCATACATCATTTATGGTTTCTACATGACGGATATTTTGAGCGTTAGTTAACAGGGAAATACAGAATAAGGCAAGGGCTATAATTCTTTTCATTTTAATTTTAGATTTAGTTGTTTCTCTACTTTAAGTTGAAGATCAGTTAATAATCAATATTATAAAAACACTGCAACTATTCTGTCCTGCTTTGTAGGTCGACTTCATGTGAATATAATTTTTATTATTAAACCTATTGTAAGATTGTTACTGGATTGATAATTGAAATTTATAATTGCTATATTAACAAAAAAAAAGACCATTTAAAATTAATTAAATGATCTCCTTAGAAGTAAAAAATTAATATCTAACTATTGTTTGATTATTTTTTTAGCATACTTTCCAGCATCTCCAGATAGTTCAACAATGTACATACCGCTCGAAAGTGCACTAACATCTACATTTATTGCAGATTGCCCTTCAACCTTTCTTGTTAAAACTTTACTGCCAAGTAAAGAATAAACAGATACTTGTTTAACATTAGAAGTAAGCCCTTTAACACTTAATAAATTTTTAACTGGACTAGAGATAAAAATTGAGCTTGTGTCAAATTTGCTGTTACTTAAAACTCCAACAAGATGGAATTTAAGTTCATCAATTCCTCCACCATCAAATTGAACAGCCTCACCTGCTGCAGTTGGAATTACACCGTATCTTGAATTAGTACCTGATGGTGTTTGTATAAACAATGCATTGTTTCCAACTGGCGGAGCAGGACTAGTTTTTCTCCTTTGAAACTGGTCTAGACCCGACAAATCACCAGCAGCTACACTTACCGGATCTCCTGCTCTTGCAATAAGTGTAACAGCTGGATAAGCTGATATATCAGAGACAGCCATGGTAAAGTTTCCAACGCCAGGAATATTCGCAGTAATTTCCATCAATCCACCACTAGCCGGGGTTCTATGGTCTGTTATTCTCCAAACTTGTGTTGGATCTGCGCCTGCTAATTCTGTAGCCCATTCTAAGGCTCCCGTGCTACCATTAATTGTCATAAAAAGTTCTGGAGTCAAACCTGATGTTGAAATTTTATAATAACCGTTTGCGGTCCATGTTTGAGCTTGTACTTGAAGTACCAACATTGTTAGTAATAAAAAAGAAGTAATTTTTTTCATAATTTAAAGTTTTAATTAATTAATAACCCAAATTAAAATTTATCAATAAATATTCTGTCCTGTATTGTCCTGATTACGCATCGAATATTACTAGATTTATACTTATAACAAGCAGCCAAAAATAGCTTTAAACCCCAGTATTTTCAACACTTAAAATGATTTTTTAAAGTTTTGAAAAAAAATAAATAATTTATTTGTTTAAAACTTAGAAATATCATAAAAATTTAAGGCTCCTATTCGATTTAAAGTTATATAATCAAATAGGAGCCATTCCTGTTTTGTGGAATTTTAAAACCGAAACACTACCAATCCGTTTTCGGTTTAAAAGGAGTGTGATTTACTTTAGTTTTAAAACCTCGCTACCTGCCATTAAAAATGCACCGGTACCAAAGTTTTGCCAGCTATCAAAAGAGGCCGGTTCTGGAAAAGCACCAATGTCTTGAACCCAACCTACTCTACCATCTTCATGCTGACATGCCTGTAAAGCTTTCCAAGCATTAATAACAGCAGGTTGATATTTAGATTTTTCTAAAAGTCCATTATTGATGCCCCAAGCCAAGGCAAACGTATGAAAACCACTGCCACTTACTTCGCCATGGTTATAAGATTCTGGAGAAAGTAAACTTGTTCTCCACAATCCATCTTTAGGCTGAAGCTCTAGAATTCTAGCAGACATTTCTTTAAATAGATTTTCATAGAACGAACGGTGTTTGTAATCTTTTGGCATATCATCTAAAATTAAAGCCAACCCAGCAATTACCCAACCGTTACCACGAGACCAAAACACTTTCTTTCCGTTTGGTTCTTTACTATCTTTTTCAGAACCTGTCCAAACAAAACGCATATCTCTTGCGAACAAATGCTCGTCTTTATCATAAAGTTGATTGTATGTTTGCATATAAAATTTATGCATTTCATCTAAATACTTAGGCTGATTGGTATGCTTCGCGTACAAATTAATTACGGGTGGCGCCATAAATAAGGCATCGCACCACCACCATAAAATGGTTCTGCCGTATTCACTTTTATCGGTTCCTGCTTTCCATTGGTCATCTTCAAATAAATGTTCGTCGAGGAATTTTTTTGTTGGTTCCAAATCCACAAAATTCTTTCTACCAGCAACCATATCAATATAAAGGTAACTATATGAAATAGCCACATCATCGGCATGGTGAATTCTACTGTAGGTTTGCCAATTGTTCCAATACCCCTGGTTTTTTAAGGCAGCCATGTATATTGGATCCTTTGTTGTTTTATGTGCTCTAACTACACCAGTGTAATAGGCGCCTGCTGTCCAATCGGTTGGAGCAATGGCAAATATAGGATGTGCTTCTTGCCATTCTATAGCTTTTATCATGGATGCTTTAATGGCTGCATCATCCATAGACTTTTGAGCTATTGCTTTTTCGGAAACAGCACAGTTAAAAAGTGTTATAAGTGCTAAAAATTTTAATATCAATCTTTTCATTTTTTATTTTTTTAATTTAAATTTTGATTCCAAATACTCTTGAGAGGAGGTTCCTATTTTCACCGTATAATCGCCAGGTTCTAAAACTTTTTCCATTTTAAGTCCTGTGAATTCTAACATTTTTGGCGTGATTTTAAAAGATACTATTTTACTTTCTCCAGGGTTTAATTCAATTTTATCAAAACCTTTAAGTTCTTTATCGGGTCTGGTAACAGAGCCAATTTCATCTTTAATATACATTTGAACTACTTCTTTTGCCTTAACTATTTCCTGTATTTGTTACTGTTACACTCACTTCCAATTCAGTATCAGGTGTTATTTCAGAATTAGAAATTTTAATATCTGAATATTCAAAATTGGCATAGCTTAATCCATATCCAAATGGGTATAAAGGTCCTTTTTCTAGAAATAAATAATCTTTTTTATAATTAATTTCTTTCATACTGTAATGAAAAGGTAATTGACCAATTGCTCTTGGTACGGTTACTGGCAATTTACCAGAAGGAGAAGCATCTCCAAATATAATTTTTGCGGTCGATTCGTCTCCAAATTCACTTAAATCCCAAGTATCGAGAATAGCATTTGCTTGTTCTGAAAAAGCATTTATTGATAATGTTCTACGATGTTTTAAAACTACAATGACAGGTTTACCAGTAGCTTTAAGTCTTTCAACTAATTCATCTTGCGCGTCCAACTGGATCAATACTGGCTCTATCTCCTAAGGCGTTGTTAAAAAAAGCCTCTTTAGCTGTATGTTCATCACCTCCAACAAATACAATTGCTACATCGCTGTTTTTAGCGATATCAACCATTTTATCTAAAACTGCAGGATCTCTTTCCAATAAATTCGGCACGCCTTGTTTTCCATCAGTAAGGTCGAAACCTTTTTCAACAACGAAAGACATATTTTTACCTGCAACCGACTCGAACATTTGTTTGGTGTTATTTTTAACCAACGGCCCTAAAAGTGCAATTTTTAATTCTTTATTTTTGGCTAATGGCAAAATATTATTTTCATTTTTTAATAGAATAATAGATTCTAAATCGGATTCTTTAGCTAAATCTAATGAAGATTTAGAACGTACGCCTTTTTCTGCTTCCGATATATTAATGTATGGATTATCAAATAAGCCAAGAATAAATTTTGTTCTTAAAACACGTCTAACAGATCGGTCTATTAATTTTTCAATTTCTGGATTTTTCTTCACCATTTCTGGCAAGTATGCATATGAGTCTTCGGCATATAAATCGATATCAATTCCTGCTTCTAATCCCATTAATGCTGCTGCCTCTGGAGATTCGGCTACTTTCATAAAATAGTACAAACGAGCAATGTCATTCGAATCTGAAACTACATAACCATTAAACCCCCATTGGTCTCTTAAAACGCCTGTTAGCAATTCTGGATTTCCATGACTTGCAATACCATTTAAATCTCCATGTGAAGCCATAACGCCAAGTGTTTTCGCTTCTTTAACAGCAGCTTCAAAGGGTGGATAAATTTCGTCGATTAAGGTTCTAGGAGAGATCTCTATCGCAGCAAAATTTGTACCGCCCAACACTTGTCCGTACCCCGCAAAATGTTTAGCAACTGCACCAATGTGCGTGCCTTTACCTAAGCCTTCATAATTTCCTTGAACGCCTTTTATAGCGTTTGTTACCATTTGTGTAGTTAAATAAGTATCTTCACCAAAGGCCTCACTCATTCGCCCAAAACGTGGGTCGCGAACCAAATCTGCTTCAGGAGAATGGCACATGTGCATACCGCGCAAACGTGCTTCTTTTCCAATTACATCCCAAATTTTATATACTAAATCAGAATTATACGATGCTGCAGAATTTATAGGTCTACCAAATTTAGTACAACCTGTGGCATCTACACCATTATACGATTCTGTTACAAACAAGGCTGGAATTCCCCAACGGTTATGCTCGATAATGTATTTTTGAAGTGCATTATTAAATTTAGCAGCATCAAGAGCTGGCATGTGCTCTCCAGGGTTTTTAATACCTGCTATGCCCAATTTTAATTTTTCAACAACTCTATCAGATAGTTTTAATTTTCCTTTAGTATCAGCTTCAACACCAATATTAGCATGAAATATTCTCATTTGAGCTACTTTTTCTTCTAACGACAATAACGGAAGTAAGGCCTCTACACGTTCATCAATTGATAAGGACGCATCTTTATACTTTACATATCCCTTTTTAGATTGACCAGTAGATTGAAAAATTACACAGAAAAACAGTAAGGGTAACAACACTAATTTATTCATAATTCTATTTATTTCTATTTTAATTTTATTTATTTATATATTATATGATTGAAAAAGAATCAATTTTTAATTGATTATTACTTTTCTGTTTTATAATAAAACAGAGATTTTCTTTATTGCTTATTGATTGAAGATCCAAGGTTATTTCGCTAAAATCACTGCTGTAAAATTTATTTAATTTAAATTTTTTAACAGTTATTAAACTACCAAATTCGTTGTTCCTTCTTAATTCAACTGAAAAATCTCCACCTTTAGGAGCATTTAATTTTATATGTAGTTTTGATTTTTTATTTAACCCTGTCACATTTGGAAAATATAATGAACTCATTTTTTTAGATGTTTCAACAACAAAATCGCTTTCCAAACTCCTTTTTATTAAATCCAACTGCCTTAAAATAATCCTCAGCTTCAATTTTTGGTTGATTAGCATTATAATTTCCAACGCCTATACCATCAACCCGTATTGTTGCCATTTCTCCATTTTCTTTGTAATGAACATAACTTATAAAAGTATCTCGAAAATAGCGATTACCTGTTTGACTGATATCGCAATAGGCATAGTACCATTGGTTATGCCATTGAAAAAAAGAACCATGACTACCTTGTAAAAACCCATTTGGCCATGTTGGAGCATCGTAGCCTTTTGCAAAACTTTCAGCTTTTATTATTGAATCTTTATAATCGTATGGGCCATATACATTATCGGACATGGCATAAAAACAACCCCAAGACAAGTAATATTTACCGTTGTATTTATGAACAAAAGGTTTATCATCTGTCGGCATTTTCGTGTTGTTGCCATCGGAATTATAAGGTCCTCTTGGATTGTTTATGATGATTTTTTTTGGAACTTCTGCGAGACTTATCATATCTTCATTCAGCTTCGCGATGTAATAATCCCAAACTCCAAAAATGATATAATGCGTCGCCATTATCTTCAAAAATAGCCATGTCGTATTCATGAGTTGGCGTTAAATCTGAAGTTAATAAAGGTTTGCCTAATGGCTCTGTCCATGGTCCTACTGGCGAATCGCCTACTACAACTCCTGTTTGCTCATTTCCTTCGGAAAAATACCAATAGTATTTACCATTTTTTTTGCCAACATCTGTTGCCCAACAACTTTGAAAGCCTTCTCCAATATAGGTGTCTTTGGGATTTAACACACTTCGCTCTGTCCAGTTAACTAAATCTGGCGACGACCAAACCCACCAATCTTCCATGATAAATTCTTTATTATCAATAGATTTATCGTGTGAGGCATACACATAAGCCGTATCATTAAAAATATGAATATGCGGATCGTTTAATCCTTTATTGGGAACTATAGGATTTTGAGCAACGCATAACATTGACAAACTCAGCATGAGAAAGACACCTAATGTTTTGTTTATTAATATTTTAATATTTGTTTTCATCCTTATTATTATAAACCACAAAACACATCCATAATTTCGGTTACAAGTGCTGCTTCTTCAACTGAACATGGGTTTGAATTATGTCCTAAAAAATACCCAACCACTTTTTCTATCATGGGTTGTTGCACATGCTTTGGATTTGAAAAACTTAAATTTTCTTCTGTTCCATCAACAGAAACTACAATGTCATCTCCATAAAATGAAAACGAAATACTCCCTTTTTCGCCATATACGGTACAATTATCTGTGTCTTCGGATGCATTGAAATCCCAACTTCCTTTAAACTGAACGCCATTTTTAAATAGAACCTCGCCAGTTACTACATCATTTGAAGTTTTATTTTTTGTTTCAGTCTTTTTAATACCTGCTACTTCACCAAAATAATAACACATTAAATCAATTTGATGAGGCGCAATGTCATGAAAATATCCACCTCCAGAAACTTTGGGGTTTAATCTCCAATTTACTTCTGTCTTCGCTATTATATTGGCGTTTTTTGATTGTTTAATATTTATGGTAGCTAAGGAAACTTTTCCGATTCTGTTTGTTCCTAGTAATTCCTTTACCTTAACAAAAACAGGTAAGTTCCTGCGATAATGTGCTATAGTTACTTTAGTATTAGTTTTATTAACTGCATTTAAGAGTATTTTAGCTTCTTCGCTATTAAGCACCATTGGTTTTTCTAAATACACATTTTTACCTGCTTTAATCGCTTGTAAGGCGTATGGTAAATGCGATGAAGGTGGCGTCGCTATATAAACAGCATTCACTAACTTATTTTCAATTAAATCTGAGGCACTCGTTGTCCAATTTACAACCTGATGTCGTTGTGCAAAATCTTTCACTTTGGCTTCATTTCTTCGCATTACTGCCACTAAAAATGAATTTTCTACCTTCTGAAAAGCAGGTCCACTTTTAACTTCGGCTACATCACCACAGCCTAAAATTCCCCAATTAACATTTTTATTTTTCATTTCCCATTTTTATGCTACTTGCATGTAATTTCACTTAATAATGCCGATTATGTTGTTAATTAGTTTTAATTTATTAGAACTACCCAATCTTTATCTATACTTGAAGGTGGAACTCCTAGTTCAACAATACTTCCTCCAGTTACAGTTAGTATGGAGCCTGTTTGTAATTCTCCACCATTTCTAGGGTCGAACCATTTAATTTTAAACGTTTTATTAAATTGGCGCAAATCAAGTTTTATTTTATCGGCATTCGCTTCAGCATAAACCGCATAAACCTCACCTTCTTTTGCTAAACAATATGATACCTCATCAATTGTTAAACCATCATTTGGTTCCATGTTCCCAAAAAGGGATGTAATTATCGAAAAATTCTAGCGCATGTTTATTTTGATCCCAAAATAAATCGCGACTTCTAAAATCCTGACAGGTTAAATCGGAATTAGGACTTGCATAACCAAAGTACCATTCTACGCCATAGCCACCTGCCATAAGCGTTCCCCACATGGCTCTACCTCGTGCATAATTATGCTCAGGGTCTTCATCATCTGGTAACAATGCAATATTTGCTCTTCCTGGTTCATCAACGGCCAATGCCCATTTTTTTCCCGTTGCATTCGATTTTTCTCGCCATTTTAAAACTCTAGGATGTACATCTTAAATTCTGCATGACTTAATTGTAATGAAGCTCCTGTTAACGGTGATTGATTTCCTATTAATTCGGCATATCTATCATCTTTATTTGGAAATGTATGAATTACTAAATGATGTTTTATAAGCATCTAAATTAGATACATAGTTAGCAACTTTTAATAACTTCGGAAATGGGTTGATC
Source organism: uncultured Flavobacteriaceae bacterium (assembly GCA_963704215.1). GTDB lineage: Bacteria > Bacteroidota > Bacteroidia > Flavobacteriales > Flavobacteriaceae > Mariniflexile. The sequence continues at coordinate 299,388 of CAVPHK010000006.1, forward strand.
GTTTTCTTCACCTAAATTCCAGTTCATTGACAAGATGATGTCCAAATCTGGCTATAAGTTCGCGGTAATATAATTTGCCTTCAACACCAAAAACACCGTTATCCATTAAATGATCGGTTTCTGTTTCGTGGGTTTTAAAATGCAAAAACATGCCTTTTGTTTCAGCATATTCAAAAATGCGTTCCCATTGGTCTAGTTTTGAAACATCAAATCTTGTTTTATGAAACATGGTTTCCCAAGCTTCCTTGTTCTTCTTAACACTCGCATAGGCTTCATATTCTTCAACAGGCACTTTTAATAAATGCGGAAAAATATTTCTATCATCACCATCTACATTAAAGGTTAAAAATGAAAAAACATTCAAACCTTCGTTTGCCAAATAATTTATGGCTCCTAACAGGTTTTTACCTTTTGTCTTCTTGCCATAAATAAGGGTTTTGCAGTCGTTGTCAAAATCTTTAGCATGTGGTTCCCATGCTTTTTGAAAACCCAAAGCATTTGTAGATACATCGATATCTGTGTAACGCTAATAAATTTTCTGGGGCATCTACACCAAGTTTTATAAAGTATTTTTGACTTTCTGCAAACTTTAAATAGGATTCGCCTACATATTTTAACTCGTCCTTTACTCTATTATCTATACCTTTTTTATCTGATGGAAGAATGGTAAATGTTCCTGTTTGACCATCCATAAAACCAGCTTAGATGCTTTTTTAGCATTATCATTATCAACTAGCAATGTTATTTCCTTTTTTAAAGGATACGGTGTACGTCCATTCACCTATAGCATCTGGTGTAAATCGAACTTGCCATATGTTACCTGAAGCACTACTTGTTTCGGCTGCATTTCCATCGGCAGCATAAAATCCAGGAATTACATATACTTTATTTCCATTCTTAAAAGTAACATCTAAACGGTAATTTAGAAACGGATTATTTTCATCCATTTCACTAGTGTTTCAGGACCTTCAAAATTTAAAGTAATTCGATGCCATTTTTTTAATTCACCATCAATTTTCACACTTTTTTTCTGAGCATGAAACGTGGTAAAAAATATTGTTATTAATAAAAGTGAAATGTATTGTTTTAACATAACTTATTTAATCGTTGATTTTATTTTAGAATGATCTTTTTCATTAATTTATTGGATTCGTTGACTAATTCTAGTAGATAAATACCAGTATCAAACTTTGAAAAATCGACCTGATTTTGAATAACATTACCTTTTTCTAAAATTTGGCCTTGCAGGTTAAATAGAACATATTTAAGATTAATAATATTCGATTGAATATTAAAAACACCTTTACTAGGATTTGGATATACATTAATGTTTTTTATATCAAATTCGTTAATATTCAAGGCTGATTTTAGGTATAACTCAATTTTATCAGGTTCACTTGATAATGATGTTTTTTGAGTCAGTCTTATAGTGTTTTCGCCTGCAATTAAATTTACATTAGGTATCATGGTTTCTAAATAAATATTCCAATCAAATGTTCGCGTTACAAAAAAGTTATTAAATAATACACCATTGACTTCGATATCCATTTTAGAATCATCTCTATTTCTATTGGCGGCAAATAAAACCAAATCGTATGTACCAGCTGTTGTTACTTGAAATTTAAATTCTAAGAATTGGTTAGACGCAAATGAGTCGATAAATTCACCTCCAGATGCATTTGAATTTGTACCTACTATCACTCCAGTAGTTGCCGTTGTAAAATCTTCAGCCTCAAGCACATAATCTGGCTGTAGTACTACTGGAACATCTTCTTCAGATAATGTAAAAACTTTTAGGTGTAAAGGGCGCGCATCACCACTCGCATTTTCCATTAAATACACATAAAGCTTATCGTTCTCAACAAAAGCATCAAAATGCATAAAATTAGTAGGTTCAGTACCTGTATAAACTATTTTCCAATCATTAGTACCTTCTTTGGTTGTTTTAACATTTACTTTGCCAGCTATAATTTCAACCATAAATACATGGTTTTTATAACTATATATTTCACCACGAACTTCAGGGTTAGGAATTAGACCACCACTGGCTTTAGAAAAAGTGGTTGCTGCTGCTAGTTTATAGTAATGCACGTTAATATTATCAACTCGAGTTATAAAATGTATAGTACCATTTTCGGTAACTGTCCAAGATGGGTCTGACGTTGTTCTTGGGTAGGTTGCAGTTCCATAATCATCTCCGGGTTCTGCAATTTTAACAGGATCTAAATTGGGATCAAAATTATTTTGAATTGGTATCGTTATGAGATTATTACTTGCATTAAACCATTGACTCGATTGATTTTTAGGGATATCATTAGTATAAGCATAGTATAAGCCGCTATTTATGGAATAGCCATTACTTGTGCTAATATCATTATTAGTAGAATATCGAATTGAAAAACCAGAATAAAACTTACCATTTAAAAAACGTTCTCCACCGTATAAACTATTTCTGTTGGGTAATGGCAATGTACCATCTTGAAAAAGCCAGTTGTTGGTCCATGCGTTACCATCATAATGTGCCATAAAAATATCGCCGTTACCTGAACCACCAATTCTATATCTAACTAGCAAACTGCCATCGTTTGCTCTGTGTAGCATTGGATACGTAATCCGTTCATAGCTTTGACCTATTTTTAGATAGTTACGTTTCGGATTAAATAAACTTAAGTTAAACTCTACGTCTGGAACAAATGCGGCATTTGGTATGGAAACAGAATAATTAAAAAAATCGTTTGGTAATGATGCTTGACTATATGCATGCATATCGTAAATTAAATGAATGGTATTATCTATAGTACTAATACCAATAGCTGCTGTATTATGTGAATCTCCAATGGTGGGGTTTGTACCTTGATAACCGACATGTTGGTGAGGAAATTCGATAGTAACCCAATTAGAATTAGCAATATTTAAGTTTTTTCTAGATAGCATTAAATTGCGCTTATCTATCCCTCCCTTATACCAAGTAACAAAAACATAGCCGTTAACCACATCAATACAATCTCCATGAGGTGATATACGTCGAGAAAACTGATAATTAACTCCCTGTGTACCATCAAAAAACAACCCGAAATCTGATACTTTGGAATCATCAGTTATACTTACAGTTAATTGTTTCTCTTGGGCATAGCTAAGCGATAAAAAAACGGTAATTAATAGTAATGCTATGCTGGCTCGTTTCATTTTTATCAATTAAAATCTAAAATGAATTTATTTTGAGTTGAATAATATGTTTTCCTGGGTACAATCTGATACTTTCAAATGCTGATGGTACTTTTTCACCGTTATGAATTAAATCTTTACCATTAAATTATTCAATGAAAATTCTGCCACCATATTTCCTGGTATTTCAATTTCATAGGTTTGCAATCTAGCACCATTGTACTTATACTTTGCTTTAATAGTTCCTCTAACCGTTGGCACTTCGATTTCACTATGATTTTAATTTACTCATTTGAGGTTTAATAGTAGCAATACCAAATCCTGGTGTTTTAGGTTTAATACCCCATAATCCTCTTGGAATTACATTTGCAGGTACTGCACCCCATGCATGATTCCAATCTAAATTATTTTTATATTTATTATCCCATGCTTCTAAAGTTATCGTAGAACCAATTCGAATCATGTTATACCAACTTCTTTCTGCTGTATCTTGCTAATAAATCTAGCGCATAATCTTCTTCACCTGCATTGTACAAACCGTCCATTAAAAATTGAGAACCGTAAACACTACATGCCATACCTCGAGATTTTACATAATTTACAACAGATTTGTAATGTTCTTCAGGAACTAATCCAAATGCCAATGGCATCATATTGGCATGTAAAGATGCATGGTCTGTACCAATACCATCTACATAAATACCACGTTCTTTATCAAACATTTGTTCGTTAACAGCTTTTTTAGCTTTTGCTGCTCTATATTCAAAATCTAAGACTTCTTGTGTTTTACCTAAGAATTTTAGCAAACTCTGCCATAATTTTCATATTCTCATAAAAGAATGAATTAATTACAGTACTGTATGGTTTAAATACAAAACCATCACGTTCTCCTTTGGTTTTACTACCGTTAAAATTTGCTGATGGCCAATCTACAATATCTGTTAATGGTTTTTTATAACCATCTGGAAAACCAAGTTTTTGCATAAATTCTGTATCTACTTTTGTTGAAGTAATTAAACCATCTTCATTGGATAATTCATAAAAGTGTTTTATGTTTTAAGGCTTCATAATAACGCTCTATAAGTTCTGTATTGCCTGTGTACATATAATCGGCATAAATTAATAAAGCCACATGTTGTTGCCATTCTGTTGGCCATGTTGGGTTTTTCATAAAATACTCAATGGTACGTCTTGCCATGGCATATTCTCTATCGGTTGTATAATGACTTAATTGATTTAAATAGGCATCTGCTTCATAAGGAATACGTTCTCTATCTCCATCTACATACAACCCATTAAACGTTGTTGCTTTTATAGAGTATTTACATAAATCCCAAACTTGATTTAAAATATCATTATTACTTTTAAAACTACTGGCTTTTTCATCCCAATAGGTATGAAATGCTAATTGTTCAAAATCATTTGCTGCAATTGATTCTTGAGCACCTTCAATTTCAGCATATCTAAAAGGCACAATGGTGGAAATCCATTTGGTAATGGAATTGCTTGATTTGGTCTTGTATTTCGTTCATCTGTTTGTAACTTGAATTTGATATATTGGTTTGACCAGGTTTTACATCTACTTTTAATTTCTTGGTAACGAATATTACTTTTGGCAGGAGGTGTTCTGTTTACATTGCCTTTATCATCTAACATTTCACCCACTCTAACGGTTAATGTATGTGGTGTTTTTGCTTTGTAGGTAAAATCCATTGTTGCAAAAGCCGCTTTACCAAAATCCATAAAATAGAAATTACCTCGTTTTTCAAATTTTACTGGTTTTATTTTAGTAGTAACAAATTTATTTTCTGTTGAAATGATATAACTATCACTTTGTCCCATCGTAAATTTTTGTGCTTCAGAATAATCGACCAAACGGTTTTCTTCATCCCAAATTCTTACTTTCCAGTAATACGTTTTTCCTATTTCGAAGCGGATTTCCATTATATTCTACATTTGTGGACTCTATAGAACGTACTTGTCCACTATCCCAAATATCTCCATTGTTAGCATCAATACTTTTTTTATTTGATGCTACCAATATTTGATAAGCACCTTGAAATTTTGAACCTAAAGGCACTGTCCATCCAAATTCTGGTTTTAAATCGAAAATTTTAACATCAGAATCTGGTTCTCTTATAAGTTCTACCGTTAAATCTGTTGGTGCTGCTCTGATATTCGTCGCTATTTTTCTTGATTAATTCATCAAGTTTTGATCGTAGTTTATCAGCAACATCTTTATATTTTTTATTACCTATTAAATTTTTAATTTCTTTAGGATCTTTTTTTAAATTATATAGTTCTTCAATGGTTTTATCATTTACATATCTAAAATATTTCCATTCTTTTGTTCTCACACCTTCACTTGGTGGAATATCTGTAAAATCCCATAATATGTTCTATTAAAATGGTATCTCTATTTATTGTATTTGTTTCTTGTTTTACTAGTGGCATTAAACTTTTTCCTTGCCAAGTATTTGGAGCTTTAACTCCCGCTAAATCGGCAATAGTATGATGGTACATCAATATTTAATGCCATTTCAGTCAATATCTTGATGTTTGTTTACTCTTGGATCAAAAACTATTAAAGGAACTCTAACTAGAATTATCGTACATTAACCATTTACCTGCCAATTGACGTTCTCCTAAGAAAGTACCCATTATCACCCATTAAGATGATAACCGTATTTTTATCAACTCCTTTTTCTTTTAAGTTTTTCTCGAATTTTTGCAATTTCTAAATCAATTCCAGAAATCATTCGGTAATAGCCTTTTAAACTGTGTTGGTATTTTTCTGGGGTATCGTAACGCCAGGTCCAACGCAATCTGTTAAAACCGTCTCGAACAATTTTAGGTTGTGCTCAAAATATTTATCATCTGCTAATTCTGGACCTGGAATGGTTGTGTTTTCAAGTAATTTATCGGTTTCTGCTTGCCAAAAATATTGCTCTGGAGCACCATCATGTGCATGAGGTGCACTAAAACTTAAGGATAAACAAAATGGTTTGTTGTTTGTAGCATTTTTATCAATAAAATCGATAGCTTGTTGACCGGTATATCTTGTTAAGTGTACGGTGTCATTATCAATTGTTTTATAATAATAACCTCTTCTATCTTTATAATGAGTTATTTCTATCATAATCATCATACTCATCAAATTGTTTATCTAAATTCTCATAACGAACGCCATATTTACCATAAAAACCTGTATAATACCCATTGTTTTTTAGCAAAGTTGGATAGGAATTTGCCATATATTCTTCTCGAATATTTCCTGTTTGAAAATTGAAGTTATGCGAACGTTCATACAACCCAGTCAAAATACTTGCTCTACTTGCTGCACAAATAGGTGTGGTTACTATGGCTGTATGAAATAGGTCCCAGACTTTGCCAAATTATCCATTTCTGGAGTTTCAACATACTTATTTCCTGCATATCCAATAGCATCAAACCGTTGGTCATCAGTAAGAATAAAAATAATATTGGGCTTTTCGTTGGTCTTCTTATTTTGCGAATTTATAGTATTTAAACTACTAGACGTTACGATAATAAGAACTAATAAAATTTTAATTTTAAGCATAAAAGAATTTAAATTTATTGATACGATTCGATTTAATTAGGTTGAAAAATATAATAGGTTTAAAATTAAAGACTTCTTATTTAAATACTATCCTGTTCTGTCATGAGTTTAAAACAATTGATTGAAAAAAAACAAAAAAAAACTTCAACTCTAAAAAAGACACATTGTGAAAGAGCTTATCGCTAAGTGAACTGTTTAAAAAACCTTGTTAACTAATCTAAAAATCACCACAGTGATTTGACCCAGTTTTTCGATCAAATTATAAAACTTATGTATTTAAAAACCCATTTGTAATTACAAAAAAAACCTCCATTTACATAAAAGGAGGTTTTAAAACTAATTAAACAACTATAAGCTAAACTTAATACTATTTAAATCTATCCTATAAATTGAAGTATTTTATATAAATAACTATTATTCTGTTATTTCAACGATAAATTCTTCGAATTTAACATTTCTGTCTCTCATTACTAAAGTATCTTTAACCGTATGCATTAAATCAACTGTTGTTCTAGAACGTACTGTACCAAATACTAATTCCTCAACGACTTCAACGTCTTGGTATTGGTATTCTAAATATATTACATCACGTTTTTCTCCACCCCATTCATCGCCATCTACTACCCATTTTCCAGAACCCGTTATAGTAACACTGCTATTGTCATCGGCATTAGATATAGTAATTTCTTCATTAGCATTGAATGTTAATTTTAAAGAAACAGTACTATTAGCTGGCAATACCTGGTCTTCTAACAAGATTCGTACTAATCGCCATATTTCTTCCTGCAGTTGATACTGGAGTTACTTCATCGCGTTCAACAAATTCTGCTTTATAAACTGTAGAGCCATCAATATTCGTTGTTTCAGTATTTCCATTTGCAACTGTCACCTTTACAGAAGTTCCTACAACCTTATCCTCACCACGACGTAAATACATACCTTGATATTTATTCATAAACTTAATACCGAAAAGTGTATAATCTTTAGGTTGTGTTTCCAATCACTACCTCTTATCTTAATAGGGTTATCAACCAAAGGCACACCTGTTAACAGTGAATCCAATTCTTCATAATCTGTAATTTTTAATGGAATTACATAATGCACCTCATTATCGCCTGCAAATGAAAGCGGATCATCAAAAAATGCATCATTAAGTTGAACTGGAATACGACCTTTTATAGAACCAGCAGGAATAGTTACCGGACTTGTTTGTTCGATGGTATAATATGCAGAAGGCAATATCTTTACATTTACCGATATCTACACCTAAAGACGTTGGGTCTATCAATTCTGGAGCTAATTCAAAATACACTTTTCTGTCTTTCTTATTTTCATAAACTCCACGACATGGTAACACCAATTTCAAACCGACCATTATTATCGTTTTCATTAAAACCCAAATCATACTTCCCTAAAATTAAAGTTCTTATAGGTGTTTGATAATGGGAAATAAACTGAAGTTGAGCCAAAATCGTCAAATTCATTTTCCTGATTCTCGCAAGCCATTAAACTAAAGACTAACAGCGAATATTATTATTAATTTTATTTTCATGTCTAATATTTTTTAATTCTTTTTAAATACACAATTATCTTACCAGCCATTGATTTTGCTCCAAGTTCTGAAAACTTCAAAGTTTCAGAATTTGGAATTGGCATATAAGTAGCAAATGATTGATAATTTCTAATTTCAACAGAAGGAAGTTCTACATAATTAGTTCCATCATAAAAATAACCTTTTGCTGTTTCATTTAATGATAATCCCCATCTTCTAAGATCCCAAAATCTATGTCCTTCAAAACTAAGTTCTAAACGACGTTCATTTCTAATTAAGATCACGCATATGCTTCTTTGGTATGTAATGGATGCTAAGTAAGCATCTGGTTGTGTAATACCAGCTCTATTGCGAATTGCAGCAATAACATCACGAGCAGTCATGCCATTAATCTGTTGATCTGGACCACCAATTTCATTAGCTGCTTCTGCAAATATTAAAAACAATTCTGTATATCTAAAATACACATCAAAGTGTCTTTTACCAACTGTAGATGCCATCATTATTAATTCTAACATCTGGACGTAATAACTTTTTAAGATAATAACCTGTAGTTGTTGAAAATTGAGGAATAGAATCTAACCTATCAATTCCACCTCCAACACCAGTATTAATAGTACCACCTCCAAAAGAAGCATCCATTAACCACAATATATTTTTCTAATCTTGGATCTCTATTGGCATAAGGATTTTGAGGATCAAAACCATTAGCCAGCTGTTGCAGGAAATCCGTTTTGCATTGGGAATGCCATCTACAAAATTGTGGGTTGGATTGATTTCTCCCTTACCATTTACAGAAGGTGGAAACATTCTTTTTTCATAAGTTGAACTATTACCACCAATAGAACCACGCCATATCATTTCGGCATTATTATGTATTATCTGATGTATAAAATTCAACACCATTAGATGCTAAACCAGAAACACCTCCAATAGTATTTAACACTTCACTTGCAGTATTTGCTGCCAAATTATAGTAACCATTTTGACCATTTAAAAATGATGGACTAGCTGCAAAAAGTGCTAAACGTGCTTTTAATGCTCTTACTATTCTACCTGATATACGTAAATTATATTGAGCTACCATTAACTACTTGTATATCTTCACATTCCAAATCAAGATTTGAATACCATGGATCTACGCAGCCTGACTTATCCGATAATCTGTTGGCAACAATGTAAGTGCCTCATCAAAATCTGCCATAATAGCTTGAACAGAAGCTTCAAATGACAAACGTGGTATATTAAAATTACCATCAGCCTCAATAAACTCCGTAAAGTATGGAATTCCCAATAATTCACCTGATGTTCCTTTTCCTGCATGTGCTTGCAGCACATAAAAATGATGCAATGCTCTAAGCGCAAGTGCCTCTCCCTTCATACGCAGGTTAAACATTTCGTTGATTTCTTCATCTCTGCTCCATACTATCTCACCAGCATCAATAATTTCTAAAAATTTGTTAACCCAGAATACGCGTTCAAAACTATTCCAACGCGAAGCTGGATTAAATTGAGCTGACAACTCACCAAGAGCCATACGCTTATAATTATTATCTCAATTGGTTATTTACAGCATCATCGGTTGCCGCTTCAGAAAATACAAATTGATTAATTAAGCCTGAATATCCTTGTAATAATATCCCTTCTGCAGCTGCAGGATTTGAATTTACAAAATCAAAGTCCAACCTGTTTTCATCAATAGGTTCTAAGTTATCACAGGCAATCATGCCGGTAAAAACCAACACAACTAATATATATTTTATTAAATTTTTCATTTTATTTATCTCTAATTTTGTATTGTATTAAAATGACATTCTTAGACCAAGCGTATACGCTCTAGTTTGAGGCGTTCCGCCAATTGTTAATTGACGAATATCTTTATTTTTAGCTACTTCAAAAAGATTAGTTCCTTGAAAGATTTAAACTTAAATCTTCAATACCAAGTTTATTACATAAATTATCATCAAATTCATAAGTTAACTGAGCACGGTTAATCTCAAAGAAACTAGTATCGTACAACCAAAACGTATGATGTTCTAAAATTATTTTGATTGGTTTGAGATGACAACCTTGGAAATGTTGCTGTACTTGCAGTTTGCTGGTGTCCAACGTCCTAAAACAACTTCGGAGTATTTATCATTACCATTTACTGAATAGTAATTATTAAAACTATCACTTAACTTATTACCATCACCTCCAGTTTGTCCTGTACCAAGTATAAATAAATTAAATGCTTTATACTTTAAGTTTAGGTTTACACCATAGGTCCAAGGACTACTAGACTGCCCAATAGCAACTTTGTCATCATTATCAATAATAGTATCTCCATTTTGATCTTTATATTTTATATCACCTGGCTGCACTGAACCAAAATTAGGAACTGGCAAACCGGCATTTAAATTACCATTTCCATCAAAATCAGCCTCAGAATAAAATCCTTCATCAACTAATCCAAAAATTGTTGATAGTTTCTCTTCCTACTCTATTTTGGTAAGCAAACTCATTTATTTCAGATCTTTTTGCGGCTATAGATTCGACTATACAGAATATTTGCACCTACGCTTACTGAAAAATCATTAATGGTTTTCTTGTAATTCAAGCCAAATTCAAAACCCTTATATTCATTATTATTGAAATTATCATAGGGTCTAAATGTGTTGTAATAAGAAGGGTATTTATCATTCAAAAAAGTTAATTGCTTATCAAGTTCTGTTTTAAAATAATTAAATTCTAACCAAAGTGAATTCATTAAATAAGTTTCTAAACCAATATTTAAGTCTATACGTTCTTCAAATCCCATATTAGGATTTTCTCCTTGCGAAATATCTTGTCTACGGTTAGAACTTTGCCCATCTGCCCAAGTAAAAGTTGAAACCATCCGAATAGTTTTCATCATATAAATAATAACCATCAATCCCTATATCAGACTTGATAATACCTCCTGTGGCCTTTAATTTTAAGTAATTTACAAACTTACTGTCTTTTAAAAACGAATCTTCACTTAAAATATAAGCTAATCCTACTGTTGGTGATAAACCATCTCTATCACCTTCTGGTAATTTGATGGAATGCGCATATGCCCCACTAAAATCAACAAATATTTTTTTCTTAAAGTCATAAGTCATTTGAAACCCTAAATGGGAATCTATATCTGTTTGAATTACACCATCGCTCTTTTCCGAATTATAATACCCTAATAATGTTGTATTTATAGAGTGAATTCTCAGTAATAGTTATTTTGGTAATTAACCAATCCATAAAAACCTAATCGGGATACAAATCCATTAGAACTTACATTTTCAGTTAAATCTTTTAGATCGGGACTGCCATATGGTGTTAAACCAACAATTCTATCATCTTCCCACGTAGGCTCATACACTCTATAATCGTTCTCATTAAACAATCTATACGAGTCATAAAAGTCAAAACTTAAATATGTTTTAGCTGATAACCCTTTGGTAATTCTAGATAAATCAAAATTAATTGCGTTATTAAACTGTGTAGAACGAAACACATTATTTTGATATCCCCCAGCAATTAGTATTAGCAATAGGTGCATCAGTTTGAAACTGTTGTGTTACCGCCTAATAACATACCACCATATTTTCCTGCTGATGCTAATAGAGCATGCAAGTTCAGGATTCCAGTTGTATCTACCAAATTAACTGGTAATAAAGGTGCATAATCATTAGGTTTAAAAGTAGTTCCTGCACTCAACAAATTAGTTAAAGCACTTTTATTTGATGTAATAATGGCAATACCATCAAGACTACTTGTAATCCAATCATTTACTTTAAAATCTATGTTACCTCTAACATTAAAGCGGTTACTCCCTGCATTGGCATCTGGATTAATTTTTACCCAATCTTCGTTCACTATTCCAACCTAAATTAACATAATACTGTGATTTATCACTACCACCAGAAAACTCAGAAATAATACTTGTGTTGCTTACAAAAGACTGTATGTATTCATTTGAGTATAAATCAACATCTGGATATTTGTATTTATTTGAACTTGACTTCTAAAATCTTGAATAAGTGCTGGGTCATAAAAATTATCTAATCCATCATTATTTCTAGCCTCATTAAAAAGTTCCATGTATGCCGCAGAACTCAAATAGTTAGGCAAAGCCATTGGCACCTCTAATACCAGAACGCACATTAACATTAATTTCTTTTCTATTTATTTTCCCACGTTTGGTATTAATAATAATAACACCATTTCTACCTTGACTACCGTATAAGGCAACAGCATTTGCATCCTTAAGTACGGTTATTTGCTCCACCTCTTCCATATTTAAAATATTTGGGTCACGACCAAATACACCGTCAATAACAAAAACGGCACTCCCTAAACCTCTAACATTATCAGAGCCTTTTACCCCTAAGGTTAGACCATTAATATAATCTCTAACCCACTGCGTATTATCATAGGTTAAACGGTCTTTCGTATTTATTGACGATACAGCACCAATAATATCACGTCTGTCTTTGGTTGCAACCCCCATTTCAATTTCATCATCTTCCGATGCTAGAAAAGGTGATTTTTTTAAAGTAATAGCACCAGTCTAAATCAGACTTATTAATGAGTTCTGACTCATATCCCTTTTTTTGTATTACTACAGCCTCATTATTAGGTACGATAATTTGAAATTGTCCATTAACGTCTGTTGATGCTTTGAACGCCATTAGGGGCAAAAACATTTACACCGCTTAAAGGGTTTCCTTGTTCATCAACCACGGTTGCTGTTATCTCTGTACCTTTTGTTTGAGCTGTGGCAATACTGCAAAAGCAAAACACGGCTAAGCACATTAGAGTAAACAACCTATATAATTTATTTATCTTCATTTTTTTTTCTTTAGTATATTAATTAAAACGAATTTGTATAAAACTACCACCCTGGATTTTGAGGAAAGCCTTCGTAAATCTGAGTTTGTTTAGCCTCAAATGGTATCCAATAGTGTTTAGGGTATTCACATACTCTTTCAACAAGTAAATTATCTGTAGAATGATGACCAATCTTGAGGAAACTCTAAGAGATGTTTTTCTTCTATATTTTTCAAAATGTGCTACTCCCCAACGACGAATATCTACCCATCTATGAGCTTCATAACTTAACTCAACACTTCTTTCTCGTCTTAATTCATCCATAAACTTATTAGTTATTAGCATACAATTGCAGGGTTAACATGTAGGAATACCTGCTCTATCGCGTAATGCATTAATAGCACCTTCTGCTGTTAACGGGTAAGAAGCAGGAGCCGTAGTAGCACCTTTTGCAACATGTAATGCCTCAGCGTACATTAAATAAACATCTGTAAGTCTCATATGTAAACGCATACCAACATATTGACCTATTATATTGTTCCATATACTATGCAAATCACCATCATCACTTCTAGGATAAAATTTCTTATGCATATATCCTGTTGTTGATGGTTGATTATCACTACCATTACTGCGGTTTTTACCTCCAGTATAAAGTTCAGCTAGTCTTTGATTAGCAGGAATTGTTGCTTTAGTTCCAACAACATCACGATCTACAATAAGCCATTTATAAAAACGTGGATCACGATTTTCAAAAGGTTTAGTAGGGTCATATAATGTTGGGCCATATTGACCACTTAAATCATCCTCTATAGAAAGACCGTTGGCCATTCCAAAATTGTTATGTATAAAATTATGAGTAGGGCTCACAATTTCTGAACCACTTTGTCCATGGATAGCTCTATCCACACCCGCTGTCATAAACCTTTGCAATGTGGTTTTATCACCTCCTGTAGCAGCAAAAATAAACTCGGTACTTCCAGGCCAACTTGTAGCTGTTGGTGTTTTCCAAAACACCTCGTCATAATTCGCCCAAGTTGCTAAGGCATAACGTCCTTGAGTCTTGCTAATTTAAGCACTCCTGCAAAAGCATCTACAGCCATATTGGCTAATTCGGTATCATAGGTATAGGTGTCTATCCCTGGTTGATTGTTAAAATGCATTAAAGGACTTGCTGCAAAAAGCAGGTTTTTACCTTGAAAAGCATAAGCAGTACCTTTAGTAAGCCTACCCCTATTTTCACCTAATGTTTTTTGCCCATAAGATTCATTATCCCAATCTACTGGTAATAACTGCAATGGCCTTCTTGTAATCTTCATTGGCCTCTAAAGCACATTCTTTATAAGTTTCAGGACGCGGTGGCGTAAATTCACCAGATGCTACCTCTTTTATATAAGGAAAACGGCCCCAGAATTTCATAATCTCGTTATGAAAAAATGCTCTAAAAAAATAGGCTTGTCCTAGAATAACATTTTTTTCGCTCCTGGCTTAAATTAACCATTAAATCTTCGCTTGCAATTACAATATTAGCATTACGAATACCTCTTAAACTACCGTCCCATAAACCTGGTCTTCTAGAAATATTATTTTGTGTAGTACTAGCGTTACTGGATCCATAAGTATTATTTTGCCAACTCGTTAAGTAACTGTAGTTAGATCTATTTAAACCTGCCAAGTCTCCATTATCAATTTGATAACTTCCTTTCCAAGTTCTATTACCATAGGCGTCATCGCCATATATATAATCTTGAAAGGTATGCGCATCCTGTTCCATAATCTACCACTAAAGCGTACATTTCCTCAACAAAACCTTGTGCGTTGTCGAAGGTTGAAAAAGCAACCTCTTGGTCTATGATTGATTCTGGAGCTTTATCTAAGTAGTCCTCACATGAGAAGGACAACACTAGCCCCAAGACAATTAATAATTTTATTTTATAATTTTTCATCACATTTTCTTTTTAAAAATTCATATTAAAACCGAAGTTAAACCTTTTTAAGGTAGGATAATCCCCCCTGAAATTAGAATCTGCAGTGACATTACCGTTAAATTCTCTATCATCAGGTAAGTCAGACCATAAAATCAAATTATTACCATTTGCGAAAATTTGAAGTGAACTTATCCCAAGCTTTTCACAGGTTTTTTTAGGTATATCATAAGACAATGAAACTGCTTTAAGTCTTGTTAATGAGGTATCATACCAGTTATCTCTAGGGTTGGTAGCACCATTTGCTCTCCATGCAGGTTGCGTATCTGTGTTGTTAGGCGTATCTACAGTCCAATAATCTAAATCCTGAGTAAAAATCAAATCTGTTTGATTGTGTAAATGTTCTGTTTCCATAGCTTCTCTGACGCATTTTGAGTTCCATAAAACTGAACTGAAAAACTCAAACCTTTATAACGAGCTCCTGCAGTAGCACTCCAGGTTCTTTGCGGACTCGATGTATAACCAAAAGGTGCATTATCAAAAGCACTATTATAAACACCATCTCCATCAAAATCAACTACATCATAATAACCTACTCGAGTTTCACCCTGATTTGTTATTTGTTGGTGTAGACATATAAACATCGTCCCAGTTAGTCATATATTCCTGCAGGTATCGCTGATCTTGATTGGCCTATTGGATAACCCGCTTGCTTTTGGTAAAAAGGTGTACCCGCTGCATCATCTCTTGCTGTAACTAAATTTTTTGCTTGCGTAAAATTGAAATCACCAAAAAGATTTAGCCCGCTTTCAAAGGTATAATTTGGTACCCAATACAATTTCAAAACCTTTCACCTCTACACTTCCTAAATTAACAGGTGGAGGTACTGCACCAAACCAGTCTGGCTATACTACGCGCAGAACCAGTAACAAAAACATTTTCACGGTTTTCTGCAAAATAATCAAACTCTGCAGTAAATAACCCTTTAAATAAAGACATCTCAGCACCTATATTATACTTTATAGCGGTCTCCCACTGAAGATTAGGATTTCCAACACCCTCTTCTGTATAGAAAATGTAAGGTGATCTATCTCCCGAGCCATCATAAACACTTGGCACTAAACATGCCGATCCACCATTTCCCCATACGCCTAAATATGCGAAATCTGCACCAGGTTTATCATCACCAACAATTCCATAAGACCCTCTAAATTTAAGTTTGTTTAACCAATTATCTTTAGCCTTACCCATAAACGATTCGTTAGACGCTGTCCAACCTAACGCTAAAGAAGGGAAAAGATCAAAACGATAGCCTGGGCCAAATTTCATCAGACCCATTATAGGCGCCATTAACATCTAAAAAATATCTTGAATCATAGTTATAGGTTACCCTACCAACCCAATCTTCACGATTTGTAGGAAACACACTGCCTGTAGCAGTCTCTTGTCGTCTTACTAAAGCTAATACTGTAACATTATGTTTATCAGCAAATGTTTTGTTATAATTCAATGAAAAGTCATAAACCATATTACGACTTCGTGTATTGTTCTGTACTTCTGAAGCGCCAACCGTCCAAGGGAACTGCACAAAACTGAAATCATTGACACCATTTGGAGACAGGATAATCTCTTGGTCTCCATCATAAACCCTGTACACCACATTCTCAAGACCATTTGCACCGGGATCGTTTAGTTGTTGGCTACTTGTCATATTATTATCTAAAGAAAATCGTCCTTGAAAAGACAAGCCTTTTGTTACAAAATCTAATTTTTGTTTCAGTATAAAATCTGTATTTACTTGAAAGTCGGTAAACGTATCATACCCTGTATTGGTTAAACTAACAATTGGATTAGTAAAACCAAACGTATCATCTTTTAATTGCCCATATAAACCATCTGGATATACGGGGGTATAAGCATTAGGAGCAATTTCGTAAATACCATTTACTACCACATTTAAATTAGCTAGGGTTTTCACGAATTCCTAAATAACCAGAAAGGTTTACCGAAAGCTCTGTAGTACTTGTAATATTAAAATCAATATTACTACGGTAATTAAATCTTTCGTATTTATATTCACCCAAGTACCCTTTACCGCTATCATATTTTTTACCATCAAAAATATCATCTACCGTTTGATAGGCTAAACTTCCAAAATATTTGGCTGTTTTACCACCACCACTAACAGATAAATTCACCCTGTAATCTTGGGCAAAATCTTTAAGAAGCTCATCCTCCCAATTAACATTAGGATATATATAACTTTCTTCTACAGTTGAAGGGTTACGGTACCTATCAGCAATAGCCATTGGGGTATAATCACCCCATGAAACCGTATTAATAGGCTAATTCTCTTAAAATAGAACTATTAGACTGCATATATGGCATCATAAGAATCTAACTTTTCTGGGAGCTTCGAAACAAATTTCAATAGTTGTATTAACCGCTAAAGACAATTGTGCTTTACCTGTTTGACCACGCTTTGTGGTAACTAATATTACACCATTTGCACCTTCTACACCAAAAACAGCTGTAGCAGAAGCATCTTTAAGCACCGATAGTTTTTCAATATCGTTCATATCTATATCAGTCATTGACCTTTTAACACCATCTACAAGAATAAGCGGCCCCCCAGAGCCATTCCAAGTACCTTGACCACGAATTAAAATTTGCATATCGGATTGACCTGGAATACCACTACCTTGTATGGTAGTAACACCTGGTAAATTTCCTTGTAATGCCTCTTCAACATTAGTTATACCAGCTGCTCTTTCCATTAAATCCTCTCCCTTTACTTGAACAATTGCAGCGACTACAGACTCTTTCTTTTGAGTACCGTAACCTACAATAACAACTTCATCTAGGGTTGCTATATCTTCTTCTAAAGTTACATTAATAGTTTTTTGACCTTGAACTGCAATTTGCTTAGTCTTAAAACCAACATAAGAAAACTCTAAAGTTTTTTGACCTGAAGATGTTAATTCAATAGAATAGTTTCCATCAAAATCTGTTACGGCTCCACGAGTGGTTCCTTTTTGAATTATGGTTACACCAGGCAATGGCATCCCACCAACATCTTTTACAACACCAGAAATTCTTTCTTGGGCTTCTAAATTAACTGCTGAAAAACTGGAAAATACCAGAACAAGCATTAACATGAAACCCCGAAACAGAACATTTGTCTTTTAGATTTTTGTTTCATTTTTAGTTTAATTTTTAACATATAATTAGTTTTAAATAATTGGTTAGTATTATTAGTGCATTTATAATAATCACCGTTAATCTAATAAATTGCGCTAAACAAAATCAAACAACCTATTTGATTAATCTAGAGCTGATTCATGTTCGCTAAACCTGTTGATTATGCTTTTGACAGAACACAAACTCTGAGAAAATCACATAAACATTAGACACTTAACAAAATAAGTGAAGAGTTAAAAAAACTCATATTAAAAAACACCTCTAATATCTGTATACAATTTTACAACGAACAAATGTTAGTTCTGTCCTGTTTTGTATGGTACTACTTTTTTTAATGGTATACATTATTAGTTCTAAATAAATTACTTAACAACTATTTGATTTTAAACCAATGAATAATTCTTGATAACAACACAATATAATAAGCCATATCATTAAATCTATAAATTATAAAAAATTAATAATGACATCATTACAATGAATAGTATTAATACTAATTCTATATAATTGGAATGCTTAATTTTCATGCGTTCGTTTATTTAATTGGTAGCATTTTAACTTATTTCGCCGATTTTAAAAATGAAATTCTTTCTCAATTTCAGGTCAAAATTACCTTATTATAAGAGGAGATTAGTACCTAAAAGGGGGGCAAAAATCCCTTAATTAAGGTATTACGCTAAAAAACCATTAATTATAATAGTTTATTAAAAGGAAGGTAATTTAATATTTACTGTAGTTAATAATCGGTAAACGTTTTAATGTATTCTGTTGGAGTTTTACCAAATTTCTTACGGAAGCATTTGCTAAAGTATTTTGGATTTTTAAAACCCATTTTATAACTTATTTGTGAGATATTTATATTGCCTTGTTCCAAAAGCTCTGCTCCTTTTTTTAAACGGATGTGTTGAATAAATTCGTTTGGTGAGAAATCTGTCCATGCTTTAATCTTTCTAAACAACACCGTTCTACTAACCCCTAATTCTTCACAAAAAAAAAGAACGTCGAATTGTTCATTGCCTATGTTTTTTTCTACAATTTGAAGTGCTTTTTTATAGAGTTCCTCATCAACTGAAGATAATACAATATCATCAGACTGAATTTTTTCGGTTGAATTTAGCCGTTGTTTTAATCGTGATATAGAATTTATAATGTTTTTAATTCGCAATTTAAACTCCTTTACATTAAAAGGTTTACTTATATAATCGTCGGCACCACTTTCTAAGCCTTCCAACTTATATATTAATGACGAACGCGATGTTAACAGCACAACGGGTATATGGCTTGTTCTAATATCTTCTTTTATTAACGAACACAACTCGGTTCCTGATAATTTAGGCATTACCACATCGCTAACTATTACATCTATTGCTTCTTTTAAAGCTATTTTAAAACCAACTTTTCCATTTTCGGCTTCGAAAACATGATACTCTTTAGATAATAAATCACGCATAAATTTACGCAGCGGTTTATTGTCTTCTACTATTAAAACGTTTGGTTTTTCAACTGAATTTAAGTCTTCGAGAATATTTTCTTCCAGTAAAACGACTTGTTTGTCCAATTGATTTACATATTGTGACAGATCGTCACTAAATTTAAAATCTTGAATAATTTCTGAGTCTTCAAGGTGGTTTCTACCCAACGGAAGCTCTACAATAAAAATAGAACCAATATTGTTTTCATTACTTTCTACGCTTATTTTACCTTTATGTAAATCGATGATATTCTTTACAATAGATAAGCCAATCCCGGTGCCTTTATTGTAGTTATTATCTGGTTTATTATTAATAGAAACTTCAAAAAAGCGTTCAAAAATCATTTCTCGATACTCTTTTGCTATACCCACACCAGAATCTTCTACTTGAACTTTAATTATACTGTTTTCCTGAATAATTCTTAAAGTAATCTTTCCATTTTTTGGGGTATATCTGAAGGCGTTTGAAATTAAATTATAAAATACACGCTCTAATTTATATCGGTCGTAAAAAACCTGAATATCTTCTGAAGCTGACTCAAAACTATATTCATAATTACCATCTTTTGCATATTCAGAAAATGACAAATAAATTTCCTTTAAAAACTTAACAATGTTACCTTCGGCAACTTCCAGCTTCATTAAGTTGCTTTCCAATTTTCTAAAATCCATTAATCGATTAATTAGCTGTAGTAAATGGTTCGCGCTACTCTCTATAACCTTTAATTTTTTATACATTTTGCTACTGCCCCTGTAATTTTCTAATATTTGATGCAACGGACCAAGTATTAAAGTTAGCGGTGTTCTAAACTCATGCGAAATGTTTGTGAAAAATTCTAATTTGGCCTTGTTAGCCTCTTTAATTTGTTCTGCTTCAATTTGTTCTAAATCCAGCTGATGTTTCAACATAGCTTTAGATTTTAAAACATTTTGCAGATAATACAATGCTAAAAAAATTAAAACGCCATATAAGGTAAATGCCCACCAAGTTCTCCATGGTGCAGGGTTTACACGTATTTTTAAGGTAGTTGATTCTGTATTAGCAACCCCATCGTTATTAACGCCTTTTACCTCAAACGTATAGTCGCCAGGGTTTTGAATGGTGTAAAATGCCGAATTTTGTGATGTTTCAATCCAATCATTCTCCAAACCTTTTAAACGATACAAATAGCGATTACTTTTAGAATTAATAAAATTAGGAATAGAAAAAGTGACACTAAAATTACCCTGTAAATACGAAAGTTCAACTTCTTTTGAATGTGATACTGAATTTGAAAGTAAATTACTCCCATCATCTACTAATACAGACTTGTTTTTAATTTTAAAATCTGTTATTATAACTTGGGGAGCATAATTATTTTTGACTAATCTATCGGCATTAAAATACGTAGCACCAGCCGATCCTCCAAAAAAGTAATGGCTATCATTAATTTTTAAACTTGCGTTATTATTAAATTGATTGCTAGCTAACCCTTCTTTTTGAGTATAATTTGCAATGACTTTATTTTTTACGGGGTCGAAATAATATAAACCTTGGTTTGCACTACTAATCCAAAAATTGCCCTTTTTATCCTCAATTATACTTCTTACACCTATTACCGAGGTGTTATTACTTTTTAAATCTACCGACCTGAATTCATTATTAACAAACTTAAAAAGGCCTTCTACATCTGTGCCTACCCAGATGTCTCCTTTAGAATCTTCAAAAATAGATGTTATGGAATAACCTACTATTACTTCTCCTTCATAAAAATAGTTTTTTATAGTACCATCAATTGCTATACAATTCAAACCTTTTAGTGTACCAACCCAGACATTACCTTTAGAATCAACTTTAATACCCCTAATAATGCTACTAGTTAAACTTTTGTCTATTATTTTAAACGATTTATTTATCGTATTACACTCTATTACTCCCTTTCCTGAAGTACCTAATAATATTTCTCCAGACGGTCTTTGCTGAATAGCGAGAACACCAACATTATCTAAATATGTGTTTAAAGCCGTTGGAAGCTTATTAGTTTCAAACTTTTTTGTTTCTACATTGTAAATTGCAACGCCGCTATCAAAGGTTCCAATCCATAAATAATGATTGTTTGCTAAATACAAAGCCTTAATATTGTCGCTTTTTAAAGCAGGTGCGTTTTTTGTATTAATATATTCTATAGTTTTTGTACTTCTGTTAAATACCGAAATACCACCACCTTCTGTTCCAAAAAATATAAAATCTTTATTATTGGTAATGGAACTTACTACTTTAAAACCCAACCCTGTATTACCTGGTTTTTGAGTAATATTTATAAAATTTATATTGGACTCATCCCAAACATTAATACTTCCGTAATAAGTGCCAATCCATATAGATCCTTTTTTGTCTTTAAACAAAACTCTTACAGAATTATCGCTTATAGATTCATCGTCATTTAAATTATTATATAAGGTTGTAATGCTTTTATTATTATCTGCTATTTGAAGCCCATTTAAAGTTCCCATCCAAAGCTTTTTATGGTCATCAAAAAGCAATTGTCTTACATTTTTATTATTACCAGCTAAAGACTTTTTATTAAAATATGGTAAAACGCTTTTGGTTTTAAGATTATATTCAATTACACTTTGAGTTTTTGTGCCTAATAGTAAATTTCCATTTGAATTTTCAATGATATCCTGAATAACAAGTCCCTCGGTTCCATTAATAGTTTTAAATTGGTAGCTTTTATTGTTTTGACCAATGAGCTGTTTTAAACCATTTTTGGTTCCTATAAAAATTGATTTGTTTTTAGTTTCGTAAATAGCGTATACTTGCTCTTCAACAGAAAAAGAATTAAACGAATCTGTAGAGACATCGTATATTGAAAGTCCTGATGGTGTTCCAATCCAAATCTTATTATTAGACAACTCCTTAATCGTCCAAATAATATTATTATTTACAGATTTATTATTATTATTTAAATACGTTTTAAACGTATTTTTCTTAGGATCGTACTTATTTAAGCCAGCATAGGTTCCAACCCAAAGAAAACCAGAACGGTCTTGTTCTAAACATAAAACATCATTATTACTAATGGAAAATGAATTGCTTTTATCGTGCCTGTAAATAGTAAATTCGGTGCCATCAAATTTATTCAAGCCGTCTCTAGTTCCTATCCATATTTGACCCAAGTTATCTTGTTGAATAGAGGTAACAGAATTATGAGACATTCCATTACTGGGAGACAAATGCGTAAATTTATAGATAGGACTCTGTGAAAATCCGCTCCAAACAATATTTAGGATAAATAATAAAACGAGTGGTCCACGCATTATTTATGTACGGATTAAATAATTAAATTAAAGTATACACAAAAGTAATAAAAGAAATTAAAAACAGAAAGCCTTAATCTCTTCGATTTCTTAATAACTAAAACCTATTTAACTCGTATTTCAACTTTTAAATGCGACTTTTTTTCTTTGTAATTATATAGAGTTTCTATCAATAAAATTAAACGGCGCTTTAACTCTGCCTTTTTCGTTATTTAAAATCATTTTTGCAGCAGTTTCCCCCATCACTTTAAAATCTGTAGATACAACAGCAATGCCCAACAATTCTTTAAGCGGAGTGTCATTGTATGAAATTACACCAACATCCTTACCTAACTTCAATTTATTTTCTCTTATTTGATGCATTATATTTACCAAATCTGCCTCTTCAATGGTGATGAATAAATCGCCCTTTCTAAAAACCATGTCTTCACATATCTCATTAAGTATTTCAAAATCGATCTCAAACTCCGTACAAAATCTTCTAAAACCATGCAGAATTCTTCTAGGATAGGGATACACCTGTTTTTCTGGATAAATAAGTACTAATTTTTTATATTTTACTATTTTATGCATCCCAATTTTTAAAGCTTCGTAAATATCCTTATCAAATTCTTGGTAAACAATTGGTACATCATCACCTAATGAGGGCATTACGTTATCTAAAATCATTAATTTGTTCTTTGGTATATTACTTATAGCCTTTAGTGAAGCATCTGTAAAACTAGAGTGTTGAAGAGTTTCGGTTTTAAAATGAGGCATTATAACATAATAATCATAGGTTAACTTGCTATTTTTTAAAGCATTAAGAAACAATAGTTCATCACAATGGTAGATTACCAAATCAATTTTGGAATTTAGCCCTATTTTGTTAAGAAAGGAATTATAAATTCTCAACTTATAAGAACTCAATTTATTAATTAAGAATAAAACGTTTAATTTAGGACTTGTTTCTGTTTTGGTAACGTAATATCCTCTTCTTGGAATAGATACAATAATATTTCGCTCCTTAAGTATGCTGTAAGCTTTTTCAACTGTATCACGCGATAAATAGAAATCTTCACTTATTAAATTTATAGATGGAAGTTTCTCATTTAATTCAATGTTACCATTTGAAATATTATTTATAATCGAATCAACAATTTGTTGGTACATGGGTACCCTTGAGTTTTTGTTAATATCTAGGTAGTTTATAGTATCCATAAGCATAGTCGATTTAATCTTTAAAAAAATAACGAGTGCAAATTAGGACACTTTAAGGGTTATAACATACCGAAATAGGGGTTCAAAAATCCCATTTCTGATGAATTAAGGCATGTTCATCAAATATTTACATTTCAAAATTTAATTTAGTATCATTTACACCTTATTTTATGATTTAAGATTTAATCTAAAATCATTTTGGATTTTTACGTATTGTTCAAGTCTATTTTTCAGGATAACATATATTATTTCGAAGAAAACTTTAACTGAAGAATCCAATTAAATTAGTACTTAACAACGATTTTGATTATGAATTTACGCCAACTTAAGTGTTGAAAATCAAGTTTTTTTTATCTTAACAGTACAGTGCAGGATAGATTTTTTTTAATGATGCCCTATTTTCGCAATGAACTATTATAATAATTTCTTATGAATACACTCACGAAAAACTTTAAATACGTTGACTATCTTTGGGATGATAAAAAAGCTGAAAGTTTGGCAGACGACCAAGTGGCGTTATTTCTATACCGTTCAAACATATTGGGAGCCGATTTAAGAATCACAAATTACGGCGGTGGCAATACAAGTTGCAAAACCATTGAAAAAGACCCATTGACAAATGAAGACGTTGAAGTTATGTGGGTAAAAGGCTCTGGCGGTGATATTGGCACCTTAACACGATCTGGAATTGCAGGACTTTATACGGATAGATTACGCGACTTAAAAAATGTATATGGAGGATTAAGTGATGAAGACCGTATGGTTGGTCTTTTTAACCATTGTATTTACGATTTAGATAGTAAAGCACCATCTATCGATACACCTTTACATGGGTTATTACCCTATGCGCATATAGACCATTTACATCCCGATGCATTAATCGCAGTAGCAGCCGCAAAAGATAGCGAAAAAGTAACTAAAGAAATTTGGGGAGATACTATGGGCTGGGTGCCTTGGCAACGTCCTGGATTTGATTTAGGATTACAATTAGAAAAATGTTTGGCAGATAACCCAGGCATTAGAGGTATTGTTTTAGGAAGTCATGGCCTATTTACATGGGGTGATACATCTTACGAGTGTTATATGAATAGTTTAGAAGTTATTGAAATGGCTTCTGAATATATTGAAAAGAAAATAAAAGAAAAAGGATCTGTTTTTGGTGGGCAGAAAATTGAAAGCCTTCCAGAAGAAGCTCGTTTAGAAAAAGCGGCGCAACTCATGCCTTTACTAAGAGGTTTATGTTCTTCTGAAAAAAGAATGATTGGTCATTTTTCAGACAGTGATGTTGTTTTAGAATTTATAAACAGTAACGATTTGGCTAGATTAGCGCCTCTAGGAACCTCGTGTCCAGATCATTTCTTAAGAACTAAAATTCAACCTTTAGTACTTACTTTAGATAAAAATGAAGATTTAGAAGACTCAAAAGCCATTCTTACAAAATTAGAACCCGCTTTTGAACAATATAGAAAAGAATATGCCAACTATTACAACACTTGTAAAAAGAGTAATAGTCCTGCCATGCGCGACCCCAATCCGGTAATTATTATTTATCCGGGTGTTGGTATGTTCAGTTTTTCAAAAGACAAACAAACAACACGCGTTGCAAGCGAATTTTATATAAATGCCATTAATGTCATGCGTGGTGCCGAAGCTATTACTGCTTACACCTCGTTACCAAGGCAAGAAGCTTTCGATATTGAATATTGGCTACTCGAAGAGGCCAAACTTTCTAGAATGCCAAAAGAAAAACCATTATCTCGCAAAGTTGCTTTAGTTACTGGTGCTGGTGGCGGAATTGGTAAAGCTATTGCCGATAAATTAGCTGCTGAAGGCGCTGTTGTTGTATTAACCGATATTAATGAGGACAGTTTAAAGACAGCTCATGCAACATTCAAACGTGATGTTTCTACCTATGCCATTTGTGATGTTACCAATACCGAATCTATCGCTTCTGCCTACAAAAAAGCATGCTTAGAATTTGGTGGTGTAGATATTGTTGTACACAGTGCTGGTTTAGCTATTTCCAAGGCTTTAGAAGACACCACCGATAAAGACTGGAATATTTTACAAAGTGTCTTAGTAAAAGGTCAATTTGATTTGGCAAAACAATTTTCTGCCATTACGCGTAAACAAGGCTTAGGTGGCGATTATATTTCAATTGCCAGTAAAAACGGATTGGTTGCAGGCCCAAATAACGTGGCGTACGGAACCGCAAAAGCAGCGCAACAACATATGGTGCGTTTATTGGCTGCAGAATTAGCAAAAGATAAGGTTCGTGTAAATACAGTTAACCCAGATGGTGTTATTGTAGGTAGCAAAATTTGGGAAGGTGCATGGGCCGAAGGTCGTGCTAAAGCAAACGGTATTACGGTTGAAGAACTTCCTGCATTTTACGCAAAAAGAAATTTATTAAATGAAATTATAACCCCTGCCGATATTGCAAATGGTGTTTTCACTTTCGTGGGAATTCTAGATAAATCTACAGGAAACATTATTAATGTTGATGGAGGTATGGCAAACGCCTTTGTTAGATAAAAATTAGAGTTAGTTTAGAGTTAGTTTAGTTTGTACAAACTCCCGAAACATATTTTAATATGAATTGGGAGTTTATTTAAAAATATAATATTCCTCGAAACAACCATTTCGAGATTTTGATACGCAAGATAATGACTACTTGGAAGTCCTGAAAACCTTCGGGATAACCAAAAAACACCAATAATAATAGACACATGAAAATAGAACAGCATTTCATTCAAGAAGCCAACAAAAATACGCTTCAATCACATAATGAACACTTTGATTTTTTATCAAATAATTTATCAAAAAAAGGACATAACATCCCTACATTAATTAAAAAACTACAAGATTTTCAAGTAGCGATACCAAGTTGGGCTTTAGGAGCCGGTGGAACACGCTTTGGGCGTTTTTCGTTTTTTGGAGAACCTTCAAATCTTGAGCAAAAAATTCAAGATGTAGGTTTAATACATGCCTTAACCCAAACTGCAGGTGCTGTTTCTTTACATATTCCATGGGATATTCCAAGTGATTATAATGCCATAAAAGACATTGCCAATGGTTTAAACATTAAGTTCGATGCCGTAAATTCTAACACCTTTCAAGACCAAAAAGATGCCAAAGAAAGCTACAAGTACGGTTCGTTAAGCAATACAAGTAAAGCCGTTAGAGAACAAGCTATTCAACACAATCTGGATGTTATAAATATTGGTAACAAATTAGGATCAAAAGCCTTAACAGTTTGGTTGGCAGATGGATCTTGTTTTCCTGGTCAGAACAATTTTCAAACCGCATTTCAGAATACTGAAAACAGTTTAAAAGAAATTTATAAAGGTTTACCAACCGATTGGAGTATGCTTATTGAATACAAACCCTACGAACCTAATTTTTACAGTACGGTTATTCAAGATTGGGGTGCGTCATTAATGCTAGCAAATGCTTGCGGTAATAAAGCCTATACTTTAGTAGATTTAGGACACCACCTTCCAAATAGCAACATCGAGCAAATAGTTTCTATTTTACAGTTAAAAGGAAAACTTGGTGGTTTTCACTTCAACGACAGCAAATATGGCGACGACGATTTAACAGTTGGAAGTATTAAACCTTATGCCTTGTTCTTAATTTTTAATGAATTGGTTTACGGCATGCAAAACAATCCTCAAAACCCAGATTTGGCTTGGATGATTGATGCAAGTCACAACGTAAAAGATCCATTAGAAGATTTAATTCAATCTTTAGAAGCTATTCAAGAAGCTTATGCCAAAGCTCTTTTAGTAGACCAAGATTTATTGAAAGCTGCGCAACTTGATAACGACGTGGTAAAATGTCAGGAAATTTTACAAGATGCCTACAGAACCGATGTAAGACCTTTAATTGAAAAAGCTAGATTAGAAATTGGTGGCGCCATAAACCCTATTAAAGCTTATCGCTCTTTAGAGGTTAGAAATCAACTAATTAAAGAAAGAGGTAGAAACACTGTTGCTACTGGATTATAAAGATGATAGACGTAACTGCCATATTTGATATTGGAAAAACCAATAAAAAATTCTTTCTTTTTGATAAAGATTTCAAAGAAGTCTACAAAGAATATACAAGTTTTGATGAAATTAAAGATGAAGACGGGTTTCCTACCGAAAATTTAAAAGCACTTCAAGAATGGCTAAAAAGTGTTTTTAATAGAATTCTTGAAGCTAATGAGTATAACGTGCTCGCTATTAATTTCTCGACGTACGGCGCCAGTTTTGTGCATTTAGATGAAAATGGCGACCCTTTAACCCCACTTTATAATTATATAAAACCCTTAGATGAAAATCTCATAAATGCGTTCTTAGAAAAATATGGTCCTAAAGAATCATTTCTAAAAACCATTGGCTGTTACGATTTAAGCATGTTAAACTCTGGCATGCAACTGTATTGGCTAAAACAGACCAAACCAGAAATTTTCAAAAAAATTAAGTATTCGTTACATTTACCACAATACCTAAGCTATATTTTTACAGGCATTCCACTTAGTGAATTTACAAGTATAGGCTGCCACACAGCCCTATGGGATTACGGAAAAAAAGATTATCACGACTGGGTATATAAAGAAAATATACATAAAATACTACCTCCAATTGTTTCAACAGAGACTAGTATTAACATGAACTACAATGGCAAGCGCATTAAAATTGGTGTAGGTATTCACGATAGTTCGGCGGCCTTGTTACCTTATGTTAGAAGTATCAAGAAAAAATTTGTATTGGTTTCTACAGGAACCTGGAGTATTTCGTTTAATCCGTTTTCACAAAGTTCAATTTCTGAAGATTCTAAAAATGTCGATTCCATAAATTACATGCGCATTAACGGAAAACCTGTTAAAGCAACGCGCCTATTTTTAGGAAACGAATACAAATTGCAAGTAAGCAAACTGCATAAGCGTTTTGGTGTTTCCGATGATTACCATCGTAGTGTAAAATTCAATTACGATACTTATTCTGAAATCATGAAAGATTTTAAATTCATGTTTAAATGGGAAAGTATTTCAGATGAAAATATGCCTTCAGAAACCACAATTTCATTCGATACTTTTGAAGATGCTTACCACCAATTAATGACCGAATTGGTGCTGCTTCAAATAAAAAGTGTCAAAAACGTGATTGGTAACGACAGTATAAAACAATTATACGTTGACGGCGGTTTTAGCGATAACGACCTTTATATTAAATTACTATCTCATTATTTTAGAGACAAAAAATTAAGGACAACTGATTCTTCTTTAGGATCTGCTTTAGGAGCTGCCATTTGTATTTCAGATTCAAAGTTGAACTCTAAATTTCTTAAAAAGAATTATGCGCTTAAAAAGCATGTCCCCTTCATTATTACGTAACCAAAATCCGATTACTGATTATTCATAATCAACCTAACAAATACAGAAATGTCACAAAAAATAAACTTAGCACACCCAAGAGAACAAATAACACAAATTATTAGTCGGATTTATAAAAGAGGTATGACGACCACTTCTGGCGGAAATATTTCAATTATTGACGAAAATGGCGATATATGGGTAACACCATCTGCCGTGGACAAAGGATCGTTAAGATCTTCAGACATCGTTTGTGTAAAAAAAGATGGAACCATTATTGGCAAGCATAAACCATCTTCAGAATTTCCGTTTCATAAAGCCATTTACGAAGCGCGTCCAGATATAAAATCGGTTATTCATGCACATCCTCCTGCATTGGTTTCTTTTAGTATCGTTCGTCAAATACCAAATACCAATATCATATCGCAGGCAAAACATATATGTGGCCCAATTGGATATGCGACTTATGAACTTCCAGGAAGTGAACAATTGGGAGAAGTCATTGCAGATGAATTCAAAAAAGGATTTAAAGCCATTATCATGGAAAACCACGGAACGGTTTTAGGTGGAAGTACTTTAACCGATGCCTTTGAACGTTTTGAAGCTTTAGAGTTTTGTGCACGTACCATTTTATACGGTTCACAAATTGGAACTCCTAAATATTTAACCGATAGCCAAATTGATGAATTTGAAGCTCAGGTTCCTGCTAGTATGCCAGAAATGGAACATACTGAATTTTCATCTGATGAAGTTGAAAAACGTTTAGAAATTTGCCAAATCGTGCAACGCTCATGTCAACAAGGATTAATGATTAGTTCTTACGGAACGGTTTCTATGCGCTGGAAAGACAATGATTTCTTAATTACACCTACAAATATTAACCGATGGGATATTGCTCTTGAGGATATTGTTCAAATAAAAGATGGGAAAAGAGAGAAAGGTAAAACGCCTAGTAGAGCTACTTGGATTCATCAAGAAATTTACAAACGCAATCCAAAAATAAATTCAATCATCATGACCCAATCTCCTTATTTAATGGCGTTTGGCGTTACTGGCAATTACTTAAATGTAAGAACAATACCTGAAAGCTGGATTTTCCTTCAAGATATTCCAGCTGTAAAATATGGCACGCACTTTAAAACAAGTAATAATTCTGAAATTGTTGATAATTGCACAACCGCTTTAATCATTGAAAATGATTCGGTAATTATTACGGGAGATAAATTACTTCAAACATTTGATTATTTAGAAGTTGCAGAATTTAGCGCAAAATCTATTGTACTGGGTACTTCTCTGGGCGAAATGGTGCCGATTAACGATGATCAAGTGGAAGATTTACGTAAAAAGTTCTTAGCATAATTTATGATATCTGCATTCAATTAAACTAAACATTTAAACACTCATGAAACAATACAAACAATACATTAACGGCCAATTTGTAAACTCTACAGCGACATCAGTTATAGACGTTTTAAACCCTTGTACTGAAGAAATAATAAGCACCATCCCAAAAGGATCTATTGTAGATGCTAATAATGCGTTAGAAGCTGCACAAGCTGCTCAACCAAAATGGGAAGCATTACCCGCCATTCAAAGGGCTGCTTTTCTTCATAAAATGGCAACCGTTATTAGA
The DNA here is from genome assembly GCA_963704215.1 of uncultured Flavobacteriaceae bacterium. Taxonomy (GTDB): domain Bacteria; phylum Bacteroidota; class Bacteroidia; order Flavobacteriales; family Flavobacteriaceae; genus Mariniflexile. The sequence goes on from CAVPHK010000006.1 coordinate 330,607, forward strand.
GAAAATAGAGTGTTTTTAGCCGAAACATTATCCAAAGAACAGGCAAAAGTAATTGGATTAGCACAGGTTGAAATTGATGTTACTGCAGATTATTTTGATTATAATGCAGCATGGGCACGTAGAATAGAAGGCGAAATTATTCAAAGTGACCGCGAAAAAGAGCATATTTATTTACACAAAGTGCCTATTGGAGTTGCTGTTGGTATATGCCCTTGGAACTTTCCGTTTTTTGTAATGGCACGTAAAGTGGCCGCTTCATTAATTACAGGAAATACCTGTGTGATAAAACCGAGTTCTGAAGCACCAAACACCATTATGGAATTTGCAGAATTAATTCAAAAAATAGCCTTACCAAATGGTGTGTTAAACTTTGTATGTGGTTCTGGTAGTGTTATTGGAAATGCGCTTTCTAGCAGCCCCATAACTGGCATTATTAGTTTAACAGGAAGTGTTTCTGCTGGTCAACAAATAATTTCTGCTGCAGCTCAAAACATTACCAAAGTATCTTTAGAATTGGGCGGAAAAGCACCAGCAATTGTTTGTGCAGACGCCAATTTAGATTTAGCTGTAAATTCTATTGTTTCATCAAAAGTTATTTTTAGTGGACAGGTTTGTAATTGTGCCGAAAGAGTTTATGTTGAAGATAGTATTTACGACGAATTTGTAGATAGAATCACAAAAAAAATGAGTCAAGTTTCTATTGACGATGCCTTAACAGGAACTAATGCCGACATGAGTAGTTTGGTGTCAAAATCGCAAGTTGACAAAATCACTGAAATGGTAGAATTTGCTAAAAAAGAAGGAGCAGAAGTTATTTTAGGAGGAAAACGTCCTGAAAGATTTAATAGAGGCTACTATTACGAACCAACACTTTTAACAAATGTTTCTCAAAAAATGGAAATTATTCAAGAGGAAGTTTTTGGTCCGGTATTGCCAATTATGAAGTTTGGCACTTTAGATGAAGCTATTGCACTATCCAACGACTGCCAATTTGGTTTAACATCTTCTATTTTCTCTGAAAATTACAACAATATTATGCGTGCAACAAGCCAACTTCATTTTGGTGAAACTTACGTAAACCGAGAGCATTTTGAAGCGATTCAAGGCTTTCATGCTGGTTGGAAAAAATCAGGAATAGGTGGCGCCGACGGAAAACACGGTATGGAAGAGTATTTACATACCCGCGTTGTTTATGCTAAATATTATTAGTAGAAATTATAAATTCAAACAAAAAACGCAACTAAATTTAGTTGCGTTTTTTGTTTAAAGCAAAAGCTGATAAGTTATACCAGAAACACAGTTAAACTCATAGCTCCATGGGCTCCAACAACCAAGCATTGCTCAATATCAGCTGTTTTTGAAGGTCCGGATATAAAAACTCCAAAATTTCTATCTCGTTCTGCAATAATATCATAAGCTGCATACATATGAAGACATAATGTCTCTTTTGATAAAACAATTACTAAATCATTTGTAATAAAGGTAAAGCTCGTACTAAACTATTGTTTCCGGTAATCCAAATAGCTCCATTTTCTGAAACCCCTAATTCACCTTTCACTAATAGCTAAATCTATATGTTCCAAACTATGTGGATCAGTTTTTTCTGAAATTGAAACTGTGCCTAAGCTTAGATTCATTTGCTGTAGCAAACAATTTCTTTAGCATTGGTATAGCTTTTTTTAATTTCCGAATCTAAATTAGGTAACGTCTACTTCCTTAATTGTTCCTCCAACTAAGCGACACATTATTTATAAATGTTTCTATTAAATTTATGTTCTTCAAAAAATACCATCTCATTAATTTCCGGCAACGGAATTAAATCTGGTTTATTCTCTTTTATCGACTTTAAAATTGCTTCTCTACCCATTTTTATTTCTTTTTTTATACCATTCATCAAAATTTTCATTTTTAATTTCTGGTAAATCCCTTGCTTTACCCCAAGCATTCAATTTATTATATATCATAAATTTAGGAGCATATTTCAGCGCAAATCGTAGCAGATTTTCCAGCAAAAGTATATAAATTTGGTTTGCTAAGAACACTCCAGCAATTTTTAAAATTGATTTTTTTACAACAGGTTGCTTTTGTTCTTTAACTATTACCTGTCTCCATTTATATAGTTGTTCATGAATATTAATTTTTACAGGACATACATTAGAGCACGAACCACATAAGTGTAGAAGCAAATGGTAAAGAACTATGTTTTTTCATATCCTTACCAGGTGATAAAATAGATCCTATAGGTCCAGGAATGGTAGCATCATAACTATGCCCACCACTTCTTCTATAAATAGGGCAGGTATTCATACAAGCACCACAACGAATACAATGTAATGATGCTCTAAAATCTTCTCTACTTAATTGTTCTGTTCTTCCATTATCAACAATTACAATATGCATTTCTTTGCCTTCTTCAGGTTTATTAAAATGCGAAGAATAGGTTGTAATAGGTTGTCCGGTGGCACTTCTTGCTAGTAATCGTAAAAATACACCTAAATGTTTTTCTTTTGGAATTATTTTTTCAATTCCCATACAGGCAATATGAACTTTTGCTAAATGCACACCCATATCGGCATTTCCTTCATTGGTACAAACTACAAAACCACCTGTATCTGCAACAGCAAAATTAACTCCTGTAATAGCTACATCTGCCTTTAAAAATTTATCTCTAAGATGTTTTCTTGCTTCACTTACTAAATATTCAGGATTTCCTTGACTTGGTTTTGTTCCTAAATGTTCTTGAAATAAAACATCAACCTCTTCTTTTGTTTTATGAATTGCAGGAAGTACAATATGACTTGGTGGTTCTTTTGCCAATTGCACAATACGTTCACCTAAATCTGTATCAATTACTTCAATACCTTTTTCTTCTAAAAAAGGATTTAAATGACATTCTTCAGTAAGCATCGATTTACTTTTCACTACTTTTTTAGCATTGTGTGTTTCTAAGAATTGTATTGAACAATTTTATTATGCTCTTCAGCATTTGAAGCCCAATGTACTTTAATGCCATTTTTTATGGCATTTGATTCAAATTGAATTAAATAGTTCATCTAAATTAGATAATACATTGGCTTTAATTGCAGAACCTAATTCTCTTAAATATTCCCAACCTTTTACTTTATGAGCAGAAGTATCTCTTTTTTCGTCGAACATACCACAACGCTTTGTCATGCCAGTTTACTTTAGCTTCATCTTTATTGAATATTTCTGCTTTTTTTGCGTGACTCATAATTATATACTGCTATTTAAAATTTCGGCAATATGCATTACTTTTAATGGTTGTTTGTTTCTATTTATCAAGCCTTCTAAATGCATTAAACAAGAATGATCTGCACCAGTAATAACTTCAACATCACTATCTAAATGATCTTGAATTCGGTCTTTTCCCATTTTTACTGAAATGGCTTCTTCAAAAACTGAAAACGTTCCTCCAAAACCACAACATTCATCTTTTCTTTTTAAAGACATTAATTCTAAGTCCTTTTACCTTATTTAATAAATCTTCTTCGGTAGAATAATGTGCTCCCATTACTTCTGAACAAGAACCTAATTTAAGTCCTCTTAAACCATGGCAACTTTTATGCAAGCCTACTTTATGAGGAAATGACGCTCCTAATATCTGTTTTTCCCAATATTTTTACAATAAATTCACATAATTCATAGGCATTGTTTCTTACCTTTTTAACTTCTGGTGTTTGCTCTAAAATATCAAAATGATGCTTTACATGATAAATACAACTTCCGGAAGGACCAACAATGTAATCGTATTCTTTAAAATTTTCAACAAATACCTGACATGCGCCTTTAGAATCTTCTTCATAACCCGAATTACCTAAAGGTTGACCACAACAAGTTTGCCCCTGTCGGATAGTAAACATCAACACCTAATTTTTCTAATAATTCTAATGTGGCAATGCCAACTTGAGGATATAATTGATTGATATAGCACGGTATAAATAAGCCTACTTTCATTTTTTTAATTTTACAAATTTGTTATTAAATATCAATACTTGAATTCTTTAAAAAATTCAAATATAAAATTAACCTAAAGATTGTGATTAACTATCCTGTACTGACCTGATAGAGAATAATAATACCTATAAAATTTTATTTATTATTCTAAACAGTATAGTACAGGACAAGGAAGTAATAATGAAACCATATTTTCATGTTTTAAAGCAACTAACCTTTCCACAATAGTCTTAAAAATATATTATGAGTAAAGCAATTACATTAGGTGAATTTATTATTGAAAACCAAAGCGCTTTCCCCTATTCTACAGGTGAATTATCTAAACTATTAAACGGCATTAGGCTTGCCGCGAAAATGGTAAATCATGAAGTTAACAAAGCAGGTTTAGTTGATATTATTGGAGGTGTTGGCGACGTTAATATACAAGGAGAAAATCAACAAAAACTCGATGTATTTGCCAACGGAAAATTTATTCAGGCCATAATAAATCGGGATATTGCTTGTGGTATTGTTTCTGAAGAAGAAGAAGATTTTATTTCATTATCAGGAAATAAAAAGTCAAATAATGGCAAATATGTCGTTTTAATGGATCCATTAGATGGCTCCACCAACATTGATGTTAACGTGTCTGTTGGAACCATTTTTTCAATTTTCAGAAGAATAACTCCTGTTGGAACTCCTGTAGAGCTTAAGGACTTTTTACAACCAGGAAGTGCGCAAGTAGCTGCGGGTTACATTATTTATGGCACCTCAACTATGTTGGTTTACACAACTGGAAAAGGAGTAAACGGTTTTACTTTAAATCCTGCCATTGGGTCTTTTTATTTATCGCATGCTAATATTCAAATTCCTAAAACAGGGACTATCTATTCCGTGAATGAAGGAAACTATTCACATTTTCCTCAAGGCGTAAAAAATTATATAAAATATTGCCAAAAAGAGGAAGAAAACCGCCCATACACTGCTAGATATATTGGCTCTTTAGTATCTGATTTTCATAGAAACATGATTAAAGGCGGAATATATATGTATCCTAATTGTACCAAAAATAAAAACGGAAAATTAAGATTACTTTATGAAGCAAATCCTATCGCCGCTTTAGCAGAACAGGCAGGTGGAAAAGCCACGAATGGATTTGAACGTATTCTGGATATTGTACCAACGGAAATACACCAACGTGTTCCTATTTTTTGTGGTAGCTCAGAAATGGTTGAAAAATTGGAATCATTTCTTTTAAATCAAAGCGACGAGTTATGCAAGCCTTGAAACCGTAGTATTATAATTTCATACGCTATCATTTTAAACAATAAAATATTTAAAAAGTTTTAATTAATTTTTAAATCTATTTATCTTAAAAACTAAAGAGAATAATTTAACTGATTATAAGTATATAATAAGAGGTTAAAATCGAGAACGTTAACATTCTCTTTAGGATATCAAATACCCACTAAGAATAGGATATTTTTTTTTAATAGAAAAGAATAAAGAAAAACCCAAGAAATAAAATTCTTGGGTTTTTTATTTTGCTATAACTTGTTTAATAATAACCGTAGTGATCTTCAATAACAATCTTAAGTTTCATTCTTATTGCTATTTATTTCAACAAGCGTTATGAAATTTCTAAAACTACTTTACTTTATTTTGCTATTCAATTAATTTTAAATTTTCATCCAAAGGCGTCATTTTCGGCATTAATATATGTACTAATCCAAGAATGATTACGTAACATGATCCTGCAATTAAGAAGGCCCAAAAGTAACCAGTATTTCCAGCTTGATCTAACACAGAACCCAATGCCATATCAGCTAAAATACCAGCAACAGCACCAACCATACCCCCAATTCCTACTACAGACGCTGTAGCTTTTTTAGGAAATACATCAGATGCTAATGTAAAAATATTTGCTGACCAGGCTTGATGACCAGCAGCCGCTAAACCAATTAAGAAAATCGCTAACCACTTACTTTCTGTTATAGCTACAAAACTTACAGGAAGTATAATTAAAGCACATATTAATAGTGTTATTTTTCTGGCTTTATTGATAGACCAACCTTTTCTAATAAATACACCCGAAAGATATCCTCCTAATATACTACCACCATCGGCCATAATATAAATTACGAAAAACGGAAGAGCTATATTATGTATATTAACATCAAAAGTATCTGCTAAAAATTTAGCACCCCAGAATAAATAAAACCACCATACAGCATCGGTAACTTTGGCTAAAGCAAATGCCCAAGTTTGTCTTTTAAATAATACACTTTTCCATGGTAATTTATCTTCATTTTCTTGAACTGAATCACTCTGTATATAATCAAGTTCTTCTTTAGTTACATTTGGATGTACTTCTGGTTTTTTGTACATTTTAAACCATAAAAATACCCAAATCGCACTTAACACACCCGTTAACAAAAACGGTATTTGCCAGTTTTTACCATCTTCATGAACAATCCAACCAACTACAAATGGTGCAGCAATAGCACCAACACTTGTAGCCGCATTAAAAAGTCCGGTAGCAAAAGCTCTATCTTTTTTAGGGAACCACTCTGCAGTTGTTTTAATAGCTGCTGGAAAGTTTCCAGATTCCCCAAATCCTAATCCAAATCTAGCTGCAGCAAAGCCTATAACACTAAATCCTGGTCGAACAGCGGCATGCAGCATTCCAAAAATACTCCAGATTCCTATCGATAAAATGTAACCTTTTTTAGTACCCAATTTATCAATTAATCCACCCATTGATAGTAGTCCGATGGCATAAGCAACTTTAAACGAAATCATAATGTTAGCATAGTCACTATTAGACCATCCAAACATTTTTTCTAAAGTGGGAGCCATTACTCCAATAATACTTCTATCAAAGTAGTTAATAGTGGTTGCAAACATTAGGAGTCCCAATATTCTATATCGGTAGTTTCCTATTTTCTTTGTTTCATTCATAATTTATTTAGGTTTAATTGGAAATTATATTAAATTAAAATTTAAAGTATTCTTTGGCATTGTAGTAACAAATATTTTGAACCATTTGTCCTAAATATTCAATATCATTTGGTACAAGACCTTGTTTCACATCGTTTGCTATAACATTACATAATATACGTCTAAAATATTCATGTCTTGGAAACGATAAAAAGCTCCTACTATCTGTTAGCATACCTACAAATCGACTCAACAACCCCATATTAGATAAACAATCTATTTGTTTTTCCATGCCATCTTTTTGGTCTAAAAACCACCATCCTGAACCCCATTGCATTTTACCTGGCACATCAGAATTTTGAAAATTCCCCATCATTGTGGCAAAAACTTCATTTTGAGATGGGTTTAGATTATAAGTAATGGTTTTTGCTAATTGATTGGTAGAATCTAGCGTATCAAAGAGGTAAGACATAAACTCTGCCATAGAAAAATCACTGATAGAATCACAACCAGCGTCTAAGCCAATTTGTTTTACTAATCTGCTATTATTATTTCTAATAGGTCCTAAATGATATTGTTGCACCCAATTAAACTCGTGATATTTTTGACCTAAATAGATAAAAAGAAACGATCGGTATTTATCAACTTCATCATTAGTAAGAATGTTGCCCTTTATTTTTTTATCAAAAATTTTGGCGATCTCATTTTCATTAAAAACTACTATACGTAACGCTTCGCCTACTCCAAAATCAGACAGTCTACAACCTTGCTTATGAAAAAAATGAATACGCTCGTCTATCGCTTTTAAAAAGTCATCTAAAGTATTGATGTCAAAATTTACTCTTGCTGATAGCTTCTTAATATAATTTGAATAGGTATCCTTATTTATAAAGAATAATTCGTCTGCTCTAAACGTGGGCAATACTTTTATGCTAAAATTGCCGTCGGCTATTTGTTGATGGTATTTTAAATCATCGGTTGGGTCATCTGTTGTGCAAACAACTTCCACGTTCATATGCTCTAATAACTGAGCAGGTGTTTTTTGTTCTAAAACAGCATTTGCCTTTTCATAAATTTTTTCGGCTGTACTAGGTTGAAGAATGTCATCAATATCAAAATATCGCTTTAACTCTAAATGTGTCCAATGAAAAAGCGGGTTTTTTAAGGTATAAGGAACGGTTTCTGCCCACTTAATAAATTTTTCTTTATTTGATGTTGCTGTTCCTGTTATAAATATTTCGTTAATACCATTAGCACGCATGCCTCGCCATTTATAATGGTCTTCTTTTAACCAAGCCTCGGTAATATTTTTAATTGGTAAATTCTCTGCAATTTTTTTTGCAGACAAATGATTATGGTAATCTATAATAGGTAACTCTTTGGCATATTGATGATATAACACTTGAGCTACATCGGATTGCAACAAGAAATTGTCTGTTATAAAATGTGTTGCATTCATAAATAATTTTTAGTTTTAATTAGTTTTTTGCTGATTTATTAATCTTTAGCGTAGATATATTTTATTGCGATGAAACCATCCTTCAAAGTCATCGCAATAGATAACAAATCTGTAATGGTATCTCGTTTTTTCATTTTACTATTCGTTATACGGTTTACCTATGGTAGCCAAAATTCCACCATCCACATAAATAACATGTCCGTTTACAAAATCGCTGGCTTTTGAACTTAAAAATACAGCGGCACCTTGCAAATCTTGAGGATCTCCCCAACGTCCGGCTGGTGTTCTGCTTACAATAAAATCATTAAAAGGATGCCCATCAACTCGTATGGGTGCCGTTTGGCTTGTTGCAAAATAACCGGGACCAATACCATTGGTTTGAATGTTGTATTTTGCCCATTCGGTGGCCATACTTTGCGTTAGCATTTTTAATCCGCCTTTGGCTGCTGCATAAGCACTTACAGAATCTCTACCCAATTCACTCATCATCGAACAAATATTTATAATTTTTCCACCACCTCGTTCAATCATGCCTTTTACAACATGTTTTGAAACTATAAATGGACTAACCAAATCGATATCTATAACTTCTTTAAAATCCGCAACCTCCATTTCTAATAACGGTGTTCGCTTAATAATTCCAGCATTATTTATTAAAATATCAATACATCCAACTTCCTGCTCAATTTTAGCAATGGCTTCTTTAACTTCTGTTTCATTAGCAACATTAAATTTGGAGCCAAATGCTTTTATACCATCCTGAGCATATTCTGCAACAGCTTTATCAATTTTTTCTTGAGAAGAATTTCCATTAACCACAATCGTTGCACCTGCAAAACCTAAACCTTTTGCCATAGCCATTCCTAATCCATGCGTGCCACCGGTTACTAAGTGCTATTTTCCCTGTTAAATCGAATAAGTTTATTGACATATTGTTTTACTAATGATTATCTTAATTCTGTTATTTTAGCAACATCCATATCGCCATAATCTAAATTTTCTCCTGCCATTCCCCAAATGAATGTATAGTTAGATGTTCCAGAACCTGAATGAATTGACCAAGGTGGCGAAATTACCGCTTGATGATTTTGCATCCAAATATGACGTGTTTCTTGTGGTTGACCCATAAAGTGACATACGGCTTGGTCTTGAGGGATATCTAAATAATAATAAACCTCCATTCTTCGGTCATGTACATGCGCTGGCATCGTGTTCCAAACACTTCCCGTTTTAAGTTCTGTCATTCCCATTTGAAGCTGACACGTATCAACAATTCCACCAATAATCATTTGGTTTACTGTACGGTGATTTGCTGTTTCTAACGATCCTAATTCAATTTTATTAGCTTCTGATTTGCTTACTTTTTTTGTTGGGTATGTTCTATGTGCGGAGCAGAATTTAAATAAAACTTAGCTGGGTTATTTTTATCATCACTTTTAAAAACAACTTCTTTATTTCCGCTACCAACATATAAGGCATCTTTTAACGTTAATTGGTATACTTTTCCATCTACCTCAACAGAACCGTTTCCGCCTACATTAATAATACCCAACTCTCGTCTTTCTAAAAAATAACTTGATTTTAAAGGATCAATAGTTTCTAATTTAATTGGCGATAATGGCACTGCAGATCCTGCAATGTATCTATCGTAATGCGTGTAAACTAATACCAATTGGTCTTCTTGCATTAAATTATCAATTAAGAATTCATCTCTTAATTGTTTGGTATCGTATTGTTTTACAGCTTGCGGACTTGATGCATAGCGCGTTTCATAATAAGTTTTCATAACATTTAATGTATTTAATTTATTGCATTTTTTAGACCGAATTCTAACCCTCTTAATTCTGCCAAACCTCTTAATCTTCCAATTCCTGAATATCCTGGATTTGTTTTTTTATGTAAATCATCAAGCATTTGATGACCATGATCTGGTCGCATTGGTATTAGAGCATCTTTCATTCCTGCTGCTTTTCTTCTTCGTTCTTCAAGCACGACTTCTTTAACTACCGCAAACATATCTACATCGCCTTCTAAATGATTGGCTTCATAAAAATTACCTTTTTCATCACGCTGTGTACTTCTTAAATGTAAAAAGTGTACTCGATCTGCAAATCGTTTAAAAATTTGCACTAAATTATTATCTGCTCTAACACCTAAAGATCCTGTACAAAAGGTAATTCCGTTGGCTCTGTTAGGAACTTCTGCAAATAAATACGCATAATCTTCTTCGGTACTTACCACTCTTGGTAATCCTAAAATAGGATATGGTGGATCGTCTGGATGAATACACATTAACACTTCATTTTGAGCTGCTACTGGAATAATTTCTTTTAAAAATGATACTAAATTTTCTCTTAATTTTTTAGCATCAATATCTGTATAGGTGTCTAAAATAGTTTGAAACTGCTCTAACGTATAGCCTTCTTCTGCACCTGGTAAACCAGCAATAATATTATTAACTAAGTTTTTGTTTTTCTTCTTCTGAAAGTTTTTCAACATAGGCTTTAGCTTCTGTTTTTTGCACTTCAGAATACACGTTTTCTGCTCCTGGTCTTTTCAATAAATACAATTCAAATGCAGCAAAAGCAGTCACATCAAAACGTAATGCTTTTGATCCATCTTCCACTTCAAATGCTAAATCTGTTCGTGTCCAATCTAAAACAGGCATAAAATTATAGCATACAATATTGATTCCACAACTTGCTAAATTTTCAATACTTTTTTTATAGTTTTCTATATATTGTTGAAAATTACCCGATACGTGTTTTAATATTTTCATGTACTGGAATACTTTCTACTACACTCCAAGTAAGTCCTGTACTTTCAATAATTTCTTTTCGTTTTTTAATTTCTTCAACCGTCCAAACTGTCCCGTTTGGAATATGATGTAATGCAGATACAACACCTGTTGCTCCTGCTTGTTTTATATCTGATAATGATACTGGATCTTTTGGTCCGTACCAACGCCATGTTTGTTCCATTATATTTTTAATTAATTCTATTAAACACCACTATAAGCCGCAAATCCACCATCAATAGGTATCACAACACCTGTTACAAATGCAGATGCATCATCACATAAATATAAGGTTGTACTTATTAAATCTTCTGGTTCTCCATAACGTCCCATTGGTGTTTGGTCTATAATTTGCTGACCTCTTTGTGTTAAGACTTCCATCTGAATTTGTTAATAAGGTTCTGTTTTGATCTGTTAAGAAAAACCCTGGCGCTAAAGCATTTACACGAATTCCTACTTTTGAAAAATGTACTGCTAACCATTGTGTAAAGTTTGAAACAGCTGCTTTTGCTCCACTATATGCTGGTATTTTTGTTAAAGGTGTAAATGCATTCATTGATGAAATATTTAAAATACTACATCCTTTTTTCCCAACCATATCTTTTGCGAAAATTTGTGTTGGCAATAAGGTTCCAATAAAATTTAAATTGAATACAAATTCAATTCCTTTGGGGTCTAAATCGAAAAACGTTTTAAAACCTTCGGTCGTATTTTTCAAATCCTCTTCTATCAAATATGGATTAGATAGTTGTACCAATGGATGATTTCCACCTGCTCCATTCACCAAAATATCACAGCTTCCTAATTTTTTATTTATTTCTTCTTTTGCAGATTCTAAAGATGCTTTTTCCAATACATTGGCAGCAACACCAATAGCTGTTCCTCCATCTTTATTAATTTCATTCGCAACTTTTTCTGCTGCTTCCAATTTTAAATCTAGAACTGCAATTTTATGCCCTTGTTTCGCTAAGGCTTTAGCAAGTGTGCTACATAAAACACCTCCTGCACCTGTTAATACAATTACTTTACTCATCGTTTAGTTGTTAAAATTCATCAATAATCTCGAACGCTTTCGTGTGCGCACACACAAAAATAATAAAAAATAGTGTGCGCACACTAAAAAATATTATAAATTAGTCAAAAATTAAAAATCAATTAATATAATTAGGTTGAATACCTTTTTATTTACCCTATTTATTAATTAAGTTTTATTCATCTTATACATGATTACTATTAAGGATATTGCCAAAGAAGCAAACGTGTCTGACGGAACCGTAGATAGAGTTTTACATAATCGTGGTGGCGTTTCAAAAAAAACAGAAGCCAAAATTAGAACGATTCTTAAAAAACATAATTTTAGCGTAAATCCAGTTGCAAGTGCTTTGGCTTTAAAAAACAAATTTGAAATTGCAGCATTAATTCCAAGCTATAATGATGATGATTTATTTTGGAAATCGCCTTATTTGGGAATTTTAAAAGCCTACTGAAGATGTAAAAAACTTTGGTACACAAGTAAGCACTTTCATGTATAATCAATACGATTCAGATTCTTATCTTAAGATGTTTAAAAAATTAATAAAAACGAAGCCTTCGGCCGTTTTATTGGTACCTACATTTTTAAAGGAAACAAAAGAAATTGTAAAGCATTTAGAACAACTAGAAATTCCTTATTTCTTTTTAAATGTAGATCTTGAAGGATTTAATAATACTGCTTTTATTGGACAGGATTCTTATACCGCAGGTTATATTGCAGGTAAACTTATGCATTTAAACCTAGCAAAACCTTCAAGTTATTTAATTATTCAATCTAGACACAACATTACTAAAAACAATGCCATCTTTAAAAGGATTGAAGGCTTTAATGATTATTTTATAAAGCACAATATTAATTCACAATCATTTACTTTAAAAATTGAAAACTTAACGAACCTGCAAGAGACAAAAGATAAAATTAATACCTATTTAAAACAACATCCAGAAATTGAAGGAATGTTTGTACCTTCTAGTAGAATTTATTTAATAGCAGATTGTTTAAACGATCCTTTTCTAAAAAAGCTACAACTCGTTGGATTTGATAATACGCCTCAAAATATTGAATGTTTGTTAAACGATTCGGTTTCGTTTTTAATTTCTCAAAAACCGTTCGATCAGGGTTACGAATCTATTAGAATTATAACCGACTATTTAATGAAAAACAAAACTCCAAATACTAAAATATTTCTTCCAATAGAGATTCTGCTTAAAGAAAATGCTAAGTACATGGAACGCCATGACACCTAAACTCTAGAATACTATTAAACTGCTAATTGTTAGTAATATTTAGATAAGTGCCTTTAAAACTCTGATTTAAAACCATCATTGTTATTTTACCACTTTTTTGATTTGGTTTAACCTCTATACTCGCTTTACCATTAGACATGGCAATTTCTTCGCTTCCCGTTGGAGTTCCTTGACTTTTAAGTGTTTCTCCACCTTCTAAACACTGAAAATAAACTTTTTTTTCATAATCTAAACATCTTAAACCCTTATCATCAACAGCCGTAGCAGTTACTAAATAATTACCATTGTCTAGTTTTTTTGAAGACAATTTTAAACCAGCAGCTGTATCATTCTTTTCAAATCGATAATTTACTGTTAAGGTGTCTGAAACCTTTTCACCCTCGTTTGAAATTCCTATAGCTATCAATTTATTTTCACCTTCTAAAAAGTTTACATCCCAGGTTAAACCCGATGCCGGAAATTTCGAAATATCTTTTTGCTTTTCTCCCAATAATTTTCCGTTATGATATAATGAAACTTTGTTACAATTACTATAAACACTTATAGTTCTTGGCGTGTTTTCTGGTCCTTGACGTTCTGTCCAAGTATGTGATTCTATATAAGTAAAAGGTTTTTCTGCCCAATAACTTTTAAAAACATAATAGGCGTCTTTTGGTTTTCCTGCTCTATCAACCAAACCTTTTTGATTCATATACGGAATATCATTTTCTGGTCGCAATGGTGTTCCAAAATCTTTAAATGCCCATTGAATATTTCCAACAAAAGTTGGATCGGTTTCTGAAATTCGTAAATGCCAATCAAATAAATCGACAATATAATTTTCGCTCCAATCTCCTATTTGAGCAATATTAGCCACATCAGTTTGTACAATAGCTTCTTCCCATCCTTCAGATTGAATTTGACCTTCTCCTGTAATTGGATTTTCTGAATGACGTACCTACATGACTAGAACCACCATATTCTGCATGTAAAAAATGTTTGTATTCTTTTTTGTAGGTATCAATGGCTTTTTGATAACTTTTATAACTTCCAGAATACCAACCAGACCAAATAGATAGGTGAAAACACATCAACAATATGGGCACCTTCATAATATTTTCGAATGGCTGTTTTACGTGAAGGATCTAATTGATGTGACAACATCATTCAACTCGGTTAAAAAAGCATTCATTTTTTCAGTATTATCACCACCTTCAAAATCTGGTAACCAATACATTTCATTACCAAGCGACCAAATAATAATACTTGGGTGATTGTAATTTTGAGCAATCATTTCTTTCAAGTTGATTTTTGGTATTGGTTTTCCAAACATCGTTACCAACACCACCACGACACCAAGGAATTTCATCCCAAACTAGTAAACCCAACTCATCACAAGCTTTATAAATTTCAGGATCTTGAGGATAATGTGCTAAACGCACAAAATTAGCACCCATTTCTTTGATGGATTCCATGTCTGCTCTGTGCTGTTTGTTACTCATAGCAGCTCCAACACCTGCATGTTCTTCGTGTCTGTGTGTTCCTCTTAAAAGCAATCGTTTTCCGTTGAGATAAAAAGGTCCATGGTCTTTAAATTCAAACCATCGAAACCCAACTCTATCCGCTATTTTATCTGTAATCTGTTTATTTTCAATTAATTCAACAGCAACCGTATACAATTTAGGGTTTTCAGTATCCCACAATTCAGGATTCTTTATGTTGTCGAACTAATTACTGTTTCTCGGTTGTTTATGGAAACAATTTTAGTTGCCACTTTTTTTCCTGTTGGATTTAAACACCTCTGCTTTTAATTTAAAATCGGAACTGTGATCTACGTTTTCTAAAAACGTTTTAACTACTAAACTGGCATTTTTTTGTGATACTTTTGGAGTGGTAATTTGAATTGATGCCATATGTTTTTTTGGTTTAGTAACTAACCAAACATCTCTCGTAATACCTCCATAAATAAAAAAATCACTTTTTTGCGAAGGAATAATTTCTGGATTATAACTATTATCTACACGAACTAAAACTTCATTAGTTCCTTTTTTAATAAAGTTAGTAATATCAATCTTAAAACCTATATAACCTCCAATATGACCACCCGCTTCTTTGCCATTTATAAACACCTTCGTTGTAATATTTGAACCTTCAAAATACAGTTCATATTTTTGGTTTTCTACAATAGAATTAATAGTCAATTCTTTTTTATACCAACTCGCACTTCTTCTGTAACCTGGGTTTAAATCGGTAACATCTTCACTGTTCCATGATGTGGCAAATTAATATGAATCCAATTGTTAAACGTTGCCAATTCATTAATAGAATTTTAGCATTATTTTCTAAATACATCCAATTGTCATTGATATTAACTTTTGTTCTTAGTGTATTTTCAATTGAAATATCATATGCTAAAAGACATTGCATAAAAAACATCATGGTAATGCCTTAACAATACCGATTTAGATTTGCTAAATATAGTGTTTTCATAAATTAAAGTGACTTTAATACGTAAAACCGTTTCTAAATAATAATAATCTCCATAAACTATTGGTTCATCAATTTCATCATTTTTAGGCCAATTTCCTGTACTGTGATCTAAAATAAATGGTCCATTTAACTTCTGAACTTAATATATATGTTTCTGAATTTAATGAATTTAAAACTTTTTTAGAATACTTTAAATAGTTTTCATTTTTTGTATATCCATACAATTCTGTTAATGCTGATGCAACTACTGTCGACTGCCGAAACATCTCGAGGCGCATTTGGAATACTAGGATCGTTAAAATCCCAGTAAGGAATACCATCTTCTGGCATGTTTTTATTATTGATAAAGTAATTGGCTGTTGCTTCAGCTTGATTTAAATATGCTTTATCTTTGGTATAGCGATAAGCCATTGTATAACCATAAATTGCCCATCCTTGTCCTCTTGCCCATGAGGACTCGTTACTAAAACCTTGATGTGTAACTTTATCTTTTACTTTACCGGTAATGGTATCGTAAACCACCACATGAACTGTACTATTATCTTCTCTAAAATGATTTTTCAACGTGGTGTTTGCGTGTTGCACTGCAATTTTGTGATACGTACTATCTCCTGAAATTTTTGTTGCTTCGAAAAGCAATTCCAAATTCAACATATTATCAATTATTACAGGAAACTCCCAGATATCTTTATTAAAATCCCATGATCTTATGGCTCCCACTTTTGCATTAAATCGTGTACTTAAAGTCTTTGCACTTTTTATAATAACATCTTTATAATGCTGATTTTCTTCAACTTCTAATCCTTTTCCAAAACTGCAAAATACTTTAAAACCCATATCATGAGTTTTATTATTATATTTTTCTTTTTCGATAAAAGCAGTCCACAATGCTGCCTTTTCTTTGAAAGCTTCGTTTCCAGTTAGCTGATATAATTGCCATAGATTACCAGCAAAAAAACCGCTGGTCCAGTCTTTAGAAGGCACTTTATTTATAAAGCCTGTTGAAGGTGTCATACTACGGGGAAACGACAGAGAATCTATAGGATATTCTAACAGCTTAGAATAACGATTCTGCAAAAGTGCTTGGGTAACATCTTCGTCTTCTATTTTGACATTAGATTTGCAACTACTTAAAAGTGTTATAAAACCAAAAAGAAGGCAGGTAATTTTAAATACATTCATACTATAATTTTTTTTGTTTAAAATAGCTTATTAACTAAGTCTATTTTCTTTTTTGATATTGCGATTAAAAATATTCTTAATCGAAGCATTATTGAGTCTCATGTTTCAAAAGTAGAAACCATTTAGTTAGTAAAAGTTCAAAAATAGGGGTATAAAAATACTTTAAAGGCTATTTTTAATTACATAGCTAAAATAATATGCATCTATTTATTTAGAATTAAGATCCATACTTTTATTTTGTAAAACCCTTTTAAAACATGTTAATTAAAAAAGGTATTACTGATTTGAAAGCACAAACCAGTAATACCTTTAAAAAACTAACTCAAACAAATTAAACGCTCAAACTCAACGTTTATATTTTGTTATTTATCTCTAGTAACCCGGATTCTGTGTTAAATTAGGGTTAAGAAGGATTTCAGAAATAGGAATTGGTAATAAGTAATCGCGACTAGCATCAAATGATTTTGGCCCTGGTCCAACTCCAGATTCAGTAGACACTTCTGACTCTAATCCATTAGGACCAAATGCTGTAGCACCTAATTTTCTTCTAACAATGTCATACCATCTTGTAAACTCATATGCAAGTTCCAATCTACGTTCATCTAATATTCTAGTTCTAAAAGCATCTTTAGATAACCCTGTAAAGTTTGCAGGAACCGCGCTAGCAGGAATTACAGTGCCATCATTAACACCTCCAACAATAACACCTCCATCTCTAGCTCTTTTCATAACTCTATTTACCCAGGTTTCTGCATCAGCAGTTTGCCCTACTTCATTCGCGGCTTCAGCCCCTATCATTAATACCTCTGCATAACGCATCATGATATAATTAGATCTTGAAGCTCTAAAATTTCCTTCAGAAGCAGTACCATTAGCCATACGTGTATATTTTGCAACATGCGGACGATTTACAGCTATATTACTTCCTACTGTAAAAG
The DNA here is from genome assembly GCA_963704215.1 of uncultured Flavobacteriaceae bacterium. Lineage (GTDB taxonomy): Bacteria > Bacteroidota > Bacteroidia > Flavobacteriales > Flavobacteriaceae > Mariniflexile. The sequence continues at coordinate 348,626 of CAVPHK010000006.1, forward strand.
TTGTGTAATCTCTTACGACCCCACCTTGAAGTGCTTTATCATCAAATGTAACCGCTCTTCTGTAATCTGAGGCATCCCAAGTAGTATATACTTTTAGAGCAGGTACTTGTACAGACCAACCGCCACCACTTGAAGCGCCTTGAGAATTAGTGTACTGGCTATCGCCTCTTATTCCTGTGAATGCGCCTTGATAATCTCTACCTTGATCTCCATCATTAGTACCAGTAAAATCTAGTACAAATATGGGTTCTAAAGAAGTGTCGATTGTAGAAGGATTAAATAAATCTTGAAAATTTGGCTCTAAACCTAAATTATAAGTTCCTTCTTTACTAATACAATCTTTAGCTTCATCATACGCTTTTTGAAAATTGGCATCATCAAATTGCCCCATAGTTAAATACACTAAGGCTAAATATCCACTCGCTGCTGATTTAGCAGGGATCGCTCTAGAAGCTTGAGTATTTGGCAACCATTGTTTAGCATACTGAAAATCTTCAATAATTTTTACATATACGTCTGCTACTGGAGTTCTTTCTGCAACAGCTGCTTCAGACAATAATGTTGTGTCATCCAAATATGGTATTGCTCCAAATTGTCTCACTAAATGAAAATACGCAAATGCTCTTGCAAAACGAGCTCTCGCAACAACTTCATTTTTTACCGCTTCATCTCCATCGGTAATTAATTTACCAGCTTTAATAGCATCATTCGCAGCACGAATAATTTGATATACTTTTGGCCAATAAACATTACTACCTCCAGCAATTAAACCATTATCTGCTTGTACAGTAAAATCATCATGATCTATTCGCTCTTGAGCACCTGTTCTACCTATAGCCATCATATCACTACGGAATTCAAGTGCTTGAGTCATTTCTCTTGACATAAAATTTCTGTGCACCATGTGCGCATATGCACCTGCAACAAATCCTTCTACCTGTTCTAAACTTAAAGTGCTAAAATAACTATCGGGACTTAACTCAGTAATTGGATGTTCTTCTAAATCGGAGCATCCCATAATAGATAACCCCATCAATAAAATTAAATATTTAAATGTTTTCATATTTTTTTTTTTAAAATTTCACATTAAGGCTAAAATTCACAGATCTAAGTGTTGGGTAATTTCCAAAATCATGTCCTTGAACTACGTTGGTCTTTGCACTATTTGAGCCTCCACTACCAAAATAACTCACCTCTGGATCTAATCCAGAATACTTGGTAAAAGTTAGCAAATTCTGAGCACTTAGTGATAATCTAAGATTATCTACACCTAACTTTTCTAGAACTTCTGAAGGAAAATTATAACCTAAAGCTATATTTTTTAATCTAATATAACTACCATCTTCAATAAAACGAGAAGAAATTTCTCTATCTCTAATCTTTGCAGAAGGAATATTTGTGTTTGTGTTTGTTGGTGTCCAAGCATTCAATACATCTGTAACTGAATTTGAATCGCCATTAAACAGCTGCACATTTGTAAGATTTAAAATCTCGCCACCCTGTGACCCTTGGAAAAAGATATTTAAATCCCAGTTTTTGTAATTAAAATTATTAGTTATCCCAAAATTAAAATCTGGATTAGGATCACCTATTATCTTTTTATCACTCGTATTAATCACACCATCATCATTAACATCTGTAAACAATGGATCTCCTGGATCAGGAAACGATCCTTTAAGTGCTGTACCATCAGGTAAAGTACCTCCTTGGTAAATACCTTGATATTCATGCCCCCAGAAAAGACCAATAGCCTCACCTTCTCTTAAAATATATGTATCTGGAGAAACCATATAACCAGGAGCAGCACTATCAATAATATCTGCACCATTAACTAGTTTTACTACTTTATTTTTATTAGTAGACAAGTTAAAATCTGTTGTCCAGCTAAAATTATCTTTAGTAATATTTCTTGTGTTTATAGAAATTTCAAATCCTTTGTTATTAATCTCCCCTATATTTTGAAAAACTTGTAAATCTGTAGCTCCCGTATATGCTGGAGTAGTTGTAGCTTCTAATAAAAGATCTTTAGTATCTATATTATAATAATCTAACGAAAATGTGAATCTATTATTTAACAAAGCTAAATCCAACCCAATGTTTGTTTGATACGAAGATTCCCATTTTAAATCTGGATTAGCTTCTTGAGACACCGAAACAGAAGGATCTGTACCAACTGCAGTTGCCGGAGTAACACCAAGTTCTGCTAATGACTGATAAGCTGAAATTGCCTGATTACCGGTAACACCATAACTAGCTCTTAATTTTAAGTTAGAAATTGTTTCATGATCTTTTAAAAAGTCTTCATTAGACACTTTCCATCCTAAGGCACCAGAAGGGAAAATAGCATATTTCTCATTAGCTGCAAAGTTAGATGCACCATCTCTTCTTACTGTTGCTGTTAATAAATATTTATCATCATAATCGTAATTTATCCTTCCGAATTGTGATTGAATTTCAGATTCTGAAAAAGATGACGTAATTCTTCGTGAATCTACGTGACCAGCAGCCAAATTATACCAAAGAAAATCATCTGAAAGAAGCTCCTCAGTATATGCTGAAAATCTTACTGTTTCCGATTTTTGATATGAATACCCAGCTAATAATGTTAAACTTCCTTTGCCTAATTCAGCATTATAAGTTAAATAATTCTCACTCAAAAGGTTTGTACTTCTTCTATTTGCTAAACTTGCAAATCCATTAGAAAGCACAAAATTTTGTGGTTTAAAAGCCCCCACAGTTTCATTAACTGTACTAAAACCAAATGTTGATTTAAAAGCAAGATTCTCTAATAAATCATAGTTAGCATATAAGTTTGTTCTATACTCATCTGTTTTAGTTTCATTTCTTAATTCATAAGCTACAGCATACGGGTTTTCAACACCATCTCCAACAGAATTCTGTGTAAAAGATCCGTCTGCATTATAAATGCCTCTATCTGGCGTAAATCTAAAAGCTAATGAAATAACATCGTCTCCACCACCATTGGCAGTTGCTCCGGTTGATTGTGTAAGAACGCCATTTTTAGTACCTCTACTACCAAAAAGATTCATCCCTAACTTTAATTTATCTGTAACTTGCGCATCAACATTAGATAAGAATGTTAATTTTTCAAAATCAGAATTTACAATAATACCATCTTGCTTAAAATAATTTGCTGAAGCATAAAAATTCACATTATCACTTCCGCCTGAAAAAGAAAATTGATGATTTGCAGTATTACCAGTTGTATAAATTAAATCTTGCCAATCTGTATTTTCAGTACCTTGTACATACCCAGGATTTATTGCTTGTTGATAGGTTGCAAATTGATCTGCATCTAACAAATCTAATCTGTTTGCTGTATTTTGTACAGAATAATTAGAATTAAGTTCTACAGATATTTTACCACTCTTACCTTTTTTTGTAGTAACCATAACAACTCCACCTGAACCTCTAGAACCATAGATGGCCGTTGCAGAAGCATCTTTTAAAACTTCTATAGATGCAATATCATTAGCTTGTGGCATCGAAGCGCCCACAAAACCATCTACAACAACAAGCGGACCACTGTTTGCTCCAATAGAAGTATTACCCCTAACTTTAATGCTGATAGGAGCACCAGGCTCTCCACCATTATTAGATTGAACAACTACACCTGCAGCACGTCCTTGAAGTGCTTGAGTTGCATCTAAAACAGGGAATGCGTTTAATTCTTCTGACTTAACCGAAGAAACAGAACCTGTAATATCGCTTTTTTTACGAGCACCATATCCTACTACTACTACTTCGTCTAAATTATTAGAATCGACAGCTAACGTAACATCAATATTTTTTGTTCCTTTAACTGACACTTCTTTAGTAACAAAGCCTAGATAACTAAAAACAAGAACAGCATTTTCACCGCTCACTTTAATATTGTATAGACCATCAAAATCTGTAGAGGCACCAGTACTGGTTCCTTTAACTAGAATGTTAACTCCAGGCAAAGGCATATTATCTTCGCTAGAGATAACTTTACCTGTTACCATTTTTTCTTGAGCACTTGCATATGACCCCATAAGGATAAATGCGCCAATTAAGCACCAACTAAATGCTTTAATTTTTTTGTTTGTAAACATACATTTCATTTTTAAGTTTAATTTAGTTTTTAACCAAAACAAATAATTAATACAATCATAGAAATAATTACTCCCATGAATATATATTGCATTATTTTAATTTTGATTTGATTTAGTTTCATTGTTTCAAATTTAAAAACTTATTAGGCTCTAATAATCCAAAAAAGGGCACTCAAAAATTCTGATTCACTTGTTTTTTAATTTAAATATTATGTTTTGAGTGTTTTTTAAAAACAAATAAGAGACTTAAGTTTTTTTTACTTGTTAAATAATTTATTTCATTCGCTGTCTTATTATTTAATTAATTATTAAAGTTTAATTGTCATTAATATTTTGGAAAACCAAACTGGTTTACCAAATTGGTTTTCCAAATATATGTTAAATTATCCTTAAAATAAAATTAACTTTAAAAAAAACTTAGCCAGCAGTATAAATCAATGCTTCGACAATTAATTTAAAGGGAGAATCGGCTTGCGTATTGGGTTGGAGTAACACCGTATTTTTTTTGAAAGCACTTACTGAAATATTTCGGATTTTTAAAACCTACTTTATAGCAAATTTGAGATACGCTTAATTTTGTTTAGTTCTAATAGTTGTGCAGCCGATTTTAGTCTAATTTCGTGTATAAATTCGTTGGGTGTAAAATTGGTCCATGCTTTTATTTTTGTAAAAAGCATCGTTCTACTTATCCCTAATTCTGAACTAAAAAAAGGAATATCAAATTGTTCATTGGAAATATTATTTTCAACTATTTCTATAGCTTTCTTCAATAATTCCTCATCTAATGAAGAAACGGTAATTTCACTTGGAACAAAATTATTTTCACTAGTAAATTTAGTCTTCAAACGCTGCGTTGCTTCTAATAATATTTTTAATTCTTAATTTAAACTCTTTCAGATTAAATGGTTTACTTATATAATCATCTGCACCACTTTCTAAACCTTCAAACTTATATACTAATGAAGATCTTGAGGTTAATAATATAACAGGAATATGGCTTGTTTTTAAATTTTCTTTTATAGCTGAACATAATTCTGTACCAACCATTTCTGGCATAATCACATCACTTACAATTAAATCTGGCACATATTTAATTGCCTTTTTTAAAGCTACTTTCCCGTTTTCGGCTTCAATAATATTATAGTCCTTTTTAAGAAGGTTCTTCATAAACGAGCGCAAAGGCTTATTATCTTCAACAATTAAAATCGGTATTTTTTTCATCACTAATTATTAAATCGTTAACATCATCTTCAATAATGTTTTCATTTTTAATTAGTTGAGATTCATATTGTGTTAATATCATCACTAATTTTAAAATTCTGTATTATTTCATTCTCTAAGAGGTGATTTTTACCAAGAGGAAGTGAAACTGTAAAAACTACACCCTTTCCTTTTTGTTTTCAACCTTAATAGTCCCTTTGTGAAGTTTTACGATATTTTTAGCAATAGACAGACCAATACCAGTACCTTTATTATAATCTTCTTGTGGTTTATTGTGAATAGGAATTTCAAAAAATCGATCAAAAATTTTATCTATATGTTCTTCTGAAATACCAACCCCTGTATCACTAACTTCTATTATTTATATCAGACTCTAACTTTGAAACATTTACTTCAATTACACCTCCTTTTGGTGTATATCGAAAAGCATTTGAAATTAAATTATAAAATACCCGTTCTAATTTATAACGATCATAATATACCAAAATTTCATCATGAGAGGTATTAAACGATATAGGTATAATTACCATCTTTAGCATATTCGGTAAATGATAAAAATATTTCTCTTAAAAATTTAACAATATTTCCTTCGGCCGATTCTAGATTGAAATTGGTTGTTTTCAAATTTTCTAAAATCCATTAACCTATTAATTAGTCGTAACAAATGATTTGCACTACTTTCAATAACCAATAACTTTTTATACATGGCATTACTACCATTATAATCTAAAAGAATTTGTTGTAAAGGTCCTAATATTAATGTTAAAGGCGTTCTAAATTCATGTGAAATATTAGTAAAAAATTGTAATTTTGGCTTGGTTCACTTCTTTATTTCTTTCACTTTCTACATGTTCCAATTCAATTCATACTTTAATTTGGCTTTAGATTTCATAATCCAAATTAAACCATAAATTGAAAAGCTTAATAGCAATACATAAATTGCAATTGCCCAATTACTACGCCAAGGAGCAGGTTTAACAATTATTTTTAAGGTGGTAGCAGTTGAATTCCAAACACCATCATTATTAGCACCTTTTACCTCAAACTCATAATTTCCAGCATTTTGAATAGTAAAAGTAGCTTCTGTATTTTTTGTTGTTTTCCATTGGTTATCTAAACCTACTAATCTGTATGCAGTATTGATTGTTAGCAGAATTAATAAAATTTGGAATTGAAAAATGAACAGAAAAATTTGCATTATCATGAGACTAATGTAATTTCTTTTGTATAAGTGATACTTTTATCAAGAATATTTAATTCTCCTTTAATTGTTACCGATTCATTTTTAACTTTTAAATCGGTAAGCAATACTTGGGGTGAATATTTATTTACAACAATCTTATTGGCATTGAAATACGTAATTCCTTCAGGTCCTCCAAAATAAAAATTGTTTGAACCTAAGTTTAGCGCCGCATTGTCATTAAACTCGTTACTAATTACGCCATCAGTTCGGTCGTAAATTACGGTTGCTTTTTTATTTGGGTTATAATTAACAATTCCTTGATTGGTTCCTAACCATAAATTTTGTTCTGTATCTTCTAAAATAGAGCGTACCGTGGTTATTTTTATGTTACCATCAGCCAAATCAATTTTATCAAAACTACTACCATTAAAAAGAAAAAGTCCTTTCCCTTTAATTCCAACCCATTTTCTGTTTTGGCTGTCTTGAAATAACGTTAATATATCGTCTCCGGAAAGCAGGGCATTATCAAAAAAGAAATTCTCAATACTATATGAATTATAATTAGTCGCTTTTGGTTTTATAAGATTTAATCCGCTTTGCGTACCAACCCAAACGAAATTATTTGAATCAACCAAAACGCTACGAACTCTATTGTTTGATAACAAATCTAGATTTATTTTGCCAGTTCCAATTTCTTGAAAATCATTGGTTTTATAATTATATCTTATTAGGCCATTGCCAAATGTGCCTATCCATAAATTATTTTCCATGCCTTTTTTTATAGCATAGACTCCCGATTGCTTTAAGATTTTTTGTAATTCTTCATTAATTGAGTTAATTACAAATTTTTGAGTTTTTATATTATAACAAGACATCCCATCGGTAAAAGTACCAATCCATAGTAACCCGTCTTCAGCAAGGTAAAGGGATTTAATATTATCGCTATTCAGTTCTACAGAGTTTTTTTTATTTATAAACCTTGTTTGTCTGGTTAAACTATTAAAAACTGTAATACCACCACCTTCGGTTCCAAAATAAATATTTTTATTTGCGTCGCTAGCCATCGAACCAATGGCATTAAAACTTAAAGCAGTTTCTATTGAATTCTGATTCAGATTAGTGAAGTTACTATTAGAAATATCCCAAATATTCACCCCTTTATAATACGTTCCTATCCAAACCGAACCGTTCTTATCGGTGTAAACCGATTTAACTTTGTCTAAATTTGAAATATCTCTTGGTCTAACAATTTTCTCACCGGTTTGAATAACCACAACACCATCATAAGTACCAACCCATAAGGCTCCTTTATGGTCAAAATCTAAGGCCCGCACATCTTTACCAATATCCTTATATTTAGCTTCATTTAGTAATGAAATCGAATTTGAAGAATTAACATCGAATTTTACGAGACCATAATTTTTAGTTCCAATCCATAACTGTCCATGCTCGTCTTCTTTTATATCTTGAATAAATAGATTTGTTTTTTTATTAAAAACAGAATAATTTTTAAATTTAAATGCGTCATTTTTCCTACTAACAAGCTTACTTAATCCTTTAGCCGTTCCAATAAATATATCGCCATTTTTTGTTTCTAATATACTTAGAACATAATTATTTACTAAGCTAGTAGCTTCTTGACTTGAATGATAGATAACCTTAAAATTATTGGTGTCTTTGTTATAAATTGTAAGACCATTTGATGTACCTAGCCAGATTTCATTTTTTATTTCTTTAATACACCATATAGTATTGTTGCTTAGAGAACTTTTATTATTTTGATGAAAGAACCTTTTGAATGTATTTTTTTGAGGGTTGTAAAGATTTAATCCGTTGTAGGTACCAACCCATATATTACCGTCTTTACTTTCTTCAATTGATAAAATGTCATTATTACTGATAGATAACGAATCTAACGGGTCGTTTTTATACAAAATGAAATTATGACCATCATACTTATTTAACCCATCGCGTGTACCTAACCACATTTGTCCTAACACATCCTGATGTATGGCAATTACGGTACTTTGAGAAAGGCCATTTGCTGTTGATAAGTTCTTGAATTTATAGCTTACTTCTTGAGACCACAATACGGCAGATAATGATAAAGAAAAAAATAAAAGTAATGTTCGATTCATAAAAAAGACAAGAAATAAATTACTAAATATAAATATTTTTTATAGAATTTTCTCTTGATTACATTTAATTTAAACGTCTTGATAATTGATAATCATAGAGGGACGGTATATTATTAGGTTGCCTGTTTAAATATTCTATGTAAGGTTGAGGTTCATATTCGATATTGAAATTTCTATTACCATGCACGCCAATAATTCTTACTAATGGACCATCTAACATGCCATTTAATTTTAAAGGCTGCACCTCATGTAATTTACTTAATGTTTGTACGTTCAAATTCCAGAAAGTGGTAAACGCGCCGTGGCTTGGTTTCCAATAAGATGCTCCTCCACCTGCAAATAAAGGATACGAATTATCAGCTAACGGATTAAGATATACCGTAATGTTATCAAACAAATTTTGATGATTGGCACCAGAATGTTGGTCTAGAATTGGGTTTGTATAAACTTCGCAGTTTTGGTATACGTTTTTAGTTGAAAAGGTATTAAAACTTAAAGGATGAACGGCATTATTAAACACTTTCAGGTTTTTAACTAATACATTATGCACTGCTGCCATGGCTACTGTATAATGGGCCATATTTTGTCCGGTTGTTACAATATCTTTTATAGTAACATTCGCAATTTCTTCAGTTAAAATTCCGCTTTCAGCATTGTCTATAACAACATCTTTTACCCAACCATTAAATAACCGAGTTAAATAAATGGCATTATACCCTTGTTCTACATGGTGCGCCACTCTCGGTGTATTTGGAAATGTAATACGAATGTGTTCTATTCCAACTTCTTGTAAGTGTGGCCATGTTACCAATTTGGCTTCATAACTAGGCTTAATACTTATTGTGAGTGGTGTTTTAATGGTAACCTTATTATTGTTAATCTTGGTGATTTCAACCTGTTGGCGAACCATTGGCAACATTGGAAAGTGCCAATGATGCGTACCTACTTTTACAGGAGTGTTTTGGTACAAATCTGTAATAATCGAACCATTTTCTCCTTCTTTATTAAATAACTGTAATTCTACAACATCCCCAACTTTTAGTCCTTCTATTTTAGTAACAAAAAAAGTATGCTCTCCACGATTTCCTTTCAAAACATTTGCCAAAACTGGTCGTTGCTCATCATATTTTCGTAAATAAGATTTAACACGTTCACCGGGAACTTGAGTCCAAATAAAACCACCAGACCAAGCAAATTGAGAAAAGGGTAAATTAATATTGTTTTCCTTTTCAATTTGTCGTTTATCAAATTCTATTAAATATTCTCTAAGTTCTTTCAAAGATTCTGGATCTTTTAAATACATCATTGGCCTAGGATAGTACAGTTCTGTTCCGTTTATACCTGCACCCGTACCTCTTAGCACAAAATGACTGCGTTCAATATATAAAATATCACTAAGTATAAGTTTACCTGGCGGTAATTGTAAAATAACATGTCCATTAATTTTATTAGCTGCTTGCATGGCGTCATTTAGTGCTTTAGAGTCGTCTAACTCATCATTCGCAATAACACCATAATCGCTTGCTAAAACAATTGTTTCATTTTCATATTGAATAGCTTTCTCGCCATTATAATAACCTGCAAAACTAAAATCTGGTAAATAATGTTCTTGAATTGTTTTATTATCGCCAATAATTTTTGGAAGACTTTGTCCAAACAATGTCACCACATTAATAATCATAAAAATGATAGTACTTACAAACGATTTACTGATCTTGAATAATTTTTCGTTTTTATTAGTCATTTTTTTACTTAAATTATATTAGACATTAAATTTAAAAACAAACCTTGGTGTAATAATCCTTAATTAGGTATATAAATATCCAAACCACCGTATTTGCTGTTTTTTGAATTAAATTTTATTTGAACAAATAGTCACCTTTTTTTGTATTTTTAAGCACAACTTATTCATTACTATTGTAGTCACTTTTACTTTAAATTTATGAAAAAAAGAAACGCTATTATGTTATGGATTGCTGTGATTTTTGCGGCAACATTTTTTGGTAATTCCCAAACGATTGTAAAAGCTGATGGTGCTGGAAATACCTATGAGTTATTCAACAACTTACTTGCGTCTGGCAAAGAGGCAGTAGAATCGCCTGATTGCGCACACGAAGCTTTTGGAAAACATATAACTGAAGTTTGGGATACAGAATTAAACACACATGTATTTGAGTTCAATATTCATGTTACTCCAGATAACGACCGCTGTGAAAAAATGGACAGACAACGGTTAGAAATTAAAACTTATGGACCATCACCAGACAATTTAAAAGGCACATTGGGAGATGTTATTACTTATGAATGGAAATTTAAATTACCTAAAGGATTTCAACCTTCTACAAGTTTTACTCATTTACATCAAATTAAAGCGGTAGGCGGAACCGATGGTATGCCAATATTTACCTTATCGGCTAAAAAAGGAAAGATAAACAAACTAAATCTTGTACATGATAATATTAATATTTTAGCTAGTGCAGATTTAGCAGATTTTGAAAACGAATGGGTAAAAGTAACCGAAGTTATTAAAGTAGGTACTCAAGGAACATACGAGTTAAATATTTTAAGAATAAAAGACCAAAAAGAACTTATAGTTTATAAAAACCCAACGATTATGACTATAAGAGAAGACAATGATTTTATTCGACCTAAATGGGGTATTTATAGAAGTTTAAATAAGGCAACAGATTTAAGAGACGAAACACTTTGGTTTAACGATTTTTACATTCACGAAACGAAATAAAAATTTAGTATAACTTATATCTTAATTATTTTTCAAATAACAATAGTATTGCTAAACGCTATGTATAAATAATTCAATAAAGACATAAAACTTAATCTAAATAACACTTAAAGCAACAAAATTAAACGAAACGTTAGTTTTAATTACTAAAATAAACAAACCCCTATCTTTCAAGATAAGGGTTTGTTTTTATTAAACTAATTATTAATTTATTGTTTAACTAACCTCAAACTCATTAAACCTGCATAGGTAGTTATTTGTGCAAAATACATCCCTGCTTTTAAGTTAGAAGCATTAATTGTCGCTTCTGTTGCCTCTGGAGACATTGACAAAACCTTTTTACCTAAAACATCAAACAATTGTATACTAGTTATTTTAACGTTTTGCGTTTGAACCATCCAATAATTTTTGGCAGGGTTTGGGAATACGATGAACGCTTGTTGTGCCACTTTATCATTTATACCTAAAACGCAGTTATCTCCAACAACATACATAAAGTATTTAGTAACCGCCAACCCACCTGCAAATGCAAATTTACAAGCATATCGTATAGTAGCGCCTGTTGTTTGGCCTGTTATAGTTTTCGAAAATATTTTGCCTGAAGTATTTGTCATGGGTGTTTCACCAAAGGGACTTTCTTTCCATAAATACGCAATAACCCCCGATTTATTGTCTAACAATTCGAAGGTGAATGTTACATCGTTTCCTGAGGTCGAAAAACTGTAATTATACCCAATTTCAAACGAGCCTTGTTGTGCTTCCGTAGAAGCTCCGGAACAACTGGTATTTGAATTTGCTAAAGTGGTTGCCTGTAAACTCAGAGCATTATTGGCCGCTTGATTGCCTGCTAAATCACTAGCTGCAATACTAAATAAATAACTTGTGTTTGGATTTAATCCCGTAATAATTTTTGATTTTTGAACTCCAGAGCTGCCAGTTGTTGAAGTCGTATTGCCTCCATACGTAATGTTATAAACCACACTTCCTGAATTATCGGTGGCATTTAAAAGTAACTCGACAGAACTGGCTGTAACATTTCCAATTGTGGCCGTAAAGTTTGTTGGAGATTCCGTATCATTTGTTCCACTACAATCTGAACCTACTACATAGCTAACATATCTTGTTACAGCCAATCCGCCAGCAAACGCAAATTTACAAGCGTAATTTATAGTTGTGCCATTTACTTGCCCGCTAATAGTTTTTCTGAAAATTTTACCGGATACATTGTCCATTGAAGATTCTGAAAAAGGTGATTGTTTCCATAAATAGGCAATTACACCAGATTTATCGGTGTCTAATAACTCAAAAGTGATGATAACATCGGTTCCAACTGTTTCAAAAGTACTTTTGTATCCCACTGAAAAGGATCCTTGTTGCGCCACAGTTGATGTTTCCGTACATACTTTAACTTCTTGAACGGTGATCGTTACTACTGAAGATGCAGTACTCCCTCCCGCATTATCTATGGCTTTTGCGGTCAATGTATGAGCGCCAATCGCGGCTCCAGACCAAACAAATGCATATGGTTCTGAACTATCTTCCCCAATCTTTGTGGTGCCATTGTAAAACTCCACCACCGAAATGCTGCCATCCAAATCGCTTGCAGAAGCCGTTATTGTTATATTTTCGCCTTGTTTAAATGATTTGTTGTTAGCAGGCGATGTTAAGGTAACTGTTGGATTTGTATTCCCAGTTGCAGAAACAATTACTAAAACGGTGCTAGACGAGGTATGAGACCCATCGTTTACGGTTAATTTACATTTATAGATGCCTTCTTCTAAATTTGAAATATTAGGAGAAACAATGTTAGCATTTGAAAATGCCATAATGGAAGGACCATAAATCTGTTCCCAAGCATAATTTAATACAAGTGTATCTGCATCTGTACTTAACGAACCATCTAAAACTGCCGTAGTTGCCGGCAATACTACCACTACATTTTCTCCTGCATCAGCTACCGGTGGATTATAACTTAATGGACTCGCATACGTAAACGTAAGTTTTCCTAAATTAAATTCGCCACTCGAAAAGGATACTCTCAGCACCTGATTCCCTTTATTTAGCTCGATATTATTAACTGTTTTAGTTGCCCAAGTAGACCAGTTTGTGGTACTGGTAGAATTAACAAAGATGTCCGAACTAATCTTGTTGCCCCCTATTTCAAGATAAAAAGGACCACCGCCCACAGCATTTCCTGAGGCGTATCTAAACGATAAATCGTAAATACCAGCCGTTTGAACATCAATAGTGTATTCTACCCATTCGCCTGCCGAAATCCAGCCAATATAATTACCTTCATTAGTATCGGTGGCAGCATCAACATATTCATTGGTTCTAAAATCCCCTTCATTCGCCTGCGACACATCAACATAGGATATACCTTGACCAACTCCGCCTTCAAATTTATCATAAAGTCCGGATTCAATTATTCCGGGTATTGCTATTGGCGTTCCAGAATAAGGTATTTGTTCACCTACTTGTATTGTAAAAATATTGGTAACATTAAACAAACTTCCGGCATAAATCTTAGCATACATGCCGTGTTTACCAAGTTCTAAGTTTGTAGCTTTTAGTTGATAAGGCACGGTAGTATCTTCACCAATCAAAGTATTGCCATCATAAAATTCTACTTTTGTTATGCCAGATCCCACCGTAGTTACCGACAGGTTAACACTGCCATTAGGAAATGCTTGCGTAAAATCGCTGGTAATGGTACCAGAAACTGAAGCATCTTTACTAGTTGCCATTTTATTGGCAGGAACAGATAACACATAGCCATTTGAAAAGGTTACGGCTATAGGTGAATTCGAATAATTATGAGCTACATAAATAAGCTCTCCGTCTTTATTGAACGCAGCTGCTATAGGATAATTTGCAGTTAACGAAGATTCTATGGCGCCCATGGCATTCATGGCATGCAACCAATGATAGGTTTGTGCGTCTGAAATACCAAATTTCATGATACGGTTTGGATAGGAATTATATAAATCGATGGCTTCCTGAGGATTTACAAATGATAAAAATTTCCAAAAGGTATCATGCCATAAATTAGGATTTGTACTTGTAGTACTTAATATTTCGGTATTTGCTATAATCTCATTCCATATTTTTTGTACGTAAGGTTTATTATGACCTAGATATAATGAACCACCGTGCATAGGATATAATTCTATTCCGTAAGATGCCGCTATATCGGCAGTCCAAAAGGTTCCGTTATCATACGAGTTACCCCAAACTCTTGAAACCAATCCGTATTGTTGTGATGGTTGAAAATTTCGTTCGTTTATATCTAACCAGTATTCTTCAACAGCAGTTTGCTCGGTTGTATATAAATAAATTCCTAAATCGCGAATAGCATTATTGCCTGTAATGGTTCCCCAATGAATTAAAGAGGAATTAAATTGCATACTTTCTGAAGTTGATTCTTGATCGTTTCCTTGCGGAAAAGTGGCAAATCCGTTAGCCCAACAATGCCCGGCGTACGGACTGAAATTTCTTAGAAACGGAAACATGGTATCGTTTCTGTTATCTGATGCAGCATCTCTTACCAATAAATTAATCATTGGTCCCCATTGTGCCGACCAACCTGGTTCGAACTGTTCCATAAAGGACGCAGCATGAATAAAATAACCCCAATGAAAATGATGATCGTTTATGTTGGTATCCTGACCGTGACCAGATGGATATCCTAACATAGCAGACCAGGTGCTGTTATAATAAAATAAAAACGCTTTTTCTCCAGATTGATAGGTTAACCAATTTTCCAATCGTTCTTTAATCGTGCTTATGATTTTATTTCAGGCTATTGTATTTCCTGTTTGATCTGCAATTCTTGCTGTTTGAATTAATCGATTCATCACCTGACCTTCGTTATAAGAATCTGTCCATGTTGCTAAACCGTCATTTTCAATTTGCGCAATTTTAGCAGTCTAGTTCTGCAGGACTAAAACCATCGCTATAATTAGCCAAATAAGGCATGGTTGGAAGAATGCCTTTAAAGGTGTTTTCTACACTAAAGGTATTGCCTTCCAAGGTTTTTATTTCACCCCGAACGCCAGCATAACTGTATTTATCGGGTATAGGCGATGCTGCAGCTAAATGACTCCATTGGTGTGGTAATAAACCTAGTAACATGTTGGTATTTGACCCTTCTTTAATACTTGTTGAAACTGTAAACGTTGTTGTTACTTTAGAATTACTTTCGTTATAATTCCATGATGTCGTTGTATTGGTTGGAAATACATAAGCGTATTTTTTATATTCGTTTGCCACTGAAGCTACATTACTTGTACTTTGTGGCAACATGGCCATAGACCAATATGTTTTATTATTTAAAGTAGAGGTGTATAAATTTCCATTTTTAACCCACGTGCTGCCAACCGGTGCATAAAAAACAAAATCGGCACCACTGCTTGCGTTTTCAATGATTAATAATTCAGATGAAATAGTGGCTGTTCCGCTATTCACTTTTATCTCCAAAATATCATCACTGTCTTTTTCGAAGTATAAAAAAGGCATACCAATTCCAGAAGTCACACTTAAATCGTGCGAACCATCATTCCAGTTCATGGTAACAGTCCAGTCTGAGAAATTTGAAACCATTGTTTTAGTTGTATTTAAGCCAGTTAACCCAACTTGTATAGGTGCAGAATCTCCAATAACCCCAAACGGAATATAAGTTACTATTAAACCCGTATTTGTGGTTTTCATAGTCATGGGGTAATTAAACAAATTATCGGCATGATTTTCCTTTACCAGTTTAGACCACCAATCGTTTGTGGGTACTGGTTTGCCAACAGCAGCACCACTTAATTGCGGTGTACCAGACGGAAAACCATTTCGTCCGGCACTATCGGTTCCTGGAAAGGTAGTTGTGTAGCTCCCGCTTCCCACCCCTATTTGAGCGTTAAAACAAACCGAATAAAAACAAATGCTTATAAATGTTAAATATGATAAAAGTGATTTTAAAAACATTGAAAAAAGAATATAAATAATTAAAAATGAGAGTATAAAAAAGGAGTGATTTAAATTAATTAATCACTCCTTATAATTTAAATAAGTATTCTAATAAAGATTACTCTTTAACTAGTTTTATACTAGATGATCCATTTGCAGTGTTAATTTTAGCAAAATATATTCCTGCTTTTAAACTTGTTGCATTAATTCTTGCTTTAGTATCGTTTGGAGATACCGATAAAATATTTTTACCTAAAATATCATACACTTGTATACTAGACATTTTAACATTGGCTGTTTGTACATTCCAGCTATCTTTTGATGGATTTGGATATACTTTTAGGCCTGCAATTTGGAAATCGCTAGTTCCAAGTGTGGTGTTTTTATGTAAATAAAGATTGTCATAATATACGGTACCTAAATTAGATGTAATAATAAATTGAACTAAATCATTTCTTGAACCTGTGGTCCATGCAGACAACGGTATATCTAAAGAAATCCATGTACCTGGATTTGGATTAGGTAATGCAGGATTACTTGCATTTGTAGTTGAAAATTCAATAGCATTTGCCTCACCTGCACCGCCATTCCAGTTAGAAAACTTCATATTAAAACTTTTATCTAAAGTTGCTGTATTGGTCCAAATGTCTATATGAAAATGTGTAAATGATGTGGCATCGAATCTTCCTGATAAGAAGGATATCCCCTCACAACCTAAGCCAGTTACTTTATTTGTATTATTTCCCGCCACTTGCACTAACGATGTTGCTCCAGGACACCAAGATGTATTAAATGTATTATCGTTAGATGGTTGTCCATCAACACCAGCATAATTAAGGGTAGCTATTGGTGTGTAAGCATCACTAAATATAGATTTTACATCAGCAGCAGCACGCGCCGGAGGTGTAGGTGCAGCAGTAGTTGGTGCAGGATCTACTACTGGAGCAGCTGATAAACCTTTAAGGTTTTTAATGTAAAAAATTCTTCCATCAGGTGCTCCAAAAGTATTTGCTCCAGTATTCCAATTGATATGTAAAGCAAAATCTGTGTAATCACCGTTTGCAGGCACTTTACCATCCAAACTCTGGTTAAATGTGAACGTTAAAGTTTCCCATGTTCCAGAACCAGTATGGCTCGCTGTGGTAATTGATTCAGGCGCTCCTGAAACACCACCTTGTGCTTTGGGTGCAATAGTAATAGCAGTGGTTGAATAAACGTCTAATTGCATAGTTAACTGGGTAGCTGAAGTAAGTCTAAAATTCGAAGTAAAGTTGTTAAAATTTACGCCTTGCCAAATTTCACCAGGATTACTAGTGATTCTAACCACCTGATCTGACCCTGACGGATCAGTAACATATTCCGCAGCTGTTCCTCCAAAAGTACCCTCTAAATTTGTGCCATTTAGAGACGCTAATAAATCATAAGTCTGTGAAAACCCTAATGACGTAATCAAAAAGGCAAATAATAAAGTAATTTTTTTCATAATGTGTTTTAGATTTAATTAATTAATGTGTCTAATTTAGTATTCCATAAAAATACCATAATAATTTCGATAAATCAATAAAAAACACCTATACAAATAGTATACCTTCTAAAAAATAATCCTTAATATTGAGAATAACGCAATACATCAGGTTAAAATTGCATTTAATCTGATATATCATCCTTAAAACTAGATAAAGACAGAAGTAATTAAATACCAGTAATTTAAAACATTACAGCCATGTTGTGGTAATGTTGTGGTAAAAAATTAATATACTTAAAAACAAAACCACTTTGTTAAACTAATAACCTACGCATTTTAATAAAATAGTAAAAAAACATTTTTTAAAACCCTCTTAAAAAATTGTACAAACAAAAAATGCACAAAAACAAAAAAGTTTATGTGCATTTAATTTTATGCGCTTAGAAGTAAATACGTATTTATAAAATACGTAGCGATTTTTATTCAGTAACAAATAAATTTTCCATAACAGCCTTTGGTGTTCTGTCTACTTTAAACAAGCCCCAATGTTTTTCTGGCTCTAAGGCATCGGGAGATCCTTTCCAAGGTTCATCAAAAGCTTCAAAAACAAAGGTTAAAATTTCTTCTTCGTTACTCCAGTTAACCAAATCGTTATAGTATATTTTTTGAAGTTCTTCGCTTACATTGTGCGGCTCTATACCACGACCATTAGAATTTGTTGCCCACCCAGCTTCGGTAATTATGGTTGGTTTATCTGGATACAAATTGGCAACACTATAGTAATTCTCTTTTGTATATTCTAAAGCTTCATGAATATTTTTATATTCCCAAACCGGATAGGTGTGAATAGAAATAAAATCGATTACCTCTACCAATGGTTTTAGTTTATGATACCAAGGCGCATAATTTTCACAAAATGTAACCGGTTGGCCAGCACCCTTTTTTATCATTTTTACATACTCAATAACGCTCTCAACAGGCACATAATGGTCGGTCCAGTCTACCGTTGCCTCGTTACCTGCCGATAATGAAAAAATAATGTCTGGATACTTATTCGCAAAATGGATTAATTTCTTAATCTGGCTTATGTTCTTTGCCTTATTGTGCGTTAATGTATCTTCAGGATGTGTTCCACCCCATGGGCAGCCAAAATTATTTTTTTCGGCCACGATGTAAGCACCCAACATGACTTTAAAATTGAGCTTTTCCTTCTCAATAACGTCTAGTACAATTTCGGCATGTTCGTCGCAATCATAAAGACGTAAGTATTTCCAATTATTTTCAAGTATTAATAAATCTTCTTTTATCTCTTCATAGCTTGGAACAATGCCTCCCGGTTGTTGTCCCTCTCTAAATCCTGAGTAACAAATTGCGTTACCGTGTTCTATATTAAAAACTTTATTTTTTCCCATCTACAAAATTTAACATTCAATTTAGGTTCCGTATTTAGAACTTTAATTTTTCATCTTTATCCCAAATTCCCCAATACGCACCTACATCGCCTTCGGCACCTACTTTCCAGGACTCATCAAATGATGAGAAATAAAACATTTCGATATTATCTTCTTTAGACCACACTTGAGAATTGATAAAATATTTAAGAGCATTATCATGCGAAGGTAATGCACCTTTAAGACCTTCTCCTAATGATGGCCATCCGGTTTCAGAAATTATTACTTTTTTACCGTTTGCAGCATGTTTAGCCTGATTGTACATCCCCTTCATATACACTAAAGAATATTCCTGAGTACAGCCTTCCCAATATGGGTAGCAATTTGCCAAAATCACATCGCAAGCCTCTGTAATTCGTGGTCTATGACTAAACTCATAATAAGCGTCTACATAACCCATTGGGATGTCTGGAATGGCTTCCTTTACTTCATACATAAAAGCTAAAAGTTCGTCTTCTGTTAAGTCTTTTCTATACATAACTTCATTACCAACAGCAGCAATATCTACATAACCTTCTTTAGCCAGTTTAATTAATCCGGCAATTTCTTTTTTATTAACTTCAGGATCATCCCCTAACCAAGCTCCAACCAGCGTTTTAATGCCCATTTCTTTGGCAATTATAGGTATTAACTCATTACCTTCAGTACAAGAAAAAGAACGAATCCATTTGGTGTATGGCTTTATAATTTTCATGCGACGTCTTATCTGTTCTTCGGAAATTTGTTCTCCAGGTTCTTGCCCTTCTTCATACGGACTAAAACACAGCCCGTGCATTCCATTTTTTAATATTCTTTTGAAAAGGTTGTCTAATCCTTTTCTTGTTTTATTATCCAGGTCTAAGCCTTTTAAAGACCCAATGTATTTTTCTCTGTACGACATGATTAATTATTTTTTTGACTTTGTTTTTAGTTAGTATTTTAAATTTTCGTTAGCATCCCATAAGCCCCAACGCTGACCCAGCTCTCCCTCGTGATGTACTTTCCAGGACTCATCAAACGATGAAAAATAAAACATTTCAATGTTATTCTTTAACGCCCAATTATTCGTATTTATAAAATACTTCATCGCATTTGCATGACTTGGTACGGCGCTATCTGTATTATCGCCCTTATTAGGCCAACCTGTTTCGGTAATAATAACAGGTTTTCCATTGGCAATTTTTTTAGTAACAGCATACATTTGTTTTAATGTGGTTGGTGCCTGATCGATATCAAACCCTTCCCAAAACGGATAACAATTTACCAAAATCACATCACATGCTTCTGTAAGGCTAGGTCTTTCAATAAATTGAAAATAGGCGTCTACATATCCAACAGGAATGTTAGGTAAAGCTTTTTTTACTTTTTTAATATATTCTAAAATTTCTTGTTCTGATAATTCTTTTCTTAACAAGACCTCGTTACCAACTACGGCAATATCTACATTGCCACTTTTTGCAAGCTTAATTAATTCGTTAATTTCTTTATCATTTCTTACTCTATCGTTGCTAAGCCAAGCCCCTACAATTGTTTTTATTCCTTTTTTATGTGCAACCTTAGGTATAAATTCATTACCGTCTGTACACGAAAAAGACCTTACCCATTTGGTATGAGGTGCAATAATTTCCATACGTCTTGTTATTTGACTTTCTGATAAAATATCACCAATACTTTGTCCCTCTATATATGGACTAAAGCATAAACCGTGCATACCATTATTAAAGGATTTTGAAAATAAATCGGTTATTTCAGACTGTGTCTTAGATGCAAAATTGATATCTGTGGATGCATCAATAGCGTCATGACCTTTTAAAATTGATAATAACTTTTTAGTTTGATAATAAGAACTCGATTGTTTTCCCGCATTTGCACGGGCATCTAAAGCCGCACGAATTTCGCCAGAACGTTCTTCGGTTACATCATAATTCCACATTACATAAATAGCTATTAAAGTTCCAGCAATAGGTAATGCCGAGAAAAAGAACCTTAACCCTTCTATTGCTCCTTCCGGTTGTGTTTGAGCACCTGAATCAAACCCTACGGAACTCATTATTACACCACTTAATCCTCCTGCAATGGCAAATCCAAATTTTACCATCCACCAATAAATAGCTCCAAAAGTTCCTTCTCTTCGTTTGCCTGTATTTAATTCATCTAAATCTATAACATCGGCCGTCATGGACATCATTAAAACAAACAAACTTCCAATTCCAAAAGAAAAGAAAGGCAAAGCAAAAATAAACATATATGGTTTACCAGGAATAAATAAGAACCATAACATAATATATCCTATTATTGAGATAGTCCTTGAGAAATAAGAAAAGCTTTTTTTTTCCCTACTGTTCTAGACAACCGTGTAACAATAGGAATTACCATAAAAGTTGTTCCTAGCGCACCAAGGCAACCAAAAAGTGTAGGCCAAATACCGGCTGCTCCTGCATCACCATCAAAAAGGTGATACACAATTATAAAAAACGAAAATGCTGCAATAGTATTAAAGGCATTAAACACTAAAAATGTAGCAATACATAGTTGTCTAAATGGTTTTATATACAAAAGCTTCTTTAAAACCAGATAGTATTTCTTTTAGACTTCCGCCAATCGTTTTTAAACTTAAAGGTGAATAATTTTCATTTAATGTGGATTTACCTTTTATAAAAATATGCCAGGTACCATAGCAAAAATCATACAAACAATACCTACCCATACCGCCAGAGTTCTTGTTGCCACATCGGCCGATTCAAACAAACTTTTGATCGTACATTATCACCCAAAACCATGGTGCTATTACCCAAGCCCATTGCCCAATCCATTGTGCAACAGCCATAATATTGGTGCGCTCATGAAAATCGTTACTCATTTCATAACCCATAGCCACATAAGGCACACTAAAAATGGTAAGGCCTAAATAAAATACAAAAGACCAAATCATGAAATAAGTAAAATTATAATCTACACCATCTGCTCTATACAGTTGCCACATAATTATAAAAGAAATCCCCATAATGATGGCTCCTATAAATACATATTGTCTGCGACGTCCCCAACGTGATTTCGTATTATCTGAAATAAACCCCATAATCGGGTCTGTGATGGAATCAAATATTCTTGGAAAAAAATATATAACGCCCCACATCCATCCCGGGAAGCCTAAATCCTGAACTAAAACTACCATAAAAATACCTAGTGCAGCAGGAAACATTTGATTAGCAAGCATTCCAACTCCGAAAGCGACTTTTTGGCCAAATGGAACTTTATTTGTGGTGGTGGTTGACATAATATTGGTTTAGTTAGTTTAGTTAGTTTAGTTAAATTTTTTATTGTTTTGGAATCACAATAGTTTGAATAGCCTTTGCACCTATTGATAAATTCCACTTCTTTTATCATTCAATGTCAGGTTAATTTTTCTTGGCGTTTCTGCTTCATTAAAAACTACAACCGCAATAGATTCCATCTGGATTTTTAGCAGCTGTAACCATAAGTACTTCATCTGAGTTTTCTAAACCAATTACTTCTGCTCCTGGTCTTATATATTTACTAAAATGTGCCATAGTATAGTATAAGTGGCGTAAAATAAACCTCATCTGTTTCTGGATCTACAATTACTGGAGCAACACACCAGTTTTTAAACCAGTTTGGTCCACCTTGTTTATCAAGAACCATGTTCCAATCTACCCATCCATCAACCCAATTATTTAGACAACCTATAATATCTCTGGCATATCGATTTACTGGTGCATATTTTGGGTGTAAATGTTTGTCTTCTTCTGGCGCCCAATCCCAACCCCAATCTGTTGCTTCTTTTCTCCAATACCATGCATCATCTTGCCATACTGGAATTTCAGAATCTACACAAGCTTCTGATTGAATTAATAGTTTGTCTGGTGCTTTATTGTGTGCATATTGTAATTCTTCTGGAAATACTTCAAAAGTGCTTGCATACCAATGAATGGCTGTTCCATCAAAATATTTTGAGGTTTCTTCATTTTTATACATAGAATCTACCCATTCTTTTAAATGCTGCTCTGATTTTGATCGTAATCCTAAAATTTTAACATCTCCTTTACCATCTGCTTCTAATTTTGGCCCTAAATGATTTTGAACAAAATTGGTCATTTCATCAGGCGTATAATGCATACTTTCCCAATTATTTCCATTTCCCAAGGGTTCGTTTTCTACTGTAAATCCCCAAATATCAATACCTTCTGCTTTATAAGCATCTACATATTTCGAGAAAAACAGTGCCCAAGTATCATAATATTCTGGAAGCAATTTACCACCAACCCAATGGTTATTGTCTTTCATCCAAGGAGCTGCTGTCCATGGTGAAGCAAATATTTTAAAACCATCTTTAGAAACTGCCATGGCATCTTTTATCATTGGAATTAAATCGTCTTTATCTTCCTGAATAGTAGAAATGTTCTAAATTGATATCGCCTTCAACCGGTGCATATGAATAATTAGATAACTGAAAAATCACATGAATTCATGTGGGTTCTTGTTAAGGAATATTGAGCACCATCTTTCACAAAATAGGCCTCAATAATTTTGTCGCGATTTTCTTTACTTAACTTATTTAATAAGTAAGCTGAAGATTCTGTAAAAGCACCTCCAAAACCAGTAATGGTTTGAAATGTTACATCAGGCAACAATTTTATGTTAACAGCATTCTCTAAAGTTCAAATTCAGTTATTTTTGTTAAGTTTATTACCTCCTGCAGAAGTTTCATATATGTCAACAACTAATGTTTTATCCTCATTATTACAACTTATCATGATTAAGGCTGCTATAAATACTATTATATTTTTTAAGACTTTCATATTAGTGGTTATTATTTAGTGTTGGCTGGCATGCCATTCTTCTGCAGTAGGAGGCACTTCAACATCCTTCATTAACGCTTCTTTATCACCATTATACGTTTTAGTTATTGGGTTTCCGTTTCTTGTTAAGCCTTTAAATGTTCCTTTATCTACTTCATTCCAGAGTGCATATTTTGCTTTACCATCAACAGTAAATAATCCAAAATGTTTTTCAGAATTCCCTGAATTATCACCACCTTTCCATGGTTCATCAAATCCTTCAAAATAAAAACATGACATACCTGCTTTGTTAGTCCAATCTCTCATGTGCTGGTAGTAAAGTGCTTCTTTATATTCGTCGCATGCTTTTGATCCTGTAGCGCCGTATTGCCCTGAAGAAAAACTTGCCCATCCGGTTTCTCCAATATGAATTGGTTTTTTAACACCAAGGCTTTCCATGTATTTTTTTACGTTTTCATATTGCTTAATGGCATATTCCTTTGATCTCAACATGGAAATTTCAATTTTTTCCATATCAGTTTTCCCTTCCAAGCCTTCTGGATTTAACCAAAAATCAGGTTGATAATGTGTATCGTGCATTGGATACGTATGCACGGAAAGAAAATCGACTGCTTTAATTAATTTATTTAAATCTTCAACATGGTATTCTTCTCCGCCGCCACCCCAAGAGGCAAAATTATCAGAACTTGTTACCCATAAATCTTTAGGCAGCTTACCTTCTTTCTTTAAATTCTGAAGATAATTTACCCATTTCAAAATAACCCATGGCTCTACATAATATGTTTCTGCCCATTTAACCATAGCTTCATTACCTACAGCAATTACTTTTACAATATCTGGATATTGATTGGCTAATGCCACTGCTTTTTCTAACTGTGGTTTATTGTCTTCACTTTCTATATTATGAATGGGTTCTTGGTCTGTCCAAGCATTTTTACAATCTATCCAAGCACCAAGCATCACATACATTTCAAAACTCGGGTCTTGTTGTTTTAACTCACTAATAGCTTTCAAAAGGTTCTCGGCTTCAGGTAAATGCACTTTATAGGTTCGGATTATCCTAATACCTAAAGCGTGCAAGATTTTCATATCTTCTTTTAACTCTTCTACCGTAGGTTCAATACCATGATCTGCATGCCTGTAACCGCCAAATGACATGGCTAAATACTCTGGATTCCCTAATATATCTTTAGCCGAAAGTGCTTTTGTTGAAATCTCTTCTTTCACAACGTTCTTTTTAACTTCTCCACAAGAGTAAATGCCACCTATTAATAAAATAAGTATGCAATTTCTAATGATTAATAAATAATTTCTCATAATTAATAATTTAACCTATTTATTATGCTAAAGGAGGAACAAGAGCCTCCTTTAATAAATCTTCTTTAATACCATTAAACGTTTTAGATAATGGTTTACCGTTTCTTGTTAATCCTTTAAAAACACCATTGTCAACTAAATCCCAAAGTGGATATTTTGCTTCTCCTTCGATGTTTATAAGTCCAAAATGGTTTTCAGAACCTAATGGATTACCTGCGTCTTTCCATTGTTCATCAAACGCTTCGAAATAAAAACAAGATACTTTCTCTTTTTGGCTCCAGTCTCTAATGAGCTGATAATATCTTCCCGATTTATATTCATCTGCAGCCTTAGATCCGTCTGCACCATAATGCTCATTTGATATAGTGGCCCATCCTGTTTCGCCTATATGTATAGGTTTATTTACGCCTAAACTTTTCATATAATTTGAAACACTTTTATAATGATCTGTAGCAAATGTTAATGAACGTTGCATGGCTGTTTCAATCTTTTCTGAATCTGAAAGATTAATTTCATTTTCTGGAACCAACCAAAATGCAGGATTATAATGCGAATTATGCATAGGATAGGTATGCATCGAAATATAATCTACAGCTTTTATTAATTTTTCCAAATCTTCTGTATGATAAATAGCATCACCACCACCCCAGGATGAAAAATCGTCGGAACTTGTTATCCATAAATCTTTAGAAAGCTTCCCTAATCTTTTTAATTCTTGCAAATGATTTACCCATTTTAAAATGACATTTGGTCTTACAAAATAACTTGTAGCCCAATGCACCATGGCCTCGTTACCTACCGCAATTACTTTTACAATATCTGGGTATTTTTTTGCTAATGCAACTGCTCTATCAATTTCTCCTGCATTTTGCTCGCTTTCAACATCGTGATTAGGTTCGAAACCTGTCCATGCATTATGGCAATCTATCCAAGCTCCAAGCATCACATACATTTCAAAATTAGGATCTTCCTTTTTTAACGCGCTTATTGCTTTTAAAATGTTGGATGCATGAGGCAATTGTACATTATACGTTCTTAAAATTTTAATACCCATGGCCGATAAAATTTTCATGTCTTCCTTTAATTGTGGTATTGTAGGTTGAATGTCTCGAGATTTTTGCCTATATCCACCATAAGAAATTGCTAAATAATTAGGGTTTCCTAAGAATATCTTTCGCGGTTAACTGTTTTTCTTTAATCACTATTTTTGTTTCTTTTTTAGAATTATTTGCCAATCTAAATAATTCCAAGATTGCTGTAAGCTTTAATATTTTTTTTAAGATGAAAGCCATCAATCTATTTCTTAATAGAAACAATTATTTTATTTATTTCACCTTTTCTTTCAAAAACTAGCTTCGAAGTTTTCTCATCTAAGCGTAAGCCTTCAATTTCTTCTTGTTTATCATTAAAAACAACTTGAATACCATTTTTATTTGAAAGCTTATAAATTACAGGAATTTGACAATATGTAAAACAAAGTGAGTCTTTATCTAATGTAATTTCTCGTTTCTCGTTTTTAAGGTTGAAATAGCTAAATACTGTCGATTCCTTTAAAAATTCTTGTTTTCTTAATAAACGTGGATTAAATACTAGTTGTCCATCTTTTAACAAACACACCTAATTCACCAAAACGACTTAATAAATCTTCTTTAACCTGACCTGTCATTCCTGGTTGTTGTGCTCCTTTTGTAGCTGGTGTATGCGAATACGGATCGGTTGGAAATGCGCCATATAATTCTGGTGATTTATGCACTCCAATACCAGCATTTATTTCGTAATAATGATCTAACAATTTACCTATTAAGACTTCACTTTCATTATTATTTACAGCCAACAAGCAATTTTCTTGTACTGCTAATAATAATTTAGAAACCATGTGCCAGTAAATAGACCCTAAACCTTCATAACCAAAAAAGGTTCCTGAACGACCTGTAAAAGATTTATGATCGAAAATAGCTTCAAAAGTTTCTAACAACAATTTGGTGTCTTTTTCAACTAAAGCATTGATAGGTCTTCTGATAAATTAGATAATGCCGTTTTTAAACTATTAGCATTATTAAAATTACCATTAAAATGATAATTACCTAAAACATCTTTTTCAATAATTTGCGAATTCCCGTCTTTTACCAATTGTTTTAATAAATTCTGATTTTTCAACTTTTTCGGTTGGAATATTGTTCTTTTTATCAAATCTTGGTAATTCTTTATTTGGATATAAAATATAGCTGTATTGATCTTCTCTAAACAATGCACTACTTTTTAAACCATCTAATAATTTTAATGATTGCGATAGGTGTTAAATAACCAGCACTTAAAACTGCCACCTGACCTTCTAACATTTCAGACAAATAAGAAATAGATACTTCTTTATCATTTTCAACAGTCATTAAGTTATAAGCATGATACATGTTATCATCACGTTTATTGGCATCAATCGTATGTTGTAAATATTTTTTTGTGATTGCTATAAACTCTAAAAGTGCAGACTTTATTTAAATTATGATTTATCACTTGAAAAACCTTTTTCATAAATAGTCATTCTATAATCACTTCCGGCATTACCTAAACCATCTAAAACGGTTTTTCTATCTTTATTAGATACTTTACCAGCTATAATATGTTTTATTTGATTTAAGTGTTTTTAAAATACTTTCAAAGAACGTATTCAATTCTTCAGAAATCTCAACACTTTCAGTTTCAGATTTTGCAACTACCTCTTCAAAGAAATTTAAAAATCTATTTAAATAATATAAGGTTACCATCGAAACACCATTACCAACTAAAGCGTTATTGGCATCGTTCCATTCTGGGCGTTGTGTATTTAACCAAATACCACCTTCTGGAATAAAATTAGATACTTTAGCAAGCACGGTGGCCAATAATTTTTCAATTAAATTAACCTTGCAGATAAAATAGTTTTCATCACGCAATAAGGCACCATCTGCTCCCAATTCAGCTCTTTTTTCAATTATTTTATGCATTTAATTCATAATCAAAATCAATCGTATCTTTAGGATTTTTTAATGTATCTGCGTAGCTCTTAATTTTATAAGGCACATTTGCATACACAAAAACATCTTGATTAAATAGTTTTTCTAACCGTTTTGGATAATGGTTTTCTATAAATTCTAAAAACTTTAATAGATAAATGATTTGATGATCGCCCCAATAACCAATAAAAGACCATGGGTCGTGTTCTTCAATAATTTCCCAATCGAACCCTCCTTTTGTAACACGATACGGATTATAGCCTTCAAATGTAGTTGCATTTAAAAACTTATGAATCATGCTTTCTATAAACTCCGGATATGAGTGTGCTAAAGCTTCCCAGTTCTGGAAAATATCGCGCCAGTTACCTTCGTAATCTAATATTTTAGAACCATCAACTTCACTTTGTGTATTAATTGAAAATTTGTTCCAAGGTCTACTTGGGTCTCCATGTCTTCTACTAAATTTTAATGGTAAATATTCAAAACAAAGACGTTTAAAATTCTTATCTTCATCTTGTTCTGCAAGATTTTTTATATAATTCTAAAGTAAAACGTTTCTGGTAATGCCTTTAATACATCTTCTTTCTTTTTAAATACTTTTTTGTTGGCTTGTGCTATGTATTTTATAAAATCATCTTTTTCAATCGTATAACCATCATCAAAAATACCACCACGCATAATATTAAAAAGCGTATTTGAAAAATGTCTGGTATTAATTAATTGATCGGCAGTTAATTGTAATCCATCTGATGCTCCTGTTAAATCAACTAAATTTTTAGTACCTAAATCAATATCGTTTTGAACTAATGCTAATAATATCTTTTTCCTTTTTTATAATTTCAGAAATTTCAACAACACCAGTAATTGACTTGATTTACATTGGCAACAAACATCCAATTTTTCTCATTATTGGATTCAATGTCTAAATCAGCAACAATAAAATATGCTCCTTTTTCTGCTTTAACATCTTCTTCTTGTTTTATAGAATTTCCACTTCTAAAATTATCTAATTGTAATGACGACAATAAATATGTTGGTGAATTTAAACCAGTAGACCAAACTATATTTGATTTTAAAGCTTCACTTGGTTCTGGTTTATCAACAATAAAGGCACTTAATGCATAAATACCTAAACCTACGTTAGCTTGTAATTCACTTCTTTTATAGGCGTCAACTAAATTACTACTGCTATTTTGTAAATCTGGAAGTAACCCCAGCAGGCACAATATTTTGTAAACCATCTAAAACAGTAACCTTTAATTTTTGTTTCGAATTATTTATTAATGTTGATTTTTTTACAAATCCAAATTTATTACTTGAATTCCATTGGTATCTAAATGTAAGTCCTAAATCGAGATTTATTTCTTCAAAAACAACTTTATTCCCATAGCTGTTTTTGTACAGATTTCTTTTGGTTTTATAAACCCCCATTTGACGAATAGAAAATGGTTCCCAAATAAGAGTTTTTCCATCTTTATGAATTTGAAATATAGTTTTACTTCCCGTAATATCGGCAGATTCTGTTATTTTATCATCTGTATAGTAAGGAAACAGCGAATAATCAGCATTTTTTCTTCCTGCAGATAATCCACCATTACTTGAAATAAACATCCAGTGATTTGAGTCACTTACAATGCTCATAAAAAATGGACGCATTTTATCGCTATTAGATATCTTATAGTAAGTTTCGTTTTCAAAAGTTACATTTTCTCCTTTAATTTCGTTTAGTTGGCTACTCATATGTAATTGATTTTTATTTTATGATAAAAGGAGTATTTTCAATTGCAGCATTTTCATGCCCATTAATTGCATATGCAAACAACCAATACTTTCCTTTTTTGGCGCTTTAAATATTAATTTTTCGTTTTAATTATTATAATTTCTACATTCACTTCTATACGTCGATCTTCATTGTTTACTCCATCTAACAAATCGGTACTTTCAAATAAAATTCTCCATTTAAAGACTATGTTGTTGTCTTCAAAATCATTTACTTTTAATACAGCTTTTTGTTCTTTTCTACTTAAAGTACAATTCTGTTATGAGCTGTATTATTATAAAGGGTTAACGATTCTATTTGTGGAGCTCTATTCTCTGACTAATTAGTATTCCAATTATAATGCATCACATCAACCGATTCTGTTTCCTTGCCATATTCTAAAAACATACCATACCAATTAGGGGTTCTTTCTTGTTTTCGCCCCCTTATAAATGCAACAGGGCCAAGATATTGTTTTGTATCTGATTCGAAAGCTATTTGATATCTTTTTAAATAGTTGGCAGCATTTATTTTATTAATAGATTATTTATATACTCTTACATAATCCACAAGCATGGTTTGTGGGAACACAGTTTGCGCATTTGGCGACCCTACAAAAGAACCTCCAACGGCCACATTCATAATAATATAAAACGGATGGTCATACACCCATTCTCCTGGCACATCTTTTGGTGTTATTTGATTATATAACACGTTGTCTACGTAAAAATTAATGTATTTTGGACCCCATTCAATGCCAAAAATGTGAAAATCATTATCAAACCTGTCATTCACTAAACTATATTCTTTACCAACAGAGTTACCACCAGAATATTCCGGACCATGAACCGTACCTAAAACTGTCGTAGGTGCCTGCCCACGATATTCCATAATATCAATTTCACCACATTGCGGCCAACCTACAGTGTCAGAATTTGCTCCTAATAACCAAAAGGCAGGCCAAATACCTTGACCCCAAGGCAACTTAATACGAGCTTCGAAACGCCCATAAGCTTGCTCGAATTTGCCTTTGGTTAATATTCTAGCCGAGGTATAACCAGAACCTTCATAAGACTCTTCATTTGCAATAATATGCAGCATTCCGCCTTCAACTTTTATGTTTTGAGACCGATCTGTGTAATACTGTAATTCATTATTACCCCATCCATTGCTACCAGTACCTATGTTATAGTCCCAGATAGCAGTATTTGGAGCTCCAGCTGCATCAAACTCATCTTGCATGACAAGCTCTTGAAAAGTTACAACTGTTTGCTCTTCACTTGTAGAGCATCCAAATATTATTAAGGCCAACAATGATAATGTCAGGCTACTTGTTATTTTATTGAATTTAGTCATTATATATAATTTTAAATTTAATTTCCTTTATTCGAGTTCTTAGTTATGGAAATAAATATTATCTAAATATATCGTTCCATTACCATCAAACTTTAATTGAATTACGTTTGATAAATTAACCGGCGCAAAATCTGTTAACGGGATTTCCATATTTACCCAACCCGAAGTGGTTGGAACAGTTAATACTTTAGCTTTCTCTACAGGCCCAGGGCTTATTAAATATACGTTTAGGGAGGTAGAATTAGCTGTATAATAATCTAAATGTAAATGTGTCATTCCAGATACATTCTGTGCGCTTCCTATTTGTATTCCCTGATAATTTAACCCGGTATATCTTAAGGTATTATTACCTCCAACAGGAACTTGAGCTACTACTGTTGCTTGTCCCCAAGGTGGATTAAAATCGGTACCCGTAACATTGGTATATGCATCACTAAATATTGAGACAACATTGCTTGACGGAACTGTTGGAGTTGGTGCAGCACCTGATGGCGCTGTAGGCACCGCATAGAAATAAACATTGTCCACCAATATATCTGTAATTCCAGAAGCGGACTCTAATACAATTTGTGCTAAATTAGCCTTACTAGTTAAACCTGTAAAATTTGACAGAGGTATATCTAAACTAACCCAATTACCACTCGGTAAATTCGCGTTGGTAATTGTGATTTGCTGACCAGAATCATTACCGCCACCAAATGCACCATCTGGTCCAAAATCGTTAACAGCAATCTTAAATGAATTTCTAACTCCTGTTGTATTTTGAACTTGAACATCAAGATGAATGTGAGTCATTTGAGAGGCATTTATAGTGGGTTGTGAAAATTGAATTCCAACAAAGTTAAATTGTGAGTACTTAATGATATTATTACCGTTTATGTTAATATCTGCTTGTCCTTGTGTAGTTTGATATGGTGCCCAGTATCCATTATAATATTCAACCGGCGCATTAGTATAGGCATCGCTAAAAATAGATATCACATTACTAGCATCTCTTGTAGGCGTTGGTGCCGGTGTAAAAACTCCTAATGATTCGATACTCAAAGATCCCTTTGCGGCAATCCCTCCCAACGTAGCAGTTATAAGTGTGTTACCTGAACCAACAACTGAAACTTTGCCTTGTTCATTTACAGTTGCAACTGATGGATTTGTAGAATTAAACGTAAAATAACCAGGAGCTGCAGAAACTGTTTGATCATTTCCTGTCGCCAAATTAAATGTTTGTGTTAATCCATTTATTACAATATTCGATCCGATAAATGTTTTTTGAACAGTATCATCACCATTAAAAATAGAGGGCCTAGGTTGTGCTATTGTACCTAATGTTTCAAATTGTAAATTATCAATCCAGAATGAATAACCTATACCATTTTCGGGTCCTTCAGCATACCAAAACATACCTCTTTCTTGAGTTAATTTTGAAGGGTCGGGTATTGGAATGATGTATTTTCTCCAATTACTTGTTAACTGAAAACTCGTGCTAACCTGGTATTTGTTTTCACCAAAATCCTGACCAAAACCAATCTCATTAATTGTACCACCTGTGGTTGCTTTTGCCCAAAATGTTAAGGCGTCATAACCAGTTAAATCTCTACCGGTAGCTAAACGAAAAATAGCACCAGCATAAGCACCCGCTGGATCTCCTACATTTGGCACATCAAATCGCATTGCCGAACTACCGTCATATTTCGTTTCTGTATCGACACTAAATGCTTCAAAATACGAATCACCAAATGGATAATAATCTAATCCGCCTGTAAAACCGTCAATATAAACATCCCCTTCTTTCGAGTAACCTGCTAATTCAGCATCACTTGAAAGATCTCTTTCACAACTAATATTCGTAATAACCACCAACCCTAATATTAGAAGTATCGCTTTTGAATAAATAAATTTTATATTTTTCATTTTTCTAATTTTTTTATTTTCCAATATTAATATGTATATATGTTCTAATTTCCCATTCGTTACCATTATCAAATCCTACAGGGCTAATTACAGGAGCTGTAGCAAACTCCGATGCCGTTTGATTAGGACTATATCTAGGTGAATATTGATCTAAAGAACGCCAAGTTCCTCTAATTCCAATTTTAGTGTCCGGTAAAATAAACCAATTAGGTTTACCTACAGATGTTGATAAATCCAACATTAATTGTACTGGATACGTTAAGTTAAAATCGCGATGGTAATCAAATGGTCCCCAATCGTTAATTTTAAAGGAATGCACCAGTTTTAATTTATTATAAATTACTCTAAAATCGCCACCAACGCGTTCGATAGTTCTTTCGTCACTACCATTAGATTGTGCATTCCCAAAGTATAAATTAGCTATTAAACCTATTTCCGGACTTACTTTTGATACTACACGCGTATTTACTTCCCATAAATCTTTGGCCGGTGCCGAATTTGGAAACGCAAACGCTGTTCTATTACTTAAAAACCCTATCGCTGCGTCTTGGGCTGTTGGCTGATGACGAAATACAAAACCTGCGCTTACCGCCAATTTAGCATCCTCTGCCATATCATTATCCCATTCGTACATCCAGGTAGCTGGTGTTGGATCATAACTTAATAATAATTCTCCAGCCACGGTTTCCCTATTAACACGAACTGCAAACGGATCGTCTTGTATATTTCTTAATCTTCCAGGAGCTTGAACATCATTAGGCATTGCATCAACTAACGGCTTTTGCCATAAAAAATTTGGTGCTATTTGAAGATTACCTGTTAAAACAGTGAAGCCGGTTAAAAAATTAGTCTGGTTTCCGCTTCCGCTATCTTTTAATCGCCATCCGGTAAAAGTCTTAGTATTATCGGCACCTCCATTCGCAACTAATCCCATAACTGCTGATTGTGCGTACCAATTGAAAGCTCCTTTTTGAAAGGTTAGCTTTGCTTTACCTCCCCAATTATCGCTAGATGTTATTTTATCATTATAAACGGTATAGTTACCAGTTTCTCCCGTTGCGAATTGAAATTCTCTACCATTTAATGGTTGACCTCCCCAAATTCCTCCTAATTCCACACCTAAATGTCCTAATTTAGTTTTAGCATGAAGCGTAACACGACGTGTTTTTGGCATTGGAATAGCAATTGAAGAAACGATATTTGACGCATCATCAATATCTTCATGATACACACCGGTAACATCAAATTTACCTAATTTTGTGCTGTACTTTAATAAAACAGCAGGATTTGCCCCCCACCATAATTGAGGACCAAATGCTGCTTTAAACCCATTTAGCACACCTTTACCATCCATTTCGAAACCCGAAATTTCACCGTTATAGATATCTAAATTGGGTCCGTAATTAGCTTCTGGATATAAACCAAAGAAATCGCCTTCATAACCCCAGTGATAATGCCCTGTTCTATAAAACCCTCTTAAATCGAATTCCTTCGCATTCCATTCATATTCTGCGCTATATACTTGCACTCTATTTGGATCACTAATAGTGATATTACCTTGATCTGTGTTTACACTTTGAATTCGCCCTCTGTTTTCATAGAAAATTTCATCAATTGGATTTTCAGCAACATGCCCAAGAATATTAAAGTTTACATTGGCACGCATATTAGCTGATGGGTTACCTTCTACCCCTACAAAATATGACTGCATATGATCGAAACCAAGTTCGTTTGGATATGTTGAGTCATCAGGATTTGCAGTTTTTGGTGTTGTAATTAAACTTCCGCCAGTATTAAATGTGGTAAATTCTGCTCTTAAATTACTCATTCTAATTTTATCGCTAGAACCAGCTCCTAATGCCGCTTTATCGCCACGAGCTCTTAAAACACCATCCATTACTTGAATACTTTTGAAGGCATTGTCTATATAATCTTGTGTTGCACCTTCTGAATATGGATTGATATTATGGGCATCTTTTAAGGTATAATAGGCTGCACGCGGATACAAGTCATATAACCCTCTTTCGTTAGTAGCGCCTTTTGCACAAATACCAAACCACTCCTCGTTCATATTATTTTGACCTTCTTTGAAATCTGATTGATAACCACCATTTGACCATGATGCATTATTATCATGAACACTTAGGTTTTTAGTTTGGCCAAATTTCCACCAACCATCACTAAACTGAAATGTAAAACCTCCAATAGAGTTCCCAGTTTTTCCTAATCCAGAGGCATTAGCATAAATTTCTTTCCAATTACCTAATAAATAATAAGCTTGTGATTTTTGATCTTCTTGATTTTCGATTGCATTAAACGCGTCGGCGCCAAATTCTGTAAATAAAACTGGTTTATTTAATTTGTCTTTTACTACCTGAAATGCATCTCCAAAAGAAATACCACGATACATGTTTACACCATAGATATCGACGTCTTTACATTCCTCTGCAATAATATCAATGAATAAAACATCACCATTACAAATAGCAACCGGGAGATTGGAATTAATGGCTTTCATTTTCACAGCAGCATCATTCATAAGTTTGTACATAGGTCTCCCACGTTTTTCACCTATAAATTGTTTCTCTTCTTCATCATCAGGAAAATCTTCTGTTTCTGCTCCTGCCCAAAACAACCCATAATTATTTTCGTTACCTAATAAAAATAGTAACAAACCTGGAGTACCTTTATACTCGTTGGCAATTTGTGTTACTTCAGAAAGTAATAAATCTTGTGTTGTTTTATCTCTGTAATCTGTTACCGGAACCCATGCTCCATTTAATGTGAGACCATAACGCCCAAAGGAATGATTAAGCATGGTATAAATACCATAATTTTCATAAATATATTTTATCCATTTAGGCTGTATACCAGTATACAATCTTATGGTGTTTACACCCATGTTTTTTAATAAGCCCATTTCGGCATCTAACGCTGCTTTAATAATATCGTCTGATTGCTTCCATAAACTGTAATTATAATTGGTTCCTATTGGAAAATAATCCCAATTCATTCCATTAATCATGAAATCTTTACCATTAACCACCAATTTGATTCCCTTATCATCATGTAACACAGTTACTTTTTCAGACTGCGAGAATGCAAAGGTTGAGAATAAAAAAAGTACTAATCCTAGAATTTTGTTTTTCATTGCTTATTAGTTTTTAGTTGGTCCTTATTATTGAATAGTCGTTTTAGACAACTTTCACTCAAATAATTGTTTGATAAAAATAGGTTAAAAAAATACGATTTCCATAAAAAACACCTCAACAAATAACATACATAATAATAAATACGCATTTTAAATAACAAAAAAGCAAATATTAAGATAGTTATTTATAATTTGAGACGATTGTATTATATCAGTACATGTTGAATTGGCATATAATGTTGTGCTATTGTATAGGCAATTATTAGCACTGTTGTAGTTCTAATTTATCAGTTTTGTGTGTTTTGCATAATATCTAAATTAAAAATTTCGCATTCTTAAAATTAGATTGTTTACATTATTCTGCTTTGATTAAACATTCTCATCCAACTAATTAATAATATTATATTTATTAGAAAGGAGTATAAATTATACTCCTTTCTTATTTATTATTATTCTTAAAACTTAATTAGTGGAACTTTTGTCTATTCAGGAATTAATTTAAACCACCAGTCAAATCCGTTATTACCATCGGTAGAGCGCAATTGCATTTCATTAGCAGATCTAGCAAAAATTTGATATTGATGATTTCCACCTATATAATATCCAATAAAACCAACACCTGTTAAGCTTAAAGTTTCTACACCTCCTGGAGCCGTTAAAACCCATTGCGCGGTATAATCATTAAATAAATAGTTTTCAATATCTGCTCCATTTGGCGTACCTCCAGAACCTCCAAGTTCGTTAATTAATACTTCACGACCAAAAACAGTTCCGTTGGTAACATGCGTAAAAGTACCATCAATATTAAAAATGTATCGGTCGTCGTAAATTCCAGCTCCTGCTTTAGCATTCGTTTGATCGCTAGAACCAGGATACCATTCCCCAAAAGCACTTCCTCCTACTGGTCCTAATCCGAAATGCTGTGGCAATTCTGCTGCTACTCTCCATGTTCTTGAACTATTAGCAGTTAACATGGTTAGTAAATCTGCAGGTGGTTCGTAAAGTGATAACACTTCAACCTCAAAAGTTTTACTAGATGACACACCACCTGTACCAAATGCAATTACCGTAACTGGATAAGTAACCAGACCTAGTTCTGTAAAATCATGCGAAATAGATCCTCCCTTAGCTAATTTGGTAATGTTTTGAACCACAAAATGAATTGCCGTTACATTATCTGCAGTTGCCGTGAAATTTACTCTTCCACTTCCATCTCCATTTGGATTTGAAGCATCTGCTCCAGCAATATCAACGTTAAGTTGAATATTTGTAGGAGCCTTTAAATCTCCAAACTCCACATTATCATCTTGACAACCAGTAAATAGCATCGAGAACGAAAGGAATACTCCTATTATATATTTTAAGTTTTTCATATGTTTAAATTTTATTTATGATAATTAAAATTATCGATATACGCTGTTACTTTATCAGTATTATTCTCAGAGTTTACCTGTATCACAACTTTATCTAAATCTGTTCTATCTATAGGATCTGGATCTATACCGTTATTATTTAAGTTAACCCAATTATCATTAACAAAGTCGAACGTAATAGTTTGCCACGTGTCTAGTACTATTGGCTTAACAATTTCTGTTTGTGTTTGCCATGAATTTCCACCTAATCCTGTGTTTTGAAGCTTAAGTGACACTTGGTTTGGCTGAGTACCTGTAATACTAGAAGAAGGTACATATATCTGAATTGTAAATTTACTTTTAGCAACTAAATTAAATTTAGGAGATACACTAAAATTAACGTTTGCATATTGACCACCATCATCTTTATATTCTAAAACGGTTGCTGAGTTATTTTTAGCATCAACAAACGGGTTAGCAAAAGCCTTATTCATACCCGCATTATCACCTGCCCAATTTGTAATGGTTCCAAATCCTTCAAAACCATCTATTGCAAAAGGTGCAGTATCTGCTGTAGGTGTAGTTCCATATTTAAAATCGTCAATATAAGCTATTACTTTATCATTATTATTCTCAGAATTAACCTGTATAACAACTTTATCTAAGTCTGTTCTATCTACTGGATCTGGGTCTGTACCGTTATTATTTAAGTTAACCCAATTATCAGTTGCAAAATCAAACGTAATTTCTTGCCACGTATCTAAAACTATTGGCTTAACTATTTCTGTTTGCGTTTGCCATGAATTTCCTCCTAAACCACTATTTTGAAGCTTAAGCGATACTTGATTTGGTTGAGTCCCAGTAATACTAGATGATGGCACATAAATTTTTAAAACAAATACGCTTTTTCCTCCTGATAAATCAAATTTAGAATCTGCTTTAAATTGAATATTTGCATACTGTTGTCCTGTGTCATTATAACGTAATACAGTTTTTGAAAAATTAAGTGCATTTACATAAGGGTTAGCAAAATCGGCATCTAAACCAGTTCCACCATCACCTAACCATGTCGTAATATTACTGTTACCATCAAAATCATCGAAAAGTAATGGTACATACGTAGTTGGTGGTTTATGGAAATATAAATTGTCTATAAATACGGTTCCAGACCCCCAATCACTAAAAGTTGTTTGTGTAAACTTAAATTGCTTAATGTTATTTAAAGGTAATCCTTGATCTGTGAAAGCCGTTAACGGAATATCGAAACGGTTCCATTTGTTAGCCTCTAATGTCAGTGAAACAAAACGTTCATCAGCTTGTGCAACACCATTTGGTAACGGGAATACATCTATTGAGGCTACTTCAGCAGTCCAGACATCAATATGTAAAAATTCTTGACCACTAGCATCTACAGCATTAGTAAGATCCAATCCTTGATAACTTAAATCAATGTACTGCAGCATCTTATCACCATCTAAATCAAACTCTGCCCAAGTACTTCCAAAATTCCCAGTTTGTCCCCAATCTGGAAATAATGTAGTTGGAACATTCGTATATTTTCCACTGTAAATAGAAATAACATCCGAATCTAGTCTGAAAGGAGGTGTCTGTGCCGAAGCCAAAGGCTGTAAAATAGCGGTAACCTCAAATTCTTCTGTGTATTCTGTTGTGGCAATCGCTGCACTTTTTGAAACAACACGTATTGTATATGTTCCTGCATTTTGATAGGTATAACTCGCCGTTTCACCATTATTAGCTAATACCGGGTCATCGATTCCAGGTTCTCCAAAATACACTTCGTAAAACATTGCAAAATCTGCTGTTGCAACAACATTTACGCGTTTAGAAATTGCAGCGTCATTTTCAATAGTTACTACTAAGTTTTCTGGCGCTTTAAAAGACACCATAAGGTCTTTTGTTACTTCAGATACTAGACCTGTGATACCTATGGCTTCAATTTTAACTTGATATGACCCTTCGGCATAAACATGTTGTGTATTTGC
Organism: uncultured Flavobacteriaceae bacterium; assembly: GCA_963704215.1. Lineage (GTDB taxonomy): Bacteria > Bacteroidota > Bacteroidia > Flavobacteriales > Flavobacteriaceae > Mariniflexile. The sequence goes on from CAVPHK010000006.1 coordinate 388,515, forward strand.
TCCTTGTTTTACAACAACAGATTCTGTTGTATCATCACCATAAGTAATGTTGTAAGAAACAGCACCCTCTGCATTTGGTGTTATAGTTACCAAACCTGTATTATCTTGAGTAACTTGAAATAATGCATTTACATTCGCTGGTGCTGTAGCACTATTCAAATAATCAAAATTATCTTCTTCATTATTACAACTAAAAAGTATAAATAATGCCAGACAATTAATTAATATATATTTTAATTTTCTCATAATTTAATTTTTTTAAGTTTAGTAACCAGGGTTCTGACTCCATCTATTTCCAGCTAATTCAATTTCTTGAATTGGAATTGGGAAAAGTTCATGTTTATTTGATTGAAATCCTGGAATTGTTCCTGCGGCTTTGCCAGTTCGAACTAAATCGAAGAAACGAAGCCCTTCACCAACAAATTCCACACGACGCTCTTTATAGATATCGTTTGTTAAGTTGGTTCCGGTAGTTGACACACTTGGTAGTGTCGCTCTGTTACGTACTCTATTTAGATAAGTTAGTGCTCTGGTATCGCTAATGTTTCCTCTATTTAAGGCTTCTGCAGCCATTAACAATACATCTGCAAATCGAATAACTCGGAAGTTATTTGGATTTGTAAGCGCCGCATCAGGTTGATTTAAATCACCTTTTCGTGCGATATATTTTAAATTATAATAGCCAGTATGCTCGTAACCTTCTGTGTATGTCGCTCCATTATCTGCAGCCCATTTTACAATATCCAAAATTGAATACTCTAAGCGAATATCTCCGTCTTCAAAAGCATCAACAGCCTCTTGAACAGGCACATTAAAGCTGTATCCAAAATCGTAAATTGGACCATCATAACTTCTTATACCATTAAAACCAACAGCATAATTTCCATCAAGACAATAAAAACAATCATAACTTCCGCCATTCTTATCAGAATACTGTATTTCGAAAACAGACTCGATATTATTTTCATAGTTATTTTCAAACATATTTATCGCTTCAGTAGAAGACAACAACTCATATGGTCCTTTTGAAATTAAATCTTCTAAAACAGTAGCTGCCTCTGGAAACTTGTTTTGATATAAATACACTTTACCTAATAGTGCTTGAGCTGCGCCTTTGGTAATTCTTCCTGTTTCACTTTGAACATATGGTAAATTATCTGCTGCAAAAATTAAATCTTGTTCAATTAATTCATAAACATCAGCTTTTGGAGCTCTATCAATGTTAAATTGATCGCCAAATTGAATTCTTTTATCAATAGCTAATGGTACATCGCCAAACCATTTTACTAATTCTGAATAATAAAATGCTCTTAAAAAACGAGTTTGAGCAATTACACTTGTTTTATTTGCGAAATCCAAATTATCTTGAAATTCCATAATATAATTGGCGCGATTAACACCAGTGTACATCCATGTCCAAATATTTCGTAATTGCGCATTTACTGGCGTATGAATCATGTCGTCAATTTCCTGCTTTCCAGGTGTGTCATTAGCATCTTGACCTCCACACAATGTGTTATCTGAAGCAATTTCGGCTGTTTGAAATTGTTCTGCTGTTGCTTGTAACATATCATAAGCTGCGACTAATGCCGATTGATAATCTTCTTCTGTATTGAAAAAGTCTTCTGAATTTTCGTCTTGAGATTTAACATCAATAAAATCGTCTGCACATGAAAACAATGTTATAAATACCAATAAAAAAAGACTACTTTTTATTTTTATATTTTTCATAATTTCTAATTAAAATTTTACGTTTAGTCCTAATAAAAATGTTTTAGCACTTGGATAGAAACCTTGATCTATACCGCCACCTAATGGCGCTCCAGAGGAAGCCGTAGGGTCATAACCTGTATATTTGGTAAGGGTCAACAAATTACTAGCAGACACATATAAACGTAATTTGCTTATTTTTGAACCTTCAAGCGAACTGTCTGAAAACGTGTAACCTAACTGCACATTCTGAAGACGAATAAAAGAACCATCTTCTACATAGTAATCTGAGAAAAGCGTATTAGATGTTGCCCCACCAGTTACCCTTGGCGAAGTATTAGTTGTGCCTTCACCAGTCCATCGGTCTAAACGATAAATAGTACTATTGGTTAAAATGTTATTATTTTCATAATTACGAACTATATCATTACCCACAGATGCAAAAGCATAGGCAGCAAAATCAAAGTTTTTATAATCCAAAGAAATATTTAAACCCATCGTTGCATCAGGTAACGGATTACCAATATTTACTTTATCATCTACATTTATAACGCCATCTGCTTGGTCTGGAATACCATCATTGTTTGTATCTACAGTAAGCTGATCAACAAATCTTAAATCACCTGGTTGTGGTGCAGTATCTCCAACTGCCGATGCATTAATTTCAGCTTGATTTTGAAATATCCCTGCGGTTTGGTAACCATAAAAATAACCTATTGGGAAACCTGCTTCCATTCTTGATGGAGCTGGCTGACCAATACCAAAAGAACCTCCTGTTAATACACCTGTATTTGTATTAACCGATATAACTTCATTTTTAATGTAAGTAACATTATACTTGATATTAAACTTGAAATTTTCTGAGAATTTATCTGAATACCCAATAGCAAATTCAAGTCCGGTATTTTCTACAATACCACCATTTACAAAAGGTGCACCACCTACTCCTAATAATCCTGATACTTCAGGAGCCACTAATAAATCTTCTGTTCTTCTTTTAAAATAATCGGTAGTAATATCTACTTTTTATCTAATAACCTTAAATCTAAACCTATATCTAAAGTTTTTTGTTTTTCCCATTTAATTTCTGGGTTGGCAATACCACCACTAGCTGTTCCTATTGTTTCAATATTATTGAAATAGTAATTACTTCCTCTGCTTAAAAGTGAGATATATCTGTAATCACCAATTCTATCATTACCAAGAATACCGTAAGAAGCTCTTACTTTTAATAAATCAAAAAGCTCATTGTTTTTAAGAAAATCTTCATCGGATGCTACCCAACCAATAGAAGCTGAAGGGAATATACCAAATCTATTTCTAGGTCCAAATTTTGTAGAACCATCACGTCTTACTACAGCAGAAACTAAATATTTACCTTTATAATCATATTGTAATCTTGTAAAATAGGATAGTAATCTAGAATCGAAAATAGCATTTCTACCAGTAAATCTGTTAATATTTTCAATATCTGAAGCCTGATTCTAAATAGGCATTTGCAGAACTATTATCAATAATATCAAATCCTGTAGCTCCTGTAAATTCACCTGTTGTTTTAAAAACCGATGTTCCTAAAAGCACATTGATATTATGAATGTCGTTAATTTTATTTTCATATTTAACAAAAGCATCAAATGTATAATCTCTGAAGTAATTTAAACCTTCATATACACTACTTCTATCAACATTAAAAACTTTTCCACTACCAAAATTTGCAATAGGATTAAAAACGTGAGAGCTTACCTCTGAATAATTAAATTGTATATTGGATTGTGCTGTAAAATGATCTAAAGAAGTTGTATGATAATCCTGCGTTTCCACTTAATTTCATAACCTTACCTCTATCATAAGTATCATCTATTTGAGCTAAGGGGTTAATAACTTCTGCACCTAAACCTTCTGCTTTTGTGTAATCGCCATTTTCATCTCTTACAGTAAAAGTAGGTGCCATGTTTAAGGCATTAAAAAGTACTGAAGCATTAGAATTTTCTGGAAGATTATTTTTATTGGTTCTCATTAAAGTTAAGCCCGAAGTAAATTTAAAATTTTCAAAAAAGTCTAAATTATAACTTGCGTTATTTGTAAAACGCGTAAAGTTAGAATCATTACCACCAACAATACCGTCTTGTGTTAAAAATGAACCACTATAAGAATAAGATGATTTCTTACCTCCTCCTTTAAAAAGGATATTATGATTCATTATAAATGCATTTTTAAATACTTTATCTTGCCAATCGGTACCAACACCTAAATCCGATACATTCGTGTAAGGAATAGGAGATCCCGCGGCTGCAGATGCTTCATTAACTAACAAGGCATATTCGGTAGCATTTAAAACAGGTATTTTTCTGGTTGTATTTTGAAATCCACCATAAGTAGAATACTCTACTGTTAATGGCATTTCTTTACGACCGGTTTTAGTCGTAATTAAAATAACTCCGTTTGCAGCTCTTACACCATAAATACCAGCAGTAGCATCTTTAAGTATGTTCATGCTTTCAATATCATTTGGGTTCACAACACTTAAGTCTTCAATAACATTACCATCTACAAGAATTAATGGTCTGCTATCACCGTTGGTAGACACACCTCTAATACTAATAGTTGACCCACCTCCTGGAGTACCAGATTGGGATGTAATATTTACCCCAGCAATTTGCCCTTGTAGTGCTTGTTCAATACGTGTAGGTTTAAGTGCTTCAATGGTTTCGGCACCTACAACACTTACAGCACCAGTTATTTCCTTTTTTGTTTGAGTTCCATATCCAATTACAACCACCTCGTCTAACTGTGCAAGGTCTTCTGACAATTGAATATTTAATTTAGATTTGTCGGATATAACAATATCTTTCGATATGTAACCAATGTAACTAAACGAAAGAATTGATCCTTTTTTCACGTCAGTAATTGCAAAATTACCGTCAAAATCCGTAACCGCTCCTTTGTTTGTGTTTTTGACAATTACATTAACTCCTGGTATCGGGAATCCAGTATTGTCGGTGACAGTTCCACTAATATCAATATTTTGCGCACCTGAGTATGCAAAAAAGAAAAAGCATAGAACTTTAAATAGAGTTTGTCTCATATTAATTTAGTTTTTAGTTTTTCTAAAATTAATAAGATTCATTAAGGATAAGCATTTTTTCACCACAACAAAAAACATACATCATAATAAAACACCTAATTTTTTATCAAAATCATAATATTTATAATTGATTTCTATAATAGTGCTCGATAAAATACACTTATATAAAAACACAAAAACACAACAATGTTGTGCTTTTGTATAGTTAAATAATACGGCTGTTGTGGTTTATATTTCTAAAATATAGTCGGATAAACTATCATCGTGGTCTAATTTCATTTTTTTACGCAATCTATAGCGTTTAACTTCTACACTTCTTGATGATATATTCAGCAATGGTGCAATCTCTTTAGAAGATAAATTTAATCTAAGATAGGCACAAAGTCTTAAATCGTTTGATGTAAGCGATGGGTGCTCACTTTTAATCTTTTTAAGAAAATCTTGATCGGCATTATTAAAGGCTTCTTCAAACAAATGCCAATCGTCTGTGTTGTTCAAATTTTTATCTATAATTTTTATAACATGTTTTAAATTTTTTTCACCTTCAAACACTTTTTTTATTTCTTCCTTAATATTACTTAAAAATTCATTCTTTTTAATTAAGCTCATTGTAGAAACGCTCAATTCTCTATTTTTTGCTGCAATATCGTGTCTAAGTTTTTCATTATTAAATTGCATGAGTTGCTGCTTATTCTCTAATTCTTTTAGCTGCAATTCTCGCATGGTATTCTCGAGCAATTTTTCGCGCTGTTTTCTGTAATACCTCTTATACACATTATGTATAAAAAGTATAAAAATCATGAAAATTAAAATATAAGCTATGATCATGAGGTTTGTAAGATACCAAGGCTTCTCGATGGTAAATTTATAGGATGCGATATTACTTGTTAAACTATCGCCTACCTTAGCCCGAACATTAAATGTATAAGTGCCGTGCGGTAAATTATTAAATGCAATTATTGGATTAGAGTCCCATGAGCTCCATTCAGGATACATGCTTTTTAACTGATATTGGTATTCCGTATCAAAATATTTGTCGAACTGTGCTACATTACATCTAAACTCTAAATTATTATCTGCATTTTTAAACATACCAGCATTTGTTTTCTTTACGTATGTTAATTCAGAATTTAAATTGTGCTTCGATATAGAATTAATATTAATAGTATAACTCTTCTTTTCAACTTTATCTAAGTCGACTACAACAAAACCTGATGCTGCTCCAATAAGGTACTTTTTATCTTTAAGATGTGTAATATTTTCATAACCCGTTTGACCCCTTGGAAGTGATTCTGACAATGAAATACTATTTATTGTGGGCGTATTGGTTAACTTTCCAGGAGAAATATAACTTAACGTATTTTTAGAAAGACTAAAAAGTGTGTTAGTTGCCTTATTCAACAACAATTTACCGGACGTATAATTATCTTTTATCAATAACTCAGTAAGAATCGTATCCTTATAAAACAAATTCTTAGCATCGTTATATTTGAATATACCATTTTTACAGGCAAATAAGATATTATTATTGTACTTAATAATACTAGAGTTTAATTCACTCGATATGGTTGCATCTTTAGTTACCTCAAGAACCTTAGTAAACTGCTTATTCACTTTTACCTTAAATACACCTCTATATTCATGACTTACCAATATTTGTCCACTTTCACTTATTTCAAAAAATCTACTTGAGAAATTGAACCCTTCTATTTTATTTCTTAACCGCCAATTACCATTTTGATTTTCTAAAACATATAATCCATCATAGTTTCCTTGAAGTAATAAATTATTATCTATGGGTAAAACATTCCAAGTCCCTTGCACAGATGCAATCTTGTTTACACCTTCTTTATTAACAATAAAAGTCCCTGAATCATGTCCGCAAAATAGCGTGTTCTCTATTTCTTTTAAACTCCATACAGCCCCTTGCGTCCCTTCTACAAAATTAAATTCTGTTTCTTCATTTAATGCTTTAAAGAACAAGCCTTGGTTGCTACCTAAGTATAAACGACCATCATAAATAGCAGACGTATAGACTGTGCCAATTTTTCCTTTGTCTTCATTAAAAACACTAAAAGGAGAATCTACATTTACACAATCAAGACCATTGTTTAGCGCCAACCATAAATGGCCATCTGCATCTTCAAAAACAGAATGAATGGTATTATTACTCAATCCTTTTGCAATATTAATTCTATAACTAATTTTGCCTTCTTTGGTAATATGTACTATCCCATTTGAACGTGTACCTAAAACAAAACTTTTATCTTTAAGCTGTATACCTCGATATATATTTTCCTTTAGAATAACTTGATTTGCTGGCACATCCCAATTATTCAATGTATTAGAATCTAAAATATAAAAACCATCATCTTCTGTTACTATTAGAAGTTTATTACCAAAAGCAAAAATATTTACAAGAATATGCTCTTTTAATATGATATGATTGGAAACTAATTTGGACGTACCACTTTCAATTTTAAATAACCCTTCATTATTTTTTTGAAAATAAATGGTTTTATTAATCTCAAACATCTTGGAAATTCCTGTTTTAGATTCAATAAAACTATAAGTTTCACTATTTTGATTATAAATATAAATTCTATTTAATGATTGAAAAAGAATATGATTATCTAATCCTATTATGTTCCAAAATTCTTCATCTTCTAAAAATTTTATTTGACGCTTTTTAGCTAAAGAGGTGTATTTCAATAATCCAAATTCATTTTTTTTCCAAAAACCAAACTCTCTATTGCAACCTACATATATATTCTCACCAATAACCTTAACTGATCTTATAATAGTTTCATTTGGTGAATTATATAATTGCCATTCGGCACCATTATACTCTAATAACCCCCTATTATTGGCAACATAAATATTTTTGTTTTTAGATTGTGAAACAGACCAATTTTGAGTTTCTCCGCCATAATCTAACGGTCTAAATGATTGAACAGTTGGTCGCTCTTGTGCCACCAAGAAAACAGACATTGTTAAAAACGTCAGCCTAAAAAAGAAATTCGCTATTTTCAAAGCAAAAACAATTATTGTTGAGGTACGAAGTTACTAAAAATAATGGCTCAAAACATTTTTGTATAGTTATTGTATGGATAATTTGCTTACCCATGTCTTGCAATTACAAACATTATTGCAGAAGAATTTATTTTAAATAACCAAACTTTTAATAACAAAAAAAGTTCAGCAAACTATCACTGAACTTTTTTATTACTTTGAATTATTGTTATTTCTTAAACAACGGATCTGCCCCAATAGTACCAACTAAACTAGCAAGATAGTCTTCTGATTTGGCTTCGGCATATAATTGCTTTACAGATTTCAATTGATTTTTAATTTTCATCTCGGATACTAAATCTTCATTATTCGGATTTGCAATAAAAGCTTCTAAATAGGTTATCTGAGAATCATAAAAGCGCATATCTTTGGTTTGTTTTAACTTCAATCGGGCTTTATACCAATCACTATTTATGATATAATCCCGTTCAAAATACTTTCTTAATTCTGGATGGCTAATTTCTTTACCTTCGTAAGTACCATAGGCCATAATGTGCAATAGAATTTTTAATGGAGGAATAGCAGATTCAATACTTCCATCTTCAAAATAACGTTTAGCTACTTTCTGTTGTGCTTCAACTATGTTATTAATACCGTCAACATAATCTTCTAATCCTTGTAATTCTGGTTTTAACATTCTCTCGTTAAATACCGCATTAGGTTCATCAAAGAGTTTATTCAAACATCTTAAAGAGAAACGGCTTGTAATTCTATAGCCTAAACGACTTGCTAATATTTTTTTGCCGTTATATTCAAAATCTTCTATTTTTTCAAGACAACCATCTTCAATAAGTAATTTAGGATTACGATCATTTTCGTCTAAACGTGCCCAAATTTCTGGTATTAATAAACTGATGTCGTGATCTACTTTATTTTCGGCGCCCACATAACCAGCAGCTGTACTAAAGGCATTAGAATCGGTTAAAATATGCGATAATAAAGCGTTATTTAAATCGGTTGTCGGCGTTAACATGTTAAATGGTCCTTTTGTTAAAGCCCCTTCAGACCCTGCACCTGTTGTAGAAGGTGATTTTCCTGTAAGACTACAGATAAAATCCATAAACAACTCTGGTGTTTCTTGATAATGAATTGGGTTATAAACTGCTAACGGGCGAATGCCATTTTTCTTATCTACCGGATTATTTCTTCTTCCGGGTAAGACAGCGTTTACAACGTGAATAACTGGGTCTTCCGATTTAATTTTTCTGTACAAACGTACACCTACTTCGCCTAAATAACTGGCTTCTGTTTCATCAATAAAAATATTACGTTCTAAATAACGCGGATTTTTTGTTGGTTCGCCATCTACAATTCTGGTATGCGATGGAAGACAAAAGTATTCTTCCTCTTTCGGACTGTTAACTACACTTAAAATAAGATCTTTAACTGGTTGGGTGTATTTATCAAAATTAATAGTGTCTTCATAAATTTCAATGGCATCCTTTTTTGTTAAAAGTTCATAATTGGTTAAAAAAGTGTTATCTGTTACAAGATCGCGTTCGGCACCTTCATCATATCCTCGAATAATAGCTTCATCTGGTCTTTGAAATAAGAAACTTTCGCAATTTGCAACCACTTTAAAACTACCATTGGTTAATTCCGGATTTAGGTTTTTAAATTGGTTTCTTGGCAAGGTTACAGAAGCCGAAATATCGTCTTCCATCTGTATTTTTTGACTTGCAGAAAAATCGGATCGTAATTTATTTAATAACCAACGTCCTTCTTGATTAAAACCAATACGTACGTAGCTTCCAACCACTGGGTTGTTAAAATAATTCAATCCAGTTCCTTTTTTACCATTTATTACGTCTACATACATACATTCTTTCCAATTTAATGTATCGTAATCTTGTCTATATAGTCTTTTCACAAACAATACAAGCGATCTAATATGTACTGGAATATTTTTTACAAATGTGTTGTATTCATCTGTAAATACGTCTAAGGGCTGCAACAATCTAACTGCAGATCCCAACGTTCTTTTAGAACTTAAAAAAGATTCGGAAGGTGGTAAGCTAGGGTCGTAATTTTTCCATCTCTTAGAATAATCATATTCTATAATCTCATCGGCTTTTTTAAAATCTTCGTCAATATTAACAATATTAAACGCGCTATACGTAATGGCGTTAAGCATCGATTTAGAAATTTCAGATTTTCCGCCACCTGAAACCGTACATGGTTTATGGCAAAATATACCTTCTGGCGCTGTATTTACAATACGCCACAATGAAATGGCCTTATGTTTTTCTAATTTAAATTTATTACCCGTTGGATGTATGTATGTTTTATTTGGCGATAAAACCAATTTTTGTTCTTTATTATTAAAGTTCCAGGTAATACTATTTGTATTGGTATTAATATAGGCGTTCTCCGGAATGTAAACTAAATTTGGATAGTTTTTATCTACCGCATAATTACCAGGCTTAACATCTATTCGATCACCTAACAAAGTTTTAACACCCTCAAAAGAATACTTATTTTCATATTTTCGAGAAAAGCCATTACCATCTACAATATCGCCCATTACACCTCTTGGATATGCAATAGCACCACCAGAATGTTCTTCTTCTACTAAACCAAATAAATTAGCAGAATAACTAATTTGCGTTTTAATTTCCTTTTTTGAATATCCAAAATAGTTATCTGCAATAATGGTAACTACCACTCCGCGGTCGTCTCTACACGTTACTTTAAAAGCGCCGCCATCATTGTAAATTTCATCTTCATTTTTCCAACACATTCCATCGTTTTTCTGACGCTCGGTGGCATCGTCCCAATGAGGTAATCCAACATCCTTTTTCTTAAGTGTTTTTAAATGTGGTGCTAAAATTATACAACCCGTATGCCCTGTCCAGTGTTCTGTATCTAATGCAGCATCATTATGTGCAAGGTTTGGGTCGCCCGCATTACCAAAAATAGATTCAACAAAATCCAAATTGCTCACCAAACTTCCGGGAGCAAAAAAACGAACTTCCATACTTTTTTTAGAAATCACACCTTTTACTTCTGGGCATACCATTGGGCGTAATAATAACGATACGATTACTTTTGCTTTTTCTTTTTGATTCGCTGTAAACGGTAATGTTTTTAAAGCATCTGATGGTTTGAAAGCTTCGTGTAAAAAATGAGCAAAGGTTAATTTAGGAACTTCTTTTTTATCTAACGGCACTGGCAAGTTACTTTCCACAATATGAAAGGTACCTTTGGTGGTTCTTTTATCGTTAATAGGGTTGTTTAAAATACCTTGCTTTATTCTGTGAGAAATAATGTCTTCACTTTTAAAAGAAGTGCCATCTGGTGGTAAACTAATTTCTCTTGCGTGCCCTTTTTGGTTTAAAATTAAGGTATTGTTTGGAATCTCATAAGATTTATTAAAATCTACATCTTTTAAAAAATCATTTAAAAAGTTTTGAATTCTTGTATCTGCAGGAGAAAGATACTTTGATAATAAGTCTTGACTTTTCTTTAAACCCTTTAGTAAAAGCACTTGTTAATTGCTGAAGCTTCGGGTTACAAAATTTATATTCTGCATCCTCCTTATCTTGAAAAAGAGGTTGCCCCAATGATGCTAATTGTAGGTTTATATATTGAACCGTATCCTTTCTACTTTGACTGATTGGGTCTGACTTTACTAAATTATTTTTACGCATGCATGAAGAATTTTAAACTAATACTAATTGGTCGCGAAACATTTGCTTAATCGTTTAAGCAATACAAATATGACAAAAACAACGGAAAAATTAAAGTAAAAAACCAATAAATTTGATTAATACCTAATTTTTTGAATTATTTATAAGAAATGAAAATAAAACCTTAGAAAATAGCCTTTTTAAATAAAATAACTGATTTTAATTGAAAAGTAGTCAGTCAATAAATTCGGGCAAAAATTAATTTAGCAATATGTAGACCCCTATTCCTGCTAAATACCCTAAAATTGCCAGTAACGATATTTTTTTTAAATACCATATAAAATCAATTTTAAAAATTCCCATAATAGCTACGCCTGCAGCAGACCCAATAATTAAAATACTTCCACCAGTACCCGCACAATAAGCCAATAATTCCCAGAAAGCATGATCTGTAGGGTAGGTTTCTAAAGAATACATTCCCATAGCACCCGCCACCATAGGTACATTATCTATAACTGCAGATAAACCTCCAATTAATGTATTTACTACATATATACTATCAAAACTGTTATCTAGCGTCGTTGCTAATTGTAACAAATGCCCCCCAGATTGCAACGCTGCAACCGCAAGCAATATTCCAAGAAAAAATAAAATACTTGGAGTATCTATGCGTTGTAATATAGCGATTATAGATAAAGAGTGTTTGTGATCTTCGTCCTTTTTGCTGTGTAAAATTTCGGTTAAAATCCACATAACACCTAATCCAAAAAGTATCCCCATAAATGGCGGTAAATGTGTAACACTTTTAAAAATTGGCACGAATAACAAAGCGCCAATGCCTACACAAAAAATAAGTGTTTGCTCAAATTTACTAACATGGTGATTTGGTTCAGAACTATGGCTCGAATTTTCAACAACCTGCGGTTGAATATGTCCTTTTAAACTAAAACTAAGCACCAATAATGGCACTGTTAAGCATACTAAACTTGGTAGTAAAACCTGAACTATTATATTTGAGGCTGTTATTTGCCCTCCAATCCACAACATAATAGTGGTAACATCTCCAATAGGCGACCAAGCACCTCCCGCATTGGCTGCAATAATAATCATTCCAGCAAAAAGCCATAAATCTTCTTTATTTTTTATCATTTTTCGTAAAAGCGCCGACATTACTATGGCAGTCGTTAAATTATCTAAAGCAGCCGATAGAAAAAACGTTAAAAAACAAAGTACCCAAATAAGTTTAAGCTTGTTAGTTATCGTTATTTTATCCGTAATTATCGAAAACCCTTCATGCGCATCAATAAGCTCAACAATGGTCATGGCACCCAGTAGAAAAAATAATATCTCTGAAATTTCACCTACATGTTCTAGTAAAACTTCCGAAATAAAATGTAACGATTCCGTTTCAGCCAAATTAGAAAACATGGTGTCTCGACCAAAAACAAGTAACACCCAACACATTACTCCAGTCAATAAAGCTGAAGCGGTTTTATTTATTTTAATTTGATGCTCTAAAGCAATAGCCAAATATCCTATTGCAAAAATAATAACGATAGTAAGATACATAAGTAAAGGTTAGATTGTTTAGTAAAATTAAGGTAAAAAGTGATTGACAGGTACTTAAAAATGCACTTTTTATTGGTCTGATGCAATAATTTTTCAAACACCTAGTATTCAATTTATTACAATCAAATCACCTTGTAAATAAGTTAACAATGCGAACTTTTTGAGCGCTATTTTTAAGTTATTTACGTTCTATAAAATGCACTCAATCAATTTTTAGAACAGATACATTAATAAATTCGCGTTTCAACCTTAAATAACTACTTATCAGATATTTAAATATTGTAATATTTTTATAGCGTATTTCATCGATTAAATTTGTTTTTTGTAGATAATTAGTCTAATTTTGAACATAGTTAAACTAGCTCCACCACTTAATTAACTACTTATGAAAGCCCCTACTAACGCAATAAAGTTATTTTATTATGTTTTAGGATTACTTATTTCTCTCAGTTCGTACTCTAAAACGAAGATTAACTACGAAATCTTTGACTCTAAAAGAGCAATCTTTAATTATGTAAAAACGCCAAATAAAGACTTCAGGTTTTTGGAGTTAACATTAGAGCAACCTAGGATTGATTTTAATGGTATAAATAGTTATATCGATTTTGGAGATGTGCACGACTTAACCAGCACATTTACACTAGAAGCATGGATTCTTCAAGAAACCACTGTATCCAATGGCAGCATAATTTCAAAAGGCAATTTAAAAGCTGGAAATAAAAGCGGATATCAATTATCGATAATTAATAATTACCCTAATATCACCTGGTATAATGCTTCTGGAACTGCCTTAGTAAATTTAACGTCTCAATATCCCATAACAAATAATAAATGGTACCATGTCTCCGCAACTTTTAACGGTACATCAGCCAAATTATATATTGATGGCTTAATGGTAAATGAAGTTAATATTTCTATAGCGCCGCTAGACAATACAGAGCCGTTTCTTATTGGTGCCAATTATGACAGTGACACACCCACAACCCCAAAAAATTATTTTAATGGGTATATAGATGAAGTAAAAATCTGGAATATCGCCTTAACCGAACAACAATTACGAGATACTTTGAATCAGGAAATTGAGCAAAACGGCACGAATGTAAAAGGCAAAATAACGCAATTAGATATTTCTAACAGTTTGTCATGGCTCAATTTAAAAGGATACTACCCCATGAATGCTAATACAGCCGATGATGCCTCAGGTAACAACATTCATGGCGTTAAGAAAAACATAAGCACCCTAGAATTACAAAATGCACCATTACCATACGCAACAAAGGTAAACGGAAATTGGACAGATACTACTGCCACAACGCCATGGACCCATGGTGATACTGTTTGGAATTTACCTAATAGTTTAGGTATTGATGGCATAACACCAATAGAATGGAATATTGTAGTAACCTCCCACAACATTAGTTCGGGCGATAAAAACATTACACTTTCTGGTTTAATAACCGATGCCGCTGGAACCAAATTTTCTATTGCAGACCCGAACGATCCTCTAGACGAAACCAATACAGGCAGAAGTTTACGTGTAACAAAATATTTAAAACTTACATGGAGATATAGACTTAGTTGGAGAATCTCAGTTACTACAAGATCCAGGCAGTATCTTAGATGTTAGCAGTTCGGGTAAATTAGAAAGAGACCAACAAGGAACAAAAGATTTATACACTTATAACTATTGGTCTTCTCCTGTTGGATTAAGCAATACCTCTAGTAACAACAATAGCTTTAAACTTAGCGATAACATCATAAAAAATGGTACCATATCGGCGGCACCAAACAACATTACTTTTTTAACTTCAGGTTACAACGGATGCGTTTCTGGAACAAACATAAGTATTGCCGATTATTGGATTTGGAAATTTGCAAATAATTTAAGTAATTCCTATTCTGCATGGCAACATATTAGACGCTCTGGAACTATTAAAATAGGAGAAGGCTTTACCATGAAAGGGGTTGAAAGTTCGCCAACATCTTTAGGCTCAACTCAAAACTATACGTTTTACGGAAAACCAAATAATGGTGATATTACTTTGAATATAAATGAAGGTAATGACTATTTAATTGGCAACCCATATCCGTCTGCTCTTGATGCCAATCAATTTATAATAGACAACGATGAAACCCTAGGCGGTACAGGCTCCTCTACAGGAACATTATACTTCTGGCAACATTGGGGAGGTGGCTCTCACGTATTAGCGGAATACAAAGGAGGCTACGCATCTTACACCTTATCAGGTGGCTCCCCAGCCCCATTTATGGGAATTCCACCTCCAGGCCTTATTAAAAGACCCGGACGTTTTATCCCTGTTGCCCAAGCATTTTTTGTTACCGCAGAAACTACTGGCACCATTAAATTCAATAACGGACAACGCGTATTTCAAAATGAAAATGGTATTACTTCATTATTTGTTAAACCTGGAAGCATTAAACGAACGTAATATATCAGACAAAAACAATAATGCTGACACCAGAACCAAACTACGACTAGGGTTTTAGCTCGGTTAATAA
This sequence comes from uncultured Flavobacteriaceae bacterium, assembly GCA_963704215.1. Lineage (GTDB taxonomy): Bacteria > Bacteroidota > Bacteroidia > Flavobacteriales > Flavobacteriaceae > Mariniflexile. The sequence continues at coordinate 404,100 of CAVPHK010000006.1, forward strand.
CATACGCAGACAAATATTGGTTACTGCAGACCCTGTTACGACATATGGATATGACTGGGGTTATGAGGCTCCATATATAGACAATCTTATAGACGATATGTATTGGATGATAGAAGATAAAAAATACACAATACAAGGAATCAATGAAATATGTGAGTCTACAGTGATGGCTCTTGGCATTCATACAAAAAACGATGGTTATAATAGCATAAATCTAGATTCTTTAGAAAATGCACCCGACAATTTAAATGTTATTATTCATGATAAAACCTTAAATACGAGTCATAACCTAACTGAAAGTAGTTTTAATACGTATCTTCCTGCCGGTGAATATCTAAATAGATTCGAAGTTTCGTTTAGCAGCAAACAATTATTGGCAAATGAAACTTTTGAAAGCCAAATTTTTGAAACCTATTATTCTAATGAAACTAAAAGTATCATTATTCATAATCCGAATCAAGAGACCATTAAGTACACTGAAGTCTTAAATATATTGGGGCAAACAGTCCAAAACTTTGACGCTGCATCAAATGAAAACTTAATTGAATATAAACCGCAACATATAAATCCGGGTGCATACATTATAAAAATCAAATCGGACTCTGGAATAATTTCTAAAAAAATCTTAATTAAATAAATAGCTAGAAGTGTTGTAATCCCAAATCAAAAACTCATTTTACCTATTTTTCGAAGCCCTAAATTCATTTTTAGGGCTTTTTTTATGATTTTTAAACCCTTTATTTGTGCTTAATATTTATTATTTTGTGTATTTCAACGGTTTTTTTTGCATTTCATGGCATTTATCATTAATATTGCCCCGTAAATTGTTTTAAAATAAATTAATTGTACTCTTGCAATGAAATGTCTCTCACAAATTTCAAGGAGTTTTCTCCTAACCTTATTATTGGCTTTCTGTTTAAATTCGTTTTCGCAAACTGTAATTTATTCAGAAAGCTTTTCTGTTAGTTCCGGAGGTTGGACTACAACATCGACTGGACCTGGCACTGGAGCTTGGGTTCGAGGCTCTAATTCCAGTCATTCCTCAGGAGCTACTGGGAACTATTTTTATTCCCAAAAGTACGGTTCAAGTTATAATAACAATACAGACATTACGGCTACGAGTCCAGCTATTGATTTAACAGGTTACGTCTCAATTACTCTCGAATTAAAAATTTGGTATAACACTGAATCTCGTTACGATGGAATGAAGATAGAATATTCCTTAAATAATGGAAGTAGTTGGAACGATTTAGGATCTGTTTCTAATTCAAATTGGTATAATGATTCAGGAGTTAATGCCTTTAATAATAATGAAGACGGATGGTCAGGTAATAGCGGTGGATGGCTTACCAGAAGTATCAATTTAAGTACTGAAGACGCTGGTTTCGAATCTGCAACACAAGCAAGATTTAGAGTACTTTTTGCATCTGATTATAGTATCACTGACACCGGAGTTGCCTTTGATGAAATATTTATTAGAGGTACTGAAGCGACTCCAACCTACTGTGCATCAACGGGCAACACCTCCTATAGAACTGGAACGAGACAAGTTACTTTTAATTCTATAAATAATTCATCACCTATTGAATTTAATGCATATTCTGATTACACTTATATATCTACTACCGTAACGAGAAGTACATCTTATGATTTAACGGTAAAAGTAAATACAGACGGAAATTATTTAACTAGAACTTATGCTTGGATTGATTGGAATCAAGATCTCGATTTTGATGATGCCGGTGAAACTTATTATTTAGGAACTGCAGTCAACCAAACAAATGGTAACACATCACTCTCACCATTATCAATAACGATACCTACAACAGCCTTGTTGGGAACAACGCGTATGAGGGTATCTACCAAATACAACAACACACCATCTGCCTGTGAAACAGGTTTTGATGGCGAAGTAGAAGATTATAGCATAAACATAATCGCTGCTCCTTCAATTACTACAGGAACAATTTCACCAACAACCTTTTGCTCTGGGTCTTCTGTTAATGTACCTTTTACAATTACAGGAACTTTCACATCTGGAAATGTTTTTACTGCGCAATTATCGAATGCCAGTGGCAGTTTTGCCTCACCGGTATCCATTGGAACCTTAACTGGAACTACATCAGGAACTATTTCTGCAACCATTCCAATAGCAACAGCATCCGGAACAGGATATCGCATACGTGTTGTGAGCAGCAATCCCATTGTAACTGGATCTAACAACGGAACTAACATTACTATTAACGCCATTCCTAACATTACAGGAACAACGCCTGCTTCCAGATGCGGAACTGGTACTGTAACTTTAGGCTCTACAGCTTCAAGCGGCACTATCAATTGGTATGCTGCTTCTACTGGCGGAATACCGTTAGCAACAGGGACTAGTTTTACAACGCCTAGCATCTCTGCAACTACAACCTATTGGGTAGATGCCACTAATGCTAGTTGTACATCATCACGTACAGCGGTAATCGCGACTATAAATACCATTCCCACAATTACAGGCATAACCCCTGCATCGAGATGCGGAACCGGAACTGTTACTTTAGGCGCAACAGCTTCAAGCGGCACTATTAATTGGTATGCAGCCTCTACTGGTGGGTCTTCTTTAGGAACAGGGAATAGTTTTACAACACCTAGTATTTCTGCAACTACATCATATTGGGTAGATACCACAAACGGTAGTTGTACAACCTTAACAAGAACAGAAGTAATAGCATCTGTAAGTAAAAATTATTGGACAGGAAACGCTGACTCTAATTGGAATAACCCTGCTAACTGGTGTTCAGGTGTGCCAACAAACGGAATAGAAGCAACATTAAACACCTTAATACCTTCAGGTTTAACAAATTACCCCGTCATCTCTCCAACAGATAGTCCAGGTTATGTTAAAACCATAGAATTTGAAAACAACACCACACTAATAATAACAGATAATTATTTACGTGTTACTGAAAATTTAAAACTGAACGGTAAAATAGATTTAGAGGGTGAAGCCCAATTAATACAGGATTTAGGTAGTACTTTAGACCCAACCAGCTCAGGAACATTAGAAAGAGATCAACAAGGAACTGCAGATACGTATACTTACAATTACTGGTCGTCTCCTGTTGGACTTCCTAATAACACAACGAATAATAACAGCTATAAAATATCAGACATTTTCCAAGGACTAAATTTTATAACCACTGGGTACAATGGTAGTGCTTCACCTTTAGGAATTGCTGATTACTGGATTTGGAAATTCAGCAACAAAACAAGTGGCGATTATTCGCAATGGCAACACGTACGCAGCACGGGTACGATGCTCGCTGGCGAAGGGTTTACTATGAAAGGTCCAGGTACTGGTTCTATAACAACACCTCAAAACTATGTGTTATTGGGTAAACCTAATAATGGAGATATAAATTTAACTATAAGTGCTGGCAATGAGTATTTAGTTGGAAATCCTTATGCTTCGGCTTTGGACGCAAATCAATTTATTAGAGATAATGGCGATTCCGGCTCAGGATCTACTACAGGAACCCTATATTTTTGGGAACACTGGGGCGGTGGTTCTCATTACCTAGCAGATTATCAAGGTGGTTATGCCACATATACCTTAGCTGGAGGTGTACCAGCTGCTTCTTCTGGAACTAGTGGTACCAGTACTAAAACTCCTGGACGCTATATTCCTGTTGCTCAAGGTTTTTTCGTGACTGCACAAAACACTGGAACTATTAAATTTAATAACGGACAACGGGTTTTTCAAGTAGAAGATGGAACTAATTCGCTGTTTATAAAACAACTAAATTCTAAAACCAACAAAAATGCTGTAAGTGATACTCGAACAAAACTTAGGTTGAGCTTTAACTCGGTAAATGCCATTAAAAGACAACTTTTGATGACTGTAGACAGCAACTCAAGCATTAATTATGATTGGGGATATGACGCACCGTATATTGAAAATCTTAAAGATGATGCCTATTGGATGATAGACAGTAAAAAATATACCATACAGGGAATCGATAAAATTTCTGAATCAACCATAATACCTCTTGGAATTCATACAAAAAATGATGGCTGGAATACTTTTAATATAGATGCTATAGAAAATGATGATAACAATTTAAACGTTTTTCTTCACGATAAAACTTTGAATACCTATCATAATTTAAAAGAAAGTAGTTTTAAAATCTATCTTCCTTCTGGTGAATATTTAAACAGATTTGAAATCACGTTCAACAACAATGAATCATTACTAACTACTAATGATGTTATTAATAAAAATATCGAACTCTACTTTTCGAATGAAAAACAAAGTATTATTATTAATAACCCAAATAATAAAGTAATAAAGTCTGTTAAAATAAATAATATATTAGGTCAAGTCATTACCGAATTTAATATTAATTCTACCAACAACTTTTTAGAAGTAAATGCAAAAAATATCACAATTGGCACGTATGTTATTGCCTTACATACAGATATGGGAGTGATTACTAAAAAAGTTATTATTAATTAAATAGACCTACTAAAAGCCCAAATTTTTTAGTCTTAATTACTTATAGATTGTAAAGTCCTAAATTAATTTTTAGGACTTTTTTAATGGCTTTCTAAATACATGATTAAGTGGTTAGCTTAGTCAATAATGCATTTTATCGATTTTATTTGCTTTTTATGGATTTTTTTCTTAATTTTATTCTATATTTAGTAGTCTACTACGGACAAATTATAAAATAAACGAAATAAACCCGATGATATTAGACTTTAAATACTAACTATTAACATTACTAAGAAAACAAAAAGCAAAATATCTAATAAAGTATTGGCAAAATAATTATTTGAGTTAGTCACTTTAAATTATAATTATGTATTTCAGCAATACTTTGTAAAAAGTCCTAATTCAATATATTTGGTTTAGGGCTTTTCTTATTTAAGTTGTTTTATCAAACCATCCAAAGATACTTTTTGCTGTTCGCCAGAAATCATATTCTTTAGAGTATATACGTTAGATTTCATTTCCTCTTCACCTACTAAAACCACAAAAGGAATGGCACGCTTATTCGCATGATTCATTTGTTTTTTCATCTTATCGGCTTCCGGATATAATTCCGTATTCACACCTTCAGTCCGTAATTTTTTAATCGCTTTTAAACAAAAAAGTGCTTCTTTATCTCCAAAGTTGATAAATAAAACATCAATATTTTTACTAACTGTTTCGGGGAATAAGTTTAACTCTTCAAGTACCAAATAAATGCGATCTAAACCAAAACTAATACCTACACCACTCACATTATTAAGTCCAAAAATACCTGTTAAGTCATCGTAACGTCCGCCTCCGCCAATAGATCCCATCTGCACGGTTTTTGGTGCAGCAACCTCAAATATAGCCCCGGTGTAATAGTTTAACCCCCTTGCCAGAGTTACATCAAGCTGCAAGTTTGCCGTACTTAATCCTAATTCTGAAATAGCTTCATTTATAAATGCTAATTCTTCAATCCCTTTTTTGCCTTCTTCAGAAGACGATAATATAGATTTTAAACTTTCTATTTGAGATTCAAATGATCCAGATAAAGTGAATAAGGGCTGAAGTTTTGAAATTCCTTCCATTGAAATTCCTTTAGAAAGCATTTCTTCTTTCACCTTCTCCTCGCCTATTTTATCAAGTTTATCAAGGGCAACCGTAAAATCAATTAATTTATCGCTTGCTCCTATTACTTCGGCAATACCAGATAAAATTTTACGATTATTAATTTTAATAGTGATACCTTCTAATTTTAAGGCTGTAAATACAGTATCATACAATTGAATAAACTCTACTTCTTGCCAAAGCGATTTACTACCAACCACATCGGCATCACATTGATAAAACTCTCTAAAACGACCTTTTTGTGGACGGTCTGCCCGCCATACGGGCTGTATTTGATAGCGTTTAAATGGAAATTCTATCTCACTTTGATGTTGTACCACATAACGCGCAAAAGGCACTGTTAAATCGTAGCGTAATGCTTTCTCTGAAATACTAGAAGTTAATTTATTAGAATCTTTTTCCTCGTAAGCACGAGCATCCGATTTAGACAAATAATCGCCGGAATTTAATATCTTAAATATCAATCTATCGCCTTCATCTCCATATTTTCCCATAAGGGTTTCAGAATTCTCGAAACTTGGGGTTTCAATAGGTTGAAATCCAAAAGTTTCAAAAGCGCCTTTTATAGTGTTAAAAATGTAATTGCGCTTTGCTACTTGTTCTGGATTAAAATCTCGGGTTCCTTTCGGGATGCTTGGTTTTTGAGCCATATTAATGCCTGCGAAAGCAGGTATCTATTTTATTAATAAAATCTTCTTTAAAAGTAGATTCCTGCCTATACAGGAATGACAAAAATAAATAATGAAAACGTCATTGCGAGCTTTTTCATTAGAAAAAAAGTGAAGCAATCTGCTTATTGCTTATTGCTTATCTAAATTATGTTTTGAACTTCAAATTGAAAGATTGCTTCAGTCGTTCCTCCTTCGCGATGACGTTAATTTATCAACCCATCAAAATACTTAAACAAATCGCCTTTGGTTATAACAGCACCTTGTTCAATCATTTTAAACTTATCTAGATTTTTATCGTCACTATAATCTTTATCGGCTTGTAAAAACTCAACTGTTTCATCCATCAAATTTTCACGAAGCCATTTATAACCTTCTTTAGTGGTAATATCTACATTCTCATTTTTAACGTTTACCACAATAGCATTCATTTTTTTACTTCCCAAACGGAACAAATACATGTGTTGCGGTGAAAAATGCTCTAAATATTTAGCTTTATTAAGTACACCTTCCCAAATTAAATCACTAAAAACATCTAATTCCATTTCGGCTATTTCGGGCTTATTCGTTTTTAAATTTGCCCATTCATCGGCTGTAACCGATTGGGTCGCTAAAAAGTTAATAAACTCTTGGTGCAATTCTTCAAATTGCTCTTTAGTTAATCTCCTGTATTTCATATAATTTTTACTTGGGCGTTTTAACACGCTTTACGCTATATCTTTTGTTTTTATTAGTTCTTCAAAAGCAAAAAACTTAACAACAAAACAAAAGGATGCCGCTTCAATCGTTAACGCAAAAAAAAATGCGCTCCACAACGGAGCGCAAATTTAATAATTTATATACTATTAAGTTTAGAAAATATAACGTAAACCTAATTGAGCCTGCCATCTTGAAGCCAAACTAGCATCGAATCCAAAAGTTTTAGCATCAGACCCTCCGTTAAAAGTATACACAGGAGTACTTCCAGAAGCATCTACACTTATTGGAGACAGATTATTAGGCTGCTCAACCACACCCCAATCAGAATTTATTAAATTACCGAAGTTTAAAACATCTAAACTTAATTGTAAAGTATTGGTTTTATTATTACCAACATTGAAGTTTAAATCTTGTAAAATTTTAATATCCCAACGTCCTCTCCATGGCGCTAAGGCTCCATATCTATCAAAATAATTACCTCTATTTTCACTCATATATTTGTCTTGTTGAATAAAACTCTCAAAATCATTCGCCATTGTAGCACCACCAGAAAACTGCATTTGTTGTACTTCACTGGCTGTTGGTATATAAATCAAGTCATTATTCTGGAATGAGCTATCTCCATTAATGTTACCCGCATAAGTGTAATTAAAACGACCACCTTGTGCATACTCGAAAAAGGTAGAAATGGTTGTACCCCATTTATCATTCCCATAAACCCATTTTTTACTAGCTATACCAATAAAACGATGGGTATCACCATATTTAGAATACGACAATACATCGTCATTAGCATTCCCTAAATTCGGATTAAAATCAAAAGCATCACCTGTTATTTCGGCTTCAATAGAGTTCACATCTTTTGCATTTAAATAGTTGTAAGCAAAACTTGTATAAAGGCCGTTTTCAAAATTCTTTTGAGCTTTTAAAGTCACATTCCAAATTCTTCCTTTATCAGAGTTTGTAAACACATAAGCATTGTTTCCTCTATCACCTGATAAATAAACAGGACGATTATCTCCAGGTGCATTTAAAGTTCCTGAAGGATTTCTAAGTCCCCAATTTTGCACATGTGCTGCATTTAAATCTTTTGTAAAAGACACATCTGTAGTAAGTGTAATGCCATTTTCCAACCTGTGATCTGCTCCAATATTCGTTCTCCAAACTTGCGGCCATTTATAGTCCGGATCAATTAATTGAAAAAATCCATCGTCTGCGCCACTTACTTGATTACCTAACCAAACAAATGGAAAACGGCCGGTGAATAAACCGGAACCTCCTCTTATTTGTGTTTTATTTTCATTATTTACATCCCAGTTAAAACCTATTCTCGGAGAAATCAACCAGTCATTACCAGGCAAAGTCGTAGAATCTAAAGTTACCTCCTGGTTGGTATTTGGATTAAAATACATAACAGAATTGTCTCTTGAGGCTCCGTTATCCGTATCAATATATTTTTGAATTAAATCTTTTGTATCAAAATACAAGGGTTTGTCAAATCGAACCCCATAAGTAAGTTTAAATGCATCAGTTACGTTCCATTCATCCTGCATATAAAACGATAATTGACCCACATTAAGCTCAGCCAATTTCCAACCACCATCATTTCCTGTTCCAGCAGCATTAAATGAATCGTAGGCATTTTGAGTTGCCCCTAGATACTGATCTACAATACCACCAGGCTGTGCGTTATCTAAAAATGTTTGAACATTTGGATAAGGGCTGAAGATGCCATAATAAGGAAAAATTCCAAAATTAAAAGATTCATAATTCACTAAGTTAAACGAGTTTTCAAAAGAAAACTTTTCAAAAGAAAATCCTATCGTAAACGTATGATTTCCCTTTACTACGTTTAAATTATTAGTAAATTGAATTACTTTCTGATCTAACAAGTTATTAATTGAAAAAGGTTCGTGCCCCGCAATTATATAATTAGAACCAGCGCCATCTTGAATGGTAATTATAGGAGCTGGACCGGATAATGGGTTCCTAAAATCATCAAAATGGGAGTATCCTACCTGAAGTTTGTTGGTCATCTCATCAGACAATGTTGAGTTTAACTCCAATTGAACTGATTGTAATTTATTATTAATTTGATATCCTGAATTTTCAAATTGTAAAGTTTGAAAACTTGGTCCTCTAGAACCTAAAGCTGTTGGATGTGCCGGTTTTTCTTTTGAAGCATCTAACCAGTTGTAAATAACAGCCAAACGATTATTATCATTAATATTCCAATCTAATTTTACGATTCCTTTTGTAGACTCAGACCCGTAAGTAAAACCCTTATAGCTTCCTGGATTATAGCCTAAATTAAGTAATGCGTCTTGAACAGCGATAAAATCGCTCTGTAATACCCTAGATTCGTTTACTGCACCAGAACCTGTATTGGGTACCCAACCGTCTGTCCCTAAATCAGTTCGATCATCTCGTTCTAAATTAGCAAAAAAGAATAATTTATCCTTAATAATAGGACCTCCAATACTCAATCCGTATTGATTTTGTTTTAAATCAGACGTTGGCACACCTTCACCATTAATTTTACTTCCTGTAAAATTTTCGTCTCTATAAAAACCATAAAACGTCCCATGAAATTCGTTAGTTCCACTTTTAGTTACTGCATTTACTGACGCACCCGTAAAGCCAGATTGTGTTACATCATAAGGTGCCGTAGCTACCTGATATTTGATCGATAGCATCCAATGAAATAGGCTGTGCATCTGTTTGTCCTCCTGGAGTAGGTGAATCTAAACCAAATGGATTATTAAAAATAGCACCATCTAATGAAAAGTTATTGAACTGGTCGTTTCTACCACCAAAGGAATTTCCGGTAGAAGAAGGTTCTAATCTCGTAAAATCTGATGCCGAGCGTGAAATAGATGGTAAACGCGTTAATTCTCTCCTTCCAACACTAGTTTCAGCACCTGTGCGGTCGCTACCAAATGCACTTGTTCCGGAAGTGCCCTGCACCACTACTACATCTAATTGCTGACTATCTGCCACCAAGGTTATATCAAGATTTTCTGTTTTACCTAAGGTTAAATACACGTCATTAAAAGTCTGACTTTGATAACCAATAAAACTTATTGAAACTTTATAAGGTCCTCCAACTCTTAAGTTTAATAAATTAAATCGACCATCAATATTTGTTGATGCTCCATACTTAGTACCTGTTGGCGTATGGATGGCAACAACATTTGCTCCTGGCAAAGGTTCTGAAGTTTCATCTAAAATAAGCCCCTTAATGTTTGAGGTTGTTACTTGCGCAAAGGCAAATAATCCAAAAAACAAAAATAAAAATAAAAAATGGTTTTTTTTCATGCGAATAAAATTGTTAGAGTTAGTCTGAAAATTAGTTATTTAGCGTAATATGCTTTATGTCAAAAGTAGAATAAAAAAAAACCACTCGAAAGAGTGGTTTTAATTATTTATAAGCTTTTATTAACTTTTTGTTAATATTACTCAGCAGCTTGTGCTATTACTTCGAATTCTAAATCTACTGTTACTTCTCTGTGTAAACGAACAACAGCAGTATATTTTCCTGTGCGTTTAATAGTAGTAACTGTAATGAATTTTTTATCAATTGTTTGACCTTCTTTTTCTAAGGCAGCAGCAACATCGATATTATTTACTGAACCAAATAATTTATCACCTGCACCAACTTTCGCCGCTATTTTAATCTCTAAAGCTTTAATAGCCTCGGCAATTTTAGTAGCTTCGTCAACTATTTTCTTTTCTTTAAAAGCACTTTGCTTTAAGGTTTCTGCCAATACTTTTTTAGCAGAAGGTGTAGCCATAATAGCTTGTCCTTGCGGAATTAAAAAATTTCTACCATAACCGTTCTTAACTGTTACAACATCATCTTTAAATCCTAGATTTTCAACGTCTTGTTTTAATATAAGTTCCATTGTTATCGGTATTTTTTATTTTAATAAATCTGCTACGTAAGGCATTAAAGCCAAATGACGTGCTCTTTTAACGGCCACCGACACTTTTCTTTGATACTTTAACGAAGTTCCTGTTAAACGTCTTGGTAAAATTTTACCTTGCTCATTTACAAATTTCAATAAGAAATCTGCATCTTTATAATCGACATACTTAATACCGGACTTTTTAAAACGACAGTATTTTTTCGCTTTGTTTGTATCAATATTAAGCGGAGTTAAATATCTAATTTCTCCGTCTTTTTTTCCTTTTGATTGTTGTTCTATTGATGTTGCCATGGTTACGCTTTATCTTTAAGTTTAACTCTTCTTCTCTCTGCCCAAGCAATAGCATGCTTATCTAACGATACCGTTAAATAACGCATAAAACGCTCATCACGTCTAAATTCTACTTCTAAAGTATTAACTACATCACCAGCAACGGTGTATTCAAAAAGGTGGTAAAAACCACTTTTCTTGTTTTGAATTGGATAAGCAAATTTTTTAAGCCCCCAATCTTCTTTGGATACCATCTTAGCACCGTTAGAAACAAGAAAATCTTCGTATTTCTTTACTGTTTCCTTTATCTGATCTTCAGATAAAACGGGATTTAAGATGAAAACAGTTTCATAATGATTCATAAAAATCGTGTTTATTGTTAAAAATGGGTGCAAAAATAGTTATTAAATACATACAAAACAACTATATTTAAAAGTTAATTTTATCATATATTTGGCTTAACAAAAAGCAAATGTTAATATTATGTTAAATTTTGCAGTTTAACGATGTTTTTTGGTTTTTAGCCGAATTTTTTGTACTATTGTCGATATCTTAACCGAAATAATATAAATGTTATGACTTTAAACTGTGTAGTAGTAGACGATTCAGCAATACAACGTCTCTCCATCGTTAAGTTAGTAGAGAATCACCCCGCTCTTAACTTAATTGCAGAGTACAGTAGTGCTTTAGAAACCAAGAATGGTTTAAACAACAATCAAGTAGACTTAATTTTCCTAGACATTGAAATGCCAGTGTTAAACGGATTTGAGCTATTAGACGTATTAAACAACAAACCTCAAATTATTTTTGTAACCGGTAAAACAGAGTATGCTTTTAAAGCATTTAACTATGATGCCACCGATTATTTACATAAACCAATTACTAGAGAACGTTTTAATACCGCTGTAGAGAAAGCCCTTGAACAGCACAAATTGACCCAAGACTTTAACGAAGAAGAAGGGGAACACATCTTTGTTAAAAGCAATCTTAAAAAACGTAAAGTTTACATTAAAGACATTAAGTGGATTGAAGCGCTTGGTGACTATGTAAAACTCGTTACAGAAGAAAACAGCTTAGTAGTTTTATCTACTATGAAATCTTTTGAGAAAGAATTACCTGAAAACAAATTTCTAAGAATTCACAAATCCTACATTGTGAATCTGGATAAAATTGACAGGTTTAACAGTAAAAATGTGGAAGTTGGTGCTTATGAAATTCCTTTAAGCAGGAATAAAAAAACCCAACTTGTAGATGCATTAAATAATATTTAAATGTTAACTAACCAACTAAATTAGAAGTTATCGACATTTAAAATTACCTTAACCGACCTAAAATCTTTAATACTTAAGAAGCTGTTATTTATTTTAATAATAGCTTCTTTTGTTTTTGATAAAGACTGCTTTTTAGGAATTTTAACCAATATGTTTTTATAAAACTGATTTCGTATTCTACCAATTGGTGGCGATTCGGGTCCTAATACGAAATCTCCAAACACATTGCGTAACGACTTAGCATACCAAATAGACGCGGTGTCAACGCGGTTAAAATCTTTATGTTTTAACGTAATTTTAATTTGCTTAAAAACAGGCGGGTATTTATAATTATAACGATCGTTCATTTGCTCGTTATACATTTCCACATAATTATTAGTAGAAACCTGTTGTAATATATTATGGTGCGGATTATATGTCTGGATTAATACTTTCCCGCGCTCTTCGGTACGCCCTGCCCTACCCGACACCTGTAGCATTAATTGAAAACTGCGTTCGTGCGCTCTAAAATCTGGAAAGTTTAACATATTATCGGCATTCATGATTCCAACCAATTTTACATTTCTAAAATCTAAGCCTTTGGTAAGCATCTGGGTACCAACTAAAATATCAATTTCCTGCTGCTCTAATGCTGTAATAATTTTTTCATACCCATATTTGCCTCTTGTGGTATCCAAATCCATTCTAGCCACCTTATAATCAGGAAACAACAGCTTTACTTCTTCTTCTATTTGCTCTGTTCCAAAACCCTTGTTATCTAACTCCGGACTTTGGCAAGCTTTACATGTTTTAGGCATTATTTCGGCAAATCCACAATAATGACAACGCAATTGATCTCTATATTGATGATAGGTTAAACTCACATCGCAATTAGGGCATTGTGGCGAATGCCCACAGGTATTACATTCTACAATTGGTGAAAATCCCCGACGGTTTTGAAACAATATAATTTGATGTCCGTCTCGCAAGGTCTGGGTCATTTCTTCAATCAATCGATCGCTAAAATGCCCTTTCATCAACTTCTTTTTAAGCTTATCTTTAATATCTACTAACTCAATATCGGGCATCAACACATCGTTAAAACGCTTGGTTATTTCAACAAATCCATATTTATTTTGTTTCGCATTAAAATAGCTTTCTAAACTCGGTGTTGCCGACCCTAAAAGTGTTTTTGCGTCATGTATGTTAGCCAAAACAACAGCCGTATCACGAGCGTGATATCTTGGTGCTGGATCAAATTGTTTAAAGGACTGTTCATGCTCTTCGTCGACAATAATTAAACCTAAATTATTAAAAGGTAAAAATATGGACGATCGCGCTCCTAAAACTATTTGCGCTTTCGCAGAATTATTTAAAACATTATTCCAAACCTCAACACGCTCATGCGATGAGTACTTAGAATGATACACTGCCACTTGCTCGCCAAAATAATTTTGTAATCGGGTAATTAATTGTGCTGTTAACGCTATTTCAGGCAACAAATACAAAACTTGCTGCTTTTTATTAAGAGCATTTTCAATAAGTTTTACATACACTTCTGTTTTACCAGAAGATGTAACACCATGAAGCAAAACAACAGACTGCTCTTTAAAAGAATCCTTTATTTCGTTTAATGCTGTTTTTTGATAATTGTTTAGATTCTTCGTATTCTCATTATCATCGCCAGAATATTCTACCCTATCGGTTTGAATAAAATATTCTTCCAGTATGCCTTTATCGATCAAAGATTTTATAATGGCAGGTGATGCATCACTCTCCTTTGACAAATCGGCTACCTTTACCGGCTTTTTAGTAGTAGCAGAAATAGAAAATAGCGTTAAAATTACTTGATGCTGTTTAGGCGCTCTATTTAAATCATCTAACAATTTTTGAAGCGCTTTTTCAGAAATAAAACTGGGATGTAATTTTACATAACGCACTAATTTGGGCTTATACTTTTCGTAGACTTCCTCCTCAACCGAAATCGCTTCTTTTTCTATTAAGCGTTTTATAACTGGAAGCACATTTTTTTTATCTAAAATATTTGCGATATCGTGGATTTTTAAAGACGATTGATGCTGTAATGCTTCGTATACCAAAAACTCTTCGTCTAGTAAAATAGATTCATCAATAATTTTTGGATTTTTGGTGATGATGGTTTCACTTTCAAGAATAAAGGCACTTGGCAATGCTGCACGCATTACATCTCCCAAGGTGCACATATAGTAATTGGCAATCCACTGCCAAAGTCGTAATTGTTTTTCGATTACAATGGGCCCTTCATCTAAAATCTGATGAATCTCTTTGGCCTCATAAGTATTAGGTGCTTCAGTATGAATTTTCGAAACAATACCTGTGTAAATTTTTGATTTCCCAAAAGGAACAGCCACACGCATACCAATTTTTAAAAAATCATTTTCAGCCGTTGTAATGCTATAAGTAAATAACTTTTGAAGTGGTATTGGAATTATAACGTCTATAAAATATGGCATAAACTATCCTCTTTTTCGAAGTTTATTCAAAGATACGTTTAACTCAAACCCTAATAATAAGATGTTTGAATTTAACCATAAATAAAACATTAGAATTAATAGTGCTCCAATAGAACCATATAATTTATTGTATTGTCCGAAATTTTCAATATAAATCCCGAATAAAAAAGATAATATAATTATAAGAGTGGTTGTAAATAGCGCTCCAACCGAAAAGAATTTAGAATGCCTACCTTCTTTAGTTCCAAAAAAGTACAAGGTTGCTGTGGCAATATAAACCATAAAAACAAAAAACACATATTTAGCCATATTAGCCAAAAAAACGCCCTGAGCATCTACTTGATACCCTCTGCTCTCTAAAGTGGTTACTAATTTTTGAACAATATAAATTTGAAAATACCCTAAAACAGCAATTGTTAAAATAAGTAAAAAGGCTAAAATTAATGCCACACCTAAAGCATAGAAATACTGACGAAATACATTTCGTGTTAATTGTTCGTGATAGGAATTTTCAAATCCTGAAAAAACTGCCTGAACACCATTTGCCATTAGTAAAATAGAAAGCACAAAAACAGAAGATAATAACCCACCACGTTGAGATTGATCTATCCCTTCAAATATGCTTTCCATGAAAAAATCGGATGTTCTTGGAGGTAAAAAGGATTCTAAGAATCTTAAAAATTCAATTTTAAAATCGTCAATTGGTATGTACGGAATAATGATTAAAACAAATAGCAAAAAAGGAAACAATGCCATAAAAAAACTAAAAGCAATAGAACTGGCTCTGCTTGTTAAAGCACCTTTTACAATTCCTGTTACATAAAGTTCTAATAAATCGTAAAACGACAAACCCTCAAGTCCCGGTAATTTTATTCGCTTAAAAAAACGCATTAAAACACTAATAACCGGTATTGTATCTAGTTTTTCTTTAAGGGGTTTTGCCATTAATAATTTGCATTAAAATTTATAGCAAAGTTATTAAAATTAAGTACGATTTTGGATTTAAAAAGGAAATTAAACTTGCACTTACATAAATGTAGGCAACAACTAATTTATAGCTTTTAAACTTAAATCCATATTATATACCGAATGTGTTAATGCTCCACAAGATATATAATTAACACCACATTCTGCATAATGTCTAATGGTTGCTTCATTTATATTTCCTGAAGATTCTGTTAGACATTTATCTCCAATTAATTTTACTGCTTTTTTGGTGTCTTCATAATCAAAATTATCTATTAAAATTCTGTAAACCCCTCCAATTGTAAAATTTCTTCAACTTCGATTAAATTTCTGGCTTCCACAATTATTTTTAAATCCTTGCCAGTTTCTTTTAAATATTGTTTACTCATTTCAATAGCCTTTGTAATTCCACCAGCAAAATCAATATGATTGTCTTTTAGCATAATCATATCATACAATGCAAATCTGTGATTTTCTCCACCACCAATTATTACTGCCCATTTTTCAAAAGCTCTAATACCTGGAGTTGTTTTTCTGGTATCTAAAATTTTGGTTTTTGTACCTTCTAATAAATCTACAAACATTCTTGTTTTTGTTGCAATAGCACTCATACGTTGCATGGCATTTAACACGGTACGTTCTGCTTTTAAAATAGATTGCGAAGAACCTTCAACATAAAAAACAATATCGCCATACGTTACCTCAGATCCATCTTCTATAAGATTTCAACTTTTAAATTTTTATCGACGTAAGCAAATACTTTTTTGGCAAATTCAACACCCGCAATAATGCCTTTATCTTTAACTAAAAGCTTTGCTTTTCCTCTTGCATTATCAGGTATACATGCTAATGAACTATGATCGCCATCACCAACATCTTCTCTAATAGCATTTGCAATTATAGACTTTACTTCTTTATCAAATTGTTCTTGTGTTATCATTGTGTTAAGTTGATTTGAAGCAAAAATAAGAAATAGATTTACTTTTTTAAAAATTTCAATTGAATTTTATATATATTTAATAATTAAATTCATTATTCATAAATACTAAGTAGTAATTTTGCTTTTATGACCATTAAACTTATTGCCATTGGCAAAACAGATAATAAAGATTTACAATCTTTAATGGATGATTACATAAGCGATTAGGGTTTTATATTAAGTTTTGAATTTGATATTATTCCTGATATTAAAAAACGTTAAAAATTTAAGTGAAGAACAACAAAAACAAAAAGAAGGTGAACTTATTTTAAATAAACTTAGTCCAACCGATGTTTTAATTTTATTAGATGAAAACGGAAAACAACTTAATTCTGTTGATTTTTCTGAGTATTTACAAAAACATATGAATTCTGGAATTAAACAATTAGTATTTGTTATTGGTGGACCTTATGGTTTTTCTGAAGATGTTTATAAAAAATCAAATGGGAAAATATCATTATCAAAAATGACATTTTCCCATCAAATGATTCGCTTATTTTTTATTGAACAACTTTACAGAGGCTTTACAATTTTAAGAAACGAACCTTATCATCATCGTTAATTAATTAGTGCGTTTTGTAAACTTCCTTACGTTTTTTAAGTTGTCGTTCTAAATCGCTAATAGTTTCTCTAACAGCAACTTCATAATTTCGCTCATTCGAAGTTGCAAAAATTCTTGGTCCAGGTAAACTTAATTCTATATTACATATTTTACCTGTAGTCGTGATTATGCTCTTCCTTGTTTAAAATAAACGGTAGCTCCTATTACAAACTCAAATTTATTAAATAATTTTTTTAATTTCTCTTCTGTAAAAGCCGAAAGTGTTTCACTTACATCTACATCTACGTATTGAAAATTTACTGTCATATGCGTTCTTGTTTTTAAATTATCAATTGTCTAATTTACTGTTTTTAAAGTAGACTTTTAATATCAATTATCATAAATTATTGATAAAATATTTACTACATTTAAGTTATCTTACTCAAAAATCACAGTATCAATTTGTTCGAACCAAGATTTATAATAAGGCTGATGAATTTTCTCTATAGCATTTCGTTTTACCTTTAAAGTTGGTGTTGCTAAACCGTTATCTACCGTCCAATCTTCTTTCATTATTATTACTTTTTCAATTTTTTCGTGTTTTTCAAAAGTTGGATTTAATGATGTAACAGATTTTACTAATCCCTCAGAAACATCCTCTTTCGATTTTTCTTTACCTATTTCAGAAAGTGTTATAACGCAATAGGTTGCGGAATGCCCGTGCCTACAACACATATTTGCTCAATATCTGTATTACCCGATAGTTGCAATTCTATAGGTGTTGGCGAAATATACTTGCCTTTATCTGTTTTAAACTGGTCTTTTATACGCCCTGTAATGGTTAAATACCCCTCATGATCGTATTCTCCAATATCGCCCGTTTTAAAAAAACCATCTATCAAACACTTCTGCAGTTATTTCTGGTTCTTTAAAATAACCCGTCATTAAACAGTTGTTTTTTATTAATATTTCACCTTCAGCAGATAATTTGATATTTACACCGCTCAGCACTTTTCCAACAGTACCTATTTTATTTGCACCTGTTAAATTAAAATGCGAGATAATACAATCTTCGGTCATGCCGTACCCTTGCAATATTTCAATATCTAATTTCTTAAACCACTTCATTAGATTAGCAGATAAGGGAGCAGCGCCAGATATAATAATATCAGCATGTTTTAAACCTAACTTTTGCTTTAATTTATTTCTTATTAAATTATTAATTAGCGGTATGCTGAGTAATATATTGAGCTTTTTTTGCGGCATTTTTTCCAATATTTTCTCTTGAAACTTTGCCCAAATTCTTGGTACCGCAAAAAACAATTCCGGTTGGCATGCTTCTAAATCTGCTGGAAACGACTCTAAGGATTCTGGAAAGGAAATTTCTGCACCCAATAAAATTCCATATGTTTCAATGCCTACACGTTCTGCCACATGGGCCAGTGGCAAATAAGAGAAAAATCGAGATCCTTCCTTTAATTTTAAAGCTGGTTTAATTATTTTAACACTTTCCATAAAATTCTGAACCGTATGCATCACGCCTTTTGGCACTCCAGTAGTTCCGGAAGTATAAATAATAGTATGCAAATTATCAGATTCTGGCATATATATGTCTTCCAGTGGATCGATTTTTAAAAGCAAATCTTCATAACGTTCGCCTTCATTTTCACCATATAAACCGATGCTTATCTTTGGGATATTTGGAATTCCTGATTTCTGAGATTCAAAATTATCCAACTTTCCAATAATTATGGCTTTTGATTCACTATGTTCCAAAATTTGATGTATCGCTTCCGCCGTAAGTGACGGATATATAGGAATAGATACATGACTCGACATCATAATTGCTAAGTCTGAAATAATCCAATGGGCACAATTTTTTGATAATAACCCAATATGACTTTGCTTCGGGAAATTATACTTATTAATTGCTGCCGCTAATTTACGAGCCTCAATACCAGCCTCTTTAAATGTATAAACAGTCGTTTTTCCGTTAATAGGCTGTTTTAAAAATGCTTTATTTGGAGTTGTTTTCTCCCAATGTAAAAAAGCGTCTAAAGGAGATTTATATGGAATCATAATAGTTAGTTGGTTTTTTTTAAAGGTATAAAAAAATACTATAAATTTTTATTATAAACAGAAATTGAATGACAGATTACTTTACGGCAAATCATTATTAGCTTACTTTTGAAAACTAAAATTCATTCAAAAAAATGCAAATCGTATTCGCTACCAGTAATTTAAATAAAATTAAAGAAGTTCAGTTATTAATCCCTCAACATATAAAACTTTTAAGTTTAACCGATATTGGCTGTTTAGAAGAAATTCCCGAAACACAAAACACTATTGAAGGCAATGCCATTCAAAAAGCGATTATATATAAAAGAAAAATATGGCTATGATTGTTTTGCTGATGATACAGGTTTAGAAGTAGATGTATTAAATGGTGAACCTGGAGTATTTTCAGCACGATATGCTGGCGAGCAACGATCTGCTAAAGATAATATGGATAAATTACTTGATGCACTAAAGGAAGCTAAAAATAGAAGTGCCCAATTTAAAACCGTTATTGCATTACAACTTAACAACCAACAATATATATTTACAGGCATTTGCAAAGGTGAAATTACAAGCACAAAACAAGGCGACAACGGATTTGGATACGACCCCATTTTTAAACCCCATGGCTACGAAAAGACTTTTGCCGAAATGGATTTAAATTTAAAAAATAGTATCGGACATCGTGGAAAAGCCATAGCCCAATTAATAAATTTTTTAAATTCTTAAATATTTTTAAAATTAATATAAATATTAACTATCATGTTGCTAGTTAATATTCTTTATATTACATTTAATTTATGACAGAGGAAGATATAGAAAAAGAGAACGGAGCCATTACCAAAGCCTATAAAGAATTATTAAAAGTTAGTTACACAACACTAACCGATGATGATAAAAAACTTATCCGTAAAGCTTTTGAAGTTGCAGTTGATGGCCACAAAAATCAGCGCAGAAAATCTGGTGAAGCTTATATATTTCACCCGATTGCTGTCGCTAAAATTGTTGCGCAAGAAATTGGGCTTGATGCAACATCTATTGCCGCTGCTTTACTTCATGATGTGGTTGAAGATAGTCAAGAATATGAAATAAAAGATATTGAGAATTTATTCGGAAAAACAGTCGCCACCATCGTAGATGGACTTACTAAAATTTCTTCTTTAAGTAAGGAGAAAGATATAGGTGTGTCTTTACAAGCCGAAAATTTCCGAAAAATGTTATTAACTCTAAACGATGATGTTAGAGTTATTATTATAAAAATAGCAGACCGCCTCCATAACATGCAAACTATGGATGCGATGCGAACAGACAAACAAGAAAAAATAGCGTCTGAAACTTTATATATTTACGCTCCACTGGCGCATCGAATCGGACTGTACAACATCAAAACACAGCTTGAAGACTTAGGTTTAAAATATACCGAACCAGATATTTATAATGATATTTTAAACAAAATTAAAGAAAGCAAAGAAGAACAAGATCTTTATATTGAACAGTTTAGTGAAGTTATTAAAAACTCATTAAACAAAGAAAACTTAACATACACCATTAAAGGTCGCCCTAAATCCATATTCTCCATTAGAAAAAAAATGGTTAAACAAGGCGTTTCTTTTGATGAAGTTTACGACAAATTTGCCATTAGAATTATTTATAAAAGCGAACCATGCTACCGAAAAATTTCTAGCTTGGAAAATATATTCTATTGTTACAGACCACTTTAGACCCAACCCAGTAAGACTTAGGGACTGGATTTCATCACCTAAATCTACCGGATATGAAGCGCTGCACATCACAGTTGTTGGACCTAAAGGTCGTTGGGTTGAAGTTCAAATTCGAAGTGAACGCATGAACGAAATTGCCGAAAAAGGTTATGCGGCACATTACAAATACAAACAAGACGGCGAAAAAGAAGACAATCTAGAAAACTGGATTAACAAATTACAAGAAGCACTCGAAAACCCAGAGACAAATGCGGTAGATTTTGTAGAGCAGTTTAAACTTAATTTGTATTCTAAAGAAATTTTTGTTTTTACCCCTACTGGCGAGTTAAAATCACTTCCAAAAGGTGCTACATCTTTAGATTTCGCGTTTAACATACACACTGAAGTTGGTATGAAAACCAGAGGTGCGAAAGTTAATGGTAAACTGGTGCCGCTTAGTCATGTTTTAGAAAGTGGCGATCAAGTAGATATTTTAACTTCAGAAACAGCAAAACCAAATCCCAACTGGTTAGATTATGCTACTACGGCCAGAGCTAGAAGTAAAATAAAATCGGCATTACGTGAAGACAAAAAACTAATAGGTGAAGAAGGTAAAGAAATTTTAAGAAGAAAGTTAAAGCAGTTAAAAATTACGCTTAACGAAGCTTCTATAAACGAATTAGTGAATTATTTTAAACTTAAAACAAGTTTAGATTTATTTTATAGAGTAGGTATTGGCACCATAGATAACACCATGCTAAAAGATTATGCGTCTTCTAGAAGCAATGCCTTAATGACCTATATTAAGAGCAAAATTTCTAGAAAATCTAACATCAAAAAAGAAGACCTTGAAAAAGATGAAATCACTACAAACTATGATTCGTTAGTTTTTGGTAAAGAAAAAGAAAAATTAGATTATAAATTATCAAATTGTTGCAACCCCATACCTGGCGATGAAGTGTTTGGCTTTTTAACGGTTTCAGAAGGTATTAAAGTTCATAAAAAAAATTGCCCTAATGCATTAAGTCTGCATTCTAACTATGCCTATAGAATCATGACTGCTCAATGGGTAGATTCTTCGCAACAAGAATTTTTAGCACAAATTAAAATAACGGGAATAGATCATATTGGTTTGGTAAACGATATAACCAAAATTATTTCGGGAAATATGCACGTAAACATGAAAAGCATAAGTTTTGAATCAGATGGCGGTTTATTTTCTGGAAATATTAGTTTGGTTGTGAAAAATAACTCCATGTTAAAAAAGCTTTTAGATAAACTTAAAAAAATTAATGGCATAGATAAGGTTATTAGAGTGTAAAAAAAAGTGTAAATTTGGGACTAAATTATGAACGCAAGCGTAGACACAAAAAATCAGGAAATTGTAAAAAGTGTATTTACTAACTTTTTAGAAACCAACGGACATCGCAAAACGCCCGAACGTTATGCTATATTGCAAGAAATTTATAATAACAAAGAACACTTTGATATTGAATCGCTATATCTAAGTATGAAAAACAAAAAGTACCGTGTTTCACGGGCTACGCTTTATAATACCATAGAATTACTTCTTGAATGCAAATTGGTTAGAAAACATCAATTTGGACAAAATCAAGCGCACTACGAAAAATCGTATTTTGATAGACAACACGATCACGTTATTTTAACCGACACCGGCGAAGTTATAGAATTTTGCGACCCAAGAATTCAGTCTATCAAAAAAACAATCGAAGAGGTTTTCGATATAGAAATCAATAATCATTCACTCTATTTTTACGGAAATAGAAAATCAACCAAATAACTTATTTTTACAATGGCAGTAGATTTACTACTAGGATTACAATGGGGAGACGAAGGCAAGGGGAAAATTGTTGACGTACTAACTACTAATTACGACATTATTGCACGATTTCAAGGTGGACCAAATGCAGGACACACACTCGTTTTTAATGGCAAAAAACATGTTTTACACACCATACCTTCAGGTATTTTTCACGATGGTACAACCAACTTGGTTGGTAACGGTGTAGTTATAGATCCTGTGATTTTTAAAGGCGAACTAGATAAGTTAGAAGACCAAAATGTAGATTATAGAAAGTCTTTGGTTATTTCTCGTAAAGCACACATTATATTACCAACCCATCGCTTATTAGATGCTGCAAGTGAAGCCTCAAAAGGAAAAGCTAAAATAGGCTCTACCCTAAAAGGTATTGGACCAACTTACATGGATAAAACGGGTAGAAACGGACTACGTATTGGTGACTTAGAATTAAGCGATTGGAAAGAGCGTTATAGAGCGTTGGCCGACAAACACGAATCGATGATTGATTTTTACAATGTAGAAATTCAATATAATCTAGAAGAACTTGAGGTAGAATTCTTTAAAGCGATTGAAGTTTTAAAATCATTAAAATTTATTGATTCTGAAGAAGTTATATATCAAGCTCAAAAATCTGGAAAAACCATTTTAGCCGAAGGCGCCCAAGGTTCTTTATTAGATATCGATTTTGGAACCTATCCATTTGTTACCTCAAGTAATACCACTGCGGCAGGAGCATGTACTGGTTTAGGAGTCGCTCCAAACCAAATTGGCGAAGTTTTTGGCATATTTAAGGCTTACACTACTCGCGTGGGTTCTGGTCCATTTCCTACCGAATTATTCGACGAAGATGGAGCTACCATGAGTCGCGTTGGCATGGAGTTTGGCGCAACAACTGGTAGAGCTAGACGTTGTGGCTGGTTAGATTTAATCGCCTTAAAATACGCTTGTCAAGTTAATGGTGTTACACAATTAATGATGATGAAAAGTGATGTCTTATCAGGATTTAAAAAACTAAAAGTTTGCACTGCTTACAAATATAAAGGAGATGTGATTCATCATTTTCCATATAATATTGAACCTGAAAATGTAGAACCTATTTATACTGAAGTTGATGGTTGGCAAGAAGATTTAACAGGAATGTCTGAAGCTTCACAATTACCAAAAGCTCTAAATGACTATATCAACTTTTTAGAAAAAGAACTGGAAATTCCAATTACTATTGTTTCGGTAGGACCAGATAGAAAACAGACTATTTTTAGGAAGTAGTTTTTCTTCCATAGTCAACCAAACATATTTAAAGACGCTTCAAAAAAAATTGAAGCGTTTTTTGTTACAAAACAATTATACATAATTTTAATCGTTATTTTTGCCACAAACTTTTAGATTTTGAATACAAAAACCATTTGCTTACTTCTTACTTTTTTCTGTCTATCTACTTTAGTTTTGATAGCGCAGGAAAAAAAGAAAATTCAAATTGAATATGCAGGAAGATTAAATGTTGACGAAATAAATTATCCGGGTGCAAAAATACTAACACGCGATGAGTCACAACAAGTGCATATTACCCAAGGAAGTATTAATATGTGGAGCGATAAGGCTATTTATTACAGCGGTGAAAACTTTATTGAAGCCTATGGAAATGTTATTCTTATTCAAGGAGACACTATTCATATGACTTCGAAATACATAGAATACAGTGGTTTTACACAGTTAGCCTTTGCAAGTGGCGATGTGGTATTGAGAGACCCAAACTCTACGATTTCGTCAGATACTTTATATTTTGACCGTGTAAAACAACAAGCTTTTTATAAAAATAAAGGCAAGGTTGTTAAAGACACATCTGGCACCATTACCAGTAAAGTGGGAAGGTATTACATGCAACAAAAAAAATACCAGTTTGTTGATGATGTAAAGCTAGTTAATAAAGACGCCACCATAAACTCTGAATTTTTCGATTTTTATTCTGATACAGGATTTGCTTACCTATTTGGTCCGTCAACTATAACCACTACAGAAAGTAAAACTTACACAGAAAAAGGATTTTACGACACTAAAATGCGAAATGGCTACGCAGTTAAAAATTCAAAAATAAATTACAACAATCGTATCATTGAAGGGGACAGCTTATATTTTGACGATAATATAAAATTTGCTTCGGCAACCAACAATATTAAAGTTACAGACACCATTAATCAAAGCATTGCAAAAGGGCATTATGCCGAAGTATTTAAAGCAAAAGATTCTTTGTTCATAACAAAACGTGCACTGATTGTTACCAAACAAGAAAATGACTCCATTTATATGCATGCAGATAAAATAATGATGACGGGCAAACCTAAAAACAGGATTGTTCGTGCTTACTACAATGCTAAAATTTACAAAACCGACTTAAGCGGAAAGGCAGATTCCATTCATTCAAATCAGCAAACTGGCGTCACGCAATTAATTAATTTATCCCGTCTGTCGTCAAGTGATAAATTCTCAACCAAACGACGACCCATACTATGGAATATAGAAAATCAGATGACGGGAGACACCATTCATCTAATTTCTAATCCAGAAACCGAAAAGCTTGATTCGCTTCTAGTTTTTAATAATGCGTTTGTAATTAGCAAAGACACGATTAGTAAAAATGGCTTTAATCAAATTTTCGGAATTCGTTTGAAGGGACTATTTAATGATGAAAATAAATTACGCCAAGTAGATATTGTTAAAAATGCAGAGTCTATTTTTTACGCACGAAACGATAAACAAGAATTAATTGGTATTGATAAGGCAAAATCGGGAAGTATATCTATTGTATTTGCCGATGGCGATATTGAAGAATATACAAGATATAATCAAATAGATGGTAATCTCTATCCCGAATCTAAATATCCAAAAAATGAAAACCGCCTAAAAGGATTTGATTGGCGCGAAGAAGAACGCCCCCTTAGTGTTGAAGATCTATTTAAAGAAGATGAACCTTTAATATTACCAACAATAAAAGGATTAGAAGACTACGTTCCACAAGACAGATTCTTTGATGATGAATTACTAGAGCGGATAAAATTGGCTGGAAGAATTGGAATTGAAAATAAAGCTGGAAGAAATATCCCAGAAGACGAAAAAGGAATCTAAAAAACGTTTTATTTCAAATCCTACCCACCTAATAAGTTAAAAAGTTAGAATTGATATTTTACATAGTCTGCAAAAATAATGAAATCTGATTTCCTAAAATACCAAACCCAAACTACGGCACATCCGCTGGCCATGGAAGTTTCTCATGCTAATGGAAGTTATATTTACGATACAAACAACAAAGCATATTTAGATTTTGTGGCAGGTGTATCTGCGACACCGTTGGGGCATAATCACCCAAAAGTTATCAGGTGCAATTAAAGAGCAGCTCGACAAATATTTACATGTTATGGTTTATGGAGAATATATTCAAAAACCAGCTGTAGAGCTTGCCAAACTTCTTGCTAAAAACCTTCCTTCAACACTAGAAAATACGTATCTGGTTAATTCAGGTACCGAGGCTATAGAAGGCGCATTAAAACTTGCCAAACGTGCTACAGGA
Organism: uncultured Flavobacteriaceae bacterium; assembly: GCA_963704215.1. Lineage (GTDB taxonomy): Bacteria > Bacteroidota > Bacteroidia > Flavobacteriales > Flavobacteriaceae > Mariniflexile. Next base: position 430,668 of record CAVPHK010000006.1, read on the forward strand.
AGAAGCGAGCTTATTTCAGCACATTATGCATACCATGGAAACACTATGGGATCGATGAGCGTTATGGGTTACGAAGAACGCAAACAAGCCTTTAGACCTTTGTTACCCGATGTTCGATTCATAACTTTTAATAATGAAGAAGATTTAAATTTAATTACCTCTAAAACTGCTGGCGTAATTTTAGAAACAATTCAAGGTGGTGCTGGTTTTATTCAACCCGAAAATGGTTATCTGGAAAAGGTAAAGAAACGCTGTAGTGAAGTTGGAGCACTTTTAATATTAGACGAAATTCAACCAGGAATTGGCAGAACCGGCAAACTTTTTGGATTCGAAAACTATAATTGCGTACCCGATATTTTAGTGATGGGTAAAGGTCTTGGAGGCGGAATGCCCATTGGTGCTTTTACGGCATCAAGTGAACTTATGAGTTTATTACAACAAAAACCAAAACTTGGACATATCACCACATTTGGTGGACATCCAGTTATTGCTGCTGCTGCATTGGCGACCCTAAAAGAAATCACCGAAAGTAATTTAATGCATTTAGCTTTAGAAAAAGAACAACTTTTTAGAAAACTATTAGTGCATCCATTAATAAAAGAAATTCGAGGTATTGGATTAATGCTGGCTTTAATAATGCCTTCGGAAACCATTACAAACGAAGTTATTTTAAAGTGTCAAGATGAAGGATTAATTTTATTTTGGCTACTTTTTGAACCCAAAGCAGTTAGAATTACACCGCCATTAACCATCTCTATTGATGAAATTATTAAAGGTTGTGGTATAATTATTGATATTTTAAATAAAATAGACAAACAATAGCATCTTTGCAATGTACTGATTATCAGCAAAAAAACAATTAAATCAATACATTACTTTCATATGTGTTCATTACTTTGTTAAAAAGATTTACTTAAAACGTCTAATAAAAAAAGAATAGTGCCTTAAATTTATTCAAGTAGAACCTAACCAAAGTGCTTATGGAGTATAGTTATGATGACCACGATGATGTACCGTTAACAAAGTTTGAATCGATGTTAAAAACAAATCATGTTTTGTTCTTCGATTCGGAAGAATTCGAAAACATCATTCATCACTATTTAAATCAAGGAAAAATAGCCTTAGCAAAAAAAGCCATAAAACTAGGTTTAGATCAGCATCCCACCTCCATTAATTTAAGAATATTTAAAGTTGAAATTTATGTATTCGAAGACAAGCTAATTGAGGCAGATAAACTCCTAAACGAACTTTATAGCTTAGACCCTACAAATGAGGAAATATTCATTCAAAAAGCCAATATTTTTTCTAAAAAAGATGACCATGAGCAAGCCATCGAAGTATTAAAACAAGCTTTAGAACTAACTGACGATGTAGTAGATTTATATTCATTAATTGGTATGGAATATCTATTCTTAGACAAATTCGAAGAAGCCAAAGAATATTTCATGAAGTGCTTAAATGAAGATTCAGAAGATTATTCTTCACTTTATAATATTATTTATTGTTTTGAATTCCTTAATCAAACTAATGAAGCTGTAACTTATCTCAATGAATTTTTAGATACCAACCCCTACTGTGAAGTTGCTTGGCACCAGTTAGGAAAACAGTATTACACGCTAAAAAATTATAAAAAAGCGCTTGCTGCTTTCGATTTTGCAATCATATCAGACGACACATTTGTTGGCGCTTATTTAGAACGCGGAAAAGTATTAGAAAAGTTAAAAAAATTCGAAGAAGCAATTGAAAATTATTCGATTACTTTAAAATTAGATGAACCAACATCTTTCGCACTTTTAAGAATTGGCAACTGCTACGAGAAGTTAAAAAATGATGAGTTAGCGGTTCAATATTATTACAAAACGGTACACGAAGACCCGTTATTAGATAAAGGATGGATTGCTATTACACGTTATTATAACAAAAAAAGGAACTACCAGAAAGCACTTTACTATATTAATAAAGCCTTAAATATAGATTCGGAAAACGTAATATATTGGAAATTATATTCGCAAATTAACCAACGCTTAAACCATTTTGAAGAGGCTGAACGTGGATTTAAAAGAACACTGGAATTAGGTAATTACGAATTAAACACCTGGTTATCTAGAGGCGATTTATTAGTTAAACTTGGCGAACCCGAAGCAGCTGCAGACAATTTTGAACAAGCCATAGTATTTTATCCTGAAAACGCAGAACTTGAATATCGATTGGCAGGTTTATATTTTTCTTTGAATGAAACCGACAAAGGAACGTTTCATTTAAAAAATGGCTTAAGATATAATGCAGAGTATTCTTTTATATTGGATGAACTATTCCCTGAGGTAACAAGCAAAATTCTAGTTAAAAATATACTAAATACAAATCAATAGTTAAACGTCAGGTTAAAATCCATACCTTTGATTTTAGCTTATAAATCAACTTATGCAAAGACGTTTCAAAGACTATTTAATTATTTCTTTTAAAGGACTTGCCATGGGCGCTGCAGATGCAGTACCAGGAGTTTCTGGAGGTACCATAGCATTTATTTCAGGTATTTATGAAGAGTTAGTTGCTACTATAAGTAACATAAATGTTTCTCTTTTTAAAACTTTATTTAACAAAGGATTCTTTGCGTTCTGGAAGCAAGCCAACGCAAATTTTGTATTAGCACTCGTAAGTGGCATAATTATTAGTTATGTTTCGTTTATGCAATTTGCAAAATACCTATTAGAAAATCATCCTGTCTTAATTTGGTCATTCTTTTTTGGTTTAATTATAGCCAGTATTTTTTTTGTAGGCAAACAAATTAATAGATGGAATATGGCCGTAATTACAGCCTTGATAATAGGCTCTATAATTGCCTATGTAATTTCGTCCCTTCCTGTTTTAGCAACAAACGACAACCCTAACTTTTTGTTTTTTGCAGGAGCCATTGCTATTTGCGCAATGATTTTACCTGGTATTTCTGGTTCTTTCATACTAATTATTTTAGGAGCATATAAAACCTTGGGGGATGCCATTCATGATTTTGAAGTAAAAAAAATTCTAATTTTTATATGCGGCGCAGTCATTGGATTACTCAGTTTTAGCCATATTCTAAAATGGCTATTTAAAAACTATCATAATATTACTTTGGCGCTGCTTACCGGTTTTATGTTTGGGTCGCTCGAAACAGTTTGGCCATGGAAAACAACATTATCATGGCACACAAATTCTAAAGGCATAAAATCACCTTTAATACAAGAAAGTATTTCTCCTTTTTCATTTAATGGCGACAATCAATTGCTATTCGCTATAATTTTAGCCGTTTTAGGATTTTTAACTATTTTTATTCTTGAGAAAGTAGGATCAAAAAAACAGTGATGGAAAATACCAGAACACTTAAAGACAAAATTTTTCTTGTTCTAAAAGGACTAGGAATGGGAGCAGCTAATAAGGTTCCCGGTGTTTCAGGTGGTGTTGTGGCTTTTGTTGCAGGTTTTTACGAAGAGTTTATTTATTCATTACGAAAAGTCAATGGTAAGGCCTTTAAACTGCTATTAAATGGTCGGTTTAAGAGTTTTTACTATTACGTAAACGGTCGCTTTTTGGGCTTGTTGTTTTTCGGAATGGTAGTCAGTTATTTTAGTGTTTCAAAAGTATTAGATTATTTTATTAAATATTACGAATTATACATTTGGAGTGTTTTCTTCGGAATGATAGTTGGCTCCATTTATTACATAAACAAAGATTTTAAAGAATGGAATTATAAAACTTACACATCATTAGCGCTAGGCATTATAGTGGGCTTAAGTATAAGTTTTTTAAATCCGGCAAAAGAAAATGACAATTTATGGTTTGTGTTTTTTTGTGGCATTATAAGTGTTTCAGGAATGACATTGCCAGGGTTTTCAGGTTCATTTATCCTCATGCTGCTCGGAAATTATGTGCTGCTTTTAGTTGATTCTGTAAATGCACTTTCAGATACGTTTTATGAATTATTTACTGGAGATTTTAGCTTCATACATAACCACCAACGCCTAAGAATGCTTCAAGTACTAGCCGTTTTCACTTTAGGGTCGCTTACTGGTTTAGTAACATTTTCACATATTTTAAGCTTTATTCTAAAACATTATAAGAACATCACGCTATCGGCAATTATTGGATTTATTGTAGGGTCTTTAGGCGTTGTTTGGCCTTGGAAAAAAACAATCTATAAATTAACAGAAGAAGGTGCTTATAGCTTCGATTCTACAGGAACCAAAGTAGTCTTAAATTACGAACGCTATATTCCCAGTTTAAATACAGAAACGTATTATGCCATCGCTTTTATAGTTCTAGGCATTGCCATTGTCTTGGCACTTGAATATTACGGACAAAAAACCAGAAAAATTAATGAATAAATTAGGTCTTTTAGGCAAAAACATATCTTATTCATTTTCAAGAGCATATTTTAAACAGAAATTTGAAAATGAAAACATCACCGATACTACGTATGAAAACTTCGATATAGACTCCATCGAATTATTTCCTTCAATTATTAAAAACACCCAAAATTTAAAGGGATTAAATGTTACCATTCCGTATAAAGAAGCGGTACTTCCCTATCTCGATAAAATAAATAAAAAGGCACAGGCTATTGGTGCTGTAAACACCATAAAAATAACCAAAAAAGGCAAATTGGTTGGCTATAATACAGATTGCTATGGCTTTAAAAAAACCTTAAAGCCTTTTTTAAAAACACATCATAAAAATGCCTTAATTTTAGGTACCGGTGGTGCGAGTAAGGCTATCGCTTTTACATTTAAAGAACTGGGAATTAACTTTAATTACGTATCAAGAAAACAATCAGAATATGTAAGCTTTACTTATGAGTCGCTTACAGAAAAGATCATAAAAGAGCATCAAATCATTGTCAACAGTACGCCTTTAGGCACATTTCCTAATATAGAAGATTGCCCCGACATCCCCTATTCTGCCATAACGAGCAATCACATATTATTTGATTTAATATATAATCCAGAAGAAACCAAGTTTTTAAGATTAGGAAAACAACAACAGGCACTACCAATTAATGGTTTAAACATGTTAAAATTACAAGCCGAAAAAGCTTGGTCTATTTGGAATTTAAAACAAAATCGTTAATAATTAACGAAAACCCATATCCTTACTTTGTTAATAATAGACTTGTTAGTATCTTTAAAGTCTAAAAGAATAACACGAACCTTAACATTTTTAAAATGTCTGATATAAATAACCTGCCAAAAGCAGAGGGAGAAGAAAAAGTTAATAAGAAAGACACCATTTCTAATAACGTCTCGGAGGAACAAAAATTTGAAGAAAGCAACGAAATGCAACAGGTTGAAAAATCACCTGAAATTGCGCAAGAGACTGTGACGGATAATGATGAAAGTGATAATCCTATAATTTCAGATAGTAATAAAGACGATGAAGTTTTAAATGAAATTGAAGATTCTAATGCTGAAGACGCTGAAGACGAAGGCAATAAAGACAGACATCGTATTGAGGTAAAAGCTTATGATACCATGTCTCTTGAAGCATTGGCTATTGAGTTAGAAAGGCTTGTAAAAAACGAAAAAGTACAAGCAATAAAATCGCATGTAGACAGCATTAATAGCGAATTTAAAGAAAAATTTCAGGCCCTTTTAGACGAAAAAAAGGAAGAATTTTTAAACGATGGAGGCAACGAAATAGATTTCTATTATGCCTCTCCTGTGCAAAAACGCTATAAAGAAGCTTACCACGAATACAGAAAAAAACTTAACGACCACTACCAGAACTTAGAGCAAAATTTAAAACAAAATTTAACCGATAAACTCGAAATAATTGAAGAGTTAAAAGGATTAATTAATGTTGAAGAAAACATTAACACCACCTACAAACACTTTAAAGAGTTACAAGAGCGTTGGAGAAATACAGGACCTATACCAAGAGACAAATACAATAATGCCTGGAATAGTTACCATCATCATGTAGAAATGTTTTACGACTTTTTACATTTAAACCGCGACTTACGCGATTTAGATTTCAAGCACAATTTAGAGAAGAAATTATTAATTATTGAGCGTGCAGAAGAATTAGCCCAAGATGATAATGTTATGCGAGCTTTTAGGGAGTTGCAAGAACTTCATAAAATGTGGAAAGAAGAACTTGGGCCAGTAGACAGAGAACACAGAGATGATATTTGGGAAAAATTTAAAGCTGCTACTAAAATAATTAATGATAAGCGTCAATTATACTATCAAGAAATTGATAAAGTTTACGAAAAAAACCTAGAAACGAAACTCGAAATAATTGCTAGTATTGAGGCTGTAAATGCACAGGAGGTTAAAACCCACAGCGCATGGCAAAAGAAAATTAAAGAAGTGGAAGCATTACGCGAATTATTTTTCAGTACTGGAAAAGTTCCGATTAAAGTAAACGAAAGTACTTGGTCTAAATTTAAAGAAACCGTTAGGATTTTTAATCGTAAAAAAAATGCCTTCTATAAAGAACTTAAAAAAGACCAATATACCAATCTTCAAAAAAAATTAGATTTAATTAAAATTGCTGAAGACAATAAAGACAACGACGATTTTGAAGTAACCACGAGTCTGATGAAAAAAATTCAGAGTGATTGGAAGAAAATCGGGCATGTACCAAGAAGAGATAGCGACAAAATCTGGAAAAGATTTAAAGCAGCTTGTAATCATTACTTTGACAAATTGCACGCCACAAGAAATGCTGCTAATAAAGAAACTTTAGAAGCCTTTAATAAAAAAACCACTTTATTAGAAACACTAAAAGATTTTAAACCTTCAGAAAATCAAGCAAAAGATATTGAAAGTATTAAAGAATTTATTAATAACTGGAAAGATTTAGGAAGAGTACCAAATGATAAACGCTATATAGAAGGTAAATTTAATAAAGCCATCGATGAAATTCTTACGAGCTTTAAAATGGGTAAGAATGAAATTGAAATGATAAAGTTTGAAAACAAGCTTGATTCTATTGTTTCTGACAACCATAAAGATTTAGATAATGAACGCTATTTTATAAGAAAAAAGATTGATGAAGTTAAAAGTCAAATCAATCAATTAGAAAACAATTTACAGTTTTTTACGAATGTAGAAGATGATAATCCGGTTGTAAAAGAAGTTAAAAATAATATTAAAGCCCATAAAGAAAATTTAAAATTATGGAAAAGTAAACTCAGTAAAATTAAAGAGCTTTATTAAGTCTTAATATACTGCCATAAAAAACAGCTTAAGGAATTCTTAAGCTGTTTTTTTATAAACTTGTATCTAAAAAATTATCGAATTAAACTAAAATGACCTTTATAAGTTCTTTTGTTGCCAGTTACTTCAACCAATTCTGCTAAAAACCAGTAATCAGAATCTGCAAGTGGCTCACTATTAAAGGTGCCATCCCAAACACCATTTTTCGCATTAATTTGTTTAATTAATTTTCCGTAACGATCAAATATGTTAACAACAGAAGCGTTTGTGAATTCGCTTCCTAACCCCATTACTCGCCAAGTATCATTACTTCCATCATTATTAGGCGTAAAAAATTTAGGAAACCCTAATATAAAAACATCTAGCTCTGCAATACCGCATAGATTCTTATCTCTAACATAAACCGTGTGCATACCGGCTGACACACCGCTAAAAACTGCTTCGTTTTGATACGAACCATCTACTCTATCCAGTGCAAATTCATAATCGCCAATACCAAGATTATTGTTGTTGTTATTTATAGAAATTCTATTATTATCTGATAACTCAACAATTGTGACATCATCTAGACCAATCGAAGCAATTGCCGATTCTTTAACCGTATATGAAAAAGGAAATGATTGACAACCTGAAGCCGAGGTTGCTATAACGGTATACGTATTGCCCGAGGCAACTGATGCTGTGGGCAAATTGCTTATAACTTGTCCGCTATTATCCATCCATTCATATGTAAAATTCCCGGAAGCATTAATTGTGGTTAAAGTTATTGGCACATTATCGGAACAATAAACCTCAGTTTGTTCCACTTCGAATTCCGGCCTTGGGTTTACGGTTAGTAATAAATGCGGACCAATGCCATAACAATCTCCATTATCATCACTTTCAACCCGTACATATAGTGTTTCTGAAAAACTAACTTCATTTATATACGTGCTTTGGTTTAAAATTTCATTTTGTTCTAATTGCGCATCACTTAAATTTTTATAATAATGAACACTTAAATTCTGCCCAGAAGGAAATTGTGAAATAAACAGCGAAGATGCTTGATTAAGATCGAATTCATTCAAACCGTCAATCACATTATCATCATCACAGCTACTCAATTCTTGACGAAATCCGATAGGAAAAGATGTTGTTGACACCTGTAAGTTTACAGTGCTAACGCTATGACAGCCATCGGTATTTTCAACCCGAGCATAAACAGTGTTTCCATTACTGTTATTATATAATGATGAATTAATAGCATTCACACCAAGATTCGCATCGCTTAACGACATATAATAGGTTATATTTAATCCTGAAGAAGCGTTATTAGTTATAATATCATTAGCTTCCTCTAAATTAAAATTCGTAAGACCATCTGGCAAACCATCCGCATCGCAATTTTTAAATATAATATTATTTTGAATTATAGGAACCTGATAAATAGTTGCAACAATTGGTGTTCTAACACCTTCAACACATCCGTTTTCTGAAGCCAAAACATAATACGTGGTGGTTGAATTTAACATAGGCGTATTATAATTTAAACCAGTTCCTACTAAACTACCACCTGTTAAAGCATCAAACCATAAAACCGTAGCCGTTGGTACAGACACATCTGCTGCTAAATTTAAACTTCCTGAACCACATCTTGAATTTGGATAAGTATTGGTTATAATTGGCACATAAATATTGGTGCTGGCCGCTATATTTAAAGGGATTTCTCCAGGCATGCCTCCATATTCTACAATATACCCTTTTGGTTGGTAATTTCCAGTTAGATTACCAGTATTACTCAAATCATTCCATGAACCTGTATTTCCAACACCAGGCGCAGTAACATGAGCATAATCTTCATCTCCAGCTTGATTTGGTTCTCCTGTATTCCAAAACGCAAAATTGGGAGAAGAACCGTTTGACAATCCATTCCAAAAAATGGTACCTGCTTCTGGCCCAGTAACCCATCTCCAAACACCTTCAACCGCTGCATCACTACCACCTATCCATCCAGCTCCGCCGGCTTGCTTACCAGATAGTTGAGCTTCATCTAAAGAAGTAATAGTAGCTAAATATCCTTGTAAACCATAATAAGTTCTCAATTCTGCCGCTGCTTTGGCATTCGTCCAAGTAATTCCTAATGCAGGCACATACTCATAATAATGACCTGTAGAAGGTAAATAATTAGCATCTCCAATGGTTATAGAAAAACTTTTATCTGATGGATTGGCACTTGTACTTAGAAATACTACGTTCTTAACTGCACTGATTAAATCAACATATGGAACTTTTGCATTGCTTATTCCTTGTAAAGTTAATTTGCCTTCGGAGACACTCCAAGAATCAACAATATTTGGGTGTAATCCTGATAAAATTAAGGAATCATAACCATTTTGGTATCCAGAAGAAATTTGAATGTACAATGCGTCAATTGATGAATCATCAGGATCGACAATATCAAAATCGGTCACAATATTAATTTGTGTATTTGGGCAATATGCTTGGTTACCAACTGCTGTTAAAACTGGGGCGACATTTTGGGACCAAGAAAAATTGGTTAAAAACAAAAGAAACATCATATTAAATATGGAAATACTAAATCTTTTATCCATTATTTTATAAAATTCAAATATTCTAATTAAATATAATTATAAATTTAGTCTTACTTTGTGTTTAATCCTTTAATATCCTTTGGTTTAACACTTAAGTTTTTGGATTTAAAAATTTCTTTTTAAAATTTCGAAATTATCGACAATCTTAAATGGAGAATAGTTCTGTTTTATTAAGCTAATTGTTTTATTACCATATGTAACTTCACATATAGGCATATTCGCTTCCTTTAAAATAAAAATTGGAGGTTTTATTTTTAAATCATCATAAACAATAACTCTTTCAGTTTCACCGGCGATAAAAATGGAGCTAAAATATTTACTAGAAGCACGTCGATTGGACAAAGCCAATGTTCTAATTAAATCGATATCAGCCCCGAAAACATAAATATAATCGTCTTTTGAAGTGTTCTGGTTTATAATAACAGCTAACTCTTCATAGACTAAAGGTTCTCTCTCCAATAGTTTTTTTCCTGTAATAGCTACATGTTTAAACGGAAAAAAAAGTGAAACAGCTATAATAATTATTGATAATTGATTCATTTGAAATTTGTTTTTAAAAAAATCAATATTAACAGGTATTGTCAACACAATTGCGGTTATAATAGCCATAGGAGCAAGAATTTGTTTTACTTGATGACCATAATAATTTCCAGAAGCATTTACTCCTATAAAATCGAGCAGTAGCCATAATAGTAAGACAACAAAAAATTTACTTTTATAAAACTTATACTTGATTAAAACCCAAATTAGAAATGGATAAAAAACAATAAACCTAGAGAATATAAAAATTCTTAAAAAATTTGCGATGTCGAAATTCTAAAGTTGGTGCCGTCGATCCAGAATTAAATAATATTAACCAAGCGCCATTAATGTAATCTAAAAAGGATACACCAGAGACGAGTAAAATTAAACAAAGTATTAATATCGTTAATACAAACCCTATAGCAATCATAAACAGCCCTTTAACTTTTAAATTATTCCTGATATTTTCGACTGAATAAATAAAGTATATGCACAGCGATGCAGCACAAGTGGTAACTGCAATTTGTTTAAAGGACACGGATAAACCTAAAGCAATTCCTGTTAATAACATCAAACTTTTAAAATTTTTGTGATCTTTAGCCAATATTAAAAGATATAATAGCAATAACACTAAATAAAATCATAAACGTTTCGACTTGTGCTAGAGAAAATCCGTCTAATACTTCCCAACAAGATGAGAGTCCGAAAATATACATGGCCAATATTGCGGTAAAATCGTTATATATTTTTTTAACGATTTTATAAACAAATACCGAAGAAATCAATACCGCGACTGGCACCAATAATTCTTACGAAAAGATAATTTCCAATTGCAATTCGTTCGGAAATTGCATGCAGCATGAATATTCCTGGTGTTTTGTTCTCGACTGATTCTGTATATGGTGGCAACCCGTTATTACTCCATATTCTACCAATATAACTCCACAACGCTTCATCATAAGCCATATAGGGGTGTAACGCAACAAATATTAAAATGAAAAATAAAATAACACCTGCAACAACTGGATCTTTTAATGATAATGTACTATTTTTTCTCATGATACATTTTCTCTAAATTTATTTCCCAAATATTTTCTTTGGTGTTAATACCAGCTATGATATTATCTACTGCTGTTATAGCGGTGAGCATTGAATGATCTTGATTATTATATTTATGCATACCATTTCTACCAACTAAAAACAAGTTAGTAATACTATCGGTATAATCACGAATGGAATCAAATTGATTGTAGGTACCAAAATAGGCAGGATATGCTTTTGGAACTTTTATAATAGTACTATCAATAACATCTTTACTATCAATTATTTGAATTGACTCTAATTCCGCGATGGCAAAATCAATAAATTCCTGGTCATTTTTAATCCATAATTCATCCCCAACATTACAAAAATATTCCAGTCCTATCCAAATCTTGCTTTCGTCTGAAACCAAATAAGGAGACCAATTATTAAATATCTGTAATCTACCAATCTTTACATCTTTCTCCTGAATATAAATCCAATTATCGGTTACTAATCCCATTTTATCTTGGATTTTCAATTTATTTAAAAGTAATCCAACTGTAATAAAATCTCTATATCTTAACCCTTCACTTATTTTTAAAATGTTATGTTGGAACAACACTACCTAAACTTCTTATTAAATGTTTAACTGGCATAGTTGAAAAAAAATAGTCACCTTTTAAAGTTTTGCTTAAATTTTCATTTTTTTGAACGTATGTGATTTCAGAAATTTTATTGTGATCGATGTTTAAACCAACAACTTCCGCATTCATTAGTATTTTTCCCCCTTTATCTTCGATAATTTGAGCTACTAATTCCCACATTTGTCCTGGTCCTAATTTAGGATACATGAATTGCTCGATTAAACTTGTGTCAATATTTTTCTGCTCTATAGATTGGTTTTTAATGAAAATCGATTTTAAAACATGAAGAATAGTTCTAGATATTGATAGTTCTTTTATTCGCTGTGCACCCCAATTAGAATCAATTTCTGAGCACGATACACCCCAGACTTTCTCTGTATAATCTTTAAAAAAAGTTTCATAAAGTTCCTTTCCAAATCTGCTAATAAAAAACTGTTCTAAGGTGGTTATATTATTTATTGGAAAAACTCTAATAAGAAAGTAGGTCCAACCTATTTTTAAGATTTTTAAAAATCCTAAAGAAGATATTGTTTGCCAATTTATGGTGATCGGGTAGTTAAAAAACTTTCTTAAAAAGAAAATACGAGATATCCTTGACCTAATTAACATTACCTTATCCGTTTTTTCGGGATTAGGGCCTCCTTTCACGAGCTTAGATGTAATCCTTTTATTTCTTGTAGCTTCTTCAATTTTAATTTCATCGCGCGCTGGCCAACCTTGAATGGGGAGAATATTTTGCCACCATTGCATGACAACTTCCGATTTAGAGAAAAACCTATGACCTCCAATATCAATTCTATTTCCTTTATAAACTTCGGTCCTTGAAATACCCCCAATTTTTTCAGACATTTCTAACACAATCGGTTTTATATCTGTTCTATTTACAAGTTCATATGCCGCTGTTAATCCTGCTGGACCAGCTCCAATTATTATTGCATATTTACTCATACACTATATTTAATTATTAGCATTCTTGATGCTTTTTATGTTTATAATAACTTGGCCTCTTCCCAAAAAACATCCATTTCTGCTAAAGTCATTTCTTTTAAGGGCTTATTAATAGATTTTGCTTTTTCTTCTAAATATTGAAATCGTTTCGAGAACTTTTTATTAGTACGTTCCAAAGCATTTTCGGGGTTAATATTTAAAAAGCGAGCGTAATTAACCATGGAAAATAGCACATCGCCAAATTCACTTTCGATAGCGTCTTGATTTCCTAAATCTACTTCCGTTTTAAATTCGGCAAGTTCTTCTTCCACTTTTTCCCAAACCTGATTTGGATCTTCCCAATCAAACCCCACACCTGCTACCTTCTCTTGTATCCTATTTGCTTTTACTAAAGCTGGCAAACTGCTTGGTACACCTTCTAAAACACTTTTATTACCTTCCTTTAGTTTTAAATTTTCCCAGTTTCGCTTTACATCTTCTTCATTTTCAACTTTCACATCGGCGTAAATATGTGGGTGTCTACTAATTAATTTATCACAAATACTATTGCAAACATCAGCAATATCAAAATCATTAGTTTCACTTCCTATTTTTGAATAAAAAACTATATGAAGTAAAACATCACCTAATTCCTTTTTAATTTCCTGCAAGTCATTATCTAAAATAGCATCTCCAAGCTCGTAAGTTTCCTCAATGGTTAAATGACGTAAGCTTTCCATAGTTTGCTTTTTATCCCACGGACAGCCTTCACGCAATTCGTCCATAATCGTTAACAATCTATCAAATGCTTTAAGTTGATTTGCTCTGGAATTCATATTAAGTGTTTTGGTAAAAATACAATTATATATGGTTTCTGTTAATTACTAAAAACAAAAAATCCAGCATAATTGCTGGATTTTTTTTATGTTAAACATCTTAAGTTAAGATGCGTTTTGTCTTTTAATTAAATTTAAAGCAGAACCTGCATTATACCACTCTATTTGAGATTGATTGTAAGTATGATTTAATTTAATTAAATCTTTACTACCATTGGCATGTACTGCTTCTAATGTTAATTGCTTGCCTGGTGCAAAATCTTTTAAATCAATAAAGTTGAAGGTGTCATTTTCTTGAATTAAATCGTAATCTGCTTCATTAGCAAATGTTAATCCTAACATACCTTGTTTTTTTAGGTTCGTTTCGTGTATTCGAGCAAACGATTTTACAATAACAGCAGCAACACCCAAGAATCTAGGTTCCATTGCGGCATGCTCTCTTGATGATCCTTCACCATAATTGTGGTCTCCCACAACAATCGTTTTAATACCTTTAGCTTTGTATTGACGTTGTACATCAGGCACGCCGCCATATTCTCCTGTTAATTGATTTTTAACAAAGTTTGTTTTTTGGTTATAGGCATTTACTGCTCCAATTAAACAATTATTGGAAATATTATCTAAATGCCCACGGAAACGTAACCAGGGTCCTGCCATAGAAATATGGTCTGTTGTGCATTTTCCAAAAGCTTTAATTAATAATTTAGCTCCATTAATCGTATTTCCGATTGGTTGAAATGGCTCTAATAATTGTAATCTTTCAGAAGTTGGTGACACATTTACTTGTACATGACTTCCATCTTCCTCTGGTGCTAAATAACCATTATCTTTAACTTCAAACCCTTTTGGCGGTAATTCCCATCCTGTTGGTTCGTCGAACATGACTTCTTCTCCTTTTTCATTAATCAATTTATCTGTCATTGGGTTAAAATCTAAACGACCTGATATGGCTATGGCAGCAGTAATTTCTGGTGAAGCCACAAACGCATGCGTATTAGGGTTTCCATCAGCACGTTTTGCAAAGTTTCTATTAAAAGAATGCACAATGCTATTTTTAGGTGCATTTTTTGGGTCGCTATAACGCGCCCATTGCCCAATACATGGTCCGCAGGCATTCGTAAATATTTTAGCATCTAATTTCTCGAACACTTGAAGAATACCATCTCTTTCTGCAGTATATCGAACTTGCTCAGAACCAGGATTAATACCTAGTTCCGCTTTCATTTTAATGCCTTTATCTAATGCTTGTTGCGCTATAGACGACGCACGTGATAAATCTTCATAAGATGAATTTGTACATGATCCGATTAATCCCCATTCTACTACTAAAGGCCAATCGTTTGAAGTCGCCTTTTCCTTCATATCCTTTCCAACAGAAGTGGATAAATCTGGAGTAAATGGTCCATTTAATAAGGGACCTAATTCTGATAAATTAATTTCAATAACTTGGTCAAAATAGTTTTCTGGAGATGCATATACTTCAGGATCTGCTGTTAAATAATCTTTAACTTTGTTGGCTGCATCGGCAACATCTGCTCTATCTGTAGAACGTAAATAACGTTCCATAGATTCATCATAACCAAAAGTTGAAGTCGTTGCTCCAATTTCAGCACCCATGTTACAAATAGTACCTTTACCTGTACAAGACATTGCTGTGGCTCCCGGACCAAAATATTCAACAATAGCTCCGGTTCCACCTTTCACAGTTAGAATTTCAGCTACTTTTAAAATCACATCTTTTGGTGCTGTCCAACCCGATAGTTTTCCGGTTAATTTTACACCAATCAATTTTGGGAATTTTAATTCCCAAGCCATACCTGCCATAACATCTACCGCATCGGCTCCTCCAACGCCAATAGCAACCATCCCTAAACCACCTGCGTTAACGGTGTGAGAATCGGTACCAATCATCATTCCACCAGGGAATGCATAGTTCTCTAAAACCACTTGATGAATAATCCCCGCTCCTGGTTTCCAAAAGCCAATACCATATTTATTAGATACAGATTCTAAGAAATTAAATACTTCACTACTTACGCTGTTTGCGTGTTTTAAATCGACGGCAGCGCCATCCTTAGCTTGGATTAAGTGATCGCAATGTACAGTTGTAGGCACTGCCACCTTACTTTTTCCTGCTTGCATAAACTGCAATAATGCCATTTGAGCTGTCGCATCTTGACATGCAATTCTATCAGGTGCAAAATCTACATAATCTTTACCTCTTTTAAAAGTTTTGGTTGGAATTCCATCCCAAAGATGATTGTATAATATTTTTTCAGAAAGGGTTAGTGGTTTACCAACAATTTCTCGGGCAGCATCTACGCGTTCTTGCATTCTCGCGTAAACCCCTTTAATCATATCAATGTCAAAAGCCATAAATTTTTGTTTTTTTATTTAAATCCTTAAAAGAATACACAATATACGAAATTAGTGAGCGATGTAAAACATAAAATAATTTGATTTGTCAAATCCAATCCTAAAGCAGGGTATAAAAAAAGTCCGAAATAAAAAATTCGGACTTCTAATTATAAATTATCTATTTTCTAGCTACAAAACTAATTGTTTTTGGGATGGTGCAAATCGTGTTAAAACAATACCATCAACAGCAGCTTCATACTCTTCCATAGTTGGAGTTCTACCTAAAATAGTAGATAAAACAACTACTGGTGTTGAAGACAATAAAGATTCTCCTTTTTTCTCTCCAGAATCTTTAACAACCCTTCCTTGAAATAAACGTGTTGAAGTTGCCATTACCGTATCGCCAGGTTCTGCTTTTTCTTGGTTACCCATACATAAATTACAACCTGGACGCTCTAAATATAGCATATTTTCATATTTAGTACGCGCTAATCCTTTTGGTGCGTTATCATCAAACTCAAAACCTGAATATTTTTGTAACACTTCCCAGTCACCTTCAGCTTTTAACTCATCAACAATATTATACGTTGGAGGTGCAACTACCAAAGGTGCTTTAAATTCAACCTTACCTTGTTGTGCTTCAATATTTTTTAACATTTGAGCCAATATTTTCATATCACCTTTATGAACCATACAAGATCCAACAAAGCCTAAATCTACTTTTTTAGTCCCGCCATAGTAAGATAATGGACGTATAGTATCGTGTGTATAACGTTTAGAAACATCTTCGTTATTTACATCTGGATCGGCAATCATTGGTTCTGCAATCTCATCTAAATCAACAACTACTTCTGCATAATATTTAGCATTAGCATCGGGTTTTAAAGCAGGTTTAATTCCTGTATTTAATTTCTTGTATTCTTTTATTAGCTTTATCTACTAACCCTTGAAGCACCTGCTTCTGATTATCCATACCTTTATCAATCATGATTTGGATACGATCTTTAGCAATTTCTAAAGATTCTATTAAGGTTTCGTCTTCTGAAATACAGATAGAAGCTTTAGCTTTCATTTCAGCAGTCCAATCTGTAAATGTAAAGGCTTGATCTGAAGTTAACGTACCAATATGCACTTCAATAACTCGTCCTTGGAATACATTTTCACCTCCAAATTGTTTTAGCATTTGTTGTTGTGTTGCATGAACCACATCACGGAAATCCATGTAACTTTTCATTTGTCCTTTAAAAGTAACTTTAACAGACTGAGGAATTGGCATTGCTGCCTCTCCTGTAGCTAACGCTAAAGCAACCGTTCCCGAATCTGCACCAAAAGCAACTCCTTTAGACATACGTGTATGCGAATCGCCTCCAATAATTATGGCCCAATCATCAATTGTAATATCGTTTAATACTTTGTGAATTACATCGGTCATTGCATGATAAACTCCTTTAGGATCACGTGCCGTGATTAATCCAAAGTCGTTCATAAACTTCATAAGCTTAGGAATATTTGCTTTAGACTTATTATCCCAAACTGAAGCTGTATGACACCCCGATTGGTAAGCGCCATCTACAATTGGAGAAATCGTTGTTGCCGCCATGGCTTCTAATTCTTGAGAGGTCATTAAGCCTGTAGTGTCTTGAGATCCAACAATATTTACTTCTACACGAACATCGGAACCTGCATGTAATGTTTTACCAGGTGTTATACCTACCGCGTTTTTATTGAATATTTTTTCTACAGCTGTTAACCCTTGTCCTTCTATAGATATTTCTTTTGAAGGCGCATATACCAAAGGTGCTTCGATACCTAAAACTTTAGCAGCAAATGTTTGTAATTTTTTACCAAAAACAACTGCATAAGATCCACCAGCTTTAATAAACTCCATTTTTTGAGGTGTTAAAGAAGCTGACATATCTATTAATTCCTTATCTCCGCTGTATAATTTTTTTGTTTTTGTATTGATAGTTAAAACAGTACCCGTTTCAACAGAATAAACTTGTTCTAAAACAGGTTCTCCGTTTGCATCAAGAACTGCATTTCCTTCGGCATCTTTTTTCTTAACCCAGTTTTTAAGGTCGATTCCGATTCCACCAGTTACACCAACTGTTGTTAAGAAAATTGGAGAAATTCCATTTGTTCCTGCAATAATTGGAGCTATATTAATAAAAGGAACATATGGACTCGCTTGAACTACCTGTCCATAATGCCACGTTATTCACACCCGACATTCTTGAAGAACCAACTCCCATAGTTCCTTTTTCAGCGATTAACATCACACGTTTATCTGGATGTTGTTCTTTTAAAGTAGAAAGTTCCTTTTGCATGTCTTTATTATGCTCGAAAATACATTGACCATGTAATTCTCTATCTGATCGAGAATGTGCATCTGCTCCTGGAGAAAATAAATCTGTAGAAATATCACCTTCTCCAGCAATAAATGTTACTATTTTTATTTCTTCGTCAATTTCTGGAAGTTTTGTAAAGAATTCCGCTTGTGCATAACTTTCAATTATTTCTTTTGCAATAGCATTTCCTGCTTTGTAAGCGTCTTCTAAACGCTTTGTATCAGCATCATATAAAAAGACTTGTGTTTTTAAAACTTTTGCAGCTTCAGATGCAATTTCTGTATCACTTCCTAAAGCCAAATCGAGCAGAACTTCTATTGAAGGTCCACCTTTCATGTGTGATAATTGTTCTAATGCAAAAGCCGGTGTTATTTCGGCAACAACTGATTCACCTAAAATAATTTCTTTTAAAAATTTCGCTTTTACACTCGCAGCACTGGTTGTTCCGGGTAAAGTATTGTAAATAAAAAAGTTTAAAGAATCTTTTCTATGTGGATTCTGTGTATCTTTAATTTGTGCAATGATTGCACTTGTTAATTCAGCCCCATCAATCGGCTTAGGGTGTAACCCTTGAGCTTTTCTTTCTTCAATCTCTTTGATGTAATCGTTGTAAATGTTCATATTAGAAAGTCTTTTCGTTTTTTTAGCTTGCTCTAAATATAACATCTGTAAATTCAGTAAAGCGAATACAGACTTTAAAATTCATAACAAAAGCCCTTACATATAGTTGTTCGTTTATTTTAAAAGTGACGCAAAATACTAAATTAATATTAAGTTCTATAAATAAACTACCTTATACAATTAGAGATTTTATTAATTTATTATTGTGACATTATAAATTAATAAGATTGTATATTTTTCAAAAATTTGAGATAATTAATGCCGATTTACTAACCAAATTAATTAAGAATTAAAATAAACTCTTAATAATATGTGTTTCGGAAATGCCTTCTGCTTCGGCCTTGTAGTTTTTAATAATTCTATGACGCAAAATACTGTGAGCTACTGCCTGCACATTTTCTATATCTGGTGAAAATTTTCCATGAATTGCGGCATGTGTTTTGGCAGCTAAAATTAAATTTTGTGATGCTCTTGGGCCAGCGCCCCAATCAAGATAATTTTTAACTAAAGGATTCGCTGTATCGCTATTGGGTCTTGTTTTACCAACCATGGCAACGGCATACTCTATTACATTATCAGCCACCGGAATGCGACGTATAAGATGCTGATAATCTGTTATTTCTTGTGCCGAAAAAAGCGGATTTACTTTTGCGGGCGTATCGGATGTTGTTGCTTTAACCACTTCTACTTCTTCTTTAAACGAAGGGTAATCTAGATTAATGGCGAACATAAAACGGTCTAATTGCGCTTCTGGTAACGGGTAGGTTCCTTCTTGTTCTATCGGGTTTTGAGTTGCCAAAACAAAATAGGGTAATTCTAATTTATAATGATGGCCCGCTACAGTTACTGCACGTTCTTGCATGGCCTCTAATAAAGCGGCTTGTGTTTTGGGAGGCGTTCTATTAATTTCATCTGCCAGAATAATATTCGCAAAAATAGGCCCTTTTATAAATTTAAAATGACGGTCTTCGTCTAAAATTTCACTTCCTAGAATATCACTAGGCATTAAATCGGGGGTGAATTGAATACGCTTAAAATCTAATCCTAAGGCTTGTGCGATGGTGTTTACCATTAAGGTTTTTGCTAACCCAGGCACTCCTATTAGCAGTGAATGTCCTCCAGAAAAAACTGAAATTAATATTTGATTAACTACTTCATCCTGACCAACAATAACTTTGGCTATTTCGAATTTTAAATCTTTATATCGCTTAACAAATTGTTCTAAGGCAGCTACATCCGACATATATTATTTTTTTAACCAGTTGCTAGAAAATTCACAATTTCTGTAATCACCGCTTATTTTTATATAGGTATCTTTTATTTTTTCATCTTGCCATTTTGCAATCGCATTAATCTTTTTCTCATCTAAAGCCAACTTTTTAATTTTTAAGTAATCGCGCGCATAATCTGCCTCGTGTTGGTCGATTCTATCGGTGACCATTAAAACTTTAAATGTGGTTTTACCTGTTCTGTCTTCTTCCTTTAGTACCAAACTTACTTCATTATCTTTTAAGTTTTGAATTTGAGCATACAACTCTGGATCCATTCTGGTTAATTCAAAATTATAATCTTGCGTTGTTGGGTTTATTAATTGGCCTCCATCGTACTTAGTTTCTTTTTCATCACTGGCTTCTTTAGCTGCATCCGCAAAAGTAATTTCGCCATCCACAATACGTTTTCTAACTTTTTCAAGACGTTCTTTGGCTTCATTTACCGCTTCAACCGAAACCTTAGGTGATAATAAAATATGTGCCACATCGTATTCTTGACCTCTTATTTTGTCGCACTGAATAATGTGATAGCCAAAATCTGTTTCGAATGGTTCTGATATTTCACCTTCTTGCAGTGAAAATGCCACTTCACGAAACTCTTTTACCATACGAGGTTGTTTTCTATTTAATGTATACTTTCCTCCCTTACTTGCAGATCCGGGATCTTCTGAGTACAACACTGCTTTAGATCGAAAACTAGCGCCATTTTCAATAATATCTGCTTTAAATTCTTTTAATCTATTAATTACTCTTTGTTTTTCTTCGTCTACAATTTTTGGTTCGGCAACGATTTGTGCTACTTTTAGTTCTGTTCCAAAAGTAGGGCGTTCATCTTTAGGGATTTTATCAAAAAATGTGCGCACTTCTTCAGGGGTAATTTCAATCTCATCTACAATTTTAGCCTGCATTTTTGCCGCCAATTGATTGGATTTATTTATTTCGAACATTTCATCTCTAAAGTCTTTTTCGTCTGTCTTTTTTATAAAATGCTAAAAGCTTTTCCATAGAACCATTGGTTTGTTCTAAAAACTGTTCGATTTGATAATCTACATTTTTTCTGATTTCGGCATCAGATACTTGAATACTATCTTGAATTGCCTGATGTGCGTATAATTTATCTTCAAGTAATTTACCAAACAACTCGCAAGCTTTTATATCGGTTGTATTAACACCTTGTGCTTGTAATTGCAAAAATGCTTTATCAACATCCGATTCTAAAATAATATAATCGCCTACTACTGCAGCAACGCCATCTACTTTTTTAGCATTTTGAGTTTTGGTGGAGTCTTTTTTTACTACTTCTGGCTTTACCACTTCTTCGTTAATAATTTCTTGTGCAGTTATGGTATGCACTCCCAAAATTCCAATTAACAGTAATACTATATGTTTCAAATTATTTATAAATTTCGAATTGTTTATTTTTAATGGCATCTTTTGTAATATCTTTTTCTAATTCTCTAATAAGTTCTAGCTTTCTTTTATTAATAACGATTTGGTCGATGGTTGGCCTTACATACTCTAATGGCGCGGTATCATTTCGTAACAAAACCTCATTAATCTGCATCAAATATACTCCTAATGAATCTTTGAGTTGTACAAAATTAGATTTTTTTAACAGTTGATCTTTATTTTCTAGAGTAATAGCAGAAATTTTGTTTACTACCTGACTTGCTTTTATCCAAATGGTATCATTTAAAGAATACGATTTAAACTGAATAGAAATAGCTTCTAAATCTTTTTTATCCTTCTTATTAAAGCGTTTAAATTTTTGTTCGATAGTGTTATAATTGATAATATTAGGATCGACATGAATATATCTGAACTTTAACAACTCTTCATTCAATCGAAACACATCTTTATTTAAATTGTAATATTCTGTAGCTTCTTCTTTAGTAACCTCTGTATTTATGTTCTTTTTTACTAAAGCTTCTATGTATGCTTTGGTGTACAAATCGTTTTTATACTGTTTTACCAATTTATTAAACTCTTCTTGTTCTGATTCGCTTAAATTAACCAAGGCGCCATCAACAAACAATTGCTGTGTTGCCCATCGATTTATAAAATTCTGTACTACCAATGTGCTATCTTCTTTCGATATACCTTCTGCTACTAAATCTTTTATATCGTCGTAATATAAATAGGAGTCGTTAACACGCGCAACAGGAACCCTGTCGTCTGTCTTTTTAAAAAAAGTGCATGATGTGTTTAAAATTAACAGCAGAAAAAATATGATTATACTACGCACCTATTGTTTTTTTATATGAGACTTTACATCTTTTAAAGCCTTCTGATTTATTTCAATTTTATATTTATTAGCCAGTTCCTTCAACCAGTTTTGTTCCTTAAAAACCTGGTAATCGCTAATTACAGCACCTTTTGCTTCCTCTAGTGTTTTTTGCTTCTCGGGCAGGACTTCATTTACTTGTACCAACACAAAACCATCATTATGGTTATATACTTTTGAAATGCCTTTTTTAAATTCAACTGATTTTGGTAAAGCTTGATGTGTTTCATCCATTATTTCTGAAGTAAAAATAACATCTATTTTATCATTACTGTTAATTAGTGCTTTTATTTGGTCTAGCGCCATGCCGCCTTCTAACAATTTAGCCACTTTTTTAAGTGTTTTTTCTTCTTTAGATGAAGCGACTAGGGCATCAATTCTATTCGGATAAACATATTTGCTTTTGTTTACATTATAATAATTTGCTATTTCTAACGAATCTGATTTGGCCGCATTCCAAATAGTGGTTTCCATTAAATCAAACAATAACAAGCCATCTCTATATTCTGCAACAACATCAGCAAACTCAGCATTTTCTTCTTCTAAATGATTTTCTTGGTATTCAACTAATTTAGAATTTAAAAACGATTCATAATGCTTAGAAACCAAAATATCAAAACCTGTTTTATTAGCGCTTCCGTTTTGTGCGTTGACCAAATAATCTCCAAAATCTTTAAAAGTTAGTTGCTTTTTGCCAATTTTAATCAATGGTTTATCCCCGGTAAAATTATTTGGAAGCTGCCATGTTTTTTTATTAAAATCATCATTTAAAATACTAATAAAATAGCCTAATGCCGGTTGCTTATTTGGTATGTTATACTTCGATTTTAATTTATTATAAAGTGCTTGGTCTATAAGTTTAGATCGTTCGTCTCGCTTAATCTTTTGTTCTAACTCTGATTTCATATCTTGCAAAGACTCGATAGGTTTTTTACCATACAATTTTACGATATGCCAACCGTATTGTGTTTTTACAGGCTCTGAAACATCACCTATGTTATTTAACGCAAAGGCGACATCTTCAAACTCTTTCGCATTTAATTGTCCGCTAGAAAATGGATTTAAGAGCCCACCTCTTGGTGCCGAATTTCCATCGTCTGAAAACTGTTTTGCCAACGCTTCAAAATCCTCCCCTTGTTTAATTTTTTTATAGATGTCTTGAATTTTATCTTCTGGTTTTCCATGAATTGAATCTCCAGGTTTTTCAACAATCATGATATGGGCAACTGTACGCTCACCTCTTGAAGCACGTTTATCTTGAACAAATACAATATGATACCCGAACTGCGTTCTAAATGGGTGTGAAATTTCGCCAACTTTGGTGTTAAATGCTGCAGACTCGAACGGATATACCATTCTAAAACCTGTAAAATATCCTAAATCTTCACCGAAAATGGTTTGACCATTATGCACTTCTTTTCTAACAGCCTCAAAACCTTCTTTCAAAGCTCTATCACGTAACTTTACAATATTATTAAAGGCAACTAAAGTATCTTCTGCACCTGCGTTTTCTACAATTTTTATTAAAATATGAGAGGCTTTAACATCCTTAGAAACTCTATTATAGGCTTCTTCAACCAATGCGTCGGTTACTTTGCTATCTGTAATATAATTTTTAGCGAGTTGTTTTTTGTAGGTATCTAATTCTCTTAAATACGATGATTTCTCTTGCAACCCTAAAGATTTTGCCTCTTTCAACTTTAATTTATAGTTGGTAAAAAGCGTTAAATATTCATCGACATCTTTCTGTGATTCATCTTGAACCAAATCTAAATTTTTGTTATAAACTTTTAAAAATTCAGATACGTAAATTGGTTCTCCGTCTACTTTAAAAAGCACTTCCTTTTTAGCAGATTGTCCATTAACATGAGTAATAAAAATAGTGAGGAAAATTAAAAAAAAATACTTCAGATTCATTTAAAAAAAAATTACATTAAAAAGCAAAAATACTAATATAAACCTATAATACAAGATGCTTTAACAAACGTTTAAAAACTTAAAATAGTATAGGGCTTTTAAATATAAATATTTACCTTTCGTCACTTAAATTATTTAGTACAATAATGCGAAAATTAAAACTGATATGGGATTTTAGAGGACCAGACGCAAGTTATATTGCCGAGCATCATGAGATTCATTTAAAGGAATATATTGAACTCGAAAATTTAAACATAACTATTACGGGATTTGAAGTGTTGACCGACGCTCATGCCATTGCGTATTTAGTGGTTGATGAGGATGCTATGATACCTGTTCGAGATACTTTAAAACCACATCGAGGACAAGTTTATACTAGATAAAAGTTGCTTTTTTATTATAAAATTTCTGAATATTATAACGCCGCTTGCATGCAAACAAACATAGATTAACATCTCAACTAAATAATTAATTTTGAAATCGTAAAATTTTTAGTCTCCAACCCATCTCGTGGCTACAATCTAAATTAAAAGAACCAGCATGAAACCAAAAATTGATGGATTTGTACTCGCCATTATAGCTGTTGTAATTTTTGCATATATTTTTCCGAATTGGGGAAGCAAAAACAGTCCTATACCATTAAGTCTTATTGGAAGCATTGGCGTTTCGCTGATTTTCTTTTTTTACGGATTAAAATTAAGTCCGGACAAAATTAAGTCGGGTATAAAAAACTGGAAATTGCACCTGCTTGTGCAAACCTCAAGTTTTATTTTATTTCCTATAATTATCATAGCGATTTACCCATTTATAGATTCTGAAAGTAATTTTACAATCTGGCTAGGTTTTATGTTTTTGGCAGCATTACCATCTACGGTATCCTCATCGGTAGTGATGGTCTCTATGGCTAAAGGGAACATTCCTGCCGCTATTTTTAACGCCAGTATTTCGGGACTTATCGGCATTGTAATTACCCCACTTTGGATGAGTTTGTTTTTACATCAAACTACAACCGATTTTGATTTAGGAATAATTTATTTGAAACTAATAACAGAAATTTTATTACCCGTTATTTTTGGATTTAGTCTACAACGCTTTTTGGGCTTTTACGTTAGAAAACATCTTAGATACCTTACGCTTTTTGATAAATCTATAATTCTTTTAATTATTTATAAAAGTTTTGCGGAATCGTTTGAAGAAAACGTTTTTAGCGCTGTAAACATTAAAGATTTATTGATGATTTTATTGGCTGTAATCGTATTGTTTACCGTTGTTTATTTTATTATAAAGCAAATAGCTGTCCGATTAGATTTTAGTTTAGAAGACCGCATAACGGCTCAATTTTGTGGTACGAAAAAATCGTTAGTGCATGGTACTGTTTTTTCTAAAATACTCTTTAAAAATTCAGCATCGGTTGGCATCATTTTATTACCGCTTATGCTATTTCACTTTATTCAAATATTTATAATAAGCATTTTAGCATCCAAGCTAGAAAAACAAGTAACTCTTAGTGAAAGCTAACTATCATTTGATTTAAAACTAACTAAAAAAGACTTTAATAATTCTATTAAAGTCTTTTTTTAGGGGTTATAAATTCTGAATTTCTATCTTGAGTAATTAGGAGATTCATTGGTAATAGTTACATCATGTGGATGACTTTCATTAATACCACTAGCTGTAATTTTCACAAACTGTCCTGTATTTTGTAATGTAGCAATATCTTTAGCTCCACAATACCCCATTCCTGCACGTAATCCGCCGATAAACTGATGAATACTTTCAAATAAATCGCCTTTATATGGTACACGTCCTACGATACCTTCAGGTACTAATTTTTTAATATCGTCTTCAACATCTTGAAAATAGCGGTCTTTACTACCTTCTTTCATAGCTTCCACAGAACCCATGCCTCGATACGATTTAAATTTCCTTCCTTCGTAGATGATTGTTTCACCAGGCGATTCTTTAGTTCCAGCTAATAACGACCCTAACATTACAGTATCTGCGCCAGCTGCAATGGCTTTTGGAATATCGCCAGTATAACGAATACCGCCATCGGCAATTACGGGAACACCACTTCCTTTTATGGCTGCTGCCACTTCTAAAACTGCAGAAAATTGAGGAAATCCAACACCAGCAACAACGCGTGTGGTACAAATTGACCCCGGGCCAATACCCACTTTTACCGCATCGGCGCCAGCTTCTACTAAATATTTTGCTGCAGCACCTGTCGCAATATTACCAACAATAACTTCTAAAGTTGGAAATTTCGCTTTTATTTCTTTTAAAACATTAACTACACCTTTAGTATGACCATGTGCCGTATCTATTACCACGGCGTCAACACCCGCATTCACCAATGCTTCAGCTCTCAGTATTGCATCTCCTGTAACTCCTATGGCCGCAGCTACGCGTAACCGTCCGTAAGAGTCTTTGTTTGCCATTGGTTTTTGACTTAATTTGGTAATATCTCTAAAGGTTATTAAACCAGAAAGTTTATAATTATCATCAACAATAAGTAGTTTTTCAATTTTATGTTGTTGAAGAATAATTTCGGCATCTTTTAAAGATGTTCCAACAGCGGCTGTTACAAGGTTTTCACTTGTCATCACCTCCACAATTGGTCGTTTTTTATCATGTTCGAAGCGTAAATCACGATTAGTAACAATTCCCTTTAAAGTTCCATCTTCGGCTACAATAGGAATTCCACCAATACCATATTCTGCCATACACTGTTTAGCATCTTGAACAACGGCTGTTAAAGGCAACGTTACAGGATCTATAATCATACCGCTTTCAGCACGTTTAACCTTTCTAACTTTTACAGCTTGCGCCTCAATAGTCATGTTTTTATGCAACACCCCTATACCGCCTTCTTGTGCCATGGCAATTGCCATTTTACTTTCGGTAACAGTATCCATAGCAGCCGAAACAATTGGCACATTGATGGTAATATTACGTGTAAATTTTGATTGAATATTAACTTCTCTCGGAAGTATTTCTGAATATGCTGGAACAAGTAGAACGTCGTCGTAAGCTAATCCTTCTCCTACTATTTTGTTGGAATGTGAAATCATTGTGCAATTACTTTATAATTGCGTGCAAATATACAATTTTTTTTGTTTGAACAGTAAATATCTAGTTTAATAAAATATGGAAATAAGAACCACTCCATTTAAGTTTGGTTTTATCACTATTCGTCGATTCATCTACCTCTTGAACCTCCTCTAAAACCCGCGCCGCGTCGTGAATCGCGTCTGCCATCAATATTCATCTTTTGTCCAGCAAAATTGCCAAATTTATAAGTGAAATTTAGCATGAAATACTGTTCTAGAATATTGCTTTCAATGTCTTCAATGGAGGTTTCTGTCACCACTCTTCTATAACCGTTATTTTTCCCAAGAACATCGTAACCTACTAAGGTTAAGGTAGCTTTATTATCCCATAGTTCAATGCCTAATCCTGCATTCCAGAAAACCGCATCGCCATCAAATTCATCACCAACCCGACTGTTATAACGATAAGAAACCTTATTAGATAAGAAGACATTTTTGATAAAGAAAACAGACGATTCGAAATCTACATTTTGAACAAAGTAATTATTATCATTAAACGCATCGGTATCGTAAACGCTCGTTGTTTTTGAGTAACTGTATGAAGTACTTAAATCTAACTTACTATCATACGAATACTTGAAGGACAAGGACGGTTTTATATTAGTTGTTTTCGCCGTAAATTTTATAGCATTTTGAATGGATAAGGAATTTTTATACGAACCATTTAAACGTG
Source organism: uncultured Flavobacteriaceae bacterium (assembly GCA_963704215.1). Taxonomy (GTDB): domain Bacteria; phylum Bacteroidota; class Bacteroidia; order Flavobacteriales; family Flavobacteriaceae; genus Mariniflexile. Next base: position 458,992 of record CAVPHK010000006.1, read on the forward strand.
CATTTAAATTGATATTCGATTTTTTACTGTAGTATGATTTTGAAATGGCCGCATTGCCCGAATACGAATAATCGCCATTAATATTAGCATAGGTTGTATTTTTAATTAAGTCTTCGTTGGTAATTGTAGCACTTATTATTTTATCCTGAACAAATTGTGCTCTCACATTTCCTGTAATGTTTATATTATTGAAGGCTAGATTATTTTGGTATTCAAACCTTACAATGTGATTAATTTCGGGCTCTAAAAAAGGATTACCAATTCGAATATGGGTGATATTGCTAACATCCTCAACGGGCTGTAATTGATTTATGCTAGGTAAATCTACACTTTGGTTATAGTTTAGATTTATATTTTTATAACCATTTTTATCGCGGTAGCGTATTCTTGCAGAATAGGTTGCGTACTCAAAATCTGTTTTAAAATCACGTGCAACTACTAATTTATCTCTATAATTTCTATAGGTGTTTGTGTATCCTCCTTCGATTTCAAAACGGAAATCGCGGTACTCATATCGTAATCTTAAAGCGGGCCTGATGGTCGTTGTAGAATATTTACTATCTGAACTTAATACGGCATTAAAATCATTATAATCACCCGCCGCAGCATCATAATCAAAAATGATATTTTCTTTATTCTGAGAATTAATACTAGCCGTATATCTTGGCATAATTCTGAAATTTGTGAATAGTTCTTTACTCCAAAAAGCATTCAACAGGATATTACTACTGTAACTATATAAGTTATTTATTTGATTTTGAATAATAGTATTAATAAGTCTTTCAATAAAATTTTCAGAATATTTTTTACCATCTGAATTCGCTTTATTAAAATCGGTATTTAATCGAATATTTAAATAGTCTCGTTTTCCTGTTATGGATGTAACACTAAGCTCATTATTAATAGCGTAACTTTCAGATAATAATTCACTTTTGGCATTATAATCACTTACTAAATCTCCATTAGTATATTCAGATTTTTTGTTAGTTACAGATCCTGACTCAGAATTCTCTACATTAACATCTATCTCATTAGATATTTGAACTTTATTATTAGATTGTTTATTTTTTGATTTAATAATAAATTTCAAATCACCACCGGCATTATGGCTATCTGAATTGCTAAAACTAGTACTTTCAGAATCTGTAATATAATTTAAATCGGGTAAAAAATTCTCGGCATGACTTTTTTGTTCTCTATCTGTACTTTGGGCACTATATCTGTAATTTCCATTAACACGAGTTTCGTTCCATTTACCTTTTGTAAAATTAGCGCCTATAAAATCAGATTCTACATACCCATTACTGGTGTCGGTGTCTGGTAAGGCATTAAAACCTCTTGACATATTTATATTATTAGTGCCAGAAATAAGCCCATATTGTTTCCCATCTACTAATTGAAAAACATTGGCATTGACTTGGTATTTTTCATCGGTTCCGTAACCAATTTTAACATCGCCAAAAGTGGCTCTATTTTTCCCTTTTTTTATAGTTAAGTTAAGTTCTTTAGTACCAGAATCAGACTCTTCGCCTGTAAACTTTTGCATATTGGTTTTATAATCGGTAACCTGAACTTTACTGATAACATTACTTGGAAGATTTTTTAACGCAATCTCGCCCTTTTTTTCACCAAAAAAACGCATACCATCTACATTAATAGCCTCGACTTCTATACCATTCATTGTAATATTTCCGTCTAAATCTATTTCAATACCAGGTAATTTTTTAAGTAAATCTTCTGCTTTATCGTTAGGTAATGTTTTAAAACTATCGGCATTGTATTCAATCGTATCCCTTTTAATTAAAATAGGAGGCGCTTTTCCTATAATAGAAACCACATGTAATTGTTCTATTTGGTCTTCTAAGATAACATTACCCATATTTAATAATTTTCCATTTGGAACGGTAATATCTTGTCGATAGGGTTTGTAGCCTAAATACGCAATATTGAAAATGGCTTTGGCATCGGTTTCGGTATTTACTTGTAATGAAAATTCACCACTGTTATTCGTAATGCTGTAAGACATAGGAATACTGTCTTTTATACTTTGAACATACACCGTAGCACCTTCTAAAAGGTTATTAGACTGGTCTTTAACAACGCCTTCTAATGTGAATTTTTGCGCAAATAATGTGGCTGAAAAAAGTAAAATAACTGGTAATAGTAGTAGTTTTTTCACTGCAACTGGTTGTTAGGTCTTATATATGACTCTTTAACCAAATAAAGGTTTAATGATTACCCGTTTAAAAATGCAATAAAAACTCCAACAAAGAAATAAACTGCTAAATTATCTATTATTTTGAAAAAGTTGTTTGAGAATAATAAAGGCTGAAAGTGTAAAAGTAAGCGTCATTAAAATGCCTGAAATCATAACAATGTATTTCATCCATAGGAGACCACTCCAAAGTAAATAGAGGCCACCAAATGTAAGTAGTACCGATAAAAAGGGCTCTACCATTAAAAACAGTTTAAGTTTTTTATTAAGCTTGGTTGTAGCTACTAAAATGCCTAGTAAGAAGAAAATAATAGACATAGAAAGTATGTGATTATGCACTAAGGTTAGCATTTCCTGGTCGCTTTTTTTAAAGCGCATTACTAACGCTTCCTCATCGTTTTCATTACCTAAATATTGCTCTTCTATTCCGTTGGGATTTGCAGAAGATGTCTCGCCTACAAACAACAAACCTGTGTAAAAACCTATACTTAAAACGACAACAAATGCCCCGATTAATACTTTTAATTCGTTAGGAAGGGTTAATATTAATCCGTTTAGTTTCATTTACAGCGCTTTTTTTAAGTGAAGAATTTTTAAAGATTGTAATAAGTTGTTCATGGCATTAGTCATAGAACGTACCGAAATAGTAGCACCCGAAATAGCCATAATATTATCCCCGTAATTTAAGGCATCGCCACTCTTTTTCCCTTCAAATTGTCTTAACCAACGTTTGCTTCCTATTTCACCGCCATATTCTTCTCGGTACATTAAAATTTTTGTTTTTAAAACAATTAAATCTTTATCTAGTAGCACTAAATAATCGAATTGCGCCGTTTTGCTTGGCGCTTCTGAAAGATAAACATATCCCAATAGTTTTTTATCTTTTTCTATTTTGAACAGATTATCTTCTTCAAATTTAGATGGTAAACTTTTTTTAATATCGGGCGCTATAGTAACACTTGTAATATTAAATGTTTCTATATTAAAACTATCTTTAATTTCTTTCTCTACCTTTTTTTGAATACCATTAGGTATCCCAAAAGATTGCATTAAAAACGTAATTACTACAAAAGCTACTAGTTTAAATTCCATGCGTAAAAATATTAATTTATTTCTTCTATTAAACAATTAATATACCAAATAGCTAATACAAACAATTTATTGCATTAGCTATTTGGTAGTTTTGCGTTAGGGATTGCAGCGGCATCCTTGTTGCGAAGCAGTCCCGAAATAAATTCGGAACTGCTTCGCAACAAGATATAGCGGAAAGCCCGACCCTTGCGGTAACGCCCATATTAGTTGAGATTCCCTTATTAGTGGGAATTACACCATTTACTGTTTAGAACCAAACGCCTATTCCGAAGTTTAGTCTGTTAGCCACATCTGCACCAGCTTGGGCATTATCCCTAAATTGATAATCGCCTTTTAAAACCACTCCAGGTGCGATATGATAGCTTAAGCCTGTTGTTAAATCGTTTCTGTTATACGCATCGTTACGCACCAAAGTACCTTCGGTAGCAGCATGTGTATCGTACTGCTCGTATCTAGCAAATGCAAATAAACGTTGTTGTTTTTCTTGTGGTAAAAGATTGTATGCTGCTTCTACATACCAACCTTGTAATTCGCTACCTAAATTCGCATTGTTTAAGGTATTATACGCTTCTGAATCGCTGATGTTGGCGTGAATGAACTGACCACGCGCGGTAAAACGTTGGTATGCATAACGGGCATCTAAACCTATCATAGAAATTCCTACGTCTGAACCATCAACCATATCTACCGCATCTAGAGCCTGAGTACGACCAAAATAACCTGATAGGCCTAAACGTAATCCTGGTAAACCGTAATAATCAAGCTTTGCAGATAAATTTGGCTTGTTGATTGTTGATTGAATTCCCTTTTGTCTCCCATTTCTTAAACCACTGCTTCCTCCTAAGGTTTTTGTACCGTTTAAAGATTGAAAACCATTAAACACATAAGCTTGGTAGCCTAACGAGAGTTCGTTAAACCTACCTGTTACCCCAACACCAATTTCTCTCCATGTAGTAGGTACAATAACATTATCTACCTCTGGACGCTCTACGCCATTAAATGTTGTTGGCTCATGGAATTCGTTTATAATACCCATTGGCACTAGCATTAATCCCCCACGTAAACTTACATTTGGTGCTACAGCATAATTAATAAATGCTTGTTCGATAAAAACTTCGTAAACATGTTCGAACTCGACCTCTGTTACAAACTGTGTTTTATCGTTAAATTGATATCCAAAAAGTAACACCAATCGCTGTACATCGAGCTCGCCGTTACTAGCTTCTGGCTGATTATAGGTTATTTCGCCATAAGCACCAACGGTAACAGATTTTCCGTAATTTCCAGATAAGATACGTTGTGCGGCATTTAATTGTTTTTGCGGATCGAAAGTTATAGAATCTTGCACCGTTTGTGCAGAAGCTATTGAAGCCATGCAAATTGCTAATAGTAAAGTTAATTTTTTCATTCTATTGGTTGTTTTTGTTTTTATTAAGACTTAATATAAATAATATCATATTTTACCGGCAAAAATAAAACACAAAACCATATTTGCAAAACTTATTTAGATTAATTTTAAATAAAAAAATTAACAAATTATTAAGGTACTGTAAAACAATATTTTAAAAAATATCAATGATAGAATTTAAATATTTTTGTTGCTTCGTTGTGGGCACTCTCAAAACTTAAAGCATTTAAATTGTTAAGTTTCTGGGCGGTAAAATAAGATAACAACTTTTCTGTAGGCATATTACCAGTTAACTCGTCTTTAGCCATAGGACATCCGCCAAAACCTTGAATAGCCCCATCAAAACGAAGACACCCTGCTTTAAACGCGGCGTCAACTTTTTCGAACCATGTTAAAGGCGTTGTATGCAAATGTGCACCAAATTCTATATGCGGGTAATTAGGAATTAAATGAGAAAACAAATAACTAATACTTTCTGGTTCTGAGCTTCCAATTGTATCGCTAAGTGATAGTATTTTAACACCCATGTTATTCAGTTTTTCCGTCCATTCACCTACAATTTCTACATTCCACGGATCGCCATAGGGGTTTCCAAAACCCATAGAGATATAAACGACGACTTCTTTATTTGATTTATGGGCAATTTCTAAAATGTCTGATAACGTAATAATAGATTCTGCAATAGTTTTATGTGTATTACGCATTTGAAAGTTTTCGGAGATCGAAAACGGATAACCCAAGTAATTAATTTCTTTATGGGCACTAGCATCTACAGCGCCTCTTGTATTGGCTATAATAGCCAATAATTTACTTTTTGTTTGTGATAAATCTAACTTCGATAAAACTTCGGCAGTATCGGCCATTTGTGGAATCGCCTTAGGAGAGACAAAACTACCAAAATCTATAGTATCAAACCCAACACGCAACAAGGATTGAATGTACTGAACTTTTTTATCAGTAGGAATGAAGTCCTTAATGCCTTGCATGGCATCACGAGGACATTCAACTATCTTTATTGCAACAGACATGATTTCGCTTAAAATAAGATGATAAAAATACTATTATTTTTATTAATGAAAGTTTAAAAAATGAAGTGAAAAAGATTCATTTTGTAAGAATTGTAAATTATACTCGACTTAAATTTATAATCTTCAATCAATTATCATGAAAAAATTTTCATATCTCACAATATTAGCACTCTTAATTTCACAAATACATTATAGCCAGAGCATCGCTTATTATGATTTTTCGTTAACAACTATTTGGAATTCCAGCGAACATACCTCGATACCTGCTGGGGCGCATTGGTCGGCACTTGTGGGCGCTACGCATAATATAGAAAACGAATTTGTTGAAATTGGAGCTGTTGCGCCTGCTACAGATGGCATTAAAGATATTGCAGAATTGGGAAACTCTAATAATTTTAGAAATGAAGTTAATACTGCTATTGCTTTAACCAAGGCAGACCAGTGGATAAATGCAGGTGGATTAGGTAACCCCGTAGGTACTTTTATTTATAATGATTTAGCAGTCAATGAAAACTTCCCGCTTATAACTTTAATATCGATGGTGGCTCCAAGTCCTGACTGGTTTATCGCCGTAAATAGCGTTAATTTAAGAAGTAATAATACCGCAATAAATAATGGTTGGAAAGACAGCTTTACTTTAGATGTTTTTGCCTATGATACCGGTACCGATGATGGAATCAATTACGACTCCGGAAATATAGTAAGCAATCCACGCGTGCCAATTTTTAAACTAACTACGTCTCCAATAAATGGCAATAAAATGGGAACCATTACATTTACATACAAATCTTCTACTTTAAGCGTTGCCAATGCCAATGCATTAGAACACATCACATTACACCCTAACCCTTCCAAAGGCATTTTTACAATTTCAAATCTTCAAAAGATTGATTTACAAACTATTAAAATATATAACATTTTAGGCCATTTGGTTAAAGCAATACAGCCAACAAACAGGGATAAAAACTTGCGTATAATTGTAAGTGATTTAAACCCCGGCATGTACCTCTTAAAACTGAATACCATTGAAGGTAAGAGTTTCACACGAAAGATAATTGTCGAATAGTCGACAAATCTTACAGTTTAACGTTTTTATTGTTTAAAAGTTCGGTTTAGGTATACATTTGAAAAAAATGTTTCCCCCAAATGAATATTTTTAAACACATCCTTCCCTCTTTATTTTTTTCTGGTGCTTTTTTATTTTTCTCAGTTAGCAATGCACAAACAAATTTGGAAGCTTGTGGAACGGTTACAAATTCTGAAACCCTTCAATATTTAAATAGCATAAAGCCAGAACTAAACAAATTCGAACAAGCATTTTTGCAATTAAAATCTGTAGCAAACAAATCGCAGGCAAAATTCGTTAATGCTATCCCGGTAAAAGCGCACGTTATTAGGTCTTCTGATGGCACAGGAGGTATTTGTGAATCCGATCTTTACAGTGCCTTTTCTAATTTAAACACTGTTTATGCAGATGCTTTTATGTCGTTTTTTTTATGTGAAGGTATTAATTACATTAATGAAGATGATCTTTGCCATTTAAATAAAGGTGATGAAACAAACTTAATTGAGCGTTATAATGTACCAGGTCTTATTAATATCTATTTCACTGATGAAATATTAGGGGAATCTGACGATACTTTATGTGGTTATACCGACAACACGGGAAGAAATGATGTCATTGTATTAAAAAATAGTTGCGTAACAAACAATTCGTCGTTAGCTCATGAAATGGGACATTTTTTCTCATTAATTCATACGCACGGACCAGACAATAACACATTAACAACAGAATTTGTTGATGGTAGTAACTGCGATACCGACGGAGATGGCATATGCGATACACCGGCGGACCCAAAACTTTCGAGTAAAAATATAAACAATTTTTGCCAATATACAGGAACAGATAAAGATGCACATGGCGATCTTTTTGCGCCAGATGTACAAAACATGATGTCGTATTCCTTGAAAGGTTGCAGATCTCACTTTTCGAATCAGCAACTCGCTCGTATGTATGCCTTTTATCATACTGCTAAAAGTTATTTGACTTGTCCCGATTTTAGCGCCAATTTTACTGCAGACGCTACGCAAACATGCGATGACGAATTAACAGTGAATTTTAAAAGTAATTGTAAAAACATTAGTAATTGGGATTGGGATGTTGATAGTGACGGCGTGATAGATTACACATCTAAAAACCCTTCGCACACCTTTAAAACTGGTATTTATGATGTGACCCTTACGGTTTCAAATAAATCGCAATGCATTACAAAAACTTTTTCAAATTTTATAAAAGTTGGTACAGAGTCCAACTGGTTGCAAGAAGACTTTGATTCTTTTACTTCAACAAATGATAACGGATGGACTTCGACAGACGTAACACAAAATGGGTACATCTGGTTGAAACACGCTGGCAAAACCCCATCAGACAATACAGGACCACTTTCCGATAGTTCGAGTAAATCGGGTTCAGGAAACTATATTTATGCCGAAGCAACTGGCGCTAAGCCTGGTGATGTTGCCGAATTCACGTCTCCTTGTATAACCATAAATTATGAAAATTCAGTTATTGAATTTGCATACCATATGTTTGGGCATTCTATTGGTGAATTACACGTAGATATTAAAACGGATGACGGCTATATTAATGATGTGATTCCGCCTCTAATTGGAAGTCAACAAACCCAACAATCTGATGCATTTTTAACAAAAGACATCGATGTATCGGCATTTACCAATCAAACTATAAATATTCGATTTAGAGCCATTAGGGGATCCAGTTGGGATGGTGATATTGCTATCGATAATATTTTTATTAAAACTATTATTACTCCAATAACGGATAAAAACACGATTGCATACCCAAACCCAGTAAAAGATGATTTGCTTTATGTAAAAACCAATCTTAGCGTAGAACCTGTGCAGTATCAAATTGCTAATTTAACTGGAAATGTTTTTATGTCTGGAGTGCTTACAAAGCAGCCAATAAATATGGCTAAACTGTCATCTGGCATGTACTTATTAACAGTTTCTAACAGCCGTTCTTCTGTTACCAAAAAAATAATTAAATAGGTAACTACGCGTTAAGAATTGCCTTATTTATGGCTTTTATTAGTCCCGGCCCTTCGTAAATAAACCCCGTGTAAACCTGTACTAAATCGGCACCCGCGTTAATTTTTTCTAAAGCATCACTTGCAGAATGAATACCCCCTACACCTATTATAGGGAACGACTTATTGCTTTTCTCAGATAAATATCTAATAACTTCCGTACTTTTATTTTTAATAGGTTGCCCACTCAAACCTCCGTTTCCAATCGCCTCTAATTGCTGGTCAGACATTTTTAAACCCGTTCTATCGGTAGATGTATTGCTGGCAATAACACCATCTAAGTTAGTAGCACGAACAAGTTCAATAATTTCATCTAATTGGTTAGTGTTTAAATCTGGCGCAATTTTTAACAAAATAGGCTTTTGTTTTTCGAAGGTTTTATTTGCTATTTGCACTGCTCCAATTAATTCTTCTAAATATGCTTTATCATTTAATTTTGCATGACTTCCCACATTTGGGCAACTTACGTTAAGAACAAAATAATCTACATAAGGGTGCAACCCATGAAAGCAGTCTAAATAATCTTTAGTATAATCCTCAGGTTTTGTATTCGTATTTTTACCAATATTGCCGCCAATAATAAGTTTACCTTTATTGTTTTTTAATTGCTGTATGGCAGCTTCTAAACCTTCATTGTTAAATCCCATCCGGTTAATGATGCCTTGGTCTGCCTTCAGCCGAAATAATCTTTTTTTAGGGTTTCCTTCTTGTGCCTTGGGTGTTACGGTGCCTATTTCAATAAAACCGAATCCAAAATTTGCCAATTCATTGTACAGTACAGCATTTTTATCGAAGCCAGCTGCCAATCCTACCGGGTTTTTAAATTTTAATCCAAATAAATTGCGTTCTAATCGTTTATCTTCAACCACATACAGGCTTTTAAATAACCCTGCACACCCAGGAATTTTAGATGTTAATTTTATTAATGAAAATGTAAAATGATGAATCTTTTCAGGATCGAACAAGAAAAATAAAGGACGAAGTATTGTTTTGTACATCTGTATTATTTATGCAAAAGTACTTCTAAATAAAAAAATTCACAATTCTAAACGCAAAAATATTTGGTCAACGTTATTAAGACAATAATGCCTATTAAATAGTACTTCTGTACAACATAAATTCCTTACTTTTGATATATTAAAAAAACGCCATTGAACATGATTTCAAAAGAAAACATTATTAAACGATTTGTAAGTTACGTAGTTATTGATACCGAATCGGATTCAAATTCAAAAACCACGCCTAGTACCAAAAAACAGTGGGATTTAGCAAATAAATTAGCCGATGAATTAAAAACTATTGGCATGCACGATGTTAGCATCGACGAAAACGCCTATATTATGGCAACTTTACCAAGCAATGTAGAGCACGATGTACCAGCCATTGGATTTATTTCGCACTTTGATACCTCACCAGATTTTACAGGTGCCAACGTGCGCCCTCAAATTATTGATAACTACAATGGAAAAGATATTGTTTTAAATGAAAGTGAAAATATTATTTTGTCGCCCGATTATTTTGAAGACTTACACCTTTACAAAGGACAAACGCTCATTACTACAGACGGTACAACATTGTTAGGAGCCGATGATAAAGCAGGAATTTGCGAGATTGTTTCGGCTATGGAATATTTAATTAAACACCCCGAAATAAAACACGGAACCATTCGTGTAGGCTTTACGCCCGATGAAGAAATTGGCAGAGGTGCTCATAAATTTGATGTAAATAAATTTGGAGCAGAGTGGGCCTACACCATGGATGGAAGCCAAATTGGGGAATTAGAATACGAAAACTTTAACGCGGCAGGTGCCGTTGTAAAAGTGAAAGGAAAAATTGTGCACCCAGGTTATGCTAAAGGAAAAATGATAAACTCTATGTACATTGCTCAAGAGTTTATTAATTCTTTACCTAGAATGGAAACACCAGAACATACCGAAGGATATCAAGGCTTTTTTCATTTGCATAATATGAAAGGTAATGTTGAAGAAACAGTCTTAGAATATATAATTCGCGACCACGACCGCAAACATTTTGAAGCACGTAAAGCGGTTATGGAAAATTTAACTGTCGAACTAAACGAATTGTATGGCAGAGAGGTTATTAGTATCGACATAAACGATCAGTACTATAATATGAAAGAAAAAGTTGAACCCGTTATGCATATTGTTGATATTGCCGAAGAAGCTATGAAACAACTGGGTATTACTCCATTAATAAAAGCTATTCGTGGTGGAACTGATGGTTCTCAACTAAGTTATAAAGGATTACCATGCCCAAACATATTTGCTGGCGGTCATAATTTTCATGGGCGCTACGAATACGTGCCTGTAGAAAGCATGATAAAAGCAACCGAAGTTATTTGTAAAATAGCAGAATTAACCGCGAAAAAGTATAAAGATTAATTATAAATAATTACTATTTCTAAAAGGAGAAATACTAATCTCAAATTACAGCAACGGCAATAAACCAACAGACGTAATAAAAAAATTTACAAATGGAAAATAATGAATTTGAAAAGGGGAAAGTTTTCTCGTTTGCTAAAAGCATTTCATATGCCGACAAAGCAGTTGTTAGCAAACATATACTTAAAAAAGACACAGGGAATATAAGTTTGTTTTCATTCGATAAGGGTGAAGGTTTAAGCGAACACACAACACCTTTTGATGCGCTAGTATTATTAGTAGATGGTAAAGCGAATATTATTATAAATGGCGTTTATAATATTCTTGAAAGTGGAGACAGCATCATTATGCCTGCCAACATACCGCATGCTTTAAAAGCAGTAGAAAAATTTAAAATGGTGCTTACCATGTTGAAAAGCAAATAGGTTTGGTTAAAACAACAAAAAAATAGATTCATAAATACTTAAAGAATCTAAACTTGATCTCAAAACCACTCATTTAAGGCATAAGGAATTTTCAAAACATTAAATAGCTATTTAATACTTTTTAAAAGTTCTTTTATATGGCAAAATTGAATAAAATCAGGGTGATAAAATTTGCTAAGTTTCAAAGCTTCTTATTGGCGTTATTGGGTTTTCTTGCAGGGTTTCTATATTCCTTTGGCGGATTAATTATAGACACATTGGTTAGTATTGATTTAATTACCTCAAACGAAACACCAGGGTTAAGCTACGGAACAATTCTTGCATTTGGAGCGTTAATTGGAATGCCAATGATATTTGCCATATTCGGTTTCTTATTAGGATTTATTGAAGCGGCTTTGTATAACCTATTTGTGAAATTTTTTGAAGCAAATAAAATAGATTTTTATTCATGAAAAAAGTAAATTCCATTGAAGAATATATCGAAAAAAATACTCATTTTAGTGATGCCTTAAAAATTCTACACGATATTATAACGTCAACCGAACTCACAGAAACCATAAAATGGAATGCACCAGTTTATGAACTTAACGGCAAAAACGTTATAGGTCTTGGTGCTTTTAAACATCATTTTGGCATTTGGTTTTTTAATGGCCATTTTTTAAAAGATGAAAAAAATCTGCTTTACACCGCACAAGAAAAAACGAAAGCATTAAGACAGATGCGGTTTAATTCAATAGATGACATTGATAAAAATGCAGTTCTTGCCTATCTGAAAGAAGCCATAGAAAACCAAAAACTAAGTAAAGAATTAAAACCAGATAAAAAGAAAAAAGAAACGGTTACTCCTCCAGAATTAAAAGACCTACTCAGCAAAAACAAAGCATTAAAAACTCATTTTGAAAACTTAACACCTTACAAACAACGCGAATATTGCGAATACATTTTTGAAGCCAAACGCGATATGACCAAGCAAAGTAGATTGGAAAAAATTACACCTATGATTTTAAATGATTTGGGATTACATGACAAGTACAAAAACTGCTAAATAAAATAGGTTTTACGGAGAATGTGTAAGCTTTTATAGTTTTAAATTATTTATAAAAAACATACTTCATATTGAGTTTAGGACCAAAAAAAGCCTCCAAATTGGAAGCTTTTTTAAAGATTCATTGAATACTTTATAACGATACTTTGGTGCCTATTGCTTTACCTTCAATAATATCAATAATGGTATTTTCATTTTTACCATTCGCTATAAACGTTGGAATATTTTTTGCCGCTGCTTGTTGTGCATAATCCAATTTCGAACCCATACCACCGCGACCTTCTTCTTCTGCTTTATTACTATCTTTTATGTATTTATCTAAATTTTCATTAGGATTGACATGTTTTATTAAATCGCTGTTCGCCGATTCGGGATGCCCCGTATAAACACCCTCTGTATCGGTTAATATGATAAGCTTATCGGCATTTAATAGCTGTGCAATTAAACTTGCTAATTCATCATTATCCGAAAACATAGACATCGTAACCGACACCGCATCATCTTCATTAGCAATAGGAATAACACCTTCTGCCAATAATCCTTCGCAACAATTAATCATATTTTGCCGGTGTACTCCCGGACTAAAATCACGCTTAGTAGGTAACACCTGTGCACATTTCATCCCAAAATCATGAAAAATATTATAATATAAACGCATCATTCTAGGTTGCCCGATGGCTGAGTATACTTGCCTACGCTGGGTTCTATCTTTAATTTTAGACTTTCCAAAAACCTCTTTTCCAGCAATTACGGATCCGGAAGATACCAAAACGGTAATAATATCGCGCTCGTAAAGTTCTGCAATTTGCCTAACAAGATTTCGTAAAACGGGCCTTACAATTCTGTTGTCTTTGTTGGTCATTACGTTTGTACCAACTTTTATAACTATTATTTCTTTATACATATTAATATTCTTTCCCTAATTCTACAGCACGATTAAAGGCTGCAAATGCTGCCTCTTTAATTAATTCGCCTACATTATTGTCTTGCATAGAATCTAAAGCAGCACGCGTTGTTCCGCCTTTTGAAGCTACTTTTTCCATCCAGGAATTAGGTGATAAATTCGATTGGTTAAATAACTCTACGGCGCCTGTAAACGTCTGACTTACTAATACCGTAGAATCGTTTTTTGAAAACCCCATTTGTAACGCTGCTTCCATCATACTTTGCATAAAATAAAATACATATGCGGGTCCGCTACCAGAAATACCTGTAGAGGCATCAATAAAATTTTCATTGGTAACACGAATGGATTTTCCGGTGGTATCTAATAGACTTTCAATAGTTAACATTTCTATGTTAGATACCTCTTCTGATGTTACATACGACGTTAAACCCTTACCTATTTGTGCGGGTAAATTAGGCATTGCTCTAACTACTTTATTTAAACCTGTAAGTTCCTTTATTGAGGCTATTGATACCCCCGCCATAATAGAAACTAATAATTGTTGCGGTTGCACAAGCGATTTTATGGATTTAAAAACACTTTCTGCGTGATATGGTTTTACGGCGATAAAAATAATATCTGCCTGCGGAACACAATCTGCTAATTCTTTAAAAGCATCAAAATGAGATATTTGATGAAGCTCTTCAAGTTTTTCTTCAGACTTGTCTAAAACCATAATGTTTTTTTTCTTCAATAATTTAGATTTAGACATGCCTTCTGCATAGGTTAACCCCATATTGCCTGCGCCTATTACTAGTACTTTCATTTAATGTTATTTTTTATTTATTGTTATCTTATTAAACAAAAAGCGCACATTCATTACAGTCCTTCACTTCGCCATAATAAGTTTCGCGATATTTATGAATCGTCTTAACGGGCAATCCAAATAAGTGCTTTTTTATATAAGTCACTTTTGTGGTTAACTCACCCATTTTAGTGCTGTATCGCTTTTCGTATTTTGTTTGTCTTTTTACTGTTATAATTTTCATATTTTTTATTTATTATATTTTTATTAATTGTTGAACCAATCTCATTTCATTATTTCGGTACTTATATCAGGCTTTTAAAATTGTTTTATAGCCGAATTAACTTTTTTTACAAGTATTATACATATAGTTGATTTTTTCGCTCATTTTACAAGCAATCGAAAACTTAAAAATTAGATAATAAGAAATCTACACCTATGCATTGTTATACATAAATATTAAATAGATAGGAAATAAAGAGGAATGTATAAATGGTATCCTCCTACCTTTAATTTAGAGGAGGAATAAATTTGTCTGATTGGTTTTTAAAAACCAAAAAGTTAAAGTTAAATATTCTGCAGTTCTGTCTTTCATGAAATCCTTTATTCATGGCGCGAAGTTATGAAAACAGACTACTAATAACAAATAAGCATTGTTAAGATAATGATAAGCCTTTGTTTATCGCGATACAAGAAACAAAAAAAGCTTCCAAATTGGAAGCTATTTTTGTAATGATTTACTCCTTGAATGTATATTAAGAGTTAGCTTTAGCGCTCAATTCCATAGAAATTGCAGAACGCTCGTATTTAACTTTTCCTGCCATAGTTTCTATTACACATGTTTGGTCTGTATCGTTTAACTCTAAAATTTTACCATGCAAACCGCTTTTGGTAATTACTTTATCGCCCTTTTTCAACTCAGCATTGAATTTTTTTTCTTTTTTGGCACGTTTCATTTGTGGTGCAATCATAAAGAAATACACAACTACAAACATTAATATGAACGGTAAAAATTGCCCGATTCCTTCTCCCATGGTTTTAATTATTATTTTAGTTATTTAGTTTGCTGTACTCACAGCTTTTTTTATTTTTTTACGATTTTACAAAAGCTGTAATTTTCACAACTTCAGAGCCCTTTTCGGTATTTGCTGATACAGTAATAGTTTTAGTGATTTTATTAGTTCCGCTACCGTTAAACTTTACTGTAAAACTTCCAGATTCGCCTGGTGCTAATGGCGCTCTACTCCAATCTTCAGGAACGGTGCAGCCGCAAGAACTTTTAATATCTGTTATTACCAAAGGTGCATTCCCTGTATTTTTATACGAAAAGGATGTTTCAACAGATTTCCCGTTTTCAATTTCACCAAAATCGTGTTCGGTTTTATCAAAAGTTAATACTGGAAATTTTGAAGCATTCGCATCTCTTTCTGCTGCGGCAGCTACATTAGCTTCATCAATTTTTTTAGCTGCATCTTCTTTACAAGAAGTAAATGTAATAAACACTTAGAATACTTAATCCTAATATTACTTTTTTCATTAGAAATATATTTTTTTAATTAAGCTGTAAAAATAGCAATTATTTAATCTATTAAAAATTTTTGATTACATTCTTAACACAAATTTACATCAAGCCTCGACCTATTTTTTTTAGTGTTCCAGCTTCTTCATATTCTTTTACCAATTTATCTAAAATACCATTAATAAAAATGCTGCTTTTTGGAGTAGAATATTCTTTCGCGATTTCTAAATATTCATTAATGGTTACTTTAACTGGTATTGAAGGGAAGTTTTTTAATTCGCAAATAGCCATTTGAAGTAAAACATAATCTACATTCGCTATGCGTTCAGAATCCCAATTTAAGGTTTTAAGTTCAATTTCTTTATTGATGGCGGTTCTGTTTAACAGTGTTTTTTTAAACAAATCTATAGCGTATTGTTTGTCTTCTAAATCTTTATACAATTTGGGTGTAAAAAATGCATCAGAAGACGATGGTTTTGCTTTTCGCAATAATTTTAAGATAGTTGTGTTAACGGTAGGTAAATCGTCTAACCAAGTTAAATTTTTATCTTCTAAATAGTCGTAAAGTTTTTCGTTAGGAGCAACTAATGTCTTTAAAAACATCAACTATAAAATCTTTATCTTCTTTAAAATCGGAAATTCTAGTTTTCATGTAATCTTTATACAAATCACTAGCTGTGATGGCTTTAAAAATAACATCAACATATTCGCCATCTAAATCCCAATTAGTAATATTATGTATTTCTAACTGGTTTTTTAACTGAAAATTCTCTGCTAAAAGTTTAAGTAATTCGTTGTTAACAAATTTACGGTTAGGGTCTTTATCTTCCTTAGTTGCTAAATGTTTTTTCTGCTTTTTTTGTAAATCGTCATCTGCTCTTTTTTGAACTTCAATCAACAAGGAAAGTAACAATAAGTACAAGTTGTACATATTATCGATACTAAACAGTAAAAACTTCTGGTCTTTACTAAAATCATCACTTTCTCCCCCTTTAAAGGCATATAGGGTTTGCATTACTTTTACACGAATATGTCTTCTGTTTAGCATAATTACAATGAACTTTAATTAAAAAAGAATATTTAGTTTCGAGCTGCAAAAGTAATATTATTTTAAAAAGTTACTCTATATTTTCTGTTTTATTCTTCATTAAGATTTTATAGTATTTTTAACAGTTACAAAATTGCTTTTAAAGTAATTAATAGTTTTAATGGTTTATATTTGTCTACTTAATATTTCGAGTTAAAATCTTTTAGATTACCTCCATTAATGAAAGAATTACAACACTTAAATAAATACTTTTTAAAATATAAAAAGCAACTTATAATTGGTACAGCAATTACTATTATTGCCAGAATATTTTTACTATTCACCCCGCGTTATGTTCGCGAAATCTTTGTTGTTGTAGAAAAATATTTAAAAGGAGGCGTTTCTGAAAAGGTTATAAAAGCCGAATTAACAGAAGTTATTGTATACATTATTGGAGCAGCCGTTATTGCAGCCATTTTTACCTTTTTTATGCGACAGTACATTATTAATGTGTCGCGCTACATCGAATTCGATTTAAAAAATGAAATATACAACCAGTACCAAAAACTATCTTTAAACTTTTATAAAAAAAATAGAACCGGCGATTTAATGAATCGCATAAGTGAAGATGTTAGCAACGTACGCATGTATACTGGTCCTGCTATAATGTATAGCATTAACACCATAACTCTTTTTGTTATAGCGCTTTTATACATGTTTAACGAAGCCCCTAAATTGGCCATGTATACGGTATTACCATTACCAATTCTTTCTATAGTAATCTATAAATTAAGCAAAGAAATACATATACGAAGTACTATTGTTCAACAATTTTTATCGAAACTTTCCACATTTACTCAAGAATCGTTTAGTGGTATTTCTGTAATTAAAGCTTATGGGATTGAACCTCAAACTGCCTCTAATTTTCAAATATTAGCTGGCGAAAGCAAAGAAAAGCAAATCAATTTAGCCAAAGTGCAAGCGTGGTTTTTCCCTATGATGATTTTGCTTATTGGTGCCAGTAACCTCTTAGTTATTTACATTGGTGGCATGCAATATATTAATGGTGAAATTGAAAGTTTGGGTACTATTGCCGAATTTATTATTTATGTAAATATGCTTACATGGCCAGTTGCCACTGTAGGCTGGGTAACGTCTATCGTGCAGCAAGCTGAAGCATCTCAAAAAAGAATTAACGAGTTTCTAAAATTAGAACCCGAAATAAAAAACACCGTCGAGTCGCATACCAAAATTATTGGAGATATTACTTTTAATAAGGTGTCTTTCACTTACGACGATACAAATATTCAGGCATTAAAAGATGTAAGTTTCCAAATAAATGAAGGTGAAACCCTCGCTATTTTAGGAAAAACAGGTTCTGGAAAATCGACTATTTTAGATTTAATTGGACGCCTTTATGATATCGATGAAGGTTCAATTATTATTAACAACATACCTATAACGCAACATAATTTAACCGATTTAAGAAACAGTATTGGCTATGTACCGCAGGATGCCTTTTTATTTTCGGATACGATAAAGAATAATATAAAATACGGTAAGGACGATGCAACCGATGAAGAAGTTATTGCCGCTGCCAAAAATGCTCAGGTACATAAAAACATTATTAAATTTAATAAAGGCTACGACACTGTTTTAGGTGAACGCGGTATAACACTTTCGGGGGGACAGAAACAACGTGTTTCAATTGCCAGAGCCATTATAAAAGCTCCTCAAATTTTATTGTTCGACGATTGTTTATCGGCGGTGGATACCGAGACTGAAGAAAAAATATTAAACAATTTAATGAAGATTACAAAAGGCAAAACTTCTGTAATTGTAAGTCATAGAGTATCTTCTGCAAAAAATGCCGATAAAATAATAGTATTAGACAACGGTGAAATTGTTCAGGAAGGCACGCATGAAACGCTCATAAACAAAGATGGGTACTATAAGCATCTCTACTTAAAACAATTGAGTGAAACCTCTTCAATTAAAGACAAACTCACTAATAACTAATGCCTTAGTATGCTACATCATTTCATATAATTTAATTAATAGAGAGATATGAAAAAGTATTCTTATAAATTGTTGGTTAGTTGCGGTTTTTTTTGGATTTTTGATACATAATGATAACTTAATAAATTTCTATATAACTATGAACAATAATGACATGATGGAGAAAGAGGAGATTTTTTCTAAAGTATTAAGAGCAGGAAGACGTACATATTTTTTTGATGTTAGATCTACAAAGGCAGACGATTATTATTTAACAATTACTGAAAGTAAAAAGTTTACTAACGACGATGGATCTTTCCATTATAAAAAACATAAAATCTATATTTATAAAGAAGATTTTAATGAGTTTAAAGAAATATTATCTGAAATGACAGATTATATTATCGATGAAAAAGGTGATGAAGTGATAAGTGAACGTCATCAAAAAGACTTTAAAAAGGATTATGACACTGCTGAATTAAATGGTGACGATATGACCAAAACATCAACAGACAGTTTTACCGATATTGAATTTGACGATATTTAATAAAATCGAAGCTTTTTAAAAAACCGTTATTTATAAGTAACGGTTTTTTTATATATAATAATTACAACTTCACGGCGATTAGTTGGAACAGTAAAACCAATCCTATATACATAAATGCCATTTCAACACTTGAAACAGCTAAGAGAAAACACACAACAACTAGAATAAAAATTGGCACCAAAGATACAGCCACGGCAAATCTAAAAGTTGCCATAAATTCTTTCTCTATTACTTTGGGTTGAACAACGAGTTTCCAAATAATATATGGAATAATTAGAAGAATAATTACTAATGTTTTAAAAACCCGCTTGACATTTAAAAATCTATTTTTTCTTATTCCTATACTACCTTTAAAATTATTTGCAATACATTTATTTACCTGCAATGGATTTAAAAAATCAACATTTAATTCATTTAACTTATTAAGTGCTTCTTCATAATTATCTGGCGGAATGTGCGTAGTTAATTTAGTAAGATTATAAAATATACTATCCTTCAGTTTAATAATAGCCTCAGAACGATTCGAACCTAGAAAATCTTTGGCATTAATAGATTGTCCGTATATAATAGAAACGCTATCACCAAAACATTCGGGTTGCTCATAGTTAAAACCAACCGGAACTAAATGCAAATTTAATTCGGGATGCTTGTCTAAGGCATCAAAAACTATGCGCGTAAATCCTTTACTTAATGGCCTAACCATTCGCTGCAAATTATGATTTCCTTCGGGAAAAATAGCTATTGTTTTATGAGCGTTGAGTAATTCTGTACATGATTGAAAAATCGCGTTGTTATTAGTTAAATTTTGCCAACCATCGCGAATACGATAAACAGGAATCATATTTAAACTTCGTAAAAATTTACCAATAATTCGATTATTAAATACCCCTGCCCGCGTTAAAAAAAACGAAAATTGTGTACAAGTAACTGCTATTAAAAGTGCATCTAATAGAGCATTTTGATGATTGGCTAAAATTAAAACAGGCTGATTTATTGGGATAGTTTTAGAATTTGTAACCTTAATTTTTCTGAAATAAAAAAAAAGACCCAATTTTATGTAAAATCTAACCGTATGTAGCCACAATGTTCTCATTTTTGGTTCATAGTTAAATCTTTATAAGACCAATAAAATGCAATAATTAAGCCGGAAATAATATGCCAAATTCCCCAAAAAGCAAGTAAAATTGCCATACCTCCTAACCCACTAAAAAATGTAAAAACAAGCAATAAACCTAATCCTGAGTTTTGAATACCCGTTTCTATAGCAACAGTTTTTTGATTTTCGAACGACAATCCTAATAGCTTAGCAAACATAAAGCCCATAAAAATAGCGAGTATATTATGTAAAATTCCTATAAACAATACATAATGAATATATTGATAGAATACTTCAATATTATTAGAAAAAGCAATTATAACGATTAAAGCAAATACTAAAATTGAAAATGGTTTTAAAAACTTAGATAACCTTATAGACAACATTTCCTTTTTAGACCTTAAAAACATCCCTAAAATTAGAGGAATTCCTAAAATAAGCAACACGAGTTTAATAAGATCGAAAGAATTTAATTGAACCTCTTTAATAATTTGAGCCGTTGGCCCATATAAACTACCGTAAAACTGAAAATTAAATGGTGTCATGAAAATGGCTATCAGAGTTGCAAAAGCAGTTAAACTTACAGACAATGCTGTATTACCCTTTGCTAAGTGCGTCATAAAATTTGAGATGTTTCCACCAGGACATGCTGCAACCATAATCATCCCTAATGCAATACTTGGCTGTGGCTTAATTATAACGACTATAATATATGTTAGTAGTGGTAATAAAATGAATTGAGACAAAACACCAACTAAAACTAATTTGGATTGTTTAAATATACTTTTAAAATCGTTTAAAGTAATATTAAGAGCAACCCCAAACATAACAATAGCAAGCGCAATATTTAAAACCCATAAACCATCATTATTAAAATTAATAATTACCTTATCAATATTATCCATAAACTATGCCACTGGGCTACCGTTTTTAACTTTGTTCTCTGGATTTAAAAGAATCACATCTTTTCCCTTTACGGCACCTAGAATCAAGCATTCGCTGTAAAAATTAGCTATTTGTTTAGTCGGAAAATTTACAACAGCAATAATTTGCTTATGCAAAAGTTCTTCGCTCTTATAAAGCTTTGTGATTTGAGCAGACGATTCTTTTATACCTAAATCGCCAAAATCAATAAATAGTTGATACGCTGGATGTCGCGCTTCAGGAAAGTCTTTTACGTCTATAATGGTACCTACTCTTAAATCTATTTTCGTAAAATCTTCAAAAGTTATAATGTCATTCATGTGTTATTATTACAGCTGGATCTCGAGTATTAATTATCCTTAAGATAAAAACTTGTCTGTATTTGTGACTAATCTTAATTACAATTCATAATAATTAGGGCTTTCCTTTTTTAAAAATACAAAATTATACCGAACTTTGATAAAATTTCAAAATTATGGCCGAAACACCTTCTAATATGCTTCCGTTAGGAACAAAAGCACCACACTTTGAGTTACTAGACACCACTAGTAATCGTTTAATAAGTTTAGAAGCTCTTAAAGGTAAACAAGGTACTGTAATTATGTTTATTTGTAACCATTGCCCATTTGTAATTCATGTTAATAAAATATTAGTGACTCTCGCTAATAACTATTCTAAAAAAGGAATTGGTTTTATAGCCATTTCTAGCAATGACATTATTAAATATCCTCAAGATGGTCCAGATAAAATGACTATTCACGCAAAAACCGAAAACTACTCATTTCCGTATTTATATGATGAAAGTCAAGACGTTGCCAAAGCCTATGATGCGGCCTGCACGCCGGATTTTTACCTATTCGACAAACATTTAAGCTTAATTTATAGAGGACAATTAGATGATTCGAGACCTGGAAACAACAAACCGGTTACGGGAGATGATTTACGGCATGCTTTAGATTGTTTATTGGAAAACAAAGTAAATACAAATACACAAAAACCCAGTATTGGTTGTAGTATAAAATGGAAACGGTAGTTACAAGGTTAATTGCCAGAAACCCACATCGTGCCATTTGTCAAATTTATATCCAACCTCTTTAAAGTGAGCTACTTTTTCAAAACCAAAATTTTCATGAAGTTTTACACTTGCTTCATTTGGCAGTGTTAGCCCACCAATTACTACGTGATAATTTAGATTTTTAAGAAGCCTCAATAATTCGCCATATAATTTTTTACCTATCTGTTTTCCAATTTCAGAATGGTTGATATAAATAGTAAGTTCTACGGTGTTTTTGTATGCTGGTTTGGTTCTAAAGGTGTTGGCGTAGGCATAGCCTAATATTTCACTACCTTCTTCAAAAACTATAAAAGGGAAATCTTTCGAAATTGTTTGTATTTTCTCTTCAAAATTCAGCACAGAAAATGGCACTAAATCTAAAGTTACAATGGAATTTAACACATAATAATTGTAAATATCTACAATTTGTTTGGCATCTTTAATTGCTACTTCTCTTATCATGTGCTATTAAATCCAGTTATTCTTTTTCATTAAGTTTTCAATATGCGCGTAATGATGATTACCATGCCATGCGTAAACACCTATGTTTTTTTTCAGAACAACTTCGCTTTGAGTTTCAGGATGAATAAAGCATTTATCCAATTCTGCAATAGACAATCCCTTTAACAAATAAACAAGTTTTG
Source organism: uncultured Flavobacteriaceae bacterium (assembly GCA_963704215.1). Classification (GTDB taxonomy): domain Bacteria; phylum Bacteroidota; class Bacteroidia; order Flavobacteriales; family Flavobacteriaceae; genus Mariniflexile. The sequence continues at coordinate 482,217 of CAVPHK010000006.1, forward strand.
CATGAACAGCCTCTAAATGAAGAAGTGATAAATCTATTGGCGCTATTTTAGAATCAAATAAACTTGCCCATTTATCTTCATAATACGCTTTTATTACTGGTTTATCTTCGGTTAAGGCCCATTTAAAACGCGCATAACTATGATGATGACTGTCTGCAAGATGATGTACAACTTGTCTAATAGTCCACCCATCGGGTCTATAAACGCTGTCTAATTGATCGTTTGTAAGTCGGCACACAAGGTTTTCTAAGCGCTTTGGGAAATGTTCTAAAATAGAAATCCAGCTTTCTATATGCTGTGCAGATATGTTACTTGGGCAATCGAATTGCCCAATGGGATATTTTAGTTTTTGTAATTCTTGCTCTGTCATAAAAACAAAGATAGAAAAATGCTAAGCAATTTCAATCAACCCAGTTTTAATAGAATTAATTGCAGTGTGAAGATTGTTAAAACGTTTAATTTTATTATCGAAGAACAGATTTTCAAATACCGAATTCAATATTCGTATCTTATGTTCTGATACTATAAAATACCCTTTTAATTTATAGTTGCTTTTAAAATAGTTAATCCAATCGTAAGGAACAACAGAATAAGAATTGATGCGATGTGAAATGTAGATTAAATCATCTCCATTGGTTCCAAGGTAATAAAATACATCTTCCACAATTGTTTTTGCATGATCTTGCCAATTGAAACTTACACCACGGTTTATTTCAGAAATTATGTAACCATCAAAAATAAATACATTGCCAAAAGAATAATTTAATTCCTTAAGCACGTCATTATATAAATTGGTCTCTTTTACACTAATCATGCGGCTAAAGTAAAAGCTTGAAATAGAAATTTAAAAAAAACTCGATTAACCAAGATTTTAATTAGCTATAAAATAAAACACGGTAAATTTAAGCGACCAATTACCTATTAACAATAAAAAAGCACCTGTTTTCAGGTGCTTTTCAAACTTCAATTTTGAAATATTACTTTACATTCATTAATTCTACGTCGAAAATTAAAGTCGCATCTGGTGGAATTACCCCACCTGCACCTCTGCTTCCATATCCTAAATGACTTGGAATTACAAATCGTGCTTTATCGCCAACTTTTAATAATTGAATCCCTTCATCCCATCCTGAGATAACCTGACCAACTCCAACTGGAAATTCTATTGGCTGGTTACGTTTGTATGAAGAATCGAAAACAGTTCCATCAGACAGCTGTCCTTTGTAATGCACTGAAACATTTTTGCCTTTTTCAGCTTTTGCACCGCTTCCTTTTTGAATAATTTGGTAACGCAATCCGCTTTCGGTTTTACTAAAACCAGTAGCCAATTTATCTAATTCTGCTTCTGCTGCTTTTTTAGCTTCTGCTAGTCGTTTAGCTCTTGAACCTTCAAACGTTCTAAACGCTTCTACAGCGTTATAAACCTCTGCGTCAGCACCAACTCTTATAATTTCTAAAGTTTCTAATTTATCGCCTTGTGCAATAGCATCTACTACACTTTGTCCTTCAACCACTTTACCAAAAACTGTATGTTTATTATCTAACCATGCGGTTTCAACATGCGTGATGAAAAACTGACTCCCGTTTGTACCTGGACCTGCATTGGCCATAGATAATACTCCTGGACCATCATGTTTTAAATCTGGGTGAAATTCGTCATCGAATTTATAACCTGGATCTCCAGAACCTGTCCCTTGAGGGCATCCACCTTGAATCATAAAATCTGGAATAACTCTATGAAATTTTAATCCGTTGTAATACGGTGTTCCTTGTGGTTTTACTTTGTTTTCTAGGTTCCCTTCCGCTAAAGCAACAAAGTTACCTACTGTTCCTGGTGTTTTTTTGAATTCTAAAGCAACAAGTATTTCTCCTTTTGTTGTATTGAATTTTGCGTATAATCCGTCTTGCATTCTATTCTTTTTTAATGAGGATGCAAATATATGAAATGATTAACGATTTTTTAATTGAAGATGCGGCAAAGTTATTAAGTAATAAAGTTCTAAAGTTTCATGTAAATACATTTTTAACTTTAGAACTTTAAATGTTTTATTCTTTTGAAACTCAGAATCTCCGCTTCTTTGAAGTTTTCTTACTTTGAAAGTTTAATTAGCTACTTCGCTAATAAATTTTATTCGGTATAATCGAAGCTCTTCGTCATCATAATCGCCATCAAATTCTTTTATTGCTGCATCAATACTATCGGTTTTAGATTCCATAAAGTAGTCGTGAATTTCTTCTTGCTGGTCTTCATCTAAAATATCATCAATCCAGTAATTAATATTCAATTTAGTTCCAGAATAAACAATGGCTTCCATTTCTTTAATAAAATCTTCCATCGACATGCCTTTTGAAGAAGCAATATCATCTAATGGTAATTTTCTATCGATGTTTTGAATGATATATAGCTTATTTGCCGAATTACTTCCTGTAGATTTTACAACCAAATCGTCTGGACGAATAATATCATTTTCTTCAACGTATTGCCCTATTAATTCTATAAAATCTTTACCATATTTTTTAGCTTTTCCATCACCAACACCATGAACATTAGAAAGTTCGTCATGCTAATTGGGTATTTTAAAGCCATATCTTCTAGAGATGGATCTTGAAAAATAACAAATGGCGGAACACCTAATTTTTTGGCATTCTTTTTACGTAAATCTTTCAATAAATCCATTAACAACTGGTCTGCCACGGCACCTTCGCTTTTGGCAGCAGTTATAATTGTACCATCTGCTTGTTCGCCATCAAAAATATGATCTTCAGTCATCATAAAAGAATCTGGTTTTTTAATAAAATCTTTCCCAGCGACCAATAATTTGATTACCCCATATGTTTCAATATCTTTTTTAAGTAAACCAGCAACTAAAACTTGCCTTAATAAAGCCATCCAATATTTTTTATCTTTTTCTTTACCCTTTCCAAAAAAAGCTTGTTCGTTTGTTTTATGAGAGTTAATTAAGGCATTTTCTTTACCAATTATTACGTGTACTAAATCTTTAGACTTATATTTTTCGTTTGTACTTTCAATAGTTTCTAAAAGCAATTTAACATCGTCTTTTGCCTCATGCTTCTTTTTAGGATGCCTTACATTATCATCCATATCACCACCTTCACCGGTTTCATTGTCAAATTCTTCTCCAAAATAATGTAATATAAATTTTCTACGAGAGATAGAAGTTTCGGCAAAAGCAACCACTTCTTGCAATAAAGCATGCCCTATTTCTTGTTCAGCAACAGGTTTACCAGACATGAATTTTTCTAGTTTTTCTATGTCTTTGTAGGCATAAAACGCTAAACAATGGCCTTCACCACCATCACGTCCTGCACTACCGGTTTCTTGATAATAACTTTCTATACTTTTGGAATATCATGATGAATTACAAAACGCACGTCTGGTTTATCAATTCCCATTCCAAAAGCAATAGTAGCAACCACCACATCAACATCTTCCATTAGAAATTGATCTTGATGGATAGACCGCGATTTTGCATCTAAACCCGCATGATACGGCACTGCTTTAATACCGTTTACCTGTAGAACTTGTGCAATTTCTTCAACTTGTTTTCTACTTAAACAATAAATAATACCTGATTTTCCTTTATTTTGTTTTATAAAACGAATAATATCTGCATCAACATTTTTGGTTTTTGGTCGTACTTCATAATATAAATTAGGTCTGTTAAACGATGCTTTAAAGGTTTTAGCATCAGCAATTCCTAAATTTTTAATAATATCTTCTTGCACTTTTGGCGTTGCCGTTGCTGTTAATCCAATTATTGGAATATTATCTCCAATTCTACCTATAATATTGTTTTAAATTTCGGTATTCTGGTCTAAAATCATGTCCCCATTCACAAATACAATGTGCTTCATCAATGGCCATAAAAGACACTTTTACCGAACGTAAAAACTCTACATTTTCTTCTTTTGTTAAGGATTCTGGAGCTACATATAATAATTTGGTAATACCATTCTAATATCTTCTTTAACTTGATTAATTTCGGTTTTATTTAACGAAGAATTTAAAACATGCGCAATTCCTTCTTCATTTGAAAGACCTCGTATGGCATCTACTTGGTTTTTCATTAAGGCAATTAACGGCGAAACAACAATAGCTGTACCTTCCTGCATTAAAGCAGGTAATTGATAACAGAGTGATTTACCACCACCTGTTGGCATAATTACAAATGTATTATTTCCAGATAATATACTTTTTACAACATCTTCTTGAAGTCCTTTGAATTTACTAAATCCAAAATATTTTTTTAATGAAGAATGTAAATCACTTTTTGATATTGACATGAATAATCCTAAAATTTATTATAATTATTTAAAAACATAAAATATTCAAATTAGCATTGACTATTTTAAAGTTTAATGAGAGAACCCTCTTATTTTTTTCGTTAGTTTTGTATCCTAAATCGAAATTACAACAAAAATAATTTTCGTTATCATTAAAGATAATAAAATCTTTAAAAGCATCAACTAAAAAAAATAATAAATTTTGAATAGTAGGAGTTCAATTATCAATATCGCAAAACAAACGATTGAAATGGAAAGTAAAGCCATTTTAAATTTATCGAATTTATTAAATAACGATTTTGCCGACACTGTAGAACTAATTTATAACTCTAAAGGACGGGTAATTATTACAGGAATTGGAAAAAGTGCTATTATTGCAATAAAATTGTAGCTACTTTAAATTCTACAGGAACACCTGCTATCTTTATGCATGCCGCAGATGCTATTCATGGCGATTTAGGAATGATACTTAACGACGATGTTGTAATTTGTATTTCTAAAAGTGGTAATACACCAGAAATAAAGGTTTAGTTCCATTATTAAAAAGAGCTAAAAACAATTAATTGCCATTACTGGTAATCCTGATTCTTTTTTAGGGCAAACAAGCCGATTATATTTTAAATGCCTATGTAGAAAAAGAAGCTTGTCCAAATAATTTAGCACCAACAACCAGCACAACTGCACAATTGGTTATAGGTGATGCTTTAGCTGTTTGTTTATTGGAATTGCGAGATTTTTCAAGTGAAGATTTTGCTAAATATCATCCTGGTGGTGCTTTAGGTAAAAAATTATATTTACGTGTAAACGATATTTCTTCGGTGAATCAACAACCACAAGTAGCGTCTAGATACTAGCATTAAAAAAATTATTATGGAAATTTCTGAAAAAATGCTTGGAGTTACTGCAGTAGTTGAAAACAATAAAATTATAGGAATTATTACCGATGGTGATTTACGAAGAATGTTAACTAAAGTAGATGATTTTTCAAACTTACGGCAAAAGATATTATGAGTAAAAATCCAAAGCGAATTACTGCAGACGCTATGGCTATAGATGCTTTAGATATTATGGAAAACAATGGAATTATCACAATTATTAGTTGAAGAAAATGGTAAATATGCAGGAGTTATTCATTTACACGATTTAATTAAAGAAGGAATTATATAATGGCAAAAAAAAATATTAATGAAATGTCTTTTTTAGATCATCTTGAAGATTTAAGATGGCATTTAATAAGAATTACTATTGCTATTTTAATTGTAGCTACGTTGGCCTTTATTTTTAGTCGATTTATTTTTGATGATATTATATTTGCACCTAGAACATGAATTTTCCAACCTATAAATGGTTATGTGACATTCGCAACTTATTTGGAATTTAGACACCAGTTTTTGTAGTGAAACATCCCATTAATATTCAAAACAGAACTATGGCTGGACAATTTTCGGCACATATCTGGACTTCTATTTATAGCTGGTTTTATTATATGCTTTTCCATATGTTATTTATGAATTATGGAAATTTATAAGTCCTGGACTTCATGACAATGAGCGCAAACATTCACGCGGTTTTATTGTAATAGCTTCATTATTATTTTTTCTTAGGTGTATTATTTGGTTATTTTATAATTACTCCTTTATCTGTTAACTTTTTAGGAAACTACAGCATGTCAGTCAAGAGTAGATTTCAATGAAATAGATATAAGTTCATATATCGGACTTGTAAGATCTTCGGCGTGTTAGCTTCTGGAATTATATTTGAATTACCTATTATCATTTATTTTTTAACTAAAATAGGATTGGTTACTCCAGAGTTCTTAAGAAAATATAGAAAATATTCGCTTAGTTATTGTACTTAATTTTTTCAGCAATTATAACACCTCCAGATATTGTTAGTCAAATTATTGTAGCAATACCTATAATATTTTATACGAAGTAAGTATTATATATCTCGAAAATTGTAGTTAAAAATCAAGAACCGAAAACTGAAAAAACATGTCAGATATTGTAAACGAATTTAATGACTATCGTTCTAAAATGAATGATAAAATTTTAGCCGATAACAATAAAATTATAAAACGTATTTTCAATTTAGATACCAATGCTTATGCCGAAGGTGCTTTAGATGTTAAAACTAAAGAACTTTTAGGATTAGTTGCTTCAGCTGTTTTACGTTGTGACGATTGTATAAAATATCATTTAGAAACTAGCTATAAAAAAGGGTTAACAAAAGAAGAATTGATGGAAGCCATAGGAATTGCAACTTTAGTTGGTGGAACAATTGTAATTCCTCATTTACGAAGAGCTTACGAATTTTGGGAAGCTTTAGAAGACAGCAAAGTTAAACATTAATATTAAATTCAATAATCTGCCAACATTATAGTGTATTCTGAATATTACTATTTTTGAGCAGTCTTAGTAAACTAAAATATGAAATTAAGAGCCGAAAATTTAATGAAATCCTATAACGGACGAAATGTTGTAAAAGATATTTCTGTTGAAGTAAATCAAGGTGAAATTGTGGGTTTATTAGGTCCAAATGGTGCTGGAAAAACCACTTCTTTTTACATGATTGTTGGATTAATTAAACCAAATGGCGGAAATATTTATTTAGATAATACTGGAAATTACACAATATCCTATGTATAAACGTGCACAAAATGGAATTGGTTATTTGGCTCAAGAAGCTTCTGTTTTTAGAAAATTAAGTATTGAAGATAATATTTTAAGTGTACTTCAACTGACTAAACTAAGCAAAAAAGAACAAGATGATAAAATGGAATCATTAATTGAAGAATTTGGTCTTGGAACATATTCGAAAAAATCGTGGCGATTTACTTTCTGGTGGTGAACGTCGACGAACTGAAATTGCACGTGCTTTAGCAACCGATCCAAGATTTATTTTATTAGATGAACCTTTTGCAGGAGTTGATCCTGTTGCTGTAGAAGATATTCAGCGAATTGTAGCACAACTTAAAAAAAAAAATATTGGTATTTTAATTACCGACCATAATGTACAAGAAACCTTAGCTATTACAGATAGAACCTATTTAATGTTTGAAGGTAGAATTCTTAAAAGCTGGAAAACCAGAAGAATTAGCGAAGATGAAATGGTAAGAAAAGTATATTTAGGTCAGAATTTTGAGTTGCGTAAAAAGAAAATACGGGATTAGTTATCAGTATACCATATGAGTATTCTGTAGTTAACAATGCTAATTAAGATTTAAATTCCTTAAAAAAGAGTTATTATACCTAATTACTTTAGTATAATAAATTACTTCACTTTTTACTCAATTTTAAAACCCTTCCAAAAAGCATCACTACCAAAACCGCCGCAAACCCAACCAACAATCCAACAATAAAATCTTTTATAAACCCTGGAATCGCATCCATAAAATGATGTAAAAAATCAATATTATGCGTAAAAATACCACCTGCAACCAGAATAAGAGCAATGGTTCCTATTACAGATAAACTCTTAATAACCCATGGAAGTGCCTGAACTAAAAAATTTCCTAAGCTTTTTAAGATGCCATTTTCCCCATTACTTGTTTTAATAAGTCGATAACCCAAATCATCCATTCTTACAATCATAGCAACAATACCATAAACACCAATGGTTGCAATAATAGCAACAATAGAAACTACAAAGATTTGAAATAAAATAGGCTTACCTAAAACAGTTCCTAAGGCAATAATTACAATTTCAACCGATAAGATAAAATCGGTAAGAATAGCCGATTTTATTTTTGTCTTTTCTACTTCGAGTACTTCTTCTGTAGATAAGGTTCCGTCGTTAATCTTAACGACTTCATGTTTATTTGGTATAAAATAATGCACAATCTTTTCAGCCCCTTCATACGCTAAATAAACCCCTCCTAACACTAAAATTACTGTAACTGCCCAAGGTAAAAAAGAACTCAATAAAAAAGCAATCGGTAAAATAATGAGTTTATTTATAAAAGAGCCTTTGGTAATTGCCCATAAAACAGGCAATTCTCTAGACGACACAAAACCAGTCGCTTTTTCAGCATTTACCGCCAAATCATCTCCTAATATACCAGCGGTTTTTTTAGTGGTAATTTTACTCATTACCACAACATCATCCATAAGTGCTGCAATATCATCTAATAAAGCAAAAAATCCTGAAGCCATAAAATCTTGTTATTTTTTTAATTTAGCGGTTACATTATCTAAAACAGACATGCCGATATAGATTACAATAATTAAAGGAATGGCCGCAAATTGTAACACAATTAAGAATAAAATACTTAAAGCTAAGAAAACATATCGGGTAGCATTCTCTTTAAAACCCCAATCTTTAAATTTTAACGCGAAAAGCTTAATTTTTGAATTTAATAGATAGCAACTTAAAATAGTAAGAACAATTAAAAACCACTTATTAACAATAATTGCATTTATAAAATCGTTGTTTTGAAATTCTAAAATTAAAGGTAATGATACAATTAGCAATGTATTTGCTGGTGTTGGTAAGCCTTTAAAATAGCTTTGCTGATCTTCGTCTAAATTAAATTTTGCCAATCTATAAGCCGACGCTAGGGTAACACATAATCCAACAAGTGGAAGTAATGCGAATTTAAAACCAAACCAATGGGTATTCGCCGCACTCCACTCATTCGACATTTCGGGTAGGTCAATAGTCAAATAAAGCAATTTATACATAATAATCCCTGGCACTACGCCACTGGTTACCATATCGGCAAGGGAATCTAACTGAACCCCAAGTTCACTTTGCACATTTAATTTTCTGGCTGCAAAACCATCAAAAAAATCAAAAAATATTCCCAGAAAAACAAATATGGCAGCTGCAACAAAATGGTTATTCACTGCAAAAATAACGGCAATACATCCGCAGAAAAGGTTTAAAAGAGTAAGTGCATTCGGAATATATTGCTTCATGGCTAGTAATTTAATGCTGTAAAAATAGTAAACAATTTTAGTCTAAAGCAATATCTCGTATAAATTCAAGTTTATAGGTTTATAAATTATGTGCATCTTTGTAAAAAAATTGCGATTGAAACATTACATCACTGCATTGTTTTTTGTGATAACCACTTCCCTATTAAGTCAAACCGTTAGAAAATACTCTAATGAGTTTATGAATATAGGTGTAGATGCTGCTGCTTTGGGAATGAGTAGTGCTGTGACGTCGCATACTTCCGATGTAAATTCTGGATATTGGAATCCTGCCGGTTTATTAAAATTAGAAGACAATCAACTGGCATTAATGCATTCCAGTTATTTTGCGAATATTGCTAATTATGATTATGTGGCGTTCGCGAAACCGTTAGACAAAAATAGTGTGGTAGGTATATCGTTAATTCGCTTTGCTGTGGACGATATTTTAAATACAACCCAACTTATAGACGAACAAGGCAATATTAATTACGATAGAATAAGCTTATTTTCTACTGCCGATTATGGTCTTACGTTTTCGTATGCCCGTTCGCTACCTGTGCAGGGCTTAAATTATGGAGCAAATGCCAAAGTTATAAGACGAATAATTGGCGATTTTGCTTCTTCTTGGGGATTTGGCTTAGATGCAGGGATTCAATTTGAAACCGAAAATAACTGGAAATTCGGGGTAATGGCACGCGATATTACAACCACATTTAATGCTTGGGCTATTGATAAAGAGGAATTTAAAAAAATTCAGGATGCTGTTGCAGGGCAAAACCAAGAATTACCCGAAACTACCGAAATTACCATTCCGAAACTGCAAATAGGCGTTTCTAAATTAGTAGATTTTAATTACGACTACACCCTTTTATCAGCTGTTAACTTAAATGTTCGTTTTGAAGAAAATAACGATATCATCTCAACATCTGCGGTAAGTATAAATCCTGCCTTGGGTTTTGAATTCGGTTATATCGATATGGTATATTTACGAGCCGGTATGGGCAATTTTCAAAATGAATTGCAAATAGATAACACCACGCAATTAAGCTTCCAACCAAGTTTTGGTGTTGGTTTTAAATACAATGGCATTCAAATCGATTACGCATTTACAGATATTGGCGACCAAAGTGTGGCTTTATATTCTAATGTGTTTTCTTTAAAACTTGACTTTAGCATCTTTAGATAACCCTCACATTATGCACAAAAAACTACTTTTTTTATTTCTTTTTTTATTTGTTGAAATACTAACTGCACAACCAAATATATTATCAGAACAATCTGAAATTAGTGTACTAACCATTGGCCCCGGCACCTCATTAAACGATGCTTTTGGGCATAGTGCTTTTAGAATTAAAGACCCTATAAAAGGTATCGATTTAGTTTTTAATTATGGTGTTTACGATTTTGAAACGCCTAATTTCTATTTAAAATTTGCACAAGGAAAACTCAATTATTTAATGGGTGTTAATTATTATGAAGATTTTTTTGAAAACTACGTCGCCCAAAACAGAACAATAAAAGAACAGGTTTTAAACATCTCACTTATCGAAAAACAAAAACTCTTTGATTATCTATTAAACAATTACAAACCAGAAAACAGAGCGTATTTATATGAGTTCTTTTTTGATAATTGCGCTACCAAAATAAGAGATGTTATAGAAATTACTTCAAATTACGGTGTTGAATTTGAAACACCCAAAGACCTTAAATCACTTACGTTTAGACAATTAATATACAAAAACGTACAGAAAAATAGCTGGGGAAGTTTGGGTATTGATGTAGCTCTGGGGTCGGTAATCGATAAAAAAGCGACAGCCTACGAATACATGTTTTTGCCTGAATATATATATGAATTTTTTAATAATACGTACTTCCCAATATCTGATAAGCCGTTGGTTAAAAAGATTAATATATTATATGAAAAGCAAGGTAAAACTCCAAGCAACACCTTCTTTTTAAGTCCGTTAATGGTCTTCGGACTTTTAAGTTTATTCATGCTCTTTGTTACTTTTAAAGATTATAAAAAGAATACACAATCTAAATGGCTAGATGTAACCTTGTTTAGTTTTACAGGCATCATTGGCATCCTTGTTTTACTCCTTTGGTTTGCCACAGATCATAAAGGAACCCACCAAAACTACAATTTACTTTGGGCCTTTGTTCTTAATATTTTTGTGATTGGGCAATTATTTAGAAAAAAAGCAGGAGCTTGGTTTGTAAAATACTTAAAATTCTTAGTAATAATGCTCTGTTTATTAACGCTTCATTGGATTATTGGCGTACAGTTTTTTGCCATTGGGTTAATTCCTTTTTTAATCGCCCTTTTAGTTAGATATATGTATTTGATAAAGTTTTATAGACAAAGGCTTTAAGCTATAGGTTTTAGGCAATAGGCAATAGGCAATAGGCAATATAACTATTACTGTCCACGATAGAAAATAATCGTACTAAGTGTTTTTAAAAGAATGTTGGTATCTAAAAAAAAGCTTCTATGCTTAATATAATATAGGTCGTATTGTAATTTTAGCAAACTATCATCTAATGAAGATCCGTATCTAGTTTTTACTTGCGCCCAACCGGTAAGCCCAGGTTTTACAATATGCCTAGTTTCATAAAAAGGAAGTAATTGAGATAATTGCCTAACAAAATGTGGTCGTTCGGGTCTAGGGCCTATTAAACCCATATCCCCCATTAATATATTTAAAAACTGAGGAATTTCATCTAACCGCGTATTTCTTAAAAATTTTCCAAATGGCGTTATTCGAACATCATTTTTTATAGCCCAAACCGCACCTTCTCGTTCGGCATTTTTAATCATGCTTCTAAACTTAATGATGTTAAATAAATTTCCATTTTTACCTATGCGTTCCTGTGTATAAAAAAGTGGCCCGCGATTACCTATAAGGTTTCCAATAAAAATTATGGGAACGATTATAATGCCAAATGAAATTCCTAAAATAGAAATACAGATATCGAATAATCGTCTGAAGAATAAATACAATTTGTTTTGATTATTTCTACTAAAGGGGAAATATCTATAAAAATCTTTACCAACAAATTGTACTGGAACACGTTGCATCATATCTTCGTAAACCTGCGTATATTCTTTTATAGGAAAACCGCCTTCCAACAGTGTAATTAAGTCTTTGTAAATTTCGGGCGTAATAGATTGAGAATTATAACTGGCAATAACAATTTCAGATATATTTTCGTCTTTAATAACCTGATATATTTGTTTAGGACTGTACTCTTTAAGGTGTTTAAATTTAATTGTGTCAGATTTACGCGATTCACAATTAATAAATCCAACGATTTTATAATTAGGATCTGAGTGTTTAAAAGCTTCTATAATGCTTTCAATATTCGACGTTTCACCAACGATTAGTACCTTTTTATAAAAACGAGGCGATACAATAAACGATAAATATGCAATCCGCCAAATAAACAGTGCCACTAAAATCGCAAAATAAAAATAAATGATTTGCAAACGATTTTCGGGCAAAATGGGTGTAAAAAACGGTGTTAATAAATAAAATAAAACCGTTAAAGAAACCGTAAAGACAATACTTGTAGAAATTTTTTCGACTTTACTAGATTTTTGTAAATCGTACATTTCGAATATTGTCCCGAAAACAGAAACATATAAAATTAGCACAAAAGCCCATTTCCAATTTTCTTTGGTTAAGGTAAAATAATCGAAATCGAATATGTTACTCACTAAATATAATACGCCAAGTATTGAAAAAATATCGAAAATACGCAGTAGCACTTTGCGCTCAGAAATATTGAAATGAATTCCTTTTTTGGACATTATAGGGAGTTTCTTTGAGAGGCTATAAAGATAATAACTTAATTTAAATTACTACATTTTATTGCAAGAGACTCACCCATTGTTTTTTAACAAGCTCCCAATCGTACTGCTCAACTTTTTTTCTAGCGTTTTTAGCAAATTTATGGGCAATCTCTGCGTTGTAATGTACATTTTTTATGGCTTCGACAAATTCGTCAATATTATTGGGTTCAACTAATAATCCTTCCTGGTTGTGCGCTACCAAAAAAGGCATGCCGCCCACATTGGTAGAAACAATTGGCAAGCCAAGGGCCATTGCTTCTATCACACTAACTGGCATATTATCAAAATTAGTTGTGTTGATAAACATATTGTAATTTTCAGCCAGTGCAATCCATTCGTCTTTTGATAGTTTACCAGTAAAAAGCACCTCAATCTGTAACGCATTGGCATAGTTTTTTGCTTTCATAAGCGACCCATCATTATCTGGACCAACCATACATAAGGTTGCTTGAACACCTTCATCTAAAAGGGTTTTTAAAATTTTAACAGCCAATAGCGGATTGTATATTTCAGAAAACGACCGCACCCACAGTAAGTTGATATTATCTTGATTTCGTTGTTTAAAATGATAGTTTTTAAGATGAATAGAATTAGGGATATAAACTAAATTAGAATAGCCAAATTTTTTAAATTCATGTTGCATATAAGCCGAAGGTGCTACATTGATATGAGCGTTATTAAATATGGACTTAGATAGTTTGGGACTATTTTTAAGTCGTTTTGGCAAATTGCCACCATGTAAAATGGGTATATATTTTAAATGTAACAATCGACATAATTGACTACTCCAATAAGCAAAATAAAAATTAGACGTACTGTAAGTATCTATTAATACATAATCTACTTTTCTAGTATGTTTTATAATAGCTAGCAACATATGTAATAAGCGAAACACTTTGCTTTCTATATCTGAAACCGCGTAAACCGTAAAACCTTCTAAGCGTAGCATGTCACTCAAAGTTTTAATCGTGGTTTCGGTTTTCCCTTTTTTTGAGAGATGGTTTCCTATGTACAGGATGTTTTTCATCTATTAGTTCTTTATCATCAGATATAATTCATTCTGAAACAACTTTAATTTCTTGGGTGTTCTTAGATTTTTTCATATCGTAAGTAATATTCAGCAAACAAAGTCCGTAAATAAATGCAGGTGCCGCAATACGCATAGCGGAGTGGTTAATAGTCAACAGCCAAAATAAATAAAACGAGTAGAAAAACAAGTTGGTTTTATTTTTAAGTCGGAAAACCAATGGCGTTAATAATAAAATTAAAAATGCGAATACCCCCAACAAACCATGTTCGGCGACAATTCGACTCATTTCGTTATGCGATGCTGCTTCCACACCGGTTTCGTTTAATCGTTCCTCTTTTACTTTACCCACACCAATACCTAAAAACGGATTGTTAATAAACTCGTTAAACTCAAAGGCCACCAAATCGGTTCGTCCTGTGGTAACATCTGCTTTTACACGTCCTGCAGCATCTTGGTTAGCATATCGTTTTTCCAGAAACCCACTCGTTTGTAATGAACTATATCCCCAAATAAAAACGACCGCGATTAAAAAAATAATCATAGAAAACTTAATACGAAACTTAGTTTTAAGATTCACTTTTAAATAGTAAATTCCTAAAAAAAACAAAATCATAATTATTGCTGTAAGTACTCCACCGCGACTAAAAGTAATTAAGGCCCTGTAACTTAAAATTCCAAATAATATTAAATCGAAAACTCGGGACATAAATTGTTCTTTCGACATAAAAAAACGGGTTGCTAACACAAATATGCCTATTCCTAAAACGGTGGCCACTTGATTGGGTCCAAAACCACCGGAAGTCATAAAGTTAGATTCCGTACCTGTAACTACCTCCTGTAGATTTGGTGTATACAAGAACAAATAAACCGTCATACTAATTAACGGCAATAATAGGGCTAGTAAGATTATTTTAATTTGATTAAAACTAACCGTACGCTTATAGCAAAAAATGGCTGTAATTCCCAAACATATGGGGCCACTTAAATTAAAGGCAATGGCTCTTCTTATGTCGGTTTCGAAACCTAAATCGGCAACAGCGACAAAAATACCAGGTATTAAAAGTAAAATATAGAGTACGTAAATAAATGCCTTTTTAGAAAAACTATTGCGCATTAAACCCATTATAAGAAATGCAATAACCAGATATTTTATAGCCTCATAAGCGATGGTGCCACCATTCATTCTTAAAAACACCTCAGCACCAACCACATAGGCACAAGCTATTAAAACATAAAAAGAGACATACTGCTTTGAAGCTAAGACTATTTTATAACTAAAAAACACGGTGATAAATAAAAAATAGCCCAAAGCCAGTGGTTTAAAAACATAAATACCAACAGCTAAAACAAGGTGAAAAATGAGTAGTTTATAATAAATGGACAACTTCAATTTTGGTGTGTTTTATAGATTTGAACAAGTTTTTCCATAACACTAGCTTCTGAGAATGAGGTCAAAACTTTAGTATGCAAATTTTTTGCCACTTCCATTCTCAAATCTAAATCATTTATATAGAATAATAAAGCGTCTGCTAAAGATTCAATGTTTTCTGCACTAACTAAGAAGCCTTCCGCTTTATTGGAAATAACTTTATCACAATCACCTACACTGGTTGCGATCACCGGTAATTTTGCTAAACCATATTCTAATAAGGCGAGCGGTAAGCCTTCCGATTTTGAAGATAATACGCCCATGCTACTTTGACTTAAAATATGAAAGGTATCGGCACAACTTCCATAAATAAAAACATGAGATTCTAATTTATTTTCCATTATAAAATCTTTAATCGATTTATAATAAGCATCTTGTACATAGCCTCCTACCAAATGCAAAGACCAATCTTTGTGTATGTTATGTACTTTTATAAACGCTTGTAATAAGTTTAGATGGTCTTTATCTTGACGTAAATTTGCTAAACAGACTATGCGCTTATTTGTTTTACCAAAAAGTCTTGTAATTTTTAAGATTGAATTAATACTTGGATAATTAGCCAAAGCATATACCTTCTTAGATAAAAGTTTTTTTTCTGACCGAGTTTTTAGAGAATCATTTACCGCAATGATAACATTAAAAAAACAAGAACTTATTTTTAAAATGAGTTTGCTCTTTTCTGAAGTTTGCTCTCTATTCCCATAATGTTCATGCCATATTAAAACAAGTTTTGGATTCAATAATTTAATTGTAGTTGCTATAAAAAATGAGGACGCATGAGCATGAATAATCTCAATGCTGTTTACTTTTATAAACCTATTAAGTTTATATATAGCTTTAAAATCGAAAGTTGACTTTTTATTTAAAAACAAATATTCAACCTCCTTTGAAACACTTTCCTTTAACAAACCTTCTTCTCTAGTTGCGCACAAATAAGATGCTTCAACCCTTGAAGCTAAAGCATTCGCATAATTTACAGCGACGCGTTCGGCACCTCCGGTATTTAAAGAATCTATGAGCTGTAAAACTTTCATTAAGGATGTAACAATATATAAATTTCGTTTTCAAACACCTCTAATGTATAGTTTTGCGACCAATTAGCAGCCCTTGCAGCCATTAATTCTAAGGCATTAACATCTTTTAAGGCTTCTTCAATTTGAATAATCATTAGTTTTAAATCGGCTTCAATTAAAATACCCCTTTTCACATAATCCAGCATAAATGGCACACACGAAACGCTTGTAGCGATAGGTATCACACCAAAAAACATAGATTCTGCAATGGCTTT
>CAVPHK010000007.1:0-89132 GCA_963704215.1 uncultured Flavobacteriaceae bacterium
TTTTTGTCCGGGTACTAGTTTATGCGCCGTTGCCATTGGAAAGATTGATGCTATAATTTATGTTATTGGTATTATGATTGGTGTGTTAATTTTCTCAGAACTTTTCACTTTTTTTCAACCACTATATGAAGGTTCATTTATGGGCAACCTAACTCTGATGGATTCATTTGGCATTAACCCGTATTGGTTTATATTCATATTTACCATTTTAGCGATTGGCATTTTTGCGTTATCGGACAAAATAAGAGAACGCGTAAAAAAAATATTTTATTAAAACAATAATTCACACAAAATGGTTAAGAAAAAAGTAGCAAAATTTTTAGCTTTTAGATATAAAATTCTAGCTTTAATTTTTATAATTCTAGCAGGTGGTTTAGTCTTTTTACCAAAGTATAAAAAACACGAAGGAATAAAACCTGAAGAATTATTAAGTAATGTAATAAATCCTGAAAGATATATTTCTACTGATGAGTTAGCACATAAAATTATAGCTAAAGATCCTTCAATTATTTTAGTAGATGTGAGGTCTAAAGAAGATTACAACAATTACACAATTTCGAATGCGATAAATATTCCTTTAAGCAAATTATTAGATGAAGAAAGTGAATTATATTTAAATCAAGATCAATATGATTTGGTATTATTCTCTAATGATAATTTTTATGCAGATCAGGCCTGGGTATTATGTAACAGGTTAGGGTATAAAAATATAAAAGTATTAGCAGGTGGCGTTAACCAATGGTTTTTAACAATTATTAACCCGCCAGTTCCAACTGAAAATATGGCTGCAGTAGATTTTGAAAAATATACTTTTAGAAAAGCTGCAAGCATGCACTTTGGTGTTGCATACCCAGAACAAATTAAAGTTGAGAAGCCTGTTGTTGTAAAAAAAGCAGCTCCTAAAAAAGTTGTTACAATAGAGAAAAAAAAGAAAGCACCGGTAGAAGGTGGTTGCTAAATTAAAAACTTTTTAAAAGGAAATTCATGAAAGAATTAGAAAAAACCAAAAGAATATCTATTGCCACGACGTTGTTTATTTTAGTTGTTTTAATTGGTGTTTTATCATTTAAAAGACCTAAAAACTTGTATCTATTTAATACAGTTGAAACTTTAGATAAAATTGCTACTGAAAATTTGTTTGTATCCTTAGATGAAATAAATAAACCAGACTATGTATTAGTTGATGTTAGAAAACATCATGATTACAACAGAGGCCATCTTGAAAATGCCATAAATATTAATAGTGCGGCTATTTTAGATGATGAAAATATTGGTATATTTAAAGAACTTCAAAATAAAAACAAAACGGTTGTTTTATATGGTAAAAATCCTGAGCAAGCCATTGCTCCGCATATGATTTTGTATCAATTAGGGTACACTAATTTAAAAGTACTACCCATTGAAAATAGTTATGAACATAATAAATTAATTACAAAAACTGTTGAAGTAGAAAAATATGCAAATGACATAAAAGGTTTTATTGCTGAGTCTGTTAAGAAAGCTGCAGAAGCTGCAAAAGCAGCAGAAGTAGTTGAAAAACCAAAAGTTGTAATAAAATCTCAACCTAAAAAGGTAATTACTATAGAAAAGAAAAAGAAGGCTCCCGTTGAAGGAGGCTGTTAATTTACCATCATAATTAAAAAAAACTGCTTTTGAAGCAGTTTTTTTTTGCTTCAAAAGTTAGTCTTCTAGCGTTTTTTTTACAGCAAATAATGCGCTTCCTTAAAAATATTTTTTTAAACTAAAATCTTCCTTTTTAAAAACCATTTTAAAACTCATTTAACGCCCTGTAAAACACACTAATTACATATGTAACAAATGTTACTCAATATACCGATTATTTATAGATAAAAGTTGATAAAAGTCATAAAAATAGACCTGTTTAGACTCTAATTTTATTCATTATAAACCACTGAACATTAAACTTTTATACCATGAAAAAACAATCATTTTTTGTATTTGTAATATTTATTTTAACAACGGCGTTATTCAGCAATTTTTCTGCTGCGACTAATTCCTTAATTGATCCACCAGACGAATTCGAAACACTTGTAAAATACCTTGACGAAAACAACAACATTATTAATGGGGAATTACCTATTATAATGGCCTCTGAGGTAAAAGATAACATGAAAAATCCTAAATATCATGTTATCGATATAAGAACCGAAAGCTGGTTTCAATACGGACACATTAAAGGCGCTGCAAATGTAAAAGCAGAAACTTTACTTACCTATTTCGAAACCAAAATTAAACCGGCCGATTTTGACAAAATAGTTCTTGTATGCTATTCCGGACAATCTGCGGCTTACTACGCTGGTCTATTAAAATTAGCAGGCTACTCAAATGTTGCCAGCATGAAATGGGGAATGAGCTCTTGGAGAGAAGACTTTGCAAACAATGCCTGGAACAAAAATATCTCCAACGATTTTGCTTCTAAAATAGAATCTACCGAAAAAGAAAAACTAGTAAAAGGTGAGCACCCTATATTAAAAACTGGTAAAACTGAAGGAAAAGACATTCTAAAAGCACGATTAGAAGAATTATTTGCAAAACCTTATAATGAATTTATCGTAAAATCTACAGATGTATTCGAAAATCCTGAAAACTTTTACATAGTAAACTACTGGGGTCAAGATAAATGTCAAGGGCATTTACCAGGATCTTTACACTATAATCCAGAAGCATCATTAACTAACGATTTATTAACACTTCCTGCTAAAGAAAAAATAGTGGTTTATGAAGCCACAGGACAAAAAGCTGCTTATGTAGTTGCCTACTTAAATGTGCTAGGTTATAACACTGGAAACTTAGCCTATGGCGAAAATAGTTTTATGAATAACCTATTAAAAGATAAAGGCTCGGATGCGTTTACAAAAAAAGAAATTAACATGTATCCAGTTGTAGAATAAAAAAAACCAATTAACTATTAAATATTAAGTCATGAAAAAAATATCATTTTTAATTTTAGGATTACTAATAATTCCAACATTCTTTCTAACATCTTGCGACCGTGGAGACGATCCTTCTGAGGGCGTGGTGGCAACACCGAAATTTACCTTGATGAAAGAATATGTTGAGGATAACAATCTAGATATAGATAATATATTAACGAATTCATTAAATGAAAAATTTGTTGCTGGTCCACCTGCAGCAGCTACCGATGTTGACGCTTTTTTAAGCTCATATTATATAATGGACATTAGAAGTAGCGCCGATTTTACAGCGGGTCATGTTGCGGGAGCTAACAACGTAGCATTCGCTAATATCTTAACCGAAGCTCCTAAAGCCGGTACTAAACCTATATTAGTGGTTTGCTACACAGGTCAAACCGCTTGTTATGCAACTGCTTTATTACGTTTATATGGATATCTCTCGTACACAAGCCTTAAAATGGGGTATGTCTGGATGGAATTCTAATAACGCAACCTCGTGGAACAATGCCATTACTGGAAACATTGCTAACGGGCATGCAAATTGGTCTTATGCCGCTGCACCCGCTAAAGTAGTTTATAAAGATCCAACTATAACCAGTTTATCTTCAGATGGTCTAGCTATTCTTAAAAGCAGAGTTGAAGAAGTAGTAGCAGCAGGTTTCACACCAGCAACAGTTAAAGGATCAGATGTTTTAGCAAACCCAAGTGGCTACTTTATTAATAATTATTTTTCAGAAACAGATTATTCAGGTTTCGGACATATTACTGGTGCTAATCGTATACTTCCATTAAACCTTGGAGACGACACCTATTTAGGACTTGACAATAATGCTAAGGTTGTTATTTACTGCTATACCGGACAAACATCTGCAGTAGTTACAGCATGTTTAAGAGTGTTTGGCTACGACGCCTATAGTTTAACATTTGGCATGAATGGATTATACAATAATAATCCTTCTTGGACCTCAAACAAATGGAGTTCTTCAGTGCCAAAAAACTATCCAGTTGTAACTAATTAATAGAAATTCTAAATTACATATAATGATGAAAAATAATATATATATCGCAATCACAATTTGCATCCTTTTACTATCAGGTAATGCATTTGCCCAAGGTTGCGAAGGTGATTTACCTGTAGGAAACGACTCCTTAAAAGCGCCTGCAGTAACTATATTTGGTTACATTCAACCAGAATATGATTACAATTTTACAGATGCCAGCGATAACACATTTAAATTTAAACGCGCTAGAATTGGTGCAAGAGGTCTTGTTTATAAAGATTTTTCGTACTACTTCATGCTTGAAGCAAGCCCGTTTGTTGGAAGTACTGGCGATGCCTATCTTATGGATGCCTTTGTATCGTACACTAAATACAATTGGGCAAAAGTATCAGTTGGTACTTTTAAACAACCATTCAGTTTAGATGTTGCAACACCTTGCCATAGCTTAACAACTATCGACAGATCTATTGTAGCCGATCAACTGGTTGCACCACAAAGAGACTTTGGTTTAATGCTTTTAGGAGGTAATAATTATACTAAATTCAACTATTGGGTAGCAGTCATGAATGGTAGAGGTTTACAAGTAAAAGACGATAACACCAAAAAAGACATTATAGGAAGAGCTACTTATAAAGTTACAAATTATTTAACTGTAGGTGGTAGCTTTAGATATGGTTATCCTATTCCAAATAACGAAGAGGAAACTCGAACTTCTTACGGAGCTGAATTCTTATTGCAATTAGATAAATTAGCGGTTCAAGCAGAATACATCTACGACGAAGGTGCTTATTTTAGTGGTGCTTCAGGTGGTTGTGGTTCTACACCAGTTGCTCTTGGAGAAAGAAGAGACGGTGCTTATGTAATGGCGTCATATAGTGTGGACGAAAAAATTCAACCCGTTTTTAAATATGAATTTTTCGATCCGAATTTAGACTTAAAAGACGATGGCAGTTATATGGAACGAATGACCATAGGTGCTAACTATTTCTTTAACGATAAAGTTCGTTTCCAATTAAATTATCAAGCTAATATTGATACCGTTGTAAACGTTGATAACGATGCGTTATTAGCTCAAATACAAATTAAGTTTTAATTCAATATTTATTTTATTGAATTAAAAAAGTTCATTTTTGAACTTCAAACCCTCTAGGTATGGCTAGAGGGTTTTTCTTTACTTTTTTGTTATCTTTGTATAAACTACAATAAGCCATACAAGTGAACGATCAAGAGCTATTTTTAAAAGAAAAAATCACAAAATATTATTCTAACATTTTAGAGGAAGAATTAATTGATGAAATGGTAAAAGTTGGCCAATATAAAAAAATACCAAGTGGCGAACTCATGATAGATATTGGTGATGAAATGACCCATATTCCTTTATTATTAGATGGTATTGTTAAAATAATGAGAAAAGATGATCATGGTGAAGAAATTGTGCTTCATTTTCTAGAACGTGGTGATACATGTGCTATTTCTTTTGCGAATTGTATAAACAAAAAAAGAAGCATTTTTAGAGGGATAATTGAAAAAGATTTAGAAGCCATATTTTTACCAGTAGATTCAATCGATATTTGGCTTTCAAAATTTAAATCGTTTCGCCATTTTATTATAGATAGTTATCATTTTAGATTATTAGAAATGGTAGATACTATTGATGGTTTAGCTTTTATGAATCTAGGAGAACGAATTTTAAAATACCTCGCAGACAAAGCTAAGGTTAACAATACCAAAGACTTAGATATTACACATCTAGACATTGCAAACGATTTAAACACATCTCGAGTAGTTATCTCCAGAATTGTGAAACAATTGCATGATGAAAACAAAATATATTCTACAAGAAATAAAATTCGCATTCTATTTCCTTTAAAATAAAGGAAAATATTGTCAGTCCTTATTTTAAAGTTTAATACACGTAGATTTACCCTAGATATTTATTTGAAAATCAAATACTTAAATTGTAACAATTGTTACTCTTTTTAATCATTTCATATAAGAAAAACCTGATAAATATCAGTTATTCTAGAGCTTCAAAATTTTACATTTACATATCTTAAATATATATCTATTGGTTGGATTTTTATAATTTAAGTTTCGAGTTTAAACCCTCTAGGTATGGCTGGAGGGTTTTTTGTTAAATCTCATTTCTGTTTAACCTTTTGTTAGCTGTTCAAAGTGAAAAATCAACAACTGATATTAAAGAAAAAATTAAAGAAATATTTTTCTAAAAAATTTGACACGGAATTAATAGACGACATCATTAATGTAGGAGAGTACAAGTCTTATAAAAGTGGTGAACTATTAATTAATATAGGTGCTAAAATGTCTTATATGCCACTTATTTTAGAAGGTGTATTAAAGATTATTAGAAGGAAAGAAAATGGTGAAGAGATTGTCTTGTATTTCCTTGAAAGTGGTGATACTTGTGCCATTTCGTTCGCTAATTGCATAAATAAAAAACAAAGCATCTTTAAGGGAATCGTAGAAAAAGATCTTGAAGCTATTTTTATACCTGTACAATACATAGACCAATGGATAATTAAACACAAATCGTGGCGCTATTATATAATTGATAGTTATCATTTTAGATTCTTAGAAATGATAGATGCCGTAGATAGTTTAGCTTTTATGAATTTAGATGAACGAATTCTAAAATTTTTAATCCATAAAGCGCAAATTAATAATAATTGTGATCTTGAAATCACCCACTTAGAAATTGCTCACGATTTACACACTTCAAGAGTTGTAATATCAAGAATTATTAAGCAATTAAATGATGAAAAAAAAATAAGTTCATCAAGAAATAAAATTCGACTTCTTGTACCTTTTACTTAATATACTTCCATTTTAGCTCAATACATATTATTAAAAAACGTTATATTTGCAAATACATAACGAATTTTTAATGATATCCATTTTAGAAGCCATCCAATTAGTAAAAAATACTAGTTATCCACTATTAAAAAGCACGAATAAACCTATTGAAAAAGCGGGCGGTTACAAACTTTTTGAGGATGTTTTTTCCCCAATAAATATGCCTCCTTTCAGGCAATCTGCGATGGATGGCTATGCGGTAAATCTTCACGACAGTTTTACCTATACTTTAATTGGAGAAATAAAAGCTGGCGATTCTTTGCAACCAAATTTAAAAAAAGGAGAAGCTGTTCGCATATTTACAGGTGCTCCGGTTCCCGATTCTGCAAATGCCGTTATCATGCAAGAAAAAGTGAGTATTCATGATAACCAAATTAAATTGGAATCTCATATTCCAATAAATCATAATATCAGACCAGTTGCCGAACAAGTAAAAAAAGGTGACTTAGCACTATCAAAAAACACAAAACTCACGCCCGCAGCTATTGGTTATTTAGCTTCGTTAGGAATTATAAACGTTTCTGTATTTAAAAAACCAACCATTGCTATTGTTACCACTGGAAACGAATTAATTGAACCAGGACAAGCATTAACCTATGGAAAAATATATGAAAGCAACTCCAAAATGCTTCAAAACGCACTCTATAATCTTAAATTTTATGATGTAACTCTTCATAAAGTCGAAGATGATTATAATAAAACAAAAGCCATACTAAAATCAGTTATAACCGAAAACGACCTCGTTATTATTTCGGGTGGCATTTCTGTTGGGGATTATGATTTTGTTGGTAAAGCTCTTGAAGATTTAAAAGTTGAAGCTCTTTTTTATAAAGTAAAACAAAAACCAGGAAAACCTTTATTCTTCGGAAAAAAAGACAAAACATTAATTTTTGCACTTCCAGGAAATCCGGCAGCGGCACTAACATGTTTCTACGCCTATGTGTATATCGCATTGCAAAAAATGATGGATAATGAAGATTTGGAACTGCCACGTATTATGGCAAAATCAATTTCAAAATTCATCAAAAATGGAGACCGACCGCAATATTTAAAAGCTATTACATAGCAATGGAACTGTAGAAATTTTAGAAGGCCAAAGTTCTGCCATGTTGCAAACATTTGCCATTGCAAATGCATGGTTTATATGCTGACGACACCTTTCCATAATCGAAATTGGCGATATGGTTAACGTTCTTTTATTACCAGTATAAACCCATTTATTATGAGTTATAAAATTAAAAGTAGAGTTTGGATTGAGTACGATAACCATGTGTTATTAGGCGAAGGTCGAGTACAATTACTTAAAGCAATCGACGAAACAGGCTCGTTATCAAAAGCTGCAAAATCATTAAATCTATCATATAAAAAAGCATGGAACCTTATTGACTCAGTAAACAAATCGGCTAAAAAACCTGTGACAATTAATAGTACAGGCGGAAAAGGTGGCGGTGGCGCCGAATTAACCGAATACGGAAAATCATTAATCCAAGTTTTTGATGATATTAATAATAGATGCTGGGAATTTTTAGATGTTCAAATTCAAAAAATTGAAAATTTATAAAAAAATGCTTACAAAATAGAACAATCATATATCTGTTTCTACTAATACTCCCCATAGTATCATTTCTATATTCCAGTGTTGGACATGGTGGAGCCAGTGGTTATTTAGCATTAATGGCTTTGTTTTCGTTCGCACCAGAAACCATGAAACCCACTGCCCTATTACTCAATTTATTTGTTGCAGGTATTTCATTTTATTATTATTATAAAGAAGGCTATTTTAATAAAAAACTGTTTTTATCATTTGCAATCACTTCTATTCCTCTGGCATTTATAGGTGGTACCATCGAAATTGACGCATCTATTTACAAAAAAATATTAGCCATTTTATTAGTGTTTGCTATTTTAAAAATGCTGAATGTTTTTGGTAAAGAAACGGAAAATATAAAAGAAGTTAAACTGTGGCAAGGACTTTTAGTTGGTGGTATTATTGGTTTCTTCTCTGGCTTAATTGGTATTGGTGGTGGCATTATTTTAACCCCATTAATTTTATTACTTCATTGGGGAAATATGAAAGAAGCTGCAGCTGTTTCGGCGCTATTTATTTGGGTGAATTCTGCTGCAGGACTCGTAGGTCAAGTAAGTAGCGGTATTCAAATAGAGATAGAATCATTTATTATTAGTGGTCATCGCTTTAATTGGAGGAGTTCTAGGAGGTTATTTTGGAAGCAAAAAATGGAACGATACAAATATTACGATATATGCTTAGCCTTTGTATTAATAATTGCTTGTGTAAAATTATTTTTCACTTAAAATGATAGACAAAAAAAACATAACAGGTATTATTCTTTCCGGTGGAAAAAGTTCCCGAATGGGAAGAGATAAAGGCTTTTTATTGTTTGAAGGCAAACCATTTGTTACAATATAGTATTGAAGCTTTAAAACCTTTAGTCTCCAATATCATTATTGTTTCAAATAATAAAGATTATGATATTTTCGGTATTAAAACGAATAGAAGATCATATTGAAAACGCAGGTCCGTTAGCTGGAATTTATTCAGGACTGAAAGCATTCTAAAACTGAATATAATTTAGTTTTAAGTTGTGATATTCCGTTGATTAACTTCTGAAATTTTAAAAAAATTAATTGATGCAATTGATGACGAATCTGAAATTATCCAAATTGAAAGTAAAGGTAAAACCATGCCATTAATAGCACTTTATAAAAAACAATGTGAACACATATTTTTAAAACTTTTAAATGAAGGAGAACGACGATTACAATTTGCAGTAAATAAATGCAACATTAAAAATATTGTCTTGAATAAAGACGATAATACATTTTACACAATAATATTAATACGCCCGACCAATTAAAAGAGATTATAAAATGACAATTACACATAAAATATTTTGGACTAATTGCTGAAGTCACTAAATGCGAAGAAGAGAATCTGAGTTTTTCTGGCAACTTAATTTCTGAGCTTTTAAATAATCTGTATTCAAAATATCCGGAACTAAAAAACAAAGATTTTCAAGTGGCACAAAACCAAGAGTTGGTATCGTTTGAAACAAAAATCACAGGAAACGAAATCGCTTTATTACCGCCTTTTGCAGGATTGTCTAAGTGTTATGCGATAAAAATTAACATATGAATAGATACAACAGACATATCATCCTTTCAGAAATTGGTCAAATTGGTCAAGACAAACTATCTAACGCTAAAGTTTTGGTGGTTGGTGCTGGCGGATTAGGGTGTCCTGTTTTGCAATATTTAGCAGCCGCAGGTATTGGCACTTTGGGCATTATTGATTTTGATGTTGTTGACGAATCTAATTTACAACGTCAAGATATTATTTGGCACTTCAAGCTTAGGACAAAACAAAGCCATTGCCGCTAAAAAACGATTAGAGGATTTAAATGATACGATTACAATTAATGCCTATCCGTATCAATTAGATTATCAAAATGCACTCGATTTGTTTAATCAGTACGATATTATCGTTGATGGATCGGATAATTTTGAAACGCGTTATTTGGTTAATGATGCTTGTATTATCGCCAATAAACCTTTAGTGTATGGCGCTATTTATAAATTTGAAGGTCAGGTTTCGGTATTTAATTATGAAAACGGACCCAGTTATCGCTGTCTCTTTCCGAATCCGCCTAAAAAAGATTCGGTTCCAAATTGTTCAGAAATTGGCGTTTTAGGGGTTTTACCTGGTATTATTGGTAGCATGCAAGCCAACGAAGTTTTAAAAATTATCTTAGGAATTGGAAATGTGCTTTCAGGAAAATTACTTTTTTATAATGCATTAACATCTCAAACATCATTCTTGAAAATTAACAAATCCGAGAATGAAGTTTCCAAAGTTTTAAATGAACAACAGAATTTTCAAAATAAAGAACTAATTATTAATTGTGAATTTGAGATTTTAGAATTATCCATTGATACCATTTTAAATTTAGAAAATGTCCAGTTTATTGATATTCGTGAAAAACATGAACTCCCAAAAATTAAAAGTGATTATATCACGCATATTCCATTAAGCGAACTTAAAAAGTCGGTTCACAAAATAGATTCTGAAAAACAAAAAGTTATTTTTTGCCAGTCAGGAATACGAAGTAAACAAGCTGTTTCAGTATTAAATAAATTAAATATTTTAAACTGCTATAGTATTAAAGAAAGTGCTTTCGAAGTAAAAGCATTTTTAGAACAACATCAAAAAGCATTAACAAATGACAGATAAAAAACCAAAAAGCGTATTCAAACAAGGAGCTATTTCTTCAGAATTTATTGGAGAATCCATCGCAAAACATCAAACCAAAACCAGTATTGGTGCGCACAATATATTTTTAGGTCAGGTGAGAGCTGATGTAATTGATGGAAAGACGGTTGCTGCCATAGAATATACCGCTTATGAAGATATGGCTAACCAAAAGTTTCACGACATTCGAGAAGCGGCTTTTGAAAAATTTGAATTAACCTGTATGCACATTTATCACAGTTTAGGCACTGTAAAAGCAGGAGAAATTTGCTTATTTGTATTTGTGTCTTCACCTAGACGAAAAGTAGTTTTTAAAGCATTAGAATATATAGTTGAAGAAATTAAAGCACATGTCCCCGTTTTTGGAAAAGAGATTTTTGAAGACGACACACATCAATGGAAGAAAAACACGTAAGTGTTTTGTGGAATCGTTAATTTGTTTAATTGTTAAATCGTAAATATGGCATACACGTTTGCATCTGAAAAACTAAATGTTTGGATTGATTCTAAGGAACTAGTTAAAATAATTTATACAATCACGAAGGATTTTCCCGGTGAAGAAAAATTCGGATTAACAAATCAATTAAGAAGAGCTTCGGTTTCGATTGCTTATAATTTAGCAGAGAGCACATCAAGAAATACCAGTAAAGATAAAGCTCATTTTACATCTTTATCGTTTAGTTCATTAATGGAAGTACTAAATCAAATAATAATTGCAAGAGAATTAAATTATATTAAAGAAAATAATTATCAATTAATTAGAACCGAAATTGAAAAAAATTCTAATAAGTTAAACGCTTTACGAAACTCACAATTAAACAGTTAAACAATTCAACGCATCAACATATAATGGTAGATATCACACATAAAAGCACAACATTACGAACCGCGGTAGCACAAGCTATTGTGAAAGTCAGCAAACCCGAAACCATAATCGCCATTCAAAACGATTCGGTTCCAAAAGGCAATGTATTTGCCATGAGTAAAGCCGCGGGTTTATTAGGAGTAAAAAGAACACCTGATATTTTACCAGATTGCCACCCCTTGCCTATTGAATTTACTAGTGTTGAATACGAAATAGACGAATTAGAAATAACAGTAATTTTCACCGTAAAAACTATTTACAAAACAGGTGTTGAGGTTGAAGCAATGCATGGTGCCAGCGTGGTTGCTTTAAACATGTACGACATGCTGAAACCAATAGATAAAGGAATCGAAATTCATCATATAAAATTATTAAACAAAAAAGGTGGTAAATCGGACTTTAAAGACAGGTTTAGAAAAGATTTAACTGCTGCTGTTATAGTGTGTTCCGATACAATTTCGGAGGGACATAAAGAAGATAAAGCAGGAAAAGCCATTATTGAAAAATTAGAAACTTGCGAGGTAAACGTTGAAGAATACATCATAATTCCAGATGAAAAAGACATCATTCAGGAAAAAGCAAAAATGTATCAAAGTCGGGGCATCGATTTAATAATATTTACAGGAGGTACTGGACTTTCGACAAGAGATGTTACCCCAGAAGCGCTTACACCGCTATTAGACAGACGCATTCCTGGTATTGAAGAAGCGATTCGTAATTACGGTCAAGACAGAACCCCATATTCGATGCTATCTAGGAGTATTGCGGGTACTCTTAAAAACACTTTAATACTGGCATTACCTGGATCAACCAATGGTGCAAGTGAATCTATGGATGCTATTTTTCCTTCGGTATTACATATTTTCAGAATTTTAAAAGGAGCCCGACACGATTAAACGTTTATTCGTGGAATCGTTTAGTCGTTTAACCGATTACACAATTCAACGATTCAACAATTAAACAGAGCAAAGAAATGAACAAAAATAAAAACATATTACAAGATTTACATGGTAGGAACCATGCCTATTTACGCATTTCACTAATAGAACGCTGTAATTTACGTTGTTCATATTGTATGCCAGAAGAAGGCGTTCAATTGTCGCCTAAAAGTCATATAATGACCTATGAAGAAATCTATGAAATAGCAAAAACGTTCGTCAATCATGGGGTTACTAAGATTAGACTCACCGGTGGAGAGCCCTTAATTAGAAAAGATATTCCTGTTATATTAGAAAAACTGGCTACGCTACCAGTTGAATTATCTATTACCTCGAATGCTGTAATAATTGACAAATTTATTGATGTATTAAAACAGAATAGCGTTAAAAAAATAAATATTAGTCTAGATTCATTAGACAAAAATAAATTTCATCAAATTACCCGTCGCGATCAATTCGAAATCGTTTATAAAAACATGCTGCTTTTAGTAGAAGAAGGTTTTACAGTAAAAGTAAACGTGGTGCTAATGAAAGACTTTAACGAGAATGAAATCATTGATTTTATAAACTTAACCAAAGAGCTTCCAATAGTGATTCGATTTATAGAATTCATGCCCTTCGATGGCAATAAATGGGATTTAAGCAAAATGGTGTCTTATAAAGAAGTGATGGAATATGTAAATGCCTCTTTTCCAGAAAACCAAATTGAGAGGCTCCAAGATGCTCCAAATGATACGTCCAAGAATTATAAAATAACTGGTTATCAAGGCAGTTTTGCTATTATTAGTTCTGTTACCAACCCATTTTGCGACTCATGCAATAGACTGCGTTTAACCGCAAACGGTCAATTAAAAAACTGTTTATTTTCTTCCGAAGAATCCGATTTATTAACTAAACTTCGTGAAGGAAAATCTATTGAGCCTATCATTCAAAAAGCAGTTCAGGCGAAGTTTAAAGTGCGTGGAGGTATGGATACGTTAAAAAAATTACAAAAGCCTAAACTCCACAATAACAATAGAAGCATGATTACTATCGGCGGTTGATTTGCTCTGGATATTTTTAGTTTGTAATCAAATCATGGGATACACGATATATTTATTTAACCAAAATTTTCTTCTCAAAACTACTTTTTGGCGCTTCACACAGCGAACATTCATAGCTATCGGGCAATGTTTCGAAAGGTGTATTTGGTGAAATATGCTGAGTAATATCGCCATAAATCTCGTTGTAAACCGTTAAACAATCTTTGCATTGAAACACTTGTTCTTCTGAAGCTTCTTTTTTAACTTCTTGCAAAGTAATATCTTCTCGTTCTGTACCTAGTTGATCGAAGTACAACTGACTTAATTCCATTAACAACCCAGGTAGTTCTACTTTATCTACATCTTGAACGTGCATGATATAATCGCGAGTATTCGGATCGAAATTTTTGGCGTACAATAAATTATACGTATCTCGAATTACAAAATCGCCCAACGCTTCTGGCTGTTTGTTTTTTTCGACCACTATAGACGTGAAATAATAGGCGTTACTGGCGTAATTGGTGAGTCCGAAGGTTAAACCATAGGTACTAATATCGTTTTGATCGAAATTGGTTACCAGGTACTTTTTAAGGTTTAAAGCCTCTTTATCATTTACCGGTAAATGCCAGTTTAGCTCCAGCATAGAGTGACGCACATTGATACCGAATTTACCTAAAAATTTTTCCCACTGTAGTTTTGCCTGTAACGGAATACCTTTAACAATAAAGGATTTCCATGGGGTAATAGATATTTTACCTATTTTATTTTCTGCACACAACTCGCACATGGCTTTTAGAAAAGCCAAGTCGTAGCGGTTATTTCGCCAATACAATCCCAACCAATATTTGTCCCCAATTCGGTTCATGCCTTCGTAATACGGAAATGGATAAAATGGCACATCTAATGGTTTGTCTACCGTTCTGTTATTGGTATCAATAGCATCACTAACCAATTCGAAAATAGTTTCTACATTCTCTGGTTCTTCCTGCAAAATATTTTCGATGGCGAGCTCTACTTTGTCTAAATCCCAACTGTAAATAAGCGCCGGATACATGACTGTTTTTTTCCATTCCGGAAGACGAATGTATAAATACCAATAGTCTTCATGCTCTGAAGCAATAAAGTTAATATGTCCTGTAAATAAGGGTACTAAACGTTGTTTAGGATCGGTAATATTTACACGTAATTTAAGGGTGTGTTTAAATTGTTCTAAAACATACAAATAACGATCGCTTGTTAGCCATGAGGTATTTGGAAAGATATCTGCCGATACATAAGACGACACCATATTTTCTGTACGAACCTGATTTGGCAACACGATTTGAAGTTTATCAAAAGTCTTTAGTTTTTCTAAATCGACAGGTTCTGGAAATATAATGTCTTGTCTAGAACCAAAAGATATGGTATCTAATCCTAAACTTTCGGCGGCTTCACAAATGTATTTTAACTCACCAGGTGATAACACACCGCCATTAACTATTAATCTAAAAGATTCCTTCATGCCAATACCTTTGCGTTATTTAAAATTTCCCTTATCTCTGTTTTACAGCTTCCACAACCTAAACCAGCACCTGTTTTATTACATAACTCAGTAAAATCATTACAACCACTTTTAATAGCTTCTTCAATATTTCCTGCCCCTACCTGACTGCAGGAACACACTAATTTACCTAAAACAGGAACATCGTTGGAAGCACCTCGCAATAGAGTATTTCGTTTTTCAGACATTTCTATTTTACTCTCAATCATGGTTTTAAATTCGGCAAACTCATTTTTATCGCCCATTAAGACCGCACCAATCAATAAATCGTCTTTAACGATACATTTTTTATAATAACGTTTGGTAATATCGGTGAAAATAACTTCTTCATACGAATCGTCGTTTTCAGGAACATCAATATCACCAATACTACACAGATTTAAATCGTTGAATTTCAATATATTCATTAACACTGATCCGTTATAAGATGAACTCACATCTCCTGCTATGAAGTTTGCTAATATAGTAGCCTGCTCTTCGGCTGCTGAAGTAATTCCGAATAACTGATTATTAAATTCAGCAATTTCACCAATAGCAAAAATATCTGGATGAGACGATTGTAAATGCTGATTCACCTTCACCCCACGGCTGCATAAAATGCCATTTTCTCTGGCAATTTCTACATTTGGGATGGTTCCAATAGCATACACAATAGCATTGGCAGAAATAAATTTACCACTCTTTAAAGTAATGTTTAATTCGCCTGTATCTTCATCATCAAACACCGTACTAACCTCATTATCGAAGTAAATTTGAATACCACGTTCCTGCACATCTAAAGCCAACAACTTGCTGGAAACTTTATCTAACTGTCTCTCCATTAATCTCGAAGCTCGTTGAATAATCGTAATTTTTACGTTTTTGTGCTTCATGGCCGCTGCTAACTCCAAACCTAATAAACCACCACCAACAATAACCACATGTTGCTCTTCGGGTGGTAAACCTGTAGCATCTAAATAGGATTTAAATCTATCGGCATCATTTTTATTCCGCATGGTAAAACGCCCTGGCAAATCTATTTGAACATCTTTTGGAATAAATGCACGACTTCCTGTTGCCAGAATTAATTTATTGAAGGTATGTTTCTCGCCATTAGTATCTGTAACCTCTTTATTTTCAGAATCGATTGTATTAATGGAAGTCTCTGGATAGACTTTAATATTTAATTTACTTAGCTCTTTTTGTTTTATTTTAAGAAGTTGATCCCAAGATAATTCTTCAGTCACATATTCCGGCAACAACACCCTGTTATAGAACAAATTAGGCTCTTTTGAAAAAACATGAATTTCATCAACTTCGTTAGATTCTCTATAATTTTGAACAAATCTGAAGGCTGCAGCGCCGGCACCAACAATGATTATTTTTTCGACTGCCTTTTTATATTTTGAAACCGATACGCGTGTGTATTTAAAATCTGGTTCTTTTGAAACTGGATCAAGCAATGTATTGGTTAAATTGTTAGCTCTGTTTAAATCGCTTTGCAGTTGTTTACCCCAATGCATCGGCAAAAACACACAACCTTTTACAATGTTATCGGTAACTTTTGCACGTACTCTAACAACGCCATTTTCACTTTTAATTTCGGTAATATCACCATCTTTTATTTTACTCAAATACGCATCAACAGGGTTAATTTCTAATACTGGTGTTGGATAATGCGTTTTTAAACGCGATACTTTCCCGGTTTTAGTCATGGTGTGCCATTGGTCGCGCACTCTTCCTGTTGTTAAAACCAAAGGATAAGTTCCATTAGGTTGTAATGACTTATTTTCTATGTTGGTTGCCACATTAAAAATGGCTTTTTGAGACGGTGTATAAAACTTTTTATCTTGAAAAAGTCTTTGTGTTCCAGCATGACGGTGTTCTGGTACGGGCCATTGGAAGGTGCCTTCACTTTTTAATCGGTCGTAATTAAGAAACGATATATCAATTTTTGTTCCTTTAGTCATCGAACAATATTCTTCGTAAATTTCTTCAGCACTGTTAAAATTAAATCCTCGGAAGCCCATACGCTGTGCGAAATCGCAAAAAATCTCCACATCGGGTCTGGCTTCACCCGGCGCATTAATTTCCTTTGGCAGATAAGAAATTCGTCGCTCCGAATTCGTCATCGTCCCTTCTTTTTCCAACCAACCAGCAGCGGGCAGTACCAAATCGGCAAAAGCTACGGTATCAGATTTATGCGAAATATCTTGAACAACCACAAACTTAGCATTTTTCATGGCGCGTTCTATACGATGCGTATTTGGTAAGCTTACTAACGGATTGGTACAAGCAATCCAAATGGCTTTTAATTTCCCAGATTCTAAAGCATCAAACATTTCGGTAGCAGTTAAACCTGGTTTTGGTGATATTTGATCGACTCCCCAAAATTGTGCGACTTCTCTACGGTGTTCTTCATTTTGTAAATCTTTGTGTACTGCCAAAAGATTTGCCATACCTCCTACTTCACGACCTCCCATGGCATTTGGTTGTCCTGTTAATGAAAACGGACCCGATCCTGGCTTACCGACTTGCCCCGTAATTAGTGATAAATTTAGTAGTGCAGTATTTTTATCGGTGCCAATAACACTTTGATTAAGCCCCATGGTCCACATACTTATAAATCCTTTTGAAAGCCCTATAATATCGGCGGCTTTTCGAATATCAGTTTCTGAAATTCCACATATTTTTGAAGCTTCTTTTAGGGAAGTATCGAAAATTTGAGTTTTATAGGCATCAAACCCTTCCGTATGGTTTTTAATGAAGTCTTCATCAATTAATCCTCGTTTATATAAACATCTAGCAATGGCATTGTATAAAATAACATCGGTTCCCGGAATTAATTGTAAATGCAAATCGGCGAAATTCGCTGTATCGGTTTTACGCGGATCAATAACAATAATTTTTACATGGGGGTTTTTCTCCTTATGTTGCTCGATGCGTCTAAATAAAATGGGATGGCACCAGGCTGGATTTGCGCCTGTAATAAGAAAACAATCGGCTAATTCAATATCTTCATAAGAAACTGGCACACTGTCTTCTCCAAAGGTTTTTTTATAGCCAACTACTGCCGAACTCATACACAAACGTGAATTCGTATCAATATTATTCGTTCCTAAAAAGCCTTTGGTTAGTTTATTGGCAATATAATATTCTTCGGTTAAACTTTGACCAGACACATAAAACGCCACGCTATCCGGACCATGTTTTTTTATTATAGATTTAAAAACACTCGCTGCTCTGTCTAAAGCATCATCCCAACTAACACGTTCGCGCGGATGCGAACGACTCCAACGCATCTCGGGATGTAAAATTCTATCGGAAGTATCGTTAACAACGTAATGTAAATTCATGCCTTTAGAACAAAGCATACCCTTGTTCACAGGATGGTCTTTGTCGCCTTCAACCAGCACCTTGTTATTGTTATCTTTTTTAACAATAATCCCGCAACCAACTCCACAATACGAACACGTAGTTTTTACTTCTTTTTTATGCATTTACAAATACGATTTATTACGAATTACGATAATTTAATTACATCAAACAAGCTCCAAATCTATTATTAGTAATACAATAAAAAAGCTACTTGTTTTTTTTAAATCTATTAAAATTAGCTTTTATAATCAGCCTTAACAGCAATTAATTCTGGACTAATTTCATTTGAATTTGATTCCATTACACTTTCATCTTCCGTCGAAAAACGAATAGCAAGTGCTAAAATACCTGTTAACACAACCACAAATCCTATGATAAAATAGCCGCTTGAAACGGCACTGGATGCCGCTGCAGATTGCGCTGATTTCATAACTTCTTCACCTAGTCCTTGATTTGAAACAAGCGCTGCTTTTTCAGCTACAGCTGCCTTAGATTTTAATAACATAGCCGCTAAAAACGCCCCTACATTACCACCTGCACCAACAATTCCTGAAACCGAACCAATAGCTTTTTTATTTATAAATGGTACCACAGAAAATGTTGCCCCTTCCGCCATTTGAACTGTTAAACTAAATAGGATTAAAAATATAATTCCTAAGAAAATACTTGTAGTAGTAGAAAATGTAACTAACATAATACCTTCTAATGATAAGATGGCTGCAAGAAATAATACACGACCACGCAAACCTTTAAGTTTGCCAAATTTATCTCCAAAAAAACCACCTAATGTGCGTGCAAAGATATTCATTAGCGCAAAGGATAAAACAATGTTCCCTGCAGTAAGTCTACTTAATTGAAAGGTATTTTGTAAATAATCGTCCATGGTACCATAAACGGTAAGTTCTATACCAAAACAAGCAGCATAAACAACAAAAAGAATCCATGTTCTATAATCTTTTATAACGGTTGAAAAACCAACTTTATCTTTTTTAGTGGTGATAGTTTCCCCAGCTTCTCTTAAATCTTTAAAGTTTCCTTCTGGTGTATCTTGTGTAAAAAAGTAATAGACTATTCCCATTAAAAAACAAACGATACCAGCAATAACCATAGAATATCTCCACGCCTCGGCATCGGCCACTCCAAAACTAACTACGGCAGCAGCAATTAAGGGCATTCCTAATCGGTTAGCACCACCACCTAAATTACCCCAACCAGCCGATGTAGCATTTGCGGTTCCAACTACATTGGGAGCAAACATTAAAGAGGTATGAACTTGCGTAATAACGAAAGAAGCTCCTATAAAACCAATAAATAATCTACATATTAAAAATTGTAGAGGCGTTTGTACCAAACCACATGCAATTACAGGAATGGCGCCTAATGTTAGCAGCCATGTGTAACATAATCTTGGTCCGTATTTATCACATAATTTTCCAATTAGTAATCTGGCAAAAACAGTTCCTGAAACTGCTAAAATGATCGAATTCCATTTTTGAGTAGGTGTTAAACCTAAATCTTTAACAACATCAGGCATAAACGGAACAATACCAAACCACGCGAAGAAACACATGAAGAATGAAATTGAAGTAATCCAAAATGTACGTATCGGAATAGATTTAAAGTTTAATAAATTTAATTTTGTAGCCTTAAGAGATGGTGTACTTTTCATAATAGTTACTTTTATACGTACAAAAATAAGTATAAATACTTAATTCTATAAATATAAATTACGTATTAACTAATTAATACGTAATTAGTAATTATCGAAAAGTGTTTTTATGAATCTTTCAAAAAAAGAATGAATAAAATAGCAGATTATGTGATATTATATACTTTGGATAGATGCAAAGTATAATCATAATTTACTAAAAAATACGTATTCTTGATTAAAAGTAAAAAATTGAAGTATTAAATAAGTTCAAATTCCTTCGCCTTATTACTTAGTTCCAAAAGGTTTTTAACGTCTAATTTTTTCATTAAATTAAAACGATGCACCTCGGCGGTGCGTTTACTTATCTGAAGTTCTTCGGCAATGTCTTTATTATTTTTTAACTGAAGTACGAGATTCAATATCTGTTTTTCTCGTCTTGTAAGATTGAACGGATCTTCTATTTGCTTTTCTTCAGCAGATGTATGTGTGATATTTCCGTTTACAAAATTATTCATTATAATAGAAGAAATATCACCTGTAAAATACTTACCACCTGAAGCGACTTTTTGTAATGCTTTTAAAAATTCTTCTTTACTAGCTCCTTTAAGCAAATAACCATCGGCACCAGCTTGAATCGCCTTTACTACGTATTCTTCAGAATCGTGCATAGACAAAACAAGCGTTCTCACATCTTTGTATAATTTATTAATTTCTGCAACAACTTCAATACCATTCATTTCTGGCATTCTAATATCCACAATCAACAAATGCGGCTTGCTCTTTTTTATAACCTCAAGCGCTTCTACCCCATTAGAGGCTTCATCAACAACACGTATACCATCTTGATCTTCTAAAAGTGCTTTTATGCCATCTCTTACTAAAACGTGGTCGTCTGCTAAAACTACATTTATCATAATTTTATTCTAATTTTTATAAGTACAAATTTACAAAAATTTACGTAAATATACTTAATTAACTATGGGTATATTTAAGGTTACACGGGTTCCTTTACCCATTTCAGAATTTAGAAACAAACGTCCATCTATATATTTAATACGCTCCTTCATAAATGTCATACCCATTCCACCATCGCCATTTTTAACCCGCTTTACTTTTGATGGATCAAATCCTTTCCCGTTATCGTCTATCACAATACTAAGTATGTTTTCACTATGTGATAAGGACACCAATATATGTGTGGACTCGGCATACTTAATAGCATTGTTTATGGCTTCCTGTACAATACGGTAAATATTTATTTCTACTAACGAATCTAATCGTTGATTAAACTCTGTTTTATTAAACAGCACGATGTTTTTACCTGTTAGTTTACCCAATTCTGAAGTTAACTTGGTGATAGCTGGCACAATGCCATGATCTGATAATTCTGGCGGCGTTAAATTAAATGTCGCGGTTCTAACTCCTTTTATAATATTTGAAGTGAGTTCCTTTAAATGTTCAATTTTTGAAGCAGTTTTTTCAATATCGCTAATATCAATGCTTTCTAAATTGTATTTTAAACCGGTGAGCATTTGCCCGATACCATCGTGAACGTCTTTCGCAATGCGATTTTGCTCTTTTTCTTGGTTTTCAATTATCTGACTGGAAACAATTTTTTGCTGATTAATTTTCTCCTCAAAACTTTCCTTAGTTAAGCGTGCGATTTCGATCTGAGCTGCTTTACGCGCCGTAATTTCTGAAGCGATGATAAGAAGTTCCGATTTATCATCGGTTGGACTAAACGGAATAATGGCCATTTCTAACCAAACATCTTGCTTGTCTTTTGTGGTTCCTTTTACTTCGCCTTGCCAACCCGTTTTCCTGTTTTTAGCGATTAAGTTTTCAATGGCCAATTGCTCGGTTTCATTAATTGATAAAACTTCAGAAAAATTAGTGCTAATGTTAAACCTGGTGAATTTAAATAAGCGCGAAAACTTTTTTCCTATATGTACTAACATGCCATTTGGGGTAATTCTGGCAAACAACAATGTTTCGTCCATGGCATGACTTAATGCCCGCAATTCTTTAATAGACTTTTCTTTAGATACACTTAACTCATCGGCATCAAAAGCCATTTTTTTAGCCTTCTTTTCAGCTTGTAACAATTCGGTGAGCGTTAATTTTACCGATTTTGCTGTTGGCCAGAAAATAAATAGAAATTCCCCTAACAATATTAACAAGGTAAGTAGCATTAACAGCATTTCCAATTTGCGTAACCAACTCACTTTAGCATCGGCTTCCACATCATATTGGTTCACTATTTGATCCATTACCTGAAGAAAATATCCTTCGTGCTTCTTAACCACCTCAACATTTTTAATAAAGGAAGAACTTGGTACAGTGGGACTGATTTCAATTGTTTCGATAATTGCTTTGGAAGCGGAACAAATACTATTGAACGTTGGGTTCAAAACTTCGAATTTCTCCTTAATTATAGCACTATTATTTCCCGGCAACCCTAAACTGTCATTCCCGTTTTGAAGTGCCTTGTGAGATAATCCCCAAAGTTTCAGGGTTTGCTTAACCTTTTCTATAAGAACTAAGCGTTCTTTAATGCTATCTTCTGTAGAAAGTAATACAATCTCTTTGGTTAATTTCTGGCTCAACATACGCTGCCTACCAGCCACATTAATAACCGAAGAATCACTTTGCTGGTCGTTTAAATGCTTGCGCACCAATATTTGACTCAGAATTACAGAAAGTGCAATAGCACTTAAAGCAATAACATACAAACGGCTTAATCTATCAAAAGTGCGTTGATCTAATGAATTACCGTTTTTCGTCATTGTATGTTACCGTATTTAAGAAATGGCCTGTTTTATAAGTGCCAAACTTTTATCTGAAAATTTAAGTTTTAGAGCTTCAGCATGTCCTGCTTCCGACATTTTAACCCAAGTTTTTTGAAGAATGTCAATCACCTTCTCATCGCTATGCTTTTCAGCAAACTCTTCAAAATAATAATCTAAAAACACCAAACAAATCACATCCTCAATGGTTTGGCTTTCTTCATTCTTTTTTATAAGTTTTTTGTTGATTAAAAACGATACGCGCTCAATAAATTCAGCATCATAACCCACTTCCTTTAAAATATCTGCAGTAATTTCAGCATGCATTTTTTTAAGTGTTTCACGCCATTTTAAATACCCTACTCTATCCATGGGGTATTCGTTTCTGGCAATTTTCCAACGGCAAACATGTTGTGCTCTGGCTGCAATTTGTAGTGCTCTAGAAGCATCGGGATTAAACTGTAACAACTTTTGAGACATCCGTTGCGAATACAATAATTCCTTAGGGAAATCCAAACCACAAGCGTGGTAAACATTAGGGTCTTCCGAGTTTTTTTTATCTATTAATGCTATGGCTGTTTCAAAACGTGTTGGTTTCATGATGTCTACGTATTATTGGTTAATCTGAAAAGCCAATATACACATTTCCGCTTTCAATTTTAACAGGATATACCGCAATTTTTAAATCATCACCCGCCAAATTGCTGCCATCCTCCAACGAAAAATTCTTTTTATGCATCGGGCAAGCCACTTTAGCAATGCCTTCTTTGTCGCCAATCATCCCCAACGATAAAACCATTTCCATTTTATGCGGACACAAATTCTGGCATGCATACCATTTATCTTTTCTCGCGAAATTATACACCGCGATTTGCTTCGTTTTGTACTTTATACACGCACCACTATTTTCGGGAAAATCCGATACAGCACCTACTTCAAACCAGGTTTTAACCTCTGCTTCTGTTACCGATTTATATTGTTCAAGTATATTTTGCATAACTATTAGTTTATTCGTTTATCTGTTTATTTGTTTATGCGTTTGAAACACTTTCACAAATCCACTTTATTTAATTCATTTTTTTATTTGGGCGTTTCTTTTTGCTCATACCTACAAGGTTTAAAAAAGCGTTCAGGATCACAAAAAGTCGGGCTTTACACTATATCTTTTGGTTTAACCCTTCGACTCCACTCAGGGTGACCAAAAAAGGATTTCTCCCGACGCTTCGGGACAATCCCTAACGCAGAACAATTGATAATTGATAATTGTCAATTGATTTACCACGCCTTAGGCATCTTCTGGTCGCGCATAGGCACAAACACCAAGTTATCATCCGTATCATCCGAATTCACAAAATGCTTAAAACGTTTCGCCATATTCGGGTCTTCAATAGCCTGTTTCCATTCACATTCGTACTTATTAACAAGTCCTTGCATTTCCAATTCCAATTCTTCAGCAATACCTAATGAGTCTTCAATTACAACTTTCTTTAAATATTCAATACCACCATCTAGTTTTTCTAACCAAGGTGCAGTACGTACTAAAGGTCCTGCAGTGCGTATATAAAACATTAAAAATCTATCTAAATATTTTATGGCTGTGGCATCGTCTAATTGTTCAGCAAACAGAATAGCGTGTTTAGGTGTAGCGCCACCGTTTCCGCACACATATAAATTCCAACCGCCATCAACAGCAATCAATCCAAAATCTTTTCCTCTGGCTTCGGCACATTCTCGAATACAACCCGAAACACCACCTTTTAATTTGTGTGGCGAACGCAAACCTTTGTAACGGTCTTCAATTTCTATGGCGAACGTTACACTTTCGTGCATACCGTAGCGACACCACGTAGAACCTACACAACTTTTCACCGTTCTTAACGATTTTCCGTAAGCGTGTCCGCTTTCAAAACCAGCATCAATTAATTCTTTCCAAATAAGTGGTAACTCGTGTAGTTGGGCACCGAATAAATCGATACGTTGTCCACCCGTAATCTTCGTATATAAATCGTATTTTTTAGCAACTTCACCAATAACAATCAGCTTATCTGGTGTAATTTCACCACCCGCAATTCTTGGTACTACCGAATACGTTCCATTACGTTGAATATTAGCTAAAAACCTATCATTAGTATCTTGTATAGCGACTTGTTTGTTTGGCGTTTCCATAGTAATAGTTGCGAAAATAGAGGCCAAAGCCGGTTTGCAAACTTCACAACCATCGCCTTCTCCAAATAAATTTAACGCTTCGTCGTAATCTTTAACTTTATTTACTTTTACTAAATCGTATAATTCTTGTCGGTTAAAACTAAAGTGCTCGCAGAGTGTTTCTTTAACTTCTTTTCCTAACGATTTAAGGGTTTCATTTACCAAATCGACCACCATAGGTTTACAACCACCACAACCTGAAGTTGCTTTGGTTTTTGCAATAACATCGCCTAAATTTTGGCAATCGCCAATGGTAATCGAAGAACATATCATCCCTTTAGTAACACTCTCGCACGAACAAACTTGCGCTGCATCAGGAATATCC
Source organism: uncultured Flavobacteriaceae bacterium (assembly GCA_963704215.1). GTDB lineage: Bacteria > Bacteroidota > Bacteroidia > Flavobacteriales > Flavobacteriaceae > Mariniflexile. The sequence continues at coordinate 25,768 of CAVPHK010000007.1, forward strand.
ATTACGCTTCCAAACGATGAGCCGCCTTCTCCTCTACTTCCTAAAATGAGCTCTTCAGCATCTTCTGGAATTGGCAATCCGTTTAAATATATTTGGTGAAACATGTTATAATCTGACGCATCACCAACTAAAATTCCACCTAAAAGACTTTTTCCATCATGACTGATATTTATACGCTTATATAAATTCTTCGTTTTGTTTTCGTATATAATAGAATAACCTTTTTCAACTGGCATAAAAGGTTCGCCATAACTCGCTACATCTACACCTATTAATTTTAATTTGGTAGACATATCAATATCTTTCGCCATTACAACCTCAGCATCTCCCAAAATTTGATTAACTGCAACACCTGCCATATCGTAACCTGGAGCCACCAAACCATAAATCATTTGATTATATAAAGCTACTTCTCCAATAGCATAAATCTCAGGATCGGAAGTTTGCATTCTGTCATTTACTACAATTCCACCGCGTGTACCCATTTCTAAATAGCACGTTTTCCCTAATTCGTCCCGCGGTCTAATTCCTGCTGAAATAACCAACATTTCAACATCAATTTTATCATATTCACCAAACTCCATTCCTGTGATACTCTTCTCTCCAAGAATTTTATTTGTGGCTTTAGAAAGGTGTATGTTAATCCCTAAAGATTCTAATTTTTCTTGTAATACTTTACTAGCTCTGGTATCTAACTGTCGCGGCATTAACTTATTTGCGAACTCCACCACATGCGGCTCAAAGCCCATATCCATAACTGCTTTTGCTGCTTCCAATCCCAATAATCCTCCACCAAACACTGCTGCTTTTATAGTTTCATTTTTTCTACCTTTTTTCAATTTAGCTGCATAAGAAAGCATACCTTCTAAATCCTCAATGGTTCTGTAAACAAAAACACCTTGCTTTTCAACACCAGGAATATTAGGTACAAAAGCAGCAGAACCTGTTGCCAACACTAAGTAATCGTACTTATAATTAAGGTCTTTAGACGTTGTAACTTTTTTAGAAACACGATGAATAGCTGTAATACGTTCTTCAGTAATTAATTCAATACCATGTTCTTCATACCATTCCCTAGGCGCCATTTCTAGAGCCTTCGCATCTTTATTTTGAAAAAACTCACTTAAATGAACACGGTCGTATGCTGGTCTAGGTTCTTCACCAAAAACAGTTAACTGAAATTTTTTGTCTTTTGCGAACGTTACAAATTTTTCACAAAACTTGTACCCTACCATTCCGTTACCAACAACAATAATTTTTTTCATAACTACGTATTTTACGATACAAACATAATTAAAAACTACGTAATTATACTTATTTTAATTTTAAAAAATGATATAAAATATGGACAATTAGCAATTTCTCAAATTGAACATTATTTTTCTAAGTATTAATCAAAATATTAATACTAGAAATACGAAAGAATAAGAAAACTATATAATGTCGATTGTAATAACGACACTTTTTGAGGCTGGTGTTTTAGCTGTGTGGGCAAAACTATCTAAAGGTACTAACACATTTGTTTCAGGAAAATAGGTAGCGCAGCAATTTTTAGGAATATCATAACCAATTACTTTAAAATTATGAGCTTCTCTAACTATCCCATTAAACTCAGATTTTAAATTAACAACTTGATGCTCTTGTAATCCTCTAATTCTCATGTCTTCACGATTCATAAATATAACCCTTCGTTCATTATAAACACCTCTATATCTATCATCTAAACCATAAATCGTGGTGTTAAATTGATCGTGACTACGTATAGTCATCATTATTAATTCATCCCCTTTAAGTTTCCAATCTGGCAATCTATTAATAGAAAAATTCGCTTTTCCCGTTATTGGTATTGAATTTTCTAACACGCGCTCCGTTTGGTAAGTAAAACCCTGACGGGTTTTTTAATTTCGCATTATAATTTTCAAAACCTGACACAACTTCCTGAATATCATCTCTTACCAAATTATAATCATCTTTATATTGAAGCCATTTTATTTTAGATTTATCCTTTAAAGTTGCATTAGCTACACCACAAACCACGGCTACTTCACTAATCAGTTTATCAGAACAAGGCTCTAAAACGCCTTTTGTTGAAGATACAATCCCCATAGAATTTTCTACACTTTGTATTTGAAATCCTGTTTTTTGATAATCTTTTTCCGATCGACCCAAACAAGGTAAAATCAGCGCTTCTTTACCCGTTACTAAATGCGAACGATTTAATTTCGTACTCACATGAACCGTTAAATTACAATTTGCCAATGCCCGGGCAGCATATTGCGTATCTGGAACTGCCGATATAAAATTACCGCCCATTCCAAAAAAAACGTTTGCTTTTTTCTCATACATAGCTTTTATGGCATCAATTACAGAATAACCATGTTTTGTTCTTGGTTTAAAGCCATATTTTACTTCAATTTTATCTAAAAATGCTTGTGGTGCCGATTCCCAAATACCAACCGTTCTATCACCTTGCACGTTGGAATGCCCTCGCACGGGACACGTGCCTGCACCTTCTTTACCAATACTACCTTTTAAAAGTAACAGATTTACTAATTCACGAATATTATCAATGGCATTTTGGTGTTGGGTTAAACCCATTGCCCAACAAATAATAATTTTATTGTTGTTCAATATAAGATTGAAAACATCATCAAAAATAGCTTTTGAAACACCTGATGCTTTTAAGCAATCTTCAAAATTATAGGTTTTTAAATCCGCTATAAAACTATCATATCCATGAGTAAATTCATTAATAAATACTTTGTCAGAAACATCGCCATCAAGTTCCTCTTTTTCAAGTAATTTGATAAGCAACGCTTTTATAAAGGCTACATCACCATTTATGGTAATTGGCACAAACACATCTGCGATTTTTGTTCCACCTGTAAGCAGTTTTAAAGGGTTTTGAGGATTGGTGAATTTTATCAAACCAGCTTCTGGCAGCGGATTTATGGCAATAATTTTACCGCCATTGTTTTTACATTTTTCTAAAGCAGTTAACATTCTTGGGTGATTGGTTGCTGGATTTTGTCCAATCACCATAACCACTTCGGCTTTATAGATATCGTCTAAAGTTACAGAACCTTTTCCAATCCCTAATGTTTCAGACAGCGCACTACCACTAGCTTCATGGCACATATTGGAGCAATCTGACAAATTTGATGTTCCAAACTCACGCACAAATAATTGATATAAAAATGCCGCTTCGTTGGATGTTCTCCCCGATGTATAAAAAACTGCTTCGTCGGGGTTATTTAATGCATTTAAATGCGCAGCCACTTTATTAAAAGCTTCATCCCAAGAAATGGGTTTGTAATGAGATTCACCTTCCGATAAAAACATAGGTTCTGATAAACGACCTGATTTTCCTATTTCAAAATCGGACCAACTAGCAAGTACATTAACAGAATGTTTTGCAAAAAAATCGCCCCCAATAGTTTTATTTTGCGCCTCTTCTGCCATGGCTTTTATACCATTTTCGCAAAATTCACCTAAAGAAGAACGTTCGTCGTCTGGATCTGGCCATGCGCAACCCGGGCAATCGAAACCTCCTTTTTGATTCAGTTTTCTGGAAATCTTTAATGCATCAGATACATCCATGTATTTAACCACTTGCTTTAAAGCGGCCTTAATAGAGGTGAAACCTACACTGTTTTTTGGTGTTGGCTTAACTTTTAATTTTGAAAAATTTTCAGGTGTTTTGGCTTTATCTTCAGGGGTTAAACTCATATTATTTTTTAAACATGTTAAAATAGGCTTTTTTATATTCAACCTTTGAATCTATATCAATATTGTTAAATGAAGCTTCTAAAACATTAACACTGCTTTTATTATTCTGTAAAATATGATTTGCTCCAATATCTCCATTTAAACTTATTAATTGGTCAAAATAAAACTTATCAAAAAGAACTGGTATTCCTAGCTTTCTATCTTGATACTGCGTTGCTATTATCTGGTTTTTATTCGGGGTGAAATTACTTAACATCCTATTCAAATAATCATCGGTAACAAAAGGTTGGTCTGCCAAAATAAAAATTAAAGCATCTATGTTTGTTTCAAAAATATATTGAGTTATAGCTTTAGAAATAGAATTGCCTAGACCTTCCTTCCAGTCAATATTATTAATAATGTTTACAGGATATTTTTTTATCTGATTATTTATCAAATCATAATTAGCGCCTAAAATCACGGATACCTCTTTTACCTTAACTTTAAGTGCTTTTTTAATAATATGTTCAATTAAAGTTGAATTACCCCAAGAAAGTAGCTGTTTAGGTTCTCCCATTCGTTTAGAAGCCCCAGCGGCTAAAATAACAATAGCCGCACTAAATGATTCTATTGCCATTTTTCAATTTATGCCTTTCATGTATCTTTCCAGATTTCTTAGATAAAGAAACAGCATCCCGTTGCCTAGTAACTGCCAATATCTCTGACACTATTGATATCGCTATTTCTTGCGGTGTTTCTGATCCTATATCTATTCCGGCAGGTCCATGGATTACATCTAAAAAGCCATCACTAATTTCTGGGCAATATTCTATTAATTGAGATAATAATTCTTCCCTCCTTTTTGTCGGACCAAGAATGCCAATATAATTTGGCTTAGCATTTTCTAAAGCCACCAAATAACGTAAATCTTTGGCAAAACTATGAGTCATTAAAACAATTGACGTTTGAGCATCTATAGCCAACAAATTGATTTCTTCGGGTGTCATAGCATAAAATTCGTTGGCACCAGGGAAATTATCAATAGATTTAGCTTCGTTGTTTCCAGAAACTACTGCAATTTCCCAACCTGTTAATTTCGCATATTTACAAAGCTCTACGGCATCATGCTCTGCGCCGATAATAATTAGTTTAAAACATGCCGGTAGTGACTGTTTATGAACAGAAAGATGTTTCGTATTTGTTTTTTCATATTTACCACCTTGTATAGAAAAAAATTCATTTTTAATTTTCACATACGACCCAATTCCAGACACAAAGCCTGCATGTTTATTAAAAAAAGAGTGAATTTGGAAAGTATCCCTCAGCTTTAGTCCATTTAAAAAAGCGTTTTCAAAAGCTGGTTCAGGCTGAAATATTTCCAGCAAAATATAAAGTACGCCTTCACAACCTAATCTATACTTTCCATCATAAGTCATTATCTTTGGTACTTCTGTTTTAAAAACAGATTCCGATTGCAATAAAATTTCTTTTTCGACACAACCGCCACTCACGGCCCCTATCATTTGTCCATTTTCAAGAATCAGCATTCTTACACCTGGTTGTCTATAAGATGACCCATCTAAATCGACTACAGAAGCAAGAACAGACTTCGAATTATTTTTTATCGATTTTAATCCTTGTAGAACAATGTCTTTAAATTCATGAGTCATTTTTATATACTATAATTTTTAACCATCAGTTGGCATAAAAGATGTAAATGGCTGATGATAGTAACGCGTACCTGTCGCCTTATATAATGCGTTAGCTAAAGCACCAACTACAGGTGGTAGCATAGGCTCTCCCAAACCAGTTGGAGCAATATCGTTTTCCACAAAGAAAACTTCTATAGATTCTGGCGATTGAGAATGTCGCATTAATTGATATCTATCAAAATTTGTTTCCTTAACCTCACCATTATTAAAAGTTAATTGACTATACATGGCGTGTCCAATGCCATCAATAACACCGCCCTGGACCATATTTACAGCCGCATCTCGATTCACTACAATACCACAATCTACAGCACACCAAACTTTTTTAACTTTTGGTTGACCATTTTCCATAACTATATCTAATACTTCTGCAACGTAAGAGTCATGACAAAAATATGCCGCTACACCACGATAAACTCCAGATTTTTTTTCACCCCAATTTGATTTTTCTTTAACCAATTTTAGAACGCCTGAATAACGTTCAGCTTCATAGTCATTTTTTTCACCAACAGGTTTTTTTATAACTCTTTCGAATAATTCTAATCGGAAATCTATGGGATCCTTTCCTGCTAATTCAGCCACTTCATCAAGAAATGATTGCTCAGCTCCTGCAGTAAAATGAGACTTTGGAGCTCTCCAAGCACCGGTAGTAATATTGGTGTTCCCACTTATAGCACCAGCATAATAATTATCTACCGTTCCAGCAGGGAATCGATTAGTGAAAACTGAACTTTCAGGTAAACCCGTACCTCTAACTGAAAAAGCAATTAAATTATTGTTTTCATCTAAACCAGCTTTGTAAGTAGATAAATATGCAGGTCTATAGGTACCTTGCGTCATGTCATCTTCTCTGGTATAAATAAGTTTAACTGGAGCTCCTATTTTTTTTGAAATAGCTGCAGCTTCCACACCAAAATGCACGTAAAGCCTTCTGCCAAAACCACCGCCCATTCTTGTCATATTCACGGTTATATTTTCAATTGGCATGTTTAATAATTTAGACACCGATCCTTCAAGTGCCTCTGGTGTTTGTGTTGGACCTATTAATTCTGCCGAATCTTCTGTAACATTAGCAAAGAAATTCATAGGCTCCATGGTATTATGAGCAATAAAAGGAGAACTATAGGTGCGTTCAATAACTTTAGTAGCCAATTTAAAGGCAGCTTCGGGATCTCCATCTGTTCTGCTTTCCTGAACAGTACCAGAAGTAAGCGTTTTTTTCATATTATTCATATGCATTTCTGAATTTTCCAATTCACTTACAATGTCCCAATTAGCTTTAATTGCCTTTTTTGCTTTCATTAATTGCCAAGTGGATTCTCCAACAATAGCTATTAGCTGAAGAAAACCCTTTTCATCAGACCAACTTGGCTCAGGTATAGCAATATCAATAATAAATGCATCTTTTACCCCTGGCATTGTTTTGATTTCTTCTTCATTGAAATCTTTCAATTTCATACCAAAAGCAGGCGGATGCTGAATCATGGCTATTTGCATCCCTTCTCTTTTGAAATCTAAACCAAACAACGGTTTACCCGTGATTATTTTTTTGCCATCAACATTTTTGACGCTTGTTCCTATTAATTTAAAGTCCTTTATATCTTTAAGTTCAACTTCTTCGGGAATTTCGATACCAACAGCTTTAGAGGCTATTTCTCCATATGTAACGCTTCTTTCTCCATTATTTTCTTCAATAACTCCCTGAATTACACTTAATTCTGAAACAGGAAGCCCCCATTCTTTAGCTGCTGCTTCTAATAACATTCTTCTTCCCGCAGCTCCTGCCATTCGAAGTGCATTCCAACTTAACTTAATAGAAAGACTTCCTCCTGCAAATTGATTTTGATAAAATCCTGTATTTAAAGGAGCTTGTTCAACTACAACGTTTTTCCAATCTACATCCAATTCTTCTGCAACAATCATGGGCATTGACGTCCGTACATTTTGTCCAATTTCAGGATTTGGAGAAAAAATTGTAACCATTCCTGTATCTCCTATTTTGATATAACCATTGATCTCAAACCATTCATTAGGCACTGCAACCATTTCGGGTTTCGTATCGGATATACATCCAGTTAACCAACTAAATCCTATGAGCATACCTCCACCAGCTGCGGCAGAAACCTTTAAAAATGAACGGCGATTATATTGTGTTTTAACCTTTGTCATGATTTCTGTCTTTTAAAGCTTTGAAGCCGTTTTAATCGCTTGCTTGATTCTTATATAAGTGCCACATCGACAAATATTTCCATCCATACCATTATCTATGTCTTCATCAGATGGATTTGGATTATTCTTCAATAATGCCGCAGCATTCATAATTTGACCACTTTGGCAATAGCCACACTGCGGAACATCGTGTTCGAGCCATGCCTTTTGTAATGCATGGTCGCCATCTACAGATAGTCCTTCAATAGTAGTAATTTTTGTATTCCCAATAGACGAAACAGGTAAAAGACAGCTTCTCACCGCGGCACCATCAAAATGAACCGTACAAGCCCCACATTGACCAATCCCGCATCCAAATTTAGTTCCTACTAAGTCTAAATGATCTCGTAAAACCCACAAAAGTGGCGTATCATTATCCACATCAACAGCGTGTATTTTATTGTTGATATTTAAATTGTATTTCGGCATATCTTTTAGTTTTAGCTATAAAATTATCAATATCCCAATATTTTTAGGATAAAACTTTCACTATAAATATACGAAAATGAATAACTTGTTATAAATATAAATTAATATTTAATAGTTACTCATAAACTCAAATGCCTTATACTCATTATAATAAATGTTATTTTTACCAATAAACCCAACATGCCCACCATAATTTGGCATTTCTAGAAATATATTCGGATTGTTCTTTGCGTCTTTAACAGGGTAGCATTCTGCCGACAAAAAAGAATCGTTTAAGGCATTGATAATTAGGGAAGGTGTTTTTATTTGTGGAAGAAATTGAAGGCAGCTACATTTCTCATAATAATCTTCGGCATTTTTGAATCCATGTGCTCGAGAGGTATATACATTATCAAAATCGTACAAGGTTTTTATAGATTCAATTTCTTTGATACTCAAATCTTCGGTAAAACGTTTTTGCTTAATTTTTAATCGGTCAACCAAATGTTTTTTGAACCTTTCGTGAAATAATACATTTTTAAAAGTATGTAATTCTTTAGCAGAACCCGATAAATGACAAGGTACAGAAATTGCTACTGCTGCTTTTATTTCTGTTGGAATCATCGTGCGTTCCCCTAAATATTTTAAAACAATATTACCTCCCAAACTGATGCCTTTTAAATAAATTTCAGAATATTCCTTTTTCAAAATCGCATGATTAATCACGGCTTCTAAATCTTCGGTAGCACCAGAATGGTAACTTCTGTATAGCAAATTATCTTCGCCACTGCAACCTCTAAAATTTACGCAAACGGCATCAATATTATTGTTGTTAAACAATTTAGCGGCTCCGGTAACGTAGGGTCTTTGCGCATGACCTTCTAAACCATGAAGTAATATGATGAGCTTATTTGATTTTTCGTTTGAAAAACTCCAATCTAAATCAATAAAATCGCCATCATCTAATATGATGCGCTCGCGTTCTTGGTGTAAAGTCACCTTGCGAACCAACCCTGAATAAACGGTTGAAACAAATCCTTTTTTAAAAAAGAAAGGTGGTTTATAGGTGGATTCAATTACAGGCATGTTAATGTTAGATGATTAGATGTAAAATTATTGTTAATTGTTAATTGTTAAAGATGTGAATTTAAAATCGGTTCCATTAAAAAGGCCTTTATCGCTTAATTTTAACGACGGAATTACTAACAAGGCCATAAACGACAAAGTCATATAAGGTGCATGTAATTTGCTTCCTAATTGTTTTGCCATACTATCTAATATAGCATATTGTTCTCCAATAGTTTTTCCATCTTTATCACTCATAATTCCGGCGACAGGTAATGATACAATTTTTGCTTCAGAATCGCTAACAGCACAAATACCTCCTTTATTTTCAATAATTAAATTAACCGCCTTACATATAGATTCGTCGCTAACACCTACCAGCAATAATATTATGCGAATCATGACCAACAGACGATGCGATGGCGCCTTTTTTAAGTCCGAAATTTTTAATAAATGCCACGGCTGGTTTTTCATTTTTATAGCGATTAACAACCGACATCTTCAATATATCTTTACCAGTATTTGAAACCAGATTGCCATCAACTATTAAGGCGTCTTCAATTAATTCGTTTGTAACTAATTGCCCTTCTAAAGCTTCTATAACCCTGATTTTATTAGCTGAAGATTCCAATTTAAAATCTGAAATTTCCTTTTTATTACAGTCGAAATTATTCAGGTTTTCAAATGATACGGGTTTAATTAACGATTCACCATTATTAAAAACCAACTCCCCATTTATATACGTTTGAAGCGTTTTAAAATTTGTTAAATCTTCAACTACAATGCAATCGGCAGTATCACCAACTTGCAATAATCCTACATCTAAGTTATAATGCTTTACAGGGTTAACACAGGCCATTTGCAAGACTTTAAACACATCAATACCTTTTGCCACAGCTCGAGCGCAAAGCTTGTTTATATGATTGATAATTAAATCGTCTGGATGTTTATCATCACTACAAAACATCATGTTTTCAAAATACTCTGGAACCAAATCTATTAGAGCATCAAAATTTTTAGCGGCACTTCCTTCGCGGATTAAGATTTTCATGCCTTTTTGAAGTTTTTCTAACGCTTCATCATAAGTAAAACATTCGTGATCGGTAGTAATTCCAGCATTGATGTACTTGGTAATATTGTTTCCCCTTAACCCCGGTGCATGACCATCAACAGGTTTATCATATTTTTTTGCCCAATCAATTTTCTTTAAAACCTCGGCATCATCAAACAGAACACCTGGATAATTCATCATTTCCGTTAAATATTTGATATCTGGATTTTCTAAAAGGACTCTTACAGCTTCAGAATCTATAACCGCGCCAGCCGATTCAAAAGTGGTTGCCGGCACACAAGATGGTGCACCAAAATTAAACTTAAATGGTACTTTTTTACCATTTTCAATCATAAATTCAACTCCTTGAACTCCTAAAACATTGGCTATTTCATGTGGATCTGAAACCGTTGCCACGGTGCCATGTGTCACTGCTAAACGCGCAAATTCACTTGGCACCAACATAGAACTTTCTATATGAATGTGGGCATCAACAAAACCGGGTAGAATATAATTTTTCGTTAGCATGTTCCTTTTCAAGAATTGAGGTGATTCTTCCTTCTTTCAAAAGTTATTTCACCTTTAAAAATGCGTTTGTTTTTAATATCTACTATTTGCCCTTGTAGTTTCAAATTATATGTTTTTTATTAATGAGACACTTCGACTGCGCTCAGAGTGACAAATTATTTCAATTCAACTTTTAATATTTGTTTGGTGTTTTCAGTGACTTTAAATCTGTTGTCTGCACGCTTTCCTATCACCCAAACAATGTTGTCTTCAGAACAAAGTAACCATGCATTTTCTTTATCTAACAAAGAATATTTTTCGTCTTTAAAGTATTTACTTAACTTCTTTTTTCCAGTCATTCCTAGTGGATAAAAAACATCACCTTTTTCCCATTTTCTAATTGTTAACGGAAATTTTACACGGTCTTTGTCAATATAAATTACCGCTGTTTCGATTTTCTGATAATTGTATCTTCTTCATTAATTAAAAGTTCCCCAAAGGGCGTACCAACAACATTATCCGATTCCGCAATTTTTATAATATGACTACTATTATTCTGAATTTCACTTAGTAATAAACAGGCTCTATCTTTTATTAAACGATGCGTGTTGGATTGCACATATTTACCAGACTGCGCATCTAACAAAGCAAATACATCTTGCCATTCTGTAAAACCAAAATCTTTTAAAAGCTCGTATAAATATGCTTTAGGATGACCTAAATTCTTAATTTCGTTAATATTCAATGAAAATGTATAATCGTCGATTGGCTTAATAACTTTAGGAATTACCTCCGATATTTTATCGTCCACAATACATTTTGTTCTATTTAAAAACAATTGTGTTTTAGCAAAATTTTGTAATAACTGCGGGTTAATCTCTTTAAGTATGGGAATTACATCATGACGCAATTTATTTCTTAAATATTTTGTAGAAATATTACTGCTATCTTCTCGCCAATCTAACTTATGCTTTCTCGCATAGGTTTCAATCTCTTCTCTTGTAAAACTTAACAGAGGCCTAACCACATTGTTATTAATAACCGGAATACCTAATAAGCCATCTAATCCGGTTCCTCGTGTTAAATTAATTAAAAACGTTTCAAGGTTATCATCGGCATGATGTGCGGTTAAAATATATTCAAAATGAAGTTGTTCGGTAAGTTCGGCAAACCATTGGTATCTTAAAACTCTTGCCGCCATCTGAATACTTATTTTTTCATCCTTTGAAAATAATTTAGTTTCAAAACTTTCAATAAACACTTCTAATTCTAAATCTTCGGCAAGTTGTAAAACAAAATCTTCGTCGGCATCACTTTCTTTTCCGCGTAAATTAAAATTACAATGTGCCAACGCCACATTTAAACCAAGTTTACTGCATAAATGCGTTAATACAACGCTGTCTATGCCTCCAGAAATGGCGATAAGAAGCTTACTCGATTTTAAGAACGAAAGCTTGGAGTTTAATTGGTCTTGCAGTTGAATAAGCATGCCTCAAATATACAACTTTGGCTATTTAAATACATATTATTGGTTATTTTAAAATGACAATCATCATACAAGTTTCTTAATAATTTAGTAACTTTAGAAATAGATTTTTAAATTAAAAATTATGGGCTCAATAGATAAACTTAACGAAAAAGCAACACAAGCTGCTTTCGATAAAAAAGTAGTTTCTGCATCTCAACAACTACATCCTTATGTTAAACACCGCCTTTATATAGCACAATCTATGGGAGTTATACCAAAAAACATGTATTCTTCTAGTGGGGTTATTGATGAAGGTATCGCCAAATTTTATGAAAATGGGTACGACATTGATATTGAACCTAATGCTTTAAAACTAAAACTATTTAAGTTTGTTGATGACGAATTAGATGCTATTTTTAAAAAGGAGGATTTTCATAAAAACACGGTTAGTACTAATGCTATTTTAATAGAAGAATTAGATGCTTTAGAAGAAAAATATACGATTGATGATGGTTTTGACTTTGTTATGAATGATGAGTTAAATGATATTTCTTATCAACAAGACCGCAAGCACAAGCACTTGTTTGTATATAATGAAGATGAAAATTCTGTGTTATCGGCCTTTGATGCAGATGATGTCGCCGAAAATAAATCGAAAGAATTATTGGGTGGCATTTATAGCTGGTTACCATTAAATGTATCTGGAGTTATTGATTTGCTAGTTTTTGGAAAATTAAATTTTGAAGAAATAGCGAAAGTAAAATCTATTGAAGTTAAGCGTGTAGAATTTATATACGAAGAGGTTAAAAACAAATTTAAAGACCATTTAGATTAGTCTTCTAAAACCTGTCGCATTGCTTTGGCTTTAACCAAACATTCTTCATATTCTTTATGTGGGTCGCTTTTAGCTGTAATGGCGCCACCTACAGAGTAAGAAATGTATTTTTTTGTTTCATTATATAAAATACTGCGTATCACCACATTAAAATCGAAATCGCCTGTAGGCGAAAAATAACCAACAGCGCCAGAATAAAGTCCGCGTTTAGTTTCTTCTAAAGCTTCAATAATTTTCATTGCTGAAATTTTTGGCGCGCCGGTCATGCTTCCCATCGGGAAGGTGCTTTTTATAATATCGATAGGATGCATAGATGATTCTACTTTTGATTTAATGGTTGAAATCATTTGATGAACCTGATCGAATGTGTAAATTTTACAAAGTTCTTCAACCTCAACACTGCCTTTAATGGCTGTTTTAGATAAATCGTTCCGCACCAAATCTACAATCATGATATTTTCGCTGCGTTCCTTATTATTATTCAACAAATCGGTTTTTAGTTTTAAATCTTTTACTTTATTTAAAGAACGTTTTGCAGTTCCTTTTATGGGTTGTGAAACGATTGTTGTCCCTTCCTTTTTTAAATAGCGTTCTGGAGAGGCAGACAGCAAATACTTATCGTTACACTTTAAAAATGTTGCAAATGGCGGGTTAGAAATAGCATTAAGCTTGTTGTATGTTTCTAACGGATTAATTTCGGTGTTTTCGGCATAAAACTCCTGACAAAAATTAGCTTCATAAATATCACCGCGATGAATATGAGCTAGCATTTTGTTTATTTTTTCGAAATATTCGTCTTTGTGAATACGGAGTTTTATTTTGATGGGATTGTTGACTTTGTTGATATGTTGATTCGTTGATCTGTTTAATCTCTTTCAAATCATTTTCAAAGGCATCATCAACCATTTTTAAATACTGCATTTCAACCTTATTTCCTTTAATAAAGAATAGTTTTTTTGGTTGAAAAAAATATAAATCTGGAAATTCCAATCCGTCGAAATTACTGGATTTTAAATTTTCAACAGCATTTTTTAAATCATAAGTCAGATATCCAAAAATCCAATCTTTTGATAGTGTTTGATACTCCTTTAATTTGTCAAAAGCTTGCAAAAAAATCGGTTTGAATACTAGTAAACGCGTCAACCGCCAAAACTGCATCATAATTAGAATAATTTTGTTGATAGTTGTTAGAATCTAACCATACTACGTCATCAAATTGCTGGCTCCAAATTAAAATCTGATGCTTAAAGTTATTAATATCTTCTGCGATATGGCTAAATGTTGTTCTCAAAAATAAATTTTAAGCTGTAAAGTTAGTCAGAATCATTAAAAAATGACAAATTTTGTACTTTAGTTTAATAATCACAGCATATGTTCACTTTAGAAAACAATCAACTTAAAATAGCGGTAAATAAAAAAGGTGCCGAATTGTGTAAAATTACTTCAGTTAAAAACAATACCGAATTTATGTGGGATGCTAACCCAAATGTTTGGGGCAGTTTTGCACCTAACCTATTTCCCATTATTGGCGCTTTAAAAAATGATACTTATATTTTTAACAATCAAGAATATAAACTACCAAAACATGGTATGGTTAGAAATAATGACGCCGTAGTTTTATACGAACAGACGGCTAACAGTTTAACTTTTAAATTGACATACAGTGATGCTACGTTAAAAATATACCCTTTTAAATTTGAATTTTTCATAACCTATAAACTTATCAATAATAGTATTGAAGTATTGCATACCGTTAAAAATGTAGATGATACGCCATTGTACTTCTCTATTGGCGGACACCCTGCTTTTAAATGTCCTGTTTTTGAAAATGAAGCTTATGAAGATTATTTTTTAGAATTCCAACATATTGAAAATTCTAAAACACATCTAATTAATATGGATAATGGATTGATTTCTGATAAAACAAAACCCATATTTAACAATACCAATAAGTTAGTATTAACCCATGATTTGTTTAATGAAGACGCACTTATTTTTAAAGATTTAAAATCGAAAAAAGTAGCATTAAAAAGTAAAACTCATGGTGAAGTACTTTCTGTTAGCTATAAAGATTTTCCGTATTTAGGTATTTGGGCAAAACCAACCGGCAACTATGTGTGTGTTGAACCTTGGCTAGGAATTGCAGATAGCGAAGACACTAATCAAGATTTCAAAACCAAAGAAGGCATCATAAAATTAGAGGTGGGCAAATCGTTTGAAGCCAGCTACTTTATTGAAATTCATGAGAGTTTAGTCTAAATAGAATTTTAAGCGTAACTTTGCCAGCTAAATTGCACACTGTGACTTTTCAAGATTTAAATTTAAATACACCATTATACAACGCCTTAAACGATTTAGGCTTTACTACACCAACACCTATACAAGCGGAAGCATTTAATGTAGTGAGTTCTGGTACCGATATGGTGGGCATTGCACAAACTGGTACGGGTAAAACCTTTGCCTACATGTTGCCAATTTTAAAAAATTTAAAATTTTCAACCCAAGAAACACCGCGTATTTTAATTTTAGTCCCTACCCGCGAACTTGTGGTGCAGGTTGTAGAAGAAATTGAAAAACTTGCCAAATATATAAACACTCGAGTACTTGGGGTTTATGGTGGTACCAATATAAATACCCAAAAACAGGCCATTGCCGATGGCTTAGATATTTTAGTTGCAACACCCGGAAGGTTTTATGATTTAGCTTTAAGCCGCGTTTTACAGTTAAAATCGATACAAAAATTGGTTATTGATGAAGTAGATGTAATGCTAGATTTAGGTTTTAGACATCAGTTAATTAATATTTTTGATATTCTTCCAGAGAAAAGACAAAACATCATGTTTTCTGCTACCATGACTCATGATGTGGATGTGTTGATTAACGATTTCTTTAAAAGTCCGGAGCGAGTTTCTATCGCTGTTTCTGGAACACCCTTGAAAACATTTCGCAATCACGTTACGATGTTACTAATTTTTACACGAAGGTTAATTTACTAAAATACCTTTTACAGGATACTGAAGCATTCAACAAAGTACTCATATTCGTTTCACAAAAACGAATGGCAGACCGTTTATTTGAGAAATTAGACGAATTTTTTCATGAAGAATTATGTGTGATTCATTCCAACAAAACACAGAATTACAGACTACGAAGTATTGAGCAATTTAGAAATGGTATCAATCGTATTTTGGTGGCTACCGATGTCATGGCACGTGGTTTAGATATTGATAACATTTCTCATGTTATTAATTTTGACACACCTGAGTACCCTGAAAACTACATGCACAGAATTGGAAGAACAGGTCGTGCAGAACGCCAAGGAGCATCTATTGTTTTTTCTACTGAAAATGAACAGGAATATATCGAACAAATCGAGGCATTAATGAAAATGACTATTCCGAAAATAGATTTTCCTGAAGACGTTGAAATCTCTACAGAATTAATTGAAGAAGAACGTCCGCAAATAAAAGAACATTATAACCCAATTAAGCGTACCGATGAAAATATGCCTGGTCCGGCATTTCATGAGAAAAAAGATAAAAATAAAAAAGAAAATTTAGGAGGGTCGTATAAATTTAAAATTGCTGCGAAGTACAAAAAACCTAAAACTCGGGGGGATAAGAATTATAATAAACGGAAAAAGAAATAGTATTCGGTGACAGTCACAGTTTTCAGGTGTTAGCGTTTTTATGAATTAATATTTTAAGAATTATAATGGATTCCTGCCTGCGCAGGAATGACAAAAATGACCTAAAACTCGAGGGGATAAGTATTATAATAAACGGAATAAGAAGAAGTAGGATTAGCGGTTACGTATCATAGTGCGGGTTTGTGTGCGAGGATTTCCCGCGGGAAAATCAGAAGCTAGCAAACGAGCAACGTCCTTTTGTTTAGCCTAAAATAGTAATTTTTTATTACTGTGTTGTAAACAGTTTTTTATTCACATAAGAGGTTATAATCATCTACAATTTGAGCTATATCATAATCTTCATATAACTCATTATCTATATAAGACAAAACATCAGGGCAATCAGAAAAGTATTTTTTTGCATAGTTTTTAAAAGTTCGAAGATTTAAGCCAATGCCATCGGATTCATTGATTACACGAGTTGCAACGGTTTCATTTTCGCGAATCATATAAAACTCTTGATATTTTTCAATTTTTTTGTTGCCGAAAGGGTTATTGTCCGTTGGTATTAATGAATTTCTTCCAATTTTGATTGTTCTTACATAAAGCTTTACTTTTCCATTTCTGATTAACTTAAATATAGCCATTCTTTTATTAGAAATTGCTACATACTCATAGTAACCTAAATTTGGATCGAATGTCGCAAAAAAGACTTTGTCCACTTCTGTCTCATCGAATTTTTTCTTATTTCCTTTTTCGTCTTTTTTATATTCAAGTTTAGTACTTGGTATTGAAAGTAAACCATGAGTAACCATTGGTATTTTTAATAGCCCTTTTAGGGTTTCTCCATTTTTCAAAACTAATTTCCCTGGAGTCCAGTCATATTGACTGTAACTAAAAGAATAGAAGAGAATGAAAATGATTAAAATAATTTTTCTTGACATTTCTTATTCAAATTGTTTACAACGGTCTCGGCTATGAGTAGTGGCGTGGTTTGGCACTTAACTTTGCAAGTACACACCAAGCTGAAAATCCGCGAGGATTTTCAGAAGCAGGCGAGAACAAGCAATTACTTATAGCCATTGTGGCCAGCAGTATTTTATTTTCTTTCAATTTTCACTAATCCTTGTCTCGTTGACAAATACAAATCTCCGTTATTGTCAAAAGTCATAGTTGAAATATAAGAGGTAGGTATTTCAGAGTTTTCTGTATGATAATTCTCCCAATTGCCATTCAAATCATATCTAACCAATCCTGCTCTATCGGTTGAAATCCAAATAATATTTTCTTTTTTGTCATAAAGAACACACGTTGCATGGTTAAAGGGCATACCAGAATTTTCAGTTGTAAATTGTTTGAAGTTACCATTTACATCTCGTATTGCTATTCCCTCGTCATTGTTAACTTGCTTTTTGTTTTTTCTGTCAAATTCGTAAAGTGTAAAGTATAGGTTTCCATTTTCGTCTTCGTCCATCGAAGTGATGCATTTTCCTTTTAAAACTGTTGATGATTTCTCGAAATTTGTTACTTGATTATTTTCATCAATCATTGCTGTTCCATCGTAAGTTCCAATCCAAATTCTGTTTTTAGAATCTCTTTTAGCAAATGAAACTCTATCTCCAGGTAAGTCTTTGAATAAGTTCTTATCAATTTTTGACCAATTACCATCTTTAAGAATAGTTATTCCATTTTTTGAGCAGAAAAATAACTCGCCTGTTTTTGAGTTGTTAACAATATTATGCGCAGAATTAATCCCAATTTGCGTTGAGTCATATTTTACCCATTTATCATTATCATAACTGTATATATTGTTTTTAGCATAAATCCATTTTACATTATTGTTATCTGTTGCTAATTCGTAATAGCCGAAGTATTTACCTTTATCAGAAATATTTTGTTCGGCATTTTTAAATTCGCTTCCATCAAAAGTTACTAAACCTTGGCTGACGGTGACCCATATTAAACCATTTTTATCAATAGAAATATGGTCATTCCAATTATTGGGTAAATTTGAGTTTTTTGAGTTCCAAACAGTTATTTTATAATTGCTTAAGCTTTCGTTCTTATAAACGTAATTTTCATTATAGATTTCTGGGCTATTTGGCTTGTCAAATGATTTCTCGAAAGCCTCTTTATCAACTCTCTCAATTTGTCCTACAATTTTGTTGTTATCTACTTTGAAACCAATATTAATTGAAGATTTTTCTTCTATTTTACCGTTTGTTATTGCAGGTGTCCAATTTTTGAATCGATTCAGCTCTTTAATTAATTTCCGCGTTATGAAGTTTTTTGATTGGTCTGTATGACTTAAAACACAAGCTCGTCCTTTTGAATCAACGAGAACTTGAAACATAACAGCACCTTTAATTCCATCCAATTTTAGTTCATCGTTCAATTTTTCTTGAAGGTTTAAAAACTCTTTTTCTTGATAACCAGCTTTGGTGTCTCCGCAGTCTAGACAAAATTTATCAGTCTTACAGCTGTCTAATTTTACAGGGAAAAGATTTTGGGCGTTTAATGAGAATGTAATTCCCATAAATAATATAAAAAAAGGTAATTTCATTAAGTCAATTTTTTCTATGTGTTTGTTCATATTACTGGCAACAACAATATAATAAACATTATGTTCATTATACCACTAATTAAGATGTATAAAAACATGTTATATATATCTTTCAAAATACGAATATAATAAATATTCACTTACAAAATATTACAGCTTAAAATAACACAAAAAGGCTGCTTTTTTTTAACGGCTTAGCCTACTTACCTTTAATAGTTACTAAAAACCTCATAGGTTATAGCAATGGCTATTTGGTGGTTTGTACCTGCTACATCTTCTAGTTTATAGGCTACTTTAAAATCGTATTGATTCATCTCTGCAAAATAGTTGCCCGAATTAGGATAGTATAATTGACCAACAATGGGGCTTTCTTGGTACGACCCTGGTGCTACACGCCCAAATAATTCAAAAGGATAGAAGTCTTTGTTTACTTCAAAATCTTCATTAAAGCCCACAAACACCGTTGAAAATGGATTTTGGTTATTATTAAATTTAGTAATAAAATTAGTTTCCATTTTTACAGGTCGAATAAACTTAATTTTGCTATAGTTTAAATTATGGTCTTTAGCTAATCCATTAGTTTATAATTTTCCTCTTTTAAAGTACCAGAATAATAATCTTGATTGTTTTCTTCGGTTATAAAATTAAAATTATAGGTAACGGTTATAACTTCTTTTTTTAAATTAGCCAATGGCACCATGGTAAAGGTGCTCACATTGGTCCATAAACTATATTTTTGTGGATAACTTATATCTGTCGATCTTAATCTATAGGCTACAAAAACAGTATCTGTGATAACCCCATTATATTGATTTAGACCGATAATAATGAACAAACTGGTTACCGTAACCTGATGAAAAATTATTATTCAACAAATGAAATTTTTCATATTCAAAGCAATCGTAAGGTTTGTTAAGCTCAATTATTTGAAGTTCGGTATTCCATAAACCATTAGGCAATTCCCATTTAATGTTTACTAACTCATCTGAATAAAATATAGGGGTGATTGCAGTTTCTGGTGAGGTAATTATAGGCTTTTCGTATTTGGCAAAATATTTCAAGCTATCTGGTGTTGGCATTACCTTTTCGCAAGGATCGGTTGAAACGGTTGTGAGTATTATCTGAATTATTATCACAAGAAACAATCAATAAAAACAGATGTAGCAAACTTAAAATTGAAAGCGTATTAATTTTAAACACCATAAATTATAATATAAAATGTGATAAACTAATGTAATTGATTTTTTTCAATTAAAAGAGTGAATTGTCTTATAAAATAAATCATCAATATTTAAACATAAAAATGTTGTGAGAACGTATGCACTTTCCCGAGCACTTGTTTACGGACTTTTATCTGTTTGATTGATATCGAATACAGGAATTTTAACAATTTCGAAGGTTGCAGATGCCAACATCACTTTTCCGTTTGTTTCTTCTATTCGTTGACCAATAATTTCGTTTAGATCGGTGTTTGGTGCCTCTTCGTTTTTTATAGTCTACAATGTATCTTAAATTAAAAGAAATCCAATTATCGGTTAACGTAATGGCAAGTGTGGGGTCTACATTGGCATCTTCAATATAATATTTATCGACTACTTTTTTCCAATCGGCAATCGATTCCTGAACATATTCAGAAAGATGCTCGGTAGCTACACTAATAATTATAGATTTTGCTAATTCAATATCAGACCCATAGCGAATAGGTAAATTAAATTCATCCCAAACAAAAGGAAAATCTTGCGAATAGTTATAAACGGGACCGCGAAAAACAAATGCATTACTTAGTTTCACTATTCGACCGCTATAATTATCGCTAGACACCCATTGCCCAATTTCCATCATCGTTGTATAAATGCTGTCAACATCAATAACATCGCCTTTTATGCCATTAATTTCAATTCTATCTCCTGGTTTATAAACACGTACAAAAAATATGTAAAACGACCCTGCAATACTTAAAATTAATTCTTGTAATGTAATGGTAATTCCGGCAGATAACAAGCCCAATAGCTAAACCAAAATCTTTGATATTACCAGTGAAATATGAGATTGATATGCGTATTAAAAGAATAAATCCAAAAATTTCAATGCCTTTTTGAGATTTATAACGAATCAGAAGTGTCTCGGAAATATATATTTTCAAATAGCGTTTAAAAAAGGCAATAATAGAAAACACCAAAACAATCCATAAAAAGTATTTTAATAGTTTTACAGATGTTGGATTTTCAATCATCCAATTTTTTATACTTTCAAAAGTATCCATGTTATTTGATTAAAACAACAAACCTTTTTGGTTGAAATAAGAACCTTCAATCCTTTTCAATAAAGTTACTTCTTTAATACATGAAAATCAACATTTAAGGCAAAAAATAAATCCCTTTTAAGTATACAACAAAAAGGGATTAAAGTCTTATAAACATATTGAGGGTAATCAACTAAATGAACCTCGAATTTAAGTTTATTCATCTACGCGAACTTGACTCTCAATCACGTCTTTTATAGGAATTACAAATTTGCCTTTGGTTGTTTTTATGGTTACAGATATACCATCTATCGCAATTATTTCGCCAGTTATATTATTAAATTCTATAATCTGACCAATTTCGTAGGTTTTTCTGGCATAAAAGGTTCTTAATAAATCGCCCACCACTTTTTGAGCTCCAAGGCCTAATGCCAAAGCAAAAGCTAATAAAAACGCTGCCAAAATCATGGTAATGTTATTTGTAATAATTTCGGTGTTTACGCCTGCTTGGTTTAAAGCTGTTATGGAAATGAATATTAAAAAGATAAAAAACACTAACTGGCTAATAATTTTTGAACCCGATATCTCCATCGATTCAAACAGTGATTTTAATCCGTTTTTAACCAGATTTGCTAGTAACAAGCCTACAATAAATATTATTAGCGCCGCAAACAACCTTGGTAAATACCCTAAAAAGTTGCTTATTTCTTGTGAAATAATTTGCAAGCCCAAAATATCTGATGCCATTATTAACAGCATAATATAGATAAGCCATTTTACAAATACCGAAACTATTTTAATTGTATTAAAGTTTAACTTTTTGCCTTCAATAATTTCAATTTCGTTTATGGTTTCGTCTAATTTATCGGCTTTGGCAAGCGTTAATACTTTTTTAATAATACGTACTGCCAGTTTTGCAAATAACCAACCTATTATTAAAACTACTAAGGTTCCTATAATATTTGGAAATATACTAGATATTTCAAACCATACCTTGGTTAAAGATTCAAGCGCTATCTCTTTCCACTGTGTTGCTTTTTCCATTTTTAATTTGTTATTAGGGGTTTGGTTATTTTATTTTTCTCTACTTTTTATAACAGACTCTATAACGTTTCCAATATTATAAGAAAACAGTGTTGCTAAATCCATAAGTAACTTAGCCATGGCAATATCGTTCATTACCTTAGCCTTAAGTTCTGGCGGAACTTCTTTAAGTGGCTGGTTTATATGTTTAAACGGATTTTCCATTAGTTAAATTTTTCATTATAAACGGCAACGAGCTTGTCTTTAGCCCTTTTTATGCGCATTTTTACGGCACTTTCGCCAATATCTAAAACACTTTCTATTTCTTTAATACTCAAAAAATCTTGATATTTTAAGAGTAAAATCATTTTCTCGTCCGGAGAAATAAGTTCTAATGCTTTTTGCAAATTTTCGACTTTCATCTCTAAAAAACTACTCTCGTCTTCAACATCCGACAGGTTTTCTAATTCTGCATAATCTGCTGTTTGTTTTTCAAATTTTTTAGCTGTGTTTCTTGTTACATAATTAACGCAATGATTATATGTAAACGCGTATAACCAGGTTGAAAATTTAGAATTCCCTTTAAAACTGGCTAACTTAACAAAGAGTTTTAAAAACACATCTTGAGTTAAATCTTTGGCTTCGTGCTCGTCTTTTGCAAAACCATAACACTTGTTAAAAACCAATTTGGAATATCTGTCATATAAAATCTCAAACAGCAAAGTATCATTGTTTTTAACAATGACCTTTAATCAGATCGTCATCTGATAGTTCTTTACTATTTTTAAAAGTTTCCAAATGTAGCTTACGCTAGTTTATTTAATCGTTATAATATGACACTCTTTCATACAAAAAGTCACTTTGTATTATTCAAAAATAGTAAAGTTTTTCTTAATTAAAATTTTAGATTGCATAGATGCCCTAAATAAATTCAGAATGGTTTAAATTTGCAACTGTTTATCGAATTTAACCAGCATATGGATTCTTCAAAAGAACTAATAAAAGCTACTAATTTACTCTTAGATATTTCTTCGCTTCTCATGGTCTCGGGAGCTAATACCGTTCGTGTAAATTTGAGTATTGCTCGGTTTGCTGCTGGATTAAATTTTAAAACTTCCTGCTTTATTAGTCATAAAAGTATCATTATGACTTTATATGAAGAAGATTCTATACAAAGTTGTACCCGCGTTAAAAACATTCCACCACACGCCATCAATTTTTCAATAATTTCTGCAATTAGTAAAGCAAGTTGGGATGCCGTAACCGAAAACTGGACGCTCGACCAAATTTCTACCGAAATTGAAAAAATTAAAACTACCAAAAGGTATTCAAAACTTACAGTGCTTATCGCGGTAAGTTTAGCAGGTGCTGGATTTTGTAATATTTTTCAAGGTGATTATTTAAATATGCTCGTTGCTTTTATAAGCACATTTGTTGGCTTAATTATTTTTCAATTAACCCATAAAGTAAAATACAACGTGTATATCCGTATATTTTTAGGATCGTTTATTGCATCGCTTATCGCCGGACTTGGAATTATTTATAATATTGGCGAGCATCCACAAGCAGCCTTAGCCACATCGATACTTTATTTGGTGCCCGGGGTGGCATTAATTAACTCGTTTACAGATTTCTTAGATAACAACATCATTAACGGTATGGTGCGCTTTACCTCTGGCCTTATGACGGTTTTAGCCATTGCCCTCGGATTATTTGTAACCATGATAATTTTTCAATTACACTAATATGTTAGAAATTATTTTAAAATTATTAGAAGTTGCTGTTTGGTCTGGAATAGCGGCGCTGGGATTTGGAATTCTATTTAATATACCAAAAGGATCCATTTTTACCGTTATCGCATTAGGATTTGTGGCAGGATTAATAAAATTCACCTTGTTAAAATTTGGGGTACATATTGTTCTAGCCACCTTTATTGGAGTACTTTTTGTAGCCATTATAAGCATGCCTATTGCTCATAAAATTCATCATCCACCAGTGGTGTTTTGTATTCCACCAGTGATACCCATGATACCAGGTTATTTTGCTTATGAAACGGTGTTGGCAGTTATGAATTTTCTTTTTATTGAAAAAGATGCGGCTAAAAAACTGGTACTTATTGATGCTATATTTTCTAACGGATTTACCATGCTTTTTATATTAATTTCCATTACCGTAGGTATTTCATTACCCATGTTGGTATTACGAAAAAGTACCGTAAAAAAAATTGAAGACTAGTTTAATTAAATTTAAAAGAATGAGCAAATTACTTTCTGTATTATTAGCATTTTTTATTTTTACCACAGCACAATTGCATGCAGACGATGACTGGAGTGCCACAGGGCATCGTGTAGTAGGTAAGATAGCCACAAGTATTTAAAACCTGCAACGAAAAGGAAATATTAAAAAACTACTTAATAATCAATCGTTAGATTTTGTTTCAACCTATGCCGACGACATTAAGTCTGACAAACGTTACGATGAATTTTATACCTGGCATTTTATTAATATCCCTTTAGAATCTGATTATGAAACATCTGAAAAAAATCCGAAAGGTGATTTAGTTACTGGCATAAACTATTGCATTTCAGTGATAAAAGATAAAAATGCTAAGCTTGAAGACAAAGCGTTTTATTTGAAGTTATTAATTCATTTTATTGGCGATTTACATCAACCCATGCATGTTGGTCTTTTAGAAGATAAAGGTGGAAACGATTTTAAATTAAAATGGTTTTATGATGACACGAATTTACATGCTGTTTGGGACAGAGAAATGATTGACAGCTACGGCATGAGTTATACGGAACTTGCTGATAATGCTGATGTATTGAATAAAAACCAAGTAAAAACCATTCAAGAAGGCTCTTTAATTGATTGGGTGAATGATACGCACAATATTAACGAGACAGGTTTATGCACATGTAAAACCCGGTGAAAATTTACGCTATAGCTATTCTTATGATAATTTTGAAACCGTTAGATCTCAACTGCAAAAAGCAGGCATTCGCTTAGCAAAAGTTTTGAATAACATATTCTAATAAAAAAGGTTGACATTAAGTCAACCTTTTTAAATTATAGTTATTACGTTTTTTAAATATGTAACGCTCTATCTTCAGTAGCAGCCAAAGCAGCTTCTTTAATAGCTTCTGTAAACGTTGGATGCGCATGAGACATTCTTGAAACATCTTCAGCAGATGCTCTAAATTCCATAGCAACAACAGCTTCAGCAATCATATCGGCAGCACGTGCACCAATCATATGAACACCTAAAATTTCATCTGTTTTTTTATCTGCTAGAATTTTTACAAAACCATCTAAATCCATACTCGCTCTACTTCTACCTAAAGCACGCATTGGGAATGACCCAACTTTATAGTCTACTCCAGCTTCTTTTAATTGCTCTTCTGTTTTACCAACAGCAGCAACTTCTGGCCATGTGTAAACAACACCAGGAATTAAATTATAATCGATATGTGGTTTTTGTCCTGCAATAGTTTCAGCAACAAAAACACCTTCTTCTTCAGCTTTATGCGCTAACATAGCTCCTTTAACAACATCACCAATGGCATAAATATTTTTAGCCGATGTTTGTAAATGATCGTTCACTTCAATTTGACCTCTATCGGTTAATTTTACACCAGCAGCTTCAGCATTTAAACCATCTGTATAAGGACGTCTTCCAACAGAAACCAAACAATAATCTCCTTTAAATTCAACTTCTTCACCTTTTTTATTATCTGCTTTTACAATCACTTCATTGCCTTTACGCTCAACAGATTTTACTTTATGTGAAGTATTAATATTGAATTTTTGCTTTTTCAATACTTTATTCAATTCTTTTGAAAGACCAGCATCCATTGTTGGAATAATTCTGTCCATATATTCAACAACGGAAACTTCTGCACCTAAACGTTTGTAAACTTGCCCAAGTTCTAAACCAATAACACCACCACCAATAACAATTAAATGTTTTGGAATTTCTTTAAGTTTTAAAGCTTCTGTTGATGTAATAACACGTTCTTTATCTAATTTTATAAAAGGTAAACTTGATGGTTTACTTCCTGTAGCAATAATGGTGTTTTTAGCTTCAATTTCAATAGTTTTTTCACCTTTAATAGTAATATGAGTAGCATCTTTAAAACTTCCTAAACCTTGATATACATCAATTTTATTTTTCTTCATTAAAAAATCAATACCACCTGTTGTTTGATCTACAACTGCTTGTTTACGAGCAATCATTTTTTCAAGATTCACTTTAATATCGCCAGGAATTTCAATACCATGTTCTTCAAAATGTTTAACAGCATCTTCATAATGATGCGAAGAATCTAAAAGTGCTTTACTTGGAATACAACCTACATTTAAACAGGTTCCACCAAGTGTGTTATATTTTTCTATAATGGCAGTTTTCATGCCTAATTGTGCGCAACGAATGGCTGCAACATATCCTCCAGGACCTGAGCCAATAATGGCTACATCGTATGAATTCATAGTATAATATTTGAAGTTCGATTATTAAAAATTGAAAACAAAAATACAAATGTTTTATTGTAAGGCAATAAAAAAGAAATGTTAATTAAAATAGTGTTAAAACTTCTACTACATTTAAAAACATGCCTTAAAAAGTTTAGGAATCCATCAAATTTTCGATGTTGTTTCATTTTAAATTCGTCATTGGTTTTTATAGCATGCAATACCCAATCTAATTCGGGGTCTTTATGTTAGTTTCTATCGTCAATAGTCGGCACAATTTCTACATCGGGCTTAACGCCATAACCATCTGGATTTTGTTTAAAAGGTGTTTCAATTTGCATCAACCCCATTCTGATTTTTAGTTTGGAATTTGGTACTTGATAAATCTTGTAAATGCCGGCTACACAACCATTATAAGCACCACCCGTTTCTTCCCCAACAAAAACAGCGCGCTTGGTGGCTTTTAAATGCGTTGAAAGTAAAGACGAAGCTGAAAAAGAATTTCCGTTAATTAACACATATAAATTGGCTTTATAGTTTAAAGGATTAGGCTCTTTTTCTTTTGAAAACCTAAGCTTATAGTAGATTTTTTCGTCTTTCTTTTTTGTTTTAATTAAATTCTGTGCAATGATAAAGGGCGACAAAATTACAGATGACACTTTAAGAATAAAAGGCGTGGTATTCCCCATTAAATAGTTGAAATACGGCAAGCGGCTATTTACTTCACTCTCTTCAATAAGTTTGTAATTTTGGGTTGTTAAATAGGCATATAGAAAATCTATTTCGGCTATGCGTCCACCGCCATTATCTCGTAAATCGATAATAAGATTCTTGGTTTGTAACAGAATCTAATGTTTTAAAACTTTCTTTATAAAACTTTCTATAATTACCATTAGAAAACGACTTTATTTTCATGTAAGCAATGGTGCTATCGACTCCCAAAAATTGAAAGTTACGCGTGTACCCTTCATGCTTATTTATAAAACCATGTATTCTATTAAATCGCCTATTTTGTTTCGCTACTTTTCTATTATGTTTCTTTTCTGAAGCGGTTAGTTTTAATTTCGCAATTGGCTTTAAACTATCTGTGGTAATGGAGTCTTTCTTTTTTTCTTTTTCAACACGTTTTAAGGTTCTGCTAAACAAAGAATCCTTCAACTTAAAGGTCACATTTAAACTGTCTAAATAACCTTTATCTTTAAAGTATAGCGAGGAAAAAGCATTACCCACAAGCCTATTATGTAAGGTTTTATTATAGCCATCTGATGCAAATCGGGTTTTGTAAACATCAATTAATTCTTTGGTGTTTTCATGTTCTATCTTAACAACTTCACTACCGATTAATGTAGAATCTTCTCCCTTTAGTATCTAAAACCCAAAGTTTATTATTTAAGTATTCAAAATCTAAATCGTAGAATTCAAACTTTTGCTTTTTTAATTTTTTATGTTCCTTGTTTGTAAATTGCTTGGTCGCAGACCCAACCGAAATATGTCCTTGCCTTACGCTAGCTACCACTGGTGCTAATTTTTTATAAAAATCACGAGAATTAATCGGTGTTGTTATAGAAGCTCTTAAGCTATCGAATTTAAAATCGAGTACTTCTTTTGGAGTATATTGGTAGAGTTTTGGATGGTTCTTCTTTAATTGTGTGTAAACCTTATCTACATCGGTTTGTAAATTTTCAATAGAGTGTAAACGTGCTATTTGTGCGTTATACTTTTTAACACTTTTACACGACGCAACGAGCATTAAAACAAAAATAAACCCAATACTTTTTTTCATATACAATAATAACGCTTTCAATACTTTCTCAACACACTTATTTATTCGAAAATATCACTTTTATCAATGCCTTAATTTTATTTAACTTTTAATTATTTGCAATCAATTACTAAAAATAAATTTATGTAGTTTTGTGCTTTATGCAAAAAAATATAAACATACAAAACAAAAAGGCGCGCTTTCTATATGAAATATTAGACAAGTACACTGCCGGTATTGTTTTAACAGGAACCGAAATTAAATCGATACGAAGCAGTAAAGCCTCTATTGCCGAAAGTTTTTGTGAATTTAATGAAAAAGGTGAGCTTTTTGTAATTAATGCTACCATTGAAGAGTATGCTTTTGGAAATTATTACAACCATAGACCAAAAGCAGAACGTAAATTACTTTTAAGCAAACGCGAATTAAAAAAGCTACATAAAGAAGTTCAAAGCTCTGGACTTACTATTATACCGCTACGGTTGTTTATTAACGAAAAAGGCTTTGCGAAATTAGAGATTGCCTTAGCTAAAGGAAAAAAGCTTTTTGACAAACGTGAAAGTATAAAAGACCGTGATAATAAACGCGATTTAGACAGAATAAAGAAAAACTTTAAATAATCATTTTTAATAATGCTAAAAAAAACACTTCCGCTTTTATTCGTTTTATTAATTTCTTCAGTTGTACAATCGCAAGGCAAAAAAGCCCCTGCTGCCAAAGCTCCTGAAAAAGATTATACCGAAAATGTTTTAACTATCGATAGTACTATCAAAGCATTATATAGTTCTATTTCGGGTGAAAAAAAGGAAAAACGCGATTGGAACTTATTTAAATATTTATTTTATCCGGATGCCAAATTAATTGCTTCAGGCAAGAATGACGAAGGCAAACTACAAGTACGCTACATGAAACCAGACGATTACATAAAAAGTTCTGGGAAATGGCTAGTAGACAATGGTTTTATTGAAAAAGAAATACACCGCAAAGTAGATGCTTTCGGAACCATGGCACAGGTTTTTAGTACCTATGAATCTTACAATAGCAAAAAAGATGAATCCCCGTTTATGCGAGGCATCAATAGTATTCAATTATTTAATGATGGAAAACGTTGGTGGATAGTTAATGTGTATTGGGCTCATGAAAATAGAAGGAATTTAATCCCAATTGAATATTTTCCTGAAGATTAAAGCATTAATTTTTATCTTCTAACAACGGCACAAATCTAAACTCCCCAAACTCGTGTTGCTCGAACTCTTTAGTGTCCTTTCTAATAAATAGGGTCATAATTTGACTGTCATCGCCCACGGGAATTACCAACCTTCCTCCTACTTTTAACTGACTTAATAATGGTTTTGGCACATAAGGTGCACCAGCTGTTACAATAATACCATCAAAAGGAGCGTCTTCTTCCAAGCCTTTGTAACCATCTCCAAAAACAAGTTTTTTAGCTCTGTACCCTAATTTAGGTAAAAATTTGCTGGTTTTCTTAAACAATTCCTGTTGCCTTTCTATACTGTACACTTTGGCTCCTATTTCGCATAAAACAGCGGTTTGATAGCCACTACCAGTACCAATTTCTAGAATTTTATCATCCTTCTTTACTTGTAATAATTCGGTTTGAAAAGCTACAGTATACGGTTGCGATATAGTTTGATCTGCCGCAATAGGAAATGCCTTGTCAATATAAGCAAAGTCTAAAAACCCAGAATCCATAAACAAATGTCTTGGCACTTTACCTATAGCCTTTAAAACGGCTTCGTCTTTTATGCCTTTGCTAATTAACACATTAACTAATTGCTGTCGTAATCCTTTATGTTTAAAAGTGTCTTTCAAAATTGGTGTGGTTTTTCAGGATAAAATTAGGTAAACATTTTTAGCTTAAAAAGCTAAATTTAGAATAATTTTAAAATGCTTTTTTATGAATTTATAATATTGGTTTTTTTAAATAAACCTTAAACTTTAGGTGCTAACGAACCATAGCAAATAGGCCCGCGTTAGGGATTGAAGCAAGCTACCGTGTAGCGCGTAAAGCCCGACCCTCCCGACCGCTCGGGAGGGGAACGCCCAAATAGTTATTTTAATTAAATTTAGATGCCAAATTATGAACTACGTTTATTAATTATCTTATTTTTGTTGAAAACGTAAAATATTATGCTAAAAGCTGGTGTACTTGGTGCTGGCCACCTCGGAAAAATTCATTTAAGACTCTTAAAACAATCTGAAAAATACGAACTTGTAGGATTCTACGATGCCGACGAAGAAAGTGGCAAAAAGGTAGAAGCCGAATTTGGATATAAGTTTTTCAATTCTATTGAAGCACTTATTGATGCTGTAGATATGGTAGATATTGTAACG
Organism: uncultured Flavobacteriaceae bacterium; assembly: GCA_963704215.1. GTDB lineage: Bacteria > Bacteroidota > Bacteroidia > Flavobacteriales > Flavobacteriaceae > Mariniflexile. The sequence goes on from CAVPHK010000007.1 coordinate 56,773, forward strand.
CCTACCCTTATCTCATTACGAATGTGCAAAACAAGCCATTTCTAAAGGAAAACACATTTTTATTGAAAAGCCAATTACCAATACGGTTGAAGAGGCAGAACATATTAGAGAATTGCTTGCACAGCACAATTTAAGAGGTCAGGTTGGGCATGTAGAGCGTTTCAACCCTGCATTTCTAGCTGTGAAAGACGAAATTAATTCGCCTATGTTTATAGAATCGCATCGATTGGCAGAATTTAATCCGCGTGGTACCGATGTACCAGTGGTATTAGATTTAATGATTCATGATATAGATATTATTCTAAGTGTGGTAAAATCGAAAGTAAAAAATATTAGTGCCAGTGGTGTGGCAGTTATTAGTAATTCACCAGATATTGCCAATGCGCGTATTGAGTTTGAAAATGGTTGTGTTGCCAATTTAACTGCCAGCAGAATCTCTCTTAAAAAAATGCGTAAAGCCCGATTTTTTCAAAAAGACGCCTATATTTCTGTAGATTTTCTGGACAAGAAATGCGAGGTTGTAAAAATGAAAGATGCCCCAGAAATGCCTGGTGATTTTGATATGGTGCTTCAAAATGCCGAAGGTATTAAAAAACAGATTTATTTTGATAATCCGCATGTGGCAAATAACAACTCTATTTTAGATGAATTAGAATCGTTTGCGAATGCTATTAACACCAATTCGTCGCCAGAAGTGACGCTTCATGATGGTACTGAAGCATTACGCGTAGCAACTCAAATTATAAATTGTTTTTAATCCCATCCTTAATCCTTCCCAAAGGGAAGGAAACTCTAATGAGTAAAATTTGTAATTAAATTAGACGAAACCATTAATATAACAATTTCTCTCCTTTGGAGAGATTAAGAGAGGATTATGAAAAATATAGCTGTTATAGGTGCTGGAACCATGGGAAATGGCATCGCACATACCTTTGCCCAAAAAGGATTTAAAGTAAACCTAATAGATATAAGCCAAACTTCATTAGATAAAGGTCTCGCTACCATTACTAAAAATCTTGATAGAATGGTTTCAAAAGGAACCATTACACAATCTGATAAAGACAATACACTTGTTAATATTTCAACTTTCACAAGTATCTCTGCCGGGGTTGAAAAGGTAAATTTAGTAGTAGAAGCTGCAACCGAAAATGTCGATTTAAAACTTAAAATTTTCAAACAACTTGATGAAATTTGTGCTAAAGATTGCATTTTAGCAACCAATACGTCGTCTATATCCATTACCCAAATAGGAAGTGTAACTTCAAGACCCGATAAAGTAATAGGGATGCATTTTATGAATCCTGTACCAATTATGCAATTGGTTGAAATTATTCGGGGCTATAATACGAGCAACGAGGTTACAAAATTAATAATGGAATTATCGAAAAACTTAGGTAAAACCCCGGTTGAAGTTAACGATTATCCAGGTTTTGTAGCCAACCGTATTTTAATGCCCATGATTAACGAATCGGTTGAAACACTTTATAACGGTGTAGCGGGCGTTAGCGAAATAGATACCGTTATGAAATTAGGTATGGCACACCCTATGGGACCATTACAACTAGCCGATTTTATAGGGTTAGATGTTTGCTTATCTATTTTAAACGTGATGTATGATGGGTTTAAAAATCCGAAGTATGCACCATGCCCATTATTAGTCAATATGGTTAGAGCAGGAAAATTAGGCGTGAAATCTGGCGAAGGATTTTATGACTATTCCGAAAGTAAAAAAGCTGAAAAAATTGCAAAACAGTTTTTAAAGTGAGCCGTAGTAAACCGTATTACTTAGACTAAAAACCAGTTAAAATGGCAACAGTAATTCCTTTTAAAGCAGTACGACCAACCCGAGACAAAGTAGGGCTTGTTGCGTCGCGCTCCTATCAAAGTTATTCTGAACCCGAACTTGAAGCACGCCTAAATTATAATCCATTTTCATTTTTACATATTGTAAATCCTGGTTATAAATACGATAAAGATTTACGTGGACAGGAGCGCTACAGTCTGGTAAAAAATCGCTATTTAGAATTTAAGGAAGATGGCATTTTTGTGCAAGACCAAACACCATGCTACTATATCTACAAAATTGTAAACCGCAATGGTGATGAATTCTCTGGAATTATTGCGGCAACAAGTACCGAAGACTACAAAAATAATGTTATTAAAAGACACGAAGATACCTTGGAGTATCGCGAACATGTTTTTAAAGATTATTTGAAAACAGTTGGGTTTAATGCAGAACCCGTATTACTTACCTATCCAGATAACGATGTTATAAAAACTATAATTTCGAAAACTCAAAAAGTGAGAGCAGAATTTGAATTTACAACCCATTTTCGAGACACGCATTATTTATGGGTTTTAGATGATCCGATAGCGATTGAAAAAATTAAAACGGAATTCGACAATATTAAAACCATTTATATTGCCGATGGGCATCATCGAACCGCATCATCGTATTTACTTTCGGAAGTTTTAAAATCTGAAAACCCAAATCATAATGGTAAAGAACCCTATAATTTTTTTATGAGTTATTTACTTCCAGAATCCGAATTAAAAATTCATGAATATAACAGGCTGGTTAAAGACTTAAACGGGTTAACTAAAGAAGCCTTTTTAATTCAATTAGATACTGTTTTCAGAATTGAAAACCGTGGTATCGAGCTCTATCAGCCAACAAAAAAACATCATTTTTGTATGTATTTAGATGGCGAATTTTATTCGTTGTTTCTACGAAAAATGACTTATCAATTTGAAAACACGTTAGAGGGATTAGATACTCAGATTTTATATAAAACCATTTTAGAACCTATTTTAGGGATTTCGGATGTTAGAAATAATACCCGCTTAAGTTATTCTTACGGAACAAACAATTTGGTAACCATCAAAACCAAGGTAGATTCAGGCGAATTTAATGTTGGTTTTGGTCTTGTACCTATTAAAATAAACGAATTAAAAGCTATTGCGAACGAAGGGTTAACCATGCCGCCAAAAAGCACTTTTATAGAGCCAAAATTACGCAGTGGTATAACTATTTATGAATTTTAGATCATGACGATACAAGAAAACTTAAATAAAATAAAATCTACCTTACCAAAACACGTTACGCTAGTGGCCGTTTCTAAAACTAAACCTGTTAACGCCATAATGGAAGCCTATAAAGCTGGTCAACGCATTTTTGGAGAAAATAAAATTCAAGAAATGGTTGATAAGTATGATGTTTTACCAAATGATATTGAATGGCACATGATTGGGCATGTACAAAAAAATAAAGTCAAATATATGGCATCATTTGTAAGTTTAATTCATGGTGTTGACGATATTAAATTATTAGAAGAAATAAACAAGCAAGCAAAAAAGCACGACAGAATTATTAATTGTTTACTTCAAATAAAAATAGCTTCAGAAGAATCGAAATTTGGTATGACACCCATTGAAGCATAAAAGTCTGTTACAATCTCCTGTTTTTTCAGAATTAAAAAACATTAAAATTACAGGAGTTATGGGAATGGCTACTTTTACCGAAAATGAAAGTCAGATTAAAAATGAGTTTACATTGTTAAAAACTACTTTTGATACCTTAAAATCATTCGAAACTTTTAACTTTAAACCAGAAACCATAAGTATGGGCATGAGTGGCGATTACGAATTAGCGATAGCATGCGGAAGTAATATGATTCGTGTTGGTAGTAGTATTTTTGGCGAACGAAATTATTAATTATTTGGTATTTGGTAAAATTTAGCAATAAAAAACGATTAAACACAGAAACACTTTTTGTACGCAATATTAGACATAGAAACTACGGGTGGTAAATATAATGAAGAAGGAATTACAGAAATTGCTATCTATAAATTTGATGGCCATAAAGTAGTCGATCAGTTTATAAGTCTTATCAACCCAGAGCGCGATATTCAACCTTTTGTAGTAAATCTTACAGGTATTAATAACAGTATGCTTCGCAATGCGCCTAAATTTTATGAGGTTGCAAAACGCATTGTTGAAATTACAGACGATTGCACTTTAGTAGCACACAATGCCCAATTTGACTATCGAATACTTTGCACAGAATTTAGTCGCTTGGGCTTCGAATATGTTCGTCCGTCGCTTTGTACCGTAGAGCTTTCAAAAGATTTAATTCCTGGTCAGGAATCCTATAGTTTAGGAAAATTAGTGCGCTCGCTTGGTATTCCGGTAACCGACAGACATCGAGCCACCGGAGATGCCTTGGCAACCGTAAAACTATTTCAAATGTTATTGGATAAAGATACAGGCAAAAGTATCATTCAACAATCCATACGTTTAAATCCGAAACTTCAACTAGAGCCAAAACACATAGACATCATTAAAGAATTACCCTCTGTAACCGGAGTTTATTATATTCACAAAAACGATGGGGAAATTATTTATATAGGAAAAAGTAAAAATATAAAACAACGCATCAATCAACATTTCACAAACACTAATCACAAATCAAAAAAATTACAAGCTCAAGTTTCTACGGTTACTTACGAAGAAACTGGTAGCGAGTTGGTGGCGCTGTTAAAAGAAAGTGAAGAAATAAAAAGAGTAAAACCTAAATTTAATCGCGCATTAAGGCGCACCTCGTTCACACATGCGTTATATAGTTTTGTGGACGATAATAATTATTTAAACTTAAAAATTGATATTGTAGACGGGCGCAAAAAACCCATAACCACCTTCACAAATAAACAAAGTGGAAAAAGTTTTATTACAAAAGCTGTTGAAGATTATCGCTTATGCCAAAAGTTAACAGGATTATACAAAACAAAAACCAGCTGTTTTAATTACGACATTAAAACCTGCGATGGGGCTTGTGTTAATAAGGAAGCACCCGAAACTTATAATAAACGTGTTGAAGCCCTAATAACTAAAAACAGTTATGCGAATAAAAATATGGTAATTATTGATAAAGGACGGGATATCGACGAACGTAGTGCTATTTTAATCGAAAACGGCGTTTTTAAAGGTCTTGGGTTTTTCAATTTAAATTATCAAATTAACAACATCGAGGTATTAGAATCTATAATAACTCCCATGCAGAATAATAGAGACACGCAACATATTATTCAAAGTTACCTTCGAAAAAATAAACATGTAAAACAAATTACGTTTGATAACCCATGAAAAACTTTACTTTACTTACCTGTCTTTTATGTAATTTTCTGCTTTTTTCTCAAACAAACTTCAACTCAGACTCCTACAATGTGTCTTTAAACGACATTGAAACGAACGTCTTTGCTGCAGATACTACCGCGAATGCTTTGGTAATTTATGAAGCAGGCAATAGCTATGTTGACAAAAATGAATACGACCTAAGAACAGAACTAAAACATAAAATTAAAATATTAAAACGCGAAGGGTTTGATAAGGCAAACGTTGCTATTTATCTTTATAATAACGATGAACGGAAAGAACAAATAAAAAATATTTTTGCAGCAACCTATAACCTAGAAGCTGGAAAAATTAAGATTACAAAACTTGATGCTAAAAATATTTTTACCGAAAAATACAACGAAAATTATACGGTGGTAAAGTTTACACTACCAAACATAAAAGAAGGCTCTGTTATTACGTATAGTTACACCAAAACCTCGCCATTTATGTTTAATTATTATGGATGGGAGTTTCAAGACGATATTCCAAAACTTTACAGCGATTACAGAACGAGCATTCCCGCCAATTGGGATTATAATATAAAATTAGTAGGATATAAACCACTAGATATAAACACTTCAGAAGTAGAAAAAAATTGTTTGGAAGGACCCAGAGGTGCCAGCGCAGGTTGTTCTTTAATGCATTATGCCATGAAAGATATTCCGGCATTTAAGGAAGAAAATTATATGACCTCTAAATCAAACTATCTGGCGCGTATTGAATACGAATTAAAAACATTTCAAGGATTTGATGGGGTTATTAATCATTACACCAAAACATGGGAAACTGTAGATGATGAACTAAGAAAAGAACCAAATATTGGCAGACAGTTAGGAAAGTCTATAAAATTAGAAGATTTTTTAGATGCCTCCATAATATCCGAAACCAATGCATTAAAAAAAGCAGAAAGCATCTATTGGTTTGTTCAAGACAATTATACTTGGAACGAAGAGTTTAACATCTTTAAAGATGTATCAATAAAAGACATCATCAATAATAAATCTGGTAATGTTTCGGCTATAAACATCTTATTGCATAATTTATTGCTAGAGGCTGGAATTGATGTAAAACCTGTTTTATTATCAACCAGAAATAGTGGGTTTGCAACAAAAATTTTCCCAGTTATTTCAGAATTTAATTACTTAATTGTGCAAGCAACAATTAATGGTAAATCTTATTTATTAGATGCCACCGATAAATACCTGAGCTTTGGCGATCTACCATTTAGATGTTTAAATGGTTATGGCAGAATTTTAGATTTTAAAAAAGGAAGCGAATGGATTGATATTGCTGCAAATAATTTATCCACTAAACTATGTAAAATCGAATTAAATTTAAGCGACTCTGGCAATATCGCGGGCAAGGTTACAGACCAAAGCACTGGTTATCACGCTTTAAACAGCAAAAAGCAGTATTTTCCTAATAAAGAAACTTATGTAGATCAACTTCAAAATAATTTTCCGCATATCGAAATAACAAACCACAGTGTTGATAACGAGGATAAAAAAAGTCCAAATTTCGTAGAAACATACGATGTAACTTACGAAGACAATCTTATTGCAGACAAAATTTATCTCAATCCGTTTTTATTTAAATTTTTTAATGAAAATCCGTTTAAACTACAAGAAAGAACATACCCCATAGATTTTGGATATAAAGATGTCTATTTCTATTCAATGAAATTAAATATTGGTGAATCCTTTTCAATTATTGAAGCACCAAAAGATTATGTAATTTCTTTGCCTAATAATTCGGGACAATTACTATTTACAAGTACGATTCAGAATAATTCAGTAATCGTTTCACTTAAGTTTAATTTCAAAGAATCTATTTATGGTCCTGAATACTATCCCTATTTAAAAGAATTTATGAATAAAATTGTTGACATTCAAACCAATTCTCTTATCTTATTAGAAAAGAAGCAATAAAACTTTTATTACTTTTGAAACTATGCAAAAAAGCAAATTCATTAGATGGAGAATTAGACTCTATCAAATAATTTATGAAGCAGACACCCCTGCAGGTAAGTTATTTGATATTGTTTTAATGATAACCATTATTGCTAGTATTTTATTGGTCATGTTGGAGAGCGTTAAAAGTATTGACGCCAAGTTTCATGATTTCCTTAATATCTCTGAGTGGGTTATCACCATACTTTTTACGTTCGAATATATTGCGAGAATTATAACCGTAAAAAAACCAATACATTATATCTTTAGTTTTTACGGAATTATAGATTTGTTGTCCACTATACCTAAATACATTTCTTTAATTTTTGGAGGCGTACATGCTTTGGCAGCGTTACGCGCTTTAAGATTATTACGCATATTCAGAATTCTTAAAATTAACGCGTTATTTAGGAGCCTCCAATAATTTAGTCCGCGCCTTAAAAGCGAGTCGTGCAAAAATTTCTGTGTTTTTATTTGCAGTTATAATTGTAGCCATTATTCTTGGTACCATAATGTATTTAGTTGAAGGAGAAGAGAACGGATTTACGAATATTCCAAAAAGTGTGTATTGGTGTATTGTAACTCTTACTACAGTTGGGTTTGGCGATATTGCACCACAAACCCCGCTAGGGCAGTTTATTGCATCTTTAGTAATGATTTTAGGTTATGGTATCATTGCAGTACCAACGGGCATTGTATCGGCAGAATATACTGCTCAAAATAAAGACAAACCTGAACCTGCTGATGCTAAAGTAAAACTTAACCTTAAATCGTGCCCAAAGTGTGCCGCAGAAAACCATAAAGACCATGCCAAGTATTGTTACAGCTGCGGGAGTGAAATAAAAAATGAATAAACTATTAATATCAATTGTTGGACCTACCGCCATTGGGAAAACGGCGTTAAGCATTAAACTGGCAAACGCCTTTAATACAGAGATTATTTCGGCAGATTCCAGACAGTTTTTTAAGGAAATGAATATTGGCACCGCGGCACCTTCAAAAGAAGAATTAACTGAGGCAAAGCATCATTTTATTCATCATAAATCTATTCAAGAAAATTACAACGTCGGTGCTTTTGAAAAAGATGCTTTGTCTACTTTAAATGAATTGTTTAAAACACACAATATTGCTATAATGGTTGGAGGTTCTGGAATGTATGTGGATGCCGTTACAAAAGGATTAGACGATTTTCCGGAGGTAGATGCCAGTATACGAGAAACTTTAAATAAGCAATTACAGGAAAAAGGGCTTCCCTATCTTCAAAATCAATTAAAAGAACTAGACACTATATCTTATAAAAACATTGCCATCGATAATCCGCATCGCGTTATTCGTGCTTTAGAAATTTGTATAGGTACTGGCAAACCGTATTCATCTTTTTTGAATAAGAAAACTATTAATCGTAATTTTAAAACAATCACAATCGGACTGACTGCCGATAGAGACATTATTTACAATCGAATAAACCAACGGGTAGATATTATGATGCAACAAGGTTTGCTTGAAGAAGTTAAAAGTCTAATTCAATTTAAAAACCTTAACGCCTTAAATACTGTTGGCTATAAAGAATTGTTTAATTATTTAAACGGTGAATGGACGTTAGACTTTACGGTTTCAGAAATTAAAAAGAATTCCAGACGCTTTGCTAAACGACAACTTACCTGGTTTAAAAAAGATGAAAACATACTGTGGTTTGATTATTTAACAAATGCTGATAGCATAGTGGAAAAAATAAAAGAAGAACTTAAAAAAGAAGGGGATTTCTAAATTTTCCTGTAGGTCAAAAAGAATTTTTAGATGAAGTTAACCAAATTGTTCTTAACATTCCTAATGATAGAGGCATTGGCATTTTCTAGTCGGAACCCGCTGTTTCAACAAGAGGATCTAGAAGTTTCTTTAATACCAATGGCAATGTGCAACCTGTAATTTTAGTTTTTGATAAATACACATGTTATTAAAAATAAAAAACTATTATTTTATCAATACTATTTTTTTTACCCAGTGAAAACTAAATCTAATAATTGTACGTTAGGCTTTTAATAATTGTTGCATTTTAAAGTATCTTTATGCCCAAATTAAATTAAACTTATGAACACCTTTTTAAAACGAGTTGTTATTCTTCTCTTTATAATTGCTTTAGGCTTATTTTTATATTCTGTTTTTGTAGAAAATCTTTTTGAAAAACGCTTAAGTCCAAAAGACACTGTTAAATTTGAACTCAACGACTTAAAACTTAGAGTGTTTTATAACAGACCTTCTAAAAAAGGCAGAGTTATTTTTGGTGGGCTAGTTCCATATGATCAGGTATGGAGAACAGGTGCCAACGAAGCAACTACCTTCGAAACTAACAAACCTTTAAATATAAATGGTGTGAGCCTACCTCCTGGCAAATACACACTTTGGACCGTGCCAAAAGACTCAACTTGGACAGTAATATTTAACTCTAAACAATACTCTTGGGGTGTGAATTCTGAAATGAAGCCCATGTGGGACCCTAATTATGATGTTGTAGGTATAGATGTACCCGTAATAAAATTAGACACGGAAGTTGAGCAATTTACCATTGCATTTGATAATTCCACCGATAGCTTAGCACTAACCTTAGCATGGGACGATGTAAAAGTTGCAGTACCACTAAAAAACTAAAATAAAACACATAAGAATTTTGGAATAAATATTTTAACTTGATTTATAAGGTTAAGTTCTAAAATTCACCTTTATAAAACTAAAATCAATACTCCTGTTATATGCTAAGTAAAATTTTTCCTAATCGTTATAAATTACTTGCAGCTTTTATTTCCATATTTTTAGTCTTCTCATTTATTTTAAGATTCTGCTTTTTAATTTGGAGTATTACACAAACTAATAATTCATTTTTTGTTTTAATAAGCACTTTTATTGTTGGTTTTTTATTCGACGTTGGAACCGTTTCATTTTTTGCAATTCCTTATATAATTTACTTAATTCTCGTTCCTAAAAAACTTTATGGCTCCTTATTCGATAAAATAATTACATACTTCGGATACGGGTTAGGAATTACCATTTTTCTTTTTTCATTTTTTGCCGAAATTACCTTTTGGTTCGAGTTTGAACGTCGTTTTAATTTTATAGCAGTCGATTATCTGATCTACACCTTCGAAGTGGTAAAAAACATCAATGAGTCCTACCCTATTCCATTACTTCTTAGTGCCATTTTAATGGTTTTATTTATCATCATCTACATCACCAAAAGAAAAAATATATTTAAAATCACGTTTAACAATAGCACAAGGTTTAAAGACAAATTACTTCCTTCTGTTGTAGTAATAAGTATCGCCTTAATTTTTGCGCTTTTTGTAAAAAATAATAACGCCGAACAATTCAATAATAGATATAATAACGAAATCGCCAAAACAGGTATATATTCCTTTTTTGCTGCTTTTAGAAGCAACGAACTGTCATACACCGAATTTTACAAAACGATTGATGACAGTATCGCCTTCAATATTGTTAAACAGAAAATAAATACTCCTAACAGCCTATTTGTAGAACAAGATAAAAAGGGAATTTACAGAACACTCACACACTCCGACAGCATAAATAACCCGGAATTAAAACCCAACGTTATTTTTATCTGTATAGAAAGCCTTAGTGCCGAATATTTAAATTCTTTAGGTGGCCATTTAAACATTACACCAACTTTAGATTCCTTATCCAATAAAAGTCTGTTTTTCACGAACCTCTATGCTACGGGTACACGCACAGTTAGAGGTATGGAAGCCATTACATTATCTATCCCGCCAACTCCGGGAAGAAGTATTGTAAAACGAGATAAAAACCAAGGCCTCTTCACAATAGGCGAAATTTTTAAACAGAAAGGCTATACATCAAGCTTCTTTTACGGCGGTGACGGCTATTTTGATAATATGAACAACTATTTTGGAGGTAACGGATTTAATATAGTTGACAGAGGAAGAGGTTTTTTATTAGATTCTAATGTGCACACGAAACGAACCAATATTAATGATGACGAAGTGACCTTTGAAAATGCCTGGGGCGTATGCGACGAGGATATATATTCGAAAGTCTTAAAGGAAGCAGATAACGCTTTTTTAAAAGAAGAACCCTTTTTTAATTTTATTATGACCACTTCTAACCACCGCCCATTCACATATCCAGAAGGTAAAATAGATATTCCGTCGGGCACTGGTAGAGATGGTGGTATTAAGTATACAGATTATGCTATCAATAATTTTTTAAAACAAGCCAAAACAAAGCCTTGGTACAACAATACAGTATTTGTAATAATGGCCGATCATTGCGCTAGTAGTGCCGGACGCTGGAATTTAAATATCGATAAATACCGTATTCCTGCAATGATTTTTAATTTAGAAAATCAACCACCACAAAAAATTGAAAAATTAAGTTCTCAAATTGATATGTTCCCAACTCTTTTCGCACTTCTAAATTGGGATTACACATCTAATTTGTTCGGATTAGATATTATGAAAATGACCAAAAAAGACGAGCGTGCTTTTATTGGTAACTACAGAAATTTAGGTCTTCTAAAAGACAGACAACTCATGGTTTTAAGCGACCAAAAAGTTGTTAATTATTTTGAATGGGAAACAGATAACGATAATTTAATTCCTAAAGATGTAAATTCTAAAATGTTAGAAGAAACCATTGCATTCTACCAAGTTGCAGACTATTTATATCGAAATAATGGTCTTAAATTAAAAAATTAGTAATTGAAACATATTCACTTTATTGTTAATACTATTGCTGGAAAAGGTAATAACAACATCGATATTGTATTACTTGAATCGTTTTTTAATAAGGATGAATATTCCTTAACTTTAAAACCTACCGCTTTTAAAAAGCACGCCGTAAAGCTGGCTCAAGAATCTGTTTTAGAAGAAGCCGATATTGTAGTTGCCTGTGGTGGTGATGGTACTATTAATGAGGTAGCATCTTGCCTTGTTAACACAACCATTCCGTTAGGTATTATTCCCATTGGTTCTGGAAACGGTCTGGCATCTAATTTAAACATTCCTAAAAACATTAAAAAAGCGCTACAACTTATAAAAAACCAAGTTACTAAACGCATCGATGTTGGGCAATTAAATAACCACTACTTTTTTAGTAATACCGGAATTGGTTTTGATGCAAGGGTAATAAAAAATTATGAAGCATCGAACGAACGAACTATCGCTAGTTATATTAAGGCAACTTTAAAATCATTAAAAAAATCAAATAAACTTCTTGAAGTCGAAACCACTTTAAACGGTAAAACCATCGTTCATAAACCATTTTTAATTTTTATTTCAAATTCTAACGAATTAGGTTACCACCTAAGTTTAACACCAAAAGCATCATTACAAGACGGGAAATTGGACATTCTTATTGTAAAAAAACTAAGCCTGTTAAAAATCATATTATTTATGTTTTTAATGCTCTTTAAACGCCACAATATTTTAAAAGGAGTAGATTGTTATCAAACAAAAAATATAAAAATCACACAAAAAAAGAAACTCTTATTTCAAATACAAATAGATGGCGAATTTATACTAATAAAAAAACCAACAATCGAAATTAACATTTTAGAAAAAGCACTAACTGTAATTGCTTAATTTACTGCAAATTTAGTTATTAAAGCCTTGGTTATTTTATAAAACATAAAGCCAGATAAAGATCCAAAAGTTAAACCGCATACTATGTCTAGTGGGTAATGTACACCAACATAAATTCTGCTATAGGCCACAGTAGCACTCCAAAACAGTAAAATAAATATTAAGTTTTTATAAAATGGTCTTAGAAAAAGACCAGCATATACAGCAACCGCCATACTATTAGACGAATGCCCAGAAAAGAAACCATATTTACCACAATAGTCTACCACAACACGCATAAAGTCTGCCAATTCTAGCTCACCACAGGGTCTAAGTCTTTCAAAACCACGTTTAAATACGTTCGTAATTTGGTCTGTAAACGTTATCATTAAGGTTACCATCACTACAAAAATAAACAGGGCTTTTAATCCATATTTTTTGTACAATAAAAACAATAAGTACACGTATAAGGGAATGAAAGCAAATCTGTTAGTTACAAATAGCCAAAAATTATCCCAGGTAGGCGAACCTAAATTATTTAAAAATAAAAAAAGTTCGGTATCGTATTCTAAAAGTTGATCTATCATTTTTATTATTTTTTGGGCGTTACTTTCGTACCTCAAGTCAGGCTTTCCGCTATATCTTTTTACGAAACAGTTTCGAACTTACTTCGAAATTACACTGTCTTAGGCTTTCAAATTCATAAAATGTTTATTGTTTATAAGCTTCGTAAAAAGGATGCCGCTTCAATCCTTAACGCAACTACTCTTCGTATTTTAAAATTTCATTATCATAAAACTCGGTGGCAAGTTTAATAGTATTCTCAGTTTCTGCCAACAATTCCTTTTCATCTTCTTCATCAAAATCTTCAAACCATTCAATTTCATCATCTTCCAAATTAATAATAAATCTGGGAAACTCTGTATGAATTACATAAATAGCATTTGGATAATCAGAATTATCACCGAGAATAAATTTTGGAAGATTCATATTACGTTTTTTTTGTATTTAATTGTTTTTTGGTACTAAGCGATAATGTAATAAAACTAAGCTCCAAACAATATCAAATTTATTATTGATTAGACAAAATTAGTTTTTTTGAAAGATAATTAAACCTAATAAATAATAAAATTGCTGCCGTGGTTAAACCTCCAAGCAATCCTAACCAAATACCAAAGCTACCGTAAGCAGATTCCTTACCTAAAAACCAACTTATGGGGAAGCCAATAAGCCAATAAGAAACAAATGTAATTATAGTTGGTATTTTAACATCTTGCAGTCCCCGTAACGCCCCTAAAACAACCACTTGAATACTATCACTTAACTGAAAAATAGCTGCAGCAATTAACAATTTAGACGCAATTTCTACCACTTCGGTATTATCCATTAAATTTTTAGTATCATCAAAATCTACATACAACATGGGTAAATAGTTGTGAAACGTAAAAAATATAATGGCGAAACCGGTAGCCAAAATAATTCCTAATAAAAAAATGGAAAATGCAATGCGGCGCAATTCTACAAAATTTTGCAATCCTTTTTGGTTACCAATCCTTATCATCGACGCAACACTTAAACCTATAGCCACCATAAAGGTCATGGAACTTAAATTTAAAGCTATCTGATTTGCTGCTTGCGGATTTTTCCCTAACAACCCGCTTAACCAAACCGCTGCAGTAAAAATTCCTACCTCAAAAAACATTTGCATGGCACTGGGTGCGCCTAAATTCAATATTTTTTTTAGCATCAATTTATTTAAAACAAAAAATTTAATGTTTGTTACAAATATTTTTGATTTTTCTTTACTCTTCAACAAAACCCATAGATACCAAACCATCACTATTCTAGAAATTAAGGTACCATAAGCAGCGCCAACAATTCCTAATTCGGGGAAACCAAATTTTCCAAAAATCAACAAATAATTTAAAACTACATTTATAATGTTTGCTAATATGGTGGCATACATCGGGAAACTTGTCATGGATAAACCATCACTAAATTGCTTAAACCCTTGAAAAATAATTAGTGGTACTAACGAAACAGCAACCAAGTCTAAATATGGTACAGCAAGTTCTACAACCTCTAAAGGTTGTTTCATTGAATACATTAGCGGTTTTGCCAATAGTGTCAATAAAAACAAGGAAACACCTAAAACAGTACATAAAAACAAACCATGTTTAAATGTGGCTTTTCCTTTTTCAAAATTTTGTTCTGCATCGGCTTCGGCAATTAATGGGGTAATCGCAGTTGAAAAACCAATTCCTAAAGACATGGCAATAAACACAAAGCTGTTTCCTAAAGATACCGCTGCAAGTTCTGCGGTTCCTAATTGCCCTACCATAACGTTATCTATAAAACCAACAAATGTATGGCCTAACATGCCCATCATTACCGGGGCCGCCAATTGCCAATTATATTTAAATTCTTTGGTATAATCCTTTAATTGCATCCTGCAAAAGTAAACTTTCAACGCAGTATAAACCAATATAAAAAAGCTCTTTTAAAAACATGCCATTAACAAATGTTAATAATTTAAGATAACTTTCTTATAATCAGGTGGTTTTTTAAAGTAAATTTGTATGTTTAAAAATTTGGATTAAAATTTTTAGAAACATTTAGCAATTATTTTATAGGGATTTAGAATAGTAGAGTTAAAAGTTTCAAATATTAAAAGGAGGAAATTAATTTCCTCCTTTTTTTTGATCTTAACAGTTAAACATTTTTATGCTGTAACTTACAAATTGGCTATTTGGGTTTTGGCTTCTTCAAATTCATTCATCATATCCTCTACAATTTCAGCAACTGATTTTATATCGTGAATTATAGCTGCAACCTGACCAATTTCCAATTCACCTTCAACTAAATCACCTTCAAACATTCCTTTTTTGGCGCGCCCTCTCCCTAATAATGTTTTTAATTCATCTGCAGATGCTGCCTTAGCGTATAAATCTTGAACATCTTGGTAAAATTTATTCTTTATCAAGCGTACAGGTGCCAATTCTTTTAAGGTTAATTGGGTATCGCCTTCTTTTGCGTTTACTACTAATTGCTTAAATGATTGATTTGCAGAACTTTCAGTACTTGCTACAAATCGACTTCCAACTTGTACCCCATCGGCACCTAAAATCATAGTTGCCAACATGGCTCTACCTGTAGCTATGCCTCCGGCAGCTATTAGAGGTATTTTTAGATGTTCTTTAACAATTGGAATAAGCGTTAAAGTGGTTGTTTCATCACGACCATTATGCCCACCTGCTTCAAAACCTTCGGCAACTACCGCATCTACTCCTGCTTCCTGTGCTTTTAAAGCAAATTTTACACTGCTCACAACATGTACCACTATAATACCACGCTCTTGCAACCAGCTTGTCCACGTTTTTGGATTTCCAGCAGATGTAAATACAATCTTAACACCTTCTTCTACAATAATATCCATAATCTCCTGGATATTTGGATAAAGCATTGGCACATTGACACCAAAAGGTTTATCCGTAGCTTTCTTGCATTTTTGAATATGTTCCCGAAGCACTTCGGGATACATGGAGCCCGCACCAATGAGACCTAAAATTCCTGAATTACTTGCTGCTGAAGCTAAGCGCCAACCGCTATTCCAAACCATTCCAGCTTGTACGATTGGGTATTTTATATTGAATAGTTTGGTTATTTTATTAGCCATTTATTGCTTTATAAGTTTAATAGTTTGAGATATATTTTTAGATTGTAAAGTTACCAAATAAAGACCGTTCGATAAGCTTAACAACTCCACTTCATTGTTAACAGGGGTTATAAATGTACTTAACACTAATTTTCCTAACACATCAAAAATTAAGACGGACACAGAATCTTCAGTTGAAGGAATCTTTATATAAGCCTTCAAACTCGCTGGATTTGGATATAGTTTAACTTCTGTATTGCTTTCTGCATCCGTTAAGGCGATGCCAGAATTTAGTGCCATTTGTAAATTTGGAATACCGAAACCCAAATAATAATCGGGTGTTGCGTACTGTGAGGCCGATTCTCTTACTAATTGCATTATATCGCTATTATTTAGACTGGGCAGTGCTTGCCATAAACAAACTATCCCACCAGCTAAAATGGGAGAACTAAAAGAAGTTCCATTGGCCGAAGCAATCACGTCGTTTTCTGTAATTACAATACTTGTCTGCCCTTGAGCTACCACATCTGGTTTACGTGTAGGTTGTAAACTGCTTCCTCTCGAACTAAATGTGGCATATAACCCCGCAGAAGTCACAGCTCCAACACTCAATACGCCCGCAGCATCGGCAGGTGCACCAACTATTCCCCAACTATCGTTTCCAGAGTTCCCAGCAGAATTTAGCAATAACATCCCTTTTTCAAAAGCAATATTAGCACCCCGTGTTATAAATGCTGTATTTCCATTCATTTGCGATGGCGAATAACTATAATTCGGATTATCATACGTGGTATAGCCCAACGATGTGTTTATAACATCCACTCCTAAACTATCGGCACGTTCTGCCGCTTCCACCCAATAGCTTTCTTCTACTGGATTTTCAGTTTGGGGCATCTTCTGTTATAAACAAATAATAAGACGCATCGGGTGCTGTACCTACATACTGATTTTCGACATAACCTGCCATGGTGCTTAAAACCAAGGTACCGTGATTACTGGTTGTATTGGTATACACATCAGAATCTCTATTTACAAAATCGTAAGTTCCTAATATATTACTGGCATTTCTTAATCGCTGAAATCCCGCCATGGCATTTACATTAGGAAAACCTGCATCCAGCACAGCCACAGTCATTCCTGTACCTGTATAATTAGCTAAGTGTAATTGCTCGCCTTTAAACATTTGAATTTGATTGGCAGCGCTACCGTAATTAAATGATGTTAAGCTATTTTCTAATTTTGATTGTTTTTTTGATTTTACTATTTTAAAATCATTTAAACTTTTATCAGCAAAATCAATGAAGTCAATAAACGAAAAGGAACTTGTTAAATTTTTTATAGCGATTTCGCTGCCTCGAACATGAATGGCGTTCAACCATTTCGATTTTGCCATAACAGTAATTCCTGAAGCGTTTTTTAGTTGCGAAATATAGGATTCGTTTACCGGAACATCGCGAGCATCAATAACAACCCCATGTGCATTTTTTCGATCGATGGCTTTTTGTGATAAAATGCTAATAGGATTTGAAACCGAACTTGAAACATTTTGTTTGTCCATTAAATACACCCAGGCATCTTGTTGCGAAAAAACATTAAAACAATAAAAATGCAGTAGAAACAATAGTAGGTATTTCTTCATAGCAAAACGATTTAAGTCTTTGCAATTTATGAAATTACTCCCGAACCAACCAATTCATCATTTAAATACCATGCAACAAATTGTCCTTCGGTAATAGCAGATTGAAAATCTTCAAATTCAACATATAAACCACTATCAACTTTGGTTAGTGTCGCTTTTTGCAAAGGCTGACGGTAGCGAATTCTAGCCATTACTTGCATTGTTTCGTCCAATTGAAGTGCTAAATCTTCACGAATCCAATGCAATTCTTCGTTGCTAACAAATAAAGCTTTTTTTAATAATCCGGGATGTTCTTTTCCTTGGCCTGTATAAATAACATTTTCTATCAACATCGGTATCAATTACAAATAAAGGCTCTACAGTACCGCCAACTGCCAATCCTTTACGCTGTCCTTTTGTAAAATAATGCGCACCTTGATGTTTTCCAACAATTTTTCCAAAATCTTTTTGATATTTAATTTTACGCGAAAGATATTTTAGTTTTTCTTCTTCTGAATTAAAAACTGCTTCCGTTTCATTAAAAACCTCTTGTTCTTTCGGAACTTCAACAATAACACCTTCTTTGGGTTTTAATTGCTGCTGAAGAAAATCTGGAAGTTTCACTTTTCCAATAAAACAAAGTCCTTGAGAATCTTTCTTTTCGGCAGTAACCAAATCCAATTCCATGGCAATTTCACGTACTTGTGGTTTGGTAAGTTCGCCGATTGGAAATAAGGATTTTGCCAATTGATCTTGGGATAATTGACATAAAAAATACGACTGATCTTTATTATCATCTAATCCAGCCAATAACTGATAAATGTCTTTTCCATCTTTTTCAATCGTTCCTTTTCTGCAATAATGCCCGGTGGCCACATAATCGGCACCAAGTTCTAAGGCAATTTTCATAAACACATCAAACTTAATTTCTCTGTTACAAAGCACATCTGGGTTTGGTGTTCTGCCTTTTTCATATTCATGAAACATATAATCGACAATACGTTCTTTATATTGTTCACTTAAATCGACCGTTTGAAAAGGAATGCCCAATTTTTCGGCAACCAACATGGCATCGTTACTATCATCTAACCACGGACATTCATTTGAAATAGTTACAGAATCATCATGCCAGTTTTTCATAAACAAGCCAATAACTTCATAACCTTGTTGTTTCAACAAATATGCTGCAACACTAGAATCTACACCACCCGAAAGTCCAATAATAACTCGTTTCATGTTTAACAATTTTAGGCACAAAGATATAAATTTAAAACGTTCTTAAGACCCGTAAACACTTAGATTAACAAATAATTATAGTTATTTTGTTTAAGTTTTTTTAAAATTAATTAAACAATTATTTGGTTTTTTGTTTAATCTTTTTATATATTTGCTAAACAATAATTAAAAATAGCATACTAATGAAAAATTTAAAACTTCTTAAAATGTTTACGTTCCTTTTCTTAGGACTGACATTAATGACCTCATGTAGCGATGACGATGATGATATGACAATGCCAGCTCCAACTGATAACATTGTAGAACTTGCACAAGCAACACCGCAATTGTCTAGCTTAGTAACTGCTCTTGTTAAATATCCAGACTTAGTAGATATACTTAGTTCTTCCGGAAATTATACCGTGTTCGCACCAACGAATACTGCCTTTGAAGGTTTATTAGCAGCTATTGGTCAAACTGATATTAATGATATCCCTGAAGATGTTTTAAAAAATGTATTGCAGTATCACGTGTTTACATCTGCAGCTTTAAAGGCGAGTGCTGTAACATCGGGCTCTATAACTATGGCTAATAATGAAATGGCCGATGTGGTTGTACAAGGTAATTCAGTAAC
Source organism: uncultured Flavobacteriaceae bacterium (assembly GCA_963704215.1). Classification (GTDB taxonomy): domain Bacteria; phylum Bacteroidota; class Bacteroidia; order Flavobacteriales; family Flavobacteriaceae; genus Mariniflexile. The sequence goes on from CAVPHK010000007.1 coordinate 76,608, forward strand.
AATTAACAATGCCTCAGTTACAACAGCAGACGTAGAGGGAACTAATGGTATAGTGCATATTATTGATAATGTTTTGGTACCGCCAAGTATTCTTCCAATAGTAGGTACTATTGTGGCACCTGCATATTTTAATAAAAACTTTACAACACTTATTGCTGCAGTTACAAATGCCAATACAGATATTTTAAGCTTACTATTAAGTGATGGACCTAGTGGAAATGGTTTAACTTTATTTGCACCTACCAATGCTGCTTTTGAAGCTGCTGGAATTACTGATGTTAATGGAGCCGATGCTGTTTTAGCATATCATGTTATAGATGGAACATTTATGGCAGGAGATTTACCAACAACAAGTGGTGCTTCTACACCATTAACCACTTTAGGAGGAATATTACACTTAACAAACGCTGGTAATGGTGTTTTTCTAAATGGAACAACTCAAGTTACTGCAACAGACATTATGGGATCGAATGGTGTTGTACATGTAATTAACAAAACACTTATTCCACCAACAACCTCTATCAACGAAATTGTGGCTAAGTTTCGCTAGTGGTAATCCAGGAGAATTTACATTATTAGCTGCTGCCTTATCAAGAGCTGGTTTATCTACTTTCTTTGAAGGTGCTGGACCTTATACAGTATTTGCTCCAACAGATGCTGCTTTTGAAGCTGCAGGATTAGATTTAGCAAGCTATAAATGCTACCGATCCTGCAACTGTAGCTGGAATTTTAACACACCATGTGGTAAAACCAAATGTATACTGTTTTTTCAACAGATTTAGTAAATGGTACTGTGCCCATGTTAAATGATCAAAATGTGACTATTAATTTAAGAAATTTAACCGTGCAAGATGCAGCTGGTACCAACCCACCTGCTGGTTTAGTAACGAGTCTATTAAATGTACTTGCAACTAATGGTGTTATACATGTAATTAATAAAGTATTATTACCTAGTAATAACTAGAAAAAATTAGTTTGGTTGGTTTTATAGATGATTATTATTCTATTACCATTTTTAAATTATCTGTGAAACAAGAGACTCCTTAAGCAATTAAGGAGTTTTTTTTATGTATTTTGGTGTTTCACTTAAATCTTTTTCTTCTTTTAAGTTTTCCATTTTCGTAGTATTTCCAAACACCATCTTTTTTACCTTTTTTATAAGCCCCTTCAATAATCAATTCTCCTTTTGGCGATATAGTATTTAGAATAACCATGTAATTCTCCATTAACATAAATCAGTTCTTCTAAAACTACATTTTGCTTTCAGTATACCGCGTAAAAACACCATCTTCTAAATCCGTTTTTATAGAATTGTTTTTCCGCTATTTGCCCGTTTGGATAATACACAAGACGTTCCCATCTAAGCATCCCGAGCATCTTATAGTTTTCTACAATTAATAAATTGTTATTTGATTTTTGATAGTATTTCCACGTCACCTACATACTTTTTACCATCCATATTTCCTTCACAAATTACCTTTCCTGTAGAAGTGAAAAATTTAACATCAGCTCTATTATCGTTTTCATTAAATTCTTTTGTTGCCGATAAAACCGCTTTGTTTTTAACATTCATATAAAACTTAAATAATCCAACTTCTTTACCATTTAAAAACGCGCCTTCATATCTTAATACATTGGAATTATCAAAAGTCTTTTTCCAAATACCATGACGTTTTCCATTAGCGTTAAATTGATTGATTTCTTGCGAAAAAACTAATGAACTAACTATTAAAAATAAGGTGGCTTAAAACATTTGCTTTCATAAAATTAACTTGAAAATATTTTTTAATGAATGACTAATCTTATAACGAAACAATGATGTTTCAAATTTTATATAACAAAAAAGCTGCCAATTAAGGCAGCTTATAAATTATTTTTTCTTTTTTTGCTGAAGTTGCTTTTGTTTTTCAGCCTGCTCCATCATTTCTGCCATTTTCTTTTGGAAACGATTTTCCTTTTTCGGTTTCTTCTTATTTTCTTGCATTTGAGCATGAATTTTATCTTCATCAAGAATATAATTCTTTATAACTAAGATAATACCAATACTAATTACATTCGAGATAAAGTAATACAAACTTAATCCAGATGCATAATTATTAAAGAAAAACAACATCATTATTGGCGAAAAGTACATCATGTATTTCATCATTTTCGCCATATCTGGCATCCCTTCTTGCGTTGGTTGCGATGCCATTTGGTCGCCTGTTGTTAATTGCATATAGAAGAATATAGCAACAGATGCCAATATTGGAAACAAACTAACGTGATCACCATAAAATGGAATACTTAAATCGGTAATTCTGCTATAGTGTCATATGATGATAAATCTTGTACCCAAAGGAAACTTTTTTGACGTAAATCGAATGCCGATGGAAAAAACTGGAACAAGGCATAAAACACCGGTAATTGCACTAATGCCGGCAAACAACCTGCCATCGGACTAGCACCTACTTTGGTTTGCAATGCCATAGTTTCTTGTTGTGCTTTCATTTTATTGTCTTTATGCTTTTCGCGAATAGCATCTAATTCTGGTCTTAGAATTTTCATTTTAGCCTGCGATAAAAATTGCTTATACTGTACAAAAGACAATAATAGTTTTATTAAAATAGTCATTACAATAATTGCAATACCGTAAGGTAAAAATTTACCTAAAAGTGCAAATAATGGTATAAATAAATATTTATTAATCCACCCGAAAATACCCCATCCTAATGGCACTACTTCGTCTAAATTTCTATCGTATTTATTTAAAATTTTAAAATCACTTGGACCATAATACCAATCCATAGACTTATTAATCTCGCCACCTGTAAGTTCTAAAGGCAATTTGGTTGTAAATGCTTTGGTATAAACAGTATCAATATCTTCATTTTGAACCAAGTTTCTAGATTCAAATGATGCCGTTTTAAATGGCGTATCAGCTAATAATATCGATGTAAAGAAATGTTGTTTAAAAGCGACATAGGTTACATCTTCGGCAGTATCATCAGACAATTCGCTTTGTCCTAAATAATCGTCTTTACCATCTTCATATTCAAAAACAATTTCGGTATATCTATTTTCATAAGAAATACTTTTAGCATGACGATAGGTTTTTAAATTCCAATCTAAATTTACAGGTTGAGCACTGTTAATAACATCGCTAAGACCTTGAGAACGGATGGTAAACTCCATCATATAATCGCCTTCTTTCAACTCGTAGCGGTATTCTAAAAACTTACTTTCTGATACTTTAAGTTTCATTGAAACTACCGTAATATTTCCGTTTTTTGTTACCGTTGGTTGAAAAAACAGATTCTTAGTATTTAGAATTCTGCTATCGGTAGTACCAAAATTAATATTAAATGACGCATTATTGTCTTTAACAATGTAAATAGGATTATTATTGAAATCGGTGTGCTTTTTAAGTTTTACTTCAGAAAGATACCCACCTTTGCTGTTGAATTTTAGTTCAAACAAGTCCGTTTCAACGAGCGTCTCTTCTTTAGATGCAGTAGCTGCAGAATACGCAAAAGCGCCTAATTTGTTTTTTAAATTTACTAACTGAAGCGAATCGTTGTCTGTATCAACAGTAAAATCTTCAGCACTAGTAACTTTGGTTTGTTCTTGTTCTTTAGCTTTACGCTCTTTTTCAACCTGTTCTTGTTTTGCCTTTTGTTGCGCTTCAAGTTCTTCTGGCGTTGGTTGATTTTGCCAAAGCATATACATTAATATTCCGAAAATAAGCACAAAACCTATAACCGAATTAATGTCTAATTTTTTTTCTTCCATGTATTCTTTAAATATCTTATAAAAATTGTGGTGCAAAAGTAATGCACAAAACTATAACAATAAACTATCCAAGATTAATTTTGTGCCAATCTGGCACTAGATTTCTTTTTTTTGAAATTTAAGGCTGCTTTTACAAACGCTACAAATAACGGATGTGGGTTGGCAACGGTACTTTTATATTCCGGATGGTACTGTACACCTATAAACCACGGATGACTTGGTAATTCTACAATTTCTACCAAACCGGTATCTGGATTTATACCTGTTGCCAATAATCCTGCTGCTTCCATTTGGGCTTTGTATTTGCTATTAAATTCGTAACGATGTCTGTGACGTTCTTTTATGCTTTCGGCTTTATAAATATCGCGAACGGCACTACCTAATTTTAAATCGCAATCCCAAGCACCTAAATCGCATAGTTCCTCCTTTATCGGTAATGGTTTTTTGGTCTTCCATTAAATCGATTACTGGATTTTTTGTATCTGGATTCATTTCGGTAGAATCGGCATCTTTTATACCTAAAACATTTCTAGAAAATTCTATAACTGCCATTTGCATACCTAAACAAATACCAAAAAATGGCACTATTGTTTTCTCGTACATAGCGTACAGCATCAATTTTTCCTTCAATACCACGTTCTCCAAAACCTGGTGCTACCAAAATACCATCTAAATGCGCTAGTTTTAATTTTATATTATCTTCATTTAAATATTCTGAATGAACAGATTCTATATTTACTTTAACTTCATTTTCTGCACCAGCATGTATAAATGCTTCTAAAATAGACTTGTAAGAATCTTGTAATTCTACATATTTGCCAATTAAACCAATAGTAATTTCTGATTTTGGGTTTTTATGGCGATTTAAAAATTCATTCCATTTACTAATATCTGGAGTTGAACTTTTTAAACCTAATTTTTTTAACACCACTTTATCTAAACCTTCTTCCAAGCATTAAATTTGGTACATCATAAATGGTTGAAGCATCTATAGACTGAATAATTGCTTCTTCCCTAACATTGCAAAAAAGTGCTAGTTTTCTGCGTAAATCATATGGTAAATCGTGTTCTGTTCTACAAACTAAAATATCTGCTTGTACACCACTCTCCATGAGGGTTTTAACACTATGTTGCGTTGGTTTTGTTTTTAATTCACCAGCTGCAGCCAAATAAGGTACTAATGTTAAATGTATAACAATACCGTTGTTTTCGCCTAAATCCCAACGTAACTGACGAACTGCTTCAATATATGGTAACGACTCAATGTCACCCACAGTACCACCAATTTCGGTAATAATAATATCGTAATCGCCAGATTTTCCTAAAAGTTGAATACGCTCTTTAATTTCGTCGGTAATATGAGGCACTACTTGTACCGTTTTACCTAAAAATTCGCCTCGACGTTCTTTTTGAATTACACTTTGGTAAATTCTACCCGTTGTTACATTATTGGCTTGACTTGTTGGAACATTTAAAAAACGTTCGTAATGCCCTAAATCTAAATCGGTTTCGGCACCATCTTCGGTAACATAACATTCGCCATGTTCGTACGGATTTAAAGTTCCCGGGTCTACGTTAATGTACGGATCTAATTTTTGAATAGTAACTCTATAACCTTGAGCTTGAAGTAATTTAGCTAACGATGCAGCTATGATGCCCTTTCCTAGAGACGATGTAACCCCACCGGTTACGAATATGTATTTTGCTTTGATTGTCATGTTGCGCTTATAAACGCAGGCAAATTTACAAAATTTAAATAGTTATTCCCGAATTAGTTTTTAGTTTTTAAAGCTAGTTTTTAACAATAAAAAATCAGAAAAATCGGTATATATAAATAGTAAATTTTGGCTTTTTACATAAAAAACAACTAACTTCATATAACATTTCACCTCGGATACTGCTTTTTAATATTTCGAATCAAATCTTCTAAACCATTTAATTTCAAGCTCATACACTTGCTTAAGCATATCGCCTAATTTCCCTTTAGGGAATCCTTTTTGATGATACCAAACCACATAATATTCGGGTAAATCTATTAAATAGCGATCTTTATATTTGCCAAACGGCATTTTAGTATGCGCTAAATCTATTAAGAATTTTTTATCTGGAAGCATGCAGCTAATCTACCAGATTTAAATTTGGATAGTGTAGTTAATTGGTAGGCTATTTCTACTTTCCAACGGGCTTGTTCTTTCGCATTTCTCGAAAAATCTGTTTCGATATCGTACACATCTTGACATAGCTGCAAGTTCTTTATTTATAGCGAGATGCATTTGTTTTAATTGCTCACCGATATTATTCGATATTTTAAGTTTACTTATACGTTGCCTAAATTTACGGGCATATAATTCGGTAATATCAAAATGTAATTGTTCGTGTCGCAAAACCTGCGCATCGGCTTCTAATTTACGCCATGATTTCTCAGGATAAAAATGGGCTACCACGGTAGTTGTAAAGCTAATAACTTGCTTATCTGCTTGTTTTATAGAATACCCAAAAGTAATACCAGAAGCGGTAATCGCTACGGCACGCTCATTTTTATCAGGTTGGTCTTTAAAATCGGCCCATGTTAATTTAAAGGAATCATTCCAAGGCATCACGTCTTGCTCTTGAGCCAAACAAAACACACCACAAAATAATAGTGCAAATTTTAACACCAAATTGTTATTAGTTTTACAAAAATTAAAACGAAAATTATAGCCGCTTATTGCTTAACCTCAACAATCGATAAATCGTAATCGTACTTCACTAAATACACGGCATCGTTAATATATCCGCCAAAAAGTTTCTTTTTGTATGAGAATTTATTTTCTATGTATTCGGTTAAAGGTGCTTTATTTACCGATGCGTATAAATCATCTGAAGTTACTAATCTTAATACGACATCCATAGTTAAATCGAAGCCTTTTACGGCACGTTTATTTGGTGTAATATTATACGTTTTAGTATAATTAACTACGAAAGAATTATGGTCTTCCTCTTTATACGTTTTTGAAGTAGTTGCGTAATGTAATTGTAATTTTGCCAAATGCTCGTTAGATACTTGATCGCCTTCAAAGGCCGGATTAAAATTGGAAGTTACTAAAATAATTTCGGTTCCATTAGGGTTACTATCCGATTTCGTATGAAGCGACGCTAAAATACTAGTAACATTCGATGCAAAACCTTCGTTCATTGTTTCTAAAAACACGTAGTTTTTTCCAGGTTTTAAAGTGCCTCGTATATCTTCAACGTAAACAAAATTAACATCGACACCTTGCTTGTTTTTTCTGGAGTATACCATTTTTGCTCCTGCAAATTCACCTTTAATTTCGTTGGCAACTGCATTGTTTTTAGAATCTGAAATAATGACCACATTTCTAGACAACGAATCGGACTTTACATAATTTATAATTTTTGATTTTAATAAATCGTCTGAAGGTCTAGATTGAAAAACATTGTCGTACATCTTTATATTCGTTCCTATAGGAGATACTACCGGCACATTTAACCCTTTTAACTCGGATGCTACTTTCTCGAAAGTGTCTGGTGTTAACGGACCAATAACGGCATCGACATTTTTAAAATCGTTTTCGTTTAAAATCTTTATCACATCACTAACTTGATAATTGGTATCATAAACATCAACCTTTAATGATACACCAAGTTTTTTTAAAGAATCTAGGGCTACTAAAACTCCCGAATAAAAATCTAACGACGCATTTAAATAGGCGTCTGATTTTATACTCTTTTTTGTATTTTGAATGGAATCGAAGCTCACACGATTTAACCTAAATGGTAACATTACCGCTAGGTGTTTTGTTTTGGTGTTTATTGTTCTGTGTTCTAAACTTACCTTAGTGGCAGTACCTTCGTCGCTACCCAAAAATTTATTGGTATATGGTATTTTTAACACCATACCATCTATTAAACCTGTTTCTTTCAAACTTGGATTTAAGGTTTCTAATTGCTCTTGTTCTATACCTAACTTAACTTTTAAACGATAAAACCCTTCCTTAGGAAGCACTTTATAATAACTATATTTTTCGTCTATAACTTTTTCTTCTGATCCACCAATATTTGGCACATTCAACTCCTGACCATCTTGTAAGCTATCACTTATCCCCGGGTTAAGCGCCTCTAATTCTGCCACCGTAATTCCGAATTTATAAGCGACGCGCCACTTACCTTCTTTAGGTTTAACAATATAGGTTTTAGTGGTAGGTTTTACCTCAACCTCTCTTGTTTTAAATACTGGAATTTTAAGCTCATCGTTTTTTTGTAACGTATTGGCATATAAAAACGTATTGTATTTTTTAAGCTCATCTTCGGTAATATCATAGCGTTTAGTAATACTATATATGGTTTCTCTTCTGCTCGTTTTATGTTGTTTATACCCTACTAATTCTTTAATAATAGTAACCTCTGGAGCGGCGACATCTTGTTTTTTCGCTTTTGAAATAGGAATTATTAAAATAGTATTCACTTTTAATTCCTTTTTAGCATCTGGATTTAAGGCATAAATATCAGCTGTTGTAACTCCATATTGTGCGGCAATACCTGTTATGGTTTCACCTGTTTTAACTGGGTGCGTACTAAAATTTTGTGCACTTGCACTATGGAAGCTAAGTATAAATACTAAACATAAAACGGAAAAGAGTCTAATCATGAAAAATCTATTTTTATTTGCGTTAGGAATGGTAGTGGCATCCTTTTATTTTTTTATTCACACTATTATAAATACACAATACGTGCCAAAAAAAATAAAAGATATAACGCACAGCCCGACACTATTTTTTTGTTTACTTAATTATATACGTTCATTTTATAAATACGAGACAACTACATACCATAAATATAGTTTATAAATAGTGTAACGCCCAAAACCCTAAAACGAATTTATGGGTATTTGCAACATTATTTATGACACAGAATCGCTTAAAAAGTCACGAATAATTTTACTCCCACTCGATTGTTGCTGGGGGTTTTGAACTAATATCGTAAACTACTCTGTTAACGCCTTTTACTTTATTTATTATGTCGTTTGATGTTTTTTGAAGAAATTCATACGGTAAATTTACCCAATCGGCAGTCATGCCATCGGTACTTTCTACAGCTCTTAATGCGACACACTTTTCGTACGTACGCTCATCTCCCATAACACCAACGCTATTTACGGGTAATAACATAGCACCTGCTTGCCATACTTTATCGTATAAACCCCATTCTTTTAATCCGTTGATAAAAATAGCATCAACTTCTTGTAGAATACGCACTTTTTCGGCCGTAATGTCGCCTAAAATACGAATGCCTAATCCGGGACCTGGAAATGGATGACGTCCTAAAAGTTCTGGATCAATTCCTAAAGTTGCTCCAACGCGTCTAACTTCATCTTTAAAAATAGCGCGCAGTGGTTCTACGATTTTAAGTTTCATAAAATCAGGTAAACCACCTACATTATGATGACTTTTTATAGTTGCAGAAGGTCCGCCAGTAGCCGAAACACTCTCTATAACATCAGGATATATAGTTCCTTGGGCTAACCAAGATACGTCTTCAATTTTATGAGCTTCGTCATCAAAAACTTCAATAAACGCATTACCTATGGCTTTACGCTTTAATTCCGGATCTTCTATTCCTGCCAAAGCATCAAGAAAACGCGCAGAAGCATCAACTCCTTTTACGTTTAGCCCCATGCCTTCGTATTGATTCAATACATTTTGAAATTCATTTTTACGAAGTAACCCGTTATTAACAAAAATGCAATATAAATTTTTACCAATAGCTTTGTTTAAAAGTACCGCAGCCACAGTAGAATCGACACCTCCAGACAATCCCAAAACAACTTTATCGTCGCCTACTTTATCTTTAAGGAATGCTACTGTTTCCTCAACAAAAGAATCAGGTGTCCAGTCTTGATGAAGTCCCGCAATGCTTACCAAAAAGTTTTCTAATAATTGTTTCCCATCTGTTGTATGATAGACTTCTGGGTGAAATTGAATTGCGTAGGTTTCTTCACCATCAATTCTATACGCTGCATTTTTCACGTCGTGCGTGCTGCCAATTAAAACACCATTCGTTGGTAATTCTTGAATAGTATCGCTATGGCTCATCCACACCTGACTTCCAGTATGGATATGCGCGAAAAATGGCTCGTTACTTTTTATAAACGACAAATTAGCACGACCATACTCTCTTGAGTTGGATGGAGCTACATTTCCTCCAGAAAAATGCGCCAAATACTGCGCACCGTAGCAAACTGCCAATAATGGTTTTTTGCCTCGAATATTCTTTAAATCTGGATGTAACGCTTCTTCACCTCTTACAGAAAATGGACTACCAGAGAGAATAACAGCCTTGTATTCGTCTACGTTTGCCGGAATTTTGTTAAATGGATGTATTTCGGAGTAAATATTGAGTTCTCTAACTCTACGCGCAATTAATTGTGTGTATTGCGAACCGAAATCTAAAATAAGTACCTTGTCATGTTGCATGCGCAAAAGTAATAATTGATTTTAGAATGACGAATTACGATAAGTGATTTTTTTATTTTTTTTTATAATAATGATTAAGACCTCAAATTCACTAATATTTTAAATTATAATTTATTTGGGCGTTACCCAAGGGTCGGGCTTTTCGTTACAATCTTTTTCTCGTTCCTCAAAAAAGGATTTCTCCCGACGCTTCGGGACAATCCCTAACGCTGGTCATTTATTTCATTGAATTCAAAATTAATTGAATGTCTTTTTTTGTGGTATCTGGATTTATAAAACAGAAACGAGATACGGTTTCGTAAGTATCGCCTTGTTTCCATTTTGTTGGTGTTACTAAGGCAAATCCTTTTTTATGATTTTCGTAAGTCCAATGCGTATAATCTTCGGGCTTCCACCCTATTCTTCTATATAAAACGCAAGACAAACTAGGTTCTCGTACCAACTCGACATGCGGATTCTCTTCAATTAATTTACCTGCAATCTGCGCTAATGCCAAACCGCGTTCTACTGCCTGTTTGTAGCGCTTTGTTCCATGCATTGCTAGCGAAAACCACAATGGCAATCCTCTAACACGGCGGGTTAACTGTATTTGATAATCGGTAGGATTAAAGCCGTTGGCACCTTCATCTTTAAAAATATCTAAATACGAACCTTCTTGCGAATGTGCTTTTTTAGCTAATTCTGGGTTTTTATAAATAACCGAACCACAATCGTACGGAGAGAACATCCATTTGTGTGGGTCTATGGTAATACTGTCGGCTCTTTCAATACCATTAAACAAATGTCTTACCGAATCGGCTGCTAATGCGCCACCACCATAGGCTGCATCTACATGAAACCATAGTTTTTCTTTTTCACAAACTGTAGCAATACCTTCTAAATCGTCAATAATTCCCGCATTTGTTGTGCCACCTGTAGCAACCACTGCAAAAAGTCTTTTGCGTTGTTGCATTGATAATTGGCCTATAACATTTTGTAACTCTGCACCAAGCATTTTATCTTCGGTATCTACCAGTAACACATCGGCATCAATTACTTTTGCCATCGCTTTTATAGATGAATGTGCTCCTACAGAGGTTATAATAAGTCCTTTTTCATTTTTATACAGATCATTTTCTCTCCAATGTTCTCTTGCGGTAACCATGGCAGATAAATTGGCCGCTGTACCACCACTGGTAAAAACTCCAAAGGCGCCTTTTGGCATACCTGTTAAGGAAACAATCCATCGCATGGCTTCATTTTCACAAAAAATACCACCTGCGCCTTCCATCCAATAGGCACCATGAATACTGGAAGCCGAAGTAACCAAATCGAACATAATCGCAGCTCTGGTTGGAGACGCTGGTACGAAGGCTAGATGCCTTGGATGATCTATAGAAACATTGGCTTTAACCAAATGTTTTTTCCAGAGATTAAAAGCCACCTCACCTCCAATACCCTTTTCGGTAATGGTTTCCCCAACTAATGCTTTTAATTCCTCTTCCTTTTTAGGCTTCCCTATTTTAATTTTTTTTGAAGACAGTCTATCAATCGCATATTTCATGATATCCATAGACATTTCAACTAATTCAATATCGGCCTTATGCATGCTTTAAAGATTTAAGATTATAAATTCTCCTTGTAATGGATTTAGATGTTCTAATAATTTTGGGATTAAGTGATTACCGTATTCCAAATAAAATTCCGAAAAATTAGCATTACGTTCCTGTAAACTTTGATTTGGAAATAACGCATTTTGTAAATCTGTCATTCTTGAAACTTCATCAGACAACTTACGTTTTTGAGCTTTAATTAAGCGTTTTTCTAAAGCATCCAAGCCTTTTAATTGTTTCACTTCTTGTGCTTTTACCGCTCCAATAAACGATTTATCTGTTTGCTCTGCTAATTTAAACAGCGCCTCAAATTGTTTTTTTATCACTTCTTTTTGAGGAGAAAAATCGAGTGAAATATTCGAAATATCTCTAACTTTTTTATTAATAAAAGCGTGTCGTTTTAAAAATATATCTTCATTGGATATCTGTAACTTTTGAAGCTTTTTATGCTGACTTTCAGATTGAATTAAAACCGAATTTCGCAACAGCAACACAGGGAAAGGCACTTCAACTTTATTAAAAAATTGTTTTAACTGAAACCAATAAGCTAATTCACCACCACCACCAATGTAGCATAAATTTGGCAAAATAACTTCCTGATATAGCGGGCGCATAATAACGTTGGGCGAAAACCGCTCGGGCACCTCAGCGAGGTGTTTTAGCATGTCACTTTTGGTCCACGATAATAG
>CAVPHK010000008.1:0-16681 GCA_963704215.1 uncultured Flavobacteriaceae bacterium
GGAAAATCACCTTTATTGATTTCTACATTAACATTCGAGAGTACTAAGCTATCACCTTGATAAATAGAAGCATCTTTTAATTGCAAAATAGGTTGGACATAAAATAATTGAATTTATTAGTATGGTAAAAGTATTACTAAAAAGTTAAAATTAAGGTTAAAAGCTCTTAAAACTTTCCTTTATTTTCTTTTCGAAATTAACATTGCATAAGCACACAATATTTTTTTCACTTTTAATAACTCGGTTTATAATTATAGCACGATTGTTGCGTTATAAGATTTAGATTAAATTATCTTTGATTTTAAATTAAAAAACGAATCGTTAATGACTTTAAAAAACAGTGTTTCCCTTTTGGTGGCTATAAGTTTTAGTTTTCAAATTATAGCACAACAATCTGCAACTTACACCAATAATTTAGTAGATTATCAAAAAGCTTTGTCGCTTTATAATAATCAGCAATATTTAGCAGCACAGATCGTTATTTAGTCGGTTAAAAAAACAACAAATGAAGATATTTTACAATCTGATTGTGCGTATTATATTGCCAATTGTGCGGTGCGTTTAAATCAACAAAATGCTGATAAGCTTATTGAAGATTTTGTAAAAGAATATCCAACAAGCACTAAAAGAAATACAGCGTTTGTTGATGTAGCCGATTATTATTTTGAAAATGGAAAATATGCTTATGCCAGAAAATGGTACGATAAAGTAGATGAAAATGCTTTAGGAAGAACAGAAAAGGAAAAATTTTACTTTAATAATGGCTATTCTGCGTTTTCCAGCAAACAATATAAAGATGCCAAAAAGTATTTAAGTCGTGTTGAAAACTCTAAAGAATATGGTTCACAAGCTAAATATTATATAGGTTTTATGGCTTATGAAGGTGATGATTACGATAGAGCCAATGAATATTTTGAGCAAGTAAGTGACCAAGAAAAGTACAAAGAAAAATTGTCTTATTATCAAGCCGATTTAAATTTTAAATTAGGAAATTTTGAAAAAGCTATTGAATTAGCAAAAGCAAGATTAAAAGCAAGTGATGAAATGAAGTTTCAGAACTTTCAAAAATTATAGGTGAAAGTTATTTTAATTTAAAAAAATATGCCGAAGCCATTCCATATTTAAAGGCTTACAAAGGAAAAAAAGGCAAATGGAATAATACCGATTATTACCAATTAGGATATGCATATTACAAACAAGGCAATTATGAAAATGCCATTTCAGAATTCAATAAAATAATTGATGGTAATAATTCTATTGCTCAAAATGCCTATTATCATTTAGGTGAAAGTTATATAAATTTAGATAAAAAACAAGAAGCGTTAAATGCATTTAAAAATGCTTCAGAAATGGATTTCGATTTAAAAATTCAAGAAGATGCTTGGTTAAATTATGCAAAAATTAGTTATGAAATTGGAAATCCATATCAATCAGCACCACAAGTTTTAGCAGGTTATTTAGAAAAATATCCAAAAACAACTTATAAAGAAGAGATTGAAACCTTTTAATTGATTCTTATATCACTTCAAAAAATTACAAAGAAGCCTTAAAACTATTAGAAGGTAAAAAGAGTTTTGAAAATAAAGTAGCTTACCAAAAAGTAGCGTTTTACAGAGGTATTGAATTGTATAATGAAGGCAATTATATAGAAGCAAAAACACTTTTTGATGCGTCTTTAAAAGAACCAAGAGATGCTAAATTTACAGCAAGAGCAACATTTTGGAAAGCTGAAACCGATTATAATTTAACCAATTATGATGATGCTTTAATTGGTTTTAAACAATTTCAGCAACAAGCAGCTTCAAAATCAACTCCAGAATATTAAAAATATAGATTATAATTTGGCTTACACTTATTTCAAACTGAAAAATTATTCGCAAACAGCACAATATTTCAATCAATTTATACTTCAAATAAAAAAGATAGATAAAGTGAGATTGAATGATGCTTATTTGCGTTTGGGAGATGCTTATTTTGTGTCAAGTGATTATAAAAATGCTATTAATGCTTATGAAAATGCTATTAAATTAAGTGAAATCGAATCTGATTATGCATTTTTTCAAAAAGCAATTAGTGCTGGTTATATTGGTCAAGATTCAAAAAAAATTAAAGAATTAGAACAGTTTATTTCAGAATATCCAAAATCTAAACTTCGTGATGATGCCATGTACGAATTAGGAAATTCCTATGTAAAAGCCAATGAAACCGATAAAGCAATGCAAATTTATAATCGTTTAAATACTGAATATAAAATGAGTTCATTTGTACCAAAATCCTTATTACGTCAAGGTTTGGTTTATTATAATGGCAGTAAAAATGAGCAAGCTTTAACTAAATTTAAAAAAGTAGCAAGCGATTATCCAGGAACACCTGAAGCAGTTCAAGCGGTTTCTACTGCACGTTTAATTTATATTGATTTAGGTCGTGTTAATGAATATGCTATCTTGGGTGAAAACACTTAGATTATGTTGAGGTTACTGATGCCGATTTGGATAATGCCACTTACGAAGCTGCCGAAAAACAATATTTAGATAATAATACCGATAAAGCCATTACACAATTTAATGGATATTTAAATCAGTTTCCAAATGGACTACATGCTTTACAAGCTCATTTTTATTTAGCACAATTGTATTATAAAAAAGGATTTAGGAGAATGCTGCACCACATTATAAATATGTGGTTGAAGCTTCAAGAAGTGAATTTACAGAAGAAGCATTATCTCGTTTATCACAATTTTATTTAGAAAGTAAAAACTGGAAGAATGCCATTCCGTTATTAGAACGTTTGGAAGAAGAAGCTAATTTTCCTCAAAATGTGGTGTTTGCGCAATCTAATTTAATGAAAGCATATTATCAGTTAGAAAATTATAACAAAGCAGTTACTTATGCTGAAAAAGTATTGGCAAGTTCAAAATTGATAATAAAATTAAAGCAGATGCCAATGTTATTATTGCACGTTCTGCCATAAAAACGGGTAATGAAGCCAAAGCAAAAAAAGCTTATGCTAAAGTTGAAAAAGTTGCCACTGGTGAAACAGCTGCCGAAGCATTGTACTACAATGCTTATTTTAAAAATAAAGAATGCTAAATATGAAGCTTCAAATACAACCGTTCAAAAATTAGCTAAAGATTTTTCAGGTTATAAATATTACAGTGCTAAAGGTTTAGTGCTTATGGCGAAGAACTTTTATGCTTTAAAAGATGCTTTTCAAGCCACTTATATTTTAGAAAGTGTGATTCAAAATTTCACAGAATTTGATGATGTTGTTACCGAAGCTAAAGCAGAGTTAAGTAAAATAAAAGCAGAAGAAGCTAAAACAAATTCATCTATTCAAGCTGGAGGAAATTAATTTTACAGTTGACAATTGTCAATTAAAAATTATCAATTATTTAAAATCGTAAATATAAAACTATGCGAAAGCACATAAAAAATATAATTATTAGTCAGTTTTTACATTAAGTGTAACTTTTGTGTTTTCTCAAGAAAAATCAAGCGATACCATTAATACAGGTGTTATAGACGTTGTAAAACCTTATACACCAACTATATCTGATGCTTTTAAAGTAAAGGAAGTTCCATCTTTAAATGATGAAACTACGCAGACTAAAAAAGATATTAAATACAATATTTTTTCGTTTCCTGTGGCTTCAACGTTTACACCCGCAAAAGGAAAAGCGGCAACTGTTGAGAAAGCAAAACCTATAAAGTTATTCGATAATTATGCAACCTTAGGTGTTGGTAGTTATACACACTATTTTAGGGGAAGTTTATTTAAATCATGCTATTAGCCGTAATGAAAGTGTTGGTGGTTATTTTAGTCATCATTCTTCTGGTGGAGGTATTGAAGGCGTTGCTTTTGGATGATGATTTTTCAGATTCAAAAATAAATGTAAATTATGCATCCCGTTTACGAGATTTATCGTGGAATGTTGAAGGTGGTTTTCAATATCAAACCTATAATTGGTATGGACTTCCAGAAAATTATGCTAATGATGAAGGTTTTACTAATGTATTGGATGTTGGCCATGCTTTTTTCAATGCTCATTTAGGTGGCGATCTTACTTTTGAAGATACCTATATTAATTCTGCAAGTGTGCTTTTTAGACATTTTGGTGATAACTGGGGATCGTCGGAAAACAGATTTACATTTAAAGGTAGAGTGGATGTGCCTATAAATGATTATGAAATTTCAACCGATTTGGTTATTGATTATTTAGGTGGTGGTTTTGATGAAGGTTATAATACAACTGAAGCATTAAATTACGGAAATTTTCAAGTAGGTATTTCTCCAACATATCAAATAATTGAAGATGATTTAACTGTAAATTTAGGTGCGTCGTTATTTTATATGATGGATAACGAAGCAAAAGACAGTAAAATTTTTATATATCCAAATGTAACTGCAACCTATAGATTGGTTAATGATGTGTTAATTGCTTATGGTGGTATTCAAGGCGATTTAATACAAAACTCTTATTATGGTTTTGCGAACGAAAATCCATTTGTATCTCCAACCTTATTTATTAAACCAACCGACCAACTATATAATGCGTATGTGGGTTTAAAAGGAAAAGTGACCAGCAATGTGAGTTATAATGTTAGTGGACGTTATATTGCTGATAGGAATAAAGGCTTTATTTATAAATAATTTAACATCGTTTGATGTGATAAATGCTGAAGATTATCAATATGGAAATTCCTTTGGAATTGTGTATGATGATGTTAAAACATTGGGTGTTTCGGCTGAAATTAATGTAGATGTAAACCGAAATTTTAAATTAGCTTTAAAAGGCGAAACCTTTAGTTATAATACCGAGAAGCAAGCAGAAGCATGGAATTTGCCAGATTTTAAAGGTTCCTTGTTTTTAGATTATCAAATAGATGAAAAATGGTTTGCTGGTGCTAATTTGTTTTATGTAGGAGAACGAAAAGATCTATTAAGTATTGATGATGAATTTTGGGAATGATCATCAACCGTAGTAACTTTAGATAGTTATTTTGATGCTAACGCCCATGTTGGTTACCATATAAACGATCAATTATCGGTATTTGCAAAAGGGAATAATATAGGAAATAAAGCATATCAACGATGGCAAAATTTCCCAGTGCAAAGGATTCAGTTTTTAGCGGGAGCTACTTATAAGTTTGATTTTTAAATTCCTGCGAAATCAGGAATCTCATAAGCTAATTGTGAGAGGTCATTGCAAGGAACGAAGCAATCTATTCATTAAAAAATGGCTGCTTCGTTCCTT
This sequence comes from uncultured Flavobacteriaceae bacterium, assembly GCA_963704215.1. Lineage (GTDB taxonomy): Bacteria > Bacteroidota > Bacteroidia > Flavobacteriales > Flavobacteriaceae > Mariniflexile. Next base: position 5,255 of record CAVPHK010000008.1, read on the forward strand.
GTTATAACCTAAGGTAGGATCTCTGAGTTCAGAGAAATAATATGGTTCAATTTTAGATTCAAACCTATACAGCAATTAATCTTGCCAAATAATCAAAATGATCGCCTTCAAAAACCAATTCGCATTTTAAATCTACGGTTTCGCAAGCAGATTGTAAGGTGTTCAAAATCTAAGTACAACCATTTCATCGGGTCTTCTTTTTCGCCTTTATAGCTTAAAAAATAGTCGAGTTCGCCGTAGTAGCTGGCATTCATATCCATCCAAACCCCACCATCTTCATCTTCATACATATACTCAATATCCGAAGAATCTATTAAAATTTGTCCGTTTGGTTTTAATAGACTTTTTAAATGTGTTAAGTATTTAGATACTTGTGCTAATTCTTGAAAAATTCCAGTGCCATTCATCAATAATAAAATAGTGTCAAAGGAGTTCTGTTTCATCCAGAACATTTTTCACTTCAGCATTTAACACACCGCGTTGTTTTGCGACTTCAATGGCGCCTTTCGAAATATCTATGGCTTTAACTTGAAATCCTTTTTCTCTGTAAATACAAACTATGACTACCAGCGCCACAACCAACATCTAAAACGTTGCCTTTTGCTAATTTTAATGCTTTTTGCTCTAGTTTAGGCATGTCTTTAAATCCACGAAATAAATAGGGTAGCGGCAAATCGTCTTCATCCGATATGTTGGTAGATGTGATAATATCTTCGGTATAATTACCGTTTTGGTAATCTAATAAAGCTTTTCCAAATAAATCTTTCAAATGAAATGTTTTAAGTTTAGAATTTTTAAGGTTTAAAGGTTCTATTTTTGAATCGAGATCTTAAGTCAACCATCGGTAAGACTTGAAACAATCAACTTGCAAGATTTTATAAATAATCTTCCAAAGCTCGCCAAAGATAAGCATAACGAGAACAAAAAATTCTTTGCGAAGCTAAAAAGTAAACCACCTAAAAATTTGGATTATGTCATGCAAGAATTGCATGAAGCAGAGTTTAAAAAAACGGATTGTTTAGAATGTGCCAATTGTTGTAAAACCACAGGACCATTATTTACCGATAAAGATGTGGATCGTATTGCAAAACATTTTAAGATGAAAACACAGCAATTTATAAATCAATATCTGCGTTTGGATGAAGATAACGATTATGTGTTGCAAAGTGTGCCTTGTACCTTTTTAGGTGCCGATAATTATTGCTCCATTTATGATGTGCGTCCCAAAGCATGCCGTGAGTTTCCGCATACCGACCGGAAAAAATTTCAACAAATTTCTAATTTAACCATGAAGAATGTGGCTATTTGCCCCGCGGCCTTTAATATTGTTGAAGAAATGAAAAAACGCATGAAATAAATTTTATTTTTTTTCATATATATAGTATCTTTCCTACTTAATATGGAAATATGAAAAAATTATTGTTTGTTTTAGTAATAACCCTGTTTGCTTTTCAAGATATAAAAGCGGATAATTGGATGACGTCATTTGAAGATGCTCAAAAGATTGCATTAGCGAACAGATAAGCTTTTACTTGTTGATTTTTGGGCCATATGGTGCGGACCTTGTAAAAAAATGGATGCGGAATCTTGGAGTAAAGAAGAAATTAAATTGCTAATGCAGAATTTTGTACCCGTTCAAATTGATATTGATTCAAATAGAGAGCTTGCTTTAAAATATGGTGTTAATGGAATTCCTTTTATTTTTATAATGGATGGAAATGGCGAAGTTTTGCACAAAGAAATGAGTTATAAATCTAAAAATGAAGTTCTAAATTTACTTAATAAATATGCTGTTAATACAAATTTTTTAAAGCAGCATTTAATTAATTATTATAAGAATCCAAGTTTTGCAACAGCTTTTCAATTGGCTTCAAAGTATAATGATTTTAGTATTTATTTAAAAGAAGATATAAGAAGAGATATTTTAAATTTATCTGATAAATATTTTGACACATCCCTAAAATTTTTAAAAAAGAGCGATATGAAAAATAAGGATGAGTTTATTCAGAAAATAGATAATGTATGAAATTCAAGAGGTAATAATTTTAAATAATGTTAATAAAGCAAGTAAATTGTTAGATAAGATTGATGAGGAGGGTTTAAGTTCATTTAATAAAAGTTTTTTTTACTTTTTAAAATTTTTATCTTGTAAAAAAATGGAAAACGAAACGCAAGCAATAGCATATCGTGAAAAATTAAATGAAAATGATAAATTAAAAGCAACAATTTTTTTAAAAGCAATTTAGATAAATTAATTGTATGGAGGCTCTTTTAAACTATTTCGAAACCATTCCTTCTTCCCATCGAAGCATTATTTTAGTGGGAGGATTAACTATTTTCTGGCTTTTAGAAGGCGCAGTGCCCTTGTTTAAATTCAAGTATAAAAAATGGCAACATGCAATACCTAATTTGTTTTTTACCTTAACTACCATTATTATCAATTTTGTATTGGCTTTTTTATTGTTGAAATCGGCCGATTGGGTGGTTGCAAACAATTTTGGAATTTTAAATTGGTTACCTGAAATGCCATTATGGTTATACATTATTTTAGGGGTTTTTTTAATGGATTTTTTTGGTGCCTACTTGCCGCATTTTGTTGAGCATAAAGTAAAACCGCTCTGGATGGTGCATTTGGTACATCATTCCGACCATAATGTAGATACCACTACCGCCAACAGACATCATCCTCTAGAAAGTGTTATTCGTTTTACATTTACATTACTGGCGTTTTTATTATTGGTGCCCCTATGGGTATTGTAATGTTGTATCAATCTATGAGTTTAGTGGCGACACAATTTACCCATGCCAACATTAAATTACCTAAAAAAGTAGATAAAACATTAAGTTATGTTTTGGTATCTCCAGATATGCATAAAGTACATCATCATTACATGTTGCCTTATACCGATTCTAATTACGGTAATATTTTTTCGTTTGGGACAGACTCTTAGGAACTTATATGGAATTAGATAGAGAAAAAATAATTTACGGTGTAGATGTGTTTCCTGATGAAAAGAGAAAATAGCAATATTAAAGAATTTATTGAAACAACCGTTTCAAAAATACAAAAAGCCAACAATTATTGATTAATAAAAACCGATTCTAATTGTTTGCCAAAATCTTGCATTGACACACCTGTTAAATTGGTTAAAACCGCAATAACGACTTCCTCTTTCGGATAAACTAATAATATAGTCGAAGCACCAACACCACCACCTGTATGATAAAATTTAGGTGTACCATTTTTTGTTGTTTCTACAGAAAAACCAATACCATAACCTGTATTTTCGCCCGTTATTAAACGTTGAGATGTTATAATTTCAGAAAGCGATTCTTCTGAAACTATTTTAGGCGAAATAATTTCATTACCAAACTTTAAAAGGTCTTCTGAAGTTGATAAAAAACCACCGCCACCAACTTTAAATTCATTGCTTACAGGATTTGCTAGTACGGGTTTTTTTAATATGGAACTTCTGTAAAACTTTGTTTTATTCGGAACGTTAACATCCGAAACATCCATTAAAGATTGATTCATTTTTAATGGTTTAAAAATAGAATCTTTTACATAGGTATTAAAAGGTATTTTCGATGCTTGTTGCATCACTTCACTTAACAGCACAAAGCCAAAAGTGCTGTAATTATATTGTGTTCCAGGTTTGAATAAAAGCGTATCGTTTTTAAATAAATCTAAACCTTCTGTAATAGTCATTTTTTTGTTTAGGGCGTACTCAACATTATCTTTGTAATGCCTAATACCTGCTAAATTACCACCAAGTTGTCTTACAGTAAAATCATAGTGTTGTTTGGGGTAATCTGGGACATATTTGTAAATACTTGAATCTAAATCAATTAATTTTTTCATCTGCTAGTTTTGCCAAAGCAAGAGCTGTGATAGATTTTGAAATACTTGCAATTCTAAAAATAGTTGTATCTGGTTTTACTTTTATTCTTGGTTTTTTTTGGCATATCCAAATCCTTCAGACCAAATAAGTTCACCATGTTGAGATACTGAAATAGACATGCCCATAATACCATGTTTTCTCAAAAATTTTTTAGCTAGTTTTTTAGCGCTTTTAATTTTAACCTGATTAGGGTTTTCAACAGTTTGACTAAAACCAACAGCACTTAATAAAAGCATTAATGATGCAATAATTCTCTTCATTTAGATTTATTTATAAATAAATATTTTGTTCGTTTTTTTTTAAATGTTTCCAAACCTTGTTGCCATGATGCTTTTATGTCGTTTCTAACATACCAGTTTCAATCTGTTGTTGCAGTTTTTTAGACCCTGCTAATTTCGTGAAAAAAGCATTGAAGAACTCGGATTTTTTTGCAGTAGATTATAAGCTGAAATAAGCCAATTCAAATCAAAACTATTTAAATTTTAGTTGTTGTTAAATCCATACCATAACAAATTTTATCTTGATGTAGGTGGATATTTAGCACCTTCATTAGGTTTTGGTGTAAATTTAAAGGTGTAATATTGCTTTATCTAAAAACGGACTTCCAAATACTTGAAACTGTTTGTCTGTACCTCTACCAACACTTACATTGGTGCCTTCAAAAAAGCATAAACTAGGGTATAAGATTTATGGATTTATCATTTGGTAAATTCGGACTTGGTTTTATAGGTAAACTATAAGGCATTTGGTGGGTGTAATTTTTAATGGGAATCATTTTTAATTCACATTGAACACCATTTTTCAACCATTTTTCGCCATTTATCATTTGTGCATATTCACCAATAGTCATGCCATGAACCACAGGAATAGGGTGCATGCCAACAAAACTTTTATGTTCTATTTCTAAAATAGGACCATCAATATAATGTCCGTTTGGGTTTGGTCTGTCTAAAATTAAAACAGGAATATTTGCTTCAGCACAAGCTTCCATCACATAATGTAATGAAGAAATATAGGTGTAAAAACGAGCGCCTACATCTTGAATATCAAAAATACATTATCGTCAATATTTTTAAGTTGTTCAGGTTTCGGTTTTTTATTATCACCATAAAGTGAAACTATAGGGACACCAGTTTTTGTATCAATACCATCTTTAATATGTTCTCCAGCATCTGCAGTTCCTCTAAAACCATGTTCTGGAGCAAAAACGTTTGTTACATTCACCTTTAAAGTTATTAAAGAATCTACTAAATGTGTGTAATTCTGGTTTTGCTTTATTTAGTCTGCGCATCTTTAAAAATCACACTCGTTTGATTCGCTACAATACCAACACGTTTTCCTTTTAATAAAGGTAAATATGCACTCTGTTTGATTAGCACCAACAATTATTTTAGGTTCTACTGAGTGTTTGGTCTTCGGGCTTCAATACTCAGGATCTTCTTCGGCTTCTTGTCTATTCGTCTTTTGTCTTCGAAAAGTTTCCACAAGAAATCATTACCAAAACAAATAATAAAACTGTATTTTTGAAAAATTAAACCGCATCATATAATTTGAATTACGAGTTTTTTATAGCTAAACGCATTATTGGTAGTAAAGCGTATAAAAGTAGTGTATCGGCACCAATAATAAAAATTGGTATTGCTGCAATTGCTATTGGTATTGTGGTGATGATGGTTGCCATTGCAACAGGTATTGGCTTACAACAAAAAATTCGCGATAAAGTAGTGGCGTTTAATGGGCATGTAACCATTATCAAATTACGATAGTAATAATTCTCAAGAAAGTGTAGTTCCCATCTCTAAAAACCAAGATTTTTATCCAGAGTTTAAGTCGGTTGAAGGCATAAAACACGTGCAAGCCGTAGCTTCAAAATTTGGTGTTATTCGAACAGAAACCGATTTTGAAGGCGCCTACCTAAAAGGTGTAGGAGCCGATTACGATTGGGAATATTTTAAAGAATTTTTAATTGAAGGCAAACTACCAGATTATACCAAAGATCGAAATGAAGATGTTTTAATATCTCAATATTTAGCCAATAGAGTTAGGTTTTAAAGTAGAACGAATACCTTTCAAATGGTATTTCCAAAAGAGGATACTGAAAAGTTACCAAACATCATAACCTATAAAATTGTAGGTATTTATAATTCAGGGTTTCAAGATTTGGATGCTCAATATTTAATAGGCGATATTCGTCATATTCAACGTATCAATAAATGGAAAGCAGACCAAATTGGTAATTTTGAAGTGTTTATAAATGATTATGACGAACTTCCACCAAAAGGTATTGAAATATACCAAAACACACCATCAACTCTAAACACCCAAACCATAACCGAAAAATATGCATCGGTTTTTGAGTGGATAAATATTTTCGACAAAAACATTTACGGCATTATTGGTATCATGATTTTAGTAGCTGGTATTAACATGATAACGGCATTCTTGGTTTTAATACTGGAGCGCACCCAAATGATAGGCATTTTAAAAGCGCTTGGTAGCAACAATTGGAGTATTCGCAAGCTGTTTTTATATAACGCTTCTTACCTAATTGTCCTAGGGTTATTTTGGGGAAACCTAATAGGTTTAAGTTTACTTTTTGCGCAAAAATATTTCAAACTTATTCCCTTAGATCCTAGCGTGTATTATGTAACGGAAGCACCAGTTTACATTAACTTTAGTTATATTATAGCTTTAAATTTGGGCACACTAATACTGTGTTTACTGATGCTTTTAGTGCCCTCTTACATTATTACAAAAATATCGCCAGTAAAAGCCATTCGATTCGAGTAGTATTTTTAATAGTTATTGGGCGTTACCACAAGGGTCGGGCTTTACGTTTCAAGTCCTCGCTCGTGTCGTCACTGTGGGCTTTCCACTTCAATCCCTAACGCAAGCAATCAAATAAAATTCAACTTTATTTAAGAACAATCGAGTCTATTACTAGTGTAAAAGATTCTTCCTTTTTATTCCCAATTAAAAAAGCAATCTGTTCCATGTGGTTGCCTTCATAATTGGGCATATTTAATGTTTTACCTCTAAATGCGGGATACATGCTGTTTAAAGCAATTTCAATAGTGGTCCAGTCTGCTTCAGATTTAAAAGCGGTTATATAAGAGTGTTTATCACTGGCCTTGCTTTTTATTCTGAATTGATAGGTTTTACCATCGCCTTTAATTCGAAGGCAAACCTTCGTAAAATTAGAAACATTTTTAGTCTCAAAATTAAATTGAACCATCGAAAAACCACCATTGTTTTCTAAAGAAACCCTTCCGCTAAAAACACCAAAACCAGCATCATTTAAAGCAAAGGTGCTGTTCGATTTTCCACCCATCACCACATCGTTAATGTTGTTCCAGTTAGAAATATCACTTTGTGTATTAAAATCAAAAATAATCATAGCAGTTTTAAATAACGTTGAATGTAAAAATAGCGAAAATATTATCAAGAGCTAGGATACAAATTACGTAGGTTCGAATGCACAAAAAATGGCGATAAAATGCTCTGATATTTAGTAGAAATTAAGGTTGTTAATGGTTGTGTCGGTATAAAACACGTTCTGTTTAAATGTTAATAAAAACGATTATAAGAAACAAACATCTCGTTAAACGATTTTATAGTGTTTTTCGTATAAATATTTTGTTAATTCTACACATGTGCTCTACATTGTCCTGAAATTACATGAGTATTATAATTGCTATTTAACGATTTTAACATGTCAATTCCCTACTTGTTGGTGTGAGAAATTAGAATCGTTATAACAGCTTAAATTGGTTAAGTTGTTTAATCCATGAAGACTAAAATTATTAATTATGAAACACATTTACTTCTAGCCCACAAATAGCCGTAACAGAGGCTAATAGTTGTTATTACTTTTCTAATTGCAAACCAATTTATAGCAAATCTCAAAATTGCCTTAAATTTTAATAAAATGGGTATGTTCAAAAATAAATTAAAAACTCTCATAAAGAGATATGTTATCGTTAACTAGCTTAATTGTTCTAAGCTTAGCTTTTGGCAGTAGTTATGGGCAGGGTCTTAAAATAACTACACAGAATAAACCAACGCCAAGAAGTTGCGATTGTTCTCCTTTTTTATAAGAATGCCAGTTTTAAAAATCCTAAATTAGTTTCTGGTTCAGCACTCTGTGTTGGTGCAGTATATCGTTTTGCAAATGTTTTTCCAAACAATCAATATGGAACAACCATCGATGCTTTGGTTAAGGTGGTAGCGTTTAATGACGGAGCTTCACTTTTAGAAATGGATGTTACCTCTACTGGAATACCTGAAGCTTTTCAACCGCGTATAAATAGTACTAATAAACATGATCAAAGTGTAATGTTTAATATTACGTTTGTAAGTGGAGGTGGTAGTTATGGCGACGAGGTTGTTATTTCGTTTTATGCCTCTCCTTATGATATTGATGGCGATAGTATTGCTACTAGAGAATACGCCGAAGTTAGTTTGCCAGATGCCTATTTTTTATCAAACAACACGTTAATAGATATTACCCAAACAGCTGCGTTCATACGTGGTGAAGCTATTAATACTAGCACCGCTCCTAAAGGGGATATTTCGGTCGATACGCGTTATACTTACAGTAATTATTTTGAGAATAAATCGTCGTTTACCTATAAAATTGGTAAAAAAGATGGTAATAGCGTCGTTATTATTCCTTAAACATGAGTTGTGCTAATTATACAGATCCTAATTCTGTATTAATCACATATCCTGTTATTTGTGGTTCGGTAAAAGACTTTAATGGCAGTCCGTTATCGAATGTCAAAGTTGATGTAACAGGATCCGATGGGAGTTTGCAAAATTTAACAGTAGATAGTTCTGGTAATTATAAAGCTGTTGCCCGAATACCAGAAGCATTGGTGAGATGTGGTTTATAAAATTAGAAACAGATTTAGATGGTTATATTTCTGTGTCCGATACGGATGGTGCGAACGACAACTTAATAACCAAAACAATTAATTTGGCATCCATCTGCGGTAATAATTTTGTCGATGGCGTTAAACCAAAAATAACTGTCGATAAAAAACAGATATATTATGTCATGGGGCATCTACGGGCGCATAGAAGTTTCGGCTATTGGTGGCGTTCCTCCTTATAAATACAGTATTAATGGAAATACACCACAATCCAGTTCTTTGTTTGAAGGCTTAGTTGCTGGTAATTATATGATTAAGTTAATCGATCATTTTGGAAATACTGCAACAACGAGTGCTACTCTTTGCGAACCTGTAGCTCTAACAGTCACCATCACGAAAGAAAATGCAACGAGCTCTCAAGATTGTAAAAATGGTAAAGCAACGGCTTCGGTCGTTGGAGGTATGGGCCTTCTACCTGTTGTGGAGTTACGAGTGCAGGAAATCAAACCACAAAAACGGCGACTAATCTTCCGTCAGGAACGCATTGTGTTACTATAAAAGATGCTAACAATTGTGTTATTATAAAAGATGTAGTGATTGGATGTTCAAATACTTGCGATGCCAAAGTAAAAGTCAATAATGTTACAAATGTACTTTGTGCAGGCGAGGCTTCCGGAAGTACAACGGTGAGTGCGAGTTCAGTTGCAAATCCATCTGCTAAATTTACCTTTACATGGAATACAACACCTGTTAAGGTTGATTCGGGTGTAACTACAAGTACAGTAAGTGGTTTAAAGGCAGGGATTTATACAGTAAGTGTTACAATTGATGGTGCTGTTTGTGATCCTGCAGAACATTGCATTACTATAGAAGAACCAAAAAATGTTTTAAATGCTGCAGCCACGGCTACCGATGAAAGCGGTCCTGCTACAGCTGACGGAACAGCAATGGTTACCGCAACAGGAGGCACACCACCTTACGCTTATTTATGGAGTCCTGGAGGTCAAACCGCACAAAAAATGACGGGCTTGAGTGCCGGAAATTATTCAGTTAAAGTGACAGATGCCAATCATTGTTCGGTGGTGGTGTCAACTAAAGTAAACCCAGGAAATTGTGATGATCTTTCTGCAAATGTAACTACAACAGCAGCAATTTGTGATGGTGAATGTGATGGAATTGCTACTGCAAATGTTTCTGGAGGTTTAGGGTCTATTACATATTTATGGAGTCCGGGAGGTGGAACAACACAATCAATTTCAGGATTGTTAGCAGGCACATTTACCGTTTCCATTACAGATACCGTTACAAAATGCACGGTTCAGGCTACCTGCAAGGTAAATGAACCAAATGCACTTAGCTCAGGGATAACTGTTTCGAACGCGTTTTGCTTTGGTAAAAGACAGGCTCGTTAGATTTATCAGTTACCGGTGGGACTTCACCTTATAGTTTTTTATGGAGTAACGGTGCTACAACAGAAGATTTAAACAATCTGGCATGCTGGCACCTGTTAGTAACTATTTACGGATGTAAAGGTTGTACAACAACAAATTCAGCCATCGTAAGACAACCGGATTTGGAGTATAGATGTTTCAGTTTATTCACAAACTAATATAATTTGTAATACCTCTTTAGGGTCAGTTAAATTAAATTCATCTGGAGGGACAGCACCATATAGTTATGTTTTAAACGGCGTTTCTCAGTCAGGCGGAGAGTTTACTAATTTAGAAGTTGGGGATTATACGATTTTAGTGGTCGATGCGAGTGGTTGTGAAGAGTAATTACGGTTACTACTCTTAAAAATTGTACCAACGCCGAGAACGATATGACGATAGGGTTGTAATGCCCCGTAACGGGTAATGTATTAACCAACGATTACCGATCCGGAAGGCGATACCCAACGCGTCACCACTACCACAGTAACCACCGCACTAGGCGTTATTGTAACCATAGACACGACCACAGGAGTATATACCTATACACCGCTAGCGGATTATCTCGGTGAAGACAGTTTTGCGTACACCGTCTGTGATGATGGTACGCCAGAGGCATGCGATACCGCGATCGTTTACATCGAAGTGTTGCCAGTCGGCGGACCAAAATGAAGCACCGATCGCGAATGCAGATACCGCAGGCGCTGAATAAATACTCCAGTAACGGGCGATGTCTTATCAAATCATTTTGATCCAGATGGCGATACCTTCGTCGTTACCACCACCACGGTTACCACTGCGGAAGGTGTTGTCGTAACAATCGATCCAAACACTGGTGAGTATACTTATACACCACCAACAGGATTTATAGGCGACGATAGTTTTGTATATACCATTTGCGACAGTGGCACCCCATCATTATGTGATACGGCAACAGTCGTAATCACCGTGGTAGATAACCAAGGGAACATCACCATCGCTAATGATGATGCATATACCACCATACCAGGCGTATTGGTGTCCGGTGATGTGTTGAAATGATTCCGATCCCGAAGGCGATCTCAAACAGTGAATGCCACACCAGTACAAGGTGTTGAAAACGGACTGTGTATTGATTAGCGATGGAACATTCACCTACACACCAAATACAGGCTTTACAGGAACAGATAGTTTTGTGTATAGCGTATGTGATAACGGCACACCACAAGCCTGCGATCAGGC
>CAVPHK010000009.1:0-14224 GCA_963704215.1 uncultured Flavobacteriaceae bacterium
CAACAGAAAATGCTGGCTTTGTATACTATTATTCATCTATAAAGACGAAACCGAAATAATTAATTGAGTTAGTCGATTGCAAACATCTCATTAATAATTTAGATAACCAAAGAAACTGCCAAAAAAACTGCGTATTGAAAACTAAATATTTGTGGCAGTTTAATTATAATTATAGATTTGTCTATATTACTATAATATGTTATTAAAACAATTATCTCAATTTATCTTGGAATGTGGCACTGATGAAGCTGGACGTGGTTGTTTAGCCGGACCTGTTACAGCAGCGGCCGTAATACTGCCTATAGATTTTAACAATCTGGTTTTAAACGATTCTAAACAATTAAGCGAGGCTAAACGGGATTTACTTAAACCCATTATTGAAACTAAGGCTTTAACTTTTGGCGTTGCGCATGTGTTTCAAGAAGACATAGACGATATAAATATACTGAACGCTTCTATTCTGGCGATGCACAAATCTATTGAACAGTTATTACCCAAACCAGAATTTATAATCGTTGATGGCAATAAATTTAAACCTTTCCTTGATGTGCCTTTTGAAACCATCATTAAAGGCGATAGCAAATATTTAAGTATTGCAGCAGCGTCTGTGCTTGCAAAAACGTATAGAGATGCTTATATGAACAGCATTCATGACGAATATCCTATGTATAATTGGAAACAAAATAAAGGCTACCCTACCAAAGAACATCGCGAAGCCATAAAAAAATACGGTATAACCAAGTATCACCGAAAATCGTTCAGACTTTTACCAGAACAATTAAAATTAAATATTTAATACACGACATTACGCTGTTTTTATATGCTATAAATTGAAAAATATGTAGGTTTGTATAAATTAATTCATTTTATGAGATTCATTTATTTTTCCCTCTTATTGCTTCTAGCAGTGAGTTGTTCTAAATACAGCATCAACCGCGAAAATCTTATTGATTTTGTACCCGAAAATGCTTCTATAATTATTAAATCTTCAAATCTTGAAAATTTAAGAAGCAGTATTAAAAACAGCGATTTTTTAGATAAATTTTCTAAAACAAATGCCTACCTGGGTTTAGAGAGTAAACTGGAAAACTTATCGCTCTTAAAACCGAGTGGCGAAGTTCTTATTTGCTTTTCTACAGACGGAAAAGATAGTCTGCACTATTCTATTATTACAAAATACAACACTAATTTATTTAAAACCGATTCGCTTAAAAATTATATTGAAGAATCTATTACATTTGAAAAGCAAACGTTTACAAAATCTACATTTAATAACAACACGTTTTACAGCAGTGTTATTGATAGTACTTTTTTAGTATCGTCTTCAAAAGAGATTATACAATCAATTAATACAAAACCTATTGCTAACCCAGAATTAGTAAAAATTTATAATGCGACGAGTAACGATAAAACATTTTCTATTATTATAAAGGCAAACACACCTTTTATAAAATCGTTTTTTATTCCGGAAGCTCTAAGTTTAAAATCGTTAACCCAGTATTTAGCCATTGATGTAGATGTTAATCAGGATGAAATTTACATGAATGGCATTACGAAAGCCTCAGATTCCAGTAAACACATCATACAACTTTTTAAAAACACAATTCCTCAAGAAAACCAAACTCAGAATTTAACCCCACAAAACAGTGATGGTTTTATGAGTTTTACGTTTAAGAATTTCAAAACTATTGAGGCTAACCTTAAACAATTTAATAAAACGGATTCTATCGTTACCACCTTACCTATTTTCGACAATATTATAGAAGTAGGCGTTATTTATGAAGAAGACAAGCGCGCCATCATTTTAAATTCTACAGATTTAATTGCTACCGAAGATGCATTATTAAGCGAACAAAACATAATTAACACGGTGAGAGGTGTCGATATTTTTAGTTTTAGCCAGCCAGATTTGTTTGCAAATACATTTTCGCCACTTATAAAATTTAAAAGTGCGACAAAATATTGCGTTCTAGACAACTTTTTTGTGTTTGCAAGCAATACAGAACTCCTTCAAAGTATTATTTCAAACTATCAAAACAAAACAACACTTAGCGAAACGGTACCATTTAAAAATTGCAAAGCCAAGTTAAGCGATGCTTCTTCACTCTTATTGGTTACCAATCCTGGATCATTAAAAACTATTATTAATAGGAGTTTTAAACATGAATTGGAGGCAAGCTTCGACAATTATAGCGTTTCTGCCCTACAATTTATTTACGATTCTAATTTTGCACACGTTAATGGTATTATAAAAAAGAGTAAATCAGCTGTTTTAACAAATTCAATTTCTGAAGAATTAAATATAAAATTAGCGCATGATATTTTAACCGATCCTCAATTCGTAATTAATCACGTTACTAAAGAAAAAGAAATCGTAGTTCAAGACGTTAAAAATAATTTGTATTTAATTTCAAGTAAAGGTAAGATTCTTTGGAAGAAGCAGCTACAAGGACCCGTTTTAGGAAACATCGAACAAATTGACATTTTGAGAAATGGCAGACTACAGCTTGCTTTTGCAACACCAAACAAAGTATATGTTATAGACCGAAATGGTAAAGATGTAGCACCGTTTCCTGGTAATTTTAATGATGACATTACACAACCACTAGCTGTGTTTGATTATGACAGAAACAAAGATTACAGACTCGTAGTTACTCAGGGCAAACATATTTTGGTGTACGACAAATATGCAAAACCTGTTAGTGGCTTTAATTTTAAATCGGCCGATAATGCTATTATTTGCCAACCAAAGCATTTTAGAATTAGCAGTAAAGACTACATTGTTTTTAAATCTGAAAACAAATTTTATATTTTAGACCGGACTGGAAATACACGAGTAACGCCAAAAACCACCAATACTTATTCTAACCAACCTATCTATTTATATAATAACACGTTTACAACAACCAACTTAAATGGTAATTTAGTATCAATTAGCACTAATGGAAAAGTGTCTACACAAAATTTAAAATTATCTGAAAAGCATTCTTTTTTCGCTTCAAGCAAAAGCCTCATAGCGCATAGCGACAACAAACTTTTAATAAAAAACAATACCGTAGAGCTGGATTTTGGTAATTACACGCGCCCAGAGTTGTTCTATATAAAGGATAAAATTTACGTATCGATAACAGATATGCAAACACATAAGGTGTATTTATATGACAGTCAAGGTAGTTTACTTACGGGCTTTCCGGTATATGGTACCTCTGCAATTGCATTTGATAATATTGATAAAGATTCTAATTTAGAATTTGTAACAAAAGGAGAAAATAATTCTATATTATTATATCAATTAAATTAAACAACTTCATTTATAAAATGGCATGTAAAAATTATCTTATTAACATTGGAATTTGTGGCAGGAAATTTTATCTTTATCGAGCTATTATTAACCAAATGATTATACCTTATTAAAATATAACGACAACCAAGTCGCAAGTCCTCGAATCTGAGAGCGTCAAAGTGTTATACTTTGGCGTTCTTTTTTTATGGCAATCTGTTTCTAAATTAGTACTATTGCAATATTAAACATCAACCCATGATTTCAAGAAAAAACGCCTCCATTTCAAAATTTATCATACATAAAGTTGGTAATAAATTCAACGATTCTAAAAATGCTTTCTCAGAAAAGTTGGTAGATTTTGACGAGGCCAGCTACGACCTCATGTTACCGTTTTTATTACGCCCTTTTAGTAGTGTGGTACAAAGCTACAGGTTTAACCATCATGCCAATATTGCTTTAAATGAAATTAACAGCTATAGCGCGCAAATATTTAACGACGACGATGCGTTTATAGAAGTTTCAAAGCACATTGTAACGCATTTGTACGAGCAATCTACCTCAGCAAATATAAAAACTGGCGATGTTTTATTGGTTATGTTTGAAGGTGTTGAGTTTCGAGAAATTACAACAAACGCTATTGGCATTTTTAAAATTGAAAATAAAGTCAATTTTTTTCAAACCTATTTAGAAAATAACAGTTACGATGTACTGGTTCAAAAAGGTATTAGCTCTAAAAAAGTAGATAAAGGTTGTATAATATTAAACCAGAGCGATACCGAAGGCAATATTATTTTAAGCGTAGATAATAACAGCTACGATGCAAACTATTGGCTAAACCAGTTTTTAAATATAAAGTACGCCGATGATGCCAACAACCACACCCAACAATATATTGAGCTTTGTAAGGAATTCTCGACCGAGATTTTAAAAACTACCTACGGTGCACAGCAACAAAATACCTTTCTAGCCAAAACCATCGATTTTTTTAAAGAAAACGAAGTGGTAAATGTGGAGCGTTTTAAAGATGAAATTTTTGAAGAAGACAAACACAAAACCCTGTTTGACGATTACAAAAAAACCTTTGAAGACGAACAGAATCTTGTAATTAGAAATCAATTTGATGTTGCTGAAAGTGTAGTAAATAAAGAAAAGAAAAAAATTAAAACCGATATTAAGTTAGACACCAACATACAAATAAAACTAGATATTGATGCGCCTGAAGCATCCAGCGAATATTTAGAACGTGGTTATGATGACGAGAAGAAAATGCATTTTTACAAAGTGTTTTTTAATGTAGAAAACTAGATAGATTCAATCTAAATTTTAGTAGATAAATTTTTAAGGTTTTGTAAAGAATACGTTTGTAATTATTTATTCTTAAATTTGAGTATGGGAGACAATTCATTTAATTACGAAGCAGAACTATCAAAACTTCATACAGAACTTGTTCATTTACAAGAATGGGTAAAATCGCAAAAATTAAAAGTAGTCATTATTTTTGAAGGCAGAGATGCTTCAGGAAAAGGTGGCACTATTAAACGATTTACCGAACCCCTAAACCCCAGAGTTTGTAAAGTTGTAGCCTTAGGTATTCCTACAGAAAGAGAAAAAACCCAATGGTATTTTCAGCGTTATGTGCAGTATTTACCAGCTGCAGGCGAAATAGTGCTTTTTGATAGAAGTTGGTATAATCGTGCCGGTGTAGAAAAAGTTATGGGTTTTTGCACCGAAGATGAATACAATGAGTTTTTAAGATCTTGCCCAGAATTTGAACGTATGTTGGTACGAAGCGACATTATACTTTTAAAATACTGGTTTTCGGTGAGTGATGAAGAACAGGAAAAACGTTTTAAAAACCGTATTAAAAACCCGGTAAAACGCTGGAAGTTTAGCCCCATGGATTTAGAATCGCGAGCGCGTTGGTTAGAATACTCGAAAGCAAAAGACAACATGTTTGCGCATACCGACACTAAACAAGTACCCTGGTATGTTGTAAATGCCGATAACAAAAAACGGGCGAGATTAAACTGTATTAGCCATGTTCTGGATCAAATTCCGTATAAACCTATGAATTTAACGCCTATAGAACTGCCCGAATTACCAGATTACAAAAGTTATGTGCGCCCACCAATGAAATATCAAACCTTTGTGCCAGAGAAATATTAGAAAACTTAAAGGTTTTAATATCATAATTACCCATTAAAATATTTGAAATATTATAACTCACATTTCAAACAAAGCCAATTTATTTCATTTAAAACAACATGAATACAGGGTATAAAAATACGTCCTACAAATTGTTGTATTTTTTCAATATCAATTATTCTTATCTTTAATAAAAAATTTGAATCATGAAATACCATATCATTATTAATGCCGTTAAACTCGTTGAGTCTTTAAACGACGCTTGGAATTCTAAAGATTATTTACATTTATTGAATGAATTCGGGTTTGAAGACACAAATAATTTAAAACCAGAAGAAATTGAAGAAATGCTTTTTATGGCCATTTCAGATTTTGAGCCCGAAGAGGCTGCTTCAATAGTTTTAAAATATAAATTATCTGAATATTTAAATGATAATCAAATAGATCAAATCTCTAACGACATGCTGCTTGATAAAATTTCAGAAGAATACGCAGATATTTCGTTGCACCATCAACTATTCAATATTAATCAATTACTACATAAAGCCTATAATGGCAAATTTCCGAAAGCAAAAGCTACTATAGTAGAGTTTGAAATTCAGCCAAATGAAGATATTACCAAAGAAATTGTCTTAAAAGCTTTTAATGCAACGCTTACAAGAAGCAACGTTATTAAACGATTATTTGCCAATGCACTTGCTGGAGAAGAGGCTTTTGATGAAGCTGAAAGCATAATTTGGGATTTAAAATCTACCGGTGCTAATTCTTATACGCTTACTACCTCTGAATATTGGATGAGTAAAGATGAATTTGAACAAGCCGAATTTGATGCAGAAGTAATAGATTTTGAGGAAGATGAAGAAGACGATTAATATTTAAAGTATTAAAAAAACTCGCGATACTGCATCACTCTGAAATCGAAGGTGTTAAAATTAGGATTTTTAGCCTTTAATTGTTTGTAAAGTGGCAATTTACTAATAGATATATTAGCGGCTCCAGAACCCGAGGTTAATGATACGGTTTTTATGGTACGTTGCCATTTAACAGATTCCCACGCTTCGTTAGGAATGACGAATTGATGTATTCGTGGCACATCGTTTGAAACAACTTCTAATTTTAACCCATATGCCTTTAGATGTTTTCTAAAAAAATATTCAGGGCCGTTTTTACTATTTCCGCCCGTGAAGAGTAGTGTGTTAATATGTGGATAATCCTTTAAATAGCCAATAAGATTTCGAAGTTTTATATTTTGCATCCCTAAATCGGATGCATCTATTTTTTGGCGTTCGCAACTCTCAACAATATCGCATACCCCTATTTTGTGTTTAATTAAAAATTGCTGCCGTTCTATAATAGCTGCTTCAGAATTATCGAATTTTAAATTCAAACCATGAATTTTATCTATAAATAACCAAAGCGAATTGTAATAACTTCCGTAGCAAAAATCAACATCCTTTTCTAAAAGCTCGCCGGTAGAAAATCGCGGTGGTGGCAAAGTGCCTACAATCAACTTTGTTGTATCCGGCTGAATAAAAGGTTTATAAGGATGTTTGTGTTTAAACACGTTACTTGATTTTTACTTTAAATTTTTGTACTTTCATACTACTAAAAACAACTATTCGCCATTCGCCTAATTCAATTTAAATTAAATTATAAATTATGGGAAAAGGAGACAAAAAAACGAAACGCGGCAAAATAAACCGAGGCACATTTGGTGCCAGACGCCCAAGAATTAAAAAGAAGCCTTCTGTTGAAACTAAAATTAGTATAGACAAAAAAGCGATTGCTAAATAATCAATACGTTTGATTTATCTAATAAAAACCAACTCCGTTTCGGTAGACATCGGTTCGCTAAAATTATAACCTTCGTAATTAAACCCCTTAAGGTCGTCTATGGTTTTGGCATTGGTATCTATTACATATCTTGCCATTAAACCACGTGCCTGTTTTGCAAAGGTCATAATCATTTTATATTCGCCATTTTTAAAATCTTTAAAGTTGGCCGTAATTACCGGTATTTTTAAAGCTTTAGTGTTAATAGCTTTAAAATATTCGTTGCTGGCAAGATTTAAAAATAATTCCCCTTCTTCTAATTCGTCGTTTAATGCTTTTACAATATACTTATCCCAGAAGGAATACAAGCTTTTTTTTACGCCCACAGGAAATTTAGTTCCCATTTCTAATCTGTACGGTTGCATTAAATCTAGGGGTTTTAATATGCCGTATAAACCAGATAATATGCGCACTGTATCTTGAACATCGCTTAATTTATCTTGTGGAATAGAATAGGCATCAAACCCTCTATACACTTCACCACTAAACGCATACATGGCAGGGCGTGCATTTTCTTGTGTAAATGGCAATTCCCATTCTTGATTTCGTTCGTAATTTAAATGTCCTAAAGCATCAGAAATACTCATTAGTTTCGATAAACTTTTAGCCGATTTCTTTTTAAGCAATTTATTAAGACGTTCCGATTGTTCTAAAAACAATGGTTGTGTATAAGTTTTTGTTGGCAAAGCAGTTTCAAAATCGAGCGACTTTGCTGGTGATAAAACGAGTTTCATAAATGGATTTATTTGTTGTTTCCGCTACAACGGAACTATCATATTAACTACAACTCAAATTTACAATTACTATACGACATTATTAAGAACCCATAACATTTATTTGTAATGCCTCTATAGACTGAATTTATATTAAATAAATTTATAAAAAGCTCTTAAATATGTGGGAAAAACAAACTAAATTTGTTTAGCTGCTGGTATAAAATATTCTAAGGATTTCATATCATGATCGTTGGCTGCAATTATAATAACTTCTATTTATAGTCAAAAGATGAAATTAGTAAAGACCAAATTATCTATTCTTTTTATAGTGCTTTTTTGTTTTGGAAGTATTTCCAATGCATTTTCGCAAGCGTCACTTTTTAGTTATGAAAAATATATTAATGATAGTGGTGATACATTAAATTATAGACAACTCATATCTGATTATGCTCCGATAACAAAATACCCATTAGTAATCTTTCTACACGGATCGGGGGAACGTGGTAATGACAACGAAGCTCAATTAAAATGGGGAGTGTTGAATTTTGCTTCAGACCAAAATATGAAAATGCACCCTTCAATTATTATTGCGCCTCAATGCCCGAAGAATATGAGTTGGGCCAACTTTTCGGAAGTAGATATGTCTCTTCAGAAATCACCAACAAAGCCTATGCAACTATTGATGGAATTGATTAGCGAAGCTGTGGTAAAAATGCCAGTTGATACTGATCGAATCTATTTAACAGGACTCTCAATGGGAGGTTTTGGTACCTATGATGCCATTACACGGTATCCAGACATATTTGCTGCTGCAGTCCCTGTATGTGGAGGTGGTGACATAACAAAAGCACCATTTATTGCACATATTCCTATTTGGATTTTTCATGGCGCACTAGACGGAGCTGTAAATCCTGTTTTATCGCAAAATATGGTTGAAGCCTTAACCAAAGAAGGAGCTCATCCAGGATATACTCAATATCCTGAAACTGGTCATTTTTCTTGGATAGCTGCTTACAGCGACAACATGATGATGGAATGGTTATACAGTCAAAGTAAGTAACGTATTGGGAATTATTATTTACAAAAACAGCTGACAACTAGGTTTATACGGCATTAAATCGACCATTTATATGGGTCGATAAACCAAAAACCGCATTTTAATCCGCGTCATCTTCTAAACCTTGGTGTTTAGCGTAGTTGCTCCATTTCTCTATGCATTGCAACATATCGTCTGGAATAGGTGTCTCGAATTTCATGAATTTTCCCGTTTTAGGATGCACAAATCCCAGTGTTTTGGCGTGTAAAGCTTGCCTTGGCAGTACTTTAAAACAGTTATCTACAAATTGTTTGTATTTGGTAAAGGTGGTTCCTTTTAATATTTTTTCGCCTCCGTAACGCTCGTCGTTAAACAAGGTATGGCCTATGTGTTTCATGTGTACACGTATTTGGTGTGTACGCCCAGTTTCGAGTTTACAAGACACCAAGGTTACATAGCCTAAACGTTCCAAAACTTTGTAATGTGTTACTGCTGGTTTGCCTTTATCGGCATCATCATCAAGAAATACCGTATTTTGTAACCGGTTTTTTGGATGTCGACCAATATTACCTTCTACAGTACCTTCGTCTTCTTCAACATTTCCCCAAACAATAGCCACATATTCGCGTTCGCTGGTTTTTTCGGCAAATTGCAAAGATAAATGTGCCATCGCTTGTTCGGTTTTAGCAATTACCAAAAGTCCGCTGGTATCTTTATCTATTCTATGTACCAATCCTGGGCGTTCACTCGAATTGTTTGGCAAATTTTCGAATCTATAAATAAGTGCATTTATAAGTGTGCCGGAATAATTGCCATGACCTGGATGTACAACCATGCCTGCAGGTTTATTTACTACCAATAAAGTATCGTCTTCATACACAATATCGAGGGGTAAATCTTCGCCTACTAGTAAGTTTTCGTGCGGTGGATGCGTAAAAAGCACACGAATTTTATCGTGTGGCTTTACTTTATAATTGGATTTTACAGGAATACCGTTTACATAAATACTGCCGTTTTTAGCTGCGGCCTGAATTTTGTTTCTGGTGGCATTCTCAACAAAATTCATTAAATATTTATCGATGCGAAGCGGATTCTGACCTTTATCTACGGTAAACGCATGATGTTCATACAGGTCACTTTCATCATCAATAAATTCTGGTGTATAATCTTCCATGGTATTGGGTTAACCATGGAAAATCACAGTAAGTTCTTAATTAATTAGTTTAAATCTTCGTGCAATTCAGTTCGTCTTCGGCCATGGGGTCTTCATCGGTAGTTTCTTCTCCTGGTCTGTTTCCATTTCCAAAAACCAAATCTATAGCAGATGTTTTTGGCAACTTATCTCCCGTTTTAATTCCTCACCTTTAAAAGTCATTCCTAAAACTAAATCTTTAGCAATATTATCTACATACGTAATTTTTCCAACCTTAAACCCTAAGGCTTCTAGTGTTGGTTTTGCTTGTCTAAAAGTACGTTCTCTTAAATCTGGAACATTAATTTTTCGGTATCCAGAAGGATTTACCGTAATATATATTTTTCGATCTTCTTTAACTTTTGCACCAGCTTTAGGGTCTTGATCTATTACAGAAAATTTAGGGTAATCTGGATTATAATTTGCAGAATCTTGAACCTGCATTATCTAAATTATTTTCATCTAATTCAATTTCTGCAACGCTTAACAGATTTACCTTTTAATTCTGGCACAGTTTCAAAATCACCGTGATTTGTTGAAATATTTAACCAAGTTAACATAATAAAACTAAGTACCAATAATGGCGCCAATGGCTAATAAGTATTTGTTTTAAAAATACTTTACTTGTAAATAAATTTAATAATGCTCATCTATAAAATTTTCGATTAGGCAAATATATAAAAACAGAACTGTTTTTTCTTTTGCAATTTATGTGATATTTTAGCTTAACTATTAATAGATACGTTTTATTGTAATTTTTAGACTGATAAAGAATGATAATAAGATTCCCACTCAAGGGAATAACAAAATAATATAAATGAAAAAGAACATTGCTATCATTATGGGAGGTTATTCAAGCGAATACCAAATCTCATTAAAAAGTGGAAACGTGGT
This sequence comes from uncultured Flavobacteriaceae bacterium, assembly GCA_963704215.1. Taxonomy (GTDB): domain Bacteria; phylum Bacteroidota; class Bacteroidia; order Flavobacteriales; family Flavobacteriaceae; genus Mariniflexile. The sequence continues at coordinate 11,100 of CAVPHK010000009.1, forward strand.
TTTTGAAACCCTAGACGCTTCAAAATACAACGCTTATCAGAATTCATATTTTTAAAGACAAATGGGTGTATGTTGATGGTAATGATACTGAATTCCCCATTGACAAAAACGATTTCTCTACTACAGTTAACAACTCAAAAATTAGGTTTGATTGTGTTTTTAATGCCATACATGGGTCGCCAGGTGAAGATGGTTTAATGCAAGGCTATTTTAAATTAATACAAATTGCCACATACTAGTTGCGACATGTACCAAGCAGCGTTAACCTTTAATAAACGAGATTGTTTGAGTGTTTTAAAACCTTATGGCATTAAAACTGCCGAATCTTATTTTGTAAATTTAGGTGATGCCATAAACGAAGATACTATTGTGGCTAAAGTGGGTTTACCTTGTTTTGTGAAAGCAAACAAAGCCGGAAGTAGTTTTGGAGTAACCAAAGTGCATAAAAAAGAAGATATAAAAAATGCTATTGAAGTAGCCTTTAAAGAAGACGACGAAATTATTATTGAATCGTTTTTAGATGGCACCGAAGTTTCGGTAGGAGTAATAAGTTTTAAAGGCGAAACCAAAGTATTACCAATTACCGAAATTGTAAGTGAAAATGATTTTTTTGATTACGAAGCCAAATATTTAGGAAAATCGCAAGAAATAACACCTGCCCGATTAACAAAAGACCAAGAAACCAAAGTGACTGCCATGGCTAAAAAAGTGTATGAAGTTTTAAAAATGAAAGGTTTTAGCCGAAGTGAATATATTTTTAAAAATGGCGAACCTCATTTATTGGAAGTAAATACGGTACCGGGATTAACCAAAGCGAGTATTTTACCTCAACAAGCAGCGGCTGCAGGCATTAGTTTAGCTGAATTATTTGAAAATGCTATTGAAGAGGCTTTAAAATAATTAAATAATAATTATTGCCTATATTTGATATTAATCATTCAAACAATACGATTTCAGCTTCGCGGAATGACAAAAAATTAAAATGAAACGAGCCATATTTCCAGGGTCTTTTGACCCCATTACTTTAGGCCACTACGATATTATTAAACGTGGTGTAACCCTTTTTGATGAAGTTATTGTAGCTATTGGTATTAATGCCGATAAAAATTATATGTTTTCATTAGAAGAGCGCACAAAATTTATTGAAGAGGCTTTTGAAGACGAACCAAAAGTAAAAGTGGTAACCTATAAAGGCTTAACTGTTGATTTTTGTAAAGAAGTAGATGCTCAATTTATTTTACGCGGATTGCGTAATCCAGCCGATTTTGAGTTTGAAAAAGCCATTGCACACACCAATAGAAATTTATCGACCATTGAAACTGTATTTTTACTTACGGCTTCAAAAACATCCTTTATAGCATCATCCATTGTGCGCGATGTTATTAGAAATAATGGCGATTATACCAAGTTTGTTCCTGATAGCGTACGGGTAAAATAGTTACTTGTGTTATTATAAAAGAAGCGATACTATGCCATCAAAAAATCTTTTAACACCCGATATTCAAGAAGCACTAATTCACAGTTTTAAAACAACGTTTTGAAAAAAACAAAAACCGTCATGAAGGCATAGATTGGGAAAAAATTGATTCAAAATTAAAGCTGTCTCCAGAAAAATTATGGTCACTTAATGAAATGGAACGCACAGGTGGCGAACCCGATGTTGTTGGTTTAGATGATAACACCGGTGAATACATTTTTTATGATTGTGCTGCCGAAAGTCCAAACGGCCGCAGAAGTTTTTGCTATGACCATGAGGCTTTAGAAAGCAGAAAAGAACATAAACCTAAAAACAGCGCGATAAATATGGCGCAAAGCATGGGTGTTGAACTATTATCGGAAGACGATTACAGATATTTACAAACGCTTGGAAACTTCGATACTAAAACTTCAAGCTGGTTAAAAACACCATCTAATATTAGAAAACTTGGTGGTGCTATTTTTGCAGATTTTCGTTTTGAAACCGTTTTTGTATATCACAATGGTGCACAATCATATTATGCAGGCAGAGGATTTCGTGGGAAATTCAGAGTTTAGTGTTAGTTGTTAGTTAAAGTAATTTTTTAACTTTTAACTAACCTAAAACTTGTACTCCGATAAACCTTTTGTAAACGCTTCAGGATTTTCGGCTAAATGATATCTAGGATCGTCAATAGCTTCAACAATAACTTCTCTAAATTTAGGACTCGATTTGTATAATAACACTTTACAATCTTCACTTAAGTGTTTCAGCTTAATGGTTTTGCCTTCAGCTTCATATTTATTCACCAAATTAAAAATAGCTTCCATCGCCGAATGATCACTTATTCGCGATTCAACAAAATCAATTTCAACGTTATCTGGGTCGTTTTTTACATCAAATTTTTCGTTAAAAGCAATAATAGACCCAAAAAATAAAGGCCCCCAAATTTCATAAACTTTAGTACCATCTTCGCGCATACGTTTTCTAGCACGAATTCGTTTTGCATTTTCCCAAGAGAATACCAAGGCACTAATTATTACCCCAGCAATTACTGCAATTGCCAAATCGAAAATAACGGTTAGTGCAGATACTGCTACTAAAACCATCATATCGCTTACCGGGATTTTATTTAAAATTCTAAAACTACTCCATGCAAAGGTTCCTATTACTACCATAAACATAACCCCAACTAATGCCGCGATTGGCACTTGTTCAATAAGTCCGGATGCAAACAATATAAACCCTAAAAGCGCCAGTGCTGCTACGATTCCAGATAATCTTCCGCGTCCGCCACCTTTTATATTAATTAACGATTGCCCTATCATGGCACAACCACCCATACCTCCAAAAAAACCGGTCACAATATTGGCACCACCTTGCGCTAAACACTCTCTATTGGTATCTCCTCTTGTTTCTGTTAATTCGTCAATAAGATTTAACGTCATTAATGATTCTATTAAACCAATCGCTGCAAGAATTAATGCATATGGAAAAATGAATTTAAAGGTTGTCAAATTAAAAGGCACTTTATTAAAAATATCGAATTGAAATTGGGGTAAACCTCCTTTTAAGCCTTCGCCTCCACCCTCTCTATAAAACTTCCAACGGTGGCAACATCTAATTTTCCAAAAACCACAATCGCCCAAACCACTAATATGGCTATTAA
>CAVPHK010000010.1:0-806950 GCA_963704215.1 uncultured Flavobacteriaceae bacterium
AACTCATTCGTTAAAAACTCAACTCTCGATGTTTCATCCCATTTATCAAAATCAAATTTTTCGAATCCGGACTTACTTAGAATCTGAGCAACCGCTTTTTCGTAAAAAGTACTATTTTGGCGAATATCTAATTTAGCAAGATGAAATCCGAAACACTGTACGGCACGTTCTACCGGAAATACTAAATCTGCCGCAATACCTTTGGCGCCATTTTCAATTAATACATTTCTGATGAATTTTAAATCGTCTTGTAAAAACTTACTAGATTTGTAGTAAGAATTAGAATCGCTATCATTTTGTGCAATGGTATGCTCTAATTTTATAACTAACAGACTTATGTATTGACGCCATGGTTCGTAGGGATTTCGTTTTAAAGCATGCTCTCCCGCTAAACCAAGCGCTTTTGCTAATGTATTAACGGCTTCGGTTAATACATATGGCACGGGGTTACTAATAGCAGACAATGTTAAGCGTGATGCTAATGTTACCAATTTGGCGTGAATAATTTCTAAAGCTTTTTTACGATGTATTAACAGCGTATCTTGCGTAATACTAGGTGTTACAAATGGATGTCCATCGCGATCGCCACCTACCCAACTGCCAAAGTTATACTTTGGAAATTGTTCTGGTAAACTCAATTTTTCCAAATCATAACCCATGGCAACCCACGAATTTTTTAATTGCTGGTCGCTTTTTTCAACCACAATTGGAAACATATGACTAAGATAGTACACAATGTTATCGCGTTCTGAGGCTATATCTGGTTTTTCAAGATAGATCTCTCCTGTTCTCCACCATCGTTCTAAAATGTTAATAATTTTTTCCCGAATAGCATATTGCTCGGTTTTTGCTAAAGAAGTATTTTCACGTTGTACCAATAATAAATACAACTCTCTATGTAACTCTACTATAGAAACTCTTTTGGCCTCTGTTGGATGTGCGGTTAAAACGGGCATCACATTTACCATAGAAATAATGTTTCCCATTTGGTCTTCGTCCAACCCTTGATTTTTCCAAATCTTTAAAGTCTCGCCCCATGAACCACGAATTGCTGCTACATCTTCCTGATTTTCTAATTGTCTTCGATATTGAGTAGCCGCATTTTCCTCAACTAAATTAATAAGCTGAAAATAGATTCCTAAAGTTTGTATCTTTTTTTCATCTGAAATGGCTAGCTGTTTAATTTCATTTTCAGAAAAATTATTTAATTGCAATAACTTTAAAGTTTCATGCTCATTTATACGCTTTAACATGTCTTCATAACACGATAGTATAAAACTTCTATCATCAATAATTTTTTGAAATTCGTTGGTTTTTACTTTTTCTTTCATTAATTTTCTTTGTATGGGTTGGCAACATGTTTTATTTATTGCAAATCATTTTTTGCTAGAAACATATTCAATTAATTCGATATAAATTTATGTGAAATAATTCATTTTACCCAAAAATTTCTATGACAAAAATTAGTTTCGTTTTCAAAAACATTTAGTATGAAAGCTTTTGAAAATGAATTAAAATAATATTAAAAAACCCATATTTATTTCCATTGATAAATTAAAAAAGGACTTATTGAATACATCAACAAGTCCTTTTTTAAAATTACTTTTAAGGTTAAAATTTATCACACACCAAAAGGAAAAGTAACGCCCAATATGGTAATGGTTTTAGCTGTATAATTAATTTTAATATCGTTAATATTACCAACACTAACATCTAAAATACCAGATTCGATACTTCTTGGCAATAATACAAAATGAAGTGATTCTTCAATAGTTAATGTATATTCCACTCCTTTTGAACTTACACCTGTTTGTGTACCATCTAACTTATATTCATCATCCCAAATATTTAATGGGGTGTTAAATCCAGCTACCCAAGTTCTGGTGGTATTCTCTGTAAAGTTAATTGTTTTCCCATCAGAAGTGGTGATTTTTCCATCTTCTATGGTGACACTAAATTGCAAAAATTCATTTGAATTTCTTCCCAAGTTCTTTGTAAAATGCGTTCCTTCCACTTTATAATCGTTATGATAAAAATTATTAAAGGTTGTTGTATGTTCGCTTCCTTCAACGCCGTACCAATTGGTTGATACTACAGTAATTATTCCTTTACGGGTTATACCATCTTCACATAATACACCTGTGCCATAATCGATTGTTATCTCTTTAGGAAATGTTGTTAAATCGAAAGGCGCGATGGTAATTATTGGTCCATTATTTTTTGTACCAGACATTTTACCTGTAGTAGTATTTTCGGCGTTTAATACACCATCGCCACTATTATTACCAACGTCTTGAAATACTTTATTAATTGTAGCATATTCGGTTAATGCTTCAATAGCTGATGCGGAATCAACGGTTTTCGTTAAATTATCTTCACAACTCATAAAAACAAGTGCAAGAATAGGGATTATAATTTTTCTCATAATACAGTTATTTATTCGCTAAATAACGTATAAAAATGAATTTTAGTATAATTAAACTTAAAAATTATGCGTTTCAAAGATTATTTTAACCTTTCATCGATGTTTTTTACATTTATTGCTTCTTATATTTTCTTCCATACCATAAAAGAATTCCCGTTACAGGAAGGGTTGCCGTTAGTAAACTAACCAAAAATGCAATTATTTTACCAGGCAAGCCACCAATAGCCCCAATATGAATATCGTAATTCATACGCAATATTTTTTCGGCTACTTTGGCTTCGCTGTATTTACCATAAACTCCGGGTGTTTCAAGTTCTTTTAAAGTGATTTGGTCATAAAATCGAAAATCGGTATCATAAAAAATATCCTCAGTATAGGAAACCTCGACATATATACTCGACGAATCGGTTTCAGGGTAGTGCAATTCGTAACTCTCCGCATGCGGTAATTCAGTTTTCAATTTCACAATTAAACCATCAATCGTTAAAGTTTCATTATCTAGTTTATCACCTATTTTACTTTCATTTTTAGGAATGATAAATGCCGGTACTTTATCGCCACCCCCCGTTTTATACACGATATATTTCATCCAATTATAAGACATTATAACACCTGTAAATGCCAAAATTAACGCTAGCGAGCAAATGTAGAACCCAACAATAGCATGTAAGTCGAAGTTTTTTCGCTTCCATCTTGTTGTAGGTTTCCATATGAATTTTAATCGTTGTTTTAAATTTTTTCGCTTTTTAGGAAGCCATAAAATAAACCCTGAAATGATTATTAATATGAATATTAAAATTGAAGCTCCTACAATTTGTTCACCAATATATTTAGGAAACCATAAACGCATGTGTCCTTTTAAAATAAACGCAAAGAACCCAGAAAGATGGTCCCTATTATGCATCACCTCTCCGGTATACGAATTTAGGTAAACACTGTGATAAAATTCTGGTTCCGCATCATAAAAAATGATTTCAATTGCTTTATTACTGTTATTAAAAATGGCTCCGTGTATCGTGTTATTTGGAAAAACAGAACTACCAATCGTTTTAACTTCCATTGGAGTTAAAATCGTTTTATCTTGAATTTCAACAGTATAATCGTCAAGGTAAAGACTTTCAATTTCATCTTTAAAAGCCCAACAACAACCAGTTATTGCTACAATAAAAACAACAACACCTGTTGCCAATCCTAAAATTTTGTGTAACCAAAGAATGCTTTTTTTATATGCCATCTTAAACGAGTAAAGGCAACCGTAATGGCTGCCTTTGTATTATTTTTAATTAAGTTAAAATTTATAGGTAAATGTACCCAGTAACATACGTTCTTGCTGAGGCGTTACGGTACTCCAACCAGAATAATACGTCTCGTCTGTTAGGTTATTTGCTTTAATACTCAGTCTAAACTTATCGTTTTCATAATAAGCAGAGGCATTAAAAATAGTATAAGCTGGAATGTAAAAACTACCTGTTACAGCTTTGTAACCAACCATAGTATCGTATTTAGTTTGACCATTAAAACCAGCGCCTAATCCAAAGTTTTTAAAGATTTTGTAATCTGCCCAAAAGTTATAGGTGATTTCTGGTCCAGATTCGCCATAACGACTTCCTTCCAAAAAAGTAGCAGAAGGCGAGTTTGTAACTTCAGAATCGTTATAACTAAAACCAGAGTGGATGTTTAAACCATCCGTTGGGTTTGCGTTTATTTCGAGTTCTATACCTTGACTGTTAACTTCTAAATCTTGAGTTTGCGTTGCCCAATAGTATTTGTTATCTACATTAATGTTGTAATAACTTATAGTGGCCTCTAATTTATTATTAAGCAAATCAGATTTCATACCAATTTCAAGTTGATTGGCTTGCTCTACATCAAACGCTTGTAATGAAACTTGTCCTGTAGAATAATCTGTGATGTATTGTGGATTTACATAAGAAAATCCATTTTGGAAATTCGCAAAAATTGATAATTGGTTAAGAATAGGTTGAAATACAATACCTAATTTAGGTGAAAACGTAGATTCAGTATATTCAGTATCATCATCTGTAGTTGTTTTTCTATCACCTTGGTAGTTAAATCTGTCGTAACGCACACTACCCATAACAGATAGAGATGGTAAAATATTTATAACATCCGAAATGTAAGCTCCAAAAGTATTTTGACGAATATCACTATCTAAAAATCCAAGACCCGATAAAGCTGTACTTAAATTTTCATCATTTATTTCTGGCTCTCCCTCAACTAAATCACCATCAAGACTTATAGTATGTAAATACCCCCAGTTAGAGCTATTATCAATAATGTTATAATTTAAGTAATCTACACCAATTAATAATTTGTTTTGTAAATCGCCAATTTTAAAGGCTCCTGTAAAGTTCTGTTGTAAGTTTAGTGTCTTCGTTCTGGCGTTCGTGTTTTGAGCGTATAAACTAAAATACACATCTGAACCATTCCATAAATACGTGTAATACCCTAAAGATTTTGCTAAACCACCAGAAACTAATGTTTGAGACGACCATTGGTCTGTAATTTTCCAATCAACCTCACCACGATAGTTTTGTGTAATATTCTCTATGGTAACATCATTACTGGTGAACGATAAGTTAGTATCGTAATTTAAGTCTTCAATAGAATTAAAGGCTAAAGGCGCATAACGATTTAGGAATAAGAATGTTTCGTTTGTTTGCTCATTTCCAGAGGCTTCGTATGAGAAGTTAAGCGCAAGATTATTATTAACTTTATAAGAAATAGAGGGTGCGACAAAGACCGATTTTTTTAAACCAGCATCCTGAAAACTATGTTCTTGTTGAAAACCCGCATTATAACGTAAAGAAAATTTATCATTGGCGCTTATGTTAATATCTGCATTTAGTTTTGTAAAATCGAAAGAACCACCAGCCAGTGAAATTTCACCCCCTGTTCCACTATAAGGCTTTTTTGTAATAATATTAATTAAACCGCCGTAAGATGTAACAGCACTCCCAAATAAAGTTCCAGATGGACCTTTTATAACCTCGACACGTTCTACGTTTGAAGGATTTATAAATCCGTTTGTAATGCCAGCAACACCATTAACTAACTGCGGTTGTACAGCAAAACCACGGCTAGAATAATAACCAGCACCATCTCCACTTCTACCAGTAGAAGACCATAATTTAGTAATTCCAGCTGCATTTTTTAGAGCATCTTCAAAGGTATTAACCGATTGAGAAATTAATAGTTGACTCGTTATTGTGTTATAAACTTGCGAGTTTTCGATGTTTTTTAAAGGCATTTTAGAAACATAAGCACTTTGTTTTCTTGCAAACTTATTTTTTCGTTCAGTGTCAATAACTACTTCTTGTAACAGCTCGTTACCTTCATAAAGTGTAATAATTCCTAAATCGACTGTTTCATTTGAATTTAATTTAAAGGGTATTTCTTTGGATCTAAATCCCATATAAGAAATTGCCAATACATAATTGCCATTTTGGATATTAGAAATCTCAAAAAGGCCATTTTCGTTTGTTTGTGTGCCTTTAACTGTGTTTTTAATGCTAATATTTACTCCGAAAAGTGAGACATTGTTATTATCTTTAATAACACCTTTAACAGTTCCATTTTGAGAAAAACCAAATATATTTATGATTAAAAAAAGGATGAGGGTTGGTTGTTTTTTCATTTGTTTTTATTTAGACTTAATATAAATAGTGAATTTTTGACAAATATATATACAAGATTTAGTTTCAGCAAATTATTTAGAATAAATCTAAATAACATTTTTTAAAAGCTTGATTTACTATTATTTATAATGAGTTTTTGATATATAATTAGAAAAATATAGTCTTAATTTTGAACTTTAATATTGAATATTTTGAACAAAACCGACCTAAAAGATTTTCTGAATAGTAAAGTAGAGCAATACAACAACCCAAAGTTTATTGAAAGTGACCCAATACAAATTCCGCATGAATTCACCCTTAAAGAAGACATTGAAATATCGGGTTTTTTAACGGCTACTATTGCGTGGGGAAATAGAAAAAGCATTATTAATAACGCCAAACGATTGATGGAATTGCTTGATAATTCGCCTTATGATTTTATACTTAATCATGAAGAAAGCGATTTAGAAAAACTACTACCTTTTGTACACAGAACCTTTAATGGCAACGATACTATTCAATTTATAAAGTGTTTGAAAAATATTTATTTAAACCATAACGGATTGGAAACTGTGTTTGCTAAACAAGCAGAAAGTCTTTCTATACAAAATGCGATTTCACAATTTAAAAGCGTATTTTTTGAAATTGAGCATCTACCAAGAACCCAAAAACATATTAGCGACCCTTCAAAAAATTCGGCGGCTAAACGTATAAACATGTTTTTAAGATGGATGGTGAGAACTGATAATTCTGGAGTGGATTTTGGTATTTGGAAAAGCCTCTCGCCTGTGCAACTATCTTGCCCATTAGATGTTCATTCCGGTAATGTGGCGCGTAAATTGGGTTTACTTACACGAAAACAAAATGATGGTAAAGCCCTACTAGAATTAGATACAGCGCTAAGAAATCTAGATGCCAACGACCCTGTGAAATATGATTTTGCCTTGTTTGGTTTAGGCGTGTTTGAAGGGTTTTAGTGCGTTAGCGATTGTCCCGAAGCGTCGGGAGAAATCCTTTTTTGTGGCACGAGAAAAAGATATAGCGGAAATCGCGACCCGGTTCCTGAACTGGTTTCAGGATAAGGGTAACGCCATAAAAAAACGATTGACAAACTATGTTTATCAATCGTTACGGTTATTTTAAAATTGTTAATTATTTTATGCTTTTAACCAGGCTTCGCGATTAGCAATTTGTTTAGGAGTCGCATCTGCTTTTTCTAAAATACCATCGCCTGTTGTGTACGATTGGGTGGTTTTTGTTTTAATAACAACCTCTTTACCATCTCTCTCTAATTTTACTTCTACATCTTTCCCAGATTTCCACATATAAACTTCTTGCAACAATTGATTGGCGTTAAGCATTGTTAAATTGGTACCATCTATAGTTTTAATAATATCGTTTGGTTGTGCACCGTTTTCTGCCCAAAAGCTATTATCTTTAACTAAATCGGTGAAAAATATGGTGCCTTTTTGTCCGTCGCCACCAATTATTAAATTTCCTTGATTTTGAATAAAGTTTGTTTTAATTTTTCCTTCACCTATTTCTAATCCCACTTTATTAAAAAACTCATTGTAATTAATTGGAATATCGCCAATAACGTGACTATCGAAAAAATCGCGTAGCGAAGGATAGGTCATAGATACAATTTCATCAATTAATTTATCGTCTTCAAAAGGTTTATTTTTTCCGTATTTATTAGAAAGCTCTTTCATTAAAGACAAAATACCTCTATTGCCATTGCTTTCTTCTCGCATTAAAATATCTATACACATCCCAATTAACGAGCCTTTTTGATACACATTTAAATATTGATCTTTGTAAGGTTTTTTTAATACATTCTCACTCATTGCGGTAAAACTCATGGCGTCATTCATATTTTTTGAATATTGAATTTTTTCCATCATTTTATTGTAGAATTCGCTCTCGTCTATCAAACCTTGGTTGACTTGAAATAGGTTTGCAAAATACTCTGTTACACCTTCGTACATCCATAAATGCTTTGAAAATGTAGGGTTGTTATAATCGAAATAATGCACATCTTCTGAATGCACACTCAATGGCGTTACAATATGGAAAAACTCATGAGAAACAACTTCTACCACGCTTTCGGCCAACCCTTCTTCATCCATAGATTCTGGTAATACCACAACTGTAGATGTATGATGTTCTAAAGCCCCCATACCTTTAGGAGAATCGTCTTTTCCTTCAGATAAATACAAATAAATATCGTAGCGCGGTGTAGCATCAATATCGCCTAAATACGCTTTTTGTGCTTCCATCATTTTATAAACGGTTTCTTTTAAAGTCTTTGCAGAATGCACTTTATTAGGAGAATAAACACTTAAAACAATTTTAATGTTGCCCACTTCAAATTCTTCAACATCTAAATTCCCATACATCATCGGGTTATCGGTAATATCAAAATAACGCGTGGCAAAATAACTTGTGGTTATGTTGCTACCATCTTCGCTTGTTTTAGAACCTACGGTTTGCAAAGCAGACGTACGAACAAAACTTGCAGGTGCCGTTACATCTAATTTATACTGATTGTTTTTTAAAATATCGAAATAGCCAATAAAACCATGCAAATTAAGTACATAATTTAAAGGTTCTATATTGGTGCCTGCAGGCGAAAATGGATCTTCTTTACCTATGCCACCTTCTTCTTCGACATCAAAAGTATCGTTTACCAAATACGTTATTTTGTCTAATTGTTTGGCATTTTTTATGGTCCAAGTATTCGTATCTGTTTTATAAACGGTCATTTCATTGCCTTTATAATCGATAGCTTTAAAATCGTCAATATATTTTCCAAAATCGCTTACCGAATAGGTTCCCTGTATCACTCTAGGTAACCGGTATGTTACAGACTCTGCAGTAAAACGTCCCGGATTTATGGTTACAGGTGCTTTATCATTTTCTACTTGCGATAAATTAATAGAAGTTTCAATTGGTGAGTTAATCGCTAAATTGTTACTTGAAGTTTTTGTTGCTGTACAACTTGCTAGAATAATACCCGCAAACAAAGCGGCTAAAGTTTTAGTATTCATTAATGGCTTTTTTTAATTTCTGTTAATTGACGTCCAATTTACCAATATGTTACACATAGCCCTCTTAAGGTTATGTTAAAAAGATGAAATATGTATCTTCGCAGTATGCAACAATCGCTAATAAGTATAATTACGCCTTTTAAAAATACAGCTGCTTATTTAGAAGACTGTATAAACTCGATTTTGAAGCAATCTTATACAAATTGGGAACTACTTATTGTCGATGATCATTCTACAGATAACAGTTATAAAATAGTTGAAACATTTGCTGCAAACGATAGCAGAATTCAACTCTTTAAAAACAAAGGCTTTGGCATTATTGATGCGCTTCAATTAGCCTTTAAGCATAGCAAAGGAAATTTTGTTACCAGAATGGATAGCGATGATATTATGCTACCTAATAAATTAGAAGTTTTAGCTACAAACTTAATTAATGCTGGCGAAAAACATGTTGCCATTGGGTTAGTAGAATATTTTAGCGATACAGGTGTTGGCGAAGGGTATAAAAGTTATGAAACCTGGTTGAATAATTTAACTAAAGCTGGTGCTAACTACAATGAAATTTATAAAGAATGTGTTATACCATCGCCTTGTTGGATGGTTTACAGAACAGATTTTATTGCGTGTAATGGGTTTAATCCGAAAATTTACCCAGAAGATTACGACCTTACATTCAGGTTTTATAAAAACAATTTAAAGTGTATCCCTTGTGATTTAATAATTCATAAATGGCGTGATTACGCTACCAGAACCTCACGAACCCATGTACATTACGCTCAAAATCATTTTACTGAATTGAAAATAAATCATTTTTTAAATATAGATTACAACAAAAACAAAACATTAACTATTTGGGGCGCAGGCACTAAAGGAAAAATTATCGCGAAACTATTATTAGAAAAGCAAATTCCGTTTGAATGGATTTGCGATAATCCAAAAAAAATAGGAAAAGCTATTTATAGTAAAGAACTAAAGTCGTTTCAATCGCTTGCTAAAATAAAAAATGCACAAAGTATAATAACGGTTGCTAATAAAACAGCACAACAAGAAATTCGGGCGTTTTTAAAAAATATAAATATGAAACCCGTTGAAGATTATATATTCTTTTGTTAATTTCGACTTGTTAGAATAAATAGATTCATTTTCAATCAAAAGAAAAAAAATGATAAAAAAATGTTTATTTTTGAAAAATCTAAATCATAATGCAGTTTAAAAACCCCGAACTTCTTTACGCGCTATTTTTACTGCTTATTCCTATAATTGTTCATTTATTTCAATTACGCAAATTTCAGAAAGTCGCTTTTACAAATGTTGCTTTTTTAAAAGAAGCCACGCAACAAACACGTAAAAGTTCTCAAATAAAAAAATGGCTCTTATTGTTTACGCGACTATTGTTGCTTGCCTGCATTATATTGGCATTTGCCCAACCATTTAGCGCTAAAACCAATACATTTAATGCTAAAAAAGAAACAGTTATATATATAGATAATTCGTTTAGCATGCAGGCAAAAGGCAGCCAAGGTGAAATGTTTAAACGTGCTATACAAGATATTATTAGCAACGTGTCTGAAGATGATAATATAACCTTATTAACCAACTATGCAGAATACCGCAATACTAGCATAAAAATCATAAAAAACGATTTATTGCAACTCGATTATAGTGCCAATACACTTAGCCTTGAAGCAGCGTTGTTAAAAAGCAAATCTTTTTTCAGTAAACAAAAAGGCGTTATAAAAAATCTGGTTTGTATTTCAGATTTTCAGCAAGACAACAGCAATTTTAATATTAACACCGACTCTTTAACCAATTTACATTTGGTAAAACTAGAACCAATTTCTGTAAATAATATTGCTATTGATAGTGCTTATATTTCTGAAACTACTGCTAGCAACATTGAGTTGAAAGTTATTTTAAAAAATTCAGGCACGCCGATTGATAATTTACCTGTGTCTTTGTTTAACAATAATACGCTTATCGCAAAAACATCGGTTGCCTTAAATAAAAAGGCTGAAACTTCATTTTCAATTCCCGTAGGCGATATTGTTAATGGAAAAATTACAATCGAAGATTCTTTTTTACAGTTCGACAACACTTTATTTTTCAACATTAATAAATTGCCTAAACTAAATGTCCTCGTAATAAATGCTGAAAACGATTCGTTTTTAAAACGCATTTATTCTGAAGATGAGTTTAACTACAATGTTACGGTGGTAAATCAGCTTAATTACAATGTTTTAAACAATCAAAAACTCATTGTTTTAAACGAATTAGATGTGGTGCCAAACGCCTTATCTAACGCATTAAAATCGTTTGTAACCCAAGGCGGCACACTCATGGTAATTCCATCAAATAACATTGATAACGATTCGTATAATGCGCTATTACATACCTATAATATAAGAATTGATGCGTTGATAAATAGCGAAAAACAAGTAACCACCATTAATTATTCACATCCTTTGTACAGTAATAATGTATTCGAAAAAGAGGTTACTAATTTTCAATATCCAAAAGTAAATAGCTTTTACAATATAAGTTCAAAACAAACGGCTGCCGTTTTACAATTTGAAGATAAAAGACCATTTTTACACCAAAGCAGTAATGTGTTTGTTTTTGCTTCGGCCTTACATTCAGAGAATTCTAATTTTAAAAATTCGCCGTTAATTGTTCCAACACTTTATAATATTGGGAAATTTAGTTTTAAAAATCCGCCCATTTATTTTAATATAGGAAAAGAAAATTCGTTTGATGTTGCAACAAAATTGCAACAAGACGCTGTTTTAACATTAAATAACGAAACCACTAGCTTGATACCAAAACAACAATATTTTAATAATAAGGTCCTAGTCTCTACGCTAGAAATGCCCTCTGAAGCTTCAATCTATACCGTAAAAAACAATACCGAAAGCATTCAAAACGTAAGTTTCAACTACGACAGAAAAGAAAGTAATCTACATTACAGAAATCTTTCAGACCTAGAAAACATAACGGTTAGCAATTCAATAAATGAGATTTTCGATACAATAAAAAGTGATACAAAAGTTAACGCGCTATGGAAATGGTTTGTTATTTTTGCACTAGCGTTATTGATTATTGAAATGCTCATCTTAAAATACTTTAAATGAACATACTTATAAAAGCTGCCACCATACTAGATTCAAAAAGCGAGTATCACAACACCACTCAAGATATCTTAGTAGAAAAAGGTGTAATTACCCTGATTGCCGATTCTATTAAAAATCCTAAAAACTATCAGGAAATAACTTTAGAAAACTTACATGTATCGCAAGGTTGGTTTGACAGTAGTGTTTGTTTTGGCGAACCTGGTTTTGAAGAACGTGAAACCATTACAAACGGACTTAAAACAGCCGCAGCATCTGGATTTACAGCAGTTGCTATGAATCCGAACACAAACCCAGTAATAGATTGTAATGCCGATATAACCTTTGTAAACTCTAATGCTGCTAATAACGCTGTTACGTTGCTGCCTATAGGTGCTTTAACGGAATCGAGTAAAGGCGAACATTTAGCCGAATTATATGATATGAATTCTGCCGGAGCCGTTGCTTTTTACGATTATAAAAAAGCTGTTTCTAATTCAAATCTTTTAAAAATAGCTTTACAATATGCTAGTAATTTTAATGGACTCGTTTGCTCATTTCCTCAGGAAAATAAAATTGCAGGACATGGTGTAATGAACGAAAATGTAACCAGTACAACTTTAGGTTTAAAAGGTATTCCCGGGTTAGCTGAAGAGTTACAAATTGCAAGAGATTTGTTTTTATTAGAATACACGGGCGGCAAACTACATATCCCAACGATCTCTACTGCAAAATCGGTTGAGCTAATTCGAGAAGCCAAAAAGAAAAAACTCGATGTAAGTTGTAGCGTGGCCATTCATAATTTATACTTTACAGATGCGGTTTTAACCGATTTCAATACCCATTTTAAAGTGTTGCCCCCATTACGAATACAGTCAGATGTAGATGCATTAATTGAAGGTGTTAAAGATGGCACTATCGATATGGTAACAAGCGACCATAATCCGTTAGATATTGAGCATAAAAAAATTGAATTTGATTTTGCGTCTTATGGCAGTATTGGATTAGAAAGTGCTTTTGGAGTTTTACAAACAATTTTTTCAACCAAAAAAACAATCGAGATACTTAATAAAGGTAAAGCTAGATTTGGTCTAGAGCCAACCCCAATTAGAATTGGAAACAGAATAAATATTACCCTTTTTAATCCGGAGTCCAAATACTCGTTTTCAACTAAGCATATTATTTCTAAATCTAAAAATGCTATTTTTGAAAATGAGACTTTAAAAGGGAAAGTCTACGGTATTATTTCTAATAATAAAATTAATCTAAATTCGTAATCATGACAGAAGAAGAAGTTGAAGACGGCAAAGGTTTAGCTATAATTAGTTATTTAACCATTATTGGTACCATTATAGCATTTTTTATGAATAATGATAAAAAAAATGCATTCACCAGTTTTCATGTTAGGCAAGCCTTAGGCTTATGGGCTATGTATTTTATATTAGCCTGGGTAGTAAGTGGTTTAGATAGTTGGTTTGCCACTTTTGGATTCTGGGTATTCTTTGGTATTTTATTTATATACGGTTTTATTAATGCTTTAGCAGGAAAAGACCAAACGGTACCATTAGTTGGCGAATTATTTCAAAAATGGTTTGCAAATTTAGGAAGATAAATTAATTATGATAAACACCTCACTCTCTCTACAGCATATAGTTCGTAAATCTACCATAACTAAGAATGCGCCATTAGTAATAATGATGCACGGATATGGCAGTGATGAAAACGATTTATTTTCATTTTCGTCTGAATTACCAGAAGAACTTTTCATCATTTCAGTAAGAGCTCCTTACCCAATGCAACCTTATGGAAATGCTTGGTATGCTATTAATTTTGATGAAGATCAAGGCAAATGGAACGACAACGAACAAGCAACAGAATCAAGAGATTTAATTGCCAAATTTATAGATGAAGCCGTGGCCGAATATCCAGTAGATAAAACTAACATTACCCTATTAGGTTTCAGCCAAGGTACTATTTTAAGTTATGCGGTTGCATTAACCTATCCAGAAAAAGTTAAAAATATCGTTGCGTTAAGTGGTTATATAAACAAAGATATATTACCAGAAGACATGGATAAAAAAGACTATTCCCATTTAGAGTTTTATTGTTCACATGGTAGTGTAGACCAGGTAATACCAGTGGCATGGGCACGCCAAATAGCACCATTTTTAAATAGCCTACATATTAAGCACAAATACTCAGAGTTTCCTGTAGGGCATGGTGTAGCACCTCAAAATTTCTTTGAATTTAAAGATTGGTTAAGTACACGTACATAGTAAAAAATATAGTTTAAAATATTAAAATCCTGATGGAAACCCATTCAGGTTTTTTTATGTGAAAAAACATGAAAGTCATAAAAAACAATCATTAAATAGTGATATTTATCATAAATCATTTACGTAACAATTGTTACATTTCAATAAATTTTAAAAAACTCACAATGAACACTAAATTAATAAGTTTTATCGCCGTTTTAAGTCTTTTTCTATTAGTTGGATGTAAAGAAAAAAGCAAGTATCAGGATATAGAAAAAGGAAATGAAATTGCAAATGCCGAAATAGTTCACAAAATAGTAGTTAAAGATTTTATAGAAGCTGGCACCTACGATTACCTAAAAGTTGAGGAAGACGGCAATGAATATTGGATGGCAATTCCTGATTCGCCTGTTCAACTTGGCAAAACATATTATTATAAAGCTGCTATGGTTATGAAAGATTTTGTGAGTGAACAATTAAATAGAACTTTTGATGAAATTATTTTTTCAGAAGGCATTTTTGAATCGATTGTGCTTTTAAACAATGCCCAATCTGAGGCCATTAGCGGTCATATGGGTCATGGACAAGTAAAAGACAAGCCTGAAATAAAAGAGGTTAAATTACCTAAAATTAAGAATGGCGTTTCCATTGAAGAGCTGTTTGGCAATCCAAAATCTTTTGCCAACAAAACAATCTTAGTTTATGGTGTTGCCGTTAAAGTGAATAATGATATTATGGATAAAAATTGGGTTCATATTGTTGATGGAACCAAATTTAATAACAAAAGTGATTTAACCATTACAACTTTGGAAAATGTTAAAGTAGGCGATACTTTAAAATTTAATGGAAAATTAATTTTAGATAAAGATTTTGGGCATGGTTATAAATATGATGTTTTACTGGAAGACGGAAAACTAGTAAAGTAACATAAACCAAAAGATATTCTAATTATTATTATTAAGTGTTGAAATAATTCTGACACTATAAAATTTTAATAAGCAACCTATTTTAAGACAAAAAAATCCAGCTAATTGCTGGATTTTTTACTTTGTTAAGGTGTATATGCTTAATTAGTTTACCACTAACCTAAATCCTTCGCCATGAATGTTAAGTATTTCTACTTTTTCATCTAATTTTAAGTACTTACGTAATTTAGCAATATAAACATCCATACTTCGTGAAGTAAAATAGTTGTCGTCTCTCCAAATTTTGGTAAGGGCCAGTTCTCGTGGCATTAAATCGTTTTCATGTAAGGCCAACAAACGTAAAAGTTCGTTTTCTTTTGGCGACAATTTAACAGGTTCACCGCCATTAAATTTTAAAAAACGAAGTTTAGAATTTAATTCGAACTTGCCAATTTTAAATTCAAATTGTTTGCTGTCAGAAATTGTTTCGGTCGCTTTACGCTGCATGATAGCCTTTATTTTCATTAAAAGCACTTCGCTATCAAAAGGCTTGTTTAAATAATCGTCTGCCCCTACTTTATAACCTTTCAAGACATCTTCTTTCATTGTCTTAGCTGTTAAAAACACAATAGGCACATCGGTATTTTTCTCCCTAATTTCTTTAGCTAGTGTAAAACCATCTTTATATGGCATCATCACGTCTAGAATGCATAAATCGAAATCGTCCTTCTTAAACTTTTCAAATCCTTCCATGCCATTCTTCGCATGAACCACATCATAATCATTCATCATTAAATAATCTTTAAGAACGGTTCCAAAATTAGGATCGTCTTCTACTAATAAAATTCGTTTTTTTTGTTCTTCCATTGTTATGATATTATTGGAAGCTTTATTATAAAAGTGCTTCCTTTGTCTTTTTCGCTTTCTACTGATACATGACCTTGATGGTCTTCAACAATACGCTTTACATAGGCCAAACCTAAACCATGACCTTTAACGTTATGAATATTTCCTGTGTGTTCTCTATAAAATTTTTCGAACGCACGTTTAGCCGCAGCTTTACTCATGCCGCTTCCGTGATCTTTTATTTTTAACAAAATATTGTTTCCAACATTTTCGGTGTAAATCTCAATTTTTGGTGTGTCTGGCGAATACTTAATAGCATTATCCAGAACATTTACTATCACATTAGTAAAGTGCGTATCGTTAGCTAAAACCGACGATTTTGTTGCATCAAAGTATGTTTTAATATAACCTTGTCTATCTTCAATCAGCAACTCCACATGTGTTATCGCATCCTCTACTAAGTCGTGTAAATTTAACCTATCCTTACTTATGTTTAATTCGTTTTTTTCTAGTTTAGATATTCTAAGCACGTTTTCAACTTGTGCATGCATTCTTTTGTTTTCTTCTTTTATCATGTTAAGGTAACGAATTACCTTTTCCTTATCGTCTATAACTTTTGGATTTTTAATAGAATCTAAAGCTAAATTTATGGTTGCAATGGGAGTTTTAAACTCATGCGTCATATTATTTATAAAATCTGTTTTTATTTCTGAGATTTTACGTTGCTTAACCAATTGATACAAAGCACTGGTATATGCTATAATTATAATGCCTGTGAAAATGATTGAAAGAAAAATCATTCCCATAATAGACGATAAAATAAATTTTTTATCTTCTGGAAAATTCACCAATAGCTTATACGAACTTTGATTATTTTCGTTATAAAATAAATAAACGCTATAATCATTCCTATCAAACTCGAAATCATCACTACTTACTCGTGTTGCTAGGTCATTACTATAAATTGCGAATTCAAAATTAATATTAATGCCGTTTTCAATTAATTTTGTCGTTAATAAATCGTAAATGACTTGTTTTGTTACTCTTTTATGGATTGGCATTCTAGATGCTAAATCTTTATAAACATCGTCGAAAACAATCTTATCTGTACTCGACATTTTATCTAAAAGTAACAGCTTATCTTTGGCACTTAAATCGTACTCCAAATTAGCTCCCGTACTTTTATATACTTTGGTTTCCCGTTCGTTTAAAACGCGTTTTAAATTAATGGTATCTAAACCTATGTCAAAGATCGACGAATTAAACTTATAATTTTCTTCAAGCGTTCCACTTCTATAAATAACCGTTTCTTTAGAATCAAAATCTTCCTGAATAATATACAAATTTCTAATGGCAGCCGTATCAACCTTCACCCCCTGAGCCATTAAATCTTGGAGCTTGTATACGTATTCAGATTTTTCTCTTTCTTCTAATGTATTAGATACGTAATTAAGTACTTTATTGACATTAAACTCAAATCGCTCCTTTTCATTTTTAACAGAACCGTTTATATAATATGCCTGAATAGAAATTATACCTATTAACGACAAACTCATTAATAGAATCAACAGGACGAAAACTCTTTTGCTCATTAGTCAAATTTAACATTTTAACATTTAGTGTAATGGGCTTTTAACCTTACATTAACAAAAATGTTAAAATTTATATTTAAGGTATTGTTTTTAATAGCTGATTATGCACTTCAACTACTTGTTTTTTAGTATCTTCAAGATTAATATTCGTAATTTTAAAATGTGAAAGTTTTATTTTTTCTTCATCACTCCACTGATTTTTAATTATAGCTTCTATTTTATCTTTTGTAGTAGTATCGCGTTTAAGTAAGCGTTTAATACGCAACTCTTTAGGTGCTACAACAGTAATTACATAATCGCATAATTTATAACCATCATTTTCAAACAAAATAGCGGCCTCTTTTATAACATATGCTGCTGTTTGCTTTAACATCCATTTATTAAAATGAGTAGCCACTCTGGGATGTATAATGGCGTTCATTTTTTGTAAAATCTCTTTGTTATAAAAAATAATTTGCGCAATAAATGGTCGGTTTAACGCGTCATTTTTATAAGCTTCGCTTCCAAATAATTCAATTAATTTTCTTTTAATTATTTTAGATCGATTCATTAACTTTTTGGCTTCTTCATCTGCGATATAAACAGGAATACCCAAGGCTGCAAACTGTTTTGCTACCGTTGTTTTGCCACTACCTATACCTCCTGTTAATCCAACTACAATCATTCTATAATTATAAATTCTATACGCTGTTGATTAATTTTCACGTTTTTAACAAATTCTGGGATTTTTGATAATTCAGGAATCATTAAATACTGATTTTTTAAGATTTTATTGTAATCACAAATTACTTCAAAATCCTTTTTCGTAACAGCACTAAAATTACTTAAACTTACGTAATACGAAACACTCACTTCTTTGGGAAAAAATTTAAGCTGAATTTTTTCTGGCACATTAATTAGTGTGACAGGAATTTTTAATGTACCCTCTGTAAATTTTTCTACTTGTGCCTTAAGCTGTATGGTTTCGTTTGAAAACGTAATATCAGAACTTTTTTTCGGCAATTTAAGCTTCACTGTTTCATTTAAATCTGCTTTAACATTCAATATTTGTGCTTTAACAGTTTCAATATCATTTATAGAACTAACTAATGCTTTCGGACCCACAACCACGACAGAATCTGGCTCTAAAATCGACGGTTTAGACATATTATAACCGGGCATAAATTCTATTGTAGAATTTAATTTAATCGGTACTTTTTTCACCATATTTTCGCCATATCGAAAAACAAGCGTTTCTGGATACATATTAAGCAGCTCTATATTCTTGTCGAATTGGGTATTCGCGATATAGGCTCTAGATTTATTCCAGATAAACTGTTTGTCGTTTTTAGTCACATCTTTAGTAAAATCAATTTTAATTTTTGCTTTAGAAAAATAGAAACGCAACCAATTAAATCCGTTTGTTTTTAGCGTAATATATAATGGCGTTGAATCTTTTAAAATGATGTTTTCCTGAGGAACATTAATTTTTTCGATTGAAAAAGCAATAGTTTTTGTGTAATCTTTTGAAAGTTTCGTGAATAATAAAATAACCACAGCCAGCAATAAAAATAAAAAGAATACATTTATTTTTTTGTTTTTGAAAGAGGTTAATATGTCTGACCTTAATTTTATTAACATTTAGACTTAAAAAACAAATTAGGAAAATAAACTTCTGGTTCTTTATTTAAAACTTCTAAGGCAAATGTCGATTTTAAAAATCCAATTCCATACCCGAAAAACTGTACGAATATGGCAACAATAGAAAGTATTGAAACCATAAGATTTTTTGTGGACACCAAAGCCACTAAAAATGCTATTATAAAGTATAAAATATAAACGAATAAAAATATTTTTAACTGAAGTAAATACAATAAAAATGAAAACACAAACCCCAAACTAAATAGCGTAGGAAACCAATATGTTATTTTATTAGTGGATGGATGCCATTTGTTTAAAATAGGACGCACCAACCCGAACTTATGTACCTGTGTATAAAATTTACTCCAAGAAATTCTGCGCTTATGAAAAACATACGCTTCGGGGATTAGTGCTGTTTTATACCCTAAATTCCAAAGCCGAATGGATAAATCTGGATCTTCTCCCGGATGAATGTACCCAAATCCTTTAGAGGCTTGAAAAGCGTTTTTAGAAATTCCCATATTAAAACTTCTAGGTTGAAACGTGTTGAGACTCTTTTTGTTACCTCGAATACCACCTGTTGTAATAAAAGAGGTCATTGAAAAATTAATGGCTTTCTGCAAATTGCTAAACGATTCGTGTGCCGCATCGGGTCCGCCAAAGCAATCTACATAATCTCTATTTAAAGCTTTTTCAACTTCATTTAAATAGTGTTCGGGTAATATGCAATCGGAATCTAGAATAATAAAATAGTTCCCTTTAGCGCGCTGCATTCCGTAATTTCTAGAATCACCTGGTCCTGAATTTTCTTTAAAAAAATAGGAAATTGCAAGTTTAGATTTAAAGGTGTCAACCACCTCTTTTGAAGTGATTGTCGAACCATCTTCTACAATAACGATTTCAAAGTTGGTAGTCGTTTTTAACTTTACAAAACTCTGTAAAAGTTCCTGTATTTCGTCTGGACGATTATACACCGGAATTATAAAAGAAAACTGTAATTGCATACCACAAATGTAACTAAACCAATCAAAAAAGCCACCCTTAATTAGGTGGCTAGTTTAACTATTTTAAAAAATATATTTATTCTTCCATAAAAGTACTCATAACGGCATCGCTTACACCCATGTTACTAAAGCCACCATCATTATAAAGGTTTTGTAATGTAACACGCTTAGTTAAATCGCTAAATAAGGTTACAGTATAGTTAGCACAATCAAGAGCAGTAGCATTACCAAGTGGCGACATTTTATCCGCATAAGAAATAAACCCATCAAATCCTTTTACACCGCTACCTGCTGTTGTTGGTGTAGGTGATTGTGAAATGGTGTTAACACGTACTTTTTTATCGCGACCAAAGAAATACCCAAAACTACGGGCAATACTTTCTAAATACGCTTTATTATCTGCCATATCATTATAATCTGGAAATACACGTTGTGCTGCCATATAACTTAGGGCTACGATGCTTCCCCACTCATTCATAGCATCGGCTTTGTATAAGGTTTGCATTACTTTATGAAAAGACATCGCAGAAACATCTGTTCCCTTTTGAGTCCAATCGTAATTTTGATTGGTATAATGCTGCCCTTTTCTAACATTAATAGACATTCCAATAGAATGCAATACAAAATCTAATTTACCACCTAAAATTTCTACAGATTGTTTTACCAGATTTTCTAAATCTTCTACAGAAGTAGCATCAGCAGGAATAATTTTAGACCCAGTTTTTTCAGCTAACTCATTAATTTGCCCCATACGCATCGCAACTGGTGCATTGGTTAAAACAAACGTTCCACCTTCTTCATGTACTCGCTCTGCAGTTTTCCAAGCTATTGAATTTGAGTCTAATGCTCCAAAAATGATTCCTCTTTTTCCTTTTAGTAAATTGTATGACATATGTGTTGGTTTATATGTTGATTCTATTATTTTTTATTATTAGCGCTCAAAGATACAATTAATTCAATAATTCTTTAGCATGTGCAATGGCCGAAGAAGACATTTCTAAACCACCAAGCATTTGTGCGATTTCTACAATGCGTTCATCATGGTTCAATTTAACCAAATTAGTTTGGGTTACCTCATTAACATCCTCTTTAAATACTTTAAAATGCGAGTGTCCTTTGGCCGCAATTTGTGGCAAATGCGTTATAGAAAAAACTTGCATGGTTTTACTCATATCCAACATTATATCGCCCATTTTATTCGATATTTCACCTGAAACACCTGTATCAATTTCATCGAACATGATGGTTGGCAATTGAATATATTTTGACAAAACCGATTTTATGGCAAGCATGATACGTGATAATTCACCGCCAGAGGCTGCCTTTTTTAATTCGTTAAAACTACCTCCTTTATTGGCCGAAAATAAGAATATCAAATCATCTTTTCCACTAGCAAAAAACGCATCACCTAAAACAACATCAATTTTAAACTGCGCATTAGGCATCCCCAAACTTTCTAAAATAGTTTCTAATTGCTCTTTTAACTGCGGAATAATGGCAATTCGGTTATTATGAATTGTTTCTGAAATTTTATTAAGTGTCAATTCTTTAGTTTCGATTTCCATTCGTTTTTTATGAATGGCATCGTCTAAGTTTTCCGTAAATGACACTTTTTCTTCCAACTGATTTTTAATCTCAATTAATTCTGAAACACTACTAGCTACATGTTTTTGCATCAAATTATGAAGTACTCGTAATTTAGAATCTACTACTGCCAACCTATTGGGATCTGCTTCTAAATTATCCTGCAATACATCTACCTCCTTAAAAACGTCGTCCATTTCTATAAGACCACTTGTTACCCTCTTTAATAAATCTTCGTATTTATTTGAATACCCAGATAATTTTTGAAAGGTACTTTTTAAGCTATTTAGTGTAGCCAAAACACCTATTTGTTCTTCATTTAATATTTGATAAGCTTCAGAAAGTTTTTCCTTAATGCCTTCTATATTATTTAAAGTTTCGTATTCTTCTTCAAGTAATTCAACTTCCCCAATTTGTAAATTCGCTTCGGAAAGTTCATTTAATAAAAAAGAATTATAATCGTGCTCTTTTATAGCATCTGCTTGAAAATCTAAAAGCTCACTAAGTTCCTTTTTAAGCTTTTTATACGCTTTTAATTCTAGTTTATAAGATTGAAGTGTTTCGTCATTTTTTGCTAGAGCATCAATAATTTGAAACTGAAATTCGTTACTCGTTAATTGAAGTGTTTCGTGTTGCGAATGCACATCAATTAATTGTTCGCCTAAAAGTTGCAGACTATTTAAATTTACAGGAGAATCATTTACAAATGCGCGCGATTTACCTGATGGCAAAATTTCGCGACGTATAATGGTTTCATCTTCATAATCTAAATCTTCAGCTTTAAAAAGTGCTTGTAGCTTATAATTTGAAACATTAAAAACGGCTTCAATCACGCATTTTTCTTCAGTATTCTTCAAACTACTTAAATCGGCACGTTTTCCAAGAATTAAAGACAATCCACCTAAGAGAATAGATTTCCCTGCACCTGTTTCACCTGTAATTATTGAAAATCCATCGTTAAAATCTACTTGAAGATTATCAATTAAAGCGTAATTTTTTATTGATAGTGATGTTAGCATTCAAGTTTAAAGTTTATTTAAAGTTAAATAAATTTGAAAGTTTACCCCTTACTTAAAACTTAATATTTTGCCATTTGCTGCTATGCATGGGCGCCACTTTTTGAAGTGTTTCTTTAACACTCGCAATATTTACATTTGGACCATCGCTAAAAATTTGTTCAATTTCATCTGCTTTGGCATCAAAAAACGTTCGAAGTAAAAAAGAATTTGGACGTCTTGTATTCATAGTTTGAAACAACTTTAGCGAGGCTGCTATTTGTTCTTTACCTTCTTTAACATTCCCACTCATAACATCTAATCCGTTTCGGTGGTAACTGTATATAACTTGTTTATATTCTTTAAAAGTCGGGGATAAGATATTATCTATAAGCGCAAATCTGCTTTGCAAACCATCGGCTAATTGCCAACCTTTAAAACTTAGGTCTTGCTGTGAATAATTAACAATAGTTTGAGCTTGCTTAAAATAAGTATCGCCACCATTTTCAGAAAAAGACTCGGCATCTAAACCTAAAACCATGTAAATATGAAACGCTAATACAGATACTAAATTAGATTCGTACTGAGACGGATTAAAAATTAAATTCTGAAATTCTAAATACCTGAAGTTAAAATCTTTATCATTAAAACTATAAATGGGTGTGGTATATGAAGACCCATAAACAGGTCTGGAAGATTGAACTTGAATAGATGCTTGAAAGGACTCGCCACTGTAATTTACAATATTAATTACCATACTGCAATCTATACGCTCTTGTGGGGCAAAAGCCTTATTGGTCCATCGTGTATTGTTTACAAATTCCTTTAGTTGTTTTTCTAAGGTTTTAAATATTGGAAAGTTTTCATTACCAGTTTGTTGCGCATTAACAACCACGGTACAATTTAATTCTTGGGAAAACCCAATTGTTCCAAGAAATAACATTAAAACGAAAAGAATATTACGCATTAATTTGTTGTAAAATTTTATTTAGTAAATCGGATGCAACTTCTGCCTTCGACTTTAATTGAAATTCGGTTACTGTTTCGTCGTCGTCAATAAAAGTTACTTTATTAGTATTACTTTTAAAACCTGCACCTTCGTCGTTTAACGAATTTAAAACAATTAAATTTAAATTCTTACTTTTTAATTTTTCTTTTGCGTTTTCGAGTTCGTTATTCGTTTCTAAAGCAAATCCAACCAAATACTGATTCGTTTTAATTTTTCCTAAAGACGCCAAAATATCCTGAGTTTTTTCTAACTCTAAAGTTAACGTAGAATCTTTCTTTTTTATTTTCTGACTTGACGATTTCTTTTGGTTTATAATCGGCAACTGCGGCAGAAAGTATGGCAATATCGACCGTATTAAAGTAGTTATGAACCTTGGAGTACATTTCTGAAGCACTCGTTACCGGAATGACCTTTATAAGATTATTTGAAACACTTTCATGCGTTGGACCTGTTACCAAAATAACCTCAGCGCCTAAATTTGCCGAAGCTTTTGCTATCTCGAAACCCATTTTACCACTAGAATGATTGCCAATAAAACGTACAGGATCAATAGCTTCGTAGGTTGGTCCTGCCGTGATAAGCACTTTTTTACCTTTAAGAGGTAGATTATTTAAAATATCGCTTTCAATAAACGCGACAATATCTTCTGGCTCTGCCATTCGGCCTTCACCCACTAAACCACTAGCTAATTCTCCACTGGTGGCGGGCACCATAATATTTCCGTAACTATTTAATACTTTAAAAGTTTGTAACGTACTTGGGTGAATGTACATATCTAAATCCATGGCGGGAGCATAATACACTGGACATTTTGCAGATAAATATGTAGCCAATAATAAATTATCGCATACCCCATTTGCCATTTTAGATAAGGTATTTGCTGTAGCTGGGGCAATAAGGAATAAGTCTCCCCACAATCCTAAATCAACGTGACTGTTCCATACAGCGTTATCGTCATCTTCATTTACAAAAGATGAATACACAGGGTTTTTTGATAGTGTTGATAAGGTTAAAGGCGTAACAAATTCTTTTGAAGCTGGTGTCATTACCACTTTTACATTGGCGCCCGATTTTATAAAAAGCCTTACTAATGAAGCTGTTTTATAAGCGGCAATACCACCAGTAATGCCTAATAGTATATTTTTGCCGCTTAATATTGACATTTTAAAAATAATTATTGAGCGTCTTCCTCTGTATTTCTAAAATAAATTTTATCTGTTAACCATTCTTGAACAGCTAACGCATGAGGTTTAGGTAATTTTTCGTAAAATTTAGACACCTCAATTTGCTCTTTGTTTTCAAAGATTTCTTCTAAACTATCGTTGTAAGTAGCAAATTCTTCTAACTTATCGATAAGTTCTTTTTTAATCTCTGTGTTAATTTGCTCTGCACGTCTAGCAATTATAGAAATTGACTCGTAGATATTATCTGTTGGCTCGTCAATTTGATTTCTGTCGTAAGTAATGGTATTAACAGGTGCATTAGTTTTTTTTAAGTCCATTGTCATAGTAATTTAACTTTTAGTGCTGTATTTCTGTAATTCTTCATCAATAGCATTCCCCATTTTTTCTACATCTTCTAAATGTGTAGAATTTTTGAATGATTTTTTAAATGATGTATAATACTCTTTAGCCTGATTTAATCGATCTTTTTTTAGATTTACCATACCATTTAGTGTTCTTTTTAATTCTACACTGTTAATGGCTAATTTATAAGCGGAATCAAGTCTTATAAATAAGGTTTCTTCACGTAATGCAGAACCAGGAAATTCAATTATAAAATTATCGCAAGATTTAACCGATGCAGGATAATCTGATATGGTATTATATTGTTTTGCAATACTAAACGCCTTTTTCTCTAATTTAAAATCTAATTCTTTAATTAAATTATTTGCTTCTCGTAAATGCTCAGATTCTGGAAACAAATTAATAAAATTTTGCAGTTTTTCTATGGCTACTTTGGTTTCCTTCTGGTCTTTGGTATAAACGGGTGATAACATATATGCACTCTTAGCTGCTAAAAATGAAGCAATTTCTAGTTTTTCACTTTTTGGATAACTAGAAGCAAAACGCTCAAATTGATAACCAGCCGTATAATACTCTTTCATTTCATAAAACGAATTAGAATATAAATACATCAATTTTTCAGCTTGAGGTTTCCCTCTATATTCAGGTACTATTTGCGCAAACAATTTATTGGCTTTTGCAAATTTACCATCGTTATATAGTGAGTCACCTAACGTAAACTTTGCCGCAATATCTTCAGATTTTAAAGCCTTTTGATATTCGCTACATGAGCTTAAGGAAATAAGTGCAATTAATATGTAAATAAAATATTTCATCTGTTTAGAGTCATTGTTTTTTTCCCGTAACATGCAATGTTCACAATTAAATTAAAGTATAAAACTAAAATTGTTAATTGTGTTCATTTCATAAATTTAAAACAGGATGCAAAATTAAGTTATTAATATGGATTTTAAAAATATTATTTCAACGCTAAAATAATGGCTAAAATACAGCAATCATAAGGTTTAAGTTATATTTAACAGAACTAGAACTTATTTACAAAAATTTTAATTTTTTCTTTAAGATGATCTGATGCCGGAACTAACGGTAATCTTACAGTATCTCTACACATGCCCAGTGCTTCAAAAACACCTTTAATTCCTGCCGGATTGTTTTCTTCGAAGATATAACCGATAACATCCATTAACCTGTAATGTAGTTTATAAGCACTTTTGGCATCGCCTTTTAATCCCAATCGAATCATTTCTGAAAATTCTTTAGGAAATGCCTGACCAATTACAGAAATAACACCCGCACCTCCTGCTAATACTACACCGAGAGCTAAATCGTCGTCGCCAGAAATTATTAAAAAATCTTCTGGTTTATTTTTTATTAATTCTAAATACTGGGCTACATTATTTCCCGCTTCTTTAACCCCAATAACATTTTTAAAATCTTTTGCTAACCTTAGCGTTGTTTGCACCTCAACGTTTCTAGAAGTACGCCCAGGAACATTGTATAAAATAACATCTATTGGAGAAGCTTCGGCAACCGCTTTAAAATGCTGATAAATCCCCTCTTGTGAAGGCTTGCTGTAATACGGAGAAACCGATAACACTGCGTCAATATTACTTAAATTGGTAGTTTTAATTTCTTCTATAACCTGAGCTGTATTATTACCGCCAATACCTAAAACCATAGGTACACGCCCATTGTTTGTTTTAGAAACGGTGGCGATAATCTCTTTTTTTTCTTGTTTTGTAATGGTAACACTTTCTCCTGTTGTTCCACAAATAACAAGGTATTCTACTCCATTCTCAATATTAAAATTAACAATAGCCGCTAACGCATCATGATCAACATTTAAATCTGATTTAAATGGTGTAACTAAAGCAACTCCAGTTCCTAAAAACTTACTATTCATTTTTAATTTTGTTTAATATAGTTAAGTATTTAAACATTTCATTTTTAAATACATTAAAATCGTTTAATTTGGTATTGATGATTAAGTCGTTTAACCGCTCATCGGTTTGTAATATTCCTATTTTAAATTGCGCCTTAGATAGCGCTGTAATAAGCTTTAACTCCGTAACATCTGCTTCATAATAACTTAATAAGGCATCAAATTTTGTGTCTAAAAAAAGTTTTAAATCATTATTAAGTATCACGCCTTTCCAACCAATATCTTCAGGGTAATAACAATCATCCCATAAATTAAGTGTTTCTTTTTTTTGTGTTGAAAATGCTATAATTTTTAATTTATTTGGATGTATGTTTAAGGCGTTTGCCAATTCATTAAACCAATTAAAATCTTGAATTTCATCTAAATTTACAATAACGCCCAGACTTTCAATCTTATTATCTGCCTCATATATATGTGCTTCAGACAACAAATTGTTCAAATACTTTTTAATAGATTTTTCTTTAAAACCCTTTAAAATCATTTATCTTTATGCTTTGCGCAAAGGTAACAAAAGTACTTCCAAATATTCGTCAAAAATTATAAGATTAAATAATGAGTTTTAAATATTTATTATTAGCAGTTTTCACACTTTTAGTATTCAATTGCAAACAACCCAAAGCATATCTTTCAAAAATTCAAGGCACACAAATTAAAATTTCTGATTCGTTAACTACCGATTCTCAAATTGAATCTTTTATTAAGCCGTACCGAGAGTATATTAAAAAGGATTTAGATAGCGTATTGGCCTATTCTAAAGACACTTATTCAAAAACAGACGGTAATTTTAATACTGCACTCGGTAATTTTATGGCCGATGCCGTTTTTGATGAAGCCAACCCCATTTTTAATAGTAGAACTGGAAAAAACATAGATATGG
Source organism: uncultured Flavobacteriaceae bacterium (assembly GCA_963704215.1). Lineage (GTDB taxonomy): Bacteria > Bacteroidota > Bacteroidia > Flavobacteriales > Flavobacteriaceae > Mariniflexile. The sequence continues at coordinate 28,373 of CAVPHK010000010.1, forward strand.
TTCTTCTAAATCATGGAGGAATCCGGTCAATTATTTCAAAAGGAAACATTACCACACGAACTGCTTTCGAACTGATGCCGTTCGAAAACAGTATTGTGGTTGTCGCCTTAAAAGGAACCCAGATAATTAGTTTAATTAATTATTTAAGCAAAGCAAAAACGGCCCACCCCATATCGAAACTTAAATTGGTACTTAATAAGAATTATGAAATAGTTGACTCTTCAATAAATGGCGATAAAATTGAAGCAGACAAAATATATTATGTAGCAACAAACGATTACTTATATAATGGTGGAGACGACATGTATTTTTTTAAACCAAATGAAGGTCTTTTTAAATTAGATTATAAAATTAGAAATGCCTTGATTGATAATTTTAAAAAAATTGACACTATTAACCCTGTACGAGACGATAGATTTATTCAAATAAAATAAACCTTATGAAGCGCAGAGCATTTTTAAAACAAACAACGGCAACAACAGCATTAGTAACTCTAGGAAGTATTGGACTTCAATCGTTTTCAACAGTACCAAGAACATCTAAAATTACTATTTTACATACTAATGATGTACATTCTCATATAGACCCATTTGGATCTGAAGATGGTAGAAATGCAAACATGGGTGGTGTTGCTAGAAGAGCCTCGTTAATTGAATCGATTCGAAAAGAAAATCCGCATACGCTTTTATTAGATGCAGGTGATATTTTTCAAGGAACGCCTTATTTTAACTATTATGGAGGTGAATTGGAATTTAAATTAATGAGCAAATTAAAATACGATGCTGCCACAATTGGTAATCATGATTTTGATAATGGCATTGACGGTTTATACGCACAGCTTCCACATGCAGAATTTGAATTTCTTTCGGCAAATTACGACTTCTCGAATACTATAATGAATACGCATGCAAAACCGTATAAAATCTTTAAAAAAGATGGGGTGAAAATTGGCGTATTTGGTATAGGCATAGAACTAGAAGGTTTAGTAGATACTGCTATGTATAAAGAAACAAAATATTTGGATCCTGTTGAGACGACTCAGGAAATGACACGTATTTTAAAAACTGAAGCACATTGTGATTTAATAATTTGCCTATCTCATTTAGGGTATAATTATAAAACAAATCCAAATAAAATTAGCGACTTAAAACTAGCCGCTTTAACAAAAGATATCGACTTAATTATTGGTGGCCACACCCACACATTTTTATCGCAACCAACCGTTGTTAAAAATAGCGAAGGCAAAAATATGTTAATTAACCAAGTAGGGTGCTACGGTATTAATTTAGGTAAAATAGATTTTTATTTTGATGGAAATAAGAACAAATCTGCAAATGGCACCTCTATAATTGTCTAAGCTAAAATATTATTAGAAGAATAACTTTCGTTAATTTGAATTGGCTTAGGGCCTCTATCAACATTAGTCATCATAATAAATTTAAATATGATGAAAAGACCAACAGCGTATAACACTCGTTGCAACAATACAAAACTCCAATTATATAAATAATATAGGTTTATGTAATTCATTATTACAGAAAATCCAATAAAAATGGCCGCTGTTAAAAACAATGCAGAATGCTTGGTTTGTGTATTTAAATAAACTCCGAAAGACACAAAAGTTAAAATAATTAAACTTAAACTTTTTATTCCGAACAACAGTACTTCTGTTTGATTTGCGATTACAGATTGCATAATACTATAAATTATATACAAGAAATATACTGCTATAAGGAAAACAACCAATAGGTAGGCACCTATTAATCTATTCACTTCAAAAACCTTAAATTTTGGAGCTACAATTATTATTAAATATAAATAACTCAATAAATAAAGAATACTTGAAGTTTGAATTAATGAATCTTCAGAGAAAAACATAGAAGATGTATCACCTAAAAATGAAAACAATAGAAAAGAAATAAAAGTAATTCTTAAGGCTTTGTACTTTACGAAATAAAAAATTAGAAACACCGGAATAAATAACGGCATTGCCGAATTCATCACAATAGTATTCCCCGTAAAAGAACCGAATACATTAATTCCTATTAAGAGTAATAAAGCTCCTAAAAACACTTTGTTATACGAAAGATTAAACCAGCTGTTCACGATAGTTAAAATAAGTAGGTTGATTCAAATGTATAAATAATATTTTGGTTTAACGGTAAAACAATACTCTTTATCGATAAAATACACCTGATACGTATCGTTTATCGGACATTTATATTAAAACCTGTGTTCACAAATTAAAAAGACAGCATACATTTTTTAATAATTCCGATAAAATCGAAGATAACCACACCTATAATTTATTGCGTTAGAATACTCATTTCTTCCGATCTGCTGGAGTTAAATAATTGTGCTTGCCTATAAAAGAAATAAAAGGCAATAACATATAATGATGTAGACAATATATTAAGGAATATGCTGGCAGAAATATAAATATAAGCAACCCAAATTACTTCGCTAAACACAAGACACATAGACCCTAAAAACACGTAAAGAGATTTAACATTATCTCTATAAAAATAATTAACAAGTGCCAAAGATAACGTTAACAGCATGACAACATTATAGACTATTTCTATGTATAGTTGGTTTGTATCTCCAAGCCGTGGATCTACAATAACATGCAATACGTAAAGAATATAAACATTTAAAATGCTTAGTACTATTATATGAATTTTAAAATTTTTAACAACACGAAAAACACAAACCGATTTACAAACTTCAAGTAACAAACATGAGTACGCAATAATATACAATGAATTGCCCAAATAATAATTAACCTTATTAGAAATATAAGGCTCAAATACCATTAGCAAATCTGAAACGGCATATATTACCAAAAAAAGTGTAAAATACAAAGATTTCCTTTTCACAGTCAAAAAATACAATAACGCAATTGTTGGGAGTATAAATGACCTTAAAGCATTGGAAACAACTATTTCATTTTGAAGCTGAAAATACACGTACAGTGCATAAACTATTGCTACGACACCTAATAAAAACTTTGACTTGTCCATAACATGAATTCAAGGTTACTCAACAAATATAACAATCTTTTACAATTAAACGTTAAAAAAATACTTTTAATCGATGAAATTTTAATTTATTGTATTTTTTGTAAGAATTCATACTCATTTATAATAGAAATATTCAAATCTTCCGCCTTTTTCTTTTTACTGGGCCCCATATTATCACCCGCAACGATAAAATCTGTTTTCGATGAAATAGAGCTACTCACTTTACCTCCGTTATCTTCAATAAGTTTTTTAAGTTCATCTCTAGAAAGCGTTTCAAAAACTCCAGAGACAACAATACTTTTTCCTTTTAATTTATCTGTTTGCCCTATAAGTTGTTCTGCAGAGATTTCTAATTGCACTCCAAAAGCTTTTAATCGATTTATTATAAACTGGTTGTCTTCTGAAGAAAAAAAGGCTTTAACACTTTCCGCAATTTTAACGCCAATTTCATCTACATTCACTAATTCCTCTTCTGTAGCATTTAGCAATCGCATCGATACTTTTATAATGTTTGGCTAATTTTTTTGCTACTGTTTCACCAACATATCGAATTCCTAAAGCGAACAAAACACGCTCAAAAGGAATCTTTTTAGATTCTTCAATACCTTAAATTAAATTATCAGCACTCTTTTCTGCCATTCGTTCTAATGGCATTACTTGTTCCTTTGTTAATTCATATAAATCTGAATAATTGGATAATCAACCCTTCATTCACCAAAAGCGCCACCGTTTCACCTCCCAATCCTTCAATATCCATGGCTTTGCTCGATATAAAATGTTGAATACGGCCAATAATTTGTGGATTACACCCATTATAATTGGGACAGTAATGTTGTGCTTCACCGTCTTGCCTAACCAATTCTGTATGACATTCCGGACAATGTGTAATATATAATAGTTGGCTGTGAATCTAATGGGCGTTTACTTAAATCAACTCCCAAAATTTTTGGGATAATTTCGCCTCCTTTTTCTACGTAAACCGCATCGCCAACACGAATATCTAATTTTTCAATTTGGTCGGCATTATGCAACGATGCTCTTTTAACAATTGTTCCTGCCAATTCAACGGGTTCTAAATTGGCAACAGGTGTGATGGCTCCCGTGCGACCAACCTGATATGAAATACTATTTAATTTTGTTGAAACTTGCTCCGCTTTAAACTTATAAGCCATGGCCCAACGAGGGGCTTTTGCAGTATAACCTAATTCTTCTTGCTGTTGCAAGTTGTTTACTTTTATTACCACACCATCGGTTTCATAAGGCAAGTCATGCCGATGAACATTCCAATAGTTAATATATTCTAAAACCTCCTCAATAGAATTTGCAAGTTTTGCAGCATTCGGCACTTTAAAACCCCATTGTCTGGCTTTTTCTAAACTTTCAAACTGCGATGGAACTCCCAGATTAGCACCCGTTAAATTATACAACAAACATTCTAACGGACGTTTTGCAACCTCTGCACTATCTTGTAATTTTAAACTGCCTGAAGCCGTATTACGTGGGTTTCGATAAGGCTCTTCACCAATTTCGATACGCTCTTCATTCATTTTATTAAAGCCTTCAAACGGCAACACAATTTCTCCCCGAATGTCGAATTTCTCTGGAAAATCGCCTTTTAATTGTAAGGGTATCGATTTTATTGTCCTGATATTTGTAGTTACATTATCGCCCTGAAATCCATCACCTCTGGTTAAAGCTTTAACTAACAAACCCTTTTCATAGGTTAAACTAATAGAGGCTCCGTCGTATTTTAGCTCACAAACATATTGAATAGCACCATCTATCAACTTTTTTATACGGGTTTCCCAATCAAGTAAATCTTCTTTTGAATACGAATTATCTAAAGAATACATTCTATAGTCGTGAGGTATGGTTTCAAAACTTTTCACCACCTCACCTCCTACCCGCTGTGTAGGCGAATTGGCATCAAAAAATTCTGGATGTTGCGCTTCTAACTCCTGAAGTTCTTTTAACTTTATATCGAACTCGTAATCACTTATGGTGGCATTATCTAAAACATAATAATTGTAATTATGCTCATTTAATTCTTTTCGAAGCTCTTGTAATTTTTGCTGAATTTTACTCATTATTCTTTCTTCCTTTTATCATTCTGTCTTTTTTGAAAATATCTTGTTTTAACACGATGTCTTTTAAATTACTATCTACCATAAGCTGAATCATCTCTTTTCCTAAAAACTCATTAATTTCAAAAAAGAGCATACCATTACTGTTTAAATTACTTTTAGTAAACTGAATGATGGCTTTATAAAACTGCAATGGGTTTTCATCTTTTACAAACAACGCCAAATGTGGTTCATTATTTAAAACATTGGCTTTCATTTGGTTTTTTTCCTTTTCTCTTACATAAGGCGGATTTGAAACGATTATATCAAATTTCAAATTCTCAAGATTGGAACTCCATGTATCCGGCTTTAAAATATTGGCTTCTATAAACTCAACATTTACATTATTTAATTCGGCATTTTGCCTAGACATATTTAATGCCTTCTCACTAATATCTAAAGCATAAACTTTTGCTTCGGGTAATTTTTTGGCTAAAGAAATGGCAATACACCCAGAGCCTGTACCAATATCTAAAATATGTAACTGTGGTATGTTAAGCGTATATTGTTGCTTTACAATCCATTCCACCAACTCTTCTGTTTCAGGACGTGGTATTAAGGTTGAGGCATTCACTTTAAAAGGATACCCACAAAATTCGGTTTCACCCAATATGTACTGAATTGGCTGCTCGTTTTTTAATAATTGTAATGCTTGTTCTATGGCATCATAATTATCGATAGCGTACTTAGTGTTTAATGCTAAATCAAGTCTCGAAACTTTATAAAATGCATCGGTTAGCATAAAAAAGAAATTATCTACTTCTTCTTTTCCGTATAACGAATCTAATTCTTTATGAAATGTGTTCTGTACGTCTTTTAAATTCACTGTTTGTCTTTTAATTCAGTATTCAAAAAATAATAAATTACAAATCTTTTAACATCCAAATGCCACAAGAAAAATGACCTGTATTTCCCAACGCTTTTGGCAAATGTTTAAAACCAAAACTCTCATAAATATGAATAGCAGCCTTTAATTGTGGCGCAGACTCTAAATAACATTGTTTAAAACCTAATTCTTTGGCTTCTTCCAGGCATTTTTCAAACATCAATTTACCAAAGCCTTTCCCTCTTACTTTTGGAGAAAAATACATTTTTTGAATTTCACATACATTAGCTTCAAAATCCTTTAACGGTTTTACACCAGCACCTCCTAGAATTTCACCATCTTTATCAATTACAAAATATACGTCGTTATCATTTTGATACGATTCATACATTTGAGGGGTTTCTTTATCGGAATACGCTGTGCCTTCTAAAGGAATTTTAAATTCATGAAAACACGCTCTAATAACTTGTTCGATTTGCAAGTTATCTTTTGGCTCAATTTTCCTTATAACAATAGTATCTTTACTCACTTTAATATGTTAATTTTGTACGAATATTTATGTGGATGAATATACGTTAAATATAAAAAACCTAAAATGAAACGCTTTATAATCTTATCAACAATATTGATTACTTTTTTTAACTGCTCTGTTAATGAAAAGCCCGAATTTATTGGAATTGAAAACATACAAATATTAGAATCCACTTCAAATACAATCACTTTTAGCGCTGATGCTAAATTTATAAATCCGAATATAATAGGAGGCGAATTACAAACCGATGCTATAAAAGTGTATATAAACGACAACGAAATGGCTACGGTATCTGCAGAGAACTTCAGTGTTCCTGCAAAAGAAGAATTTATTATTCCACTAACAGCCCTCGTTCCAACAGACAGTATTTTTAATAACAAAAATTTAAGTGGCATCATTGGAGCTTTATTAACAAGAAAATTAAAAGTGCAATATAGGGGCGATATTAATTATAAAGTTTTAGGATTTTCTCACACCTATCTTATCGATAAAACCGAAGAAATAACCATTAAATAAAGAGATTGACGGTTAACGAAACATACATATCACGTTGTTTAGAAATTGCTAAAAATGGTTTAGGAATAACTAGACCAAACCCTATGGTTGGCAGTGTTATAGTACATAAAAACCAAATAATAGGTGAAGGATTTACCAGTGCTTATGGTGGTGCTCATGCCGAAGTTAATGCCATACATGCGGTAAAAAACAAAGCACTTTTAAAACAAGCCACATTGTATGTAACCTTAGAACCGTGTTCGCATTTTGGAAAAACACCACCCTGCAGCGACCTTATTATTAAACACCAAATACCTAATGTGGTAATTGGCTGTATTGATGATAACCCGGAAGTGGCAGGAAAAGGCATTGAAAAACTTAAACAAGCGGGTTGCAATGTCATTGTTGGGGTTTTAGAAAACGCATGTAAAGAACACCACAAACGCTTTTTTTCTTTTCACAATAAAAAACGACCCTATATTATTTTAAAATGGGCAGAAAGCACCGATGGTTTTATAGCTCCTGAATTTAAAAATGAACAAAAACCCGTTTGGATAACCAATGAATATTCCAGACAATTGGTGCATAAATGGCGTGCTGAAGAACAAGCCATTTTAGCAGGTACTAATACGGTAATACAAGACAATCCGTCTTTAACAGTTAGGAATTGGACAGGAGAAAACCCCGTGCGTATTGTTCTTGATAAAGAAAATACCTTGTCGAAAGATTTTTCTGTTTTTAATACTGAAGCCAAAACCATAAGGATTACTGAGAAGGATATCGAATTTTCAAAAAACAGGTCGCTTCAAATTTGTGAGTTACTTTTCCAAAATAACATCAATTCAGTTATTATAGAAGGAGGATCTAAAACTCTACAAACATTTATTAATGACAATATTTGGGATGAAGCCCGAGTTTTTACGGGCACGATTCAATTTAACAAAGGCGTAAAAGCGCCACGGTTTTCAGGAACGTTAATTTCTGAAACCACTATATTAAATGATATATTAAAAATTTATAAAAATGATTAAAACAATTATATTCGACTTTGGTAATGTATTTGTTAACTTAGATATTGAAGGCGCTATAAAACATACTTTCGACACATTTAAAATTGATTCGTTTTCAGAAGAAATGATAGCCTTTAATAGCTTATATGAACAAGGTCTCATATCTACCGAAGAATTCATAGAGTTTTATGCCGAAAATTTTCCGAAGATTTCAGAAGAAGAATTAATTTCTATATGGAATTTTATGCTAAAAGATTTTCCGAAGCATCGATTAGAATTTCTTCAACAGTTAAAAGAAGATGCCAATTATAAACTCATTCTTTTAAGTAACACCAACGAGCTTCATATAGATTGGATTAAAAGCAACATCTCCTTTTATGAAGTGTTTAAAAATTGTTTTGATAGATTTTATTTAAGTCATGAAATTCATTTAAGAAAACCTGATAAGGAAATATTTCAATTTGTTTTGAATGAAAACAAATTAAATGCCAAGGAATGCATTTTTATAGATGATAATAAAGATAATTGCCATACCGCAAAATCGTTAGGCATCGAAACATGGCATATCAATCCTGAATTGGAAGATATTTCGAATCTTTTTAAAATTAAAAGCAACTTATTTTAAATAGTTTGATTGAAAAAGACACTTATAATACTATAGAAACGTCTACTGAGGGCATACTTTTTAAAGAAAAAAATAGCAAATTTTTTGGTTTTGCCTATCCTGTTTTAAACGAAGACGACGTAAAGTTTTACTTAGAAAACTTAAAAAAAGTACACCATAGTGCACGACACTGGTGTTATGCTTACCAAACAGGAACAGAAACTATAGCCTATAGAGCAAACGACGATGGCGAACCAAGCAATTCGGCAGGCATGCCCATTTACGGACAAATTCAATCATTTGATGTAACCAATATTTTGGTGGTGGTAGTTCGTTATTTTGGCGGCGTCAAACTTGGTGTTGGCGGGTTAATAAGCGCCTATAAAACCACAGCACAATTAACACTTGAAACATCCACAATTGTGGAAAAGACAATTAACAAAACCTTCCTTATCAGTTTCGATTATAAAAACATGAATACGGTGATGCGTATTATTAAGGAAAAAAACTTGAATATTACCAATCAAAAATTACACTTAGATTGCCAAATAACGATTTCTGTTAGAAAAAAAGAAGCGGATGTTGTTTTTGAAATTTTTAATCATCTTTTCGAAATCAACATAAAAGAAATTTAGACTAATTATTGATAACGTCTAAAATATACTGAGGCGCCTTCATCGGTCGGTTTGTTTTCATGTCGATAAACACCAATGTAGTACTTGCCGTTGTTAAAATTTCACCTTTTTCGTTGGTGATTTCGTACTCAAATTCAATTTTTGCCGTAGGTATGTTTTTTAGTTGCGTTTTAACATTAATTACATCGTCATAAATAGCTGATTTTTTATAGTTTATGGCCAAAGAAATTACAGGTAACATTACACCATTTTCTTCCATATTTTTATAAGAAATGCCTAATTTACGTAACCACTCAATGCGCCCCATTTCAAGGTATAACGGGTAATTTCCGTGATAAACAACCCCCATCTGGTCAGTTTCACCATATCTCACTCTTATTTGTATTTCGTCGAATTTCATAAGGTTAATTGAATATTTTTTTGTAGTTTCGGCTAGAGGATAAACATGGACATTTTTTTCTTAAAAACCAATAGGAAATGATTTTTTTTTTAAGAATTTTGTTCACATATTTGCCTAACGAATGGGGGACTAATAGAATATAGAATTTTCTGTCCAAACTAACTAACAAAACCATAAATTTAAAAATGAGTAAAACTGCGCAATCGGTATGGAATAATTGTCTTGAATTCATAAAGGATAATATTCAGCCGCAAGCTTACAGAACGTGGTTTGAACCCATTCAAGCAGTGAAGCTCACTGACAATGCCTTAAGCATACAAGTACCCAGCAAATTTTTTTACGAATGGCTGGAAGAGCATTACGTAAAAATTTTAAAAGTATCGCTTACTAAAGAGTTAGGGGAAGCGGCCAAACTTGTTTACATTATTAAAATGGAAAACACTTATGGCAATAAACAACCATTTACCGAGAAAATTCCAAGCTCTAATCGAAGCGCTATGAAATCTCAAGAAGTGGATGTTCCTTTAAACAATAAAAATCCAGAATTACGCAATCCGTTTGTAATTCCTGGCATAAGAAATGTAAAAATTGAATCGCAACTTAATCCTAATTATAGTTTTGAAAATTTCTTAGAAGGCGATTCTAATCGATTGGCTCGAAGTGCTGGATTAGCAGTTGCATCGAAACCAGGAGGGACTTCATTTAATCCTTTACTTATTTTTGGTGGTGTTGGTTTAGGAAAAACACATTTAGCACACGCTATTGGTGTTGATATAAAAGACAAATATCCAGAGAAAACTGTTTTATATATTTCTGCTGAAAAGTTTACACAGCAATACATTGATTCTGTAAAGAAAAATAATAGAAATGATTTTATTCATTTTTACCAGATTATAGATGTTTTAATTATTGACGATGTGCAATTCTTATCTGGTAAAACAGGAACGCAAGATGTTTTCTTTCACATTTTCAATCATTTACATCAAAATGGAAAACAGGTAATTTTAACAAGTGATAAAGCACCTGTCGACATGCAAGATATTGAACAACGTTTATTATCTCGATTTAAATGGGGACTATCAGCCGAATTACAAACACCGGACTTTGAAACCCGAGTTTCTATACTAAAAAACAAATTATATAGAGATGGCGTAGATATGCCAGAAGATATAATAGAGTATGTGGCTAAAAATATTAAATCTAATGTTAGAGAATTAGAAGGTGCTATTATTTCGTTAATTGCGCAATCTTCCTTTAACAAAAAAGAAATTACTTTAGATTTAGCGAGAATTATTGTTGAGAAGTTTGTTAAAAACACAAAACGAGAAGTATCTATAGATTATATCCAAAAAGTAGTCTCTGATTATTTCCAAATGGATATTGATACCTTACAATCAAAAACAAGAAAGCGTCATATCGTTCAGGCACGTCAGCTAGCTATGTTTTTTGCTAAAAAATTCACCAAAGCATCTTTAGCAAGTATTGGTTCTCAAATAGGTAAACGCGATCATGCTACTGTATTACATGCGTGTAAAACAGTTGATAATTTATCTACAACAGACAAGCAGTTTAGGAAATACGTAGACGATATAACAAAAAAGCTTTCTGTATAAATTCAAGTAAAAATGACTAAGATTCTAATGGTATGTTTGGGCAATATTTGTCGTTCGCCATTAGCTGAAGGTATCTTAAAATCTAAACTTTCAACTAATACATTTTTTATTGATTCGGCTGGTACTGGAGCTTATCATATTGGAAAAAGTCCAGATAGTCGTTCCATAGCTGTCGCCAAGAAATACGGTTTAGATATTTCAAATTTAAAAGGGCGCCAATTTACTGTGTCCGATTTCGATAAATTCGATATTATTTACGCGATGGATGAATCGAATTACCGAAATATCATATCACTTGCCAGAGACAATCAAGACAAAGCAAAAGTTAAATTTATTTTAAACGAAATATATCCCGAACAAAATTATAACGTGCCAGACCCTTATTATGGCGGGCATGACGGTTTTGAAAATGTTTATAAAATGCTGGATGAAGCCTGTTCTATAATTGCCAATTCACTTATTAATTCCAGTAATGACAACAGTTAAAGGCATACTCTACTTAATACCAACAACCTTAGGGGATAATGATCCGCTAGAAGTTTTACCTTTAACGGTTAAACAGATTATTGATAAAACAAACACGTTTATTGTTGAAAATGATAAAACAGCTCGACATTTTATAAAAAGAATATCACCTGAAAAATCGCAACCATCATTAAAACTGTTTCATTTAAATAAATTTACGGAACCTACCGATTTACCAAGTTTTTTAAATCCTTGTTTAAATGGTGTTAATGTTGGTTTGTTATCGGAGGCTGGTTGTCCAGGAGTTGCCGACCCGGGAGCAGATATTGTTAAAATTGCGCATCAAAAGAACATTAAAGTAGTTCCTTTGGTTGGCCCATCGTCTATTTTATTGGCACTAATGAGTTCTGGCATGAACGGGCAAAGTTTTGCATTTAATGGCTATTTACCCATAGATAAAGGAGAACGCAAAACTGAATTGAAGCGCTTAGAACGCTTATCGTTTGAACACAATCAGTCACAACTATTTATTGAAACACCTTATAGGAATAACAAAATGCTTGAAGACTTAAGCAACATTCTTGAACAAAATACACAAATCTGCGTAGCTTGTGATATCACTTTACCCACCGAATTTATAAAAACACAATCTGCACTGTCGTGGAAAAAAAATACCGTAGACCTTCATAAAAGACCTACGATATTTATTATTCATAAAAGTTAGAATATCCTTGTAGAAAGAAAGCGTCACAAAATAATTAAATTGCCTTTGCTCTTCTATTCCCTTTAATAAAAGACGTATCGTACCCCGAAAAGCGTTTCATATAATACTCAATCGATGTTCCGAAACCATCTTCAAAGCTATTAATCCCATAACTTCTCAAATACGTTTTTACGCTTCCTGGGCCTGCTAAATGAGCCGCCGCTAAAATACCTGATTCCGTTACCAAAATTCCATTAATGGTTTTGCCAACAAAATTTTTAATATCTCTACGTAATATCCATTTATTACGCTGCGTATTCGCAATAAAAGCCTTTTCTTGAAGCTCGGGCGTTTTTAAAAATAAATCAGGATTGTGAATTCCAATTAATTTTAGTGTGCCCTTGCCAAATTGGTATTTGCCCAAGTAACCTAACGTATTAACTGTAAAATAATTTCCTCTGGATTCTTTAAATGCTAAGGCCTCTTTAAATCCGACAAAAGATTTGCCTAAATAAGGGATATCGGCCTTCTTTACCCCGTTTGATGCTAAAACATTATCGTTAATGTTTTCATCCTGACTTACAGTATAATTCAACTCTAAGCCAGCTGTAGAGTATTTACTTAAATCTATCGTATCTTTTGTTGAATACGATACAAACACTAGAATACATATTGTAAGTGTTAGTATTAAGTAACTTGCAATACTTTTTCTCATAAAGTTTAAATTTTTTCAGCATTTTTACATGTTAAAAACACCTTGAAATTTCAGCGTGCAAAATTAGACATTTTTCTAACAATATCAAAATTAATCGTTTAACGACTTTTTTTAATAGTAGAATAGATGAAATACACACCCATTTTTATTAAATTCTAAAGTTGGCAAGGGAACTTTTATCATATTGAAAATATCAAAAAGAGACTTCAAAAATTTAGAATTTGTTTTAATATTCGTCAAATTTACATCTAAACTTAAATAGAATTGTCGCTGCCTATCATAATTTGTTAACAACTGATTGTCAACAACTTTCGTTCCAGACAACATACCGTCAGCCCCATATCCTACTGCGATATTCAACCATTTAGGTATGTTTTTTTCTTTATAAAAAGCATCAAGATTTGCACTAAGCCAATACGTTTGTCCGTTATAATCCTTCAAAATCTCTTCTAACAAGCCATCTCCAAGCTTTTCTGGACTTTGAGAAGCGTATTTTGTTTGATGAAAAGAGAATTTTATTACAACCCGCTGTTCATTCCAAAGTAATTCTTGTCCAATATACAATCCTGTACCCGATGCATTGGCCAAAATATCGCCCCAAGAAAAGCCCCATTCTTTAGAAAAACCATCTAAAACCTCAACAGTAGTTAGAAAAGAAAACCCTAAAGTTGCGCCATATAATAACTGATTTTTTTTACTCACACCACTCCATTTTAATAATTGAGTGCCATGTTTTCCGATTTGATAGGAGGTGAACACATGACCCATTTTATCCATTTGAAGCCATTCGCTATTATCATCAAGCGTGTGAAAATTTGAGCGGTCGTAATCGGCATACCATAACTCATTTAAACCAATGAGCGTTATACCGGCCAATGACACTTCGGATATAACTACGGCATTTCTTCTTTGTTTATTAAGCGTATCGCTGATAGTTAAAAATGAATCGAGATGCGATTGCGAAATGGTGTATAACGGAAATAAAATAACCAGAAACAGATATTTTACTTTTGAATATTTCACTATTTATTAATCCCTTGTGAAGATAAATAGTGTTGGTATTCTCGGGCGTTGGCGTTATGCTGAGACAAAGTTTTGGCAAATTTATGAAACCCTAAACGTTTAGCATCCGCACAGAAATAAAGGTATTGATGCTTTTCATAATTTAAAACAGCTTCAATCGCCGATATATCTGGCATAGCAATGAGTCCTGGTGGTAAACCGAGATTTTTATAGGTATTATAAGGAGAAGCGATTTCTTTATGAACATTTAAAACACGTTTTATAACGGTGTTTTTGTATTGCGGTAATTGGTAAGCCGCAAATTTAAGCGTAGGATCTGCTTGTAAAGGCATGCCTATTTTAATCCTGTTCATATAAACACCGGCAATTCTTGGTTGTTCAGATGCTTGTTTAGATTCTTCATAAACAATAGATGCTAAAGCAATGACTTTATCCCGAGTTAACCCAATAGCTTTTGCCTTTTCGTTTCTTGTGTCATTCCAAAAGCGGTTGTATTCGATGAACATACGCTCACGGAATTGTTCTGCAGAGGTATTCCAGAAAAACTCATAACTATTGGGTAAATACATCCCTAAGGCCGTGGCATTAGAAAAATTATTTTCTTCTAAATACGACGAATCTTTCATGGCTTTTAAAAGTGAAATACTGTCTGCCTCAATTTGAGACGCCACACGACCAGCCAATTTCTCAAGCGTTTCTTGATTGTTAAAAGACAGATTAATAGGCAGATTTTTGCTTCTTATAGAATTAATAATATCGTTGTTATTCATGCCTTTCTTAATGGCAAAACGTCCTGCTTTAACATTGGTGTTATACTTTTTTTGCTTTGCAAGCGCATCGAAAGTCTTGATGTCTTTTAATAGCGGTTCCAATTGCTCCCGCACATCTTGATACGTTGCGTTTGTAGGCACATAAATGTAAGCTACCTCATTATTAAAGGCTGTATTGGCATCCATCATAGCTTTATACACATAATATGCAAAATAGGATGCCACGATTAACCCGATAAACACGATGGCAAGGAGAATCTTTTTTATATACATTTTAATTATTTATAAGCTGAAATACTAATTCGTTTTTATAAATTCCGTTAGAAAGAATCCAATCTTTTTTCAATCCTATTTTTTTAAAACCCTGATTAGAAAATAATTTGATGCTGGCTTCGTTCTCTTCGGAAATATTGCAATATAACTGATGCAAATTTAGGTGAGAAAAACTATAATTAACAAGAAGTTTTAGGGCTTCTTTACCATATCCTTTAGAGCGATCGTTTAGTTCTTTTACCAAAATTCCAACACCTGCCCTACTATTTTTAAAATCGAAATCGAATAAATCTATCATCCCTAAAGCAACACCATTATAATTAGAAATAACTAATCGTAATTGCTTCACTTCAAAAATATCTTTATGTGCGTTTTCTAAATACTGCTTGATTAGATATTTTGAGTAGGGTGTAATGGTATTGCTTATTTCCCAAATGGCTTCGTCGTTTTCAATAGTATGAATAAACTCCAAATCTTCGGGTTCTAAAGCACGCAAATAGATATGTTCTCCTTTTAAGGTTATCATATAGTTCCTTTAAAAACATAAGTTGCCGGACCAATAAGCCAAACATTACTGTACAATCCGTTTTCTTCATTAAAAGATACTTGCAGTTCGCCACCCTGCACTTTTAATGTCATTTTATTTTGGCTAGTTTCTTTTAGCGCGTGCATAGCAATTGCTACTGCGGTAACACCTGTGCCGCAGGATAATGTTTCATCTTCAACACCACGTTCGTAAGTTCGAACAGCAAAAATTTGGTCGCTTATTTTCTTTACAAAATTAACATTGCTGCCTGCTTCGTTGTACGGCGCTCCATAACGTATGGTGGCACCTTTTGTTTTAATATCGAAATTTTCTATGTAGTCTTCAAATTGAACATGATGTGGCGACCCTGTATTTAAAAAAACATGCTGCGGATATTTTTCAACTTTATTTACATCTTGCATTTGAAGTTTTACTATCCCATTTTGAATACTGGCATGGTGCAAACCATCTATAGCCTCGAAAACTGCTTTGTCTTTTATAACACCCAATTGTTCGGCAAAAGCTACTAAACATCGTCCGCCATTTCCACACATGGTACTTTCATTTCCATCGGCGTTGTAATACACCATTTTAAAATCTAATGTCGGATGGTTTTCTAATAGAATAAGCCCGTCGGCACCAATACCAAAACGTCTATCGCACAAAAATGCAATATGCTTGGTATCTTTTTTATTAAAGGTTTGTTGACGATTATCAATCATCACAAAATCGTTACCTGTTCCTTGATATTTATAAAATGTCTGCTTCATAATAATGCACAAATATAAAGAAGTCTTTTAACTTTTTGTGGGCAAACTAAAATTTCGAATAATATCTAAAAGTTTGATGGTAGTGCGTTAGGGATTGCAGTGAAAAGCCCACAGCGACGCAGGAGCGCGGACTTGCAACGAAAAGCCCGACCGCCTAGCGGTAACGCCAAAAAAAAAAGCATATTTTTATATATGATTGTTAAATACTCGTTAAAGCCGAAGTTAAAAATCGTTAAAAGGAATTTTACGATTCAATAAATTTTTAATTTTAATCGTTAATAACACAAAACTTAATTGAAAATTATGAAGAAGATTTTGTCCTTAGTATTAGTTTCCGCGCTAGGAGGCGCATTAACACTTGGCGCTTATAAACTATTTTTAGAGCCAAAAGATAAGCTTGTTGTAACTACTGCAAGTTCAAACCCCGCTTTTTTACCCACGAACAATGTGAATAATTTAGCAAGTATAAATGTTGCACCAGATTTTACCATAGCAGCCGAAAATGCTGTGAATGCTGTAGTGCATGTAAAAAATGTATCTATTAGCAAAGGGCAGTTAACGTTACAGGATTTATTTTCTGGCACTACAACACCACGCGCACAAATGGGGACAGGGTCGGGAGTTATTATTAACGCCGATGGTTACATTATAACAAACAATCATGTAATTAATAATTCGGATGAATTAACCGTTACTTTAAATAATAACAAATCGTATAGAGCGAAAATTGTAGGTTCTGACCCAAAAACAGATATTGCTTTATTGAAAATTGAAGCCGATGAAGATTTACCATTTGTAACATTTGCGGATTCTGATCAAGCAAAAATTGGTGAATGGGTTTTGGCCGTTGGAAATCCGTTTAATTTAACCTCTACTGTAACTGCTGGCATTATTAGCGCCAAAGCAAGAGATTTATCGGGCACTAGTACACAATCGTTTATACAAACCGATGCCGCCGTGAATCCTGGGAATTCTGGTGGTGCGCTAGTAAATTCGAAAGGTGAACTTATTGGAATAAATACTGCTATTAGCTCTCAAACAGGCTCTTATATTGGCTATTCGTTTGCTGTACCTAGTAATATCGCTCGTCGTGTTATTGAAGATATTATGGAATACGGCAATGTACAAAACGGCATTCTTGGTATAACCGGTGGCGCATTAAACAGTGATTCGGCAGAAAAATTAGGCGTTAATGACACCGAAGGTATTTATGTTGATAGTGTTGTTGAAGATTCTGGTGCCGAAAAAGCCGGTATTAAACGAGGCGACATTATTAAAGAAATAGATCATATTAAAGTTTCTAAATTTGCCGATTTAACGGGACATATTGGAGCCAAACGTGTTAACGATATTGTAACACTAAAAATTTCGAGAGATGGTGGGTTAAAAACGGTTTCTGTTACTTTAACTAGAAATGAAACGATTGTATTACCATTAGTAGGACAATTAAAAAATGCTAGAAAAGAAGATTTAAAACGCTTTAAAGCTAGTTATGGCGTAAAAATTATTCAGTTGGATAAGAAATATGCCGATTATTGGAAAAATAACAATGTTGAAGAAGGAGCCATTATTATAAATATAAATGGCATTAAAATACACTCGGTTGATGATGCGCAAAATGCCATAAAAAACCAATCGTCTTATGAGCCATTAAGAATTGAACTTATAAACTCTAATGGCGAAAAGCAACATTATAATTTTAGATAATTACTTGTATAGCCTTCAAAATACCGCTTCAAAAAACTAAACTTTTTGAAGCGGTTTTTTTTTCAAATTATTGTCCGTCTTTTTACTCATTGAAATTCAATTTTAAAAAACATAATCAACACCTGTTTGCACAAAAAAAATCTAATTTCAAAAATTACTCGTATATAAAAAAAGGCCTTATATAGCGCGGCTTTTCGCAATTTTAAATAATTTAATAAACATTTTTTTTTTAAATTAGTACACCATAACGAACAGTAAACCAAATCGACATGACATTTACAAAACCAATAGCTCTTTTTATATTTCTTTGCTCTTTATCTCTATTTTCACAAAAAGCTAATAGTCAGGACGATAACCTTTCTTTAGATGGTGGAACTCTTGATAATCAGTTTGAATATGTTATAACAAAATCTACTGGATGGAACGATGAGCGTGGACAAAATTATAGAGTTATAAAAACCTTTTGGTTAACTAAATTAAAAGAAAGTACTTTAGATTCGATTGCATTGCTAAGAAAAGAATTTGTTAGTACGGATAATACCATAAAAGCACAAGCCAAAGAAATAGAAGATTTAAAGTTAAACCTTAGCAATAATCAAAATTCACTTAATAAAATTAAAGACGAAAAAGATAATGTTTCGGTCTTTGGCGCCCAAATAAGTAAGAGTAGTTATAGCGCGCTTATGTGGTCTATTATTGGATTTTTACTGGTAGCCTTATTATTTTTTATCTACAAATTTAATAACAGTAACGCTGTTACAAAACACGCTAAGCAGGTGCTACAAGATTTGGAAGATGAATATGAAGAACACCGCAAAACAGCAGTGGAACGCGAACAGAAAGTACGTCGCCAATTACAAGACGAAATAAACAAGCAAAAAATAATAAAACCCAAAAAATAAATTAGATTTTTTATAATGGCTTTAAGGAATCTGTAATTTTTATTGCAGATTTTTTTTGTACTCGAAAAGTAAATTTGCTTTGCATTATATAGCCATAAATAACGGTAAAAACTATGGTAATTAATCGCGATGGTGTTGGATACCATTTTAAGTAATCGACCAAAAGCTTCATTGAAATATAACTTATTAAAATAGCTCCCATTCCCACAAGAAAATATCTAAAAAATTGGACATTCCAAGGTAGATTAGAATCTTGAAAAGTTATAAACCTGTTCAACAAAAAACCAGTTACAAATGTTATGGGGAAAACAAAAAATAATGCCGCTATATGCGGACTTAAAACAACAAAATATAAATCTACATTCTGTTTTGCAAAAATAAAATTGTAAAAAACAAAATACAGAATAGTATCGAACACTAAATTACTACCTCCGCAAAAGGCATACCTAAAGGTTTTTAAAGGCATGATACCCTTAAATAAAAAGTAGAAGGTATCTATAAAATGTATAATTAATTTTCTCATATCTAAAGCCGCAAAAGTAATTAAGTAATTTAGATTTAAAAATTTTGAGACAAATATTGCTTGTAATTAATGTGAAGACTTAACTCTTACTAAACGCCAAAACGTTTTATAACTTCTTCTTTATAAGTATCGCCAATGGGTATGTGAATACCGTCTACAATAATTTTGGTTTTTTGTAAAGCTGTAATAAAATCGATATTTACCACAAAAGATCTGTGAACCCTTATAAAATTAGACGATGGAAGTTTGCTTAAAATATCTTTAAAACTTGAAAGTGTTAAAATAGCTTTATCAGACTTTGACGTATATATTTTTATATAATCTTTTAGCCCTTGAATATACTTGATGGTATCGATATCTATTTTAATGTTTTCGTATTCCGATTTAACAAAAATAAAATTATCCTGAATTCTTGTTTGTATTGTATCTGGAGCAACTTCTTGAGGAAAAACATGCTTGCCCTCTAACTCATACTTTTCTTTGGCACGGGTTACAGCTTTTAAAAAACGATGAAAAGGTATTGGCTTTACTAAATAATCGGTCGCATTTAGATTAAATCCATCTAATGCATATTGCGGGTAAGCTGTTGTAAAAATAAATTGTGGCATATTATCTAAGGCCTTCACCAAATCGATACCCGAAAGATTAGGCATTTCAATATCTAAAAAAATAAGATCTACCTTGTGCTTATTTAATACCGTTATAGCTTCTAATGGATTGGTGCATTTAACTACAATTTCAAGACCGCCAACTTGTTTAATATAAGACTCGATAACATCTATTGCTAAAGGTTCATCATCTATAATTACACATTTCATCTGCTTATATTTATTGGTTTTATTGGGCACAAACCCCATTTACTTAACACAAGTTGACAGCTTATACAAGGAGGTTTAATCAACTCAATTTGAGTGACAAATTTACAATATATCGGTCGTCTTTTTCATTTACTTCAAGAACATGTTTTTTAGGATACAAAAGCTCCAAACGTTCTTTGGTGTTTTGCAACCCAATACCAGATCTATCTTTCTCTGTTTTTCTACTACCTATTATGTTAATACAATTAAAATGCAATTCATCGCCACTAATGGTAATTTCTATTTTAACTTCGGTATGTCCTTTAAAATCTGTTCCATATTTAAAGGCGTTTTCTATAAACGAAATAAACAATAACGGTCTTATTTTTTGACCAGTGATATTGCCATGTATATTTAACGTGACATCTTTATTGTTTGCAATTCTTAACCTTTGCAACTTTAAATAGTTTTGAATATACTCCAACTCTTTTGTTAAGCTTACAAATTCATTATTAGTTTCGTATAACATGTATCGCATTAATTCTGATAATGTTATCACAGCCTCTGGGGCATCGTTAGACTTTTTGGTAGTAAGTGAATAAATACTATTTAATGAATTGAATAAAAAATGTGGACTTAATTGATGCTTTAAAAAATGAAGTTCTGTAGACGATTTCTGCACTTCAATTTCCCTTTTCTTGCGTTCGTTTGTATTCCATTCGGAATAAACACCTAGAGCTGTGCCTGTAACAACTAATAACACATTAAACACAAATAAGCCTATTAATTTTCTATGCAAAAAGCCATCAATTTTATTTTTTGGGAAAGGTGGTTTAAAATCCGGATTAGGTCTAAATTCTATTGCAAATTCACTTAACACTACTGTAGATACTATTACAAGCAATAAAACACTACTAATGTATATAAGCGTCTTCTTTTTAAGTAAAAATTTAGGAACCAAATACGAATAATTACTATAAAAAAGCAACAAATTACATATTAAAACCACAATAACTCTCTTTGATATTAGTCCTGGATCTAATCTAGGTTGCATTAAACTAAATGTTATAAAAACAGCCCAAATTGAAACATGTAATATTATTTGTTTCCGTTTACGGTTATCTTTTAAACTTAGTTTTTCCATGGTGCTAATTTATGCAGTTTATTTTAATACCTAGCTTTTTTAACTCTAAAGGTGAAACGCTTGGATTTACTTTTTTATATAATTTTTCTAATACTAAATTGGCTACTGCTTGAGCATCTTGTTCAGTGCAAAAAGATTGATTTTTTTGTATCGATGGAATATAGTCTTGTTTAATTAATAAAACATTGTTATAACTTATACTATAGCCAAAACCCGTATTAGTACTATAAACCGATGTTGTAAAAGGTTCTTTTTTGTTTGTTGTAGTCGTTTTTATAACAATGAAACCAATTAATAAAACGCCAAGAACTAATAAAAGTGGTATATAATATTTTGCTTTCATATGTGAAATTTAAAAATTAAAAAAAGAAATCCAAAGCACTCAATTTATAACATACTAAATGAGGTTGTGCTTTGGATTTAGAAATAAACTACTAATCAATATTAATCTTCGTCGTCATAATCATCTTGAGGGTAAACCTCATAAATATCATCTAAATATAAACTTCCAGTTCTGCCCATCGATACATAACCTCTACTTCCATTAGAAAAAGCTACAGCATCTTGACGCACAGTTCCCTCTAACGCAGATATCTCTTCCCATTCATCTGATGCTGGTGTATACTCCCAAATAGATGAAAGCGCACCACCATAATAACCAGTTGCTATATATCCTAGGCCATCGATACTAAACCCTACGGCGTTTGATCTAGCGACAGAATAATCATCATCTTCATCTAAATCATTTAATCTTGTCCAAACTTCGGTTGAAGGGTCAAATTCCCAAAAGTCTACTTTATATAAGCCATTGCTTACTCCAGTTCCTAGATACACTTTATTGTCGATTATAAAGGTTGTTGCATCAATTCTTTTTTCACCACCAAAGCCTACAAGTTCAGACCAAGAATCTGTTTGTGGATTGTACTTCCAGAAGTCTTTTTTATCATTATCACCATCATTTCCAGTACCAATATAACCCATACCATTAATTCCAAATTCTACAGCAGCACGTCTAATACCACCTCCAAAATTTGCTTTTTGAGACCAAGTATTTGCACTTGGATCGTATTCCCAAAAATCGCTTAGTTCATCATCGCCATCATATCCAATACCTACATAGCCTTTATCGTTAATGGCTAATCCCGATGCCGAACTTCTAGCAACACCTGGGAAATCTGCTTTTTGCACCCAATAGTCACCTTCAATATTATATTGCCAAAAATCGTTTAAATAATCGTCGCCATCATAACCTGTTCCCATGTAGCCAAAATCATTGATAGTAAAACTAATAGCATTACTTCTAGGTGTACCATCAAAAACCGATCGTTCTTGCCAGTTTCCTCTATCCGTATCATCATCAGAAGAGCAGCTCATAAAACTGATCGCATTTAGTGTAATAATTACTATGGCAATTAAACGTGTTTTATTGTTTTTCATAATTTATTTTTTTGTTTGTGTATTTATATTAAATGTTATTCCTGCCGAGAAAAATGGTTTAGATTCTGGTTTAAAATTATATACCGTATCATCATCATTATTTAGCAACTTATAATTATTAGAAAGCGCATACCCTCCATTAAAGGAAATACTCCATGAATCGTCCATTGCATAATTATAACCTAACCCGAGGGAAGTAGATGACAATGATAGTTTTTCGGCATTGGTTGTTGTGTTAATCCCCATTTCATTATTTAAATTGGCATAAACACCATCCATCTTCAATACCGATTGTATAGAACTTATATTGTTGATTTTATAATATGCAAACGTTTCTGGAAACCCGATACCAAACGAAAACTTATCATTTACTTGTTTCGTATAACTTACTACTGGCAATATGCTTGGTTTGCCTGTAATTGTAGTATAACTTAACCCAAAGGTTAATAATTCATCATGATCTTCGGTTCCAAAGTTTTTTGATGCCAAAACACTACCTGTTAAGAGCAAGTCATTACTATTAACAGTGCTTGCCAAGTTAGAAACTATCGCTGCCTTGGCACTGGTGGTTAATAACCATGTTTGTGCCATTGGCAATTTATACGTTAAACCATAATTAACATTGTACAACTTAGTAATATCCTCGGTTGAAAAGCTAAAATCTTTCGTGTAATTAACGCAATAGTTCTCATAACCTAGACTATGTATTAACACCCCATTATTAACCTTCATTGGTATGTTAAACTTAAATTCTGTTTTATAAAAATCTATGTCATCATGTCCTATTGGTGCCAGACCATAGTTAAATGAAAATGTATTTTCGTTTAATTGGGCAAAGGATTGATTTCCAATAGTTATAATAAAAGCCACCATGATAAATCTTTTCATGTATCATATAAAATTTCGACAAATTTATTTTTAACATCTTTTAAATAAAAAGATAATAGCTGTTCTAAGGTTTAGTCTATACGAACGCCACTTTTTTAATGACGAACTATAAAAATTCAAGTTTGTCGTCACAATTGGCCTATTGGCATATTAAATCACTGCCTTTGTATAACTAATTTTATTGAGAAATGGTGATTAATTAAGTTCGCCAAAAATATTTTTTATGACCATAAAGCAAGTATTTGCAGTACCTATTTTTATAATAGTACTGTGTGCATCATTTATATCTTGTGAAAAAGACGACGAAAACTTCCCTGTGGGTGAAGATTGGATTAACTTAGATACTAAAGTTTACTTTATCGATACCATGTCGATTAATGCATCTACTTTTAAATTTGACTCAATCACTGTTTCATCTACAAGTAGATTGTTAATTGGCGCTTATACAGACGCTGTTTTTGGTTTCACAAAAAGTAAAAGCTATACACAGTATACAAATAGTACGTATACGCTGGAGAGTTCTACAACCTTCGATTCGATTGCACTTATTTTAAATTACGACACCTATTTTTATAACGACACCATACCCATTCAAAAAATAAACATCTATGAAGTTTTAGATGATATTGAACCCGATGAAGATGCTTCTAGTTATTACAACACTACAAATATTACCTCAAGTTCTACTGTATTAGCTACTAAAAGTTTTTATGCAAAACCTAATAAGGATGATTCGCTTCACGTTACATTAAGCAATACCTTCGGAAAAACATTGTTTGAAAACATACGCGATAATAAAATTAATAATTCAGATGAGTTTTTAAAAGTATATAAAGGGCTACTTATTGAACCCGATGCCAGTAACACAGCTATATTAGGCTTTTTAAAAAGTAGTTTTATAAGACTCTATTATTCAGATAAAGATGAAATAACAACCGAATCGCTCACCTTAGATATGCCATTTGATGAAACCAATAGCTTCCATAACATTTCTAGCGCTATTGAAACAACTGTTCTTAGTTCGTTAACAGACCAGGAAACCTATTTATCGAGCAAGTACACCAGCAACAATGTTTTTATGCAGGCAGGAACTGGAATAGCCACGAGAATAGATATCCCAAACCTAGAATCGCTATACGATATACCAGGATCTGGAATTATAATAGACGCCAATTTAAAGTTCAAACTAAAACAAAATTCTTCAACAGATAACTTGCACACCAGCGACAATCTAAATGTTTATATAATTGATAAATATTCAGATATAGTGGGCGTCTTAACCGATACCCAAGGCGCCACTGTTTATGCAACTGTAGAAAGTGAAGATTCAGAATTTAATATTACCACCTATACCATTCCGGTTAAATATTTTTTAAACCTAAAATTGACAGATTTGAATGGCGACAAATTGTATTTAGCTATTTATCCTAATGAATTTAATCAGTCTGTAAACAGATATATTTTTAATGGTGAAGCGGCCTCTAATACAATAAAATCTAAACTCGAATTAACGTATGCTATCTATGATAACTAAGTATATACCTTTGAGCCTTTTACTTTTGTTGGTTACAACACAAGTAAGCGCTCAATCAAATCAACTTTCCAGCTCACCATATTCTTTATATGGGTTAGGCTTAAGTAATGAAGCCTCTACAGGGAAAATTAATGGCTTGGGCGGATTGGGTATAGCGATGCCATCAAATACGTTTATTAATAATTCTAATCCCGCTTCATTTGGTAGTATGCTGCCAAATTCATTCTTTTTCGATTTTGGCCTAAAGGGACAAACTAATACACTATCAGAGGGTGGTAGCACAAATTCAAATCTTGCAGGCAATTTTTCAAACATTGCATTGGCGTTTCCTGTTACAAAAAAATCTGCATTTGGAGTTACGCTTATTCCTCTAACCAATGTAGGATACAGTATTTCTGGAATTGAATCGAATATTGAAGGAAGCGTAACCGACATTTTTATAACCAACATAGAAGGCGAAGGAGGTATTAATGATTTAAAGCTTAATTACGGTTATGCACTAACCAGCAAACTGAGATTGGGTGTTACTGCTTCT
The DNA here is from genome assembly GCA_963704215.1 of uncultured Flavobacteriaceae bacterium. Lineage (GTDB taxonomy): Bacteria > Bacteroidota > Bacteroidia > Flavobacteriales > Flavobacteriaceae > Mariniflexile. The sequence continues at coordinate 54,346 of CAVPHK010000010.1, forward strand.
GCCCTATTTGGGCAAATAACAGAAACCGAAACCGATTTTTTACCAGATAACACATTTGTTATTGAAGATGTAAATAACTATTCAGGATTCCGATTTGGCGCTGGTTTTCAATATGACGTTTTTAAAAGCACTTCTATTGGTGGTACCGTAAATTTCCCAACCTATCTTAATGGTAGTAAATCGAGTACTATAACCTTATACACGACAGAATCAACAGCAGATTTAACCGAAAATACCGATAGTAATATCGATGATTTTAAACTGCCCTTAGAACTCGCATTCGGTTTTCAAACCACATTTAAAAATTACTTTACCCTGAATGCAGACTATAAAAAAAGTTATTGGAGCGATACCAACCAAACAGACGGTCTGGGAGAATACGTAGACCAAGATGCTTTTGGTGTTGGTCTTCAATATGCCCGAGAAAAAAAAGTATCTAAATTTTTTAATAATTTAGAATACCGAGTTGGTTACAGTTATAACAATGGTAATTTAGAAGTAAACCACCAACGTGTCCAAAATTCTGCCTTAAACCTTGGCATCGGTATTCCTTTAAATAATGGAACAAGTTCTATGATTAATCTAGGATACTCGTATGGCAACAAAGGGCTAGTTACAAATGGATTAATTAAAGAAAATTACCACTTACTATCTTTAAATTTAAGTTTAGAAGGTATCTGGTTTCAAAAAAGAAAAATTGATTAATTCAATTATCTTTGCAGTTCTTAAAACAGAACCATGCGCATTGATATTATTACCGTTTTACCAGAATTACTTAAAAGTCCGTTTGAAGCCTCCATTTTAAAGCGTGCTATCGAAGCCAATTTAGTAGAAGTCCATTTTCATAATTTACGCGATTATACAAGCGATAAATATAAATCTGTAGACGACACTCAATTTGGAGGTGGTGCTGGAATGGTAATGATGATTGAACCTATAGACAAATGCATTTCGGCACTAAAAAGCGAGCGTGAGTACGACGAGGTAATTTATATGACACCTGATGGTGAAACCTTAAAACAAGGCATTGCAAATCAGATTTCATTAAAAGAAAATATTATTATACTGTGTGGGCATTATAAAGGTGTCGATCAGCGCGTTCGTGATGCATACATTACAAGAGAAATCTCTATTGGCGATTATGTGTTGTCTGGCGGTGAGTTGGCCGCAGCAGTACTTTGCGACAGCGTTATAAGATTAATACCAGGTGTTTTAGGTAACGAAACTTCTGCCCTAACCGACTCTTTTCAAGATAATTTATTGGCGCCTCCCATTTATACCAAACCCCGTGAATATAAAGGATTAAAGGTTCCGGAATTGTTATTTAGCGGCAACTTACCCAAAATTGAAAAGTGGCGTGAAGAGCAAGCTTATGAGCGCACGAAGGCGCGTAGACCTGATTTGTTGGATGAATAGCGTCATTGCGAGGAACGAAGCAATCTCTTTATGTTAACTTGAAAGCTGATTTTGACTTAAAAAATTAACAGATTACTTCGTCATGCTTCCTCGCAATGACGGCAATTGATAGATAATTAATATAATCTGAGCCTGTACACTGTAAATAAGCCCATGTTAGGGATTGAAACAGAAAGCCCACAGCGAGGCACGAGCGAGGACTTGTAGTGGAAAGCCCGACCCGAAGGGAAACACCCTAATAAAAAAAATAATTATTAATTGTAGATTATGAATTAATAATTATATTTGCAGCCAATTTCGGGTTAACCTCTGGCGAGAATCGTGAATGTTGTTTCGAATTAATCAATATTAAATTTAAAGATATGGAATCTTTAGTAAAGTTTGTACAAGACGAATTTGTAGCAAAAAAAGACCTTCCAGAGTTTGGAGCTGGAGACACAATTACTGTATACTATGAAATTAGAGAGGGCGAAAAAGTTCGTACTCAGTTTTTTAGAGGTGTTGTAATACAAAGAAGAGGATCTGGAGCATCAGAAACTTTTACCATTAGAAAAATGTCTGGTACTATTGGTGTGGAACGTATATTCCCAATTAATTTACCTGCATTACAAAAAATAGAAGTTAATAAACGCGGTAAAGTTCGTAGAGCAAGAATCTACTACTTTAGAGGTCTTACTGGTAAAAAAGCAAGAATTAAAGAGCGTAGACATTAATAAACTACTATTGCGCATTGCAATTTTAAAGCCTCGAGAAATATCTTGAGGCTTTTTTTATTAACTTTTGTTAATAACTTCGGTTTATAAGTCGTTGATATCTATAGGCTTAAAATATTTGTTTTTTTGAATTTGGGTAGTATATTAGCATTTAAGAAAGAACAACAACGAAAGTTGGTTTCATCTAAACAATGAATTAATGTTTTTCTTAGTAAGGTAACGTTCTTTATTTATTAATTGTTTTTTGAGGTTTTTTAGGGAGTATGTGTAAGCATGACAAACAAAAAACCATGATATTAAAAAAGACCATATGTAAATACAGATGGAAACTAATTTAATTGAAAGCAATAAAAAGCATTAAGACTGAAAAGTTAAATGCTACAATAAAAGCAATGTGTTAAACAAGCTAGACGTGAAAACGAACAGGGAGATTAACAGCATCAAGAAAAACAATTATGTGAAACATTTTGGTAATAGGTCAATGCATATTGAAAATTACAAAAACAGAATGTTTCGTTGAAATAATAGCACTGAATTGAAAAAATTTAAGCGACAGTTTAAATTGATTTAGTAGCAATACTAAATAGATTAAGTTATGTTATTTCAAAGAAAGCCATGTCAACGGTAGAGTAATATCTGCAGTGATATGGCTTTTGTTTTTTTATAACATCTTCATTAGTTTTTTAATAAATTCTTACTGGCATCTAGCATTTTTGATATTATACTAAAACTTTGTAACATTGTAGCTTTTATAAGATACCCATGGGTATTTTTAAATCTCAATTTTTGTATATTCGCAGCGCGAAAACGATATAGTAAATCGTCTTCAAAATAAACAGCTAATTAATAATATTTAAACCAACTCATTAATGTCAAAAATCATTTATACAAAAACCGATGAAGCTCCAGCCCTGGCAACACGTTCTTTTTTACCAATTGTTAAAGCTTTTGTAAAGTCTTCTGATATTAACATTGAAACTAAAGATATTTCTTTGGCGGCAAGAATTTTAGCTGTTTTTCCTGATTTTTTGAAAGAAGATCAAAAGGTTTCAGACGACTTGGCTATTCTTGGTGAATTGGCTAAAAGTCCTGAAGCTAATATTATTAAATTACCAAACATAAGTGCATCAATACCGCAATTAAAAGCGGCAATAAAAGAATTGCAATCTCAAGGGTTTGCTATTCCAAATTATCCAGATGAAGCTTCAAATGATACTGAAAAAGATATAAAATCGCGATACGACAAAATAAAAGGAAGCGCGGTAAACCCGGTGCTTCGCGAAGGAAATTCAGACCGTCGCGCGCCAAAAGCAGTTAAGAATTATGCTAAAAAGCACCCACATTCCATGGGTGCATGGACCAGCGATTCAAAAACACATGTAGCTACAATGGAATCTGGCGATTTTTTTCATAACGAAAAATCTGTAACCGTACCTGAAGCCACAAGTATTAAAATTGTTCATACCGATTCTAACGGTACTAAAACTGTATTAAAAGATAGTTTTAAATTGTTAAAAGCTGAAATAATTGACACTACTTTATTAAGTAAAAAGTCTTTAATAAGCTTTTTAGAAGCTCAGATTGATGATGCCAAAGCAAAAAATGTGTTGTTTTCATTACACATGAAAGGTACCATGATGAAAGTGAGTGACCCAATAATTTTTGGATATGCAGTAAAAGTATTTTTCAAAAATGTGTTTGCAAAACATGGTGAGACTCTTGAGGAAATAGGTGTTGATGTTAATAACGGTTTTGGAAATTTAGTTGAAAAATTACAACAATTACCAGAACCTAAACGAAGTGAAATTCAAGCCGATATAGATGCTGCCTTTAAAAATGGTCCTGCGGTAGCCATGGTTAATAGCGATAAAGGAATCACGAATTTACACGTACCAAGCGACGTTATTATTGATGCCTCTATGCCAGCAATGATTCGTACATCTGGAAAAATGTGGAATGCTGAAGGGAAACTTCAAGACACAAAAGCTGTAATCCCAGATAGTAGCTATGCTGGAATTTATTCTGCTACCATCGATTTTTGCAAAAAACATGGTGCATTCGATCCAACAACCATGGGAACTGTTCCAAATGTTGGATTAATGGCTCAAAAAGCTGAAGAATATGGGTCGCATGATAAAACCTTCGAAATTGCTTCAAAAGGAAAAGTTAGTGTTATTGATGCTTCGGGAAATACACTATTAGAACACCATGTTGAAGCCGGCGATATCTGGAGAATGTGTCAAACTAAAGATGCACCAGTTCAAGACTGGGTAAAATTAGCCGTAACACGCGCAAAAGCTTCCGAAACTCCTGCCGTTTTCTGGTTGGATATAAAAAGAGCACACGATGCAGAATTAATTAAAAAAGTAAACACTTACTTAAAAGACTACGACACAACAGGTTTAGATTTAAGAATATTAGCACCAGCTGATGCTACCTTATTTACTTGTGAAAGACTTAAAGAAGGAAAAGATACTATTTCTGTTTCAGGAAATGTGTTACGTGATTATTTAACAGATCTGTTCCCTATTTTAGAAGTTGGAACGAGCGCAAAAATGTTATCAATTGTACCATTAATGAATGGTGGAGGTTTATTTGAAACTGGCGCAGGTGGTTCTGCTCCAAAACATGTTGAACAATTTTTATCTGAAAATCATTTACGTTGGGATTCTTTAGGGGAATTTTTAGCACTTGCCGTTTCACTAGAACATTTGGCCATTTCTAAGAACAATCCTAAAGCGCAAATATTAGCAGATACTTTAGATGACGCTACCGGAAAACTACTTGACAACGGAAAATCGCCATCGCGTGTAGCAGGCGAATTAGATAATAGAGGTAGTCATTTCTATCTTGCGTTATATTGGGCAGAGGCATTAGCAAATCAATCTAAAAATGCCGAATTAAAATCAGAATTCAGCACGATTTATAAAGAATTATCTAAAAATGAATCTGTAATAGTTAAAGAACTTGTAGATATTCAAGGTAAGCCCGTAACCATTGGCGGATATTACGAACCAAATGAAGCATTAGTAAATGCGGCGATGAGACCTAGCAATACTTTAAATAAAATTCTTAATTAAGAATTAATATGTCAATTTAAAAAGCTTCTTTTTCAAGGAGCTTTTTTTTATACTTTTGTAAATAAAGGATTATATGAAAAACATAGTGTTATGTTTTGTTTTTATTTTCAGTTTTAGTAATCATTATTCAGCAGCTCAAGAAAAATTTACTTTAAAAGGAACAATTTCAGAAGAAAAAAGTAATGAATCGTTAATTGGTGTTAGTGTATATTTTCCAGAAACACAAACAGGTACGTCTACCAATGAATATGGTTTTTATTCTATAACACTTCCAAAAGGCACATACAAAGTAGTCATTAGTTATTTAGGATTTAAAACAATTACTAAAAACATCGTACTTGCAGAAAATAGTACTCAAAACTTTAGTTTAAGTGATACTTTAGAAAATTTAGAGGAGATTGTCATCACTCAAAACGTTGAAAGTCTTAATATTCAGAAACCACAAATGAGTGTTAATAGCTTAACCTCGGGAACCATCAAAGAAATACCTGTGGTTTTAGGTGAAGCAGATATTATTAAAGCCATTACGCTCTTACCTGGTGTAACTAACGCTGGCGAAGGTTCATCTGGATTTAATGTCCGTGGCGGTTCGGTAGATCAAAACCTAATACTTTTAGACGAAGCAACCATATATAACTCATCGCATTTATTCGGTTTTTTCTCGGTGTTTAACCCAGATGCTATTAAAGATTTAAAACTTTATAAGGGTGGAATTCCTGCTAGATATGGCGGCAGAGTTTCTTCGGTTTTAGATATTTACCAAAAAGACGGAAATAGTAAAGAATTTCATGCTAATGGCGGCATCGGGATTGTTTCCAGCAGATTATTACTTGAAGGCCCATTAAAAAAAGATAAAGGGTCGTTTCTTTTAGGTGGTAGATCGAGTTATGCACATTTGTTTTTACCGCTTTTTGATATTGATAATATTGCCTACTTCTACGATTTAAACACCAAATTAAGCTATAGGATTAACGATAAAAACAATATTTATTTGTCTGGATATTTTGGTCGTGACGTATTTAATATAAACGACACGTTTGAAAACACCTATGGGAATTCGGTTTTAAATTTTAGATGGAATCATTTGTTTTCAGATAAACTATTTACAAACTTATCTATAATTTATTCCGATTATTATTACGGTTTAAAACTAAATTTTGTGGAATTCGATTGGGTATCAGCCATTAAAAACTTTAATATAAAATACGATTTCAAGCACTATCTTAACGATAAGTTTAAGCTTCAATACGGTTTAAACAGTATTTATTATAAATTTAATCCTGGAGAAATAAATCCAACGACCCCAACTTCAGGAATAAACTCGTTTAAACTTACGGATAAATTTGCGCTAGAAAATGCCGTATATATTGATGCAGAGCACAAGGTAAGCAATAAAGTAGCGGTATCTTATGGTTTACGATTTAGTTCTTTTTTAAGGTTGGGTCAAAACGGACTAAACATCTACGAAAATAATCAGCCCGTATTATTTAATGAAGATTTTAAAATTTATGAGAAAGCAGAACCCATTGACACCTTATATTATAAAAAAAGCGATGTTATTGCTAAATTCTTCAATATAGAACCTCGTTTGTCTTTATCATATTTAATTAATTCTGATAATTCAGTTAAAGCGAGTTATAACAGAATGAGCCAATATTTACATTTATTATCCAATACTAGTTCGCCTACGCCTCTGGATGTTTGGACACCAAGCGGTAAATATGTAAAACCACAATTACTCGATCAATTTGCAATTGGTTACTTTAAAAATTTTAATAACCAGAGCTATTCTTTAGAGGTTGAAAGTTTTTATAAAACCGTAAAAAATAGAATTGACTATATTGATGGTGCAAATCTTATTGCAAATAATGCTATTGAACAGGTTATTTTGAACGGCAAAGCCAGATCTTACGGATTAGAACTACTTTTTAAAAAAAATGAAGGTAAATTAAAAGGCTGGTTGGCGTATACCTTATCAAAATCAGAACAGCAGACAAAAGGAAGAACCGCTACCGAATTAGGAATAAATAACGGTAAATGGTATCGAACAGCCTACGATAAAACTCATGATGTTTCTTTAACAGGAACTTACGAGTTCAATAAAACCTGGCAACTTAATACTAATTTTTTATTTCAAACCGGGCAACCTTCCACATTTCCAAACGGGCAATATGTTTATAATAGTATTAGCGTTCCAACATACAATGCGCGAAATTCAGACAGACTGCCATCATATCACCGTTTGGATATTTCCTTCACTTACAATCCTAAAGTTAACAAAAGCAAAGATTGGCAAAGCTATTGGGTTTTTGGTATTTACAACGTATACAATCGTAAAAATGCCGCCTCAATTGCGTTTGGTCAAAATGAGGACACCAGAGTTAATGAAGCCACTCAACTATCCATTTTTGGAATTGTACCATCTATTTCATATAATTTTAAATTTTAAGCTATGAAAAATTTAGTTTATATAATATTTATTTGCCTTTCATTTTTTAATTGTGAAGAAGTAATTGAATTAAATTTAAAAACCTCTGAACAAAAATTAGTAATAGATGCATCGTTAAGTTGGATTAAAAACACGAATGGCAAAACCCAATTAATTAAATTGAGTCTCACGGCTCCGTATTACGATACAAGAGTTGCTCCTGCAACGGGAGCTATTGTTAAAATAACCGACTCAAAAAACAACACCTTTGAATTTATTGAAGAAGAAAATACAGGTATTTATAGAAATTTTAATTTTATACCAGAAATAAATGGCGTGTATACGCTTACTATTTCATACAACAACGAAATTTATACGGGTACTGAAACTTTAATGCCGGTGGTTCCAATAGAATATGTAGAGCAGAAAAACGATGCTGGATTTTCTGGAGAAGAAACAGAAATAAAAGCATACTATACAGATCCCGAAAACACTCAAAATTATTACCTGTTTGAATATGTTAATACAAATGCTAACGTATTAAATATAGAAGTGTATGATGACGAATTTACAGACGGCAATAGAATATTTGCATTTCAATCGTATGAAGATCTTAAGTCTGGAGACGAATTAATAATTAAAAACCACGGTATATCAAAACAACATTATGAATATATGAGTATTTTGCTTCAACAAAACGACGATAATAACTCCGGTGATCCTTTCCAAACACAACCCACTACCATTAGAGGTAATTGTATAAATCAAACCAATCCAGACAATTTTCCTCTTGGGTATTTTAGAGTATCTGAAGTATCAACTTTTAGATACATTATAAACTAGTTGTAATTAATTTTAGGCAGAGTTTAAATGCTATTACCTATAAATTCAAATAGTGTTAAGAACTAAAAAATATGTATTTTTGAAGCATGAGTTTCACCAAAACAACCGAGCAAGATTCTAACTACAATCATCTAGAAAAGATGAGTATTTCAAAGTTATTAAGTAATATTAATAATGAAGATAAAACCGTACCATTTGCGGTAGAAAAGGCATTACCTCAAATCGAAACTTTAGTTAGCATTATTGTTTCTAAATTAAAAGATGGTGGTCGCTTATTTTATATGGGAGCAGGCACCAGTGGGCGTTTAGGTATTTTAGATGCTTCGGAATGCCCTCCAACGTTTGGTGTATCGCATAATTTAGTAATTGGTATTATTGCTGGAGGCGATTCAGCTATAAGAAAAGCGGTTGAGTTTGCCGAAGATTCAACCACTCAAGGTTGGGTAGATTTGAAATCCTACGACATTTCTAATAAAGATGTGGTAGTAGGTATTGCAGCTTCAGGCACAACTCCTTATGTTATTGCAGCCTTAAAGGCGTGCAATGATCATCATATTATTACGGGTTGTATTACCTGCAATAAAAACAGTCCGCTTTCGCAAACAGCACAGTATCCTATCGAGGTTATTGTTGGGCCTGAATTCGTTACAGGAAGTTCTAGAATGAAAGCAGGTACAGCTCAAAAACTAGTACTCAACATGATTACAACTACAACTATGATCCAATTAGGTCATATAAAAGGCAATAAAATGGTTGATATGCAGCTAAGCAATAATAAACTGGTAGATAGAGGCACAAAAATGATTATGACGGAACTTAACATCTCTGAAGCGGAGGCCAAAAACCTATTAAACACACATAAAAACGTACGCGCAGCAATTAAAAATTACAAAGATGGAAACCAGTAGAACGGATAAAAAATTACTTTTTAAAGGTGTAAAAACTTTAATATTTGCACTTTTAAGCTTATTTATGGGACCTACCCTACTCCATGTCGCTTTAAGCAATCCTGAAAAACCGCTTTACATGCCAATTCTTATTTTGGGAAGTTTGATTTCTGCTTTTGCTGTATTTCTTATATTTAAAGGACTTAAAATTATTTTAAATAGCATGTTCAAGAAGAACAATTAAATTAATTACAGAGTTTCGAAACTTTTAGGTTTCATCTGTTCTAATTCTATTTTTTTCTTGCGATTAATCAATTGTGTTTTTAAAATTTACATCAAATGGAATACGATTATATTATCATAGGTAGTGGGTTTGGTGGTTCTGTTAGTGCTCTTAGGTTAACAGAAAAAGGATATAAAGTTTTAGTAATTGAAAAAGGAAAATGGTATACAGCAAATGATTTTGCCAGAACAAATTGGGATATTAAACGATGGCTTTGGATACCTTTTTTTAGATGTTTTGGAATAATGAAAATGTCATTTTTTAAACACATCACTATAGCTTCAGGAGTTGGTGTGGGAGGAGGATCATTGGTTTATGCTAATACACTCCCAGTCCCTAAGTCTGCCTTTTTTAACTCTGGGAGTTGGGCACATCTGAATAATTGGGAAAACGATTTAAAACCATTTTATGAAATCGCTTTAAAAATGCTAGGTGCTTCAAAAAACCCCTTACTTTTTGATGCCGATAAAGCGCTTTTAAACTTAGCCAAAGAAACAGGCAAAGAACAGGATTTTAGTCCGACTAATGTTGCGGTCTTTTTTGGCAAACCAAATGTTACTCAACCAGACCCTTATTTTAAGGGTGAAGGTCCCGACCGTGTTGGGTGTAATTTTTGTGGCGCATGTATGACAGGCTGCCCTAATAATTCTAAAAATACTTTAGACAAGAACTATTTGTATTTAGCTCAAAAAAAAGGTGCAAAAATACTAGCAGAACACGAGGTAACAACAATTAAGCCTTTAGGTAAGAATGATGGTTCTGAAGGATACGTAATTAGTCTAAAAAAAAGTACTTCTTTCTTTAAAAAAACTAAAACCATAACAACAAAAGGGGTTATAATTTCTGGAGGTGTTTTAGGAACTATTAAACTGTTACTAAAATTAAAAAAAAGCACCCTCCCAAATTTATCAGAAACACTTGGTTCTGATATTAGAACAAATAATGAAACCTTAATAAGTATTTCAACGCTTGATGATGATAAAGATTTCTCAAAAGGAATTGCCATAGGAAGTATTTTACATACTGATGAAAATACGCATATAGAAATGTGTCGCTATGGCAAAGGTTCTAATGCTTGGAAACTAACACATTTACCTTATTCGCCCTTAAAAAATCCATTCATTAGATACTTTGATACATTTGCTAGTTTATTTAAATCGCCTTTAGATTATTTTAAAGTTTATTTTAAAAATAATTGGTCAACAAAAACTACGGTCATCTTATTTATGCAAACTATAAATAGTACACTAAAATTTAAAAGAGGTGTTTTTGGGAATATGAAATCGATTATGAGTTCAGGAAAACAACCAACTCCATTTATACCAGAATCGGTTGCTCTAACTAAAATGTTAGAGAAAAAAGAAAATGGGAAAGCTACATCTTTTGTTGGCGAAACGTTATTTGGAATCCCTTCTACTGCTCATATATTAGGAGGAGCTGTTATGGGTGAAGACTCCTCTAAAGGGGCTATCGACAAAAATAACCATGTTTTTGGATATAAAAATATGCTTATAATCGATGGTTCGATGATTTCTGCAAACCCTGGGGTTAACCCCTCATTATCTATAACAGCTATTGCTGAAAGAGCCATGTCTATAATTAAAGAGAAAGAACGTATTAAAAATTAAATAATATACCTTTTTCTGTCTAAAAATTCATAATACCATTCGCTTGATTATATTTTAATATATCGATGCACATAATGGTTATATAATTGTATATTACATTCACTTTTTTAATCAATGTTCGAATATTCGTTTATAATTAAAAAATTAAACTTATTAGCATAACCGTTTAATTAATAGTATTCGAAAAATATAACTCCTCCTTTTTATGAAAGATATTTCCAAGAGAAATAGTCAAAATCCAATATTATCACCTAAGGATTTAAAATCCAGCAACGAAAACATGATCATTGAATGTTTGTTAAACCCTGGCGTATTTAAATTTAAAGGCAAAATTGGACTTCTTGTTCGCGTAGCAGAGCACACTGTTCAAAAAGAAGGTGTGCTTTCGGTGCCTATTTATAATAATGAAGGTAATGTTGAAATAATAGATTTTAGATTAGATGATCCTAAATTAAATGCGTCTGATGCCAGAGTAATAAAATACGACGGAAAAGATTATCTAACAACCATTTCTCACCTTAGGTTGTTATTTAGTAATGACGGAGTAGTTTTTCACCAAGACAAAACTTATCCATCACTATTTGGAGAAGGCGACTATGAAGACTACGGCATCGAAGATTGCCGGATTTCACAAATTAATGATACCTACTATTTAACTTATACCATGGTATCTTCTAACGGTGTTGGAGTTGGTTTAAGAATTACAAAAGATTGGATAAACTTTGAAAAGAAAGGGATGATTTTTAGTCCTCATAATAAAGATTGCGCCATTTTTGAAGAAAAAATTAATAATAAATTTTATGCTTTACATAGACCGAGTAGTCCAGAATTAGGTGGTAATTATATTTGGCTAGCAGAATCACCAGATGCTATTCACTGGGGAAATCATAAATGCATTGCAAAAACAAGAGAAGGTAAATTTGACAGCAAACGCCTTGGTGCTGGAGCAGCCCCTATTAAAACTGAAAAGGGCTGGTTAGAAATTTACCATGGTGCAACTGCAGAGCATCGATATTGCTTAGGAGCCATTTTGTTAGATTTAAACGATCCATCTATAGTTTTAGCACGATCAGAAGAACCTATTATGGAACCTATTGCAACATATGAGCAAACCGGTTTTTTTGGAAACGTTGTTTTTACCAACGGCCATATTGTAGATGGCGATACCTTAAAAATGTATTACGGTGCATCTGATGAGCATGTTTGCTTAGCCACATTTTCTATTAAAGACTTATTAAAAACTCTAGAAAAATAATGATAGATTTAGCAAAAGTTGGTTTAAAAGACTTCACCAGAAGTGCAAAAATATTAATAATTACTAACACCATTTATGCGTTAGTACTTCCTGTTATCGATATATTCGTAGCTTCTTACATTATGCGTAATTCTAACGACCCATCAAAAGTTATTTTATACCAACTAGCCATTTATATAGGTATTCCTATTACATTTTTTATTAATGGATACTTATTAAACAAAATAAATGTAAAAAGATTATTTTCTCTTGGTATGATGCTTAGCGGTGTTTCTATGGTATTTATGATGTCTTTAAAAGATATTAATTATTTTGGGTTAATGGTAGCTGGTTTAATAATGGGAATGTCTTTTGGGTTATATTGGGCAAACAGAGATTATCTGGTATTATCAACAACCCAAGATAGAACTAGAAACTTTTACTACGGTTTAGAAACTTTTATTTATACTATAATAGCGTCTACGGTACCGGTTATTATAGGATGGTATTTAGTGTCTGGAAATAATGATTCAAGTACAAATGATAATGTTAATGCTGCCTATAAGGTTATAACCACAATTGTGTTTATTATCACCATAATAGCGTCGATTGTATTTCATTTTGGAGTCTATGATAAACCAAAAAGTGAGAAATTCTTGTATTTTAAATTTCACAAACTTTGGAAAAAAATGATTCAATTATCAATATTAAAAGGATTGGCGCAAGGATTTATCGTAACTGCACCTGCCATGTTAATGATGAAATTTTTTAATTCTGAAGGTGCATTGGGAACTGCAATTTCTATTGGTGCTGTCATTGCTGCTATCATTATGTTATTCTTAGGAAAATATTCAAAACCTAAACATCGATTAGTAATTTTTTCGATAGGTTTAATTTGTTTTTTCTTGGCGTCATTTTTTAATGGTTTGTTATTTAACTCAACGGGTGTCATACTTTTTATGTTCTTGTTATTAATAGCAAGACCTGTATTAGATATTGCTTATTTCCCAATTCAATTAAAAGTTATAGATGTTTTATCTAAAATTGAAAACAGAAATGAATTTGCCTATATACTTAATCATGAATTTGGATTATTTATTGGACGTTTTTTTGGAGCTGCTACGTTTTTGGTTTTGGCATTTTTTATTAATGCAGATATTGCTTTACGATATGCGCTTTTAATTATAGGAATACTTCAGTTGTTATCTATAATTATTGCTAAACAACTATTAAAGCAACAAGAAACGTTAGAGAAAACAATCTATCAAGATGAAAATTTATAAACCAAGAAACTAATAATATAAAAAGATGCGTACAATAAATTTAATAATAAGTCTTTTTATTCTAGTAGGATTTAATTCTTGTAAATCTTCTAAACCATATATAGAAAATCCTATAACTCAAATTAAAATAAACCGTATAGATTCTATGCCTAATTTACCTACACCATTTAAAGTAATGGATTTCAAGGAAATGGCAATAAAATACGATTCTTTAGTTTTTGATGATACCCAAACTGGTGACTATTGGCCGCTAATTTGGAGCGATAATTCTCGTAAAAATTTTGACCAGGAAACATTTGGGATTTATACTGCAATGGGAGACTTGAGGCAAGGTAAAGACCATTACGATGGTGTTTTTCACGAATCTTTAGCCACAATAGGTTCTGTTTTCGGGGCTTCGCTTGTTGGGATTGATAAATCGAACCAGAACGGGAAAAATTATGTTTCTATGTTAAAAAATTATTTCAATTCAGACACAAAGTGGAATATAATAATGAATAACACATGCCCTGAAGTAGCACAGTTAGGAGGTGGTTATGGCAGAGATTGGTGGTATGATGTGTATCCTAATATGCTTTTTTATGGAGTTGCAGATAAATACCCTAACGAAAAGGACTTTGAAATGATACAACGTTCTATTGCCGATAAATTTTTTGAAGCTGATTCTGTAATGGCAGGAAATTACAATTATTCTTATTTTGACTATGCTGCATTAGAACCCAAAAATAATTGGATTTGCAAACAACAAGATGTTGCAGCAGGACATGCATATGTGCTTTATTCAGCATATCAAAAGTTTAATGACCATAAATATTTACAAGGGGCTAAATCTTCATTAGAAGCATTATTAAATCAAGAAAGCAATCAATTTTATGAAATTTTAATGCCATTTGGCGCATATGTTGCCGCACGATTAAATGCAGAAGAAGGAACAAATTACGATTTTACAAAAATTTTGGAATGGACCTTTAATGGCTCTCCTGAATGTAGACAAGGTTGGGGTGTTTTACGCGATAATTGGAATGGCTATGACGTGTCAGGTTTAATAGGAAGCACTGTGCATAATGGTGGTTTTGCATTTATGATGAATACTTATGACACTATGTGGCCTTTGGTGCCTATGGTGCGGTATGATCAACGGTATGCAAATGTCATCGGGAAATGGATGCTAAACGCAAGTAATGCTATGAAATTCTTTTATCCATATGAGATGGCAGATAAACATCAAACAATTCCTGAAGCTAAAAAACACACAAAAGGTGTTATTGCTTACGAAGGTTTGATTAAGAAATCTCATTTAGATGGGTATCAAGATTTAGAAGCACCAATAGCTATAGGAGATGGTCCGCATTGGGTACAAGGTAATCCTGACGTTTCTCAGTTTAGCGTTTATGGCAGTGGGCATGTAGGTATTGCAGGTAGTATAATTTCTAAAACAAACGTTGAAAATATTTTGCAATTAAACTTACTAGCAACCGAATTATATGGCAAAAAAGCATTTCCATCTTTTTTATATTATAACCCAAACTCCGAAATTAAAACTGTAACAATAGATGTGGGTAATACAAAAGTTAAAATATACGACGCCATTAAAAGTACATTTATAGGTGAAAAAGTAACAAATATTTTTCACTTTAATATAGATAAAGAGCAATCTGCTTTGCTTGTTATAATTCCTCAAAATGCAAAAATTTCTGAGGTAAATGGAAAATTAATGGCCAACGATGTAGTTATAGATTACCATTATTCATCTGTAAAAAATTAAACATTTAATTAAAGGAAATGAAATTTCATTTACAGCTCATTATACTTATAATAATTATGTCATTTTTTATGTCTTGTAAGGAAACTACACCACAAACTTCAAAAACATGGTGGAAAGAAACGGTGTTTTATGAAATTTACATGCCTAGTTTTAAAGATAGCAATGGCGATGGCTATAGTGATTTTAAAGGGCTAACTTCAAAATTAGATTATATAGAATCTTTAGGAGTTAAAGGAATTTGGTTAACTCCTTTTTTAAAATCTCCAAAAGTAGATAATGGGTACGATGTTTCGAGCTATTATGAAATTGATGAAACTTATGGCTCTATGGAAGATTTTAAATTATTCTTAAAAGAAGCTCATGAAAAAGACATTAAAATAATCATGGATTTGGTTGTAAATCATACTTCAACTGAATCAAAATGGTTTGAAGAATCTCGAAAATCTAAAGACAATCCATATCGCGACTATTATATTTGGAAAGTTGAACCTAATAACTGGGAATCATTTTTTGGTGGTTCGGCATGGGAATTAGATACTATTACTAACCAATATTACTATCACAAATTTGATGTAAAAATGGCCGACCTAAACTGGAAAAACCCAAAAGTTGTTAAAGAAATACAAGATGTTTTAAGATTTTGGCTAGAAATGGGTGTAGACGGGTTTAGAATGGATGTTATTAACTTTTTAACAACAGAAGGCATTACCAAAGATAACCCATTGAACCAAGAGGGCATACAAGACCATCTTTATGATATTAATCAAAAAGGTTTAAAAGAAGCCATGAAAACTTTACGAGCGACAGTTAATGACTATGAAAATCGTTTTATTGTAGGGGAAATAGGCAGCGACAAGATTGAAGTTTTAAAGCAATATCAGGGAGATAAATTATTAGACGTTATTTTCAATTTTAATTTTGGAAGTATTAAAGAATTTTCGGCAAAACGAATTTATGATGAGTTGCAAAGCATGGAAAAAAACATGAGTAATTATCCTACATTGTTTTTTGGAAGTCATGATATGCCAAGACTTATGAGTCGATTAGCTAATAACAATACTGATAGAGCAGAAGCATTAGCTGCTTTAATGCTTACAGCAAAGGGAATTCCGTTTATATATTATGGAGAAGAAATTGGCATGACAAACATTGAAGCAAATTCTATTAATGAGATGATGGATATACAAGGACTTACACATTATAATTTGGCACTAAAAGAAGGGAAATCTGAAGTAGAAGCGCTTGAAATAGGGAATACTCATAACAGAGATAAATCAAGAAGCCCAATGCAATGGAATAATAGCAATTTTGCTGGATTTTCAAGCTCTAAACCTTGGATTAAAGTACACGAAAATTACAAACAACTTAATGTCGCTTTATTAGAAAAAAATAATTACTCCTTATTAAATAACTATAAAAAGCTAATTTTATTACGCAATTCAGAGCCAGCACTTCAATACGGAATTTATAAAGACCTGTCATTTTCAAATGATATTATATCGTTTACAAGAGTTTATAAAAACGAAACCATTAGATGTTTCTTTAATTTTAGTGAGAAACCCTTTGACGTTACTTTAAATAAAAATGAAAAAATATTACACGGCAATAGCTTAATAAAACCAAATAAATATTTGATAATAAAAAATTAACCTTTATTAATTAATAGTTAGACTTAAAATTGAATTAATACATTTATTCTTATAGCAATATTCATTTTAAGTAATCACTCTAATAGCATTAAAATTCACATGATCTCCTTTTCCTTATATATCAACCAAGTTTAGCAAATAATGATGCTATTAGTAAAGCACTTAACCGACGTGTAGAATTTATCAAAACAAATTAACCTTATAACTAAATTATATTGGGATTATTCAATAATAAAGACAAGAGCCACTTATTATTTAACTTTTTATAAAAATATACAAAAACAAAAAACCCTTCATTTTTCAATGAAGGGTTTCCAAAAAAGGCAACGACCTACTCTCCCACAATGCAGTACCATCGGCGCTAACGGGCTTAACTTCTCTGTTCGGAATGGTAAGAGGTGAGCCCCGTCGCTATAACCACCTTAAATTTTAAGTTGGTTGTTGTTGGTTTATGGTTGTTGGTGTTTCCATCAACTACCAACCAGCAACTTTCAACTGCAAGCTATGCTTGCAAATATCTTAACATATTGAAAAAAAAAACATGATTGATTAATAATTCGTGTTGTACTCTTAAAAAAAACAGGCGTACAATAAGCCTATGGGTTATTAGTACTACTCGGCTACGACATTACTGCCCTTACACCTATAGCCTATCAACGTGGTCATCTTCCACGACCCTTTAAAGAAATCTCATCTTGTGGTGGGTTTCGCGCTTATATGCTTTCAGCGCTTATCCCTTCCCAACGTAGCTACTCTGCAATGCTCCTGGCGGAACAACAGATACACCAGAGGTTAGTCCAACTCGGTCCTCTCGTACTAGAGTCAGATCCACTCAAATTTCTAACGCCCACTGTAGATAGAGACCGAACTGTCTCACGACGTTCTGAACCCAGCTCGCGTGCCACTTTAATGGGCGAACAGCCCAACCCTTGGGACCTTCTCCAGCCCCAGGATGTGACGAGCCGACATCGAGGTGCCAAACCCCCCCGTCGATATGAGCTCTTGGGGGAGATCAGCCTGTTATCCCCGGCGTACCTTTTATCCTTTGAGCGATGGCCCTTCCATGCGGAACCACCGGATCACTATGCTCTTGTTTCCAACCTGATCGACTTGTAGGTCTCTCAGTCAAGCACCCTTATGCCATTGCACTCTACGCACGGTTACCAAGCGTGCTGAGGGTACCTTTAGAAGCCTCCGTTACTCTTTTGGAGGCGACCACCCCAGTCAAACTACCCACCAAGCACTGTCCCCTTTGTTCAAGGGTTAGACTCTAGATAAGCAAAGGGTGGTATTTCAACAATGACTCCCCGAATCCTAGCGAACCCGGTTCAAAGTCTCCCACCTATCCTACACATTACTTATCCAAAACCAATACTAAGCTATAGTAAAGGTGCACGGGGTCTTTTCGTCCCACAGCGGGTAATCGGCATCTTCACCGATACTACAATTTCACCGAGCTCATGGCTGAGACAGTGTCCAGATCGTTGCACCATTCGTGCAGGTCGGAACTTACCCGACAAGGAATTTCGCTACCTTAGGACCGTTATAGTTACGGCCGCCGTTTACTGGGGCTTCATTTAAGACCTTCGCATTGCTGCTAAGCCCTCCACTTAACCTTCCAGCACCGGGCAGGTGTCAGGCCATATACATCATCTTTCGATTTAGCATAGCCCTGTGTTTTTGATAAACAGTCGCCTGGACCTTTTCACTGCGGCCACCCCGAAGGGTGGCGACTCTTCTCCCGAAGTTACGAGTCTATTTTGCCTAATTCCTTAGCCATGAATCTCTCGAGCACCTTAGAATTCTCATCCCAACTACCTGTGTCGGTTTAGGGTACGGGCTGCTTCACTCGCTTTTCTTGGAAGTCGCTACTCTGGATTATCACCTTGACCGAAGTCTCAGTGTACTATCGCCGTGTTACCACTGGCTTCAACGAACTATTCCGTCAGTTCGCACCAAATTTACGCCTCCGTCACTTTTAACGTGAGCAGGTACAGGAATATTAACCTGTTGTCCATCCACTACCCCTTTCGGGTTCGCGTTAGGTCCCGACTAACCCTCAGCTGATTAGCATAGCTGAGGAAACCTTAGTCTTTCGGTGTGCGGGTTTCTCGCCCGCATTATCGTTACTTATGCCTACATTTTCTTTTGTAGCTTCTCCAGCATGACTCACATCACACCTTCGACGACACTACAATGCTCCCCTACCACTTTTTCAAGTCCATAGCTTCGGTAATATGTTTATGCCCGATTATTATCCATGCCGAACCGCTCGACTAGTGAGCTGTTACGCACTCTTTAAATGAATGGCTGCTTCCAAGCCAACATCCTAGCTGTCTAAGCAGTTCAACCTCGTTATTTCAACTTAACATATATTTTGGGACCTTAGCTGATGGTCTGGGTTCTTTCCCTCTCGGACATGGACCTTAGCACCCATGCCCTCACTGCTGATTAACATTTTATAGCATTCGGAGTTTGTCAGGAATTGGTAGGCGGTGAAGCCCCCGCATCCAATCAGTAGCTCTACCTCTATAAAACTATAAATCAACGCTGCACCTAAATGCATTTCGGGGAGTACGAGCTATTTCCGAGTTTGATTGGCCTTTCACCCCTACCCACAGGTCATCCGAAGACTTTTCAACGTCAACCGGTTCGGTCCTCCACTGTATGTTACTACAGCTTCAACCTGCCCATGGGTAGATCACACGGTTTCGCGTCTACCACTACTAACTAAAGCGCCCTATTCAGACTCGCTTTCGCTACGGATCCGTGACTTAATCACTTAACCTTGCTAGCAACGGTAACTCGTAGGCTCATTATGCAAAAGGCACGCCGTCACAGATCAAGTCTGCTCCGACCGCTTGTAAGCGTATGGTTTCAGGTTCTATTTCACTCCCTTATTCAGGGTTCTTTTCACCTTTCCCTCACGGTACTGGTTCACTATCGGTCTCTCAGGAGTATTTAGCCTTAGCGGATGGTCCCGCCAGATTCATACAGGGTTTCACGTGCCCCGCACTACTCAGGATACCACTATAATTAACGCTCTTTACTTATACCGGGCTATCACCGTCTATGGCTCCTCTTTCCAAAGGATTCTAATTCATTGCGCAATCAATGTCGTGGTCCTACAACCCCAGTATTGCCGTAACAACACTGGTTTGGGCTAATCCGCGTTCGCTCGCCACTACTAACGGAATCACTTTTGTTTTCTTCTCCTCCGGGTACTTAGATGTTTCAGTTCCCCGGGTTTGCTTGCCTTTCGGCATGACTATATCTTCAATATAGTGGGTTGCCCCATTCGGATATCTACGGATCAAATCGTGTGTGCCGATCCCCGTAGCTTTTCGCAGCTTATCACGTCCTTCTTCGCCTCTGAGAGCCTAGGCATTCCCCATACGCCCTTATTTTGCTTATTGTACTTTTTGCTTTTTTAATGAGTTTAATCAATTGAATATTTCCTATTGATTAATGATTAATTAAATATCGCTCGTGGTGATACTAATTAATCTGAATTATTATTATATAATAGATTAAATCTATTTATATTTTTCATGTATCTTTTTTCAATATGTCAATGAACGTTTTTTTAATTCAGAATTCAGCAATTTTGAATTCATGAATTAAATTAGTGGAGAATATCGGAGTCGAACCGATGACCTCCTGCGTGCAAGGCAGGCGCTCTAGCCAGCTGAGCTAATCCCCCATTGTTGGAATTCAGAATTATGAATTCAGAATTACAAATGTTGAATCCTCTAACTTCTAGAATTTCCTTTCAATATGTTATGAACGTCTTTTTAATTCAGAATTCAAAATTATGAATTCAGCATTAAATAGTAGTCTCAGGCAGACTCGAACTGCCGACCTCTACATTATCAGTGTAGCGCTCTAACCAGCTGAGCTATGAGACTGTTTTATAGCCAATAGTCGTTAGTTGTTAGTCGTTAGCAAAGCCAGAAGCATATCATACTACTAACTATAGACTAGCGCCTACAGACTTATATTTTAAATTAACAGCAATGAGAATAAACTACTTTTTTCTTAGTTTTTTGGTTTTCCTTAATTAATCGTCTTTCTCTAGAAAGGAGGTGTTCCAGCCGCACCTTCCGGTACGGCTACCTTGTTACGACTTAGCCCTAGTTACCGATTTTACCCTAGGCCGCTCCTTACGGTGACGGACTTCAGGCACTCCCAGCTTCCATGGCTTGACGGGCGGTGTGTACAAGGCCCGGGAACGTATTCACCGCATCATGGCTGATATGCGATTACTAGCGATTCCAGCTTCACGGAGTCGAGTTGCAGACTCCGATCCGAACTGTGATAGGGTTTATAGATTCGCTCCTGGTCACCCAGTGGCTGCTCTCTGTCCCTACCATTGTAGCACGTGTGTAGCCCAGGACGTAAGGGCCGTGATGATTTGACGTCATCCCCACCTTCCTCACAGTTTGCACTGGCAGTCTTGCTAGAGTTCCCGACATGACTCGCTGGCAACTAACAACAGGGGTTGCGCTCGTTATAGGACTTAACCTGACACCTCACGGCACGAGCTGACGACAACCATGCAGCACCTTGTAGATTGTCCGAAGAAATAAGTGTCTCCACCTAATGCAATCTACATTTAAGCCCTGGTAAGGTTCCTCGCGTATCATCGAATTAAACCACATGCTCCACCGCTTGTGCGGGCCCCCGTCAATTCCTTTGAGTTTCATTCTTGCGAACGTACTCCCCAGGTGGGATACTTATCACTTTCGCTTAGCCACTCAGATAAATCCGAACAGCTAGTATCCATCGTTTACGGCGTGGACTACCAGGGTATCTAATCCTGTTCGCTCCCCACGCTTTCGTCCATCAGTGTCAATACAATGTTAGTAATCTGCCTTCGCAATTGGTATTCTATGTAATATCTATGCATTTCACCGCTACACTACATATTCTAACCACTTCACAATGATTCAAGATAACCAGTATCAAAGGCAATTCTACAGTTGAGCTGCAGGATTTCACCTCTGACTTAATTATCCACCTACGGACCCTTTAAACCCAATGATTCCGGATAACGCTTGGATCCTCCGTATTACCGCGGCTGCTGGCACGGAGTTAGCCGATCCTTATTCTTACGGTACCGTCAAGTCACTACACGTAGTGGTGTTTCTTCCCGTATAAAAGCAGTTTACAACCCATAGGGCCGTCTTCCTGCACGCGGCATGGCTGGATCAGAGTTGCCTCCATTGTCCAATATTCCTCACTGCTGCCTCCCGTAGGAGTCTGGTCCGTGTCTCAGTACCAGTGTGGGGGATCCCCCTCTCAGGGCCCCTATCTATCGTTGCCATGGTGTGCCGTTACCACACCATCTAGCTAATAGAACGCATACTCATCTCTTACCGTAACCTTTAATAATATCTTGATGCCAAGTTATTATACTATGCGATATTAATCCAAATTTCTCTGGGCTATCCCGCAGTAAGAGGCAGATTGTATACGCGTTACGCACCCGTGCGCCGCTCTCATCGGTAGCAAGCTACCGAATCCCGCTCGACTTGCATGTGTTAGGCCTGCCGCTAGCGTTCATCCTGAGCCAGGATCAAACTCTTCATCGTTAATTTTTGTGAGCTTTAAGCTTTAGACTATAAGCCTTATGCTGTCTGCTCTTGTTAACAATTAATAGGAATTTCTAGTACTCAAAATGGTTTATTCTCTTTGTCGATTTTCGTCGTTTCCAACTAAATCTTACGCTGTCAATTCAATATGTTTATGAACTTGTTTTTTCTTTTGTTAGCTCGTTTCCTTGCTAAGCGGGTGCAAATATAAAACCCTTTTTTTTATCACACAATAGTTTTGATATTTTTTTTTGAAAGTTTTTTTCAAACTCTAAATCTTAATATCTACTAACCTATTTATGAACTTCGCATCAAACAACATCTGCCCTTTTTAGCGGCTGCAAACCTACGATCCTTTTTTTTATCCCACAATAGTTTTTTGATATTTTTTTTGATTTATTTTTTTGAGCCTTTTTAAATCCCCAAAACCAAAATACCTTTACTTGTTTATGAACGTCGCTATCTAAAACCTATTGCCTTTTTTAGCGGCTGCAAACATAGCACCCTTTTTCAATTCTAGCAATGCTTTTTTTTGCCTTTTTTTAATTATTTTTTACATCCCTTTTCTTTCCCCTTGTTTTCAATAA
Source organism: uncultured Flavobacteriaceae bacterium (assembly GCA_963704215.1). Classification (GTDB taxonomy): domain Bacteria; phylum Bacteroidota; class Bacteroidia; order Flavobacteriales; family Flavobacteriaceae; genus Mariniflexile. The sequence continues at coordinate 77,736 of CAVPHK010000010.1, forward strand.
GTTACATCCCTAACTTTTTTTGATCACCTTAGCATTTTTATGTTAATTGTGGTTTTAAGGCTATTTTATCTGGAAATCTAACTCGGTATAGATGCCCTTTTTAATGTGAAATCGCCATTTTTTGTTTTAATAACGTCTTGCTTTGCTATCCAGCGCTCTTAATAATATATAAATGCGGGGTGATTTAATGCCGCCGTTTTAATGGCTTTTTTGCTCTTGGCTACCTGTGCGCCTTATCCGGCGCCCGTAAAATGACCACCACTGGCCACGCGTTAGGGATTGAAACGGCATCCTTTTGGTTTTCTTAAAAAACCAAAAGATATAGTGGAAAGCCCGACCCCACAGGGGAACGCTATAACCCCTTTTTTATAAAAAGAAATTCCAAACTACGACCAAAACGCACTATGAAATCGCGATATGGATAGTTTGGTGCTGAATAATAGTTGTAACCCGTTAAGGACGAATTAAAATGTTCGGCTTTTAAATACAAGCGTGTTTGACGAATTTTTGCATTGATAAAGAAATCTAATCTTGGGAAATCGCCGTACTCTCTATCGGTTTGAACATAAAATTCTGCCAAAACTGGATTGTAAGCATTCATATAATACTTTGTGAAGTAATTTAATGTTACCCCTGTTTGCATATACATCGCCTTTTTAAACATATGCGTTGAATAATATAATGTGTTTCGGGTTGTTAATTCTGGTACATTAAGTACGCTATTCTCGTCTTGAACATTTTGATAGAGAATGGTATTGTTTAAAGCGAACTTACCAAACTTAATTTCGTTCTCTAGTTTGGCTCTTAAATAGGTGATTGTATTATTTTCTTGAAATGCTTTTACTTGCAAGGATGTTTGGTCTTTTTTAAAATACACATAATTGTTTATGGTATTTAGATCGACGGTGATGTTTGCGAAATTTTTATACTTTAACTGAAAAGCCAATTGTTGAGTTTCTGTATTATTAAAACTGTTTTGCCAGATATAATTCTCGTAATTACTTTGATATAATAGTGTATTATAATTTGGTGCTTTTGAGCTATGGTTTAGTGTTGCTGATGCTGCAATTTCTTCGTTTAGATTAAATGTTGCGGTGGCTTTTAAAAAATTTCCATCGAATTGCCCTGATAAATTGATACCAAGCTCGCCATTTAATTCGAATCCTTTATATTGTTTACGGTATGTGCCGCCAGCAGAAAAGATATCGCCTTTTAATCTGTTTGTTATTGTATTGCCATTTAAAACGGCAATTTTATCGTAACCATAATTATAATTACTGTTGCTTACATTAAATTGCACATCACCAAGTATATTATTGCTATAGTTTAATTGTAATTGATTATAAAAATATTCTAACGTTGTACGATCTTTTACTCCCGAACTCACATTGGCTTGCCCGAACAGACTATTGGCGGTTGTTTGGTCGTACTGAAAGTATTTATCTTCGAAGTTCATGATATGACCAATGCTTAATTTATTTTTAGATAAGGAATCGCCCTTCTTTATAATATTGTAGATGTGATTTAAATAAACTCGTTTCCCTTTTAGAACGCTTTCGGCATCTTCGAAATTAACTTCAAGAATAGAACGATCTATAAATTCTGGCTCTCCCGATTCGAAATAAGTTACATTATCGTCTCGTAGTCCGCCATTTTCTTGATTTAATAAATCTTGGGTAACAATATGCCAACGTGCGGAATATCGGTTGTTTTTTGTTTGATAATTTGATGTAAACCTAAAATTACCACTACTTGTTAATATATGTTGGTATTTCCCTAAAGAGCGCAACCCTTTATACGCTATCGAGAAATTAAACTGAGGCGAAGTATTTACAGTAAAAAAAGCATCGGTTTGCTGTCCTTGCTCGAAAGCTGTTTTAAAATAAAGCTCTGTTAAAGGTGTTGGTACACGATAATATTTGATATCCTGAATTTCCATGTAGTTAAAATGTCTGGCGCGTGCACCAAAATTTGGCATTAAACTGGTGTTTTGAAAATTATAGGTAAGGCTGTTATAAGTTTGGCCTAAGTTAGAAAACGGCATTAAACCAAAATTATCCTTTCTTAGATAATTGAATTTATATTCCTTTTGAATGGTTAGGGTGGTATCTACGTAAGTAGTATCACTGGTACTTGAAATAATTTGATATTGGGTTATTTTAGGTAACTTTTTTTTATTAACTGAATCGTTACTACCAGAAATTCCCAGTTCGCGACCTAATCGATTTGACTTTTCTGGTCTGTCTTGAGCGCAAATCATATTAAATTGTAACAGCAATACAATTGAAAAAACTACTTTTATTAGACTAAAATTGCAATCTCTTTTATTATTAGATATGATTCGCATACTTAAATTTTGGGTAATTATCTACGTTTTCTTTTGCAAGAACTATTCTTAACGTTTTTCGAGACAAAAGTAATTATTTGAACGTAAAGTGAAGGAAATTATTTTAAATATACAAAGCCAACAGAAAATGCTGGCTTTGTATACTATTATTCATCTATAAAGACGAAACCGAAATAATTAATTGAGTTAGTCGATTGCAAACATCTCATTAATAATTTAGATAACCAAAGAAACTGCCAAAAAAACTGCGTATTGAAAACTAAATATTTGTGGCAGTTTAATTATAATTATAGATTTGTCTATATTACTATAATATGTTATTAAAACAATTATCTCAATTTATCTTGGAATGTGGCACTGATGAAGCTGGACGTGGTTGTTTAGCCGGACCTGTTACAGCAGCGGCCGTAATACTGCCTATAGATTTTAACAATCTGGTTTTAAACGATTCTAAACAATTAAGCGAGGCTAAACGGGATTTACTTAAACCCATTATTGAAACTAAGGCTTTAACTTTTGGCGTTGCGCATGTGTTTCAAGAAGACATAGACGATATAAATATACTGAACGCTTCTATTCTGGCGATGCACAAATCTATTGAACAGTTATTACCCAAACCAGAATTTATAATCGTTGATGGCAATAAATTTAAACCTTTCCTTGATGTGCCTTTTGAAACCATCATTAAAGGCGATAGCAAATATTTAAGTATTGCAGCAGCGTCTGTGCTTGCAAAAACGTATAGAGATGCTTATATGAACAGCATTCATGACGAATATCCTATGTATAATTGGAAACAAAATAAAGGCTACCCTACCAAAGAACATCGCGAAGCCATAAAAAAATACGGTATAACCAAGTATCACCGAAAATCGTTCAGACTTTTACCAGAACAATTAAAATTAAATATTTAATACACGACATTACGCTGTTTTTATATGCTATAAATTGAAAAATATGTAGGTTTGTATAAATTAATTCATTTTATGAGATTCATTTATTTTTCCCTCTTATTGCTTCTAGCAGTGAGTTGTTCTAAATACAGCATCAACCGCGAAAATCTTATTGATTTTGTACCCGAAAATGCTTCTATAATTATTAAATCTTCAAATCTTGAAAATTTAAGAAGCAGTATTAAAAACAGCGATTTTTTAGATAAATTTTCTAAAACAAATGCCTACCTGGGTTTAGAGAGTAAACTGGAAAACTTATCGCTCTTAAAACCTAGTGGCGAAGTTCTTATTTGCTTTTCTACAGACGGAAAAGATAGTCTGCACTATTCTATTATTACAAAATACAACACTAATTTATTTAAAACCGATTCGCTTAAAAATTATATTGAAGAATCTATTACATTATGAAAAGCAAACGTTTACAAAATCTACATTTAATAACAACACGTTTTACAGCAGTGTTATTGATAGTACTTTTTTAGTATCGTCTTCAAAAGAGATTATACAATCAATTAATACAAAACCTATTGCTAACCCAGAATTAGTAAAAATTTATAATGCGACGAGTAACGATAAAACATTTTCTATTATTATAAAGGCAAACACACCTTTTATAAAATCGTTTTTTATTCCGGAAGCTCTAAGTTTAAAATCGTTAACCCAGTATTTAGCCATTGATGTAGATGTTAATCAGGATGAAATTTACATGAATGGCATTACGAAAGCCTCAGATTCCAGTAAACACATCATACAACTTTTTAAAAACACAATTCCTCAAGAAAACCAAACTCAGAATTTAACCCCACAAAACAGTGATGGTTTTATGAGTTTTACGTTTAAGAATTTCAAAACTATTGAGGCTAACCTTAAACAATTTAATAAAACGGATTCTATTGTTACCACCTTACCTATTTTCGACAATATTATAGAAGTAGGCGTTATTTATGAAGAAGACAAACGCGCCATTATTTTAAATTCTACAGATTTAATTGCTACCGAAGATGCATTATTAAGCGAACAAAACATAATTAACACGGTTAGAGGTGTCGATATTTTTAGTTTTAGCCAGCCAGATTTGTTTGCAAATACATTTTCGCCACTTATAAAATTTAAAAGTGCAACAAAATATTGTGTTCTAGACAACTTTTTTGTGTTTGCAAATAATACAGAACTCCTTCAAAGTATTATTTCAAACTATCAAAACAAAACAACACTTAAGCGAAACGGAACCATTTAAAAATTGTAAAGCCAAGTTAAGCGATGCTTCTTCGCTCTTATTGGTTACCAATCCTGGATCTTTAAAAACTATTATTAATAGGAGTTTTAAAAATGAATTGGATGCCAAGCTTTGACAATTATAGCGTTTCTGCCTTACAATTTATTTACGATTCTAATTTTGCACATGTTAATGGTATTATAAAAAAGAGTAAATCAGCTGTTTTAACAAATTCAATTTCTGAAGAATTAAATATAAAATTAGCGCAATGATATTTTAACCGATCCTCAATTCGTAATTAATCACGTTACTAAAGAAAAAGAAATCGTAGTTCAAGACGTTAAAAATAATTTGTATTTAATTTCAAGTAAAGGTAAAATTCTTTGGAAGAAACAACTACAAGGACCTGTTTTAGGAAACATCGAACAAATTGACATTTTAGAAATGGCAGACTACAGCTTGCTTTTGCAACACCAAACAAAGTATATGTTATAGACCGAAATGGTAAAGATGTAGCACCATTTCCTGGTAATTTTAATGATGACATTACACAACCACTAGCTGTGTTTGATTATGACAAAAACAAAGATTACAGACTCGTTAGTTACTCAAGGCAAACATATTTTGGTGTATGACAAAAATGCAAAACTTGTTAATGGCTTTAATTTTAAATCGGCCGACAATGCTATTATTAGTCAACCAAAACATTTTAGAATTAGCAGTAAAGACTATATTGTTTTTAAATCTCAAAACAAATTTTATATTTTAGACCGGACTGGAAATACACGAGTAACGCCAAAAACCAAAAACACTTATTCTAACGAACCTATCTATTTATATAATAACACGTTTACAACAACCAATTTAAATGGCAATTTAGTATCTATTAGCACCAATGGAAAAGTGTCTACTCAAAATTTAAATTTATCTGAAAAGCATCATTTTTCGCTTCAAGCAAAAGCTTAGTAGCGCATAGCGACAACAAACTTTTTATAAAAAACAACTCTGTAGAACTGGATTTTGGTAATTATACCCACCCAGAGTTGTTTTATATAAAGGATAAAATTTATGTATCGATAACAGATTTGCAAACACAAAAGGTTTATTTATTTGATAGTCAAGGTAGCTTACTTACTGGCTTTCCGGTTTATGGCACCTCTGCTATTGCATTTGATAATATTGATAAAGATTCTAATTTAGAATTTGTAACTAAAGGAGAAAATAATTCTATATTATTATATCAATTAAATTAAACAACTTCATTGTATAAAATAGCATGTTAAATAATTATGTAAAAAGTAAGTTTTAGAATCTTGTGACATTGAAATTGAATTTTTATCTTTGAGCTATTCTTAATCAAATGATTATACCATATTAAAAATATAACGACAACCAAGTCGCAAGTCCTCGAATCTGAGAGCGTCAAAGTGTTATGCTTTGGCGTTCTTTTTTTATGGCAATTCTGTTTCTAAATTAGTACTATTGCACTATTAAACAACAACCCATGATTTCAAGAAAAAACGCCTCCATTTCAAAATTCATCATTCATAAAGTCGGTAATAAATTTAACGATACTAAAAATGCTTTCTCAGAAAAGTTGGTAGATTTTGATGAAGCCAGTTACGATCTCATGTTACCGTTTTTATTACGCCCTTTTAGTAGTGTGGTACAAAGCTACAGGTTTAACCATCATGCCAATATTTCTTTAAATGAAATTAACAGTTATAGCGCGCAAATATTTAATGACGACGATGCGTTTATAGAGGTTTCAAAACATATTGTAACGCATTTATACGAGCAATCTACCTCAGCACAATATAAAAACTGGCGATGTTTTAGTGGTTATGTTTGAAGGTATTGAATTTAGAGAAATTACTACCAACGCCATTGGCATTTTTAAAATTGAAAATAAAGTCAATTTCTTTCAAACCTATTTAGAAAATAACAGTTATGATGTATTGGTTCAAAAAGGCATTAGCTCTAAAAAAGTAGATAAAGGTTGTATAATTTTAAACCAGAGCGATACCGAAGGCAACATTATTTTAAGCGTGGACAATAACAGCTACGATGCACACTATTGGATAAATCAGTTTTTAAATATTAAATATGCCGATGATGCCAACAACCACACCCAACAATATATTGAGCTTTGTAAAGAATTTTCGACCGAGATTTTAAAAACTACCTACGGTGCACAAGAACAAAATACGTTTCTAGCCAAAACCATCGATTTTTTTAAAGAAAACGAAGTGGTAAATGTAGAGCGTTTTAAAGATGAAATTTTTGAAGAAGACAAACACAAAACCCTGTTTGACGATTACAAAAAAACCTATGAAGGCGAACAGAATCTTATTATTAGAAACCAGTTTGATGTTGCCGAAAGTGTTGTAAATAAAGAAAAGAAAAAGATTAAAACCGATATTAAGTTAGATACCAACATACAAATAAAACTAGATATTGACGCGCCTGAAGCATCTAGCGAGTATTTAGAACGTGGTTACGATGAAGAAAAAAAATGCATTATTACAAAGTGTTTTTTAATGTAGAAAACTAGATAGATTCAATCTAAATTTATAGTAAACTAAATTTATCAATTGTAAAGAATACGTAGTTAATGATTTATCCTTAAATTTGAGTATGGGAGACAATTCATTTAATTACGAAGCAGAACTAGCTAAACTTCATACAGAACTTGTTCATTTACAAGAGTGGGTAAAATCGCAAAAATTAAAAGTAGTCATTATTTTTGAAGGCAGAGATGCTTCAGGAAAAGGTGGCACAATTAAACGATTTACCGAACCCCTAAACCCCAGAGTTTGTAAGGTTGTAGCTTTAGGTATTCCTACAGAAAGAGAAAAAACGCAATGGTATTTTCAGCGTTATGTGACAGTATTTACCAGCTGCAGGCGAAATCGTGCTTTTTGATAGAAGTTGGTATAATCGTGCCGGTGTAGAAAAAGTTATGGGTTTTTGCACCGAAGATGAATACAATGAGTTTTTAAGATCTTGCCCAGAGTTTGAACGTATGTTGGTAAGTAAGCGACATTATTCTTTTAAAATACTGGTTTTCGGTGAGTGATGAAGAACAGGAAAAACGTTTTAAAAACCGTATTAAAAACCCCGTAAAACGCTGGAAGTTTAGCCCCATGGATTTAGAATCGCGCTCGCGTTGGTTAGAATATTCGAAAGCAAAAGACAACATGTTTGCACATACCGACACCAAACAAGTACCCTGGTATGTTGTAAATGCCGACAATAAAAAACGGGCCCGATTAAACTGTATTAGCCATGTTCTGGATCAGATTCCTTATAAACCCATGAATTTAACGCCTATAGAATTGCCCGAATTACCAGATTACAAAAGTTATGTGCGTCCACCAATGAAATACCAAACCTTTGTTCCCGAGAAATATTAAACCTAAAGTAGCAAGCTAAATTATTATTCTGCATAGCACATTGTCTGGTATTTTCAATTTTTATTATTCTTATCTTTAAGTAAAATTTAAATTATGAAATATCACGTCATTATTAATGCTGTTAAATCTGTTGAATCTTCAAACGATGCTTGGATACAATCAGATTATTTTCAGCTTTTAAACGCATTCGGATTTGAAGACACTGAATTTAAATCCCTATGAATATTGAAGAGATTCTTTTTATGGCTATTTCAGACTTTGAGCCTGAAGAAGCAGCTACAATTGTTCTAAATTACAAATTATCTGACTTTTTAAATGACAATCAAATCGAGCAAATTTCGCACGAAATGTTGATTGATAAAATTTCTGAAGAATATGCCGATATTTCGTTGCATCATCAGCTATTTAACATTAATCAATTACTTTATAAGGCTTATAATGGAACGTTTCCGAATGCAAAAGCAACCATTGTCGACTTTGAAATTCAGCCAAACGAAAATATAACTAAAGAGACTGTGTTAAAAACTTTTAATGCACCCTTAGCGTAGTAATGTTATTAAACGCTTATTCTCCAATGCCATTGGCTGGAAATGAAGCTTTTGATGAAGCTGAAAGTATTATTTGGCATTTAATATCTACTGGTGCATTCTTATACGCTTACTACTTCTGAGTATTGGATGAGCAAAGATGAATTTAACATTCTGAATTTGATGTTAAAGTTGTTGAATATGAAGAGGATGAAGATGCATGATTAAATTCTGAAATATTAGAAAAACTCACGATACTGCATCACTCGAAAATCGAAGGTATTGAAATTTAGGATTTTTAGCTTTTAAATGTTTGTATAAAGGCAATTTACTTATTGAAATATTTGCTGCTCCAGAACCAGAAGTTAACGAAACGGTTTTTATGATTCGGGTTGATTCAGCGATTTTCACTGGTACTTCATAATGACATTGAATTCAAATTGATGTATTCTAGGTACTTCATGATGAAACCACATTCTAATTTTAATCCAAATTCTTTAAGGTGTTTTCTAAAAAAATATTCGGGTCCGTTTTTACTGTTTCCGCCAGTAAATAATAGGGTGTTAATATTTGGATAATTTTTAAATAACCCATTAAATTTCTAAGTTTTATGTTTTTCATCCCTAAATCGGAAGCATCAATTTTACTACGTTCGCAACTTTCAACAATATCGCAAACACCAATTTTGTGTTTAATTAAGAAATTGTTTGCGTTCTTCAATCGCTTCTTGAGAATTATCATATCTCAAATTCAAATTATGAATTTTATCTATAAATAACCAAAGTGAATTGTAATAACTTCCGTAGCAAAAATCGACATCTTTTTCTAAAAGTTCACCCGTTGAAAATCGTGGTGGTGGCAGTGTACCAACAATTAATTTAGTGGTATCGTGCTTGTATAAATGGTTGATATGGATGGTATGTTTAAACACTTTTACTTGATTTTTATCATTAATTTTTGTATTTTAGGAAACTAAACTAACTGTTGGGATACAATTAATGACTAAAATTAAACTATAATATGGGAAAAGGAGATAAAAAAACGAAACGCGGAAAAATTAACCGAGGTACATTTGGTGCTAGACGCCCAAGAATAAAAAGAAACCTTCTGTTGAAACCAAAATTAGTATTGACAAAAAAGCGATTGCGAAATAACTTATTCAACTTGGTTATCTAATAAAAACCAATTCGTTTTGGTGGACATGGGTTCACTGTAATTATACCGTCGTAATTAAATCCCTTTAAATCATCTATAGTTTTTGCATTCGTATCTATAATATACCGCGCCATTAATCCTCGCGCTTCTTTGCAAAAAACGCAATCATCTTGTATTCCCATTTTTAAAATCTTTAAAATTCACTGGTAATGACTGGTACTTTTAATGCTTTGGTATCAATCGCTTTAAAATATTCATTACTTGCTAAATTTAAAAATAGTTCGCCATCTTCCAATTCATTATTTAAAGTTTTCGGTTATGGTTTTTTCCAAAACTCATATAGATTTTTGTTTCTCACCTACTGGAAATTTTGTTCCCATTTCTAGTCGGTAAGGCTGAATTAAATCTAAAGGTTTTAACAACCCATACAATCCCGAAAGAATACGCACTGTATCTTGAAGTTTCAATTTTTTCTTTTGGAATTGTGTAGGCATCTAATCCTCGATACACGTCGCCATTAAAGGCGTAAATGGCTGGTCGTGCATTATCGGTTGTAAAAGGTAATTGCCATTCTTGGTTACGTTCATAATTTAATTGCCCCAAGGCATCAGAAATACTCATCAGTTTTGATAAACTTTTAGCCGATTTCTTTTTAAGAAGTTTATTGATACGTTCTGACTGTTATAAAAACTGCGCTTCAGAGTTGTTTGTGGTTGGCAATTTACTTTCAAAATCGAGTGATTTTGCTGGTGATAATACTAATTTCATAGATTGCATTTGTCATTTTGCGAAAGCGGAAATCTCATATCAAATTACAACCAAAGTTACAATTACCATACGATAATATAAAAGGTGTTGGTAACTTATATTTTCTATGACCCTATATACTAAATTTCTATTGAGATAATTATAAATTAGCGGTTGCGTTAAGGATTAAGGCGATATTGTTGGAGCTCCTCGATAGAGAGCGACTGCAACGATTTATAGCCTGACCTTAAAGGGAACCGCTTTTTAAACCTCATCTTCTTCTACACCTTGGTGCTTAGCATAGTTGCGCCATTTCTCAATACATTGTTGCATATCATCTGGAATGGGAGTTTCAAATCTCATAAATTTACCCGTTTTTGGATGCACAAATCCTAATGTTTTGGCGTGTAGTGCTTGCCGTGGCAGTACTTTAAAACAATTATCAACAAACTGTTTGTATTTGGTAAAGGTGGTGCCTTTTAATATTTTTTCGCCTCCGTAACGCTCATCGTTAAACAAGGTATGGCCAATGTGTTTCATGTGTACACGTATTTGGTGCGTACGACCAGTTTCAAGTTTACAAGACACCAAGGTAACATAACCCAAGCGTTCTAAAACTTTATAATGTGTAACTGCTGGTTTGCCTTTATCGGCTTCATCATCAAAAAATACGGTGTTTTGTAATCGGTTTTTTGGATGACGACCAATATTTCCTTCTATAGTACCTTCGTCTTCTTCTATATTTCCCCAAACAATAGCAACATATTCTCGTTCACTGGTTTTTTGACAAATTGTAACGATAAATGTGCCATTGCTTGTTCGGTTTTAGCAATTACTAAAAGTCCGCTGGTATCTTTATCTATTCTATGTACCAATCCTGGGCGTTCGCTCGAGTTATTTGGTAAATTTTCAAACCTATAAATAAGTGCATTAATAAGTGTTCCGGAATAATTTCCATGTCCTGGATGTACAACCATACCTGCAGGTTTATTTACTACCAATAAAGCATCGTCTTCATAAACTATATCGAGTGGTAAATCTTCGCCCACCAATAAGTTTTCGTGCGGTGGGTGTGTAAAAAAGCACACGTATTTTATCGTGTGGCTTTACTTTATAATTAGATTTTACAGGAATTCCGTTTACATAAATACTGCCGTTTTTAGCTGCGGCCTGTATTTTATTGCGGGTAGCATTCTCAACAAAATTCATTAAATATTTATCGATGCGAAGTGGGTTCTGACCTTTATCTACGGTAAACGCATGATGTTCATACAGGTCACTTTCATCATCAATAAATTCTGGTGTATAATCTTCCATTGTATTGGGTTAACCATGGAAAACCACAGTGAGTTCTTAATATATGTTAGTTTAAATCTTCGTCTATTAAGTTCCTCTTCTGCCATGGGGTCTTCATCGGTAGTTTCTTCTCCTGGTCTGTTTCCATTTCCTAAAACGAAATCTATAGCAGATGTTTTTGGCAATTTATCTCCCGGTTGTAATTCCTCACCTTTAAAAGTCATTCCTAAAACTAAATCTTTGGCAATATTATCTACATAAGAAACCTTTCCAACCTTAAACCCTAAGGCTTCCAGCGTTGGTTTTGCCTGTCTAAAAGTACGCTCTCGCTAAATCTGGAACATTAATCTTTCTGTAGTTAGAAGGATTTACCGTAATATAAATTTTTCGACCTTCCTTAACTTTTGCACCCGCTTTAGGGTCTTGATCTATAACAGAATATTTAGGATATGCTGGATTATAATTTGCCGAATCTTGAACCTGCATTATTAAATTATTTTCATCTAATTCAATTTCTGCTACGTTAACAGATTTACCTTTTAATTCTGGCACAGTTTCAAAATCGCCGTGATGTGTTGAAATATTTAACCAAGTTAACATAATAAAACTTAAGTATAATAATGGCGCCAATGGCAATAAGTATTTGTTTTAAAAAAACTTTACTTGAAATAAATTTAATAATGCTCATCTATAAAATTTTCGATTAGGCAAATATATAAAAACAGAACTGTTTTTTCTTTTGCAATATATGTGATATTTTAGCTTAACTATTAATAGATACGTTTTATTGTAATTTTTAGACTGATAAAGGAATGATAATAAGATTCCCCACTCAAGGGAATAACAAAATAATATAAATGAAAAAGAACATTGCTATCATTATGGGTGGTTATTCAAGCGAATACCAAATCTCATTAAAAAGTGGAAACGTGGTTTATGAAACCCTAGACGCTTCAAAATACAACGCTTATCGCATTCATATTTTTAAAGACAAATGGGTGTATGTTGATGGTAATGATACTGAATTCCCCATTGACAAAAACGATTTCTCTACTACAGTTAACAACTCAAAAATTAGGTTTGATTGTGTTTTTAATGCCATACATGGGTCGCCAGGTGAAGATGGTTTTATGCAAGGCTATTTTAAATTAATACAAATGCCACATACTAGTTGCGACATGTACCAAGCAGGTATAACCTTTAATAAACGAGATTGTTTGAGTGTTTTAAAACCTTATGGCATTAAAACTGCCGAATCTTATTTTGTAAATTTAGGTGATGCCATAAACGAAGATACTATTGTGGCTAAAGTGGGTTTACCTTGTTTTGTGAAAGCAAACAAAGCCGGAAGTAGTTTTGGAGTAACCAAAGTGCATAAAAAAGAAGATATAAAAAATGCTATTGAAGTAGCCTTTAAAGAAGACGACGAAATTATTATTGAATCGTTTTTAGAAGGCACCGAAGTTTCTGTTGGAGTAATAAGTTTTAAAGGCGAAACCAAAGTACTACCAATAACAGAAATTGTAAGTGAAAATGATTTTTTTGATTACGAAGCCAAATATTTAGGAAAATCGCAAGAAATAACACCTGCCCGCTTAACAAAAGACCAAGAAACCGAAGTGACTGCCATGGCTAAAAAAGTATACGAAGTTTTAAAACTGAAAGGCTTTAGCCGAAGTGAATATATTTTTAAAAATGGCGAACCTCATTTATTGGAAGTAAATACGGTACCGGGATTAACCAAAGCGAGCATTTTACCTCAGCAAGCAGCGGTTGCTGGCATTAGTTTATCTGAATTATTTGAAAATGCTATTGAAGAGGCTTTAAAATAATTAAATAAAATTATTGCCTATATTTGATACACATCATCCAAACAATACGATTTCAGCTTTCGCGGAATGACAAAAAAATAAAATGAAACGAGCCATATTTCCTGGGTCTTTTGACCCCATTACTTTAGGCCACTACGATATTATTAAACGTGGGGTAACCCTTTTTGATGAAGTTATTGTAGCTATTGGTATTAATGCCGATAAAAATTATATGTTTTCATTAGAAGAGCGCACAAAATTTATTGAGGAGGCGTTTGCCGACGAACCAAAAATTAAAGTGGTAACCTACAAAGGCTTAACTGTAGATTTTTGCAAAGAAGTAGATGCCCAATTTATTTTACGCGGATTGCGTAATCCAGCCGATTTTGAGTTTGAAAAAGCCATTGCGCACACCAATAGAAATTTATCGACCATTGAAACGGTATTTTTATTGACGGCTTCAAAAACATCGTTTATAGCCTCATCCATTGTGCGCGATGTAATTAGAAATAATGGCGATTATACCAAGTTTGTTCCTGATAGCGTAAGGGTAAAATAGTTACTTGTGTTATTATAAAAGAAGCGATACTATGCCATCAAAAAATCTTTTAACACCCGATATTCAAGAAGCACTAATTCGCGTTTTAAAACAACGGTTTGAAAAAAACAAAAACCGTCATGAAGGCATAGATTGGGAAAAAATTGAATCAAAATTAAAGCTGTCTCCAGAAAAATTATGGACTCTTAATGAAATGGAACGCACAGGTGGCGAACCCGATGTTGTTGGTTTAGATGATAACACCGGTGAATATATTTTTTATGATTGTGCTGCCGAAAGCCCTAACGGCCGCAGAAGTTTTTGCTATGACCATGAGGCTTTAGAAAGCAGAAAAGAACATAAACCTAAAAACAGCGCAATAAATATGGCGCAAAGCATGGGTGTTGAACTATTATCGGAAGACGATTACAGATATTTACAAACGCTTGGAAACTTCGACACTAAAACTTCAAGCTGGCTAAAAACACCATCTAATATTAGAAAACTTGGTGGTGCTATTTTTGCAGATTTCCGTTTTGAAACTGTTTTTGTATATCACAACGGTGCACAATCATATTATGCAGGCAGAGGATTTCGTGGGAAATTCAGAGTTTAGCTGTTAGTTGTTAGTTAAGGTAATTTTTTAACTATTAACTAACCTAAAACTTGTACTCCGATAAACCTTTTGTAAATGCTTCAGGATTTTCAGCTAAATGATATCTAGGATCGTCTATTGCTTCAACAATTACTTCTTTAAATTTAGGACTCGATTTATATAGTAAAACTTTACAATCTTCACTTAGGTGTTTCAACTTAATGGTTTTCCCTTCAGCTTCATATTTATTCACCAAATTAAAAATAGCTTCCATAGCCGAATGATCACTAATTCGCGATTCCACAAAATCAATTTCAACGTTATCTGGGTCGTTTTTCACATCAAATTTTTCGTTAAACGCAATAATAGATCCAAAAAATAAAGGCCCCCAAATTTCATAAACTTTAGTACCATCTTCACGCATACGTTTTCTAGCACGAATTCGTTTTGCATTCTCCCAAGAGAATACCAAGGCGCTAATTATTACCCCAGCTATTACAGCAATTGCCAAATCGAAAATAACGGTTAGTCCCGATACTACTACTAAAACCACCATATCGCTTACCGGGATTTTATTTAAAATTCTAAAACTACTCCATGCAAAGGTTCCTATTACTACCATAAACATAACCCCTACTAATGCCGCGATTGGCACTTGTTCAATAAGTCCGGATGCAAACAATATAAACCCTAAAAGCGCCAGTGCTGCCACGATTCCAGATAATCTTCCGCGGCCGCCACCTTTTATATTAATTAACGATTGACCTATCATGGCACAACCACCCATACCGCCAAAAAAGCCGGTTACAATATTGGCACCGCCTTGCGCTAAACATTCTCTATTAGTATCGCCTCTTGTTTCGGTTAGTTCGTCAATAAGATTTAAGGTCATTAACGATTCTATTAAACCAATCGCTGCAAGAATTAATGCATAAGGGAAAATGAATTTAAAGGTTGTCCAATTAAATGGCACTTTACTAAAAATATCGAATTGAAATTGGGGTAAACCTCCTTTTAAACCTTCGCCTCCACCCTCTCGTATAAAACTTCCAACGGTTGCTACATCTAATTTTCCAAAAACCACAATCGCCCAAACCACTAATATGGCTATTAAAGCTTCTGGCAACTTTTTAGTTAGCTTTGGTAATAAGAACATGATACCCATGGTTAAAACTACTAAACCAATCATTGTAAAAAGCTCAGATCCCTGCATCCATCCCAATTGCCCATTTTCAAAAGTTTTAAATAAGTTTAATTGGGATAAGAAAATAACAATGGCTAAACCATTTACAAATCCCATCATTACCGGATGTGGTATTAACCTAACAAATTTCCCAAGTTTTAAAACACCTGCTAACATTTGAATGGCTCCCATTAGAATAACGGTAGCAAATAAGTAGTATAAACCAAGGTTTTCGCCCTCGGCGCCAAAGGCATTTCCTTCGGCTACTAAACTAACCATAACCACAGCTAATGCTCCTGTTGCGCCGCTAATCATACCTGGACGTCCACCAAATATTGAGGTGATTAATCCAATCATAAACGCCGCATACAAGCCCACCAATGGATCAACTCCTGCTACGAAAGCAAATGCAACTGCTTCAGGAACTAAGGCTAATGCCACCGTAATTCCACTTAAAATATCGTTTTTAGCATTAGCTGCACGCTTTCTTATAAACTCTGTCATGGCTATTTTTTTGAAGGTGCAAATTTACATTTATTATATGTAGGAGCAAGTGCATTTACTTTTTTTATAAAATAAACGAACTAAAACGTTTGAAAAAACAGCATCTATTTAAAAGATTTTGAAGTTATTACAACAAGAAAAGTCGCTGTTTTGCAGCGACTTTCTTAAAAACTTTTCTTTTTCTATTTTTTATTTCCTAACTATAATCTTTTCTGTAACCGCTCTGTAAGCCGAATTAAATTTAACTATATACATACCTGCATTTAAAATACTGGTATCAACGATTTGTATCCCATATTGAAGATTTTTAGTTGAACCAGAAAGGACTTTACGACCATTAATGTCTAGAACAACATAATCCATTACTTCGTCATCAAATACTTCCATATCCACTTTTAAAGTATTTATAACAGGATTGGGGTATAATTTAATTATTCCATTAGAAGCGATGAAACTTTCTTTAAACGCTTGATAACTATCAAAATTATTTACAAGAGCTTCTAAAGCTGTATCATTGGCGCCTTTCGCTGCTATGGCAGATTTTCCGCTACTTCCATTTTTAAAGTATCTGTTAAAAAAGTAACAGAACCATTTCGAACCAATTACTAAATTCACTGCACCCGAAACATCAAGCGACGCACAAATATCATTTTTAGTAATTAAATTAAGCACATCAAAACCTGTTGTTTGCCCTGGCACTACCACACTTAAATCTAATGTATTAGGATTATAAACCAAACTATGAATTCTATAGAACCCTTCATGACTTATTTCAAATTGTGGCATTGAAGAAACATTTAAGATTCTTAATGAAAATGCTTCAGTAAGCACAAATAATTGCTGGTATCCGGCAGGAATGGATGGTGCTGCCTTAAATTTAGCAGATAGCATTGCTGATCCATTACTTAAGCAATTAATAGGGCTTTGAGAATACATGGAACCCGAAAAAGCATTACAAACAGTATCTTCGGTTACCATAACCGGTGCTCCAGTTACGTCTAAACTTGCACATATACTGCCTCCTCCGGCTATGATTAAACCATAAACATCAAATCCTGTTGTTTGTCCTGGTACTACGATGCCTGTATCTAAGGTTTCGGCATTAAATACAATACTATGAATAGTGTAATTTCCTGCTTCCATCACTTCGAAACTTGGCGTTCCACCTAAGGCCTGAATCACTAAGCCTTCTCCTTTGGTTAATACGTAAGCATTTGTATATCCTGATGGCACATAAGGCGCATCTTTCACGCTTGCCGTAATAGTTGCTTTGCCATTAATCAAGGTTACTGATTCTGAATCTGCCATTAAACTTCCGGCATCGGCTGCACATTCGCTTACCATAACCGGTGCTCCAGTTACGTCTAAACTTGCACATATACTGCCTCCTCCGGCTATGATTAATCCATAAACATCAAATCCTGTTGTTTGTCCTGGTACTACGATGCCTGTATCTAAGGTTTCGGCATTAAATACAATACTATGAATAGTGTAATTTCCTGCTTCCATCACTTCGAAACTTGGCGTTCCACCTAAGGCCTGAATCACTAAGCCTTCTCCTTTGGTTAATACGTAAGCATTTGTATATCCTGAAGGTATATAAGGCGCATCTTTTACCATTGCACTGATGGTCGCTTTACCATTGATTAATGTTACCGATTCTGAATCTGCCATTAAACTTCCGGCATCGGCTGCACATTCGCTTACCATAACTGGTGCTCCGGTTACGTCTAAACTTGCACATATACTGCCTCCTCCGGCTATGATTAATCCATAAACATCAAATCCTGTTGTTTGTCCTGGTACTACGATGCCTGTATCTAAGGTTTCGGCATTAAATACAATACTATGAATAGTGTAATTTCCTGCTTCCATCACTTCGAAACTTGGCGTTCCACCTAAGGCCTGAATCACTAAGCCTTCTCCTTTGGTTAATACGTAAGCATTTGTATATCCTGATGGCACATAAGGCGCATCTTTCACGCTTGCCGTAATAGTTGCTTTGCCATTAATCAAGGTTACTGATTCTGAATCTGCCATTAAACTTCCGGCATCGGCTGCACATTCGCTTACCATAACCGGTGCTCCAGTTACGTCTAAACTTGCACATATACTGCCTCCTCCGGCTATGATTAATCCATAAACATCAAATCCTGTTGTTTGTCCTGGTACTACGATGCCTGTATCTAAGGTTTCGGCATTAAATACAATACTATGAATAGTGTAATTTCCTGCTTCCATCACTTCGAAACTTGGCGTTCCACCTAAGGCCTGAATCACTAAGCCTTCTCCTTTGGTTAATACGTAAGCATTTGTATATCCTGAAGGTATATAAGGCGCATCTTTTACCATTGCACTGATGGTCGCTTTACCATTGATTAATGTTACCGATTCTGAATCTGCCATTAAACTTCCGGCATCGGCTGCACATTCGCTTACCATAACCGGTGCTCCAGTTACGTCTAAACTTGCACATATACTGCCTCCTCCGGCTATGATTAATCCATAAACATCAAATCCTGTTGTTTGTCCTGGTACTACGATGCCTGTATCTAAGGTTTCGGCATTAAATACAATACTATGAATAGTGTAATTTCCTGCTTCCATCACTTCGAAACTTGGCGTTCCACCTAAGGCCTGAATCACTAAGCCTTCTCCTTTGGTTAATACGTAAGCATTTGTATATCCTGATGGCACATAAGGCGCATCTTTCACGCTTGCCGTAATAGTTGCTTTGCCATTAATCAAGGTTACTGATTCTGAATCTGCCATTAAACTTCCGGCATCGGCTGCACATTCGCTTACCATAACCGGTGCTCCAGTTACGTCTAAACTTGCACATATACTGCCTCCTCCGGCTATGATTAATCCATAAACATCAAATCCTGTTGTTTGTCCTGGTACTACGATGCCTGTATCTAAGGTTTCGGCATTAAATACAATACTATGAATAGTGTAATTTCCTGCTTCCATCACTTCGAAACTTGGCGTTCCACCTAAGGCCTGAATCACTAAGCCTTCTCCTTTGGTTAATACGTAAGCATTTGTATATCCTGATGGCACATAAGGCGCATCTTTCACGCTTGCCGTAATAGTTGCTTTGCCATTAATCAAGGTTACTGATTCTGAATCTGCCATTAAACTTCCGGCATCGGCTGCACATTCGCTTACCATAACCGGTGCTCCAGTTACGTCTAAACTTGCACATATACTGCCTCCTCCGGCTATGATTAATCCATAAACATCAAATCCTGTTGTTTGTCCTGGTACTACGATGCCTGTATCTAAGGTTTCGGCATTAAATACAATACTATGAATAGTGTAATTTCCTGCTTCCATCACTTCGAAACTTGGCGTTCCACCTAAGGCCTGAATCACTAAGCCTTCTCCTTTGGTTAATACGTAAGCATTTGTATATCCTGAAGGTATATAAGGCGCATCTTTTACCATTGCACTGATGGTCGCTTTACCATTGATTAATGTTACCGATTCTGAATCTGCCATTAAACTTCCGGCATCGGCTTTACAATCTGATAAAGAAAAAGTATAAGTTGCCAAATCACATCTACTGCCCAAAGCAAAATTGTACTTATGCAAAGACACCGTTACCTTATACCTCCCAACACCTAAACTCCACGGCCTATTACCCGCTGGAAATGTGTAAGGCTCATAATTTTCGGTAATTCTATATTTCTCACCTGTATCTAAATTTTCAACAATATATCGGGCGCTTTGAGAGTACCCCTCCACCTGCAAACGCAAATAAAAATTATCTGGCAAATCTCCAAGTTCGTACGTTTCTCCATCAGTTAATTTGACAGAGTTTTGCTCATTGGCAAATTCTAATCCATTTATTTCTCCACATGCTGTTTTAGCAAAAGCTTGAACAGAAATAAAAAGTAATAAACAACTAAGTAGATATCTAAATTTGGGGGATCGAGTAAGTAATTTAACTATCATAATATTTTGTTTAACGTATTCTTTGTAAAATTAAACAAATTTATATTATGTTTAATCTTTTTTAGTTTTATTTAAACAATTAAATTTGCACTTTATCGAAAAACTCATGATTAGCCTCAATTATTTTAGACATATTCTTACAAAATATCAAAAAAAATAATTTAAAAAAAATATTAAGTACATATAAAAATTTAGAAATAGCGGAACGAAACAGCCGATTTATATGTTTTTATTTATGAAAAAAAAGAATTATTAACAATTGACTTTCAAAACATTAATATTATACTAAAGAGATATAAAATCATTTGAAAATGTTAAAGACTTGGTGGCAGCACTTTAAATAAACCCTTTAATCATTATAAGGTCAAACTAAAAAAGTGACATAAATTTGAGAAGAACAATAAATTTCGATAAGATTTAAAGCACAGAAGCTTTCTACACTTCTTAATTATACCTAAAATAATATATCAGTAAATATATCTGATACGATTAATAAATTAGAAGCCTGATGTTAGCGTAAGAATTTCCAAGCGCTTCTTGCGTTTGCTCATGGTTTAACCATTCTACTTTGGTAATACCTTCTTCTTCTTGCGCATACAGATTCCCGTTAAAGCTGGTTTTCATCTCAAACCAATAAGTTACCTTAATTCTATGATTTCCGTTGCGTTTAAAAATATGGTAGGTTGTTTCTAAAGGCTTTGTTATTTCCAGACCTGCAACTCCAGTTTCTTCGGTAACCTCACGAATAGCCGTTTTTTCAATACTTTCGGTTCCTTCTATTTTACCTTTTGGCAAATCCCATTTGTCATTGCGATATATAAATAAAATCTCATTATTATCATTAATTACCTTACCTCCTCCAGCAATAACATTGGGTAATTTTTTAAGAAATTTGTTAAGTAGTTTTTCACCATTTTTATGAATCAATCGCACCTCTTCTAATTTTGTTGTACTAAGTTCTTTAATAACTTTTCCAATATTTACGGTATTGAGTAAATAGTTTTTAAAGTTCGTTTCTTGTTCAACAACGGTGGTTAAAATTATAGGTTTATCGCCAACAAATATTTTATACATGCCTTAACTAAATAATTTAATCCGATTCTAAAATCTTGTTATACAGCTTTGTTACAATAGTCTATGTACTCAAGGTGACTAAATAAATTTTAAAAAGGAATATTTCATTTTGGTAAAAATATCATTTTTAGTTACAATTAATACATTGTTGAAAAAAATATTTTAATTCACAACCAACAAGACTTGTAAAACTAATTTAATGTTTATTTTTGCCTTCATGATTTTCAATAAAGATACTGCTCGAAAAACTGCTGAAGTTTTATTACAGATAAATGCAATAAAACTTAGCCCGAAGGAGCCATTTACATGGGCTTCAGGCTGGAAATCGCCAATTTATTGCGATAACCGCATTGTATTATCATTTCCGCCAATTAGAAATTATATTCGCGAAACCATGGCTAATCAAATTGAAAAGCAATATGGTAAACCGGATGTTATTGCAGGAGTCGCCACTGGTGCAATTGGAATTGGGATGCTGGTTGCCGAATATATGGGATTACCATTTATATATGTAAGACCAGATGCAAAAGCTCACGGCAGAAAAAACCAAATTGAAGGATTTATACAAGGCGGACAAAACGTTGTGGTTGTTGAAGACCTTATTAGCACAGGCGGAAGTAGCCTAAACGCAGTAAAAGCTTTGAAGGAAGCACGCATAAATGTAAAAGGCATGATTGCTATTTTTACATATGGATTTGATGTGTCTATAGAAAACTTTGATAAGGCTGGTATTAAATTACAAACACTTAGTGATTATAATAGTTTGCTGGAACAAGCTTTAAAAACCAATTATATTTCTGAAAAAGAACTAAAAACATTATCAGATTGGAATTCCAATCCTAGTGAGTGGAACGCTATTTGATATGTATAAGCATGCCTTTTAGCTGTTATGTCGCTTAGTTGACTTCTGCCTAAACAACTTAACAAATAACTACAAACAATAAAATGAATTTAGAATCGCCAAAAATAAGTGTAGACAAAACACCCGAAGACGTATTTAATTTTTTATCAGAAATTAAAAACTTCAAATCTTTAATGCCTGAAAACATCAGCAAATTTGAGGTTTTAAGTGAAGACACCTTCTTATTTGCACTTAAAGGCATGCCTGAAATTATTTTAAAAAAGAAAGAATCTCTACCTCCTAACAAAATTGTTTTAGGTGCTGCAGGTGGAAAAATTGATTTTTCACTAATAGGAAACATTACTAAAAAAGACGATAACTCTAGCGACGTTCAATTAGAATTTACGGGCGATTTTAACCCAATGATGGCCATGATGATTAAAGGTCCAATTAGTAAATTTATTGAAACGCTTGTTACTAGTATACCTAAAGCTATTTAATAAAGTAGTGTTATTGTTTTAAATTCGAATTCTTTTACAACATTATCTTCTAACAAGACTCGAAGACTTCCGGTTTCTGAAACACTTTTAATAAAACCAGAAAATATAGAACCCTGAGCATCTAAAAATGTTGAGGGTTTGTTTTTTCTAAACAAATATGATTCGTATTCTGCCATTAAAACAGCAAACTGGTTTCTTTTCAAGAGAAGAAAATAATGCTTTAAATTCTTCAAAATTTCGTGCAATACTTCATCTACATCGTAAAAGCGCCCGGTAATTATTTTTATAGACGAGGCTTGGGGTAAATTATTAAACTCTGTTTGATTGACATTCAAACCAATACCAATAAAAGACTCATAGAACGTATTATACTTTATGACGTTTTCTATTAATATTCCACAAATTTTCTTGTTTTCTGACAAAATGTCGTTCGGCCATTTTACACTCAATTTAGTAATTGAAAAAAATTCTAAAGTCTTTAATAAGGCCAACGAGGTTACAATACTTATATAAAAGGGATACTCGATTTGATATCGCGAAATATCCTTATATACACTGACTGTGAGGTTTTTAGAAGACTCCGAGCTCCATACAGTACCCATTTGCCCGCGTCCTTGCGTTTGCTTTTTTGCCAAAACACTCGTATAATCTACAACAGATTCGCTTGCACTTAGCCTTTTTAAATAGCTATTAGTCGAATCGGTGGCATTAAGTTTGATTATACGCATTTACAAGTTATTAAAAGTATCTGAAATCTTATGATTATTTTAAAGTATAAAGAACTAAAAAAATAATAACTTTGCAAAAATTTAAAATTAATTAATGGCGAAAAAAAATATAGGAGCAGACGAACTAATCTCTGTCATAATAAGTGGTATTGAAGATGTAAAGGGCAAGGAAATCAACATTCTGGATTTAAGAGAAATTGACAATACGGTATGTGATTACTTTATAATTTGCGAAGGTACATCAAACACTCAAGTAAACGCTATAGTTAATTCGGTTCAAAAGAAAGTTAGCA
Source organism: uncultured Flavobacteriaceae bacterium (assembly GCA_963704215.1). Classification (GTDB taxonomy): domain Bacteria; phylum Bacteroidota; class Bacteroidia; order Flavobacteriales; family Flavobacteriaceae; genus Mariniflexile. Next base: position 101,420 of record CAVPHK010000010.1, read on the forward strand.
AAGAACTTAAAGATCATCCTTGGCACACCGAGGGCATGGATAATGCCGAATGGGTGTTAATAGATTATGTAAATGTTGTTGTACACGTATTTCAAAAACACATAAGACAATACTACGATATTGAAAGTCTTTGGGGTGATGCAAAAACAACAGTAATAGAAACTAGTTACTAAAAAAAGAATGGCAAACGAGAAAAAAAACATAAATGACAACAAACCTAAATTCAGTCCGTACTGGATTTATGGTATATTGATTGCTCTATTTTTAGGGTTCCAATTATTTAACAATAGTGGTTATGAAGAAGGTAGCAGCACTACGCCTTCAGACTTTTTTAGATATTTAGAAGATGGCGATATCGCCCAAATAGATATTATAAAAAACACCAGAGTTGCAAAAGTATATTTAACTTCTGAAGCCGAAAGCAAAGAAGTACATAAAAAATCGAAACCTACATCGTTTATCCCTTCTGCAACCAAATTACCTAATTATAAATTTGAATTTGGTGATCTTCAAAATTTTGAAAATCAATTAAATCAAATCACAACAGAATTACCAAACAAACCAATTATAAAATTTGATACAGAAACTGATAATTGGGGTAGCCTTTTAATGGGATTACTACCATTTATTTTATTGATTGGTGTTTGGATCTTTATCATGAGACGTATGTCTGGTGGTGCTGGCGGAGGTGCTGGTGGGCAGATTTTCAATATTGGTAAATCGAAAGCAAAACTTTTCGATCAGAATACTGAAGTTAAAACAACATTTAAAGATGTTGCAGGATTAGAAGGCGCTAAAGAAGAAGTACAGGAAATTGTAGACTTTTTAAAATTTCCGGAAAAATATACTTCATTAGGTGGAAAAATTCCAAAAGGAGCCTTATTGGTAGGACCTCCAGGAACAGGTAAAACATTATTAGCAAGAGCCGTTGCTGGCGAAGCTAAAGTGCCTTTCTTCTCGTTATCGGGTTCCGATTTCGTTGAAATGTTTGTGGGTGTAGGAGCTTCCAGAGTTCGTGATTTATTTAAACAAGCTAAAGAAAAATCGCCTTCCATAATATTTATTGACGAAATTGATGCGATTGGTCGCGCCAGAGGTAAAAATGCCATGTCTGGAAGCAATGATGAGCGCGAAAATACCTTAAACCAGCTGTTAACAGAAATGGATGGTTTTGGCACAAACACGAATGTAATTGTATTGGCAGCTACCAACAGAGCTGATATTTTAGATACCGCATTAATGCGTGCTGGCCGATTTGACAGACAAATTTATGTCGATTTACCAGACGTTAGAGAACGTAAAGAAATTTTTGAAGTTCATTTAAGACCGTTAAAAAAGGCTAAAGATTTAGATTTAGACTTCTTATCGAAACAAACACCCGGATTTTCTGGAGCCGATATAGCAAATGTTTGTAATGAAGCCGCTTTGATAGCTGCTAGAAATGGAAAGAAAGAAGTTGACAAACAAGATTTTCTTGACGCAGTAGATAGAATTATTGGTGGTTTAGAAAAGAAAAATAAAATTATTACACCAAGCGAAAAAAGAGCTGTCGCTTTTCATGAAGCGGGTCATGCTGTTGTAAGCTGGATGTTAGAACATGCTGCTCCATTAGTGAAAGTAACTATTGTACCACGTGGACGATCATTAGGAGCTGCTTGGTATTTACCAGAAGAGCGATTAATTGTTCATCCAGAGCAAATGTTAGACGAGATGTGCGCCGCCTTAGGAGGTAGAGCTGCCGAAAAAGTTATTTTTAATAAAATATCTACTGGTGCTTTAAGCGATTTAGAAAAAGTAACAAAGCAAGCCAGAGCTATGGTTACCATTTATGGTTTAAGCGATAAAATTGGAAATTTAACGTATTATGATTCTAGTGGTCAAAACGAGTATGGATTTACAAAGCCATATAGTGAACAAACAGCAGAATTAATAGATAAAGAAATTTCCGATATTATAGAAACGCAATACGAGCGAGCTATTAATTTGTTAGAAGAACATAAAGATAAACTAACAGAACTTGCTGAAGTATTATTAGAAAAAGAGGTTATTTTTAAAGACAATCTTGAAAAAATATTTGGTGAGCGCGCCTTCGATAAAGAAGAAATAAAACAACAAGAAGAATAAATGTTGTTTATATATTATTAAGCTTCAAGTAAAAATCTTAAATTAGCTGTATGGTTAATTTAAGATTTTTTATATTTGATAACCTCAAAAAGAATTTGATTAATAGCAGCTTACTAAATGAGTTTATTTAGAAAAATATTTGGTCTCAAACCAGACCAATCGTCAGACGAAATTAAGTCTACAGAAAGAGGCAAATACATGCCTGAAATTAAGCTACCTATAGATGAAAAATTTACCATAAACTTTAAGGCTAACGGTGGAAAATTCTTGTATTGTGAAAATTTAAACGAGATATTTCAAAACTTACAAAACATCGTCGAAGAAAATAATTGGGACGAAAAGAAAGTATTATTATTTGATACGAATTTAAAAGATAAGTTTAAAAATTCCGCTTTAAATCCTACAACCAAAATAAGTGAATGTACTTTTTTCTTAACAACTTGCGAAAATTTAATAGCCAACGATGGTTCCTTACTGATTTCATCGAAACAAATATTTGAAAAAAAACTTACTGAATTACCTGTAAACTTTATTGTGTTTGCCACTACAAGTCAGATTGTTGAAAATATTGGCGAAGGGTTACGTGGCATTAAATCTAAAAACAAACAAAAAATCCCAACCAATATTACCACTATAAAACACTTTAAGTCTAGTGACGAAAAAGATTTTTTGAGTTATGGTAGTAGTGCAAAAAACCTATACTTACTTCTATTAGAAGACCTGTAGAATGAAAGAATTCCTAACTCGATCACTTTCTGGTATCCTTTACGTAACATTATTAGTTTTATGTTTAAATTATGAAGCTTCATTAATTGCTTTATTCTTTATTTTCGGACTAATTTGTTTAGCGGAGTTCAATAAGTTAATTCAATTAACTAGTTATATTCCATATATAATTTTCATACTGCTATATGGTGTTTTTGTTTACTGGCAGCTAATATTAAAATCGAGTGAAGGATTAGATCAGGCTACGCAAATACTTATGGTACTTACTATATTTGTTGAACTGTTTTTAATTAAAGATTTATTTTCTGAAAAAACAATTCCACTTTTTAGCACAAAACGATTTATACTCACCACGTTTTATTTATCAAGCGCCTTTGTTTTTTTAATTTTAATTACAGACTACCACGAAAACTACAATCCTAATGTCTTATTAGGCTCGTTTATTTTAGTATGGGTAAACGACTCGTTTGCATACTTAGTTGGTAAGAATTTTGGTAAACAAAAGCTCTTTGAAAAAATTTCACCTAAAAAAACTGTTGAAGGTTTCTTAGGCGGTTTACTTTTTTCGTGTATTGCAAGCTATTTTATTGCTACCTTTACACACACTTTAAACTTTAACAGCTGGTTAGTTTTAAGCATCATTATAAGTGTTTTTGGCACCTTAGGCGATTTTATAGAATCGAAGTTTAAAAGACAAGCTAATGTAAAAGATAGCGGCGTTATTATGCCAGGGCATGGTGGTTTATTAGATCGATTGGATAGCATCATTTTTGCTGCACCTTTTATATATTTATTTTTAAGAATTTTTTCGTATGTTTCATAAAGAAGGTCATAAAATCATATTAATTACATTTTTAATAGTTGTTGGTGGCATATTAATTACCGACTTAGTCATTTCTTTGGAATGGCTCCGCATCACTATTATGCTGCTTTTTCTGGTGGTTTTAATCCTTATTCTTCAATTTTTTAGAAATCCTAAAAGACACACCGTTTTAAACGACAAACAAGTGATTTCTCCAGTAGATGGTAAAGTTGTTGTAATAGAAGAAGTTTTTGAAAAGGAATTTTTTAATGAAAAGCGCTTGCAAGTAAGTGTATTTATGTCGCCAATAAATGTGCATGTTACGCGTTATCCTATAGGAGGAAATGTGATTTTTAGCAAATACCACCCAGGGAAATATTTAGTTGCATGGCATCCTAAAGCAAGTGAAGAAAACGAACGCACTACCGTTGTGATAGAAAATGAAACCTATGGCAAAGTTTTATATAGACAAATTGCTGGTGCTTTGGCGAAACGTATTGTAAATTACGCCAAGGTTAACGACAAAGCTTTACAAGGTGGCGATTCTGGGTTTATAAAATTTGGTTCGCGAGTAGATTTGTATTTACCCCTTAACACCAATATAAAAGTTAATCTTAATCAAAAAGTTCGCGGAGGAGAAAGTATTATTGCTGAATTATAATGACTAGTGAAGAATTAGAAATAGAATTTCAAGAAGCTGTAGCTCGGGTAAGTGCTTACACCGACCCATTCCCTGCAGATATTCTCCTTAACCTGTATGCTTACTACAAAAAAGCTACTAATAATTACAGCAGACCAAAAAGTAAAAAGGCCATTATAAATGCCTTTAAAACGAACGCATTATTTCAAGTTAAAAATATAACACAAGACGAAGCAAAACGTTTGTATATCGATTTGGTAAATAAGTACTTTTTATACGGCAAATAAAATCTTTACCCAACGCAATAATAAAATTACATCCTTTCAGGAACCTGAATCCCTAAAACGCTAAACGCGCTTTTAATTGTTTGCGCTACCACTTTAGAAAGTTGTACTCTAAATACTTTTTCATTTAAATTATCGGCCCCTAAAATAGAGACATTTTGATAGAATGAATTAAACTCTTTTACCAAGTCGTACGTATAATTAGCCACTAATGCAGGACTGTGTTGTATTGCTGCATTTTGAATAACTTCTGGAAATAACTCTAACTGCTTTAAAAGTTCTTTTTCTTTGGGGTGTAAACCCACCTCTACATTAGCCGACAAATCGAAATCTGCCTTTCTAAGAATGGCTTGAATTCTAGCGTAGGTATATTGTATAAAAGGCCCTGTATTACCTTGAAAATCGATTGATTCTTTTGGGTCGAATAGTATACGTTTTTTAGGATCTACCTTTAAAATATAATATTTTAAAGCCCCTAAACCAATCGTTTTATATAAGTCTAGTTTTTCTGTTTCTGAATACCCATCCAGCTTCCCTAATTCTTCAGAAATTTCGGCAGCCGTTGCGGTCATCTCATCAATTAAATCGTCGGCATCAACCACGGTTCCTTCTCTACTCTTCATTTTTCCGCTAGGTAAATCTACCATTCCATAACTTAAGTGATACAGGTTTTTTGCCCATTCAAATCCTAATTTTTTCAAAATTAAGAATAGCACCTGAAAATGATAGTCTTGTTCATTTCCAACGGTATATACCATTCCACCAACATCTGGAAAATCTTTAATTCGTTGAATTGCTGTTCCGATATCTTGTGTCATGTACACAGCGGTCCCATCAGATCGTTGCACTATTTTTTTATCTAATCCGTCTTCTGTTAAGTCACACCATACAGAACCATCCGCTTCTTTAATAAACACCCCAGATTTTAAGCCTTCAGCAACAAATTCTTTACCTAACAAATAGGTATTACTTTCGTAATACAAGGTATCAAAATCGACTCCTAAGTTTTTATATGTTTCATTAAACCCTTCATAAACCCAACCATTCATTTTTCTCCAAAGAGTAACCGTTTCTTCATCACCAGCTTCCCATTTTAAAAGCATTTCTTGAGCTTCTAATAAAAGAGGCGCTGTTTTCTTCGCTTCTTCTTCAGATTTTCCGGCATTGATTAAATTCTCTATTTGCTTTTTATATTCCTGATCGAATTTCACATAATAATTTCCAACCAATTTATCACCTTTTAAACCACTGCTTTCTGGTGTTTCTCCAGAACCAAAAAGTTTCCAAGCCAACATACTTTTACAAATGTGAATACCACGATCGTTTATTATTTGTGTTTTATAAACCTTTTTACCCGATGCCTTTATTATTTCGGCAACGCTATAACCTAACAAATTGTTTCTAACATGTCCTAAATGCAAAGGTTTATTGGTGTTAGGAGATGAATACTCCACCATAATTGCCTTTTCAGCTGACTTTGGAGACACGAAACCAAAGGTGCTTACATCTTTAATGCCTTTGAAGAATTGCATGTAATAGGCGTCGCTAATTTCAATATTTAAAAAACCTTTTACAACATTAAATGCTTTTACTTCATTTACGTTTTCTACAAGATAATTACCAATTATTTCGCCTATTTGTACAGGATTTCCTTTTATAAAGCGTAGCATAGGAAAAATTACTACGGTAATATCTCCAGCAAATTCTTTTCTAGTAGCTTGAAATTCTACCGTTTCTAAATCTATATTAAAGGTTAATTTAACCGCTTGTTTTACATGGTTTGATAAAGTGTCTTGAAGGCTCATTAATACTAACTTTTTTTAAGTGAGCAAAGATAAAACTTTTATTCACGCATTTAATTAATTTTAAGGGTTTAAAAAAATTAGCTTGTTTGAAAGGAGTTTTTTTAAATAATAAAACACATTGCATTTCATCGACAAAAGTGCTCTTATTCTATGAATTTTGCCGTTTATCTATTCGTCGGATTTTTGCCCTTTTTTACTATGTCTGTTTAACTAATTTATTGGTATTAAAACGCAGAAATTAGATTATAAAGTCTCTTTTTCCAACTTTTGTTTAGTAAAAGCTATTATAACTAAAAAGTATTACAATTTAATAAAGCAGTCTTTATTTCCCTCAAATAAAACAAATCTGTTTCTTGCTTTATAATTTGTTGTAATGTGTACATAGTATGAGGAAAATAATTACTTTAATTATCTGCATGTCTTTTTTCTTTGGTTTGTCTCAAACTAAAGAGATAGATAGCTTGTCCTTAAGATTAGCCTACGAATCTCAAGATACTTTAAAGGTACAAACCTCCTTAAAACTTATTAAATCGCTTTATAAATTAAAAGATTACGATAGAGCTTTAAAATATATTATTGAAAGTGAAAAACTTTCATCTAGTCTAAAATACACCAGAGGAATAGCTGATATTACCTATTACAAATCCTTAATTTATGCCGAAAAAAGCGACTATATTAACGCGGTAAGTGGTTATGTTAAGGCAAAAGAATTATATAATAAACTGAATGATTCGCTCGGGGTTGCCAAAGTAAATAACAGTATAGGTTTAATAGAAATTAAACGTGGTAATTACGCCAAAGGTTTACAATATTCGTTGGCAGCTATTAAAGAATTAGAAAAACAAAATCTTTTAAAAGACCTAAGTTTAGCTTATAGCAATTTAGCCAATGCTTATTACAAAGTAAATGCTGTTGAAAAATCGATAGAATTTAATTTAAAAGCCCGAGACATTCAGGGGCAATTAAAAGATATTTCTGGCCTTATAGAATCCAATATTCAATTAGCAGAGCTTTATTCCTATAAAAATGAAAATAGGAAAGCTATTGAATATTATGAAAAAGCACTTCACACATCTAAAAATGGTGCCGATTCGTTGCGAGGGAGCATTTTCCCAAGGCTCGGTTCTGAGTATTTAAAATTTAACGACTTTAATAAAGCATCTCAATATCTTTTAGAAGGATTAGAAATTAACCGCAAAGCCAATAATAAATCCGGAATTCTATTGTCGCTTAATGGTTTAGGTGAATTAAACCTACAAAATAACCGCCTAAAACAAGCTGAACAACTACTTTATGAAGCTGGCGCCATAGCCAAACGAATAAACAATAAGCCAGAGTTACTAAGATATTACAAATTAATGATTGCCCTAGATTCTACTCAAAAACAATTTGATAGAGCCTTTATCTGGCAACGAGAATATTACAACTTAAAAAACAGTCTTAACCGACCTGCCTCGAATTTTAAAGCTTCTGATTCTGTTGAATTAGAATTCAACCCAAATTTCGAAAAAGACATACTTAATTCCAATTACCCGATTTCTTCGCCCGAAGACTTTCAAGAAGTTCACGAAGAGTTTGATAAATTTAAATTAATATTTTACGGCCTTTTAGCTGCACTTGCCATTGTTTCTACTTTTTTAGTTTTAATTTATTTAAAAAGAAATAGCAACATAAAATACACACAAGAATTAGAAGAGAAAAACCTAAAAATAGAATTACAAAACCAAGCATTTTCAGAACAAACTAAACATCTAGAAAATGTTAATAATGTTAAAGACAAACTATTTTCAATAGTTTCTCACGATTTAAAAGATTCACTCTCTTCTATAAATGGCTTTATCGATTTATTAAAAGACGGTTCACTCTCTAGAGAAGAATTCGATAATTTAATTCCAGAATTAAGCGAAAATGCTAATAACGCGTCGTTGCTGCTATTTAACCTTTTAAACTGGTCTAAGTCTCAAATGCAATCATTAGAACCAAAACCAACCTTATTCGACGTTCAAGAAGTATTTGAAGAAAAAGTTCGATTAATAGAACAGCGCATGGATAATAAAGGCATTGAATTGATTGATCATTCACTGCGCGATTTTGCGTATGCCGATAAAAGTATGTTCGAAATAGTAGTTCAAAATCTACTTGCCAATGCACTTAAATTCTGTAAAAGAGGCGATACCATAACCATTTCTAATCATATTAGTAATGGCCATTGCATTATAAGTATTGCCGACACTGGCATTGGAATTTCAAAACAAAACATAGACAAATTATTCAAAAATAGTTCGTTTACCACGGTGGGTACTAATAACGAAAAAGGAACTGGCTTAGGATTATCTATCTGTAAAGAACTGGTAGAACTCAACAACGGAAAAATTTGGGTAGAAAGCACCCTTAATGTTGGCAGCACCTTCTACGTACAGTTACCAAAATCTAAACCAGCATAACATTCTTGCTAGGGCGTTACCCAAAGGGGTCGGGCTATTTGTTACAATCTTTTTGCTCGTGCCTCACAAAAAGGATTTTCACTGCTATCCCTAACGCAAAACTACCAGCCATCTAAGCTTTAGGTAAAAAGACCTCTGCCATCATACATCGGGCACTACCGCCTCCACAAGCCTCAATCGTGTCTAAAGAACTCGAAAGAATATTAGTGTGTTTTTTAAGTTTCTCAATTTGATTTTCAGTTAGCGAATTGTAAGCAGCTGTACTCATTATTAAATGTCTAATATCATTTTCAGCTTTTACTTGTAGCATATTGCCGGCAAAATTATTTATTTGTGCTTCAGTAATATCTATTATTTCTTTACCATCTTCCTTTAAATGGTCAATCATATTTCTTCGCTCCTTTTTATCGTCAATACTACTTAAACAAATAACGGCAAAAGTTTCGCCCAAACACATCATCACGTTTGTATGATAAATGGCTTTTCGTTCTCCATTTACAGTTTGGTTTGCCGTAAAAATTACAGGCATAAATTCAAAATCCTCACAAAATTCAATAAACAATTCTTCGTCGGCTCGTGGTGATAAAGCGCAATAGGCTTTACGGTTCACTCTATCTAGTACCACACTACCTGTACCTTCAAGAAACAAATGTTCTACTTCGGCACTTGTATAATCAACAATATTATTTATTTTAAAGCCTTTGGCTTCCAGAGTTTCTAATATATCTTCTCTGCGCTCTAAACGCCTGTTTTCGGCAAACATAGGATACAACCCCACATCGCCATTTTCATGAAAAGATACCCAGTTATTGGGGAAAATAGAATCGGGCGTGTCAAACTCTTCGGTATCATTCACAACAATTACGTTTACCCCAATACTTTTTAATTTCTCAACAAAAGTATCAAACTCATTTTGCGCCTTTGCATTAACCGTTTGAGGCAATAAATTATCAATTACTTTTTGGTAATAATTATTTACAGCCGTTTGTTCGTTCATCCTAAAATTAATAGGACGAATCATTAAAATAGTGTTGGTAGTTTGTTGCATCTTAATAAAATTATTTTACAAAAATATAACTATTTATGCGATAAAAGTTAGAATTACAAATTTGAATTAGATTGTAAAAATAACTAAATTTGAGTATCCTAGACATAAGAATTCTAGTCGTTCACTTCTTAAAAACAAAGTATCAATTTATGAAATACAATAATTTAATAAGCAATGCTCCATTAGTTTCCGAAATAGGACTTGGGGCTTGGCAGTTAGGAATCAATTCTGGATGGAAAAGTTTAGATGAGAAGGAAGCTATAGATTTAGTTAATAAATCCATTGAATTAGGTGTTAACTTTTTTGACACCGCCCCTAATTACGGACATGGCACCGGCGAACTTAGACTGGGAAAAGCATTGAAAAGCGTTGATAGAAGTAAAATAGTAATAAATACTAAATTCGGCCATACTCATACTGGACAAACTAATTATAATGCAAACTATATTCGAGAATCGTTAGAAGGCAGCTTAAAACGATTGCAGCTAGATTATGTAGATTCACTTATTATTCACAACCCGCCTTACCAATATCTTGATGGTAATAAAAACGACCATTATGAAATTTTAGAAAGACTTATAGACGAAGGTAAAATTAAAGCCTATGGCGCATCTTTAGACACCGCGAAAGAAATGAAGCTATTTATGAATACTACAAATTGTGAAGTCATTGAAGCTTTTTATAATATTTTACATCAAGATGTAGCTGATTCTTTTGAGTTGGCAAAAGAAAAAAAAGTTGGAATTATTGTTAAAATACCACTCGACTCTGGTTGGCTTTCTGGGAAATATAATGAAGCAAGTATTTTTAATGATATTAGAAGCAGATGGTCTAGAGAAGATATTAAAACGAGAGCCAAATTGATAGAAGGCGTGAAAAATATTATGGATAAAAACATGAACCTTTCGCAAGCCGCTATAGCGTTCTGTTTAGCGCATGACGCCGTTTCAACTGTAATTCCTGGCAACACAAGTATCGCACAGTTAAAGAGCAATTTAGAAAGTATCAAAAAACCATTGCCAATCCAACTTATAGAACAGCTTGAAAAATTCTATCAAACTAATGTTAAACATCTAAACTTACCTTGGTAAGATAGATTAAGAGAACTAGTAGATCTTAAAATTAATTACGTACCTGTTTCAATAAACCAAATTCACGAGGCGGTTAAGTGCATTGATAAAAAAGAACTCTTTTAACAATAGTATTTAATCACGCACCAATGGCATTGTAGAACATCTTAGCAATCCTTCTTGCTTAGAAATTTCGGAATAAGGTACTTCTTCAACCGTAAAACCTTGTTTTCGCAACCAGGTATTTAGACGTGTAAAGCTTTTTTCTGAAATAATTACGTCTTCCGAAATAGAAAAAATATTGCTATTCATATTGTACATTTCATCTTTAGTAATTTCAAATACGTTTTCCTTTCCAAAAAAATCAACCAACCAATCATACTCACGTTCTATTAAAAACCCGTTTTTATGTATGATGGCTTTTCCTTGGCCTATAGGTTGAAAACAGCAATCTAAATGCAGTGCATTATCTTTAGCATTAGTATTTGATTTTCGAAGTTCGAAAGACTTTACAATTTTATCTGGAAATAATTCTTGTATAGCAATAACTGCGTCCATATTAGTACGCGCCGTAATTAATTGCGGATAATCTTCACCAGAATACGTTCCTATAAAAATATAATCGTTCCAAGGCATGACATCGCCACCTTCAACATGACATTCTGGAGGTAATATAATTCTGTTTTTTCTATCTACTTGGTTCCAAACATACCTTATGGCCTCTATTTCGCGTTCACGATCTGGCAAAATATTAGCTCTTATTATTTTATCTTCAATTACAAACGCAATATCTCGAGAAAATATCTGATTACAGTCTTTAATAACTTTCGGTCTATAAACAGTGACGTCGTATTTTTTAAAAACGGCAGCTACAGCCTCCATTTCCCGAATCATATCCTCTTCTTTAGGATAGGTGCCTGCAATTACATGTTCGACACTTTTTGGGTCGTAACAATCTTCTAAACTAGGTACTGGACCATTACTTTCAGCAGTTCCTAATATAACTGCTCTAAGCCTAGATGTTTCGTTTTTTATATTGAGTTGTAACATGGTGTAAATATAAAAAAGCTTCATAATCTTTAGTTATGAAGCTTCTTATTTTTTTACACTAAAATGTATTATCTTTTTTCTAAAGGTACAAAAGGTCTGTGAGTAGCACCAATATATATTTGTCTTGGTCTTCCTATCGGTTCTTTATTTAAACGCATTTCTCTCCATTGTGCTATCCAACCTGGTAAACGTCCTAAAGCAAACATTACAGTAAACATATCTGTTGGAATACCCATACCACGATAAATAATTCCAGAATAGAAATCTACATTAGGATATAATTTTCTATCAACAAAATATTGATCTTCTAAAGCTTCTTTTTCAAGTCCTTTTGCAATGTCTAAAATAGGATCTTCAACACCTAAATTAGCTAAAACTTCATCTGCAGCTTTTTTAATAATTTTTGCACGCGGATCGAAGTTTTTATATACACGGTGACCAAAGCCCATTAAACGGAATGGATCATCTTTATCTTTGGCTTTAGCCATATATTTTTTAGTATCGCCACCATCTGCTTTAATGGCTTCAAACATTTCTAAAACTGCTTGGTTTGCACCACCATGAAGTGGCCCCCAAAGTGCAGAAATACCAGCAGATAACGATGCAAACAAACCTGCATGTGAAGAACCTATAATTCTAACTGTTGATGTAGAACAGTTTTGTTCGTGATCTGCATGTAGGATTAATAATTTATCTAAAGCGTCAACTAAAATTTTACTTTGTACGTAACATGCATTTGGCTGTCTAAACATCATTTTTAGTATATTCTCAACATATCCTAAAGAATTATCGCCATAATCTAACGGTAAACCATATTTTCTACGATAGGTCCATGCTACTAAAACAGGGAATTTACCTAATATCTTAACGATAGCTTTATACATATCTTCTTCAGAATTCACATTTACTGAAGATGGATTAAAAGCCGTTAAAGCACTTGTTAATGAAGCAATAACCCCCATTGGATGTGCCGATTTTGGAAAAGCATCAACTATTTTACGAACATCTTCATCTACAATAGATTGTGCTTTTATATCGTTATGAAATTTATCATTCTGCTCTTTAGTTGGTAATTCACCAAAAATCAAAAGATAAGCCACTTCTAAAAAATCTGCTTTTTCAGCTAATTCTTCAATAGAATATCCTCTATATCTTAAAATACCTTTTTCACCATCTAAAAACGTAATAGCACTTTCGCAAGACCCTGTGTTTTTATAACCTGGATCAATAGTAATTACACCTTCTGAGGCGTTTCTAAGATTGGAAATATCAATTGCGAATTCTTTTTCTGTTCCTTCTATTACCGGAAGCTCTATTCTTTTTCCGTTTACTTCGATGGTAGCCGTGTTTGCCATAAGTTTGAATGAGTATTTAAATTTTAAATTGGAAAGCTAATTTACAAAATATCTCATCATTTTAATGAGTGTAGAAAGTAAAAGATTTACTCATTTAACAAATTAGTTAAATTTAATGCAAAAAAAAGCGATTATTAAAATAATAACCGCTTTTTAAATTAAAAATATTTACTATTATTTAATTTTAAATGCTTTTTCTTGCGGAAAATAAGCTCTTCTACCTAATTCTTCTTCAATACGAAGTAATTGGTTGTATTTTGCCATACGGTCACTACGTGAAGCAGAACCTGTTTTTATTTGACCACAGTTTAAAGCTACTGCTAAATCTGCAATCGTGTTATCTTCAGTTTCACCAGAACGGTGAGACATTACAGAAGTATAACCTGCATTTTTAGCCATATTTACAGCTGCAATAGTTTCGGTTAACGAACCAATTTGGTTTACTTTAATTAAAATTGAATTTGCAATACCATTTTCAATACCTCTTGATAAACGCTCTACATTAGTTACAAATAAATCGTCACCAACTAATTGAACTTTATCTCCAATTTTATCTGTTAATAATTTCCAACCTTCCCAATCGTTTTCATCCATACCATCTTCAATTGATATAATTGGATATTTAGCTGCTAATTCAGCTAAGTATTCAGCTTGTTCTGCTGAAGTTCTTACTTTTCCTTTATCACCTTCAAATTTAGTGTAATCATATTTTCCATCTACATAAAATTCTGCAGCAGCACAATCTAAAGCAATCATAACATCATCACCAAATGTATAACCTGCTTTTTCAACTGCTAATTTAATAGAATCTAAAGCATCTTCAGTTCCACCAGCTAATGTTGGTGCAAAACCACCTTCATCACCAACAGCAGTACTTAAACCTCTATCGTGTAATACTTTTTTAAGATTATGGAAAATTTCAGTTCCCATTTGCATAGCATGTGTAAAATTTTTAGCTTTTACAGGCATAATCATAAATTCTTGAAACGCGATAGGCGCATCACTATGAGAACCACCATTGATAATGTTCATCATTGGAACAGGAAGTGTATTAGCAGATACACCACCAACATAACGATAAAAGGCATATCAAGTTCATTAGCTGCTGCTTTTGCAACTGCTAAAGAAACACCTAAAATAGCGTTAGCACCTAATTTTGATTTGTTTTTAGTACCATCTAAATCAATCATTATTTGATCGATTAAATTTTGTTCAAAAACAGAAACTCCCATTAATTCTGGAGCAATTATAGTATTTACGTTTTCAACAGCTTTTAAAACACCTTTACCCATATAGGCTTTTCCGCCGTCACGTAATTCAACAGCTTCATGCTCTCCTGTTGATGCACCAGATGGCACTGCAGCTCTTCCTAAAACATCATTTTCTGTAACTACATCTACTTCTACTGTTGGATTTCCTCTTGAATCAAAAATTTGTCTTGCGTGTATATTAATTATTATACTCATAATTGGTTTATTTTTACTTTTTTAATAGTTCAAATTTACGTTTAAATCTTCTTTTTTTTAGGATCTTTTTGAAGAAATATTCAAAAAACACTTCTATAACGTTTTAGTAATTGATAACCTCATGAATTCAAACAAATTTCGAGGTGCTTCACATTATTTATTTTTTATATTTTCAATAAATTGATCGAACAAATATGACGAATCATGTGGTCCTGGACTTGCTTCTGGATGATATTGAACAGAAAAACAATTTTTGTTTTTCATTGCTAATCCAGCAACTGTATGATCATTTAAATGTACATGCGTTACTTTCAAATCTGGATGTGCTTCCGCTTCTTCTCTATTAACAGCAAAACCATGATTTTGAGAAGTAATTTCACCTTTTCCTGTAATTAAATTTTTTACTGGATGGTTAATCCCTCTATGTCCATTGTGCATTTTATAAGTTGAAACACCATTTGCCAAAGCAATTACTTGATGTCCTAAACAAATACCAAATAATGGTAAATCTCTTTTTATTATCTCTTTAGCTAAAGCTTGAGCTTCTACTAAAGGTTCTGGATCTCCAGGTCCATTAGATAAAAAGTAACCATCTGGTTTAAATGCTTCTAAATCTTCAAATTTAGCATTATACGGAAACACTTTTATGTAAGCATCTCGTTTTGCGATGTTTCGTAAAATATTCTTTTTAATTCCAATATCTAAAGCTGCTACTTTATAAGTTGCATTTTCATCACCAAAATAATAAGGTTCTTTTGTTGACACTTTAGAAGCTAATTCTAAACCTTCCATATCTGGAACTTCGGCAAGTTGCTTTTTTAAACCTTCAATATTATCAACATCGGTTGAAATAACAGCATTCATAGCACCATTATCTCTAATATAACTTACTAATGCTCGTGTATCGACATCTGAAATTGCGAAGAGATTATTCTCTTCTAAAAAGTTTTCCAACGATCCATCTGCTGCAGGACGCGAATAATCATAACTGAAATTTTTACAAATTAAACCAGCTATTTTAATAGAATCTGATTCAACTTCTTCATTATTCACCCCATAATTTCCAATATGAGCATTGGTGGTAACCATTAATTGGCCGAAATAAGATGGATCGGTAAAAATTTCTTGGTAACCTGTCATTCCCGTATTAAAACATACTTCACCAAACGCAGTTCCTTGTTTATTTCCTACCGCTTTTCCATAAAAAATGGTACCATCTGCTAAAAGAATGATGGCTTTTTGTCTTTTTTGATATTTCATATATTCCTATAAAAAGTTTTGCAAAATTGATAAAAAAAAAGGATAAACTAAAATAGTTTATCCCTTCTTTTTTTAAGTTTTAATAGATTTATAGTAGATTAACATATCTTTAACATCAGATAACTTGCTATATTTGAGCCTATTTTTTTTAACAAATTTTTTCACTTGATCAACATTTGAAACATCTATTAATTTCAATATCTCAGACTTCCTTAATTTTATGGAAGTCATATCCTTTTCATTATTCTTTTTTACATAATAACACCTATTATGTACATATTTTTTTCCATTAACATAAGTCTTTGTTAATGGATTTATAGCACCCGGTGTGATTTTTAATTTATAATTTGACAAGAGTGAAAACTCATCAGAATACCACAATTCTTCAAAATAGGAATCTCTAAACAACTCTTTATTATAGTAAGGTTTTAGTACTATATTATTAATTGAAACTTTTTTAAGCTTGGTTTTAGCTGGATTAACAATTATAATTGAGTCATTATTCAGTTTAAACTCAAACCTTTCATGTAACAAATTATAATTTACTAAATCAAAATTCATTATCTTATCATTATACCATATTACAGACAAGTTATTCCAGCCTTTAAAAAGATATACACTTCCCTCAATATTACTATTATCAGAACCAGTACCTCCACGACCATATTCATTAATATTTAACCCAAAAAGACTTTTTGAATAGTTAGCTCCAAAACTAATATTAGCTCCGCCCGATCCTGTCAAAGGATTTATAAAAGTACCACCAGTATTAGCATTAGTAGTAGTAGTTTGCGCAGCACATACGCAAGTCAGTGTGAAAATTAAA
Organism: uncultured Flavobacteriaceae bacterium; assembly: GCA_963704215.1. Taxonomy (GTDB): domain Bacteria; phylum Bacteroidota; class Bacteroidia; order Flavobacteriales; family Flavobacteriaceae; genus Mariniflexile. The sequence goes on from CAVPHK010000010.1 coordinate 118,320, forward strand.
AAAAAAATGTTTAACCTTAACATATTAAATTGTTTAAAAAAAAAGATAAGTAAAATACTTATCTTTTTTTAAATTATTTATTCTTCTTCTTCTTTTGTTGCTTTTCGGTTCAACTGCTGGAGCAACTACCGGAGCGTCTGTAGATTTAGCACTACCTCTTCTACTTCTTCGAGTTGTTTTCTTTTCTGGCTTACCAGCGTTATAAATCTCGTTGTAATCTACAAGCTCAATCATTGCCATATCAGCATTATCTCCTAAACGATTTCCAAGTTTTATGATTCTTGTGTAACCTCCTGGACGATTAGCAACTTTTGCTGCAACATCTCTAAACAATTCTGCTACTGCATCTTTTTGTCTTAAACGTGACATAACAATACGTCTGTTATGTGTTGTATCTTCTTTAGACTTAGTAATCATTGGCTCAACAAATTGTTTTAAAGCTTTTGCTTTAGCAACAGTTGTGTTGATACGCTTGTGCTCTATTAAAGAACAAGCCATATTTGCCAACATAGATTTTCTATGAGCAGTTTTTCTACCTAAATGGTTTATTTTTTTTCCGTGTCTCATGACATTTTTGTTATCATCATCTTGCTACTATATCCTTTTTAGGGAGCAAATTATGAGGGTTAATAATTACGATTATTGATTTGCGATTAACTATTTTTGAAGTTTTAATTTCTAATCTGTTAATCTATAATCTGCAATCCTTAGTCTTTATCTAATTTATATTTGCTTAAATCCATTCCGAAGTTTAAACCTTTAACGTTTACTAGTTCTTCTAGCTCAGTTAAAGATTTTTTACCAAAGTTTCTGAATTTCATTAAATCATTTTTATTGAAAGATACTAAGTCTCCTAAAGTATCAACTTCTGCAGCTTTTAAACAGTTAAGTGCACGTACAGATAAATCCATATCGATTAACTTAGTTTTAAGCAACTGACGCATGTGAAGTGATTCTTCATCATAAGTTTCAGTTTGTGCAATTTCATCAGCTTCTAAAGTGATACGCTCATCAGAGAATAACATGAAGTGGTGAATTAATGTTTTTGCTGCTTCAGTTAAAGCATCTTGAGGAGTAATAGAACCATCTGTAATGATTTCAAAAACTAATTTTTCGTAATCTGTTTTTTGCTCAACACGATAGTTTTCAATACTATACTTAACATTTTTTATTGGTGTGTAAATTGAATCTGTAAAGATTGTTCCAACTGGTGCAGCAGCTTTTTTATTTTCTTCTGCAGGAACATATCCTCTACCTTTTTCAATTGTAATTTCCATATTGAAATTTACTTTAGGATCTAAATTACAGATTACTAATTCTGTATTTAATACTTGGAATCCAGAAATAAATTTTTGAAAATCTCCAGCTGTAATTTGCTCTTGACCAGAAATTGAAATTGAGATTGACTCGTTATCGATATCATCAATTTGTCTTTTAAAACGAACTTGTTTTAAATTTAAAATGATTTCAGTAACATCTTCAACAACTCCTGCAATTGTTGAAAATTCGTGATCTACACCTTCTATTCTAACCGATGTAATTGCAAATCCTTCTAAAGAAGAAAGTAAAACTCTTCTTAATGCGTTACCTACTGTTAAACCATAACCAGGTTCTAAAGGTCTGAATTCGAATTTACCTTCGAAATCAGTAGAATCAATCATGATTACTTTATCTGGTTTTTGAAAATTAAATACTGCCATGTTTTTCTTCGTTTTAATTGTTATTTAGTTGCGCGGTTTAAAAGTTTGAAGAAGACTAATAAACCCTTTGGCCAAATACCAATATGATTAATTTATTATTTAGAATATAATTCGACGATGAATTGTTCGTTTATATTTTCTGGAATTTGAATTCTCGCAGGAACAGAAACATATGTTCCTTGTTTTGTGTCATCATTCCAAGTAATCCACTCATAAACTTTACTTGAGTTTGCAAGCGATCTTTCAATAGCTTCAAGAGATTTTGATTTTTCTCTTACTGCAACAACATCACCAGCTTTTAATTGGTATGAAGGAATGTTTACTAATTCTCCATTAACAGTAATGTGTCTGTGAGAAACTAATTGTCTAGCACCACTTCTAGAAGGTGCAATTCCCATTCTGTAAACAACGTTATCTAATCTAGATTCACAAAGTTGTAATAAAACTTCACCTGTAATTCCTTGAGCAGCTCTTGCTTTTTTGAATATGTTTCTAAATTGACGCTCTAAAATACCATAAGTATATTTAGCTTTTTGCTTTTCCTGTAACTGAATTGCGTATTCAGATTTTTTTCCACGACGTCTAGCGTTTCCGTGTTGCCCTGGAGGATAATTTCTTTTTTCAAATGATTTATCTTCTCCGAATATAGCTTCACCAAATTTACGAGCTATTTTAGTTTTAGGACCAGTATATCTTGCCATTTTAAATTGTTTTTTAAGAGTGATTATGAATTAAGGTCTTAATCTTATCCTTCGATAATCGTTGATCTCTTGTTGATACTTGTTAATATTATTTTTTTCAGTTTGCAAATTTACACATAAAAAATTAATATCAACTGTTAAAAAACAATTGATATTAATTTTATTTATTAATGTTGTGTAAAATTATACTCTTCTACGTTTTGGAGGACGACATCCATTATGTGGAAGTGGCGTAACATCAATAATTTCTGTTACTTCAATTCCTGCATTGTGGATAGAACGGATAGCAGATTCTCTACCGTTTCCTGGTCCTTTAACATAAACTTTTACTTTCTTTAATCCAGCCTCTGATGCAACAGCTGCAGCATCTTCAGCAGCTAATTGTGCAGCATAAGGGGTGTTCTTTTTAGAACCTCTAAATCCCATTTTACCTGCAGATGACCATGAAATAACATCTCCTTTTTTGTTTGTAAGCGCAATGATGATGTTATTAAAAGAAGCATTAACATGAGCTTCTCCAACAGAGTCTACAATAACTTTACGTTTTTTTGTAGTTTTTGTGTTTGTTTTTGCCATTTTCTATAGTTTTCAGTTATTAGTTGATAGTCGCTAGAATCCTAAACCTTTTATAATTTCAAACAGATTCCTTCCAACGTCTAAATACTAAAGACTAATTGTTATTTAGTTGCTTTTTTCTTGTTAGCAACAGTTTTTCTTCTACCTTTTCTAGTTCTAGAGTTGTTCTTAGTACGTTGTCCTCTTAAAGGAAGACCCGATCTGTGACGAATTCCTCTGTAACAACCAATATCCATTAAACGTTTAATGTTTAATTGCATTTCAGAACGTAATTCACCTTCGATTTTAAAAGTACCAACAGCTTCACGAATACCACTAATTTGGTCATCGTTCCAATCTTGAACTTTAATACTTTCATCAACATTAGCTGCTGCTAATATTTCTTTAGCTCTACTTCTACCTATTCCATAGATATAAGTTAAGGAGATAACTCCTCTTTTGTTTTTTGGTATGTCTACACCTGCAATTCTTGCCATAATTACCCTTGTCTTTGTTTAAATCTAGGATTCTTTTTGTTTATCACGTAAAGTCTACCTTTTCTTCGTACGATTATACAATCTGCACTTCTCTTTTTTACTGATGCTCTTACTTTCATCTGTGTTAGTATCTATAAGTTATTCTAGCCTTAGATAAATCATAAGGACTCATTTCTAATTTTACTTTATCTCCTGGTAATAATTTAATATAATGCATACGCATCTTACCAGAAATATGCGCAGTCACAATGTGACCATTTTCTAATTCAACACGAAACATAGCATTTGATAATGCTTCTATTATCGTTCCGTCTTGCTCTATTGCTGCTTGTTTTGCCATAGTATAATATTAAGCTATTGCTTTTCTATTTTTACCTGTTTTCATCAAGCCGTCGTAATGTCTATTTAACAAATAAGAATTTACTTGTTGCATAGTATCAATGGCAACACCCACCAAAATAATTAATGAAGTGCCTCCAAAAAATAATGCCCATCCTTGTTGAACACCCATAACTTTAACTATTAACGCTGGGAACACAGCTATAAAAGCTAAAAATATAGAACCTGGTAAGGTAATTTGAGACATTATTTTATCTAAATATTCTGAAGTTTCAGAACCCGGACGAATCCCTGGAATAAAACCACCACTACGTTTTAAATCATCTGCCATTTTATTTGTAGGTACGGTTATCGCTGTATAGAAATATGTGAAAATTATAATCAATATAGCGAATGTTATGTTATACGCTAATCCAAAAATATCTGCATAATTGGTTTGCATCCATGCTCCAAAGGCTGTTTCCTTTAAAAGAGATGAACCTCCAATTAAACTAGGAACAAACATAATTGCTTGTGCAAATATGATAGGCATTACTCCAGAAGCATTTAGCTTTAATGGAATATACTGTCTAGATCCTGCCATAGCACTTTTCTCATAACCACCAGTAGCAGTTCTTCTTGCATATTGTACAGCTATTTTTCTAACTGCCATTACAAGCATAATACAAGCTAAAATAATCGCGAACCATAATACTAATTCAAAAAGAATAAGCATTACGTTATTACCTTCTAATCTAGTTGCTGCATTTTGAATAAATGAAGCAGGCATTCTTGCGATAATACCAACCATAATTAATAAGGAAATACCATTACCAATACCTTTATCAGTAATTTTTTCACCTAACCACATCGCAAAGATACATCCTGTTACTAATATGGTAACCGAAGAGAAATAGAATAATGGACCAGTACCTAATAAAAATGCACTAGTAGGAATACCTAAAGCTGGTAAACTCGCTAAATAACCTGGTGCTTGTAGCAAACAGATAGCAATTGTTAACCAACGTGTAATTTGATTGATTTTCTTTTGACCACTAGCACCTTCTTTTTGTAGTTTTTGTAAATAAGGAATAGCAATTCCCATTAATTGTACTACAATAGAAGCAGAAATGTAAGGCATAATACCCAATGCAAAAACCGAAGCATTTGCAAAAGCACCACCTGTAAAGGCATTAAGTAATCCTAATAAACCACTATCAGTACTATCTGCTAAACCTCCTAATTGAGCAGCATCAATACCTGGTAATACAACTTGTGCACCAAAACGATAAACTAATAACAAACCAAGAGTAAGCATGATTCTGTTTCTCAGTTCTTCGATTTTCCAAACATTCTTTAACGATTCTATAAATTTCATACTTATAATAAGGTCTTATAAAGTTACAGCTTCTCCTCCAGCAGCTTCAATAGCAGCTTTTGCTGAAGCAGTAAATTTATGTGCAGATACTTTTAATTTTGCTTTTAATTCACCTCTACCTAAAATTTTAACAAGATCATTTTTTCCTGCTAAACGGTTTGAGAATAATGTTTCAAAATCTACTGTATCATTTACTTTTCTTCTCATCAACCAATTGTTGTAAAGTATCTAAATTAATACCTTGATACTCCACACGGTTAATGTTAGTAAAACCAAATTTAGGAACACGTCTTTGAAGTGGCATTTGCCCACCTTCAAATCCTACTTTCTTAGAATAACCAGAACGAGATTTAGCTCCTTTGTGACCACGTGTAGCAGTACCACCTTTTCCAGAACCTTGTCCTCTACCTATTCTTTTTCCTTGATTTTTAACTGAACCTTCTGCAGGTTTTAAATTACTTAAATCCATTTCAGTATATTATTATTTAATTTCTTCTACAGAAACTAAGTGATTTACTTTACTTACCATACCAAGAATACTTGATGTAGCTTCGTGCTCTTTTACCTGACCAATTTTTCTAAGACCTAAAGATTCTAAAATTCTTTTTTGTCTTTGCGGACAATTGATTGCGCTTTTTACTTTTGTTACTTTAATTTTTGCCATCTCTGTCTGTATTAAGCTTTAAAAACTTGTTCAAGTGAAATACCTCTGTCTCTAGCAATTGTTTTAGCATCTCTTAATTGTAATAAAGCATCAAAAGTTGCTTTTACAACATTATGAGGATTTGAAGATCCTTGAGATTTTGATAATACATCATGCACACCAACTGCTTCTAATACTGTTCTTACAGCACCACCAGCAATTACTCCGGTACCGGCAGCTGCAGGAATAATATTTACTCTTGCTCCACCATATTTACCTTTTTGTTCATGTGGTAAAGATTTTCCTTTTAAAGGAATACGAACTAAGTTTTTCTTAGCATCTTCAACAGCTTTTGCAATTGCACTAGCTACATCTTTAGATTTTCCTAAACCTTGTCCTACAACACCAGCTTCATCACCAACTACAACAATAGCTGAAAAACCAAATGCTCTACCACCTTTAGTTACTTTAGTAACTCTTTGTACACCAACTAAACGATCTTTAAATCTAATCCACCTGGTTTTACTAATTCTGCGCTTTTATATTTTCGATACATAATTTCTTAGAATTTAAGTCCTGCTTCTCTAGCTCCTTCAGCTAATGATTTTACTCTACCATGATATAAATAACCACCTCTATCAAAAGCAATTGTTTCTACACCTGCTTTTAAAGCTTTTTCAGCAAGAGCTTTTCCTACTAATTTAGCTACTTCAATTTTAGTTGCTTTTGCAGAACTAATATCTTTATCTCTTGAAGATGCTGCACTGATTGTTATACCAGTTACATCATCTACAATTTGAGCATAAATTTCTTTATTACTTCTAAAAACAGATAATCTAGGTCTGGCTTCAGTACCAGAAACTATCTTACGAATTCTGCTTTTAATTCTTATTCTTCTTTCGTTCTTTGTTAATGCCATAACTTAATTATTAAGCTGATTTACCTGCTTTTCTTCTTAATACTTCACCAACAAACTTAATTCCTTTTCCTTTGTAAGGTTCTGGTCTTCTGAAACCACGAATTTTTGCCGCTACTTGACCAACAAATTGTTTATCATGCGAAGTTAGTTTTACAATTGGGTTTTTTCCTTTCTCACTATATTGTTTCAACTTTAACTTCTGGAGCTAAACTCAAAACAATATTGTGAGAAAATCCTAATGCTAAATCTAATTTTTGACCTTGGTTGACTAGCTCTATATCCTACACCTACTAATTCTAATTCTTTAGTCCATCCTTTAGAAACACCTTCAATCATATTACGCATTAATGATCTATATAAACCATGTTTTGCTTTTTGATCTTTAGTATCTGAAGAACGTGTTACTAATACATTTCCATCTTCAACTTTAATATCTACAGAATCAAAATTTTGAGTTAATTCTCCTAATTTTCCTTTTACTGTAACTACTCCGTCTTTTACATCAACTGTAACTCCTTGTGGAATTGCTACTGGGTTATTACCTATTCTTGACATATCTTATCTTTTTAGTAAACGTAACACAATACTTCACCACCTACATTTTCTCTTTTTGCTTGTTTACCTGTCATTACTCCATGAGAAGTAGAAACAATGGCAATACCAAGACCATTAAGAATTCTAGGTAGTTCTTTAGAACTTGCATACTTACGTAAACCTGGTTTACTTATTCTTTGAATTTTTTTAATTACAGGCTCTTTAGTTTCTTTGTTGTACTTAAGGGCTATTTTAATAGTACCTTGTACTGAAGAATCATCAAACTTGTAACTTAAAATATATCCTTGTTCGAATAATATTTTAGTGATGTCTTTTTTAAGATTAGAAGCAGGAATTTCAACCACTCTGTGGTTTGCACGCACTGCATTTCTAATTCTTGTCAAATAATCCGCTATTGGATCTGTGTACATAATGAATTGATTTTGTGATTTTGGTTTTCAACCTCATGTTGAACCTTAAATCTGATTATTTAAATAATATTACCAACTTGCTTTTCTTACTCCAGGAATTAAGCCTTGATTAGCCATTTCTCTAAATGTTACACGTGAAATACCAAAAGTTCTCATATAACCTCTAGGTCTTCCTGTTAATTTACATCTGTTATGCAGACGAACAGGAGAGGCATTTCTTGGTAACTTTTGTAATGCTTCATAATCTCCAGCTTCTTTTAAAGCTTTACGTTTTTCAGCATATTTAGCTACTGTTTTTGCTCTTTTTACCTCACGGGCTTTCATTGATTCTTTAGCCATAACTTAGTTCTTTTGAAAAGGTAATCCTAATTCGGTTAATAATGATTTTGCTTCTTTATCAGTTTCAGCAGTTGTTACAAATGTAATATCCATACCTGAGATTTTGTTCACTTTATCAATATTAATTTCTGGAAAGATAATTTGCTCAGTAATTCCTAAATTGTAGTTACCTCTTCCATCAAATCCTGTTGCTTTAATACCGTTAAAATCTCTTACACGTGGAAGTGCAGAAGTAACTAAACGATCTAAAAATTCATACATTCTTTCTCCACGTAAAGTAACTTTACAGCCAATTGGCATACCTTTACGTAATTTAAAAGATGCAACATCTTTTTTAGAAATTGTTGCAACAGCTTTTTGTCCAGATATAGTAGTTAATTCTTCTACTGCATAGTCAATTAACTTTTTGTCTGCAACAGCTGCTCCAACTCCTTTAGATATTACTATCTTTTGTAGTTTAGGAACTTGCATTACATTTTTATATCCAAATTCGTCTGTAAGAGCTGCAATTACTCTGCTTTTGTACTCTTCTTTAAGTCTCGGTGAATATGCCATAACTATATTACTTCATTAGATTTTTTTGAAAATCTTACTTTCTTTTCGCCTTCAACTTTGTAACCAATTCTTGTTGTTTCTCCTTTTGAAGTTAACAATGATAAGTTAGAAATATGAATAGCAGCTTCTTTTTCTACGATTCCACCTTGAGGATTTTTTGCACTTGGTTTAGTATGTTTCTTAACCATGTTAACTCCTTCAACGATCGCTTTGTTCTTGTCTATTAATACTTTTTGTACTTTACCTTCAGAACCTTTATGGTCTCCAGCAATTACTTTTACAGTATCTCCAGTTTTTATTTTAAGCTTTGTCATCTTAAATTTAATGTATTAAAGCACTTCAGGTGCTAATGATACAATTTTCATGAATTGTTTATCACGAAGTTCTCTAGCAACCGGACCAAATACACGTGTTCCTCTCATTTCTCCTTGAGCGTTTAAAAGCACACATGCGTTATCGTCGAATCTAATATAAGATCCGTCTGGTCTTCTTACTTCCTTTGTTGTACGAACAACAACTGCAGTTGAAACAGCACCTTTTTTAATGTTTCCATTAGGTGTTGCATCTTTAACTGAAACAACTATTTTGTCTCCAACAGAAGCATATCTTCTTTTAGTACCACCTAGAACACGGATAGTTAAAACTTCTTTTGCTCCAGTGTTATCTGCTACTTTTAATCTTGATTCTTGTTGTAACATATTATTTAGCTCTTTCAATTATTTCAACTAATCTCCAACATTTAGATTTACTTAAAGGTCTTGTTTCCATGATTCTTACAGTATCTCCAATGTTACAATCGTTTGTTTCGTCGTGTGCAACATATTTTTTAGTTTTTAACACGAACTTTCCATACATAGGGTGTTTTACTTTTTTAACCTCTGCAACAACTATTGATTTTTGCATTTTGTTACTAGTAACAACTCCTATACGTTCTTTTCTTAAATTTCTTGTTTCCATCTTTTAGCAGAATTATTGTAATTCTCTTTTAGTTAATTCTGTCGCAATTCTTGCTACGGTTCTTCTTATAGAACGTAACTGAATTGGATTTTCTAAAGGAGATATTGCATGAGCTAATTTTAGGTCTGAATAACTCTTTTTTGTTTCACCAAGTTTCTCTTGTAACTCAGCTACAGATAATTCTTTAATTTCTGATTGTTTCATAATATCAAATAAATTATGCTTCGTAATCGCTAGCAATTATAAACTTAGTTTTAACTGGAAGTTTTTGTGCTGCTAGACGTAATGCTTCTTTTGCTATTTCTAACGATACACCACCCACTTCAAAAAGCATTCTTCCTGGTTTAACAACAGCTACCCAATATTCAACGGCACCTTTACCTTTACCCATACGTACTTCAAGAGGTTTCTTTGTAATAGGCTTATCTGGAAATATTTTAATCCAAAGTTGACCTTCTCTTTTCATATAACGAGTAGCAGCAATACGTGCAGCTTCTATTTGACGTGATGTTAAAAACTCAGACTCTAATGATTTTATACCAAAAGTTCCATTTGAAAGTAAGTGTCCTCTTTCAGCATTACCTTTCATACGTCCTTTTTGTTGCTTACGAAATTTTGTTCTTTTAGGCTGTAACATTTTTCTTTTCTTTATAAAAAATTACTTTCTACGACGTGGTTTAGAATTATTTCCTCCACGTGGTGCTCCTGCACCTGCCTTTCCTTGCTTTTTGGACAATCCAACTAGCGGAGAAAGTTCTCTTTTACCATATACTTCACCTTTCATAATCCATACTTTCACACCTAATCTACCATAAGTAGTGTGTGCCTCAACTAAAGCATAATCAATATCGGCTCTAAAGGTTGATAAAGGAATACGTCCTTCTTTGTAGTGTTCTGAACGTGCCATTTCAGCTCCATTTAAACGACCACTAATTTGAACTTTAATTCCTTCAGCGTTCATACGCATTGTAGCAGCAATAGCCATTTTAATTGCACGTCTGTATGAAATTCTGTTTTCAATTTGACGAGCAATACTTGATCCTACTAAAAATGCATCAAGTTCAGGTCTTTTAATTTCAAAGATGTTAATCTGAACTTCTTTTCCTGTAATTTTCTTAAGTTCTTCTTTTAACTTGTCTACCTCTTGACCACCTTTCCCGATAATAATACCAGGTCTTGCAGTAGTGATAGTAACGGTTACAAGTTTTAAAGTTCTTTCAATAATTACTCTACTTACACTAGCTTTAGATAAACGTACGTGAACGTATTTTCTAATCTTATCGTCTTCGGCAAGTTTATCTCCATAATCATTACCTCCGTACCAGTTAGATTCCCATCCTCTGATAATTCCTAAGCGATTTCCGATTGGATTTGTTTTTTGTCCCATACTTCTATCTTAGCTTTGTGTGTTATTGTTTGCTCCAACTACGATTGTTACGTGGTTTGAACGTTTTCTTATTCTGTGTGCACGACCTTGAGGTGCTGGACGTAATCTTTTTAACATTGCTCCACCATCTACTCTTATCTCTTTTACAACCAATTCAGCATCTTCAATGCTAGCATCTTCGTTTTTAGATTGCCAGTTAGCAATTGCAGATAAAAACAATTTCTCTAATTTAGCTGAAGCTTCTTTTTGACTGAATTTTAAAATATTAAGTGCTTTCTCTACTTTTTCACCTCTTACTAAATCGGCTACTAAACGCATTTTTCTTGGTGACGTAGGACAATTATTAAGTTTAGCAAAAGCAACTTGCTTTTTCTCTTCCTTAATAGCGTCTGCCATTTGTTTTTTACGACTTCCCATAGCTTACTACTTTTTACCTTTGTTTTTAGCACCTGCATGACCACGGAATGATCTTGTTGGTGAAAATTCTCCTAATTTATGACCTACCATGTTCTCTGTTACATAAACAGGAACAAATTGACGACCGTTGTGTACTGCAATTGTTTGTCCAACAAAATCTGGAGTAATCATAGAGGCTCTAGACCATGTTTTGATTACCGTTTTTTTGTTTGCCTCAACATTTTCAGCAACTTTTTTCTCTAATTTATAATGAACGTAAGGTCCTTTTTTTAATGATCTTGCCATGTCTTATTTCTTTCTACGTTCTACAATATATTTATTACTTGCTTTCTTTTTAGAACGAGTTCTATAACCTTTAGCAGGAATACCTTTTCTAGAACGTGGATGTCCTCCAGAAGATTTTCCTTCACCACCACCCATTGGGTGATCTACAGGGTTCATTACTACTGGTCTTGTACGTGGTCTTCTTCCTAACCATCTTGTTCTACCTGCTTTACCAGATACTAACAATTGATGATCTGAGTTAGAAACCACACCTATTGTAGCCATACAATTAACAAGAACTAAACGTGTTTCACCTGAAGGTAATTTAATAGTTGCAAATTTACCATCTCTTGCCATTAATTGAGCAAAAGCACCAGCACTACGAGCCATAATAGCTCCCTGTCCAGGACGTAATTCTACACAAGAAATAATAGTTCCTAAAGGAATTTGGCTTAGTGGCATTGCATTTCCAATTTCTGGAGCTACATTACTTTCACCTGAAACCACTGTTTGACCTACTTGTAAGCCATTTTGAGCAATGATATATCTTTTTTCACCATCTTGATAATTCAATAACGCGATAAAAGCTGTTCTGTTTGGATCGTATTCAATCGATTTAACTTCAGCAGGAATTCCATGCTTTATTACGTTTAAAATCGATAATACGATACTTTCTTTTATGACCACCACCTATATAGCGCATGGTCATTTTTCCTTGACTGTTTCTACCACCAGACCTTTTATTCGGAACGAGTAAACTCTTTTCCGGCTTATCAGTAGTAATGGCGTCAAATCCATTTACTACTCTAAATCGCTGTCCTGGTGTGATTGGTTTTAATTTTCTTACTGACATTTGTCTTTAATTACATGTTACTGTATAAATCAATCATTTCACCTTCCGCCAGTTGTACAATTGCCTTTTTTACAGCATTTGTTTTACCATGTTGAATACCAGTTTTTGTATACTTGGTACTTCTATCTGGACGGACATTTATAGTACGAACTTTTTCAACAGAAACGCCATAAGCAGCCTCAACCGCTTTTTTGATTTCTACCTTGTTCGCCTTTGTATTCACCGCGAAAGTATAGCAATTTCTTAACTCGCTATTTGCTGTCGCTTTTTCTGTGATTATAGGTTTAATTAAGATACTCATGGTTTCTATTTACTTAAATTTGTTTCAATTCCTTCTAAAGCTCCTTCTAAAAGCACTACTTGATTTGCATTTAAAATCTTGTAAGTGTTTAATTCTGAAGTCAGTTATAACTTCAGAGCCTTTTAAATTGCGTGACGACAAATATACATTATTATTTGACGCACCCAACACAAACAGAGATTTTTTGTTTTCAAGATTTAAAGCCTTTAAAACAGCTGTAAAATTTTTGGTTTTTGGAGCTTCAAAATTAAAGTCTTCTAACACAACAATTGATTGCTCATCCTGCTTTAATACTTAAGGCAGATTTACGTGCTAAACGCTTTAAATTTTTATTCAATTTGAAGCTATAGTTTCTTGGTCTTGGACCGAACATACGACCACCACCTTTAAAAACACCAGACTTAATACTACCAGCTCTTGCAGTACCAGTTCCTTTTTGCTTTTTAATCTTACGCGTACTTCCAGAAATCTCAGCACTTTCTTTAGCTTTGTGAGTTCCTTGTCTTTGGTTTGCTAAATATTGTTTAACATCCAAATATACTGCGTGATTATTAGGCTCAATAGCAAACACATCTTTAGAAAGTTCTACTTTTCTACCTGTGTCTTTTCCGTTTATATCTAAAACTGCTACTTTCATTATTTTCTAATAATTACATAAGAGTTTTTATGTCCAGGAACACATCCTTTAACAACAAGTAGATTCTTTTCAGCAACTACTTTTAAAACTCTTAAATTTTCAACTTTTACTGTTTCGCCACCCATTCTTCCTGCCATACTCATTCCTTTAAATACTCTTGCAGGATACGATGCAGCACCAATAGAACCAGGAGCTCTTAAACGGTTATGTTGACCGTGTGTTGCTTGACCAACTCCACCAAATCCATGACGTTTTACAACACCTTGGAAACCTTTTCCTTTTGATATCCCAGAGATATCAACAAATTCACCTTCAATAAAGTGCTCAACAGTGATTGCATCACCTAATTTGTACTCCTTATCAAAACCTTTGAATTCAACGATTTTGCGTTTTACAGAAGTACCTGCTTTTTTAGCGTGACCTAAGTCAGCTTTAGTAGCACTTTTTTCTGTCGCGTCATCGAAACCAAGTTGAAGAGCATTGTACCCATCAACTTCTTCAGTTCTGACTTGGGTAACGATACATGGTCCAGCTTCAATTACTGTACATGGAATGTTTTTTCCATTTTCATCGAAGATGCTGGTCATACCGATTTTTTTTCCAATTAACCCAGACATAATTATTATTTATTTATTATTACTACTATTTTTATTAAAAAACTCAGGGCCAAAATACGTTTCAACCCTGAATTGTATTTTTCCGTTTTTCCTTAACCATCGTTAAGGACATGTTTTTGAATTCTGAATCCTATACTTTAATCTCTACTTCAACTCCACTTGGTAATTCAAATTTCATTAAAGCATCAATTGTTTTTGAAGACGAACTGTAAATATCTAATAATCTCTTGTAAGAACTTAATTGAAATTGTTCTCTAGATTTTTTATTTACGTGTGGAGAACGTAATACAGTAAAAATTTTCTTGTTGTGTTGGTAATGGAATTGGACCAGTAACTACAGCTCCTGTACTTTTTACTGTTTTTACAATCTTATCAGCAGATTTGTCTACTAAATTGTGATCGTAAGATTTTAATTTTATTCTGATTTTTTGACTCATTTTCTTAAATTTTAAGCTTCAACGCCTTTTGCTGCTTTAATAACTTCTTCAGATATATTTGAAGGTGTTTCAGCATAATGTGAAAATTCCATAGTTGATGTTGCACGACCAGATGACAATGTTCTTAATGTAGTTACATAACCAAACATTTCAGATAATGGCACATGTGCTTTTACAGTTTTTGCTCCTGCTCTATCACCCATATCATTTACTTGTCCACGACGACGGTTTAAATCACCAACAATATCACCCATATTTTCTTCAGGAGTAATTACCTCAAGTTTCATAATAGGTTCCATAATTACAGCTTTTGCAGCTTTTGCAGAAGCTTTAAATCCTAATTTTGCAGCTAATTCAAATGATAATGCATCAGAATCCACATCATGGTAAGATCCATCTGTTAATGTTACTTTCATAGCATCAACTTCGTATCCTGCTAATGGTCCATTTTCCATAGCTGCTTTGAATCCTTTTTCAATTGAAGGAATAAATTCTTTAGGAACGTTACCACCTTTAATTGCAGAAATAAATTCTAAACCTGTTTTACCTTCTTCAGCTGGCTCTAGCGTAAATACAATATCAGCAAATTTACCACGACCACCAGATTGTTTTTTATAAACTTCTCTGTGATCTGCTTTTCTAGTAATAGCTTCTTTATATTCTACCTGAGGCGCACCTTGATTTACTTCAACTTTAAATTCACGACGTAAACGGTCAACAATAATATCTAAGTGAAGCTCACCCATTCCAGAAATAATGGTTTGACCAGAAGCTTCATCTGTACTCACAGTAAATGTTGGATCTTCTTCAGCTAATTTCGATAAAGCCATTCCTAATTTATCAACATCCGCTTTAGTTTTAGGCTCTACAGCAATACCAATTACAGGATCTGGGAAATTCATACTTTCTAAAACAATTGGATGTTTTTCATCAGATAAGGTATCTCCTGTTTTAATATCTTTAAATCCAACTGCTGCTCCAATATCTCCAGCTTCGATAAAATCGATAGCATTTTGCTTGTTAGCATGCATTTGGTAAATACGAGAAATACGTTCTTTATTACCTGAACGATTGTTCAATACATAAGAACCTGCATCTAAACGACCAGAATATGCACGGAAGAATGCTAAACGACCAACATAAGGATCGGTTGCAATTTTAAATGCTAAAGCCGCAAATGGCTCATTTACATCTGGTTTACGAATTTCTTCTTTTTCTGTATCTGGATTTACTACCAATAATACCTTCTTTATCCATTGGAGAAGGCAAATAACGACATACAGCATCTAATAAAAATTGAACTCCTTTATTTTTGAAATGAAGAACCACAAATCATTGGAATGATTGACATATCCATTACCGCAGCTCTAAGTGCAGCGTGCACTTCATCTTCAGTAATAGAATCTTCATCTTCCATATATTTTTCAAACAGATTTTCATCATAATGCAGCAACTTCTTCAATAAGTTTACCACGTAACATTTTTGCTTCAGCTTTTAATTCTTCTGGAATTTCAATAACATCAAAAGTTGCCCCTTAAGTTTCATCATGCCAAACAATTGCTCTGTTTTTTACTAAATCAACAATACCTTTAAAATCTATCTTCGTCACCAATAGTTCAAAACGATTGGCACTGCATTAGATCCTAACATTTCTTTTACTTGTTGACACACTTCCATAAAGTTAGCACCTTGACGGTCCATTTTATTTACGAAACCAATACGTGGCACTTTATAGTTATCAGCTAATCTCCAGTTAGTTTCAGATTGTGGCTCAACACCATCAACTGCACTAAATAAGAAAACCAAACCATCAATACACGTAATGAACGGTTTACTTCAACAGTAAAATCAACGTGACCAGGAGTATCAATAATATTAAAGTGATAACTCATGGAATCATCTGTTGGCTCTCCATTTACTCTAGGAAATACCCACTCACAAGTTGTAGCAGCAGAAGTAATGGTAATACCTCTCTCTTGCTCTTGCTCCATCCAGTCCATTGTTGCAGCACCATCATGTACTTCACCAATTTTATGAGAAACTCCTGTATAATAAAGAATACGCTCTGTAGTTGTTGTTTTACCTGCATCAATGTGAGCAGCAATACCAATATTTCTTGTATATTTTAAATCTCTTGCCATTTCTATTAAAATCTAAAGTGAGAGAATGCTTTATTAGCTTCTGCCATTTTGTGAGTATCTACTCTTTTCTTAACCGCAGCACCTTCTTCTTTAGCTGCTGCTAAAATTTCAGCAGCTAAATTTTGCGCCATAGATTTTTCGTTTCTTTTTCGTGAATAGCTAATCAACCATTTCATTGCTGTTGAAACTTTACGGTCTGGACGAATTTGCATTGGAATTTGGAATGTTGCACCACCAACTCTACGACTACGTACTTCTACGTGAGGCATAACATTTGATAAAGCATCTTTCCAAATTTCTAAAGCTGTTTTTTCTTCGTTTGTTTTTTTTGATTCTACAATATCAATTGCATCATAGAATACTTTAAAAGCCACAGACTTCTTTCCATCCCACATCATCATATTAACGAAACGAGTTACTAACTGATCGTTAAAACGTGGATCTGGTAAAAGCGGTCTCTTTTTTGCTGCTCTTTTTCTCATGTCTTCTTCTTAAAAGTTTTAATTACTTTTTCTTACCTTTTGCTGGAGCTGCTGCTGCTTGTCCTGGTTTAGGGCGTTTTGCACCATACTTAGATCTACGTTGTGTTCTACCTGCAACACCTGCGGTGTCTAAAGCACCACGAACAATGTGATATCTAACTCCTGGCAAATCTTTTACCCTTCCACCTCTAACCAATACTATCGAGTGCTCTTGTAGATTGTGACCTTCTCCTGGGATGTATGCATTTACCTCATTACCATTTGTTAACCTAACCCTTGCAACTTTACGCATTGCTGAGTTTGGTTTTTTAGGTGTAGTAGTGTAAACACGCGTACAAACCCCACGTCTTTGTGGACACGAATCTAAAGCAGCCGATTTACTCTTCTTGGTTATTTTGGCTCTTCCTTTTCGTACTAATTGTGAAATTGTTGGCATATATTTCTATATAATATTTTAAAATCCTCTTTTTAGAGGGCTGCAAAGGTAGAAATTAAAATGAATATTTCAAACCCTAAAAAATTAATTTTCACAAGATTTATAATATTTTAATATTAGTTATATTATTAGTGTTAATTTTCCGTTAGATTTACATTAAATATGTACAATTACATGTGCAAAAAAATTTTTTTATACCTTATTATATATGTACTGTTTTCTACACAACTACATAGTCAAAATTTACTGCTTAAAATTGAAGGAGAAACTGAACTTGAAACCAAATCAATTGATTCCATAACTTATAAGAAAACGCATTTGGATTATGCATCTATTAAAGATGAAGTGCAATCAATTCAAAATACCTTTTTAAAAAATGGCTATATAGAAAATGATCTTAAAGGCATCAATAAAATTAATGATTCTGTTTTTTTAGCTGCCTTCATCTTAAAAAAAAATACAACAACTATCTATTTATTACGATCCATCGATACTCGATAAGAAATTGTTACAATTAATTTCTAAAGACATTTTTAAAGATTACTTTATTATTGATATTGAGAACACAGATTATGTTTTAAACTTTATAAATTCTAAAATTTCTGAAAGGGCTATCCGTTTTCTAGGTTATATTTATCAGACATCACAATTAAGAATCATACTAATTTAGAAGCTAAATTAATTATTGAATCGCATGAACAAAAAAGAACGATTAGCAACATTGTTATTAAAGGTTATGAGAAATTCCCACGTTCGTACCTAAAACAGTACATTAAAATAAAACCCTCACAAACTTTAATTTAGATGCCATCAAAAAAAAATCTGAAAAATTTAGACGACCTTAGATTTGTTACTCAGAAGCCAAAGCTCCTGAAATATTATTTTCTAAAGATTCCACAACCTTATATTTCTATTTAAATAAAACTAAAAGTAACTCGTTTGATGGTTTTCTTGGTTTTGGAACAAACGACAAAACAAATAAACTTGATTTTAATGGCTATTTAGATTTAAATCTTACTAATAATTTAAATTATGGCGAAACTTTTAAATTATTATATAAAGGCGAACAAAATGAACAAAAGCTATTCGAAACGAATTTAACCTTGCCTTATTTATTTAAATCGCCTATTGGTCTGGATTTAGCTTTGCGAATTTTTAATAAAGACTCATCATTTATAACAGTAAATCAATCTGCAAAAATACATTATCAAATTAACCCGAATCAAAAAGTTTCTACCGGTATTCTTTCTGTACAATCTAATAATTTACTCAATATAAACATTAGTCCTACAATTGTTGACTATAAATCGAATTACTTCACGCTTGCTTATCAATTTATAAAAAGACAATCACTCAGCACATTATTTCCAATAAAAACAAATGTTTCTATTGAAACTAATTTTGGAAAAAGAAAGCAAACGAGCCAGACAGAACAACAGTCGTTATTAGAGGTAGATGTATTTAAGATATTCAATTTAGACCCTAAGAATAGTGTTTTTTTAAGAGCTCAAGGCACAACATTAAATTCGAACACCTACCTAGAAAATGAATTGATTAGATTTGGAGGTATTAATTCTTTAAGAGGATTTGAGGAGAACAGTATTTATGCCACACTTGTTGGAGTATTAAATACCGAGTATAGATATCAGCTAAATAACGTCGTTTACATACACACTCTAACAGATGCTGCTTATTTTGAAAACAAAACGTCTAATATTAGAGAAAAATTATTTGGTTTTGGTTTTGGATTTGGAATTTTAACAAAATCAGGACTCTTAAAATTTAACTATGCAAATGGTAAAATTGAGAATCACTCAATTTAAATTTTCCAATTCAAAAATACATCTTAATTTTACCGCAAATTTTTAATCAAATATTGGCATTTTCTTAAAATTCAAATCAAAATCGAAAATTTTAACGAATCTTTATTGTTTTATTAACATTTTATTATCATTTTTGGCATAGACTAATTCAAATAATTATAAAATGAAAACAAAGTTTAGTGGAATTTTAACGCTATTACTAGCGTTTGTCGTGCAACTAACATTTGCACAAGGAAAGACAATTTCAGGTACTATATCAGATGCTTCTGGTTTACCGCTACCTGGAGCAACTGTTATTGTTAAAGGTACTACTAGCGGTACATCAACCGATTTCGATGGTAAATACACAATTAAAGCTAACCAAGGGGCTACTCTTGTATTTAGTTTTGTTGGGTATACTACTAAAGAAGTCAAAGTTGGTACTTCAAGCTCAATAAATGTTACTCTGAGTGAAGACGCTCAGGCTTTAGAAGAGGTTGTGGTTACTGCTTTTGGTAATGCAGACAGAAATGCAAGAGAAGTAGTTTACGCAAACCAATCCTTGAAAGCTGAAGATATTCTTTCAACCCCGAACAAAAATGCCCTAGAAGCATTAAGAGGTAAAACAGCCGGTGTAAAATTATCCACTGGTTCGGGTTCGGTAGGTGCATCTACTAGAATCGTATTAAGGGGTGAAGGTTCGCTTACCGGTAATAATAATGCTTTAATTGTTATTGACGGTATTGCAATTGATAATACTGCCTCTTCTGGGGGTGCTGGAGCTTCAACAACTGGATATTCAGATTTTGGTAATAGATTCAATGATGTCAATCCTGACGATATAGAAAACATAACCATTTTAAAAGGTCCCTCAGCAACTTCGCTTTATGGATCACGTGGTGCTTCGGGAGTTGTTCTTATTACAACCAAAAAAGGTAAAGGTAAAAAGATGCAGGTCAATTACAATGGGTCAACTTCAATGGAAACAGCGATTGTTCTTCTACAGCGCCAAAGTAAATTTGGACAAGGGTTTGATAATTCTAGTGTTGATTCTGGAGAAAACTGGTCATGGGGACCTGCTCTAGATGGTGTTGTTAGACCATGGACTTCTCCTATTGATTCAGATGGAGATGGGTCGTTAGAAGCCTTGACAAGACCATACAGTGCTGTAAAAAATCAATTACAGGACTTTTTTAACACGGGGTATACAACTACCAACAACTTAAATCTATCTGGATCTAATGAAGGTTTTTCTTATTTTGCTTCATATGGTAATGTAGATCAATCCGGTACACTTGATAACACATCTTACAAAAGAAATAATATTAGCTTTAACGCTTCTGCAGTTTTGAGTGATAAATTGAAATCAGATTTTAAAGTTAGTTACGCCAATGTTAAACAAAATACTGCACAGGAAGGATCGCGTGCTTTTGAAGGAAATAATGCTTATGCAATGGCAGTTCAATCTCCGGTTAATATCCCATTTACTGAGTTGAGAGATTATAATAGTCCGTTTCACGGCATAGATGGCTACTGGGGGTCTTACTCTTCGGTAAACCCTTACTATATCTTAAACGAATATGGAAACGAAGCTAATATCGATAACATTTTAGCTAACGCCTCTTTAACCTATAATTTTTTAGAAAATTTATCGGTAACAACGCTCTTGGGTGGTAATATTGTAAACACCCAAACAGACATATGGACCCCAACTTATTCACCGGCTGAACAATTGGTTTGGACCGATGACTTAGGAATTGCAACCAGAAATTCAAAACATAGTTCATTAGGAGAATACATTAACTCTAATACTAAAGTAGAAAATCTTGATGCTACCGTTATGTTTAATTACAATACAGAATTTAGCGAAAACTTAACGCTAACAGCATCTGCAGGTTATAATTTCTTTCAAAGAACTGCTAGTAGCTTAACAGGAAGTTCAGTAGGTGGTTTAGTAGTTCCAGATGTGTACAATTTATCTAACAGTACACAAACTCCTACTTCAAATATGTTTAGAAGTAAGTATAGAATATATGGTGTTTTAGGAAATGCAACACTTGGTTATAAAAATGCTGCATTTTTAGAAGTATCTGCAAGAAATGACTGGTCTTCTACTCTTCCTGCAGAAAACAACACCTTTTTATACGGCGCTGTTGGTGCTTCTGTAATCGTAACAGATTTATTTAATATAGAAAATGACGTATTAAATTACGCTAAATTGAGAGGTAGTTATGGTACATCTGGTAAAGACGCTGGTTTATACTTATTAAACTCTTACTTCGTGGGTAATCCAGAAATTGTAGGTTTAGGTGATTATGCGCTTACCTTTCCAAAAAATGGAGTACCTGGATTTACAATTGGAAACACTATCGGAAATCCTGGATTAAAACCTGAATTAACTACTACTTATGAAGTAGGTACCGACCTTGGTTTCTTTAACAACAGAGTTAGTATAGCATATACTTATTATCATTCAATTCATGATGACCAAATTGTTACAATCAGTCTTCCTCGATCTACAGGTTATACTCAAACCGTGAGTAATATTGGTAGAATGGAGAACAAAGGTCATGAACTTACTCTAACCTTAAAGCCTCTTCAAGGTGTAGTTGAGGGATTAGATTTTGAATTATTTGGTTCCTATTCTAAAAATGATAATAAGGTAATTACAATTACAGACGATATAGACGAGTTATCAATTGGCACTTTCGGATTTGCTGCAGGAACAACTGTTTCTATAGTAGCTAAAGAAGGGTTGCCATTTGGTGCATTTAAAGGTAATGACTTTAAATATAATGATCAAGGACAAGTTATTGTTGATGGAACTGGCTTTCCAGTATACCCTGATGATGACGTGTTTTTAGGTAATTACCAACCTGATTATTTACTAAATTTTGGTACAAATATCAAATACAAAGGTTTTGGACTTAGAGTTTTATTTGATATGAAAAAAGGAGGGTTATTTGCGTCTCAGAGTAAATACAATACTAATTTTAATGGTACTAATGTCAACACTACAATTTATAACAGAGAGCCATTTATATTTCCAAATTCAGTAGTTGACAATGGAGATGGTACTTTCTCTGAAAATACTGTACAAATTACCGAGCAAGATTATTTTACTAATTATGATGCCCCTGTATCAACACAATTAATTGATGCAAGTTTTTTAAAATTAAGGGAAGTGGAATTGAGTTATACTTTTGCTAAATCACTTTTAAAAAATACTTTCTTTACAAATGCGAGAATAGCATTATATGGTAAAAATCTTAAGTTCTGGCTACCTGATGAAAATAAATATGCTGATCCAGAAGTTAATGGTCCTGCTTTAACAGGTAATGCGCAAGGTATTGAAACAACACAAACACCTCCTTCGCAAAGTTTAGGTCTTAACTTACAATTGTCATTTTAATTAAAAAAATAATACGATGAAGAACAAAATAAACATATTTCTTATTCTATTATTAACACTGGGCTTTTCATGTAATGATAGCTTAGAAGAAGTTAATATAGATCCAAACACTTTCCCTTCTGCTGGAGACGCCCAAATTTTAAGCTCGGCTATTGGTTTTATGGGATATATTGTTGAAACCGATTTGAATTACAGCGAATCATTCGTTTGGAGTCAATACTACACATGGGGTATTGGGGTTTCAATTGGAAATTCAGAACGTTACCAATCTACACCTGGCGATGGTAATGGCTACTGGCAACGTGCATATGCAAACTCGCTTGTAGATTTAAATTATATAACTAAAAACAGCAATTCTGCGGCATATAGAGGAATAGCTAATGTATTAAAAGCTTATCTATTTCAAGGTTTAGTTGATCATTTTGGAGATATTCCATTTACTGAAGCAATTTCAGGTGCTATTGATGATGGCTCGATATTAACGCCAAACTCAGATTCAGCTGCAACAGTTATATACCCTGGTTTAGTAACTATGCTGGATGAAGCTTTAAGTGATTTACAAGTAGCAGATGGAAGTGCAGTGGGAACAGACGACTTTATCTATGAAGGCGACATAGCAAAATGGACAAAATTTGCTAACTCTTTAAAACTAAGAATCCTTATGAGAACCTCTGAAGTTGCTGGACAAGGTGCAGCTATTCAGTCTTTAATTCAAAACGGTTCTTTTATTGAAACTGTTGATGATATGCCATTTATACCTTTTTCTGGAATAGCTGGAGATCAAAATCCAATGTTTGCAAGAGCCGAATTTGGTGTTGGTATGTTCTATTTTGCTAGTAACGCTACTTTAAATGTACTTGAAGATTTGAACGATCCTAGAGCAGAGGTATTTTATACTAAAGCTACTACTGGAACTTTTGCAGGATCATTGCATGGTATTGATCAAGGAACTATAGACAGCGAGCCTTTTACTGCTCCCGCCTCTAATTATAGTAAGGCTTCTACATATGCCTATGGCCCGGAAAAACCAGTTATCTTAATGAGTCCTTGGGAAGTTTGGTTTTTAAGAGCTGAAGCTGATGCTAGATATAATACAAGTGATAATGCTCAAACGGCATTTAATACTGCAATAACATCAAACTTTAGTTATATGGGGCTAAGTAGTGACGCCGCAGCTTATATCAGTTCATTAAACTTTTTAGGAGCAACTACATTAGATGCTAAGCTTGATTTAATAGGTGTTCAAAAATGGATTTCATTAAATGGAACACAAGAGGATGAAGGATGGATTGAAACTCGAAGATTTGACAGACCTGCTAGTAGAATATTTACAGGTACTGGTGGAATTTTTCAAAGTCCTCCAGATTCTGTTTTGGCAAGCGGAACCTTTCCTTCTACATGGTTATACCCAGAGTCTGAAAGAAGTTTAAATCCAAATGCTTTACCACAAAGAACTAATACTGATCGCATATTTTGGGATAATTAAAAAAAAAGAAAAAGATGAAAAAATATAAATTAATATTATGTACTTTATCAATCATAGGATTGATGTTAACGAGTTGTGACCCCAGCGTAGAGTCTCCAGGCGAAAGCGACAAGTCAGAAATAACGTTCCTTCCATTAATTACCTTGGTGGGAGGTGATGTTGCTCTTGATTGTGATGCTAGCTCTTATTCAGATCCAGGAGCAACTGCTTCAGCCGGTGGTGTAGAAATCGATTTAAATACAGATGTATCTGGAAAATACTTTGGAGGGACTTCAGTAGACGGTCCTGATAGTTATTTAGTCGCATATAGCGCTTTTAATGATGACGGAATTCCAGCCACTAATTTTAGGTCTGTTTTGTGGCCTGAATGTAATGGTGATCTTGTAACCAGCATCGCTGGTATGTATACCGCTAAAGTTGCACGTAATGGAAGTTCTCCTTATGCAGAAGCAGGTCCTTTTATAATTAAGGATTTAGGTAATAATAGATATGGAATATCTGATGCACAAGGTGGTTGGTATGAATATGGAAGAAACATCGGTGTAGCTTATGCCACACCAGGCATGGTACTTGTAGCCAATAATATTGCAGCTAATGATTTTACTGCTGAAGGTACTGTTACTACTGGCACATTCGGAGGTGTAAATACTTTCACCAGTCTAATAGTAGATCCGGTTGCTAAAACCCTTAAACTTACAGTTGAATGGAGTTTTGGTTATACATTTGTAACAACCTTTACTCAAACTGATATTTACTATTAATTAAAAATGAAAAAAATGAAATATAAAACAATTTTAAAAAATTTAAGCTACTTATTTTTAAGTTTTGCTTTGATAACTACTTTTGTATCTTGTGATCAAGTTGAATCAGTTCCTGATGACAGCGACATAAAAATAGAGGCAATAACTGGAGTATGGGTTGTAGATGTTACACGAAATGGTGTGGATCAAGGATCTATACATGTTCTTATTTATAACACTTCTGAAAATACAGATACAGCAATGTGGATAGACGATGAAGAACACTCTTGGGGCCTAAAAACTAAGGTGGACTTAAATTTCGCGTCTAGGACTTTTTCTTCAACTAATTCACCCGAACTTTATTATGATGTAACCGTTTCAATTAGTGATGGGGTTATTACAACAGGAGGAGCAACAGCACCTAGCGGTGATGTTGTTGATGCTATATCATTCTCAGCAGTATTTTCAGATATCCCAAATGATGTTTGGGAATATACTGGGTATAAGGCAACTGGTAAAATAGGAGATAATTAAAAGTAAATTTTTATCTATCAATAAAAACCGAAGAAATTATTTTCTTCGGTTTTTTTTATTCATTTACATTACTAAAAATCAAATACACATATCTGGAATATGAAATGTAATAGACGATGTACGTGCTAATGAAACCTATTAACAAAGTAATTCTACAATAAGGTTTGAAATTCACTTACTTCCGAAGCTTAAATAGCTTGGAACAGAATCTATTCACATTTATAATTTTAATCTTTATAGTTAATAAACAGATTAACTATAGAGAACATCGCAGATATCGTAGTCTAAAATACCACAATTCATTCCTTACCTAGAAATAATTATTCTATATAATTTAAGGCATTCATCTAAAAAATATTATAAAACGATTTCATTTTACCTGTTTTTTAAGATAAATTAAAACTAAAAAAGTAAAGTCACCAGATATCCCAGAGTAAAACTTCCCCTAATATTGCAATGAAAGCGAGTGCCTTATCCCATTTTTAAACTTTTAGATAAATCTAAAACTATCAAAATTATAACTAATTAAATTCTAACACGTACAAGACTATATTGATTATTGCTTATTAAAAAAAATACAAATAAAAGTGTTTACTAAATTTTTATTTTTATGCAAAAAACTTTGAATAATTAGCAACTAAAATCGTGATTCCCTAAAATTTAATCTTTTTTTATTGTTTTATTAACTTATTATTAAGATTTTTGATGTTGACTAATTCAAATAATTATAAAATGAAAACAAAGTTTAGTGGAATTCTAACGCTATTACTAGCGTTAGCTGTGCAACTTACGTTCGCACAACAAAAGACTATTTCGGGTACGGTAT
Source organism: uncultured Flavobacteriaceae bacterium (assembly GCA_963704215.1). Lineage (GTDB taxonomy): Bacteria > Bacteroidota > Bacteroidia > Flavobacteriales > Flavobacteriaceae > Mariniflexile. Next base: position 144,620 of record CAVPHK010000010.1, read on the forward strand.
CAGATGCTTCTGGTTTACCATTGCCTGGAGCTACAGTCTTATTAAAAGGAACTACATCAGGAACCTCAACAGATTTCGATGGTAAATATGCCATTAACGCAAATCAGGGTGCAACACTGGTTTTTAGTTTTGTTGGATATATTACTAAAGAAATTAAAGTTGGCACGTCAACATCTCTTAATGTTACAATGGCTGATGATATGACATCTTTAGAAGAAGTGGTTGTTGTGGCCTATGGTACTCAAACAAAAAAATCCATTGTAGGGTCTGTTGGCGTTATTAGCAGTGAAACCATAGAAAACCAGCAAGTTACGTCGCCATTAAGAGCGCTTCAAGGGGCTGTACCTGGTGTGAATTTAATAACAGCTGGAGGACAACCAGGTACCAACCCAGATATCCGTATTAGAGGTTTTGGAAGTATCAATGCCGATCAATCTCCGCTTATAGTATTGGATGGTGTACAATTTAATGGTAATATAAATACAATTAGCCAGGACCAAATAGAATCCATAACAGTTTTAAAAGATGCTTCTTCCACGTCTTTATATGGATCTAGAGCTGCCAACGGCGTAATTGTAATTACAACAAAAAAAGGTAAAAAGAATTCTGCACCGCAAGTAACAGTAAGAAGCCAAATTGGTTTAGCTAATCCAACTGTGGGACTTCATGACTTAGCAAGTACAGATGATTTGTTTAAATATACTTGGGAGGCATTAAAAAACGAAAATCAATACAACCTAGGACAGGATGCAACTACGGCGGCTCTTAATGCTACAAATGGGCTTGTGGATCGTTTTGGCTATAACCCTTACAACGTAACAAATCCTGTGGATGTGAATGGTAATTTAACCAATAGTGCAAAACTTTGGGACACTAATTGGGAGGATGAAGTGATTAGAAGAGATGCATTACGTGTTAATCACAATGTGAACTTAACAGGAGGTGATGATAAAACAACGTATTTCATGTCTTTTGATTACTTAAATGAAGAAGGCCCCGTAATTAAATCAGATTTCGAAAGAATATCAGCCCGTGTTAACTTAGAATCTCAAATAAACGATAGAATTAAGGTTGGTTTTAACACCAGTTTTTCCAGATCAGATTCAGGAAATCCAGACCAAACTAGTGGTAGTACAGTTCAAGTAATTTCATGGATTTATGGCGTGGCGGGTGCTTATCCGGTTTATGCAAGAGATGCTAACGGACAACTTTTAACCGATGTCACCGGAAATAATTTTTACGATTTAGGAAATGGTTTTATAACTGGCCAACCTGTAAACAGTGTTAGACCTCAAAGAGGCGGTGAAAACATTCTTGCGAGCATAAATCTAGGAAAAGAAAGCAGAAGAAGAACTAATTATTTAGGAAATGCTTTCGCTGAATTTAAAATATCCGAAGACTTAACTTTTAAAACCAATTTAAGTTACGAAAACTATTTATTTGATTCTTACAGCTTTGATGACGATTTATTTAGTTTTGCTTCAAGTATTGGTGGTAGAGTTTCCCAAGATAGAAACATTACAACAACTTTAAATGCTATTCAGTCATTAAATTACAAAAAGAGTTTTGGAGTTCATAATTTTAATTTAGACCTTATCACTGAGGCATACACGTTTGAACAAGATGATCTTGGAGCTCAAGGAACAGGTTATCTGCCAAATGTTGAAGTGCTTGATGGTAGAACCAGTCCTGAAGATGTTTCTGGAAACGTAACAACTGAAAGATTAAATAGTTACATGGCTAGGTTAGCTTACAATTTTAACGAAAAATATTATTTGGAAGGCTCTTTTAGACGTGATGGATCTACAAGGTTTGCAACCGATGCAAGATGGGGTAACTTCTTTTCTGTAGGTGGATCATGGATTATTTCTAGCGAATCGTTCTTAGAAAACAGTGATGTTATTAAATTTTTAAAACTTAGAGGTTCTTATGGTGAATTGGGTAATAATAGAATTTTAAACGACGATGGTACAAACAACTATTTTGCTTACCAATCACTTTTTGAATTAGGCTGGAATAACGAGGGAAATACAGGTATTTTATTATCAGGTATTTCAGATCCTACAATTTCTTGGGAAAAAACAGCGTCTTCTAATATTGGATTAGATTTTGAACTATTTAATGGTGTAATTTCAGGTGCTGTAGATTATTATTCGAAAGAATCTGTAGACCTAATTTATGATAAACCATTACCATCTTCTACCGGAGTAGATAATATTACCACTAATATTGGTGCGGTAAAAAATTATGGTTGGGAGTTTTCTCTAAATTCTAGAAATGTAAGCAACCAGGATTTTACTTGGACTACTGGTGTTAATTTCTCGCTTGATAAAAACAAAATTACCGAACTTACTACTGATGAGTTTTTAAACGGATCTAAATTATGGAAAGTAGGCAATTCATTATTCGACTTTTACATAGAAGAATGGGCTGGTGTTGATCCTGCTGATGGATTTGGTATGTGGTATAAAGATGTTTTAGATTCTGATGGCGAAATAATTGACAAAGTAGTTACAAAAGAATACAGTGAAGCGACGCGATACCAACAGGGCTCATCGCTACCAGATATTATTGGAGGTTTTTCAAACTATATCAGATATAAACAATTCGATTTAAGTATTCTTGCTAACTTTAGCTTTGGAGGTTCGCTTTTAGATACCGATTACTCTGGGTTAATTAACCAATTTCAAAGCGCTGGAGCACCTGTACATGTTGATACAAAAAACAGATGGCAACAACCTGGTGATATAACCGACTACCCATTATTACTTAGTGGCAATAATGACCATGCTTCAAGATCTACAAGGTTTTTGTTTGACAATGATTATGTTAGATTAAAAAGTTTAACATTTGGTTATAACCTACCTGAATCGGTAGTTAAGAGAATCGGGTTTTCAAGTTTGAGATTTTTTGTTCAGGCGGATAACATAATAACTTTGCAATCACATAAAGGAATCGATCCGGAACAGGCATTTAATGGTTTAACTTCTAACAGATCGCCGTTATCAAAAACAATTACTACTGGAGCTATTTTACAATTTTAAAAAAAAGAAAACGATGAAAAATAATATAAATCTAAGTTTGAAGAATACGTTTCTTCTACTTCTAGCAACTATAGTCTTTACTACTAGTTGTTCAAAAGAATTTTTAGAAGAGCCAAAAGCTACCGATGGTATTACCGCCGATGTAGTATTCGCTGACAGAGCAATTGTCGAATCCTATATAACAGGAATTTTAAGAAATTTTAGGTCACAATACACCACCGTTGATACTGGTGGACTTTACGCTTTGTTTTTTGCAAGAAGCGTTAAAGGTAATGATTTGATACAAGGTGCAAGTTGGTATCAATTTGATTATGATAACGACAATAGAGAACCTAATTATAGACGAACAATTTTTAATTGGGATTATAACTATGACATGGTTAATCAAGCAAATGTTTTAATTAAAGGAGTAGAAGAAAGCGGTTTAGATGACGCTTCTAAAAAAGAATTTATTGCCATAGGTAAAACACTAAGAGCGTTTCACTATTTTCAACTGGCCTTAGAGTTCGCTCCTAATTATAATAATGACCGCAGTGTATCAAGACTCCCTTTATACACAGAACCAGCTACAGGGGCTTCTGAAGGTAATCCTACTAGTCCATTAAGTGATATCTACAATTTAATATTGGAAGATTTAAAAGCGGCTATTGAAGATTTACCAGATTCAAGACTTGGTAAAAGTTATATAAACAAAGCAGTGGCAAATGGCATATTGGCCAACGTGTTATTGGTAACTCAAGATGACTGGGAATTAGCTTCAACGGCGGCAAAAGCAGCATATGGTTCAGATGCCGCTACAGCTGTAGTTTCATCAAACTGGGGAACAGGTTTTAACAACTTAGAAGATGATGAATGGATTTGGGGTATGTACCAAGACGACACCGAAACAAACTATTACTATGCGGCACCTCATGTTATGACAGATCATTTAACATTATCCTATCAAGCCACTTATGTTAACAAATATTTTGTTCAGAAATTTGCCGATACAGATGTTAGAAAATTGTTTTTTAATATCTACAATTCAACAACACCGTATCGTGAATTTGTAACCACTAAATTTGCCTTTACCTTTGATACTGATTTACCAATTATGAGAAAATCTGAAATGGTATTAGCAGATGCTGAGGCTCAATACTATATAGGATCTGAGTTAAACGCTAAAAATCTTCTTTTTGCCTTACAAAAAGCAAGAGACCCAAATGCAACGATGTCTGCAAATACAGGACAAGCACTTTTAGAAGAGATTTTATTGGAAAGAAGAAAAGAACTTTATGGAGAAACTGGAATAGAATGGTTTGATGCGAAAAGAAACAGGAAAGCCATGAACAGAGACGAAGTTCACAGAATTGTGAAAAATGTTCCAGCCGATAGTCCACTTTTCTTTTTGAAAATTCCTCAAAAAGAGATTGATGCAAACCCAAATATAGATAGTAGTATTAATAATTAATATTAAATAACTTTAACAATCATGAAATAGCTTAAATCTGTTTCATGATTGTTAATCTACTCTGGGAAATGAAAAAAAAAATATATCTATTCTTTTTAATTCTTATGCTCAATTTAGCTACAATCGTAGCTCAAACAGAGGCAGAAAGAAATAAAATAATTGAAACTTACAATCTAGAGCAAATTAATATTCTGAAAAAAGATTTAAATGAGGCTTTTTTACAAAAAGAAAAAAGAATAGCCACTTTTTTAAATAAAAATAGTCTTTACAGCAAAAACTTTAAATCTGGAGGTAAAAAATATTCTTTGCACGATATTGTTAATGGTATACCAGTATACAAAACTACTCATAACCTAAATAGCGCAAAATCAACCAAAACCGATAAATTGCAAACAGGTGGAAGCTTGGGTTTAAATTTAGATGGATTAGGTATGAACATTGGTGTATGGGATGCAGAAAGTGTACGAGGTACTCACAATGAGTTTAAAGATGATCAAGCTGTACCGCAATCTAGAGTAGTTTACCCAGAATTTTTAGGACCATTTTTTGGGCCTATCAGTGACCATGCAACGCATGTTGCCGGTACACTCATAGCAAAAGGTGCTGATAGCAACGCTAAAGGTATGGCTCCAAAAGCAACTTTAAGATCTTACGATTGGCTTTTAGATGACCAAGAAGCCCTATCGGAAGCCGCTTCTGGTTTGTTAATATCAAATCACTCTTATGGAGTACCTATATTTAATGATAGCAATACACAACAGGTAACTTCAGATAACATTGGCGCTTATACTTCAGATGCAAGAACATGGGACGATGTAGCTTATGCGGCACCATATTTTTTGGCTGTTAATTCAGCAGGAAATGAAGGTTCTGAAACGTATGCTGGTGGACTTGGTACTGGATATGATAAACTTACTGGAAACAAAACATCAAAAAATAATTTAGTAGTAGCCAATGCCAGTCCATTTGTTACCACTGGCGGAGTACTAATAAATTTCCCTATTAACTCGAGTAGTAGTCAAGGTCCTACCGATGATTTTAGAATAAAACCAGATATTACTGGTGATGGAACCAATGTGTATTCTTCTATTTCAACATCAGACACGTCATATTCAACCTATTCAGGAACCTCCATGGCTTCTCCAAACGTTGCAGGCACTTTAATTTTATTACAAGAATATTATAATAGGCTTAATTCAAATTACATGAAAGCTGCCACTATTAAAGGTTTAGTTTGCCATACAGCTATAGATAATACAAACAGAATAGGACCTGACCCAATCTTTGGTTGGGGATTATTAAATGCTGAAGACGCTGCTAACGCTATAAAAAATGCCAAAGATGGGCTTGCGGTTATAAAAGAACTTACTTTAAACAATAGTGGGACTTACACCTATCAGTTCACGGCGTCAAGCTCTAGTGCACTAAAGGCTACAATTTGCTGGACAGATCCTGCGGGTACTGCATCAACCAGCCCTAATAATGTACTTAGTCCAAGATTGGTTAACGATTTGGATTTAAGGTTAGAAGATTCGGGTTCTACCATTTTCACGCCTTGGAAACTCGACAACACTAATGTTGCAGCAGCGGCTTTAAAAGGCGACAACACGGTTGATAATATTGAAAGAATAGATATTAGTACACCTGTAGCTGGCAATTATACGCTAACTGTATCTCACAAAGGCACTTTGGTTAATGGATCTCAAACTTTTTCTTTAATTATAACTGGGGCGAACTTAACGCTGAGCAATAAAGAAATAACGTTTAATAAAGTCTCCATATGGCCAAATCCTAGTAATGATATTATCAATATTAAAATTGATAGAATTTCAGGTTTATCACAAATAATACTATTTGATATTCATGGAAGAAGTGTTTTTCAAGAAAACTTAAATACTGAGAGTTCTAATTTAGAATATTCATTAAATACAAAACAATTTTCTGAGGGCATCTATTTTTTAAAGATAACTAATAATGGTATATCACATAATCAAAAAATTATAATACAATAATAATCATGCTAATGCATAAAAAATAAATAATTATGAAAACATTAAATACATACTTAGCCTCATTACTGGTATTATTTCTAATAACTAGTTGTGAAAACGATAATAAAATAGCAATATCCGAAATTGATTATATTTCGTTTGAAACAGTAAGCGCTGAAATTTTAGTTGCTCCTGATGGTATAGCTAGTAAAGAATTAAAGGTTTATACTTCGAACAAAGTAAAAAGTGATAAAACTTACAATATTAACGTAGTGTCAGATTTAACAACTGCTGTAGCTGCAGCGTATACTATACCATCCAGCGTTACTATTGTTGCCGGCACCAATGTTGGTTCTATATTAATTAATGTTGATGGTTCAAAAATTGATAGCTCTGGAAGTGATGATTTAGTGATTGAATTTACCGATACAGATAGTTTATTTACAGGCGAACAATTAACTATAACACTACAACAATTCTGTGAGACACCACCAACCACATTTTTTACAGGAAGCTATTTAATAGAACAAACAACACCTGAAGTAGATGGTCCAACTTTAAGTACTGGGCAAATAGTTGAGGTAATACTTGAGCCTACAGATACAACAACCTTGGTTAGAAAATTTTTAACTCAAAACTATAACCTTTACTGCACTGGCTACAACTATTTTTACCTTAATCTAGCTTGTAATAAAATTACCGTGATCGACCAAGATAGCTACTGTGGATGTTCTGACCCTACAGATTGGTTTGGACCAGCAGCTACTAGTAACACCTATGACGTGTCTGAAGGTGATGATGTATTGTATGTTTCATTTACAGACGACCAATATGGCGATTGTGGTACTCCTACAACTACAACTTATAAATTTACAAAACAATAATTGAGATTTCAATTAAACTAAAAAAAAGAGGTTGATTTGTCAACCTCTTTTTTTTATACCTTTACCACATGGAAAACCAAACACAAATTTTTGGCATACGCGCTGTTATTGAGGCCGTAAATGCTGGTGAAACTATAGACAAAGTCTTTCTACAAAAAGGATTGAAAGGAGACTTATTTAGTGAGTTAGAATCGTTGCTGAATAGACATTCTATAAACGTATCATATGTACCTATTGAGAAACTAAACAGACTAACCAATAAAAATCATCAAGGTGCTGTGGCACAAATTTCACCTATCGAATTTCATGATTTGGAAACCTTAGTTATGAATGTGATGGAGTCTGGTAAAACACCATTGTTTTTACTTTTAGATCAACTAAGTGATGTTAGAAATTTTGGAGCCATTATACGTACTGCCGAATGTACCGGAGTTAACGGTATCATTATTCAGAAAAAAGGTGGTGCGCCCGTAAATGGCGACACTATTAAAACGAGTGCTGGTGCTGTTTTTAAGATGCCTATTTGTAAAGTAGATCATATTAAAGACGCGGTTTTTTATATGCAATCTTCAGGGATAAAAGTAATTGCTGCTACCGAGAAAACTGATGATACGGTTTACGATGTGTCTTTTACAGAACCTTGTGCTATCATTATGGGATCGGAAGACAGAGGTATTAATCCTTCTATTTTAAAAGTGGTAGATGCCAAAGCTAAATTACCTTTACTGGGCGAGATTGAATCTTTAAACGTATCTGTGGCTTGTGGTGCTTTTTTGTATGAAGCGGTTAGACAAAGACGTTCTTAGATTATTAGACTTATTAGATTGTTAGACAACTTATATTTAAGATTTTTGATTAAGGAATTAAGATTTTAAAACTAGTCTTTATTTTCTTTGAACGTATAATTTATTGTAGGTGGCTCCTCCTCTATTTCGGGTTCTATTATTTCTATAAAATTTCCATTTTCATCAAAATGTTTTAAAAATGGATCGTCGTCTTCATTGTAATTTTTTTCTTCCCACACATATTTTTTTGGTTTTGCAATGGCTTTTCTAAAAACAAGCGCAAATAATAATCCTGTTATAAAACCAGATAAATGGCCTTCCCACGAAATGCCTTCTTCTAATGGTAATGCATACCAAATCATACTTCCGTAAAGAAACACAACTAATAGTGATAATGCCACTAGTCTATAATATTTTGCAAAAACACCTTTAAAAAATATAAAACTTACCAATACATAAATAAGTCCGCTAGCTCCAATATGATAGGAAGGTCTGCCAATACACCAAGTTAAAAATCCGGACATCAAAATTCCAAAAACAAGTACTTTCCAAGCTATTTTTCGATAGAAATAAAACAATGCCATAGATAAAACAAACAGTGGGATGGTATTGTGATACAAATGTTGAATACTGCCATGAATAAACGGACTAAACACAACGCCACGTAATCCTTTTAGTGTTTGTGGATAGATGCCGAAGTCACTAAAATTATATCCAAATCGCACTTCAAACCAGAATACCAACCAAATAGTGAGCACGAAAAAGATGGGATAAGCCACTACTCCGGTCGAAAATTTAAAATGTTCTTGGTTATTCATAAATTAAAGATAGCAAATAGTTAACCAACTTTGTGGTATGTGTAAAATTGGCAGAAGGGTACCGCGTGAGGGATTGAAGCGGCATCCTTTTTTGAGGCACGAAAAAAAGATATAGCGTAAAGCCCGACCCCTTTTCGGGGGCACGCCAAAATATTTAAACTTAATTACAATGAGATTCCTGTTTTCACAGGAATTAAGTAATTTTACATTATGAACGAACCTTTAGCAGAACGATTACGACCTAAGACGCTGGACGACTACGTGAGCCAAACACATTTAGTGGGCGAAAACGGTGTGTTAACGCAGCATTTAAAGCAAGGTTTGATTCCGTCGATGATATTCTGGGGACCACCAGGAACGGGAAAAACGACATTGGCAAACATTATTGCCACAGAATCTGGTAGACCTTTTTATGCGCTAAGTGCTATAAATTCTGGAGTAAAGGACATTCGGGATGTTATTGAAAAAGCAAAACAAAGCGGCGGCTTGTTTACCACCAAAAACCCTATTTTGTTTATTGACGAGATTCATAGATTTAGTAAATCGCAGCAAGATTCTTTATTGCAAGCAGTAGAAAAAGGTTGGATAACCCTTATTGGCGCCACCACCGAAAACCCAAGTTTTGAGGTGATTTCTGCACTTTTATCTCGTTGTCAGGTATATATTTTAAATGCTTTTGAAAAAAGCGATTTAGAAACCCTTTTAAAGCGCGCTATTAATCAAGACACGTATCTTTCTAAAAAGAACATAAAACTTAAGGAAACCAATGCGCTTTTACGGCTTTCTGGTGGCGATGCCCGAAAATTGCTGAATATTTTTGAATTAATAATTAATTCGGAAACTTCAGACACAATTGAGATTACCGATGATACTGTGCTTAAAAAAATACAGAGTAATACAACACGCTACGACAAAACCGGCGAACAGCATTACGATATTATTTCGGCATTTATAAAATCCATTAGAGGTAGCGACCCCAATGCCGCGGTGTATTGGTTAGCTCGCATGATTGAAGGTGGCGAAGATGTAAAATTTATTGCGCGCAGGTTACTTATTCTCGCGAGCGAAGATATTGGAAACGCCAACCCAACGGCACTGGTTATTGCTAACAATACGTTTCAGGCCGTTTCGGCTATTGGGTATCCAGAGTCTAGAATTCTGCTAAGTCAGTGTGCCACATATTTGGCATGCTCGCCAAAAAGTAATGCCTCTTATATGGCCATTGGCAAGGCGCAACAGTTGGTGAAACAAACCGGCGATTTATCTGTTCCTTTAGAAATTAGAAATGCACCCACCAAACTAATGAAAGAATTGGGCTATGGCGATAATTACCAATATGCCCACAATTACGAAAATAATTTTGCCAATCAGGAGTTTATGCCCGATAGTATTGAAAATACCAAACTTTACGAACCAGGAAATAACGCTCGCGAAAACGCACATCGCGAATTTTTAAAACAACGTTGGAAAGATAAATATAATTATTAGAGTAATACCATGTGCGTTACCACACCCTTCGTCTCCGCTCAGGGCAGGCGGTCGGGCTTGGAATTTATCTTGAGCGAAGTCGAAAGGCTACAAGTCCTCGCACCTCCTCCGTCGGGCTGTGGGCATTTCGCTGCAATCCCTAACGCGGGGGCCTCCGAACGTTTTAACTAACTTTAAAACTTAATATTTAGAACATCTTGCTTTAAAACATTGTTTTCATAATATTCTAAAATCCAATCTGCACCTCGTTTATAAACCGTAGCATTTTTTCCTTCAACTAAATACACATCCACAATACTGGTTTTTCTAATTTTATAAACCACTTTTGGAGAACTATCTACCAACTGAAATCCATTCTCAATAGCTTGTGCATATAAAATATCAGAATCAGGGGCTTTCAACGTAGTTTCAGTCTTTTCGACCATAGTATCCTTTACAACTTCTTTAGTAACAGGTGTAATTACTGGCTCTATTTTTTCAGAATTCACTAATTCCTTTTCCTTTTTTAAACTCTGTATTTCTTCTCTAAGCTGTTCAATTTCATTTGTTAAACCTGTATCTATTTTAGTTTCTTGCACAACAGGCTCTTTAGTTGTATTTGCTAATGGCTCATATTTATAACTTAAAGCTTCAATAGAATTAAAAGCATCACGCAAAGCCTCATTATACGCTTTATTGTATTCCTTTTCTCTACTTTCTCCTATTTCTGATGTATATACAACTTGATCATTACAATCTTTAAGTTCTATACTTAGCTTTGTTTTAAACATACTTGAATCTTTAATCAAATCAGATTTTAATGCTAAACATCTGTTTTTTATTAATATCTTCAGGATAATTAGCACCCTCCATGAAGGCTTGAAACCCATATTTATTGAATAAAAATTCTGTTAATGAGTTTAATTGATATTGATCTTTTTCTTTTAAAAAATCATATTTCTTAGGTACAATCACATACTTATAATTATTTAAATTTGACTGCGAAAATGCGCCTATTACTAAAAAAAAGATTGCAAATAATGATAAAAATTTAGTCTTCATTTTTCTTAAATATATAGTTAAAACCTAATTGTAAAGATACACTTTGTGCATCATAAATGTTTTTATATTGCAAAAAATTATCTGCCATAAGATAAAAATTTAAACCTCCAAAATTAGCCGATAATCCTAACCCTAAATTATACAAAGAATACGAATCTAAGCTATAGGTGGTCTTTGCTGCTAAACCTTTAAACAATTTTCTATAATAATACACTGTTAAAGCCACCTGTGGTTGTCTTGGTCTATTAATAGCATATAATTGTGCACCTACAGCATTTAAATACTCCTTTTTATTTTTTACGCAATTACAGTCTTTCTCCTTTTTTTCACCAAAAGCATAATTTACAGACGCATTAAACTTAATTGGTCGCCAAGTTGTATATTTATTATAGGTTGTATCAGCTTGAAAAACATCGTTAAATTCATCTTCAATTTTACTCCAGTATTCATCTGCTGTTTGTCCCGTTTCAAATTCAGTAAAAAAAGGATCAATTCCCTCAAATTCATAAGTACCTTTTACAGAATAATTTTCAATATCTTTAGTGTGTCTTATAAAACCAATATCTAACAAACTCGCATCAACATATCAGTTGTTTATTTATTTGATAGGTAAAACCTACATCCAATCCCAATCCTTTATCGCCACCCATTAAAGTGCGTTTTTTTAGTTCATTAATCACAGCATCAGAGTCACCATGCCTAATACTTTCTAATACCAGAAGTTCTTAAATTCTAAATCTAAATTAAAAATATGATTGTAAATATTGTTATCGCCTAACTCTGTAACAAAACTACCTCTATTATTTACAGAGTTCATATTTAAAATATTTGAATATATTTTTCCACGAACACCATAAGTTAATTGGTTGTTTACTTTTTTATTGTAACCCACATGAAACACTGAAATAACTTCGGCACTTGCCTTTAAATGACTTGCATTAAAAACCCTGTTAATATTGTTCTGATTTCCTTCTAAAGCTAAAATAGCATAATCTTTAGGAAAATAGCCAATAGCATCCAGCTCTTGGTAGAGACCAAAACTTAAATATTCATTTTTTTCAAACATACTACCAAAAGCAAATCCTCCAGAAAATATTTCAACCTGTTCGTTTATGGTTGCAAAATTTCTGGGTTTAGAATTATAAATCGCATTTTGTAGTTTAATATTAAAATCTACACCATTATCGGCAAACAAATCATAAACTGTTATCCCTGAAGTTCCGGCATTTACATGAATATGTGATAGCATATGGAATGCCAAAAAAACCCGAATTTTTAACTTGTCCACCAGGATTAAGCATTAATGCTTGTGGTATTTCTGAAAAACCATATAGTAATTTGTTTGTTTTGCGCGAACGAGCATGATGCAATTAGAAATACCATAGCTAAAATTCTCATAAGCTACTATCTATATTAAAATAAAATACAGCTTTAGATTTTAAACTTATGCTACCCTAATGTATTTTCATTAATTGCTGCTCCGGGAAGCATGTTTAAAGTAAACACTAATACCGATGTGCTTTTTAAGTGCTTCTAACGTATCATCTTCAAAAACTTCTGTGTAATTAGAAACTACTTTTGCGTTATTTGAGGATGCTGCCACAAAAATTGTAAAGGTATGTTGCAATTGAGAATTACTATCAAAAAAATCAACTGTTACTCTAAAATCTCTGTTAATTGAATTTGTAGTTTCAAAAACAAATTCAGCTTTCTCAAGATTTTCAACAATAAAATCATTATTAAAAAATCAATTTGAATATAATCTTGAATATGATTACAATTTGCTTCCCGCTCATCTAAAAAACTAGTATGCAGGTTCATCTAAATAAATTAAGACTCGATTCTACTACTGGATTAATTTCAAAATCATTTATTTGATCAAAATCAACAGGTTTAGAGCACGACAAACAAATGCTATTTGCTAAAACTATTAAACTTAAATATGTAATTAACCGCTTTCTCACCTATAGTTAAAACGTTATAAAAAAAATATAGTGTGTTTTATAAATAATTTTTTATTTCTATTAATCGCTTAATTTGCTTTACGTTGTCTTCAATTGTAACATTATTAGTATCAAAATATATTACATCCATACCAACATTTAATGCTCCTATAATATCTGCTTCGTAGCCATCACCAATCATAATACTTTTACTGGCATAGGTATTTGCCTTTTCAAATGCGTAATGAAAAATTTCTGGATGTGGTTTTTTAACCCCAATATCTTCACCATTGGTAATGGTTTTAAAATAATGAAGAATATTTGCTTTGGTTAATTTTCTGCTCTGCACTTCTTCAAAACCATTGGAAATAATATGTAAGTTGATATTTTGGACTTAAGTAATCTAGAATTTCAATAGTATTTTCAAACAAATAATTATGTATCTGTTAAGTAAGTAATATAATCGGTTGAAAGTTTACTGAATAATAGCCTCTTCTACCTTAATATTCGATGCTAAAAACGAATCTTTTAATCGCCCAAAGCGCAGCACTTCTTTATCGATTTTTGCATCTCTGTAAAGTTTCCAATACTGGTAATTTATCTCGTGGTAATGAGACAAAAACTCCTCAACACTTAATCGGATATTATGCATTTTAAAAATTTTATTGAAAGTTAATGCTGAATTTTTATCAAAATCCCAAAGTGTATGATCTAAATCAAAAAAAACATCGGTTACACCATTAGTATTCATTTCCAGACTCTAAAATAATATTAAACAATTCTTTAAACCCATTCCATCGTTCTATTTCACTAAATGTATAGTTATGAAATACGGGAATAAATTCGCCATTTACCTGTTTTACTTCATTTATAATTTCATTTAAAACTTTCTTTTTATCTAGCAAAGAATGGTTTTTAACAATGCATAATCCATAAGATGATATGAATGGATTTTTAGTGGTGTTTGTATTTCGTAATCTAAATCGTAAAACAAAAACGGGGTGCAAGACCCAGCCCTAAAACCTATATGGTTTACATATCCCATGGTATAATCTTCAAGAATTTCTAGTTCTAATAAGATTTCTATACGATTCTGGTAAATTTAACTTTGAAAACGATTGTCTCGATGCTTTTAGTTTGGTATTTATAATATCTTCCATTTTAAGCTTTTCTTTTTTTAAAATAGAAAAATCATCAATTGCAAAAAACGATGTTTTTAAACCTACTTCGCAATAATCTGCCACATGTTTTATAAGTGAAACAAATTTCTTTTTATTAGGATTAATGCCTTTATCATAAGTAGAATAATCACCAATTAAAAAGAAAAATAAAAATTTAAATTTACTTTGTTTTTGTTTATTAATTATATATTTAAACGTATCGTATGGATCGTGTTTCAGTCCAAAAATCACCATAAATCTGTTGTACAAACTTTTAAACTTAAATTGAAATAAATCTTTAACGCTCCCTCCAAAACTTCGCATGATGCCTTTTAATTTAAAATGATAGGCACTTGGTACATCAATTATCGGTTTTATACTGTATTGTCGCTTTGGGAAAAACACAATTCTGGAAATTGTACTTGTAAGGCTTCTTTAAATTTATATGCCCAAATATCTACAACAGGCTGATGTAAAAAACCATGTTTAAACGCAATACTTTCGGTTGCCAAAAAACGACCATATTCATCTTTTACATGAGGCAAATACTCTTCATATCTAGAAAGTAAATAAAAAGAAGCTGCAAAAATATCGAAAGGCATAGCACTTTTTTCGCCATTAAAAAAAAAACATTTGGTTTGTCCCCAATTTTGTACATTTATTTCAATATCATTTAATCCTTGTTCGAATAATATATCGTGACTTTTAATAAAAAACTCGTTACCTAATTGTTGTTTTGTATAGGACATTTTTAAACTATCGTGCGCAATAAATTCTTCAATTTTTGTTGTAAAAGAAACCTCTAAACCTAAAATTCTAGTACAAATATGTTTAAAAATATATTTTAAACGAGGTGTTATATTATGAGTATAAACTAATAGCATAAAATAAGTGTGCAATAGTAGTTTTTGGCAATTTATAAATTATTTACAAAATACCTTCGTCTGCAAAACTAAAGTATGCATTTTCGGTTATAATTAAGTGATCTAAAACTTTTATATCTAAACTTTCTGCTGCTATTTTAAGTTTTTAGGTAATTTGCTTATCGGCTTCACTAGGTTTTAAGGTTCCTGACGGATGGTTATGTGCCAAAATAAGTCCTGTGGCACCAACTTCTAAAGCATTTTTAAGTACCAATCGCACATCTACCAAAGTACCTGTAATTCCACCTTTACTTAATTGGTTTTTTTGTATTACTTTATTTGAATTATTTAAATATATAATCCAGAATTCTTCATGTTGCAATTCGCCAATTATAGGTTGCATTAATTCGAAAACAGAATTACTCGATGTTATTTTCTTTTTTTCTAAAGCTTCTTCACCACGTCTTCTTCGTCCCAATTCTAAAGCTGCTGCAATAGTAATGGCTTTTGCTTCGCCAATACCTTTAAACTCCATAAGTTGCTTAATGGACAAGTTTTCCTAGTTCACTTAAATTATTATCAACACTGGCTAAAATACGCTTACATAATTCTACAGCACTTTCTGCTCTATTTCCAGAACCAATTAAAATAGCAACCAATTCCGCATCACTTAAAGCTGCTTTGCCTTTGTGAAGTAATTTTTCTCGTGGTTGATCGTCTTGACTCCAGTTTTTTATGGAAAAAGAAGTGGGTTTTTCTTGCATGAGGTAAATATAAATATTGTAATTTTCAGAAGCAATATATTTATTAACTAAATAGTGAGATGTCTGCCTTTGCAGGAATACCTATTACCATGAGTTATCCGCCAAAAATACATCAGGATAATGACATCCAATCATATGGTTGAAGTTATTAAAACCTACCCGTTAGCAACGTTAATTTCAGTAAAAAATAACGAACCATTTATTACCCATTTACCTTTAGTTTATAACGAAACAGGCAAATTAATTGGCCATATTGATAAATTGAATCCGCAAGCAGCATTGTTAAAAGACAATAGCTTAGTAACCATTATTTTCTCTGGTCCACAATGCTATATTTCTCCTAGTATTTATACCACAACACAATTGCCAACTTGGAATTATATAAAAGTACATTTAAAAGGGAAGGTAAAGGCTATTGAAAGTAAGGAAGCTTTAAAAATCTCGCTTATTACGATGACCGAATTTTTAGAGCAACCAAACCCGAAATATATTTTAGAACCCGATAATCAACGCATGTTAGGTGCATTAAATTATATAGATATGTTTGAAATCTCTATTGATGCCTGGGAAGGAAAATTTAAACTTTCTCAGGATAAAAAACCGCAAGATATTGAAAATGCCCGCGAAGAACTTATAAGGTTGAATAAAGAAAGTATTGAGTTATTTTTGCAAAAAGTTTTTAAATAAATATATAATGGCATTTAACGATATTATTGGCACGTTCGGGGTCGGACTTATTCTATTAGCTTATTTTTTTAACATAAAAGAACTCATCCCTAAAGATGGATTTCTGTATTTTTCACTAAATATTATTGGTGCTGGTTTAGCATGCTACGCCTCTATTTTAATAAATTATGTTCCTTTTATAATTTTAGAGGCCACATGGGTATTGGTAAGTATCTGGGGATTTATGGGAGTTTTAAAAAACAATATTAAATGAAAAAATTATTTCTATTATGCCTC
Source organism: uncultured Flavobacteriaceae bacterium (assembly GCA_963704215.1). Lineage (GTDB taxonomy): Bacteria > Bacteroidota > Bacteroidia > Flavobacteriales > Flavobacteriaceae > Mariniflexile. The sequence goes on from CAVPHK010000010.1 coordinate 161,814, forward strand.
TTTGGCTCAGGCATCGTTTTTACGCTTTTCGCACAAGACCAAACGTACAAACCTGTAAATACTCCTGAAGGCTACAAAAGTCAATTAGATATTATTTACACACAAGTAAACGGTTGGGACGGACGTATGGATTTATATTTTAATCTTAATGCCGAAACACCAATACCTATTGTTATAAATATTCATGGGGGTGGATGGAATCATGGTGAAAAGGAATCGCAAAGCGGTTTTGGTTCCTTTTTCAAGAATGGCTATGCCGTCGCAAATGTAGAATATCGATTGGTTCAAGTAGCACCCGCCCCTGCTGCAATAGAAGATGTTAGATGTGCGCTTATCTATTTATACAAAAATGCAAAAGCTTTAAATATAGATACAACAAAAATAGTTATTATGGGTGGTTCTGCTGGAGGACATTTAGCCCTTATGGCAGGATTATTAGGAAATGATAAACGGTTCGACACGAACTGTTCTTATGAAGGCGATATAAACGTAGCCGCCATTATCGACAAATATGGCGTTAGTAATTTATTACCCCTAGCCTCTTGGAAATCTGCTAAAAACTGGCTAGGTATAAACTTTAACAACACAAATTTTATAGAGTCGGTTTCTCCGTTGTTCCATGTATCGAAAACAAGCCCTCCTACCTTTATTGTACATGGAAATGAAGACCCAATTGTTCCGTATTCTCAATCAGAAGTACTCTATAAAAAATTAAAAGAATTTAATATTACCACAGAGTTCTTAACAATTCCTGGAGGTAAACATGGTAAGTTTAGTAGCGAAGAGAATGCACTACTTAGTAATCGAATGTGGCTGTTTTTAAATGCATTGGACTTATAAAAAGCAAAAGAACTTTTAAAAGTATTTCATATTGCGAACTATTTTAAATTGTTAAATTCTAATAAAACATCACCATACATTCGAAGCTCACAAGAATTTAATAGTGTAAATTCATACATTCATCGAAAAAAATCGTTGATATTATAGATTAGTTTTACATTTACCATGCTATTAATCAATTCTCAAAAATTTTAAAATGAAAAGTAACAGAAATACATTATCAAACGGACTCAAAGCATTTTTTATTGTCATTGCTTTAACATTTTCTTCAAATATGAATGCATCAACATCGCTGTCCTCTGGGGGAAGTTGGTCTTCTTTTATAGCTTCCTTTTTTGGGGGCGATCGTGATAGAGGTGATCGAGACAGAGACGGCCAAAGAAATCATCGTCATTTCCGCGGTTGTGCTCATTCTGGTGGTAACCAAGGTGGGGGTGATACTATTCCTATTGATGGCGGACTTGGTATTTTACTAGTAGGTGCTGCGGCATTTGGTGTAAAAAAATTGCGCGAAAATAAGAATGAAAAAAATTAAATTATTAATAAACAACATACCGTTACCAATCAGGCTTTTTTTAGGAAAAGCCTTTTTGTTTTTTGTTATCTGGAAACTTATCTACAGTTTTTTTCTGTTTGATTCGCAGGTTGCAGATAATTTTTTAACAACACATGTAGGAGAAGCCTCTGTTAAAGTGCTAAACAGCATGGGCTCAATGTCTGGTTTTACAGCGATTAATGAAAGTGTTCAAGAACCTCATTATGGCGAAATTCAAATATTTAGCATGTCTGTTATATACCATAATGGCGAAAGAATATTAAATATAGCTAATGCGTGTAACGGTTTAGAATTATTAGTTTTATATGTGGGATTTATTGTTTGCATGCCTTCAAGTTTTAAACGTAAATTATTGTATATCGTTATTGGCGTAGTACTTTTAGATATTGTTAACATCCTAAGATGTGTGGGTTTAATTTATTTAAGAGAATATTTCCACGCCTATTTTGATTTTGCACATCACTATTTATTTAAAATGATCGTTTATTCATCTACATTTATATTATGGGTAATCTATTCTCGAAAAATCCAATTAAAAAATGAAACTATACAAGTCGGATAAAGTTCGTTTTATCGCCGGACTTATACTTATCCTTATTATTTATACCTGCTATTATGTCTATTTTTTTGAAAATAGCGACTTAGTATTGCCAACAAAAATAAAGCACGTTATTAAGTTTGGAACAACCATAGTAGTGTATTTTGTTGGCACCTACCACCTCGGGAAATTATCGGATTCTTGGATGTCATTTATATGGCACGTTGTCCATATTTCAGGATTAACTACTATTACCGCGCTCGGGCTGTTCGACTGGTTTATAGGAGGCATGAGTCTTAATTTAAGAGCATTTGCTGGTAGTATACAAGAAATATTAATTTCTCCCATGCTATACGTAGCCATGGGATTATTGAACAAAATTTTAAAAAACTCAGCTACTTCGTAACCAATTAATATTTCCCTTAATTTACAGCTACAGTTTAAAGTAACTGAAATTGATTAATAATTAATTGTAATTTTGAAGCATTGGAAGGCAATAAATTTACACCCTCCTATATAGTTCCATGAAACAAGGCAAAAAAAATAATGAAGTAGAAAAAGCAAGACTGCATCCACGAAATAAAAACCGAGAGCGCTATGATTTAGAGGCGTTAGCAAACGTTACTCCTGAATTGGCAACGTATATTAAGCCTAATAATTTTGGTGTGGAAACGGTCGATTTTTCTAACCCTGTTGTGGTAAAACTTCTAAATAAAGCTTTGTTAAACCATTATTATGGTATAGAATACTGGGATTTTTCCGATGAAAACTTATGTCCTCCAATACCAGGAAGAGCAGATTACATTCACTATATAGCCGATTTGTTAAGCGAAAATAATTTTGGAAGAATTCCAAAAGGCAATAAAATAACCTGTTTTGATATTGGTGTTGGCGCAAATTGCATTTACCCTATAATTGGCGTTACAGAATACGGCTGGAAATTTATAGGATCTGATATAGACCCAAAATCTATTGCATCAGCACAGAAGATAGTAGATTCTAATGCATCGCTTCAAGGTAAAATCTCTTGCCGGTTGCAAGACAATCCAAAAGATGCTTTTTATGGCATTATAAACCGAGAGGAATTTATTGATGCAGCCATTTGCAATCCACCTTTTCATGCTTCGGCAGAAGAGGCTCAAAAAGGAACCCTCAGAAAACTAACAAATCTTTCGGGGAAATCGGTTAAAACACCTCAACTCAATTTCTCGGGTATTAGTAACGAATTAATATGCGATGGTGGCGAACATAAGTTTATTCATAATATCATTAAGGAAAGTAAAAAATTCTCTAAAAACTGCTATTGGTTTTCAACATTAGTCTCCAAAAAATCGAATTTAAAAGGGATTTACAAAGCCTTAGAAAAAGAAAAAGCACTGGAGGTTAAAACCATTCCTTTAGGCACTGGCAATAAATCGTCTCGTATAGTGGCATGGACATTTCTTACTAAAGCAGTGCAAAAAAAGTGGATTGAAACACGATGGAAATAGAACTTAACAGCGTTTAATTTTAAACGTAAAATTTAACTCGATATCGTCTTAAATGGTTTCCATCGTAACCCTTCTTGAAAAAAGACTACTTAATCAAATTTTTAACCTCATTAAAATCCAACCCTCCATAATTACCGGAACTCATTAAAAGCAACGCCTTGTTATCAAAGTTTTGCGAAAATAAAAAGTTCTTAAAATCGTCTGGATTGGTGTAAATAATTAAATCGTCACGCTCGAACGCATTGGCAATTTGTTCGTGAGTCACCTCCTTAAGCTTTTTAATTTCAACCGCATGTGGGGAGTAATACACCACCGCGACATCAGCAGCATCCAAAGCGCCTTTGTATTCTTTTAAAAATTCGGCATTTAAACTGCTGTACGTGTGCAATTCTAAACAGGCCACAACGGTTCGGTTTCCGTACTGCTCTTTTACAGCATTGGTAGTGGCTTCAACCTTACTTGGTGAGTGTGCGAAATCTTTATAAGCCACACTGCTTTTACTTTCTGCAATTTTTTCTAAACGTTTACTAGCACCTTTAAAAGTTGCAATGGCTTCATAAAAATCGTCTTCATCAATTCCCATATGCTGGCAAATCCATTTGGCGCCCGCTAAATTATTAAGGTTGTGTTTACCAAAAACTTCAATAGGCAACGGGCCTTCGGGTGTTTCTAATAATGTTTGTCCGTATTCAACCGTGTATTCCGGAGTATGATATGGTAGTTTTCGAATGGTATTTACCGAAGCTTCAACAACTTGTTTTACTTCAAGATCTTCCTCATTATAGGTAATACTTCCACCACTTACAATGCTATCTACAAAAATGCGGAATTGCTCCACATAATTATCGTAAGTTGGAAACACATTTATATGATCCCAGGCAATACCACTTAAAAGAGCAATATTAGGTTTGTATAAATGAAATTTTGGACGTCGGTCTATTGGTGAACTCAAATATTCATCGCCTTCAAGCACCATAAAATCGTTGGTTTCGGTTAGTTTTACCATGACATCAAAACCTTCTAATTGTGCACCAACCATATAATCTACATCGCGGTTATGGTAATGCATCACGTGTAAAATCATGGACGTAATAGTAGTTTTTCCATGACTCCCGCCTATTACTACACGCGTTTTATTCTTAGATTGCTCGTACAAAAACTCCGGATAACTATATATTTTTAATCCTAATTCTTGTGCTTTTAACAATTCTGGATTATCAGCTTTAGCGTGCATTCCTAAAACAATAGCATCTAAATTAGTATTAATTTTATCGGGAAACCATCCATAAGACTCTGGCAATAAACCTTTTGCATTTAGTCTTGATTTTGAGGGTTCGAAAATCTCATCGTCGCTACCTGTTACTTGGTATCCTTTGTTATGTAATGCTATGGCCAAATTATGCATTGCAGAACCACCGATAGCTATAAAATGTACGTTCATGAAGTTGATTTAATGCAGTAAATATAATAATAGATATTGGAAGACTCTTTACTGAAAACCGAAGTTTTTGCGTTAGCGATTGAAGCGGTATCCTTTTTTGCCATTAAAGGCAAAAAAGATATAGCTGAAAGCGCGACCCAGTTCCTGAACTTGTTTCAGGATTTGGTAACGCCCAGATATTACAACTTTAATATTTTAATTTTTTCTTGCTTAAAAGACTTTATTCCTGGTGCCTCTGCAAGTGCCAAATCGATATATTTTAAGGCTGCAGCTTTGTTTTTTTTGTGTGAATAAATTTGCGAAAGCCTATAATGTGCCCATGCTTTTGGGACACCATCCTTGGGTGAATAATTTTTTAAATAGGTTTGTAAGCATTGTACGCCTTTTTGTGACTCGATATTATATTCTGCTGCCAATTTTCCAATCTTATATTGCAATTCGTTCCGTTGTAACTTCTGTTTAGCAATCTCTAAATTAGCAAGTGCTTTTTCTGGCTGTTTTTGTTTTTCGTAAAAGTCGGTAAGTTTGTTATAACACCAAAGCGAACCACTTTCTTTTATAGCCAATTTATAATACTTTTCGGCTAATTCCGGATTTTCATCATATTCGTAAATAAACCCTTTTGCCAAATAGCCATCTACCTTGGAAAGTTGCTCTAACTGATAGGCATATTTTAATGCCATATTTTTGCTTCCGCCTAAAACTCCTGGTACTTTCATGTAGTATTCTACCAATGCCCAACGTACATTTTTATGATCGGGATCTAATTTTGCTGCTTTTTGAAGTGTTGATTCTATATCGTCTAACATCCCAATAGCGGTGATTTTGCTAGACTCTAGAGCTTTCATACCCATAGCACCACCATATTTATAATGATACTCGGCACTTTTTGGAATCGCTTTTATTAGTTTTTTATAAATTTCTATAGCTTCATCCCACTTTTTTTGGTGCCCATAGGTATCTCCTAAAAGCTCTAAAGCATCAAAATCTTCAGGATGTTGTTCTAAATACACTGTTAATTTAATCTCGGCAACATCAAACTTTTTATGTTTAATATAATCTTCGAATCTATCGAGTTGAGATTGACCGAATGACAACAGCGGAAAAAGTAGTAGGTATATAATTTTTCTCATATCACAGCGTGTTAAACAAATCTATCTTTATTTTTCTTAAATTAACTAATTTCAATCAACTAACGAAATTATTCTAAATCTTATTGTTTTTTGGAATAACTTTTGAAAGCAAATTATCTACAAATGTAATCAAATGAGACAATCAGTTATTTTTTTAACAATTATTTTGCTTTCCAACTTTGGCTTCAGCCAAAATTCTAATTACGAAATCCTTTGGAAGTCTGTTGAAAAACATGAAATGGAAGGTCTACCTAAGTCGGCATTAAACATTGTAGAACAAATTTACGTGCTTGCCGAAAAGGATAAAAACCAGATTCAACTTATAAAAACGATGTTTTTTAAGAGCAAATTTGCAATGGTTTTAGAAGAAGACGCTCAGTTAAAAATTATTAATGATTTTAAAAAGTCTATTGATAAAAATTCATTTCCAACAAAAAACATCCTTGAAAACATTTTAGCCAATTTATACTGGCAATATTTTACCCAAAACCGATGGCAATTTTATAAAAGAACAAAAACTATTGAAAAAGCAGACCCTTCGACAAGCTCAGGACAGGTACAAGATTTTAGAACCTGGGATTTAGAAACCCTGTTTGAAGAAATACATGTGCATTACCAAAAGTCGTTAAAAAATGGGTTGGCACTTCAATTAGAGAGTTTAAATAAGTATGATGACATATTAAATCTTCAAAAAGATTCGAAAATATATCGCCCTACACTATTTGACTTTTTAAGCCATAATGCTTTAGAATTTTATAAAACTAATGAAACACATATTACCAAACCTGCCTATAAATTCGAAATAGATAATCCGGATTACATAAGTGATGCCACTACGTTTACAAGCCTTAAAATAACATCAAAAGATTCGACCTCGTTACAGTTACATGCGTTAAAAATTTATCAGGAATTAATACAGTTTCACATCAAAGACAAAACACCATTTGCTTTAGCCGATGTTAATATTGAGCGCTTAAAATTTGTTAATGAACATGCTATTTTTAACGACAAAGAATCTTTGTTGCTAAATGCCTTAAAAACAGAAAGCGAAAAATTAAAATTACATGAAGTTGCTGGTTTGTATGATTATGAAATCGCTTTGATTTACAAACAGCAAAGCAGTCAATATCAACCAAAAACCAATGAGGATAACCGTTGGAAAGCTAAAGAAGCTATAGATATATGCAATGCTGTAATACAACAATTTCCAAAAAGTAGAGGGGCCGAAAAGTGTTTGGTTTTAAAACAGCAAATAGAACAGCAATCGCTACAAATAACTACCGAAGATTTTTTACCAATACAGCAACATGCGCGTTTACTGGTAAGCTATAAAAATCTAGAGCAACTTGAATTTAAAGTTTTCAAAATATCCAGAAATCAGTTAGAAAAATTCAACAAAATTTATAGAAAAGAGGAACAATTAGCGTTTATAAAAAAACTGGATGTAACCAAAACATGGGAAAGTATTTTACGCAACGAACATGATTACCAAAACCATAAGACTGAAATAGTAATCCCTGTATTGAATAATGGTACTTATTTGATTTTTACTTCGCCTAAAAATGATAATGAAACTTTTGCTTTTAGTACAATCCAAGTCACCAATTTGGCCTTAGTAGAAACTGAAAGCGAAAATTATAAAACGCTCCAAATTATTGACCGAAACAACGGTAAACCTATCAGCAATGCATCTGTTGAGATAAGCTATTTTGAGAATAACAGTCGAAGTTTAAATACTGAAAATTTCACCACGAACACATTCGGCGTAATTAAAATTGAGAAAACTTCAGACCGCTACCGAAACCTTTCTGTAAAAGTAAAACACATCAACGATACCGCTTATTTTGGCGACTATTATGTAAACCGATTTTACAAAACCGACAAAGAAGAAACAACATATAAAGGCTTTTTATTTACAGACCGAAGTATTTACCGCCCCGGACAAACCGTATATTTTAAAGCTATTGCTCTAAAAACAAAAGATGGAAAATCGGAAGTTGTACCTAATAAGTCCGTTTATGCTATTTTATACGACGTTAACGACGTAAAAATAAAAGAACTTGAATTGATTACTAATGAATTTGGTTCTGTTGCTGGTGAATTTATTTTACCAAGTAGTGGCCTTAATGGCGAATATCATATAGAATTTGATGGTAATGTTGAAGATTTTGAAGTCAATCATTATTTCTCGGTTGAAGAATATAAACGCCCCAAATTCGAAACCAAATTCACACCTGTAACCGAAACTTTTAAAGTGAATGATAGCGTTACCGTAAAAGGTACTGCTTTGGCATATGCAGGTAGCAATATAACCGATGCCAAAGTGGTGTATCGTGTTCATAGAAAAGTTGAATACCCGCGATGGTATTTTTGGTATCGTCCGTGGTTTAACAGCGAACCTCAAGAAATTACACATGGCGAAACTACTACCAATGAAAAAGGTGAATTTGAAATTACCTTTAAAGCACTTCCCGATAATAGTGTAGACAAACTAGTTTACCTATTTTTAACTACGAAATTACGGCTGATGTTACCGATTTAAATGGTGAAACACGAAGTACCACTACTATCGTGAATGTGGGATATCATGCTTTAACAGCAAATATGAATTTGGATGAAAAACTGGACAAAAATAATAAAGCCCATAAAATCGGTATCGATACCAAAAACCTAAATGGTGAATTTGTTCCGGCAAGTGGAGTTATTAAAATTTACAAATTGCAGGCACCAAGTACAGTTTTAAGAAACCGACCTTGGGCCGCTCCCGATTATCAAGAGTTTTCGGAAGAAGCGTTTAAAAACCTATTTCCGCATGATGCTTATACCGACGAACATCATTCTGGTAATTGGGAAAAAGGGACTTTGGTTTTTGAAAAATCCTTTGATACAGAAACTTCCAAAGACCTTGCCTTAGGAAATATTAAAAAATGGGAATCAGGACAATACCTAATCACTTTAGAAAGTAAAGACAAATTCGGTCAGTTAGTTAAAGACGAAATTAAAACCACATTGTATAGTGAAGATGATAAAACACTCGCGGATAATCAATTGTTTAGTATTACCGCTAATAAGCCGACTTATAAAGTTGGTGAAACTGCTTTAATAACGTTCGCTTCCGCAGCCGATAATTTGAATATAACAGTTTCAGTTGAAAAAGACCATGAAAATATTCTAACCGAAATCATTCAACTAAATAACAATAAAAAAACGATCAGCATTCCTATATCAAAAGACGATGTTGGTGGATTTGCAATCAACTATAGTTTTGCTGCTTTCAATAGTTTTCAATCGGGAACAGAACTAATTTCCGTGCCTTATCCAAAAACCGATTTAGATATTGAAACCACAACTTTTAGAGATAAATTACAACCCGGAACAGATGAAACCTGGAGTTTTAAAATTAAAGGACCTCAAGGCGAAAAAGTGTCTGCCGAATTATTGGCAAGTATGTACGATGCCTCTTTAGACCAATTTAAATCGCATGCTTGGAGTTTTAACCCGATAAACAAGCCAACATATTATTCTTATAATCGCAGTAATGCAAACGATAGTTTTGGTACACAAAATTTTAGAGTTTATAATAATCGTTCAATCAGCAACTATTCACAACAACAATATGATCAATTAAATTGGTTTGAGTTTTATTTTGGATATAATAATTCCATTAGAATTAGAGGAATGAATTCAATGCTTTCCAAAAAGTCAGACAATAGAGTTCAAATTGTAGAGAGTGCTGAAGTAGCTTTTATGAAAAAGGAAAGTTTAGATGAAGTTGCAGAAGACATATCTGTAGAAGTTCCTGATAGAATTAAAGCATTGGTGAAATATAAGCAAAGTCTTAAAGATAAAAACAAAGATGAAGATCAAGATAAACCAAACTTCGACAACATTCAAATTCGAAAAAATCTTCAAGAAACCGCTTTTTTCTTTCCACAGTTACAAACAGATAAAGAAGGGAATGTTAGTTTCAGTTTTACAACACCAGAAGCTTTAACCCAATGGAAATTACAATTATTAGCGCATACCAAAACCTTAGAAAGTGCTACTAAAACATTAACAACAGTTACTCAAAAGGAGTTGATGGTCATTCCAAATGCACCACGTTTTTTACGTCAAGGTGATGAAATAAGCATTAGCACTAAAATTGCAAATCTAACAGAAAAACAACTTTCTGGACAAGCCAATTAGTATTAACTGATGCTATTTCAGGAAAAGACATTACGCAACAACTTGTCAGAGCTTCGAGACGCAGTGACAGAGACTCTTTGCGGTAGATGCAAAAGGCAATACCCAAGTGTCATGGAACTTAACAATTCCTGATAATGTCAGATGCTGTTCAATATAAAATTATAGCAAAAGCAGGTGATTTTAGTGATGGTGAACAAAATGTTTTGCCTGTTTTATCAAACAGAATGTTGGTTACAGAAACATTACCAATGTGGATTCGCAGCAATCAAACCAAAACATTTACTTTAGATAAAGTTAAAAAATAACACCTCTACAACACTAAAAAACCATAAACTAACTTTAGAAATGACTTCCAACCCAGCTTGGTATGCAGTGCAGGCGTTTACCTTATTTAATGGAATATCCGTATGAATGTAACGAACAAACATTTTCAAGGTATTATGCTAATACATTGGCAAGTCATATTGCCAATTCAAACCCAAGAATTCAAGAAGTATTTAATCAATGGAAAAACTCTGATGCCTTATTTCTAACTTAGAAAAAAATGAAGAATTAAAATCTATCCTTATTCAAGAAACACCTTGGTTACGCGATGCACAAAGTGAAACCGAACAGAAAAAACGTATTGCTTTGTTATTCGATTTAAATAAAATGAATAACGAATTAGAATCGGCTTAAAACCAAACTAGAAAATAATCAATTAAGTAATGGTGCATGGCCTTGGTTTAATGGTGGACGCGAAAACAGATACATTACACAACATATTATTACTGGTTTTGGACATTTAAAACAATTGAATGTAGTTGAAATAAATTCAGAATCGAAAAATGATTGAAAAAGCCATCAATTATTTAGATGATGAGTTCATTCAAGAATACAAAGACATTAGAAAACACGATGCAAAAGTCGATTTAAGCAAAGATCATTTAAGCTACACACAATTGCATTATTTATACATGCGAAGCTTTTATCCGGAGATTAAAAAATCGAAAGAAGTTGAAGATATTATCAAATATTACCAAACACAAATTCAGAAGTATTGGTTAGAGTCGTTCCTATATTCAAAAGGATTAATGGCGTTAGTTGTTACATAGAATGAATGACAAAACACAGCTTCAAAAATTTTAAAATCATTAAAAGAAAACAGTATTACTAATGATGAATTAGGAATGTATTGGAAAGAAAACACCAGTTCTTGGTATTGGTATCAAGCACCTATTGAAACACAAGCGTTATTAATTGAAGCCTTTTCAGAAATTGAAAATGATACCAAAACTATTGATAATTTAAAAATTTGGTTACTTAAAAACAAACAAACCAATCAATGGAAAACCACCAAAGCAACTACCGAAGCTGTTTATGCTTTATTACTTCAAGGAAGCGATTGGTTATCGGTAACCGATGCTGTTGATGTGACTTTTGGTAATCAAAAAATAGACCCTTCAAAATTAGAAAATGTAAAAATTGAAGCAGGAACAGGTTATTATAAAACTTCTTGGAACACTTCAGAAATTAAACCAGAAATGGGAAATGTTACTATTAACCAAAAAAGGCGAAGGTATTGCTTGGGGTGGTTTATACTGGCAATATTTTGAAGATTTAGATAAAATTACTTCTGCTGAAACACCTCTTAAATTGAAGAAAAAACTATTCTTAAAAAAGAATACTGATACTGGTGAAGAAATTTCTGAAATCACTACAGAATACTAATTTAAAAGTAGGCGATTTAGTTCGTGTTCGTATTGAATTGAGAAGCGATAGAGCTATGGAATTTGTACACATGAAAGATATGCGTGCTGCAGGATTAGAACCTATAAATGTAATTTCAGCAATACAAATGGCAAGATGGTTTGGGTTATTATGAAAGCACCAAAGATGCTTCAACCAATTTCTTTTTTGATTATTTACCAAAAGGTGTTTATGTATTTGAATACGATTTACGAGTGAATAATGCAGGAAATTTGAGTAATGGAATTACAACCATTCAAAGTATGTATGCACCAGAATTTAGTAGCCATAGTGAAGGTGTGCGTTTGTTGGTTAAGTAATTTTGTTACGATGTAAGCTATTGAAATATTTATTATCTTTCATTTCACGAACTAAAACACATTGAAAATTATGAAAAAAGCTTTAAACATTATTCGAATTATTTTCGGCGTATTAATTGCCATTTTTGGAGCTAATAAATTTTTTAATTTTATGCCAGCTCCCTCAGATTTGCCTGATTCAATAATGAATTATATGAGCGCTTTAATGGCTACAAAAACATTATATCTAGTTGGAGCAGTAGAATTCATTGCAGGTTTATCGTTTATTTTTAATAAATATGGAGCACTAATGGCTATTATTTTAATGAGTGTATCCGTAAACATTATTCTCTTTCACATTACTTTAAACCCAGATGGAATAGGTCCAGGAGTCGTGATGTTTTTGCTAAATATATTAATGCTCTTTAATTACAGAGATAAATATAGAGATTTACTTAAAGGATGAATTATAAATTTAAGAGGCTTTAAAGCCTCTTTATTACTTGTAAATTTGTAATGCTAAAACTATCAGTTGAAAAATAACCTTATTAAAAATAGAAGCAGTTTTTTAATAACAACACTCTTTTTAATGTTGCTAATTTCTTGTGTTTCAAAAAAAAATATAGGTGATGAAACTCCGAAATTGGTTTTTTTGAATTACATCATATCAAAAACTAGTAAAAACAACATCAGTGTTCAGTTTATAAGCAAAACAAAAACAGACGGTAAACTTAAAAACGCTTCTAATATATACACTAAATCTGGTTCGGTTAACGATTTAAAATGCAGTCAGTTAGATAAAGATTCATCAGAAATTGAATCTATTATTATAAAAAACCCATTTATTAAACAAATTGAAATGCTTAGTGATTCGCTTATATTTGAAAATAAAACAGTAGAAATTCGTCAAACGCCCTTGATTTTAAGATTGCAGCTACACAACAAAACAAAGTTTATTGCTATTAGCGAAATAATAGATACATTGCAGCATACAAGCCCTTTACACATTACCAAGATTGATTAACAATGAAACCGCTTTTATCCGCATTATTTTTTATTTGTTCTCAAATTTTTTACGCACAGGTTTTTGATTCCGAAACCATAAAGAATTCTGGCGATAATGATAAAAGAATCAATTTAGTTATTTTAAGTGAAGGGTATCAGACTAGCGAATTAGCACAATTTAAAACTGATGCTATCAGTTTTATGGATGGCATGTTTAATCAATCGCCTTTTAAAGAATATGCCAGTTATTTTAATGTTCATATTGTAAAAGTGCCTTCCAATGAAAGTGGCGCCGACCATCCTGGAACCGCTACGAATGTTACCGAGCCTTACAACAATTTACCATCCAAATTTGTAGATACCTACTTTAATGCTACCTATGATTCCTTTGGGATCCATTGGTTACTTTATTATGAAATAGATGGTTATAACGCAAATAACACCGAAATTAAAATCAATAATGTTTTGGCTAGTAATTTTCCAGCTTTTGATCAAGCCTTAATTTTAGTAAACTCGACCGAATATGGCGGTAGTGGTGGAAATTTTCCGATGGCTTATAAAGGCATCTGGGGAACTAATGTAATTATGCATGAATTGGGGCATTCTTTATTCGATTTAAAAGATGAATATTACCCAGGCGATTTGTTGGCCGCCGAAGCCATAAACATGACACAAGAAACAAATGCCAGTTTAATTAGATGGAAAAATTGGTTAAATATTAATAATGTTGGCATTTACCAGTATACCTGCACTACCGGAAATTGTGCAAATTGGTATAAACCACATCAAAATTGTATCATGGAAAGTATAGACAAGTTGTTTTGTTCGGTTTGCAAAGAAGGGATTATTGAAAAAATTCATAGTATGGTTTCGCCCATTGATTCTTATACACCTGTTTCAAATACTATTTTAAACCCAACATTTCCTATTGATTTTCATTTGGATTTAGTAAAACCTAATCCAAATACTTTAAAAAGTAAATGGATATTAAATACAGTTGATTTTGCAAATGATGTTGACGATTTAAGCATTATGGAAACTGATTTAATCATAGGTACAAACACGTTAACGGTTTCGGTAAATGATGCAACGTCATTTTTAAAAATCGATAATCACGATTCCTTTCATGTGCATACTGTAACATGGACTATTGAAAAATCTGCTTTAGGAATTAAGGATCTTACAAGTGAAATGGCCAATTATAATATCTCGATGTATCCAAATCCATCAAACACCGTGGTTAATTTTAAGCTTGAAAGTAATAAAGATGCTATCCTTAAAGTGGTAATTGTTAGTTTAGATGGTAAAATAATTAAAACACTTTCAATGAACAAATATCAAACCAACCAAGTTGATATTAGTAATTTTAGCGCTGGAATTTATTTGACTAATTTCTATTCTGGAAATATGCTTCTAGCCAGTAAAAAATTGGTTAAAATTTAGTGAAATAGTTTTAATTCCTGCGGAAGTGGGAATCTATATTTTTATATTAATGATTGAAAGATTCCTGTTTTCACAGGAATTTTATTATTTAGGTGGATACTTCTCTAACACTTTTTCGATAATTGCATTAAAAAGTTGCTCGCGTTTTTCGGGTGATGCATTGGGACTCATACTGGTTTCGGTTACCGCTTGCCAAAATAAACCTTTGCCATTTTCATCTACAAAATCGATAATAATTTGTCGGTTTACATTAGATTGACCAATGGGCAACCCGATGGAAATACCACCACCCATATTTCGCCCACTACCGCCTAATCCAACACCCACAGTATTGCGCTGCATTTGTTGATATTCGCTGCTTTTTATATCTACTAAAAAATCTGGCGTTTCTGAAAATGAAAATCCTTTGGCTGCCATTTGCGCATCTAATGCATCTAAAAATCGTTTGGTATCTAGTTCGCTTAAACCCGTTTTTAAATCGCCATAATAGCTATAGGTTTTGTATTGATTAAAATCGGTTCCTCTTTCAAAATCGTAGTTTACACGAATGGGGGCGCAAGAAACAACTAGGAAGATTAATAATAGGGAGGTTAAGATTCTCATAACTTAAAATTTTAATATAAAGTTAATCAAAAATTATTCCAATTGTTTAATTCTCGTTGGGATTTGCGTTAGGGATTGTAGTGAAAATCCTTTTTGCCAATCAAAAAAAATAATTACTTCTGATTAAGAGATTGCCACAGAAAATTAGAAATTTTCTTCGCAATGACGCAAAAAGATTGAAACGAAAAGCCCGACCCTTGTGGTAACGCCCTAAGAATTCAACATTTTCCAAAGCGTATCTTTTAACTCGGTGATACCTTGTTGGGCAACCGAGGAAATGAATAGATACGGAATTGGTAATTCGTTATCGAGTAATTCTTTTAATTCTGCTTTAAGTTCATCGTCTAGCATATCGCATTTTGAAATGGCGATAATGCGGTCTTTGTCCAACATTTCTGGGTTGTAGCGACGCAGTTCGTCCAACAGAATATCGTATTGTTTTTTAATATCGGGCGCATCGGCTGGAATTAAAAACAGTAAAATAGAGTTACGCTCGATGTGGCGTAAAAAGTAATGCCCAAGTCCGCGTCCTTCGGCAGCACCTTCAATAATTCCAGGAATATCGGCCATTACAAAGGTTTGAAAATCGCGATATTTTACAATACCCAGATTAGGTTTAAGGGTTGTAAACTCGTAATCGGCAATTTTTGGTTTTGCTGAAGTTACTACCGATAAAAGTGTTGATTTTCCTGCATTTGGAAAACCTACCAACCCCACATCGGCAAGTACTTTTAACTCTAAAGTAACGTGTTTTTCTTCGTGAGGTATACCTGGTTGCGCGTACCGAGGTGTTTGGTTGGTTGCGGTTCTAAAATGCCAGTTTCCTAAACCACCTTTACCACCTTCGGCTATAATTTTTTCTTCACCGTGTTCGGTAATTTCAAAAATAATTTCGTTGGTTTCGGTATCTCGTACTACGGTTCCTAAAGGTACATCTACATATTCATCAACGCCATCGGCACCAAAACTTCGACTACTACCACCATGTTCGCCATGCCCTGCACGTATGTGTTTTTTAAATTTTAAATGAAGTAGGGTCCAAAGATTTGAGTTTCCACGAAAAATTACGTGACCACCACGACCACCATCTCCCCCATCTGGCCCGCCTTTTTCAATAAATTTTTCGCGGTGTAAATGCGACGATCCTTTACCTCCGTTACCAGAGCTAACAAACATTTTTACGTAATCTACGAAATTCCCTTCAGTCATGAAATGAGTTTAAATTTAGTATAAAGTTTAAAGTTTAAAGTTTTAAACTCTTTTTGATAATTTATAATTTATCAATTACAGCACTTAATCGCTTAGTAATTTCTTCAATACTACCAACGCCATCAACACCAAAATATTTTTTTTGTGCCGAATAGTAATCTTTTAAAATAGCTGTTTTATCGTAATATTCTTTAATTCTGTTTCTAATAATAGATTCATCAGCATCATCGGCACGACCACTTGTTTTTCCTCTGCCAATAAGACGTTTTACTAAAATTTCATCTTCAACTTCTAAGGCCACCATGGCATTTATTGAAGAATCTTTGCTTTCCATAAGTTTATCTAAGGCTTCAGCTTGTGCATTAGTGCGTGGAAACCCATCAAAAATAAAACCTTTCGCGCCAGAGTTCTTTTCTACTTCGGCATTCAACATATCTATTGTTACTTGGTCTGGAACCAATTCACCTTTATCCATATACGATTTGGCTAGCATTCCTAATGCAGTTTCGTTTTTAATATTAAATCTAAAAACATCGCCGGTAGAAATATGCACTAAATTATATTTATGCTTTAAAAATTCTGCTTGCGTTCCTTTTCCTGCACCTGGAGGGCCAAATAATACTAAATTTGTCATGAATTGTGTTTCTTTTATTTGATAGACTTCTGGTATGTTTCGTCCTAAACCATCGTAGTCTAAGCCATAACCAACTATAAATTTATTTGGTATTTCTATACCAACATAATGTAATTTAAAATCCTTTTTATATGCTTCTGGTTTGTAAAATAAAGTCGCAATTTTTAACGATTTTACATTTTCATTTTTAAAAATTCTATGAACCTCTGCAAGTGTATTACCCGTGTCGATAATATCTTCTAAAATAACAACCGTCCTACCCGTTAAATCTTGAGTTAATCCAATTAATCGTTGAATATCTTCAGTAGATTTCACACCTTCATAAGATGCCAATTTAATAAAAGTAACCTCGCATGGCTTAGGATACTTTTTTACAAAATCGCTCACCACCATAAAAGAACCATTCAAAATACCAACAAAAACAGGTATTTCGTCTCCCACATCGTTTGCAATCTCGATGGCTAAACGCTGCATCGCATCATCTATTTCCTTCGCTGAAATAAATGGTTTAAAATATTTATCGTGTAACTTTATCACTGTTATGTTATTTTTTGGAAGTCGCAAAGATAATCAATAGATTAAGTAATAACGATTTTTTGAATTACGATTTAGGCACAAATTGATATTTAAGTGTATTTTTGCATTGCAATAATCAATTTTAGCACAAATATTTACATGAATTTCTTTTCTTCAAATTTTAAACTCGGTATTCTAGGTGGCGGACAATTGGGTAAAATGTTATTAAACGATACCCGAAAATTTGACATTTACACCTGTGTTTTAGACGCCAGTAGCGAAGCGCCTTGTAAAATAGCTAGTAATGAATTCCATTTAGGTGATTTAATGGATTTTGAAGCGGTTTATAACTTCGGAAAACAAGTAGATGTATTAACCATTGAAATTGAAAACGTTAATGTTGATGCTTTGGAAGCGCTTGAAAAAGAAGGCAAAAAGGTTTATCCGTCTTCTAAAACTTTAAAAAAAATACAAAATAAGGCAACTCAGAAATTGTTTTATTTAGATCATAATTTACCCACAGCGCCTTTTTCACGCTTCGCATATCTTTCAGAAATTGAAGATGCCGTTAATAATGGTGGTTTAGCATTTCCATTTGTTTGGAAAGCAGCACAATTTGGCTACGATGGAACTGGTGTAAAAGTGGTTAGAAACCTTTCAGATTTAGAAGGCTTGCCAAAAGGAGAATGCATCGCAGAAAATTTAGTGCCATTTAAAAATGAATTAGCCGTTATAGTAGCCAGAAATGCATCCGGCGAAACCAGAACATTTCCTGTAGTAGAAATGGAATTTCACCCCGAAGCAAATCAAGTGGAATATGTTATTTGTCCGGCAAGAATTCCTGATGCAGTTGCAAAAAAAGCTGTCGAAATCGCTTTAAACACTTCAAAAGCATTTAATCATGTGGGGTTATTAGCCGTTGAAATGTTTCAAACACAAAACGATGAGATTTTGATAAACGAAGTGGCGCCACGACCTCATAATTCTGGTCACCAAACCATTGAAGCAAGTTTCACTTCTCAATTTGAGCAACATTTACGCGCAATTTTAAATTTACCTTTAGGGCGAACAGACAGTAAAGTAGGAGGCGTCATGGTAAATTTAGTAGGAGCTGAAGGTTTTAGTGGGAATGTTGTTTATAAAAATATCGAATCCATTATGAAACTTGATGGTGTAACACCTCATATTTACGGAAAAAAACAAACAAGACCATTTCGTAAAATGGGGCATGTAACGATTGTAAATGAAGATTTAAACGAAGCGCGTCGCATTGCCGAAGAAGTAAAAAAGACAATTAAAGTTATAAGCGAATAAATATGAATAAAGTAGGAGTTATTATGGGAAGCAAAAGCGATTTGCCTGTTATGCAAGACGCTATCGATATTTTGAAAGATTTTAATATTGAAGTTGAAATTGATATAGTTTCGGCTCACAGAACTCCAGAAAAACTTTTTGATTATGGTAAACATGCCCACTCCAGAGGCTTTGCCGTTATTATAGCAGGCGCTGGTGGTGCAGCCCATTTACCCGGAATGATTGCTTCGTTATCACCATTACCCGTTATTGGTGTTCCGGTAAAAAGCAGTAATTCTATAGATGGATGGGATTCTGTTTTATCTATTCTACAAATGCCTGGAGGCGTACCAGTTGCTACCGTTGCACTTAATGGAGCAAAAAACGCAGGTATATTAGCAGCCCAAATTATAGGCTCAAACAACCCTGAAGTTCTAAACAAAATAATCGACTATAAAGAAACTTTAAAACAGAAAGTTCTCGAATCTGCTAAAGATTTAAAATAAGAAAACCTCGAAGGTTATTCGAGGTTTTCTAGCTATTAAGAATAATTTTTTGAGTTAGTCACTCTTCAAATTGTTGAGCAAAAATATAAAAATCTTATTATGTATGCATAATAAATTTTATTTTTTAATTTATTTCCTATTAAAATGACACAAAACATCCTATTAAAAAAGTTTAATACACCATATAATTCAGCTCCATTTTCCAAAATCAAAAATGACGATTTTCTTCCTGCATTTAAACAAGCCATAGAAGATACCAAAGGCGAAATCGATGTTATAGCTAACAACAGCGAAACTCCAACTTTTAAAAACACCATTGAAGCTCTGGAGTTTTCTGGCGAGCAATTAGATAGAATTTCTAGTATCTTTTTTAATTTAAATTCTGCAGAAACTAACGACACTATTCAGAAAATTGCACAGGAGGTATCACCGCTTTTGTCAGAATTCAGCAACGACATCACCTTAAATGAAGCACTGTTTAAAAGAATAAAATCGGTTTTTGACGCTAAAGACAGTTTAAAATTAAACACTGAGCAACTCACACTTTTAGATAAAAAATATAAAAGCTTTTCCAGAAATGGCGCCAATTTACCGGAAGACAAAAAGCTAATTCTGCGTAAAATTGACAAAGAATTGAGCCAGTTAAAATTAAAATTTGGTGAAAATGTTCTGGCCGAAACCAATAAATTTGAAATGCTAATTACCGATGAAAAAGAACTTTCTGGACTACCAGAAGGTACTATTGAAGCGGCAAAACAATTAGCCGAATCTAAAGAAAAGGAAGGTTGGTTGTTTACATTAGATTATCCAAGCTACATTCCATTTGTAACTTATGCCGATAATAGAGCGCTTCGTAAACACATAACCTTGGCGGCAGGAAGCAAAGGTTTTCACAATGATACTTTAGATAATCAAGACATCGTTTTAAAAATTGCAAAACTCAGACATGAACGTGCTACCCTATTAGGTTATAAAACCCACGCTCATTTTGTTTTAGAAGAACGCATGGCGAAAACACCCGAAAAAGTTGAAAGCTTTTTAAATGAATTACTCGAAAAAGCAAAACCCGCTGCCGAACGCGAATTTGAAAATCTGCAAAATTTCGCCAAAGAATTAGACGGTGTTGAGCAACTCGAAAAATGGGATAGTACCTATTATTCAGAAAAATTAAAACAAAAGTTATACAATTTAGACGATGAGCTTTTAAAGCCATACTTTAAACTAGAAAATGTAATAAGCGGCGCCTTTACCGTCGCCAAAAAATTATTCGATTTAAGTTTTGAAGAAATTAAAGATGTAGACAAATACCACGAAGATGTTTTAACTTATAAAGTGGTAAATAGCAAGGGCGATTTAATCTCAATCTTTTACGCAGATTTCTTCCCCAGACCAGGAAAACGTAATGGTGCGTGGATGACTTCATACAAACCACAATATATTAAAGAAGGCAAGAATGACCGCCCACATATTTCTATTGTTTGCAACTTTACTAAACCTACAAAAAGCAAACCGTCGCTATTAACTTTTAATGAGGTTACTACCTTATTTCACGAGTTTGGTCATGCCTTACATGGCATGTTAGCAAATACCACCTACCCTAGTCTATCAGGCACTTCGGTATTTTGGGATTTCGTAGAATTACCAAGTCAGATTTTAGAAAACTGGTGCTATGAAAAAGAGGCCTTAGAACTATTTGCAGCGCATTACAAAACAGGAGATGTAATACCCATGGATTTGGTTGAAAAAATAAAAGCATCGGCAACCTTTCATCAAGGCATGCAAACCTTACGCCAAATAAGTTTTGGACTACTCGACATGAGTTGGCATGGGCAAGACCCTTCAAATATCAACAATGTAAAAATCCATGAGGTTGAAGCATTTAAAAACACAACTTTATACCCTGAAGTAGCCGAAAATTGTATGAGCACCTCGTTTTCTCACATCTTTCAAGGAGGCTATTCATCAGGATATTATAGTTATAAGTGGGCTGAAGTACTCGACGCCGATGCGTTCGAATATTTTAAAGAAACAGGCGTTTTCAACAAAAAAATTGCTACTAAATTTAAAGAACACATATTGTCTCAAGGAGGCACAGAAGATCCCATGGTACTTTATAAACGATTTAGAGGCCAAGAACCAAGACCTGAAGCTTTACTAAAACGTGCTGGATTAATAAACAATTAAAATATTCAAAAGATTAGCTTATTTTTGAAATTCTATAAATCGTGTAAAAATGTCTAATCATCAAATTAATCCGAATAAATGGATTGATCTTTATTCAGATTACCTTTATAATTACACAATAGCACGTGTAAACGATAAAGTAATAGCCCAGGATTTGGTGCAAGACACATTCTTAGCTGCGTTAAAATCAATGAAAAATTTTAAAGGAGAAGCCAGTGAACGTACCTGGTTAATTTCTATTTTAAAAAGAAAAATTATTGATTATTACCGGAAAATAAATTCAAAGAAGGGAAAAGCCGAAATCCGTATTTCGTATAATAACGAGAGCGAAACCGAAGGCGATTGGCTCGAAGAACGCGTTGCAGACCCATTTGATAAAACAGCAGAAGACATGATGCAAAATACCGAACTTGGCGATGCTATTTTTAATTGTTTAAGCAAACTACCAGAAAAACAAGCAGAAGTTTTTAGAATGAAAACTATTGAAGGCTACGAAACCGAAGTTATTTGTAATGAACTAAATATTACAGCGTCTAACCTTTGGGTGATTATTCATAGAGCCCGAACCGCTATGGCAGAATGTTTAAAAGAAAATTGGTTTTAATTATGATTGAGAAAATTAAACTCATGCTAAAGTGCGATGAAGCGAATCATGTGTGTGATAAAGCACAATATAAAAACGCTTCATTATATGAAAAAATAAAATTACACATTCATTTAGTGTTTTGTCGCGCTTGCAGAAAATACACCATAAACAATATAAAGCTTACAAAGACCATAAAAAAAGCACATATTGAATGTTTAGATAAAAACTGCAAAGAAAAAATGAAACAAAATTTAGATAAAGCTATAAAAGAAAACCCCATTATCTAAAAACGAATACTAGTAAAAGCCAAAATATTGGCACCCCTTCAACCCAAAACGAGCTATAATATTTATTCTGATCTCGTTTCGATCGAATTAAAAACCACCCCGTTAATAGTGCTATAAGAGCAACTAATTCAAGATTTGTTACATCAAACTCCTTCTTGAAGAATTCTAATAAAACAAAAAAAAGCAATAAAACAACACCCATCACTTTGGTTTGTTGAACACCTAATTTCTGAGGAATTGTAGCGAGTTTTAAGCTATCGTATCGCAAGTCTCTAATTTCAAAAGGCAACATTAAAACGATTACAAAAACAAACCGCTGAAAGCTTACCAAAAATACATCGGTATTAAAATAATAATCTGCATTTATTAATGGTAAAATCGCCGTAACAACCATCCAAACTAAGGCAATCACATACACCTTTAAGCCTTCAACTGTTCTGAGATTATTAATTTTAATAATAAAACGTTTCGGGAAATATGGAATCGCATAAAAAAAAGTAATGGCCGCCAATCCACCAACACAAATCAAAGCACTAAAACTTAATTTGAATGCATAATAACACATCAATAAAAAAGAAACAAAAGAAAAATACTGTATGGCTCTTAGCCAATTAGCCAAACTTCTGTGGTGAAATTTAGCCAGACCAAAAAACTTAACAAAGTTATACCCGGTAATGGTAGCGAAAAACACGAAATACAAGAAGCTTTTATCAATTAAAACATCAAACTCCATAAAGGTTATTGCTGCTAACGATAATACCGATAAAGCTACATGAATACTGCTATTTATGTAAAAGTTAAAAACCTGCTTCAGTACCTTCATTTCACAAAACTAAGCAAACTGTTAATAACGATTGCAATTGGTTAAAAACTTTCCATTTAATGCAACTAAACACGCTTTATATTATGTAATTTTGCGAATTATCTAAACAATTATAGCTTAATGAATACAAACGCTTTTGCATTGCGTCATATTGGACCTAGAGAAGAAGACCAAAATCTTATGCTGAAAACCATTGGTGTAGACTCTTTAGATCAGCTAATTTATGAAACAATTCCAGACGACATACGATTAAAAAACGGTTTAAATTTAGAAGAACCAATGACAGAGTATGAATATTTACTTCATATTCACGAATTATCTAAATTAAATAAAGCCTACAAGACATATATTGGTTTAGGATATCATCCAACTGTTATGCCTGCCGTTATTCAACGAAATATCCTTGAAAATCCAGGTTGGTACACGGCTTACACGCCCTATCAAGCAGAAATTGCACAGGGACGTCTAGAAGCACTTTTAAATTACCAAACTATGGTAATGGATTTAACAGGTATGGAAATTGCCAACGCCTCACTTTTAGATGAAAGTACGGCTGCTGCCGAAGCTATGAGTTTATTATATGCTGTTCGAGAACGCGACCAAAAGAAAAATAACGTTAACAAATTTTTTGTTTCAGAAAACATCTTGCCTCAAACACTTTCTTTACTTCAAACAAGAGCCACTCCTTTTGGCATTGAATTAGTAGTTGGTAGCGAAGATACTTTCAATTTCTCTTCAGAATTTTTTGGTGCTATTCTTCAATACCCTGGAAAAGATGGTCAAATCACGGATATAAAGACCTTTATAAGCAATGCCAATGAAGCACAAATAAAAGTAGCCGTAGCTGCAGATATTTTAAGCTTAGTAAAACTGGAAGCACCAGGTAAATTTGGCGCCGATGTAGTTGTTGGCACAACCCAACGTTTTGGAATCCCTATGGGATATGGTGGTCCGCATGCTGCTTTTTTTGCCACAAAAGAAGCTTACAAGCGCGATATCCCTGGTAGAATTATTGGCGTAACCAAGGATGCCAGTGGAAACCGTGCGTTACGCATGGCTTTGCAAACACGAGAGCAACATATTAAGCGCGACAAAGCAACCTCAAACATTTGTACAGCACAAGTTTTATTAGCGGTAATGGCAAGTATGTATGCGGTTTATCATGGCCCTAAAGGTTTGAGATTTATAGCTAATAAAGTACATAACACGGCTTCAACACTTGCTTCGGCTTTAAAGACTTTAGGGTATACACAAGTAAACTACATCGTATTTTGATACGCTTCAAATAAAAACCGATTCAAAGAGATTAAAACAATTCGCTAAAGAGAAAAAAGTCAATTTATTTTATCCAGATAAAGAAACGGTTACCATTTCTGTTAACGAAACCACTTCTGTTCGCGATGTTAATTATTTAATATCTGTATTTGCTGAAGCGGCTAATAAAGAAACCATTGTTATTTCATCCATTTCAGAAGGCAATAATATTTCGAACGACATAAAAAGAACCTCAGATTTTTTAACACTTGACGTTTTCAATCAGTACCATTCTGAAACCGAATTGATGCGTTATATTAAATCCTTAGAGCGTAAAGATTTAGCTTTAAACCACTCCATGATTTCTTTAGGTTCTTGTACCATGAAATTAAATGCCGCCTCCGAAATGTTGCCATTAAGTATTTTTAAATGGGCTAATATCCATCCGTTTGTTCCAAAAAAACAAGCGCAAGGTTACTTAACTGTTTTAAAAGAATTAGAAGACCAATTAACTGAAATCACTGGTTTTGCAGCCACCTCTTTACAACCAAATTCTGGTGCACAAGGTGAATATGCGGGTTTAATGGTTATTAAAGCCTATCATGAATCTCGTAACGAAGGTCATCGTGATATTTGCTTAATCCCTTCATCTGCACACGGTACCAATCCTGCAAGTGCGGTTATGGCAGGTATGAAAGTGATTGTAACCAAATCGACTGCCGAAGGGAATATTGATGTGGAAGATTTAAGAGAAAAAGCCATTTTACACAAAGATAATCTATCATGTTTAATGGTTACCTACCCATCTACGCATGGTGTTTACGAATCGGCTATTAAAGAAGTTACCAAAATTATTCATGATAATGGTGGCCAAGTTTATATGGATGGTGCGAACATGAACGCACAGGTTGGTCTTACAAATCCTGGAAATATTGGAGCCGATGTGTGCCACTTAAATTTACATAAAACATTCGCAATCCCTCATGGCGGTGGTGGACCAGGTGTTGGCCCTATTTGTGTTGCAAAACAATTAGTACCGTTTTTACCTGGAAATCCTGTTGTAAAAGTTGGTGGCGAAAACGCCATTACAGCCATTTCTGGCGCACCTTATGGGTCTGCGTTGGTTTGCCTCATATCTTACGGTTATATTAAAATGTTAGGCGCAGAAGGATTAACCGAATCAACCAAAATAGCCATTCTTAAACGCCAATTATATAAAACACCGCTTACAAGGTAGTTTTGATACGTTATATTCTGGCGAACGTGGTCGTGCAGCACACGAAATGATTGTGGATTGCCGACCATTTAAAGCAAATGGCATTGAAGTTACTGATATTGCAAAACGTTTAATGGATTATGGTTTCCATGCGCCAACAGTATCTTTCCCGGTTGCTGGAACCTTAATGATTGAACCTACCGAAAGTGAAAGCAAAGCGGAAATTGATCGTTTTTGTGATGCCATGATTTCTATTAAAAAAGAAATTGATAAAGCTTCAAAAGACGACACCAATAATGTTTTAAAGAATGCACCTCATACCTTAGAAATGATAACTGCCAATGAATGGTATTTCCCATATTCACGCGAAGAAGCAGCATTCCCTTTAGACTTTGTAAAACAAAATAAGTTTTGGCCTAGTGTTAGACGTGTTGATGATGCATATGGAGATCGAAATTTAATATGTACTGTGCGCCTATTGAAGCTTACGCAGAAGCATAAAAACAACCGTTGAACATCGTAAAATAATTTAAAATCAGTTTTGCCTTTTTTTATAAAACCGTACTTTTATGCGTAAATAAAAAAAGGCAAATTTTCTTTTTATGAATATTAAAATTACCGGTACTGGAAGCTATATTCCAGATACCATTGAAAAAAACGAAGCATTTCACGAACATATATTTTTAAATAACGATGGTTCAGTAATTAACTCCCCAAATGAAGTTATTATTGAAAAATTTCAAGCTATTACAGGAATTGCCGAAAGACGTTATGCAAAGACACATTTAAACTCTTCCGATTTAGGTTTTTTTGCTGCCGAAAAAGCTATTATTGATGCTAAAATTGATCCAGAAACATTAGATTATATTATTGTTGCACATAATTTTGGTGATGTTAAACATGATACTGTTCAAAGCGATATGCTACCTTGTTTGGCAGCGCGAATTAAACATAGTTTACGTATTAAAAACCCAAAATGTGTGGCTTATGATATTCTTTTTGGATGCCCAGGATGGATTGAAGGCGTAATACAAGCCAAAGCATTTATAAAAGCTGGAATGGCAAAACGCTGTTTGGTTATAGGATCTGAAACATTATCAAGAGTTATAGATAAACACGATAGAGATGCCATGATTTTCTCTGATGGTGCAGGCGCAACCATTATTGAAGCGACCGAAGAAGAAGGTGGTATTTTAGAACATGAATGTGCTAGTTACACCTACGATGAAGCTTACTATTTATACTTTGGAAATTCAAACAATCAAGCATTAGATAAAAACACCCGATACATTAAAATGGACGGTCGTAAAATCTACGAATTTGCATTAACAACAGTTCCTAATGCAATGAAAACTTGTTTAGATAATAGCGGTTTAGATATTAAAGATGTAAAAAAAATATTTATTCATCAAGCGAACGAAAAAATGGACGAAGCTATTTTAAAACGTTTTTACCGACTTTATAGAACTGAAATTCCAGACGGTGTGATGCCAATGAGTATTCAAACACTTGGTAATAGTTCTGTGGCTACGGTACCTACACTTTTCGATTTGGTAAGGAATAATAAAATAGAAAACCAAAGTCTTAAAAAGGGCGATGTTCTTATATTTGCAAGTGTTGGTGCAGGAATGCATATTAATGCATTTGTTTATAAATATTAAAGATTTCTGCCTTTGCGGAAATAAAGGAATTTAAATGTACGAAAAGACTTTTCCGAACAAACGATTTAAACATACCATTCAGTTTTTAGAAAAACATGTTTCAAAAAATGAAGCTATTTTAGATTTGGGCGTTGTAAATCCGTTTTCAGAAATCATGACTAGAAATGGTTATAAAGTTGAAAACACGACAGGTGAAGATTTAGATTTTGATACTTCAAACATTGAAAACTCGAAAGCAAAAGTAGTGACAGCTTTCGAAATTTTCGAACATCTACTATCCCCATTTACTGTGCTTCAGATCTATAAAAACAGATAAATTGGTTGCGAGTGTTCCTCTTAAATTATGGTTTTCTTCTGCATACAGAAGTAAAACTGATATGCTAGATCAGACATTATCATGAGTTTGAAGATTGGCAATTCGATTGGTTATTAGAAAAAGCTGGATGGAAAATTATAGACCGCCAAAAATGGACAAACCCAACAAAAAAATTTGGCATTCGCCCAATATTGCGATGGTTTACCCCAAGATATTACATAGTTTATGCAGAAAGAGTTTAACTTTGAATAATTAAAATTTCAAGTTTGAATTTCTACATCATTATTCCGGCACATAACGAAGCTAGTTCAATAGCATTAACCTTAGACTCGTTAGTAAAGCAAACGCTTCAACCAAAACGAGTGGTTGTTGTAAATGATAATTCAACCGACAACACTCAAGATATTGTTGAAGGCTATACAGCAAAATATAAATGGATTCAACTGGTTAATTCAAAATCATCTAATGAACACTTACCTGGTTCTAAAATAATTAATGCTTTTTATAAAGGTTTTGAAACGCTAGATGGACATTACGATGTGCTTTGTAAATTTGATGCCGATTTAATTTTTCCAAACAATTATTTAGAACAACTGGCGAATCATTTCAGCACAGACAAAAAGCTTGGTATGGCTGCTGGATTTTGTTATATTGAAAAAGGTGACCTCTGGGTATTGGAAAATTTAACTCGAAAAGATCATATTCGTGGTGCCTTAAAAGCCTATAGAAAAGACTGTTTTTTGCAAATCGGCAAACTTAAACGGTCTATGGGTTGGGATACGGTAGATGAATTGCTTGCTAAATTTTATGGCTGGGAAATTTTAACTGATGAATCACTACAGGTAAAACATCTAAAACCAACAGGTATTAGTTACAACAAAGCATCAAAATATTTACAAGGTGAAGCCATGTATAAAATGCGTTACGGTTTTGTAATTACATTTATTTCGGCATTAAAATTAGCTTATAAAAAAGGAAGCTTTTCGCTATTTAAAGATTATTTGGCTGGTTATTTTAAAGCAAAAAAAAACAAAACAGAATTTTTAGTGTCTGAAGAAGAAGGTGAATTTATTAGAAATTTACGTTGGAAAGGGATTTTTAGAAAATTTAAATACTAATTTTTCAAGTGTTTCCCTCGTTCAAAGGAATGACAAAACTCTAATTAAAGCTCCAATCTTTATAACTGCTCGAAGCTTCTAATCTATCTTCTAAAGCATCTTCTAATTGCGGAAAGAAATCGATACCTGTTAGCTTTTCGATAGAATCTACCGACACTACAAATTTATACAGTGGCTTGTTAGATTTTTCATGTGGCATTAAAAAGGCAATCATTTTCACGTTTCCAGAATTTGCATCAATCAATACTTTATAAAACTGATTAGGAACGGCGACTCTTTCGCTTCCAATGGTTCTCATTTTTCCTTTTAAAACGCCTCCGGTTACCACAAAAACACCGTCGTATTTACTTGCCCAATAGCGTACTTTTTGTTCTAAAGTATTCCAAATACCTGAATTAAACTCATGTTCTTGCGGACTAATATTACTGGTTAAAAAGGTTTCATCAAAGGCAAATTTACTGTAAGTTCTATCGCCAGCAGGACATAAATGTCCACGGTCGAAACCAGAATTTTTATAATTTCTCCAACTAGCAGCACCAGTTTTTACGGCGTTATCAATTTCGAAATAAGGTCTTTTAAAATTAGTATTGGTTAAATGCGATTTCTTCAATTCGTAAGCAACCCATTCAGCTTGTTCATGCGGTTCACTATAAGACAACGAATACCCTTCATGATGAACAATTTGCCCTGTGGTACTTGTTGGTAAGAAAAATTCGTTGGTGCTTAATTTTACTTCTTTACCACTATTAACAATTTCTGCCTTTTCTTCGGTGTTTAAAAAATGCTCATAGCCATAAACACCCAAAACAAGTATCATCGCTAACAGTGTGTATTTTGTCTTTCTATTCAAATTAATCTAATACAAATTCTAGTGGTTTACCTATAGAACCGTTTGGAAAACTAATTCCTAAAAGTGCCGACATGGTTGGAGCAATATCGGTTATTTCTGTTTTTTGTAATGTTTCCCCATGTTTTATGCCTTTTCCGAAGAATAATAAGGGTACATGGGTATCGTAATTTAAACCACTACCATGTGTTGACCCTGTTTTTCCATAAGAAATAAATGCTGGATCGTAAACAAAAAGCACATCACCAGAACGCTTTTGGTTAAACCCTTTTTTCAACAAGGTTTCAATTCCTGCAGTAAACTCTGTAGAACTCATAACTTTTGCTGTAGTAAGCTTTATCAATATTAGGATAATTTATTATTTCATTAACAATCGCTTCTTGTACATCATCTAAATCTAACTTCAATTCTTTAATTTTTACTCTATTTAAAAACATCTGATTATTACTTACGTTTTCAATTAAATCGGCTGAACCAAAAGTAGTTTTCATAAATTCAGTAAACTTTACTTTTTGCGTGTTCGAATCAATATAACCAGCAGGTACTTTAACACTTTGCAAATACGCTGGCACATCAATTGCCGCATGATCTGCAGTTAAAAAAACGGTATAATTTCCTTTACCAACTTTACTATCTAAAGCTTTAAAAAATCGTTCTAAATCTTTATCTAAACGAATATAGGTATCTTCAACTTCTTTTGAATTTACTCCAAAATTATGTCCCACGTAATCTGTACTAGAAAAACTTACGGCAAGCACATCGGTAATAGCATCTTGACCCAGTTGTTCTCCTGTTAATGGCAGCTATAGCAAAATCTGCTACAATACTATTACCATATGGTGTTCCTTTTAAAATATCAAAACCACCATTTTGCTCTTTTAAAACATTTAAATCATATGGAAATGTTGCAGTTTCTTTTCCTTTAAAACCACCTTCAAAATTATTTAAATCACTTCCGCTTTCGGTATAAGTTTCTATGGCATATAAGGTATTCCAAGGTTTTAAATACGATTGTGCTTTATTAGAATTATTAAATTCTATTACCCAATTAGGCAAACTATTCATATAAAAAGTACTGCTTATACAATGGCCTTTATCTTTTCCATAAAACCAATAAGCTGCATTTGCGGTATGACCAGCAGGTAAAATAGCACCTCTGTCTTTTACTGAAATACCAATGGTTTTACCTCGCATTTGTGTAAACAATCTGTTTTCATCTGCAAAGGTTGTTGTCTTCATTCTATGTGGAGACATTTTACCTTCTTCAGTTTCAGTACCAACTGATTCCACTGTTATCATCACCAGCACAATACACACTTTTTTTAGTTTCTTTATCATACCAATCATTTGCCAATAATGCCATGATAATTTGGTGTTGTACCTGTATAAACTGAGGCATGCCCAGGACCTGTATAAGTAGGTACATAATTAAAATGATTGTTCTTGCAATTATACCCTTCATTCATCATGCGTTTAAAACCACCATCACCAAATTTATTATAAAACCGTGTTAAATAATCATATCGCATTTGATCTACTACAATACCAACCACAAACTTTGGTTTGTCCGAATTATTATTTTGCTTATACACATGACTGGTTTGTGCTTTACATAGAAAACATTAAAATTATGGCAAATAAAAAAGAAACTGTATTTTTCATTATAACTAATAGTATTTAAATTCAAAAATACATCTTTTAAAATATCTTAATTTAAAATTAAAGTTAAATACCTCTAACTTTTTTTTACTTTAGCACTATTAAAATTGAATATGACATATTTACATAATATTGGTTCTTATTTTTTAATGATTGCCGAAATGTTTCGCAAACCAACCAAATGGTCTGTGATGAAAAATCTTATTTTAAAAGATATTGATGATTTAGTTATTGGCTCTTTAGGTATTATTGCATTTATATCGTTTTTTGTTGGAGGTGTTATTACTATTCAAACGGCTTTAAATATTAGTAATCCATTAATTCCAAAATATTTAGTTGGATTTGCAACAAGGCAATCCGTTATACTAGAATTTGCACCAACTTTTACTTCTATTATTATGGCAGGAAAAGTAGGGTCGTTTATTACCTCTAGTATTGGCACCATGCGTGTTACAGAACAAATTGATGCCTTAGAAGTTATGGGAATAAACTCATTAAATTATTTAGTATTTCCTAAAGCTAGTTGCTTTAATGTTATATCCTTTTGCCATTGCTATTGGTATGTTTTTAGGTATTCTAGGAGGTATGGCAGCTTGTGTTTACGGTGGGTTTAGCTCGCTTGAAGATTATATTTTTGGTATTCAAACAGATTTTATTCCATTTCACATTACTTATGCATTTATTAAAACCTTTGTTTTTGCATTTGTTTTAGCAACCATTCCATCATTTCATGGCTATTATATGAAAGGTGGTGCACTTGAAGTTGGTAAAGCAAGTACAACTTCCTTTGTTTGGACCAGTGTTGTTATTATCTTACTAAATTATTTCTTAACCCAAATGCTTTTAAGTTAATGATAGAAGTTAAAAATTTACATAAATCGTTTGATGATGTTGAAGTTTTAAAAGGCATTAGTACCACTTTTGAAAAGGGAAAAACCAATCTTATTATTGGGCAAAGTGGCTCTGGGAAAACCGTATTTATTAAATGCTTATTGGGTTTATTTCCATTATGAAGAAGGTTGTATTTCTTATGATGGAAAAATATTTTCTGAATTAACTGAAGATGAGAAACGAAATTTAAGAGGCGATATAGGAATGGTATTTCAAGGTAGTGCCTTATTTGATTCTATGACCATTGCAGAAAACGTTATGTTTCCATTACGAATGTTTACCAAACAAAGTAAAAGCGAAATGGAAGACCGTGTAGATTTTGTTTTAAATCGTGTGAATCTTATCCGATGCACATAATAAAAAACCAAGTGAAGCTTCTGGGGGTATGCAAAAACGTGTTGCCATAGCAAGAGCTATTGTAAACAAACCTAAATATTTGTTTTGCGATGAGCCAAACTCTGGTTTAGATCCAAAAACAGCGATTGTTATTGATAATTTAATTAAAGAAATTACCGAAGAGTACGATATTACCACGGTAATTAACTCTCATGATATGAACTCGGTTATGGAAATTGGCGAAAAAATTGTATTCTTAAAAAATGGTTTAAAAGCTTGGGAAGGCTCAAAAAACACCATTTTTAAAACCGACAATCAAGTAGTAACCGATTTTGTTTACTCTTCAGAACTTATGAAAAAAGTGCGCCAAATGTATATTGAAGAGAAGCAATAAATTAATCGTGTTTAATAATAACATTCTTTCCCTTAAGCTCGCTTTTCAACCAATCGTTTAACTCTTTTTCTTTCTTTTCTAAAAGACTATCCTTTAATTTAGACTGCCATTTTACGGTTACCACATTTAGCGTGTCAATCTTTATAAAATCTTTAGACTCTAGTACCTTAGCAAAACTAAAATATTCCAAATCGCTAAAACGCACTTTGGCATCTCTAGATAATGAAGAAAAAGCAACCTGATTGTTTTTCGAGTTATTGTGCTCTATTTCCTCATTTAATTTTACAATTTCACTTTGAAGCTCTTCAATTTCCTTTTGAAGTCCTGCGATAATATTTTTACCTTCTTTCAGTTCAATTCGTGCATCTTGATACGCACTTGAAATTAACTCGTAGCTTTTAGTATCGCTTCCTTTAATTTTTAGTGAAACGCCCTTTAAATTTAAATACAGTGGATTATTTTTCAATTCATTATACAAGTCCTTTTTGGTAGCTTCGGTCACTTCATTAAAAAAATTAAGTTCAAGCGATTTCTTACTATAATCACTTTCAAAGTGCATTAATTGTAACGCATCATTCGATTTTACTTCAACTTCAATAAACCGTTTTAATTCTACATTAAACATGGTTTCGTTATAAACATTCCAAAAGGTAAATCCTGCCGGTATCATTACAACAATAGCGGTTAACATGGCTAACCTCGAAATCATGCGTCGCCTTTGCGAATTCGCGTATTTAAGCATCGGAAACCGCAGTGTTTTTAATACCAAAAATGTAGACAATGCAATAAAAATGGTATTTATAGAAAACAAATACATGGCACCAAAAAAGAACTTTAGGTTACCAACTGCCAAACCATAACCAGCTGTACATAATGGTGGCATTAAAGCTGTTGCAATAGCAACACCAAAAATTACGGAAGCAATAGTACCTTTTTTTGTTCTGGCAACAATTAGCGCTAAACCACCAAATATGGCCACAAAAACATCTAAAATATTTGGTTGTGTTCTTGCTTCAAGCTCTGGTGTTAATTGTGTAAGTGGCGACAATTCAAAGTACAAATAAGCGGTTAGAACACTTAAAAATACCATTACAATTAAGCTAATTAAAGAACGTTTTAAAGTATCAATATCATTAATAGCTAAAGCCATTCCAACCCCCAAAATAGGCCCCATTAAAGGTGAAATTAACATGGCGCCAATAACCACAGCAGTAGAACTTACATTTAAACCAATAGAGGCGACAAAAATGGCAAATATTAAAATCCAAGCCGTAGCTCCCTTAAATGGAATATCGGTTTTTATTGCCTGAATAGTAGCGTCTCTATCGGTATCATCTCTAAAATCGAGAAGATCCTTTAAAAACTTTTTAATACTAATAAAAATTCCTTGAGCGTCTTTATTAATTACAGGCTCTGCTTTTTCGGCTGTACCATTACCAACCGCTGGAGATTTTAAATTATCTTCTTCCATTTAATTCATTATTATAGCGTAAACGCAGCAACAAAAACTTTTTTAGACTTAATTATTATTTCAATAAATTAAAATTGTCTATCCAAAATGTTTTCCAAATTTATCTTTAACCTTTTGAAGTACTTTTTTAATATCCTGTTCTTTAGTCTTTGGATAAATTAGTAACACCTCGTCCTTATCAACAATAATATAATCGTTTAAACCATCAATCACTACAATTTTATCCTTTTTGGTTCTTATCATATTACCAGAAGCATCTTCAGTTAAAGTTCTGGCATGAACCACCGCATTGTTTGCAATATCTTTATCTAATTTATCATATAAACTACCCCAAGTCCCAAGGTCATTCCAATCAAACTCAGCAGCAATTACAAATACATTTTTAGAGGTTTCCATTATGGCATAATCTACCGAAATATTTTCTGCTTTTGGGTAATTTTCTTTTATAAAATCATCTTCTAGATCTGTATTATACGAGCTGATACCATTTTCAAAAAGTGCATATAAATTTGGTTGATTATTTTGAAAAGCTTCAATCACGCTTTTCACACTCCACATAAAAATGCCTGCATTCCATAAAAAATTACCTTGCGCGATAAATTCTTTAGCGGTTTCATAATCGGGTTTTTCTCTAAATTGATTTACAGCTTTTATTGTAAGTGTTGACGTTTTATTAAACTCAATATAACCATATCCAGTATTTGGAAACGTAGGTTGAATACCAAGCGTCATCAACGCATTGTTTTTCGAACAAAACTCGAACGCTTGCTTTACATTCTTTGAAAAAGTTACTTCATCTTCTATCCAATGGTCGCTTGGAGCCACAATCATAATAGCATCCGGGTTTTCCTTTTGAATTTTTAATGATGCATATAAAATACATGGAGCTGTATTTCTCATTGCAGGTTCTAAAACCACCTGACGCTGTGTAACCTCTGGTAATTGTTCAAAAACCAAATCGTTATACCGCTCGTTGGTTAATATAAAAATGTTTTCCTTTGGAATTAAATGTGAAAGTCTTTGAAAGGTTTTTTGAATTAATGTATCGCCAGTTCCTAACATATCGTGAAACTGCTTAGGGAACTCTTCGGTACTTATAGGCCAAAAGCGTGAACCAACACCACCTGCCATTAATATTGCGTAATAATTTTTATTCATGTTATTATGTTATTATTTCAACTTCTGCGTTTGGGTTAAAAAGATACAATTTTCCTGTTTTAATCTCAACACACTCAAAACGCTTTGTTCGTTTTTCCCCTTTTTTGAATACTTTTCCGTTATATATTTTAAAAGTATGTCCTAAAGGTACTTCAAAAATAAACGTTTTATTATTAGGTTCGTCGAATTGCTTCAAAGCTAAGGCCAAAACCGCATCGCTATCGCTCGACGCCTTAGGGTTTTTAAAATGCTTTGCCAACATGGGCAATAAATAATTTGGAAAAATAACTGGATTTAAAAATGGCAACATTAAATGCTGAAAGGTTTTTTTCCACTCTACCCCATGAGGCTTAATAAACCGCCCATAAGTTTTATAGGCCTCAAAATGGGCTATTTCATGTATTAGCGTAATTAAAAAACGGTATTCATTTAAATTTGAATTTATAGTTATTTGATGCTTTCCGTTTGGCAAACGCATATAATCGCCATGGCGGGTTTTGCGTTCGTTTTTAACTTTAACAACCAAATTATCATGCTCCAAAAGTTTTATAATTTGGGGCATAGCATTTGGCGAAATATAGTTTCGAAGTTTATTTTGCATTAGCGCAAAAATACACGAATTCTTTTAAGTAATACTATTGGAATTATATTTAAATCATTCGTAAATGCAAATAAAAAGGCACTGAATAAATATACTATTCAATGCCTTTTAAAATTTTTACGATATAAAATATATTATGATTTCTCGTCATTAAGATTAACGCCTTTTAACAAAAGCATTACGCCCATAGTTACTAACCAAATAACCTTTACATGAAATAATGGTTTGTAAATTTCGAAATTATCTGGAATAGATAATATAACACCCATAGCGGCAAGTCCGAAAGCAAAAGTAAACCATCCTAACCATTTCGCTACTAAGTTCCATTTAATAAAAGCAGAACCTAAAAGCACAAAACCAACTCCCGAGAAAATACGACCAAAGCGTATAAAACAAGTTACATATTGGTTGGTATATAAAATACTATTCATAAATTCTTGAATTTCTTCGGCAGATTTGCCTGCAGTTTGCCCTACGCCCCAAGCACCATAATTATAATAATATGCTGCTGCGATAGCAATTGTAAACGTACCAACAATTACCATTCCTGCACCAGGTAAAACTAACACTCTGTAAGGTTTTCTTGATAAAACAGAAACCAATGCGAACATCGCAATAGCCATGGTTACCCAACCAAAAATATGAAACCTGTACATCCAAATCCAGAACCATACATTTTCACCAATCGCCGTGAAATCTGAAGCAACAAAATATTCACCCACGTGATGTGGAGACAGTGCCCAACCTCCCCATAATAATAAAGCAGCCATAATAAATGCCCAACCTGTAAATTTAGTCTCGAAACCTTTAATCATAATTAATTGTTTTTCATTAGTTTGGAAAAATACTAATACCAGTACTCTTTTCATGTAACCTATGTTACATAGTAGATTAGGTATTAAAAAATATTTCAAGTAAAGTGCTCAAAATTTTTATTTTACAAAATGATTTCAATCAGTTTACCACGCTAATTATTTTAACTGATTTATATCATTTCGCAATTCAAATCAAATAATTAATATTAATTGTTAATATATTTCAAAAATCCCAATCAATGAATGTAACAAAAGTTACCATTGAAGATTTATAGAAATTGTACTTTGATCAAAATTTTTTTAATTTAAATCTTTAATACATTCATTTTGAAAAGAAGAGATTTCGCTAAAAAAGCAACATTAAGCACTTTTGCAACACTTATTGGAGCAGAAATTGTTTTTGGTTCTCGCCTATTAGATGGGTATAGTCCATTGGCACTTCAAGATCCAGATCCTTTTAAAATGTTTAATAAACATAAGGACATGATTGTGCTCAACGATAAGCCATGGAATATCGAAGCACAGGCTCATTTATTAGACGATAAAATTACACCCAATTCCTGTATGTTTATAAGGAATAATGGCTTGGTTCCCGAAGGTAATGATGCAAAAAAATGGACCTTAACCATAGATGGCGAATCTGTTGTAAACAAAAAAACATATTCGTTAGCAGATTTAAAATCAAAATTTGAACAACACACCTATCAAGTTACAATAGAATGCGGAGGAAATGGCAGAAGTGAATTTAATCCACCCGCCAAAGGCAATCAATGGACAGTTGGAGCTGTACATTGTGCTTCATGGACTGGTGTTCGGTTACGAGATGTTCTAAAAGATGCTGGTATAAAAAGTAATGCCGTTTATATTGGCTACCATGCCACAGATTTACACTTAAGTAGAGATCCGAATAAAGAACCAATTTCTAGAGGTTGCCCAATGTGGAAGGCCAATGAAGATGAAACGCTATTGGCATTTAAAATGAATGGTGAAGATATCCCTCTTATACATGGGTATCCATTGCGTTTAATTGTAGGTGGATGGCCAGCATCCGTTTCAGGAAAATGGATAAACAGAATTAGTATAAGAAATAAAGTACACGATGGTGCGAAAATGACTGGCGACGCTTATAGAATGCCATGTAAACCTGTAGCTCCGGGAGAAAAAGTTGCAGATGAAGATATGTGTATTATAGAATCTATGCCTGTTAAATCTTTAATTACGTATCCAAAATCTGGCGCCATGATTAAGGAAGGAAAAGCTTTAAATATAAGAGGACATGCTTGGGCTGGCGATTTAGAAGTTACTAAAATGGAATACTCCATTGATTTTGGATCGACCTGGAAATCCTGCAGCGTTGAAAAACCGACAAACCGATTTGCATGGCAACATTTTACGGCATCAGTAAAATTTCCACAAAAAGGATATTATGAAATTTGGGCAAGGGCTACCGATAGTAAAGGGATTTCCCAACCCATGTTATTACCAGGTTGGAATCCAAAAGGCTATTTAAACAATGCATGTCATAGAATTGCTGTAAAAGTTAGCTAAATGTCTAAAGAAGAAATATTTAGGAAACAAATAAAAAAAGTATACCGTTTATTGGTTTTACTTTCTAGTTTATTTATAATAACAGGCGGCATGCTTGTATATTATACAATAAATCCTAATTTTTTCACTTTTAAAACAAAAACAGAAGCAGTAGTTGGCGTTCCAGTTGAAGTTGATGAGGATAGAATAGAAAATGGTATTCATGTAAGAACCGGATTAATTGATGCCGAAGGATTAATGACTGTTGTTAATAATTGTACCAATTGTCATTCATCAAAATTAATTATTCAAAACCGAATGAATGCAGAACGGTGGAATGCTACCATTAAATGGATGCAAGAAACACAAAACCTCTGGGAGTTAGGGAAAAATCAAGAAATAATAGTAAATTATCTGGTAACAAATTACCCACCAAAGGACAAAGGAAGAAGAGAAATTTTAACAAATATAGACTGGTATGAATTAAAAGAATAATCTTTAAATTCTGAAGTAAAAAATAAATTTAAATAGTAAACAAATAGTACACTCACAATAAATTAATTAGTTATGGAAAAATATTTAGAAGCCTTTATGAATGCCTTTAACGGCACTTTAACTTGGACTTGGAAATCAATTATTTTTGAAGTACCGTGGTACACGAATTACTTTTGGGGATTAACAGCCATTTCTATTATTGTGTGGCTTTTAGAAATTAAATTCCCTTGGAGAAAAGAACAATCTATTATTAGAAAGGATTTTTGGTTGGACGCTTTTTACATGTATTTCAACTTTTTTATCTTTTCAATTGTAATAAGTGGTGTTTATAACATCTTAGGTGTTCTTTTTGGTGAATTTAACATCACAGCTAAAAGCCTAGCCATTATCGATATTGCCCTTTGGCCTATGTGGGCACAATTATTAGTATTCTTTTTTATACTAGATTTTGTACAATGGTTTACACATGTCTTACTGCATAAATATGCCTTTTTATGGAAATTCCACAAAGTACATCACAGTGTTAAAGAAATGGGGTTTGCCGCACATTTAAGATATCATTGGATGGAAAACATTTTATACAAACCACTAAAAACATTTGGTGTCATGCTACTTGGTGGTTTCGAGCCAGAACAAGCTTATATAGTACACTTTGTTGCTATTGCTATCGGGCACTTAAACCATTCTAATATTAAAATAACATGGGGTCCGCTTAAGTATGTGTTCAATAACCCGGTGATGCACTTATACCACCACGCGTATGTGTTACCTAAAGGAACTTATGGCGTAAATTATGGTATTAGCTTAAGTTTATGGGATTATATTTTTAAAACGAATTATATTCCAGAAGATAGTGGCACAATAGAAATCGGATTTAAGGGTGACGATAAATTCCCAAAAGATTTTATTCATCAAAACTTGTATGGCTTTAAAAAGGGGCAGAAATAAATTTAAATAGAAAAAGAATTCATACTGAAAGTCTTACATTTATATATGCTTAATAGAATATACTAAATCGTGAAAAATGGCAGACTTTACAGATGGTTATTTAAACCCTCATTATATACAAAGAAGTAATTGGCTTAGAGCGGCAGTTCTTGGTGCTAACGACGGAATTTTATCTACCGCAAGTATTGCTATAGGCGTTGCCACTGCAAGTGATTTAAGAGAACCTATTGTTTTAGCAACCGTTGCAGGACTCGTTGCGGGAGCACTGTCTATGGCCGCAGGAGAATATGTTTCTGTAAGTTCGCAAACCGATATTGAAAATGCTGATATTGAACGCGAAAAACAAGAATTAGCCGACATGCCTGAAATGGAATTAGAAATGTTGGCTTACATTTATGAAAAACGCGGGTTAAAAAAAGAAACTGCCTTAATGGTGGCTAAAGAATTTACTGAATATGACGCCTTAGCAACTCATGTTAGGGATGAATTAGGAATTAACGAAGTAAGTCAAGCAAAACCTTTACAAGCCGCTATAGCATCCGGTGGTGCTTTTACTTTTGGTGGTATTTTACCCTTAATAGTTACTTTAGTATTTCCTTTAAAATATATGGAGTACTATTTATATGGCTTCGCAACTCTTTTTCTAATTATTTTGGGAATCATTGCCGCTAAAGCTGGAGGTTCTAGTATTAGCAAAGCCATAATTAGAATTACCTTTTGGGGTACCGCCGCCATGGGATTAACAGCCCTTGTTGGATATTGGTTTGGAGTAAATATTAGCTAACTAAAATAATATCAATAAAACTTAAATCATTTTTAAAAGCACACTCATACTTTTAAAAGTTTTAGTGGCATGTTCTTCTAACTCGTTATTATAGTCGTGCGCTGTAAAGCCAAAAACATCGAAACCCCCATTTTTTGCTGCGTGCACACCAGACAAACTATCTTCTATTATCAAACATTCTTGAGGTGTAAAACCCATTGTTTCGGCTGCCCATAAAAATACCGCGGGATCTGGTTTCCATTTTTCAATGGTATAGCAACTAAAAATTTTATTTTCAAAATGAGGCAACAAACCGCTTAATTCTAAATTGAGTCTTATTTTATTTTCTGGTCCACTAGATGCAACACAAAAAGGCAACTCTAAATTTTTCAACACCTTTTCTATCCCTTGTACGGGCTGCATATTTTTTTTAAAAGCTTCAAAACTTTTTTGTCTGTAATCATCTTCAAAGGAATCTGGTAAAACTGTATTTGCTAATTGGGCAATTTTATTTTTACAGGAATAAAAAAAACTACCTTTAAAATGTTTCATGCCGTACGCCATATCAATATTAGCTCCATAACCATTGGCCATATCTACCAGTATTTGAACACTTGTGGGTTCGCTATCAACTAAAACACCATCACAATCGAAAATGATGCATTTGTATTTACTCATAATTTAGGGTGTCGAATTAGATACCTGCAAAAGTTTTCCGTTATAATAGGTATTGCCATTAAGTGAAAAATGAAAAATATACTCGGCCATTTGTAATGCCGAAGTTGACGCAATATAGCCAGGAAAAGCTTCTTCTAACATTTCGGTTTGTACTGCTCCAAGCGCCAACACATTAAAACTTGGTCCGGTTTCCTTATACTCTTCGGCTAATAATTCGGTTAACGTAATTACAGCACCTTTGCTACTACTATAAGCTGCTAACCCAGGAAATTTCATGCTTCCTTGTACACCACCCATAGAGCTAATGGTTACAACATGCCCTTCTTTTTTCATAAACGGTATAACAATTCGAGTTAATTCGGCTACACCAAACACATTGGTTTTATAAACCGCTTCAAAATCTTCTATAAAGGTATCTGAAAAACGTTTGTTTATTAAAGCACCTGCATTGTTTATTAAAACATCAACATGTTTCCAATTTGTTTTAATCCAGATTTCTATTTTTTCATAATCTTTTTTATTGTTTAAATCGAAGGGCAGGGCAGTTACACCTTTTAATTTAAGGTTGTTAACAGGCTTTTCATTCCGCGAAAGCGCTAACACATTGTGTCCTGAGTTAGCAAATAATTTTACCAGTTCAAAACCAATACCTCTGCTTGTTCCTGTTATAATAATGTTTTTATTCATTGGTTAATTTATTTCTTTAATTAGTGTATTACACATGGCTTGCGGCCTTTTCACTACCTTCATAACCTATATCTCTACCTTTCAGGTCATCGGTCGCTAAATACAATACTTTTTCTTACAATTTAGAACTTGTTGCATAATTTGGTTGTAATAATTCTTATAAGTCCTTTCTTGAAATTAAAGATAGAAAACTAAAATAAACGCGAGGGATTAATTATAAAATATTTAGATATAATTAAAAAATTCTCTATTTTTGAGGAAGTTACAATATTCCTCCCTAAAAATTAA
The DNA here is from genome assembly GCA_963704215.1 of uncultured Flavobacteriaceae bacterium. Lineage (GTDB taxonomy): Bacteria > Bacteroidota > Bacteroidia > Flavobacteriales > Flavobacteriaceae > Mariniflexile. The sequence continues at coordinate 204,239 of CAVPHK010000010.1, forward strand.
CATAGTATTTTATTAAGATTCTCTTACATCTTAATCGCAAATGTTGTATAAATCACTTTAATAATTAACCATAATGGATTTTAAAAACATTATCAATTTGATAGCACTATTAATCTCCATGGCTGTGAGTGCCCAATCGAAATACACCGTAACTGGATTAATTTCAGATAATAATAAACAAGGCATCCCATTTGTTAATGTGTTATTAATTAAAGCGAACGATTCAACTTTAATTAAAGGAACCATTTCTTCAGATAATGGAACCTATATAATAAACAATGTTATACCTGATAACTATATCATTTTAAGCAGTTATGTCGGTTTTAAAACCGCTTATTCTAAACCATTTTATTTAAATTCTGACTTTAAAGTTGAAAACCTAATACTAAGTAAGGGTGAACAACTTAATGAAATTATTGTTGAAGCTAAAAAACCTTTATATCAGCAAAAAGTTGACCGAATGGTAATAAATATTGAAAATAGCATCGTTTCAGCAGGCGGCACAGCATTGGAAGTATTAGAACGTTCTCCGGGAGTTAATGTGAACAGGCAAAGTAACAGCATCTCCATTGCAGGAAAAGAAGGCGTGGTTGTAATGGTTAATGACAAAATAAGCTATATGCCAGCCTCCTCTTTAGTACAAATGCTTGAGGGGATGAGTGCAGATAATATTTCGTCTATTGAATTAATAACCACCCCACCTGCAAATTTTGATGCCGAAGGAAATGCTGGATATATTAATATTGTATTAAAAAAACGTACAGATTTAGGCCTTAACGGCTCTTATTCTATTTCTGCCGGATATGGAAAAGGGAATACCAACAACAACAACCTTAATTTTAACTACCGAAAAAACAAAATAAATTTTTATGGCAGTTATGGGTTTACTCTTGACAAAAGAGCACAAATTTTTAAAACTAGCAGAGCGTATACAGATAATGGAAACTTATTAACATCTAACACCATTACAAATCGAGATCCTACACAAAGAAATCACAACTTAAGATTAGGATTAGATTTGGATATCACAGAAAAAACAATAATGGGTTTGTTAGTAAATGCCTTTGACAATAGATGGTCTATGGATGCTATAAATAACAGTTTCGATACTGAGAATGGTTTACCCACTTCATATGTGATTTTAGATAATAATGAAATTAACCAACTTAAACATTTTGGTGTTAACTATAACGTTAAACATAATTTTACTGAAAATAAATTTTTAAGTTTTGACATGGACTATCTTAGTTATAAGTTCAATAATCCTACTAATTATACAAATTCATTTTATGATGAAAATAATGATTTTTTAAGATTAGAACTTTTAAGAAGTGGCAAAATAACTCCTATTATTACTTGGGTGAGCAAGTTAGATTATAGTAACAAAATCAATGACAAATTAAAAATTGAAACAGGTGTAAAAGCAACAAAATCAAATTTTGAAAATGATGTCAATGTTGACGATTTTATAAACGATAACTGGGTTTCAGATGCCAGCTTAACAAATAAAAGCGATTTAGATGAAAAAATATACGCGGGTTATGGTTCATTAGAATACAATTTAAATGATAAAACCAGTATAAAAACAGGTTTAAGATACGAACATACAAACTCCAAATTAAATACAAACACTCAAGGCTTAGTGGTTGACAGAGATTATGGAATCTGGTTTCCTAGCGTGTATTTAAGTAGAAAAATAAATGACACTTTAAGTTTGAACCTTTCTTATTCCAAGAGAATTACAAGACCAACTTTTAACGACTTGGCGCCTTTTGTTATCTTTTTTGATCCTAACACATTTTTATCTGGAAACGCATCACTTCAACCAGCAATTTCTAACGCTATTAAATTTGACGTTAATTACAAATCATACTTTTTATCGTTTCAATATACCAATGAAGACTCATCCATCGCAAATTTTCAAGAGCGAATAGATGAAGCCACTGGAAGATTAATTTTTGAAGCCTCCAATTTAGTTTACACTAAAACTCTTGGAATAACACTTGGCCTACCAGTAAAAATAACAGATTGGTGGCGCACACAAAACAACATTAATTTTTATAAACAAAAAATTAGCAGCTTTTATAATGACGAACCAATAGAATTAAGTTTAGGAAATTTTTCGACGAACAGTACTCATTCGTTTAAAATATCAGATAGTTTTTCGGCAGAGTTATCAGGGTTTTATAACGGACCCGGGTTTTTTGGCTCTGCCAAATACGATGAAGTTTATGGTGTTAACTTAGGCTTACAAAAAAAGTTTAGCGATAAATGGGGCACGCTAAAATTTTCAATAAACGATATTTTTGATAGTATTGAATTTAATGGAGGAACAGACCTGCCGGAACAAAATATTAAAACAAATAATACCTTCGATTTTTTTAACAGAACATTTTCATTGTCCTATTCCCGAAACTTTGGTAATAACGAAGTAAAATCGTCACGTAGTCGTGAAACAGGTTCGGAAGAAGAAAGACAAAGAGTTAATTAATAATTTAGTAACTTGTTATAATAAATTTTACTACTATGCCAATATACATGGATCGCCACGACATACCTAAAGAAATTACGGCCGAACATGTGGCTCTAATGCATCAAGAAGACTTAAAAATACAACATCTGTATGGTTGTAAAGGCATGACTTATTGGTGCGACGAACAAAGAAGAACCGCTTTTTGTTTAATTGAAGCTCCAAATAAGAAAGCGCTTCAGGATATGCACAATCATGCACATGGCGATTTTCCGCATAGCATTATTGAGGTAAATGAAAGCATCGTCGAGTCTTTTTTAGGACGCATCGAAGATCCTGAAAAATCACAAAACACTGAATTAAATATTATTAATGACCCTGCCTTTAGAGTTATAATGCTTATTGAAACCAATCATTATTTAGACAGAGTTGAAGGCAATCAGTATTCTATTTTCACTCAAAAATTTCATAATAGCGTTTCAAAAAGATTTAAAAAATTTAATGGTAGTATTGTTAAAAAGGACAATAATAGCTACTTAGTTTCATTTAAATCTGTTACCGATGCGGTTTTATGCGCTCAAAAAATTCAATTTCAATATAAGTATGTAACACCAAAAATTGAATGCTTTAGTAGAAAGTTGAACATTGCACTAAGCGCGGGCATACCTGTTACAGACAAACCTAATATTTTTGAAGATACTATTAATTTAGCAACCAGAATGTGTGAGGTAGTTAAAGACTCGCTTGTTATAACATCAGAAATTAACGCGCTTTATGAAAGTGAGAATAGAAATGCAACCATTGACCGCGATTTGGTAAGAATCCTTTCTCCTAAAGATGAAAAATTTCTAACTCAGCTAATGGAATTTATTGAACGCATATATACTAAACCCGATTTTAATATAAACCAATTTAGCAAATCTTTATGCTACAGTAAATCTCAATTAAACAGGAAGTTAAAGAGCTTAACCGGTAAATCTCCAAATAATTTTTTAAAAGAATTCAGATTACATAAAGCCCTGAATTTGTTGTATATGCAAAAAGGAAACATATCCGAAATCGCTTTTGAAACAGGATTTAATAGTGCTGCCTATTTCTCGAAATGTTTTTTAAATAAATATAAACTTCTCCCTTCCAAATACATCCAGCAACACACAATTTAGGCCATTTTTTAGAAAATGGCACAAAATTGTACTTATTTGAATTAAATGTAGCTGTCTATCCTTTTTTGTATTTATAATTTTGGATACAACCAATAATATAATATTATGAATAATTCACTATTCAAACGATTAAAAGGGAAGTGATAGCATCGCAAATATTCTAGATGCAACGGTTAAAAACCACATGAATAACCCCATTATAAATGCACGTTTTTACCCTTTCTAGAAATACCCGAACTCCTAGCCATAATAAAACAGAATCCTATTTATTTTTTTTACATCCGATAATGCTGGACCCAATAATTATAAAAAATAGATATAGTATCGGCGCACACAGGAATGAATATCAACCCAACGGATTACATGCCCGTAATGGATGATACTTTTAAAGTATTAAATGAACATAACATTGACGACGATTCAAAAAAAGATGTACTCGCCAATCTTTGGTCACTCAAAGAAATGATTATAGCCAAATAATTTAAATAAACTAAAACACAAAAAATTATGTCAACATTAATTAAAGAGTTAGACCCTAAATTAATTGAAGAATTCGCTAGTAAATTACGAGGAAAGCTTATAAAGCCATCTGACAATAATTACAACGAAACCAGAAAAGTTTACAATGGAATGATTGACAAACATCCCGGACTTTTTGTAATGTGCGTAGATGTAGCCGATGTTATAGCTTCGGTAAATTTTGGAAGGGACAACAATTTATTAGTTGCTGTACGAGGTGGCGGACATAATGGCGGTGGATTAGGTATATGTGATGATGGGTTGGTTATTGACTTATCTGGCATCAAATTTATTCGCGTCGATTCGTCTAATAATACCGTTAGAGTTGGTGGCGGTAATCTTTGGAGTGAAGTAGATCATGCCACACACCCTTTCGGATTGGCAATTCCAGCAGGAATTATATCATCTACAGGTGTTGGTGGTTTAACACTTGGTGGTGGTGTTGGACACTTATCAAGAAAATACGGGCTAACCATTGACAATTTATTAGAAGCCGATATGGTGCTTGCAGATGGTTCTGCGATTACAGTTAATAAAAATCAAAATTCCGATTTGTTTTGGGCCATTCGTGGTGGCGGCGGAAACTATGGTATCGTAACATCATTTAAATTTCAAGCCCATAAAGTTAAAAATGTTATTGGCGGCCCAACCTTATGGCCCATTGAACGCACTGAAGAAATCATGAAATGGTATGATGAATTCATTCATAATGCACCAGACGAGTTAAATGGTTTTATAGCAACTATGATTATTCCCGGACCACCATTTCCCGACTTTTTACATGGAAATCAATATTGTGGTATTGTTTGGTGCTACACAGGTAATGAGGAAGTATTCAACAAACTAATTAAACCAGCAATGGATTTAAAGCCCGTTTTTGCGCATGTAGGAGAAATGCCTTATCCTGCTATTCAAACATTGTTTGATGGCTTGCTTCCTCCAGGACTACAATGGTATTGGAGAGCAGATTTTTTCAATAAATTAGGACCTGAAATTCAAAAACAACATCTAAAATATGGTTCTAAAATACCTACGCCCTTATCACAGATGCATTTATATCCCATTAGTGGTGCCGCAAGTAGAATAGGAGCGGAAGACACGCCTTGGGCATATCGCGATGCAAAATATGCTGGTGTTATTGTTGGCGTTGATCCTGACCCAAAAAACAAAGAAAAAATTACTAATTGGTGTAAAGACTATTATAACGCCTTACACCCATATTCTTCCGGCGGTGCTTATTCCAATTTTTTAATGGATGAAGGACAAGATCGGGTTCAAGCAAGCTATAAGCATAATTATGAACGTTTGTTAAAAATAAAACGACAGTACGACCCGAGTAACTTGTTTCGGGTTAACCAAAATATTAAACCCGCATAACTAAGTTTAAAATGAAAACTCTAATTAAAACTCAAAATTATGAAAGCAACAAAATTTAAATTTACATGTTCCTTATTAACCGTTCTTGTAATATCTGGATTTAGCCTTTGCGCGCAGACTTCAACAGCAGTCAATCCGGAATTATCAATTACTAAAACAATTAATGATACAGATCTTATCTGGAATCCGGCTCCAGACTTTTTTCCTAATTGTTCGTTTACTATTCTAAATGGAGATATGTCTAAAAACAATTTAGATTTTTTCTTCAGAATAGAACCTAACACCAAGGTTATTAGTCATACTCATAATTCACCTGAACGTATGGTACTCATTTCTGGAGAACTTGAGATAACTTATGAAGGTGAAGCTACCAGATTATTAAAACCGGGAAGCTATGCCTATGGTCCCGCAGGCAAACCTCACGAAGCAAAATGTTTGGATAGCGGCCCCTGTGTTTTATTTATTGCTTTGGTAACGCCTTTCGATGTGCATCTAACCAAGTAAAAATTAAAAAACCCATGGCGCGAACCATGGGTTTTTTAAAATATATAATTTATTGGAATCTTAAACCAACATCGTCACTGGGTTTTCAATATAGCCTTTCAAAGTTTGAAGGAATTGAGCTCCTGTTGCACCATCAATAGTTCTGTGATCACAAGCTAATGATAATTTCATGGTATTACCTACAACAATTTGCCCGTTTTTAACCACTGGTTTTTCAACAATGTTTCCTACAGAAAGAATCGCTGAATTAGGTTGGTTAATAATAGAAGTAAATGTATCGATACCAAACATACCAAGGTTAGAAACTGTAAACGTACTACCTTCCATATCTTGTGGGGTTAACTTCTTGTTTCTAGCTTTTCCTGCAAGTTCTTTAACTGCAGCACCAATTTGTGGTAAAGATTGCTCGTTGGCAAACTTTACTACTGGCACTACCAATCCGTCTGGTACCGCAACTGCTACACCAATATGTACGTGGTTGTTTAAACGCATTTTATCTGTAAACCACTGAGAGTTTACTTGTGGATGCTGTTTTAAAGCTAATGCACATGCTTTTACCACCATATCGTTATATGAAATTTTTGTATCTGGAATAGTATTGAATTGTGCACGGAATGCAATCGCATTCTCCATATCGAATTCCACATTTAAGTAGTAATGTGGCGCCGAGAATTTAGAATTTGTTAATGCTTTGGCAATGGCTTTACGCATTTGTGAGTTTGGAATATCTTCAAAATCTTCCTGACCAGTTGCCACAAATGGACCGTTTACAACCGCAGATTGAGCAGAAGGAACAAAGTTTTCAACATCAGATTTTGTAATACGTCCGTTTTCTCCAGAACCTTTAACTTGAGCTAAATTAATTCCTTTTTCATCAGCTATTTTTTTAGCCAATGGAGAAACAAATAACCTTCCGGTATTATTTACTGTAGCGCTAGGTTTCGGTGCTACTGCTTTTGGAGTATTTTGTATCGCTACTTCTTTTACAACTTCAGCTTTTGGAGCTTCTTGTTTTGGAGCCTCGGCTGCTGCAGGCGAAGCCACTGAAAAATTAGCCGCTACCCCCGAAACATCTGTTCCTGCAGGTCCGATAATTGCTAATAAAGAATCTACTTTCGCCGACTCTCCTTCTTGTAATCCTATATATAATAAAGTCCCAGACTGGAATGATTCGAATTCCATCGTCGCTTTATCTGTTTCAATTTCAGCTAAAATATCGCCTTCAGAAACCTCATCCCCCACTTTTTTAATCCAAGTAGCGACAGTTCCTTCTTCCATAGTATCACTTAAACGCGGCATCGTTACTACAATAACGCCGTCAGGCAATTCCGCCTTTGCAGTTACTACCTCAGCTTTAGCTTCTTTAGGAGTTTCTTTAACTTCGGCAACCGTTTCTTTTACTTCTACTTTTGCCTCTTCTTCTTTTTTAGGTGCAGTACCCCCAGCGATTAACCCAGAAATATCTTCGCCTTCATCACCAATAATCGCTAATAACTCGTCTACTTTTGTAGTTTGTCCTTCTTGAATACCTATATAAAGTAAGGTGCCTTCATAAAAAGATTCAAACTCCATTGTCGCTTTATCAGTTTCAATTTCTGCTAAAATATCTCCTTCACTAATTTTATCGCCCACTTTTTTCAACCAAGTAGCAACAGTTCCTTCTTCCATTGTATCGCTTAAACGCGGCATATTAATAATTTCTGCCATAACTTATATTTTGTGTTGAATAAATGGATAATCTTGTTGTTCGTAAACCATATCGTAAAGTTGTTGCTTTTCTGGGAATGGAGATTCATCAGCGAATTTCTCGCATTCTGCTACTAAATCTTTAACACGTTTATCTATTATTTTAAGATCTTCTGCTGTAGCGTATTTCTTTTCAAGAATAACATCTTTTACTTGCGTAATCGGGTCAATTTTCTTGTACTCCTCTACCTCTTGTTTTGTTCTGTAATGCTGAGCATCACTCATTGAATGCCCTCTATAACGGTATGTTTTTAATTCTAAAAATGTTGGTCCGCCTCCTTTTCTGGCACGTTGAATCGCTTCATCAAAAGCTTCAGCAACTTTAATAGGATTCATCCCATCTACAGGTCCACAAGGCATTTCATAGCCTTTTCCTAATTTCCAAACATCTGGATGATTTGCTGTACGCTCAACAGAAGTTCCCATGGCATAACCATTGTTTTCGCAAACAAAAACTACTGGTAAATTCCAAAGCATTGCTAAATTGAATGTTTCATGTAAAGAACCTTGTCTGGCAGCACCATCACCAAAACAACAAATTGTAACAGCATCTCTACCATTATATTTATCTCCAAATGCCATTCCTGCACCTAAAGGTATTTGCCCTCCAACAATTCCATGACCGCCGTAAAAACCATGCTCTTTAGAAAAAATATGCATAGAGCCTCCCATACCTTTAGAGGTACCAGTGGCTTTTCCATAAAGTTCTGCCATTACGCGTCTTGGATCTTCGCCCATACCTATTGGCTGAACGTGATTTCTGTAAGCGGTTATCATTTTATCTTTAGTCAAATCCATAGCATGTAAAGCACCTGCTAATACAGCTTCTTGACCATTGTATAAATGTAGAAACCCTCTAACTTTTTGTTGAATATATACTGCAGCTAATTTGTCCTCAAACTTTCTCCAGAATGACATATCTTCATACCATTTGAGGTAAACCTCTTTTGTGATTTTTTGCATTGGCTAATCTTAGTTTATAAATAATAGGAATTACAAAAGTAACACTTTGAATGATATTGCAAAAACGGAAGTTGATTAAAGTACAAAAAAAATAAAAAAACCACTGATTATTATCATTGTTGATTATTTAACAATTTTTTACTCTTAATACTACAAAATTGTAAATTTCAAACGTTTGAGTTTATCAAATTTTGCCACTTTAGTCAATTATTAAAGAAATGATTTATCGAAAACAAACGGTAATAGGTTTGCTAACGAGTCTGACTTTGCAACTTTTCCTGTCTCTCCCATAAAATAAATTTCTATAGGATTTTCTTGTTTTATTTCATATTCGGAAATTGCTTGTCTGCAAGCACCACAAGGTGGAATTGGAGCATTAGTTGGTTTTCTTTTCGACGTTGCCGTAATGGCCATTCTAAGGATTTTAGCTTCTGGATATTGGGAACCGGCATAGTAAATTGCGGTTCGCTCTGCACATAAGCCCGAAGGATAGGAGGCGTTTTCCTGGTTGCTTCCGGTAACAATCACCCCATTATCTAATAAAATGGCAGCACCTACATTAAAATTTGAATATGGCGCGTAGGCCTTATCTCTAGTTTCAACAGCTTTTTGCATTAATGAAGCCACCTCAACTGGAAGCGCGTCGCTATTTTCGAACAAATATATAGTTGATTCAATTTTTACTTCCTTCATACATTATATGTTTTCATAAAGTTAAGAAACTATTCTACACAAAAAAACTACTGCCTAAGCAATAGTTTTTAATATTTTTAAATATTGGCTTACACTAATATTCATTATACTCTCCGGCACCTATATTAAAGGTTAAGGAAAAACGTAAGGTGTTTTCTAATGGACTTTGCACTTTCGAAGCCGAGAACAAGTACGATAAATCTATATTTACCACATTCGCTTTAAAACCAGCTCCTAAGGATAAAAATTTTCTTGCACCTTTTTCTTCACTTTCATTAAAATATCCTGCTCTGAATGCAAACGAATCTTGATAAACATACTCTGCTCCTAACGACCAGGTAAATTCTTTCAACTCTTCGCTAAAACCATCTGGTGCATCACCAAACGACTGAAACATCCCTGATAAGAAACTTACATTTGGATCTTTTCCTTTGTAAATACTTACATCTGAAGCTACTTTACTACCTAAAGTATCAGTACCTTCATCGTAAACGCCGTTAGCATTAGTATCTGTATAATTATATTCATCATTATAAATTGGAGGCGTTGGCACTAATAATTTTGCAACCTCAGCGGTTACTGCTACTTTATTATAATCGTCAAATATAAAATCGAAACCAGCACCTAAACGTAAATTAGTAGGTTGAAAATTTTCTTCGCCACCTTCATCATATTTAAATTTTGGCCCTATGTTTTGGAGAGCAAACCCCATTCTCCAACGCCCATTAAAGTCGGAATAGGCTTCTTCTTCACTTTGATAGAATCCAGCTATATCAACACCAAATGTACTTGCTGGTGTGGCATCGCCATCTACACCGTCTAATCTTAAATCTGAGCGTAAATAACGCATACCAACAGACATGGCAAATTGATCTGACAATCTTAGCGCATACGATGCATCTATTGTTAATTCATTGGGTCTTTGAATTAAAGCTTCCGAAAATTCGTCTGTAACAAACTCAATATCACCTAACGAGAAATATTTAAGACTTGCAGCAAATGCACTACGCTCGTCTAATCTATTAAAATAAGTAACGTTTCCTAAAAAGATATCATTCACCAATTTACTTAAATAGGGCGTGTAGCTAACCGCTATGCCAGATTTAGTTTCTGAAAATGCATATTTTGATGCATTCCATTGTTGTGAGAATGCATCCACCGATGTGGCCACCCCCATATCTCCCATAGACGCTGCTCTAGCATCTGGGGCGATTAATATAAATGGTACTCCTGTGGTAATAACTCTAGAGCTTTCTAGATCTGGAATTAACGTTGTTTGCGCATCTACTTTTAACACAAAAGCGAAGGCAATTAATAGCAATAGTTGATTCTTCATGAATTTATTTTAATTTAACAAATATAAATTTTTATTATAGTATTACAAGCTTTTCAATTTTTTCAACTTTTTTATTTAGCAAATCAGATTGGACGGTAAGTTTGTAAATATACACGCCTTTCCCGATTCTATCACCAAAATCGTCTCTTCCATCCCAAATGATATCTCGAGACAAGGAACTATTGGTAATACCGCCTCCAGATGTTTGTCCGTTTAAGGTTTTAACTAATTTCCCAGAGACAGTGAATATCTGTATAGAAACGTTTAAAGTGGCCGAACTATTGTGATTAAACCAAAATTCTGTATAATTTACAAACGGATTTGGGTAATTTAGAACGTTATTAATTTGTAATACTTCATCTTTATCGTAAACAATAAACTGAATTTCGGCTGTGGAAGAGTTATTATAAACATCCCATGCTTTAATGGTTAATGTATGCAACCCTGGCTCTAAATCTCTAAATGGAAAACTTACAACTCCTTTTTGATAATTATCTAATTCGGTTTGATAATAATCATTCAAAACATAAGGATTTGTTTCATCACCATCCAGAATAGCTACAATATCGTGCCCAATACCACTAGCCGTATTTATACCATTTACATCTTCTAATTTTGCTAATAATGTTGGCGATTCGTTTGTGATACCACCAGAAACAAAATTTTCATCGTTCATGTAAAGTGTAATAACCGGCCCAATATTGTCTTCTTCGGCATTGGCATTTAACCCTCCAATTTTTACGGTATTTACACTGGCACCCGATTGGTCTTCGAGCAAGCCATCATTTTTAGAATAAAAGCTAACTTTTCCATAACCTACAGGAATACCAATGTCTTTAGGCACCACAAAATCGAATTCAAATTGTCCGTTTTTTACCGAAGCCTGTCCTCTAAAAATAACTTCTCCTAAAGTTTTAAAATTTAATTTAACAACTTGCCCATTTAATGTGGTACCATCGTTTGCCAACGTTTCTCTGTCTATATCTTTATCATAAATAGTTGTTGATAAAACACCGTTGTAACTGGTTAAAAGATTTCCTGAAATATCGGTTACTTCACCCGCAAGTTTCACATAACTCAATCCTTGTAAAGTGTCTGTAGATTGTGCTATTGGCACATCGTTTATTTTGGTTAATCGAATATTTGGTTTGGCAAATGCTAATTTCATGGCAGGGTCGCCAATAAAAAAGATTAATCGCGTTTGACTTTGACCAGAAATTGAGGGATCGTTTTTTGTTAATCTTAATGCTTCGGCCATTGAAGGATATTCATAGTCGCTATAAGTATCCTTATCGCTATAGGAAAACAAATACTCCCCTAATAAATTATTGAAACTAATTGCAAAACTTACAAATATCTGTCTGGTAGTGGTAATTAACCCAATGGCTCCTGCCTCTTTACTCCAGTAGGCATACTCGCCTGCTGTTTCTTTGTACGGATTATCGAACTTGGTAAATTCGCAAGTAACCGTTACAAAACAATTTAACTTATAATAGTTACGTAACCCTTCAATATCTGTTTTTAAAAAAATACGTTCTTGGGCTAAACCATCTTCACCTCCATGCCCAAAATAATTAACAACCAATGCCCCATTATCTATGGCATTTACAAATTCGGTGTTTACTTCTGGATATCTATTTCCTCCTGCAGAAGTTTCTTGTTTAAACGCATCGGAATGTATTTTAACCACATTCATAAACGGCTTATTCTGTGAAACTAAATTGCCAACATTATCGGTTGTTTCCTGTAAAATACCTTCCCAGTCTTTATCAACATCATCGGATACCACTACAAAATTATTCCTCCAACTCCCAAAAGCTTCTTTTTTGTAATACGATTCAATTTTATCAACCAACTCTTTAGCACGCAGCGGTGTGTCCGCTAAAATTCTACCAACAGCTACATCTAATTTATCGGATGTTGCCATGGTTCCTTCACTAGCATCCATCATACCGTAAAAATCATCAGAAACAAAAGAATTAGTCAGGTTAAAACTACTGTAAGAATGCCATGATGGTACAATATTGGTATTATTTGGTACTCTATCTTTATAATCAAAAGAACCATCACCAAACAAACATAAATACTTTATTCTTTTGTCTGCTGCACTTGCATTGTCATAAACATATTTTACTAAATTTCTAATCGCTCCAATATCCTGATTTCCCGTACTGAATTCGTTATATATCTCGTCAAGCGAAAAGACTTTAACGTTTAAATTGTATTGATTTCTATTTATTTCTGCCAAACGTTCGGCCTGACTAAGCATATTAACTGGTGCTACAATTATATAATCTACATCTTGAAATGCGCCCTGGTTATCTAAAAAAACAGTTCCTTTTATATTTTGATTACTTATGGTTGTTTGCGAATCGAGTTTAGGCTCAAAATAATCTGAAGGAGTTAATGCCACATAGGTTTTTAAGGTGCCAAGATTTGAATTGAAACTAAGGCTTGAAGCTGCATTTGTATTTATAAAATTAGAAACATTGTAAATATCTGTAACATCCCATATTTCACTTACTTGTTCTCCATTAGAAATAGTATATTGACCAATACCCGATGCTGATGCTACAGCGCTATTTTTAAACTGAAACTGCTTACTATTAAATTTTAATGCCCGTGTTGCGGTTATTGATATGTAGTCTAAATATCCTAAAGCACTTGGATTTCCGTTATTATTATAATTTAAACCAACCGAAATTTTTGATGTACTTACATTTACATTATTAGAAAACAACGACTCGTTTGCTAAACTGGGTGATGACGCTCCCGCAATTGATAAGGTAGAAACTGTTGTTCCATTCACAGTTAATTGCATACTTGTAGTGGTAGAAGACGCTGCCGCAACATACACTTTTAGCGCAACAGGTTCTGTTGTTACTAAATCTGGAAAATTAAATGTGAAGGTTCTGTTGCTTGTTACATCAAAGCGTTCGCCAAACCAACGTCTTCCTAATGATGCGATATTATAATTATCTACTTCGTGAAATTTATATTCTTGAAACGTATTAATCATCATGTCAATCGTTCCTGAAGGTTGCGTGAATTGCTGAATACGTTTTCCCGTTCCAGAACTTACATTAATATAATAATACGTTTTATCTGTGTAACAATTAATATTGGTGTTACTTTCAGCATTATACTCTCTTGGCCCTTGTGCATAAAATAAAATATAATCGTCGTTATTAAAAACCCCATCTTCCTCACCTACAAATTTTATGGCATTTTCTTGTACATCGAAAGGATACGACACAGCGTTGGAAAAAGGTATCATACGTCCACCATTTCCGTAAACTTTAATCGTTCTTGGATCGACTGTACTAACTTTAACCCCTAATCGTTGCAAAAAACTTCTTGACAATTTAAACACTCCAGTGGTATCAACATAAAACCGATACCATTCTCCACTACTCAATACAGAATTCGAAACCGCCTTTGTAGAACCAAACTTATTTATCTCTGTTGTTTTACTTAAATTACTCCCCACAGAATAATTAACTTCAAAAGATAATATTTTTCTAAATACCCCATTCGCATCCTTAATAATTGGCGCCAATTCAAAAACAGCATACTGTTTCTCTCTGGCATAAGAGTTTTTTAAACTGTATTTTAGTTTGATAGGTATGGTATTTATATCCAAATCTTTCAATTCAGACTTAGAAATAGACTCGTAAGTAACATTGCTAAGCAAAACAGACGCTTCGTTAATTACCGAAGTTGTTTCCCACTGTGCAATAAACATCAAACCAGTTTCAAAATCAAAACTTAAGTGCTCTTTATTAAAGGACGGAATTTCCAAGGAGTAGCTTCCAGCAGATATTTTTTGAGATGCTTCCCAAGTGATATCAAATTTTTGCTGTTGCGCAAATACCGATACGCTTGTAATATATAGTAAAAGTAAAAATTTCTTTTTCATCGATAAAATAACGTTATTAATGCTACGTTAGTATTTAATACAACTCAGAATATTAAAAACTGAGTCAAAAATACAATAATAATTTAGGAAATCACACGTTATTAAAACACAAAACTGTGGTCAAATTCAGTAAAAACATCGGTGTAATGACTAAAAAATAGGGTGAAATACACTTTTTTTTGGTTAAAATGTAAAAAATAGCTTGCGGTGTTCGGTTTAATTCTTATATTGCAGCACCAAAAATATTATTAGCTTACTTAAACGTATGGATATGAAAAAAGTAGTAGCATTCAAGGTTTTGTTAGTTTTAGCTTTAACTTTAGCTTCAACTAGCTGTAAAAAATCTTCGAGTTCAAAGAATAGTTCTAGAGCTACAGGGTGGCAAATTAACTCCCGTGAAGGTGGTTTTCAATACAATACCGACTTTACAGAACAAGAAACTTCTCCTGGTCTGGTATTTGTTGAAGGTGGAACCTTTACAAAAGGTCGCGTTCAAGACGACGTGATGCATGATTGGAATAATACTCCAAATCAACAGCATGTTCAGTCGTTTTATATGGACGAAACCGAAGTTACAAATGCCATGTACATGGAGTATTTAGACTGGATTAAACGAGTTTATCCACCTTCGGACGAGAATTTTAGAGCCATTTATAATGGTGCCTTACCAGACACGCTTGTTTGGAGAAACCGATTAGGTTATAATGAAGTTATGACAGAAAATTACTTGCGTCACCCAGGTTATGGAGAATACCCTGTTGTAGGTGTAAGTTGGATCCAGGCTGTAGAATTTGCAAACTGGAGATCAGACCGTGTAAACGAATACAATTTAGAACAAGCTGGTTATTTAAAACGAGATGCTAAAATTGTAGACGTAAACGCAGAATCTACCTTTAATACAGATACCTACATTAATGCTCCAACTTTAACGTATGGTGGTAATGAGGAAATTATTAACGGCGAAAAACGTAACAGACGTTATGTTCGTACAGATGCTGATGGCAATGAATCTAACATATATGCAACCAGAGAAACGGGCTTAATTACGCCTAAGTACAGACTCCCAACCGAAACAGAGTGGGAATATGCTGCCTTAGGGTTAAGCGAAATAAGAAGTTATAATCTTTACCGCGGACGTAAAAAATACCCATGGGATGGTCAATACACTCGTAATGGTTCTCGTAAATTCCGTGGCGATCAATTAGCAAACTTTAAACAAGGTAAAGGCGATTACGGCGGAATTGCTGGATGGTCTGATGACGGTGCAGATATTACAAACAAAGTAAAATCATACGCTCCTAACGATTTTGGATTATACGACATGGCAGGAAACGTTGCAGAATGGGTTGCCGATGTATACAGACCTATTGTTGACGATGAATTTAACGACTTTAATTATTATCGTGGTAACGTTTATACTAAAAATGCTATAAATGACGATGGAACAGTTAAAGTAGTATCAGTGGACAATATTGTTTACGATACCTTGTCAAACGGTAAAATAGTAGCCCGTAACTTGCCAGGCGAAATTTTACAAGTACCCGTTGATGAAAATGAAACGTATTTGCGTACCAACTTTGACAAAAGTAACACGATAAACTTTAGAGATGGCGACAGACAATCATCACGTCGTTTTGAAAGCTTTAACGAAGATGACGAAGCGAACGGTAACAAAGATGAAACCAGAAAAATGTATAATTCACCAAAAAACATTATTACAAGAGATTCATCTGGCAAATTAGTTAGACAATACGACAAATCAAATAACAGAACCTCATTAATTAACGATGAAGTAAGAGTTTACAAAGGTGGTTCTTGGAAAGATAGAGAGTATTGGTTAGACCCAGCGCAAAGACGTTACTTCCCACAAGATATGGCGACTGATTACATAGGATTTAGATGTGCTATGTCTCGTGTAGGTTCTAAATCGAAAACAAAAACCAAAAAGAAAAATTAATATTTTTTTAAAATAACTAAAAAAGTCCTAATGAAAGTTAGGACTTTTTTAATACTTTTAAGTTTACAACACTAACTTATCTTTTGAAATAAGCCATAACGATTACGTTTAATGGCGTATTGTTTCCGACGAATAAAAAACAATTAAGAATCACAGATGAACATAGAACAAATACATCGTCTTTTTTTAGAATGCACTAGTGCTTGCACAGATACCAGAAAAATTAAAAATAACGATATGTTTTTTGCCTTAAAAGGTGATAATTTTAATGGCAATACCTACGCTGAACAAGCTTTAGAAAGTGGCGCTAAATATTGTATTATTGATGAGGAAGCTTACAAAACCTCAGAAAAAACAATCTTAGTAAACGATGTGCTTGAAACACTTCAAGAATTAGCAACATTTCACAGACAATACTTAAACACCCCGATTCTATCTATTACTGGCAGCAACGGAAAAACAACCACTAAAGAATTAATAAACGCAACCCTTTCGCAAAAGTTTAAAACTACAGCCACAGTTGGTAATTTAAATAACCACATTGGCGTGCCTTTAACCTTGCTATCTATGACAAAAGATACCGAAATAGGGATTGTTGAAATGGGCGCAAATCATCAAAAAGAAATTGAGTTTTTGTGCAGCATTGCCAAACCAGATTATGGCTATATCACAAACTTTGGGAAAGCCCATTTAGAAGGTTTTGGTGGCGTTAAAGGCGTAATAAAAGGCAAAAGTGAATTATATGATTATTTGATTAAAAACAACAAAACCATATTTGTAAATGCAAATGATCCCGTTCAAATTAAGAAAACCAAAAAAGCCAATGTATTTACTTTTGGCAACACGGTTTCAGGCACCAATGTTTCTATAAGTTTTGTAGAAGCACAACCTTTTGTTTCGTGTCTTTACAAAGGTCTCATCATACAAAGCCAGCTTATTGGCGAGTATAATTTTAACAATATAGCGGTGGCAATAACCATTGGAGACTATTTTGAGATTGAACCAAACAAAATAAAACTAGCCATTGAAAACTATGTTCCAACCAATAATCGCTCTCAAATTATAGAAAAAGGAACCAACAAAATAATTTTAGACGCTTACAACGCCAACCCAACCAGTATGCGTGCGGCACTTTTAAATTTTGAAAAACAATCTGGATTTAAAACGGCTATTCTTGGTGATATGTTCGAACTTGGTAAATCGGCAAAATCAGAACATCAAACCATTGCTGATTTAGCGCTTTCGCTGAACATAGACCAATTAATATTTGTTGGGGAAAACTTTTATCAATCTAAAATCAATTCGGAAAAAGCTACTGAAATATTAATTATTTGAAGATTTAAAAAATCTTTCTGATATATCTAAACTTCAAAACACATTAATTTTAATTAAAGGTTCTAGAGGTATGGCTTTGGAGCGAACGCTGGAGTTGTTATAAATTATTTTTAAAAACGGCATAAAACAAAAAATCCTAAAGTACAAACTTTAGGATTTTTTTTGGTGGGCGATGAGGGATTCGAACCCCCGACCCTCTCGGTGTAAACGAGATGCTCTGAACCAACTGAGCTAATTGCCCTTTTATTAGGTGTGCAAATATAACTTAGATTTTTAATCTGCAAAAACTTTTTTAATAAAATTTTAAATTATTTCTGCTACCACAAATGTGCTACCGCCCACAAATATAAAATCGTTAGCCGAAGCCTTTTCTAAGGCCTTTTTATAAGCTTGATTTACAGAATTATAAGCAAAACCTTTAATCCCGTGAGGCTCTAATCTGTTTTGTAACTCCTGAGCATCTAATCCGCGTGGAATATCGGGTTTACAGAAATAATAAGTCGCCTTTTTCGGCAATAAATCTATTATTGATGTCAAATCTTTATCATTTACTACTCCAAAAACAATATGCAACGACTCAAACTGCTCTTTAGATAGCTGATTCATCACATAGGTTAAACCGTCTTTGTTATGTCCTGTATCGCAAACTACTTTGGGATGTAATTGTAATACCTGCCAACGCCCCATTAAACCTGTATTTTTAACCACCTTTCGCAGTCCATCTATAATGTTTTGTTTGCTTATATTGAATTCCTTTAATTGTAATTCCTTTAAAGCATTAACAACCGTCACTATATTTTTTGATTGATAAGACCCCGTTAAATCTGATGTGAAGTCTTCTGTATCCTGCTTATCGGCAAATATGATTTTGGATTTATTCTTTTCTGCTAAAGCCTTAAAAACGGCTGTGGTTTCTTTCTGGGTTTCACCAATTACAACCGGAACATTAGGTTTTATAATACCGCCTTTTTCGATGGCAATTGCCTCCAGCGTATCTCCAAGAAATTGTGTGTGATCTAAGCCAATATTTGTAATAACCGATACTTCGGGTGTTATAATATTAGTGGAATCTAATCGTCCGCCCATCCCAACTTCAATCACAGCGATATCAACTTTTTGTTTTTTAAAATATTCGAAGGCCATTCCGACCGTCATTTCAAAGAATGACAAGGAATGTTGTTCGAAGAACTGCTTATTTCGCTTAATAAAGGTGTTGACAAACTGTTTACTTACTTCTTTGCCATTTATTTTAATACGTTCTCTAAAATCTTTTAAATGTGGCGACGTGTACAAACCAACTTTATACCCAGCTTCCTGCAAAACGGAGGCTAACATGTGGCTAGTAGAACCTTTTCCGTTGGTACCAGCAACATGAATGGTTTTAAAATAGTTTTCAGGGAAATTTAAATGTTTGGCTAAGTTTAAAGTATTTGTTAAGTCTTTTCTAAAAGCCGATTGACCTTGTCGTTGATACATTGGCAGTTGAGAAAACATCCAATTAAGTGTATCCTGATACATCATGAATTATTGCCCTAGTTTAAAGTTTACTTTAACAAACCCTATTTGTTTGGCAGGTGCATTTGCATCTGAAGCCCATCGGTGCGATAAGGCTATTTTTTTAGCAGGATCTAATAAACAGGCAGCGGTATTGGTTGTTCCTCTAACTCCTGGCTCTGCTTCAATGACATTGCCATTTCTATTCACAACTATTTTAACAATGACCATTCCCGATTCGTTACAATCTTGTTTTAGTGTACTGTACGTTGCTTTACCTCTTCCATTCAATCCGTATCCAACACCACCACTTCCTGTTCCAGGACTACCAAAATAACTTGGTGCATACGGGTCGCCATCTAATTGCCCTTTATCTCCTGCTCTATTATCATTACCTTCACCACCCGTAGCGGTTCCGTCAGATTTACTTACGCCACCAATTAAGGCATCTAACTTTTTCTTTTTCTCTTCAAGCTCTCTTTTTTCTTTGGCAATTCGGTCTGCTTCTGCCTTTGCTTTAGCATCAGCAATTGCTTTGGCTTTCATTTCAGCTTCCCTTTGTTTTTTTATAACAATCGCTTCTTCATCTTCCTGTGTTAAAACAGACTCCTTTTGCTCTGAAGCTTTTGATGCTTCTGCCATAATGGGTTCTACTTCGGCAGGTTTATTAATATCAACAGGTTCCGATTTTATTGGTTTTAAAGGTTGTACATCACCTTGACCAACGTCTGAAGTTCCAAAATTAACCGAAACACCGTATTCTATGGGAGGATCCATATAAGGCGCTCCAACCACAAACAATAGCAACACCAAAATAACAGTTATTAAAGCTGTTACTTTTGCTGAATTTCTTTCATGTGGGGTTTCGAGATACTTCATTAAAATAATGATTTCTTTACTTCTTAAAACTAAAATCGTGCCGTTATTAAAATAATATTTTAATTAATCAGGCTTTACCGCTAATATGACTTTAAATTTATTTCTATTGGCGATATCCATAACCTTTACAACATGTTCTACCGGCACCGTTTTTTCAGCCCTTAAAACAATGGTTGGATTTTCTTGCGAAGAAAGTTCCGCTACCAATTCGTTTTCTAAAACCGTTTCTCCAACTCGCCTTTGGTCTATATAAAAGGTTAAGTCACCTTTAATACTAACCGCAATAGATTTTTTATTTTCTGTTTTACCACTCGCTTTTGGCAATAATATATCGATGGCATTGGTAGAGACTAAAGTAGAAGCTATCATAAAAAATATAAGTAACAGAAATACGATATCTGTCATGGAAGCCATACTAAACTCTGGCGTAATTTTATTTCTACCCTTTAAATTCATTATTAAATAGGTTCGTTTAAATGATCTAAAAACTCTAATGAGTTTGCTTCCATCTGATATACTACTTTATCCGTTTTAACTACCAAATGATTGTACGCCATAAACGACACAATACCAACAATTAATCCCGCAACGGTTGTTGTCATAGCCGTATAAAGCCCACTTGCCAAAACATCCATTTGAATGGTTCCTCCAGCATTGGCAAGCTCAAATATTGCTAATATCATTCCAATTACGGTTCCTAAAAACCCAATCATTGGACCCGCTCCAGAAATTGTTGCGAGCATACTAACATTTTTTTCAAGACCATAAACTTCTAACCTTCCGGCATTTTCAATCGCTGTATTAATATCTGCGAGCGGTTTACCTATTCTAGAAATCCCTTTTCCAATTAATCGAGAAACTGGCGAATTTACTTGAGCACATAATAGTTGTGCCGCATCAATTTTACCATGTGATACATGATCTTTAATCTGGTTCATAAAATTACCATCTATTTTTGAAGCTGCTTTTATCGCAAACAAACGTTCAAAATAGATATAAGTAGCACCAATAAGCATTAAAAACAATACACCTATTATAAATTGTCCTGCTAATCCTCCACTGCTTATTAATTCTATGATTGACAGTGATTTCTCAACCGATTCGGTTTCTAAAGGAACTGGTATTTGTGCTTCAGTCTGCACGTCTTGTATGAATGTATTTAGCATAAATTAAATGTTTCTAAAAATGTATAACGCTTCTTTTATTAATAAAGTATATTAAAACCAAGTTCTAGTAACCATAAATGTAGCACAGCCTAAAAGGAAGCCTATTAAAGCTAACCAAGAGATCTTTTTTAGATACCAGAAAAAGTCTATTTTTTCCATTCCCATTGCAACAACTCCAGCTGCAGAACCTATAATTAACATACTTCCACCTGTACCTGCAGAAAAGGCCACAAAATGCCATAATTCATTATCCATTGGCTCAGAGAACATTCCTAAACTTGCTGCCACTAAAGGCACATTATCGATAATCGCAGAACCTACTCCAAGCAATATCATTACCAAATCGGACACACCTGTATGATGTAATTCTGTTCCCAACATCGGCATGCCTTCTTTTAAAGATTCAGCAAATCCGAATAATATTCCTAAAGATTCTAGCGCTGCAACCGCCATTAAAATACCTAAGAAGAATAAAATACTTGGTAATTCAATTTTTGATAATGAATGATGCACTGGGCTACGATGAGCATGCGAATCACTTTCTTGAGAATCTACTGAAGACATACTAAATTTTGAACTACTATAAATTTCGGCAAAAACGGCTACAACACCTAACGACAACATCATACCAACATATGGAGGCAAATGCGTTACCATTTTGAATATTGGAACGAAAACAATAGCTCCTAGACCTAAATAAAGCATGATACCGCTATATTTAGATTTCTTTACTTCTTCTACTTCTTCAATTTCTAAATCACCCTTAAAAACTGGTAAAAACGACGCTATTAGCGTTGGAACTGCCATACATACAAATGATGGCAAAAGTAAATACCCCATTAAATGGCCTGTTGATACTTTTTTACCTATCCATAGCATGGTAGTTGTAACATCGCCGATAGGAGACCAAGCACCTCCAGCATTTGCAGAAATAATTATTAAACCAGCATACCAAATACGCATTTCTCTGTCTCTAACAATTTTTTGTAAGATTGAAATTAATACGATTGTTGCAGTAAGATTGTCGATTATTGCAGATAAAATAAATGCTAAAAATCCAAAAAGCCACAATATTTTTACCTTGTTTTTGGTTCTTACAAAGTCTTTAATGGTTGAAAATCCGTCGAAATAATCAATAATTTCAACAATTGTCATCGCTCCAAGTAAAAACACCAATATTTCGGCTGTTTTTCCTAGGTGATGCAATAAGGTTTCTTCCATAAGGTGCATTTTTTCTTCAGAAGAAAATCCGCCAAACCCTTCTAATAATGCATGCTTAGAAGAATCGAACCAATTAGGAAAGCTTTCCAATCCTAAAGAGATTAATGCCCAACAAATAGCCATCATCACTAATGCTGGTATAAGTTTATCGATTTTGAGGTTATGCTCTAGGGTGATGGCTAGATAACCTATTACAAATACTAAAATAATTGCTGCTTCCATAAAATAAATTGATTAAATAAGTTGGCTTAGTGCAATTTCAAAAGCGGTTGCACTAATACCTGTTTTAGATTGGTTTTTATTATTAACTCTTTTTAATGCTTCTTTAATTTTGTTTGATATATCGTTGAATATAGCTTCATCAGTCATTTGAACACGTCGTTCCATAAAATACGCAAAAACCCTAGCTATGCCACAGTTTGAGATAAAATCAGGAATTAAACTAACACGATAATCTGTATGTTCCATAATCGGCCCGAAGAATATTTCTTTATCCGCAAACGGTACATTAGCACCACACGATATTACTTCTAAACCACTGTCGATCATTTTATCAATTTGATGTATGGTAACTAATCGAGAGGCAGCACAAGGTGCAAAAATCTCGGTTTTAATAGACCATATTTTGTTGTTAGCTTCATCAAAGGGTATCAAATTTTTGGCGTCTAAGGTATTACCCTTTTTGTTTAGAAAAAAATGATTTATATCATGAAACGAAAATCCATCTTCATTAATTACAGCTCCTGTAACATCAATAATTCCCACAATTTTCGCACCCATTTTCGACAAATAAAAAGCCGCTGCACTGCCTACATTTCCAAATCCTTGAATTACGGCCCTTTTTCCAACAACACTTCCACCATATATATTATAATACTGTTTTACTGCTTCTGCCACACCATAACCAGTAATCATATCGGCTATTGTGTACTTTCTTGCTAACACTCGGCGAATAATATGGGTTTTCAATTACTTTGATCACTCCTTGTCGCAATTGCCCAATTCTATTTATTTTATCGGCTTCTGTTGGTTTAAAATGCCCATTAAAAACGCCTTCTTGCGGATGCCAAACCCCACTTTCTTCGGTTATTGGAATTACTTCATGTATTTCATCTACATTTAAATCGCCACCAGTACCGTAATAACTTTTTAATAAAGGCGAAACCACTTTATACCATCTTTCTAAAACGCCTTTTTTTCTAGGATCGTTTGGATCGAAATTTATACCAGATTTCGCACCTCCTATAGCTGGACCTGAAACCGTAAATTTAATTTCCATGGTTTTTGCCAACGACAAAACTTCATTTAAATCTAAACCCTTTCGCATTCGTGTGCCGCCACCTGCTGCTCCTCCTCTTAGCGAATTAATTACAACCCAACCTTCAGCTTCTGTTTCAGAATCCTTCCAGTTAAATATAATTTCGGGTGATTTATCTTCAAATTTTTTTAATAATTCTTTCATTTTAACGTTTAAATGACTTTAATTCAAATTAATAACTAATGCTGAACACTATTTTTAAACTGAGCTAGAGTTGAGTCATCTTGTAAAATGATTTAACTGTTAAAGTAACAAATATAAAAAACTATTAGTCTAAATGTAATTTAATATTATTTTTTAGGTAGATAAATTACCCCTGAGCTATGGCTTTTTGAAGCTCCGGTAACACTCTGAAGGCAATTAACTTCGTTTCGTAGCCTTAAAACACCTAGAAAACCAAAAATAAGCGCCTCTTTAAATTCTATTATCGTTGCCGAAGGAATAACAATTTTATTCGTTGTGTGAGATTTTAATCGATGTATTAGAAATTTATTATAAACGCCTCCTCCTGTAATGTAAACTGATGCATTCTGTTTCTTATTGATTTCTGAAGCCAATTGAATGGTGATATGCTCTATAAAAGTTCGTAAAACATCATTTATTTCTAATTTAAAGGAATCAATTAAGGGAAATATGTTTTTATAGACCCATTCTAGTCCTAAAGATTTGGGATAACCAGCCCTATAAAAGTCTAATTGATTTAATTGATTGAGCAATTCTGTATTTACAGTACCTGTTGAAGCTATTGTTCCTTTATCATCAAAATCGAAACCCAATTGCTTTACATATTTATTTAACACAATGTTTACCGGACAGACATCATAGGCTATGCGTTGGCTTTTAACTTCTGTAGAAAGATTCGCAAATCCTCCTAAATTCAAACAAAAATCATATTCAGAAAACAACAATTTATCGCCAATGGGCACTAACGGCGCTCCTTGTCCACCATATTTAACATCCTGCACTCTAAAATCGCAAACAACCGTTTCATTTAAAATTTCTGCAATCTGCGGTAAATTCCCTATTTGATAGGTGAGTCCTTTATCTGGCTGATGCAAAGCGGTATGACCGTGAGAACAAACGGCATCTATATCTTGAATTTTGTACTTTTTAATAAAGTGACTGATTTTTTCAGATAAATACTTCGTGTAACGAGCGTCTAATTCTTTTAAATCTTCAGAAGAATACGAAACCAAGTTTCTGAGTTTTTCCACCCAACTTGAATCATAATTCACAGTTTCGCCATAAATAATTTCGAAAGACCAATGCGTATCAAAATGAAAATTAACATAAACCAAATCTATCCCATCCAAAGATGTCCCAGACATGACACCTATTACCTTATATTCGTTTTTCTGCATATCAGACAAAAATAATAATACTCATTGAAAAATTGACACTAAAAAGCTATATTTGTACATATTTTTTAATAAAATAACAGCTTAATTGAGAATTATGGATTTTAGTCTATCAGAAGAACATATCATGATACGTGATGCAGCCCGCGATTTTGCCCAAACAGAGTTGCTTCCGGGCGTTATTGAACGTGATGAAAAACAACATTTCCCAGCCGATTTGGTTAAAAAAATGGGTGATTTAGGATTTCTCGGCATCATGGTCGACCCTAAATATGGTGGCAGTGGCATGGATACGATTTCGTACGTTTTAATTATGGAAGAATTATCTAAAATTGATGCCTCGGCTTCGGTAATTGTATCTGTTAATAATTCGTTGGTTTGTTATGGTTTAGAAGCTTTTGGTACAGAAGCACAAAAAGAAAAGTACCTCACTAAATTAGCTACAGGCGAATTTGTTGGTGCTTTTTGTTTAAGTGAACCAGAAGCAGGAAGTGACGCCACTTCGCAAAAAACATCTGCAATAGATAAAGGCGATTATTACGTACTTAATGGTACTAAAAACTGGATAACAAACGGTGGTCGTGCCGATGTTTATTTAGTAATTGCTCAAACCGATAAACATAAAGGATCTCATGGTATTAATGCTTTTATAGTTGAAAAAGGCATGGAAGGATTTCATGTAGGCCCGAAAGAAAATAAATTAGGTATTCGAGGTAGCGATACCCACACATTGCAGTTTAACGATGTAAAAGTACCTAAAGAAAACCGAATTGGCGATGATGGAGCAGGCTTCCGCTTTGCTATGAAAACCTTATCTGGTGGCCGAATTGGTATTGCTGCACAAGCCTTAGGAATTGCTTCTGGCGCTTATGAATTGGCCTTAAAATATTCTAAAGAACGAAAAGCCTTTGGAACAGAAATTTGCAACCATCAAGCCATTGCTTTTAAATTGGCCGATATGCATACCGATATTGAAGCTGCACGTCTTTTAGTTATGAAAGCAGCTTGGGACAAAGATCAAGGCAACAATTACGACGTGTCGAGTGCCATGGCAAAATTATATGCGTCGAAAGTTGCAATGGAACATTACTGTTGAGGCAGTCCAAATACATGGCGGAAATGGATTTGTAAAAGACTATCATGTAGAACGCTTGATGCGCGATGCTAAAATTACACAGATTTACGAAGGTACTTCAGAAATTCAAAAAATTGTGATTTCTAGAAACATTATAAAAGAATAAGTCTTTTGTTAAAATTTTAAATCACAATCAATTGACAATCTATTGATTACATAATATGCTGTTGGTATTTTCAATAATTACCAACAGCATTTGTTATGTATCGTTATATTTTCCGACTTTAATCAAATAGATTTATATTTACTGAAAATATATACTTTCATGCAAAAAACATATTACGACCCTGCCGACTTAAAGAAATTTGGAAAAATAAGTGATTGGAACAAAGAATTAGGCGATAAATTTTTTGAATACTATGGCAAAGTGTTTGAAGAAGGTGCCCTTTCTGAAAGAGAAAAATCGCTAATAGCACTTGCAGTGGCTCACACCATTCAATGCCCATATTGCATTGATGCTTATACAGGCGATGGCTTACAACGTGGCATTACCAAAGAAGAAATGATGGAAGCACTACATGTTGCTGCAGCAATTCGTGGTGGTGCATCCTTAGTTCATGGCGTACAAATGATGAATAAGGTTAACAAATTAGAAATGTAAGCAGAGAACCAATTTTTTAAATTAAAAATTGTGTGAATCGCTTATCCTGAGCAAAGTCGAAGGATCATTACAAAACAACATTAAAAGTTATGCAATTTCAGATTTTCGAATCTAATTCATAAATCTAAAATCCAAAATCAAGGAATGATTAAATCCCTACATAAACGCCATAGCGACTTGGCAAACAGTAAACGACAATTAGAAATTTTATCCAATGGCATTTTCAAACAAGGAGAATTGCCAACCTTTAAAGAAAAGATTTCTGAAACAAATCAATTTCCATTAAAAGCACGAAAGCTCGAAATATTGCAGATAAACGTAGGCTATATGTGCAATCAAGTGTGTGAACATTGCCATGTAGATGCAGGCCCTGATAGAAAAGAAATCATGACGCGCGAAACCATGATGCAGTGCTTAGAGGTTATTAAAAACACAGGAGCTCACACATTAGATTTAACCGGTGGCGCACCAGAAATGAATCCGGATTTTCGATGGTTTGTAGACGAAGCCTATAAAGCAGGCATCAAAGATTTTATTGTACGCTCGAACCTTACCATTTTACAAGCCAATAAAAAATATTACGATTTACCAGATTTTTTTAAAAAACACAATATCCATGTAGTTAGTTCAATGCCACACTGGACTCGCGGTAAAACAGACAAACAACGTGGCGATGGTGTTTTTGATAAATCCATAAAAGCATTACAAGCTTTAAATGCTGTTGGCTACGGCATGCCAGAAAGCCCCTTGCGTTTAGATTTGGTTTACAACCCTTCGGGTGCTTTTTTACCAGGAAATCAGGCCGCTATGGAAAAGGATTTCAAAAAAGCGTTAAAAGAGGAATTCGATATATATTTTCATAATTTATTTGCAATCACCAATTTGCCAGTAAGTAGATTTTTAGATTACTTAATCGCTTCAGAAAACTATGAAGATTATATGTACGCCTTGGTGGAATCTTATAATCCTTCGGCAGTACATAATGTAATGTGCACCAATACGCTTTCGGTAAGTTGGGATGGTTTTCTGTATGATTGCGACTTTAACCAAATGCTAGAACTTCCAGTAAATAGCAAAGTAAAACACATTTCTGAATACAACGAAGAACTTTTAGAAGGTCGCGAGATTGTTATTTCGCAGCATTGTTACGGTTGTACAGCTGGTGCCGGTAGTAGTTGCCAAGGTAGCGTTGCATAACAAAGCCATTTATAATTAAAGGAAAGATGAAAAATTATTTAGCAATTACACTGTTCTTACTAACACTATTGGGTTATTCGCAGAACACATTATCTGGACTTTTAAAAAAGTATAATTCTGAAGCAATCCCTTATATAACAGTCGAAGAATTAAAACAAACTAAAAACGGGGCAATTCTTTTAGATACCCGCGAACGGGAAGAATACAACGTGAGTCATTTAAAAAATGCTATTTATACGGGTTATAACCATTTTAATTTAGATTCTGTAGAAAAACAAATTCCAAATAAAAATAAACACATTGTTGTGTATTGCTCCCTAGGTGTTCGCTCCGAAAAAATTGGCATCAAACTAAAAGCGGCGGGTTACACAAACGTTAAAAATTTATACGGCGGAATTTTCGAATGGAAAAACCAAAATAATACCGTGTATACTACTAAAGGCAAAGAAACCGAGAACGTACATGCTTACTCCAAAACATGGAGCAAATGGTTGCTAAAAGGTAAAAAGGTTATCAATTAAATAAATTAAAAAGTTTCATGAAACCTTTTAAAAGCAATGAAGTTACTACAAACCCTAATTTACAGGGTTCTAAACAAGCTATTATCATTTTTACCAGAAATCCAGAATTAGGAAAATGTAAAACACGTTTAGCGAAAACAATTGGTAACGAAGCGGCCTTAAATATCTACAAATATCTACTTGAGCACACTGCTAATATTACGGCATCAACAAATGTCGATAAGTTTGTGTTTTATTCAGAACAAATCGTTCAAGACGACCTATGGAACGCCGCTATTTTTAATAAAAAATTGCAACAAGGTCAAAATTTAGGCGAACGTATGGAACATGCTTTTGTGGAACTTTTTCAACAAGGCTACAATAAAATAGTTATTGTGGGTAGCGATTTACTAGACCTCAACAGCCATATTATTAACGAGGCCTTCCTTAAATTAAACCACCACGAAGTTGTTTTTGGACCAGCAAAAGACGGTGGCTATTATCTCCTAGGACTATCAAAAATGCAACCCTGCATATTTCACAATAAACCCTGGAGCGAAGCAAATTTATTAGAAGTTACCCTTAAGGAATTAGCTCTAAAAAATGTATCTTTAACGGTGCTTAAAACACTCAATGATATTGACACGTTTGAAGACATGAAAGATTATCCTCAATTAAAAAAATTCTACACAAAACATGATTAAAGAAATAGAAGAAACCACCGATTATCTTATTCAAAAAGGTTTCGAAAACCCCGAAATTGGCATTATTTTAGGTACCGGACTTGGGCAATTACTTAACGAAATAGAAATTATAACCGAAGCCAGTTACAATCACATTCCAAATTTCCCAACTGCAACCGTCGAGTTCCACAAAGGAAAACTCATTTACGGTATACTAGAAGGTAAAAAAGTAATTGTTATGCAAGGTCGTTTTCATATTTACGAGGGCTATACACTACAAGATGTTACCTATCCGGTACGTATTATGCAAAAACTTGGCATCCAAACACTTTTAGTTTCCAACGCTGCAGGGGCCATTAATCTAAACTTCAAGAAAGGCGAATTAATGCTTATCGAAGACCATATAAATTTACAAGGTAGTTCGCCCTTAGCATTTAAAGGCGTTGAGTTTTTAGGCGAACGCTTTACCGATATGAGTGCACCGTACAATGCCGAAATAAATACCACATTTAAAACCATTGCAAAAAACAAAAACATAACCTTACACGAGGGTGTTTACGCCAGTGTTGTTGGCCCGCAATTAGAAACCCGAGCCGAATACAAAATGCTTAAAATTATTGGTGCCGATGCTGTTGGCATGAGTACGGTTCCAGAAATTATTGTTGCCAATCATTTAAAATTAAAAGCAGCAGCCGTATCGGTTTTAACAGACGAATGCGACCCAAATAATCTAAAACCTGTAAATATTGCCGAAATAATTTCTATGGCAGAAAAAGCAGAACCAAACATGATAACCCTATTTAAAGAACTAATAAAAACATTATAAATATTGGGCGTTACCGCAAGGGTCGGGCTTTTCGCTACAAGTCCTCGTTCCCCCGCCGCTGCGGGGTCACTGTGGGCTTTCCACTTCAATCCCTAACGCAAAACATCACAAAAATCCAACTTGTTTAACAAGTAAAAATAAAACTATGAGCTATTTAGAAACCACACATAACGTTTACAAAGAAGCAGCACTAACACCAGATGTTGGTTTATGTTGCACCACAAACCCCATTTGGGAATTACCAGGATTAAAAATTCCGAAAATCATGCAAGAAATGAACTATGGTTGTGGTAGCACAGTGCATGCGCGCGATTTAACCAACAATCCTAAAATGTTGTATGTTGGAGTTGGTGGTGGCATGGAATTATTACAATTCGCCTATTTTAACAGACAAAAAGGAGGCGTTGTTGGCATTGATGTAGTAGACGAAATGTTGGAAGCCTCTCGCAAAAATTTTATTGAAGCCGAAGCTCAAAACCCATGGTTTAAAAGCGAATTTGTAGACCTAAAAAAAGGCGATGCTATGAATCTGCCATTGGAAGATAATGCTATAGATGTCGCAGCACAAAATTGCTTATTCAATATATTTAAAGCAGACGATTTAAAACAAGCCATTGCCGAAATGTACCGTGTGCTAAAACCTCATGGTAAATTGGTTATGAGCGATCCAACCTGCGAACAGCCAATGAATGACGCGCTTCGAAATGACGAAAGATTGCGCGCTTTATGTTTAAGTGGTAGTTTACCAATTGCCGAATATGTAAAAGCACTAACAGATGCAGGTTTTGGCACCATAGAAATTCGTGCAAGAAAACCATACAGAATACTAGACCCAAAAAACTACCCAACCGATGAACTTATTTATATAGAGTCCATTGAAGTAGCAGCCATTAAAGACCCAATGCCAGCAGATGGACCCTGTATATTTACAGGAAAAGCCGCTATTTATTATGGCGACCAAGATTATTTTGATGATAAACAAGGACATGTTTTACTTAAAAATCAGCCCTTAGCCATTTGCGATAAAACTGCTGGGATCTTAAAATCTTTAAACCGCGACGATATTTTTATAAGCGAATCTACCTTTCATTACGATGGTGGCGGGTGTTGTTAAACTACAATATTGAATGAAATATTCACTATGCATTTTTTTCATATTTGTTTTTTTGGCTTGCTCGAGTACAAAATCAACTGTTTATGAAAAATCTGCAAAGACAATTCAAAACTTAAAAACAGCACAAGACACACTAATTCATGACACCATTTCGATGGAAAAAGAAGTCGGTCTAAACAGTGAGATAGATTCAAGGATTCGCGAATCGAACGAGTTTAGTCAAAAACTAATAAAACGGTCTTTCGAACAGCATGAATTGTGGGATAATCTATTAGAAAAACATGTTTCAAACGAAGGGAAAGTAAACTATACAGAATTTAAAAAAGATCACAAAAATTTACTGGAATATATTAAGTTTTTACAACTTTATAAACCATTAGAAAACGCTTCAAGAAATCAAGCATTGGCATACTGGATTAACGCCTATAATGCCATGACCATCGATTTAATTTTACGGCATTACCCCATAAAAAGCATTAAAGATATTAAAGACCCGTGGGACCAACGCCTATGGAAACTTGGAAACAAATGGTACAATTTAAATGAAATTGAACATAAAGTTTTAAGAAAAATGGACGAACCGCGAATGCATTTTGCCATTGTTTGCGCATCCATTTCTTGTCCGAAATTATCAAACCAAGCTTATACTTCAGAAAATTTAGAACAACAATTAACACAAGCAACCATAGACTTTTTAAGCGATTCCTCTAAAAACGTAATCACTTCAGAAAACTTGGCATTATCAAAAATATTTCAGTGGTTTACCAAAGATTTCACCCAAAACGGAAGCTTAATCGATTTTTTAAATCAGTATTCTGAAATTGAAATTTTAAGAAACGCAAAAAAGACTTTCAATGATTATAATTGGAATTTAAATGAATAAAATTTCAATAATTATCCCCATTCTAAATGAGGTAGAAACCATCGAAATTCTGCTAAATCATCTGCTTTTAAATTCTTCAAAAGAAAACATTTCAGAAATTATAATTGTTGATGGCGGCAGTACTGATGGATCACAAAATATAAGGTATCTAAGTTTTCAAATGTCATATTACTAAATTCAGAAAAAGGACGCGCCAAACAAATGAATTTTGGCGCAAAAAATGCCAATGGAAATATTCTTTATTTTTTACATGCCGATTCTTTGCCGCCAAAAGATTTCGACCAAGCCATAATAAATGAAATAAAAAAAGGAAATGAAGCTGGTTGCTTTAGAATGTATTTTAACAGCAATCACTTGTGGTTAAAAATAGCGGGTTGGTTTACACAATTTAATTGGCGCGCTTGCCGAGGTGGCGACCAAAGTCAATTTATAACTAAAAAATTATTCCAGGAAATCGGCGGTTTTAATGAACGTTATAAAATTTATGAAGATTATATTCTTATCAATGCTTTATATGCGCGAAACCAATTTGCAGTCATTAATAAAAAACTTAAAACCTCAGCCAGGTTATACCAAAAACATGGCGTTTGGAAACTTCAATATCACTTTGGCATAATTCATTTTAAAAGCTGGTTCGGCGCTTCACCCAATGAATTATATATTTATTACTTAAAACATATTGCTTAATATTTTTTTGTATTTTCAGGCTATTACATAATGTAACTCTTTCATTAAAAAATATCCATTTTAATTATTTCATTGATATGAAAATAAAAAAAGTACTTGTCGCAAATAGAGGTGAAATTGCCATTAGAATTTTTAGAGCCTGCACAGAAATTAACGTTAAAACCATCGGTATTTTCACTTTCGAGGACAGGTACTCGCTACATAGATACAAATCTGACGAGTCCTACCAAATTGGTGAAGACAACGAGCCTTTAAAGCCATATTTAAATATGGATGCCATTATAAAGGTCGCTTTAGAAAATGGCGCCGATGCTATACATCCTGGTTATGGTTTTCTTTCTGAAAATGCGGCTTTTGCTAAAAAATGCGAAGACAATGGTATTATTTTTATTGGCCCTAAAGTTTCTGTTTTAAAATCTTTAGGCGATAAAATTACCGCGAAAGAAGTTGCCGTTGCCAATAATATTCCTATAATTCGTAGTAATGTAAAACCATTAACAGATATAAAAACGGCTCTTAGTGAAGCCAAAATAATTGGGTACCCTATCATGCTAAAAGCAGCCTCAGGAGGTGGCGGTAGAGGCATGCGCGTAATTAGAAAAGAAGATGAACTAAAAGGTGCTTATAATGAAAGCAAACGAGAGGCTTTAAATGCTTTTGGCGATGACACCGTGTTTTTAGAAAAGTTTGTAGAAAACCCAAAACATATTGAAATTCAAATTGTTGCAGATAATTATGGAAATACCATACATCTTTTCGAAAGAGATTGTTCGGTGCAACGTCGTTACCAAAAAGTAATTGAATTCGCCCCTTCTTATGGATTAAAAGATGAAACAAAAAATGCGCTTTATGATTATGCCATAAAAATTTGTAAAGCTGTAAATTACAATAACATAGGTACTGTAGAGTTTTTAGTAGACGATGATGATTCTATTTATTTTATTGAAGTAAACCCTAGAATTCAAGTTGAACATACCGTTACAGAAGTTATTACAAATATTGATTTAGTAAAAGCACAATTATTTATTGCTGGCGGATACAAATTGTCTGATGACCAAATTAAAATCGCCAATCAAGAATCTATTCATATTAATGGGTATGCCTTGCAATGCAGAATTACTACCGAAGATCCCCAAAATGATTTTAAACCAGATTACGGAACCGTTTCGGCCTATAGAAGTGCTGCTGGGTTTGGTATTCGATTAGACGCCGGAAGCATTTATCAGGGTGCTGTAATTTCGCCGTTTTTCGATTCTATGCTTGTTAAAGTAACAGCAAATAGCAAAACTCTTGATGGGGCTAGTAGAAAAATACGTCGTGCGTTGGCTGAATTTAGAATTAGAGGCGTAAAAACAAACATGCCTTTTCTTGATAATATTTTAAAGCATGATACCTTCAGACAAGGTAAGGTAACCGTAAACTTCATCAAATCGAATCCTGATTTATTTCTTTTTAAAGCGCCAAGAAACAGAGCTACAAAACTACTTACCTATTTAGCCGATGTTACTGTTAATGGAAACCCCGATGTAAAAAAAATAAACCCTAACCAAACATTTATAAAACCTACAGTTCCAAAGTTTGATGCCGATGCTAGTTTTCCAGAGGGCACTAAAGATTTGCTAACTAAACTAGGTCCAGAAAAATTTTCGCAATGGTTATTAAATGAAAAGAAAGTGCATTTTACCGACACCACCATGCGTGATGCACACCAAAGTTTACTAGCAACCAGAATGCGAACGTTTGATATGCTAGCTGTAGCTGAAGGTTACGCAAAAAATCACCCTGATATTTTTAGTATGGAAGTTTGGGGTGGCGCCACCTTTGATGTTTGCCTACGATTTCTTCAAGAAAACCCATGGGAACGACTAAGGCTCTTGCGTAAAGCCATGCCGAATTTACTTTTACAAATGCTTATTAGAGGTTCTAATGGCGTGGGGTACAAAGCGTATTCCGATAATTTGATAGCTGAATTTGTAGAACAATCTTGGGAAAACGGTGTCGATATTTTTAGAATTTTCGATTCACTTAATTGGATGAAATCTTTAGCACCCTGCATAGAACATGTGCGTTCAAGAACAAATGGATTAGCCGAAGGCTCTATATGTTATACCAACGATATTTTAAATCCTGATAATAAAAAATACAATTTAAAATACTATATAAATCTTGCCAAAGAAATTGAAAATGCAGGCGCTCATATTTTAGGGGTTAAAGACATGGCGGGCTTATTGAAACCTTATGCCGCTTTCGAACTAATATCGGCATTAAAATCTGAAATAAAAATTCCAATTCATTTACATACCCACGACACGTCTTCAATTCAGTCTGCAACCTATTTAAAAGCGATTGAAGCTGGTGTAGATGTCGTAGATGTAGCAATAGGTGGCTTATCTGGCTTAACATCACAACCAAATTTTAATTCTATTGTTGAAATGCTGAAATTTCAAGATAGAGCAAGCAGTATCAATATTGATTCTTTAAATGACTATTCCAACTACTGGGAAAACGTAAGAGACTATTATTACCCGTTTGAGTCTGGCTTAAAAGCAGGTTCTGGGGAAGTCTTTAAGCATGAAATTCCTGGTGGACAATATTCAAACTTAAAACCTCAAGCTAGGAGTCTTGGTCTTGAAGAACGGTTTCATGAAATCACTAAAATGTATAGTGATGTCAACATGCTTTTTGGTGATATTATAAAAGTAACACCAAGTTCCAAAGTAGTTGGAGATATGGCTCAATATCTTGTTAGTAATAATTTAACTGTTCAGGATGTAATTGAGAAAGGTGACACTTTATCTTTTCCACAATCGGTGGTCGACTTTTTTATTGGCGATTTAGGGCAGCCTGTTGGCGGGTTTCCTGAAAAACTACAAAAAATCATTTTAAAAGATCAAAAACCATATACCGATAGACCGAATGCACATATACCTCCCATAGATCTTAAACAAGAATATGAAGCATTTAAGAAAACACATGAACAAGATTTAACCAGAAAAATAGAATATACCGATTTTCTATCCTATCAATTATACCCTAAAGTCTTTACAGATGCTTATAACAGACATTTAAAATATGATAACCTTATAAAATTACCAACCAAGAATTTCTTTTACGGGATGGAGATTGAAGAGGAAATAATTTTTGAATTGGATAAAGGAAAAACAATACTTGTGACTTTAGATTCAATAGGAAAACCTAATGGTGATGGTATGGTTACTGTATATTTTAAACTTAACGGACAAGGTAGAAGTGTAGACATAAAAGATAACAGCATTAAAGTTGAAAAGGTAGAACATTTAAAGGCAGACAAATCAAATCCACTCGAAATAGGCGCGCCGTTACAAGGTATGCTATCTAAAATTTTAGTTAAAAAAGGAGACAAAGTTGTAAAAAACCAACCCTTGTTTATTATTGAAGCTATGAAAATGGAAACCACAATAACGGCAACCGAGGAAGCTACCGTAAAACAATTGGTTTTAAAACCTGGTATTATGGTACATTCAGAAGATCTGGTAATTAAGTTGCATTAAACTTTATTCCGACCTTTTTCGTCAGGATAGAGCGATGGTAATGAATCGCTTTGAAATATTTCTTTTGTATTTATATTCATGGCTGTTAATCGCCCTGTAAATGCAGCGCCTGTATCAACGTTCCAGATGTTGACTGCATTCATGGGTTCATTACATTTGTAATTTATAGTGGGTGTATGCCCAATATATACTTCTTTATAATGTTTTAATCTGTTAGGGTAAATCAAAGAATCTTTTTCTAGGTCTTCCTTCATGGTCAGCGCCATTTCCCAAAGTGTTCTATCAAAATAAAAACAAGCTTTAAAAACTTCTTTTTCTACCCCATGCATCGATGTGAAACCGGCATGCACAAAGAGGCGGTTTTCATTATCTAAATGATACAGCGGCATGTTATCGAAAAATTTTAAATGTGCCTTTTTATCTTCAACTAAAAAACCATCATAACTTTCCATAGTTTCCTTACCACCATGCATATACCAAGTTGGATCTACATCGCCAGATTTTAGCCATTCTTCGCACCACACATCGTGGTTTCCTTTAATAAATACGCAGTTAAACTTTTCTGAAAACTCTATTAAAAACTGAATAACTTGAGCAGATTCACTCCAACCATCCACATAATCGCCTACAAAAATCAAGCTGTCTTGATCTTTAATTTCTAATTTATTTAACACCTGTAGTAAAGCTTTTAAGCCTCCATGGATGTCACCTATAACAAAAGTTCTCATTAAATTTTTGTGTAAAACTACGTATTCAAATGCAATAAATCAAAAATACTGACCGATACCAAAAACAAAACCTCTAGTTGCATTTGTAGTAATGCCGTACCCATAATCAATTCTAAAAATGGCATTAAATATTTTTTTATGCATAAAACGTAAACCTAACCCCGGATAAATCTTAATATTTTCACTTTTTACAAAGTCGCTAAATTCGCCACCCGGTTGGCGCCACGATCCTGCATCGACAAATGCATTTCCTTGTAAAACAAACCAGTTTTTATCTAAGAGCGTATAACGGTATTCTGTATTATACACAACAACACCTGTGCCTCGATCAATAGTATTTCCAACACCTCTAATATTTACATTGTTATCTACTGAAAAAGGCGCAAATGGCGTGTTATCGTTACTTGAAAGTCCCATTCTAACGCGGTTAGCCCAATTACCATTTTCTCCTACTTTTTTATAGTATAAAAAATCATTCCATCCTATAAAAAAATCAGGTAGGGCGCTATTTGTTGATGAAACGTATTGAATATTCAAGATACTTCGATAGCCCGTAACATATTGATAGGCATAGTCTAGGTTATTATATTCGTAAATACCTTTAATTAGCCATTTATTTACTTTTAATGCCTGTGGAACATTAGTACTGGTAATTCCTTCTTTATAATTATAATCTTCAACAAAATAATTAAAACCCAATTCTACCCTATTATTAAAATTAATTTCGTGTAACCCCAATAACTCAATAGACTTATTATTGTATTTATAGTTTGCAGACGAATTATTGAAAAAAACAGGCTCTAATGTGGTTAAATTCTGGAAATTTAAAGCGACACCAAATTTATTTGAAAACAGATAAGGCGCTCTAAAATTTATAGCAAAAGAATTATAATTGTCCATTTGATAAAAACCACCAAGCGTCATATTTTTTCCAAGTAAATTAAATTCATACAGTCCTATTCTGTACGCAAATTCGTTGTTGTTTGTGGTATAAATGTTTGCCGATGGAATTAATGTGAAATTTTCTTCAATATGATAAACCACATCATATTTATTTTCATCTATTTGAGTTACTTGGAAATTTGCATTGGTAACCGCAGGCAATCGTTTTAAACGAATTATGTCTTGTTCTAGAATTAATGAATCTAATGTTTTTCCGGTAACTGCTGATGATATTTTATAAATAAAAGTGCTATCCAACCTTTTGTTGCCTTTTATATTTAAACTATTTATAATGTTACTTTGAGAATGTGCTAAAATACCAAAACAACAAACTAGCCCTAGAAACAACACCTTTATTTTCATAACTAACTATTTTAAGTTTACGAGAATTTAATTAATACTAAATTGTTTTTTAATTAAAGATTCGGCAGGCTTATTTTGTGGAGTAAACCTATTATTTTTATTACCCCCAACTTTATCATGATCTATAAACCATTTCCACACAAAACCACCAGCAAACCAATCTTCTTCCCAAAAAACTTGAAACAATGCCGATAAAGCATTACTTTGTGCTTGCAAATTTACATCGGTTTTATTTTCATCTGTTAACCAAGGTATTTTACCAGCGTGGTCCATGCTCCTATACCCAAACTCTGTGAACAATATTGGTTTGTTATATTTATTCGAATGGTTCACTATTTCTGGCACATACTTTTTCCATCCTTCAATACACGACTCAACAGAAGGGGTCTTCAGATCACTTACTGGAAAATATGCGTCTATACCAATATAATCTAATTGATCCCAAAAGGGCGTTCTATTATACTCATTCCAGTTAGCAGCATAAGTTAATTTACCGCTATATACTTTTTTAACTTCATCAATCAATTCCTTCCAATATTCAGGTCGGTAATCAATAAAGCTTTCTAACTCTGTACCTATACAAAATATATCTGCCTCAACTTCTTGCGCTAATTTTGCGTATTCTAAAATAAACTTTAAATAAGCGCCTTCTAAAACCTTCCAGTTTTCTTCGCTATTCATTTTAATGCCTCCAGTAAATTCGCCTCGCCAAACCCAAATTTGAGGTTTTATCATAATTTTAATGTCGCGCTTTTTTACAGTTTCAATATACTGTTTTGCACCAACAGCAGTTTCACCAAACCATTGCCTTTCGGTGTTAAAAATTATCTCAGGGTGTGCTAATTCGCGAATAAAACCAAAAGGCATAATTGCTGCATAATTTGCATGAATTTTAACAATTGGTGTTATATGTTCATTTTTAACTGGCCTGTTTTCTGCTACAAAACTAACACCGTTAATTTTTGGCGATTGTATTTTACAGGATTGTAAGACGACAATTGACAAAAAAAATATGAGTTTAGTTATTTTCATTTTCACCTTTTAAACTCGCTAATTTACTGTTATTGATTAAAATAAAGCCCTTAACCCTATATTAAATGTTTTACCTAAACCGGTATTGTTACCTCTCACAAAACTTGTATATAAAGTTTCTATATTTAAAACATTTGTTAACTGATATTTTATACCTGCACCTAAAGCAGTAAAATCTTGCGAAAAATTATTTCCAGCATCTATTAATTGAGAATGTTGAACCAATCCCAAAACAGTAAATTTAGAGCTAGGGAAATAACTTAAAAATACGCCAGGGGTTAGACGCAAACTATTATTTGCAAAACTTTCTTCCTTTTTCCCAAAGTTGATATTCTGTATTTATTTCAGAAAACAATTGCCAATTGCCTCCTTTAAAACTATAATCGTAAAAAAATCTATTTTGAAAAATAAAACCCTTTTGATCCAAAAAAACACCATTCTCCGTTTCATTATCTACTAACGGAATATGTAATGCTGTTTGAATAGTGAAATTAGAAACACTGGTAATTGGGTTAAACTTTATGGCTGGTGCGAAAGAAGTAAATCCTGAACGAGCAGAATTCGATTCACCATCAAATTGAAAAACATCGAGTGCTTTTCTTCCACCAATTGCATTAGAGCGAAACTCAAGTAAAAGCCCAATATTTAAATTTACTGGTTGATGAAACTACCTGTAAAAACATCCACCGTTGATGTGAAAAAAGTATTTCTTGGTATATCTTGTTTTGTTCCATTTGCACCAAACAAATCCTTAGTTTCTGTGTATAAATTATTAAACCATTTTATATCCCATTGGCCGTTTTTCAATAATTTAGAAGGTGTGTAAGTTTGTATTACGCTACCTTGATTTTCTTCTTGATTTTCTTGAGAAAAACCCTTTAATGATAAAGCTGTAAGTGACTAATAGTACTATTGTTTTTTTCATTTTCTATTTAATATTTTTTAATTTATTGCTTGTTTACGTTCCAATCGTATGGAAAATAACTTAATTTAAATGTTTCTATCTAATTTCTCTGTTCTGTACTTATTAATAAAGTCTATTTCGCTCTTACCATTTTTAGTAAAATCATCTTTATACCATTCCATAATTTGCGAAACTTCAACACGTTTTTTTTTCAAATTAACTTTTAAAAAATCACCATTCAAAGCCAATGTTGTTTGTTTTTCGAGCTGTGTTTCTAATATATTTGGCAAATAGGCTTGATTTATTAAAGGTGGACAACCAATGGCACCACACACCAACACAAAATGAAATCGTGCATCATTAAATTGGGCTCTTAAGAGCTTATGCTCAATGTCGTTTAAGGTTATTTGTTTTCCTGCTAACATGATAGGTTAGTTTTATCAAAAAAACCTTTGTTGTCGAGTGGAGAATTTGTTGGATAATTATCTAACAATCCCTTTAATTACAGATAAATTATAAGCATTAATCCAAAATGCTTGATAATTTTTAGCATCAGTTTTTGAAACTAAAATTCCTTCAGCAATTTTTAAAACTTCATTAAGTTCTTTAGGATTTGAATAAATTCTGGAATATGCCACGATGCCGTTAGACACATAGGTTTTAAAAAAAGTATCAGCCTTATCAAAAAAAGTATTTAAATTCTGAGTAAAAGCATGTGTTGAAATTAACGCAACAAGCATTAATAATAGTGACTGTTTTTTCATTTTTTGAAACTCTTAAATTATTTAATTTTGAACACGAACTTATGGTAGGTCGTATAAAACTTTGGGTAATTACAATAAACTAAAGATTTTTCACGTCTAAAAAAGCTACTAAACCTTACTAAATTTATTAATTTAAATTCGTTCTAAATTAACATAGTAAACATTAAGTTATTATCTTTAACTTCGACCTAACACATCACAACTACCCATTATGGAAAAACATATCGTTATAATAGGAAATGGAATTTCTGGTGTTACAGCGGCTAGACATATTCGAAAACTTTCGGATACTGAAACTAGTCCAGCACAGGCTAAAAAAATTACCATTGTTTCTGCAGAAACAGAATATTTTTTCTCCCGAACCGCTTTAATGTACGTTTATATGGGTCATATGAAGTTTGAACACACACAACCTTACGAAAATTGGTTTTGGAAAAAAAACAGCATCAACCTTAAAAAAGGATTTGTAAAAAACGTAGATACAAAATCAAAAACTTTACTTTTTATAGAAGGCGAAACCCTTAACTACGACCAACTAATTATCGCAACAGGTAGTAAACCTAATAAGTTTGGTTGGCCCGGGCAAGATTTAGATGGTGTTATGGGCATGTACCATAAGCAAGATTTAGAAAATTTAGAGCAATATGCCCCCAATAACAAAGTATGTAAACGCGCCGTAATTGTTGGTGGTGGTTTAATAGGTATTGAACTTGCCGAAATGCTAAACTCTAGAAATATTCCTGTAACATTTTTAGTGCGAGAATCCAGTTTTTGGAATGGCGTTTTACCTGAAGGTGAAAGTAACATGATTAACCGACATATTAAAGCGCATCATATCGATTTACGCTTATCTACCAATTTAAAAGAAATTATTTCTGACGACAATGGCAAAGTAAAATCGGTAATTATTCAAGAAACCGGTGAAGAAATTGCATGCGATATTGTTGGATTAACCGCAGGAGTTGCCCCAAATATCGATTTTTTGAAAGATTCGAATATAGAAATTGGAAAAGGCGTAAAAGTAAATCGCTATTTAGAAACTAATATAAAA
Organism: uncultured Flavobacteriaceae bacterium; assembly: GCA_963704215.1. Taxonomy (GTDB): domain Bacteria; phylum Bacteroidota; class Bacteroidia; order Flavobacteriales; family Flavobacteriaceae; genus Mariniflexile. The sequence goes on from CAVPHK010000010.1 coordinate 246,597, forward strand.
GATGTTTATGCCATTGGCGATTGCGCTGAACAACATGAGGCCATAAACCAGCGTCGACCCATCGAAGCCGTTTGGTACACAGGTAGAATGATGGGCGAAACGGTAGCGCAAACTATCTGCGGAAAAAGAATCCAATACACTCCTGGACATTGGTTTAATTCTGCTAAATTTTTTGATATTGAATACCAAACCTATGGCTGGGTATTTTCTAAACCTAGAGAAAACGAACTGCATTTTCATTGGAAACATGAAGACGACACAAAATGTATTACGGTTTGTTATGATAAATACAACAAAGAATTTTTAGGCATTAACACCTTCGGAATTAGAATGCGACATGAAGTTTTTGATAGATGGCTAACCGAAAAACGGGATATAGATTTTGTTATTAATCATTTAGAGAAAGCTAATTTCGACCCTGAGTTTTACAAACGTTTTGAGAGTGCTATATTAAGAGCTTACAATCAACAATTTAAACTAGTATAAATCCAGACCTCACAGGTTTTAAAAACCTATGAGGTCTGTAAAAAAAAATAAAATGAGTAATCAAACACACAAAAGCATGTCGTTGGCAAAACCAGAAGCAAACGCACTTACTGTAAAACAGAAAGTCGCTGTTGCTTTAGGTGTTCTAGGGCTACTTATTTTTGCTTTATCTATTTTAAACACCAATTTTCCCAACAAAACTTTGTTCTTAATAGCTTCAATGGGCATGATAACCTTTGGTACCATTATGTTTTCGAATATTACATATTTAACAAAACTGGAAGGTATTAAAAATGATGGTGTTTGGTTTAAATCCATATCTTCTCGCGGTGTTTTAGGTTGGGCCACGGGTATTTTGCTTACTGGATTTTATATCGTTTTATATTTTTATCCACAGTATTTAGGACTTGCTTCAAAAGGAGAACCTAATACTGGTTTAATTTCCTTATTCGACCCACTTAGTAGGTTGTTAAGTGGAAACCCTGCTAGCCAATGGTTTGTTTACGGTACACTATACACCTTGGCTATTTTAGTTTTTGGCTATAAGTTCATGCTTAAATATCGACATAACAGGTATGAGCAATTGCGCACCGCTTCGGTAATGTTTTTCCAGTTAGGGTTTGCATTTCTAATACCCGAATTTATGTCGCGACTTAATGCAAGTCCCAATTACAATTTACCTTATTACGACTTAAAGAGCATGTGGCCATTAAACTATTATTTGTTCGATAATTGGTCTATTAACGGGTTATTAGCATCGGGTTCGTTAGGTGTAATCATGTTATTGTTTGGCATCGTTTCTATTTTTGTTATTTCCCCTTTTCTAACCTATAAATATGGAAAACGCTGGTATTGCTCCTGGGTTTGTGGTTGTGGTGCTTTAGCCGAAACTGCCGGTGATTCTTTTAGACAACTTAGTAACAAAAAATTATCAGCATGGAAATTAGAACGCTGGTTAGTACATACCGTTTTAGTGTTTTCTGTAGTCATGACTGTTGCCTTAATATACACGTATTTAGGTAGCGACCCAAGCAAATTTTGGTTAACTAGAAATGCATTTCTAATAAGTGTCGGAATCTTTTTAACACTTCTATTTACCGTTATAATGTTGTTTAAAAGAAAAGAGCTTGGTAAAGATGCGCGCTATGCAGGTATTGGTTTTTTTATTGTTATTATGGCGTTACTCATAATGCATTTCACAGGATACAACTAACGAAGTTTTTTTAATCAAATCCAGCAGTTTACGTTCTGCTTATGGCCTGTATATTGGCTCTTTATTTTCTGGCGTTATAGGTACCGGGTTATACCCTATTTTAGGAAATCGGGTATGGTGTCGATTTGGATGCCCAATGGCTGCGATACTAGGCTTCCAACAACGAATGTTTTCTAAATTTAGAATTACCACTAATGGCGGACAATGCATTTCCTGCGGAAATTGTTCAACATATTGCGAAATGGGAATCGATGTTCGGGCCTATGCTCAAAAAGGAGACAATATTGTACGTTCCAGTTGTGTTGGTTGTGGTGTATGTTCGGCAGTATGCCCAAGAGGCGTATTAAAGCTAGAAAACGACAGCATGAAAGGGCGCATTAGCTCCAACGAAATTCTACTTGGAAACAACCCTAATTTAATAGATTTATTAAAACAGAATTAATTTAACAAAATCATAATATTTTGTTAAATTATAAACAAAAGTATTGTACTTTTGCGTCCGAAAGTAAAAGCTTAATGCCTAACATAAAAGTCATCATACCTGCCTATAATGAAGCAGATTCAATTATTAAAGTAATTAATGATATCCCTAAAATTGTTGGTGAAATAATTGTAGTTAACAATAATTCTACCGACAAAACAGAGGAAAATGCTAAAAAAGCAGGGGCAACAGTTTTAACTGAACATAATAGAGGTTACGGAAATGCATGTCTAAAAGGTTTAGAATACATTGCAAATCAGAACGAAAAACCGAATATTATTGTATTTTTAGACGGCGATTATAGTGATTACCCAGAAGAATTAACTAAAATTATAGCTCCTATTATCGAAAATAATATCGATTTTGTTATTGGAACACGTGTAAAACATTTACGCGAAAATGGCTCGATGACAACACCGCAAATTTTTGGCAATTGGTTAGCAACAAATTTAATGACGCTTTTTTTCAAAGCAAAATTTACCGATTTGGGTCCATTTAGAGCCATAAAATACGATAAGTTATTGCAACTTAATATGATAGATAAGACCTATGGTTGGACTGTCGAAATGCAATTAAAAGCCCTAAAACAAAAATTAACCTATACAGAAGTACCTGTAAATTACAGAAATAGAATTGGTGTCTCGAAAGTTTCAGGAACCATAAAAGGTAGTATATTTGCAGGCATTAAAATCTTAAGTTGGATTTTTAAATACAGTATTAAAAAATGATTCTAGAAACAACAATTATCATCATTTACACCATTTCTCTAGTGCTTATTTTCATGTATGCATTAGCGCAATTAAATTTATTAAAGAATTACCTCAGTTCTAAAAAAATTAAAGACAATTCTCCTACTTTCGATTTTTCAAAACCAGAAGAAATTCCTTTTGTAACCATTCAACTTCCCGTTTATAACGAAATGTACGTTATGGAGCGTTTATTGGATAACATTGCTAAAATGGATTATCCTTCAGATAAACTTGAAATTCAAGTATTAGACGATTCTACCGATGAAACTGTAGAATCTACACGAGCGCATGTTGAAAAATTAGCTGCGACCGGATTAGATATTAAACATATTACAAGAACAGATAGAACTGGCTTTAAAGCTGGCGCACTTAAAGAAGGATTAGTAATCGCGAAAGGAGAATTTATCGCTATTTTCGACTCCGATTTCCTTCCAGAACCAGACTGGTTAAAACGTACTGTACCTTATTTTAAAGATGAAAAAGTAGGAGTAGTTCAAACACGTTGGGGGCATTTAAACCGTAATTATTCCATCCTAACTAAAATACAGGCGTTTGCATTAGACGCACATTTTACTTTAGAGCAAGTAGGCAGAAATAGCAAAGGACACTTTATTAATTTTAACGGTACTGCGGGTCTTTGGAGAAAAGCCTGTATCATCGATGCTGGTAACTGGGAAGGCGATACCTTAACCGAAGATTTAGATTTAAGCTACAGAGCGCAACTTAAAAACTGGAAATTTAAATATCTTGAAAATGTTGAAACTCCTGCCGAATTACCTATCGTAATTAGTGCTGCACGTTCGCAGCAATTTAGATGGAATAAAGGTGGTGCAGAAAATTTTCAGAAAATGATGTCCCGCGTTTTAAAAAGCAAAAACATTTCAGCTAAAACGAAATTGCACGGGTTATTACATTTACTAAACAGCACCATGTTTTTAAACGTGCTAATTGTGGCTGTTTTAAGCATTCCTATGCTGTATATTAAAAACGAATACACGCATTTAAAACCATATTTTTATGTAATGAGTTTCTTTGTAATAAGCTCCATCATATTTTTTATATGTTATTGGTTTATGTACAAAAATATTTATGGTAGCGGCTTTAAAAACTTTGTAAAATATATTGGAATGTTTTTCGTGTTTTTCTCAATAGCCATGGGCTTTTCACTACACAATTCCATTGCAGTTTTAGAAGGTCACTGGGGTAAGAAAAGTGAATTTGTACGTACACCAAAATTCAACATTAGCACCATAAAAGACAGCTGGAAAAAGAATAAATACATCAAAAAGACCATCTCAATACACGTAATTTTCGAAGGTTTATTAATGTCGTATTTCGGTTTTGGAATGTACAGTGCTTTTATTGTAGGAGACCAAGGTGGCGATTTTGGTTTGTTCCCTTTCCACTTAATGCTATTTTTAGGCTTTGGCTACGTATTTATTAAATCGATAACGTCAAAAGTATAGAATACTAACACTCAAAATACTATCTAATCAATCTCAAAACCCACTTTACACAGGTGGTTTTTGAGATTTTTTTTAAAAAGTAATTTGGGCGTTACCACAAGGGTCGCGCTTTCCGCTAAATCTTTTTAAAACCTTATTGCGAGCAGTGAGCGACAAAGCAATCTGCCAATTCTTACCTATTATTAAATATTACTTCCTTTAAAGTTTTAAAAAGGATATCGCTGCAATCGCTAACGCAAATACAGAATCCGAACGTAATTACGCACTAGTTTTATTAAGTAATTATATTATTCTTCATACACTACACAAAGGCAAAAGCAAAGATGCGACTCTATTGCATTAAATTATCAACAATTAATTCTTAATAAAAAAACACTTTTTTAATCACTTCGCTTTTTCACATTATCAGTATCTTTATCTCAGCAATTTTTAACTACCGCATGACGAACTACAAACGTAAAAACAGACTAACCGCACAGGCCTATATTGATGGTGTTTTAGCTGGCGATCGGGTAATTCTGTCTCGAGCCATTACCATTATAGAAAGCAATTTAGAAAGCGACAAACTACTTGCCAAAGATGTCATTCAAGCCATTTTACCAGCTTCTGGAAATTCCATTCGCATTGGTATTACTGGCGTACCCGGAGTTGGTAAAAGCACCTTTATTGAAGCTTTTGGAAAACACCTCATCACACAGGGTAAAAAGGTAGCCATCTTATCAATCGACCCAAGTAGCCAACGTTCAAAAGGTAGTATTTTAGGCGATAAAACCCGAATGGAAGAATTAAGCAATTTAGAAAATGCCTATATTCGTCCATCAGCCTCTGGCGAAACCCTTGGTGGTGTAGCTAATAAAACGGCAGAAAGCATGTTACTTTGCGAAGCGGCTGGTTACGATGTTATTTTAATTGAAACCGTAGGCGTCGGACAATCTGAAACAGCTGTTCATGGCATGACCGATTTTTTCTTGCTATTAATGCTAGCAGGCGCTGGCGATGAACTTCAAGGTATTAAAAAAGGCATCATGGAAATGGCCGATATGGTTGTAATTAATAAAGCTGATGGCGACAACGTCAGGATGAGTGAAATGGCACGCTTACAATACCAAAACGCATTACATATTTTTCCGCAATCGGAATCCGGTTGGGAACCTGTAGTAACTAAAGCATCGGCCATAAAAAACATAGGGATTGATACGGTTTGGGACGAAATTACTAAATACAAGCAACTCGTTTCAAAAAATGGTTATTTTAATAAAAACAGAAATCACCAGAAAATACGCTGGATGTACGATAACATTAACGAAGAGTTAAAACGTATGTTTTATGGTTCTAAAACCATTGCTAACAAACTTACAGGTTTAGAAAAACAAATAATTTCGTCTGAAGTTTCACCTGTTAAAGCTGCAGAAGACATGATTGAAACTTTTAAAGCTTCCTTTAACAAATAACACATTCAAGCCAAATTGAAATAACTAAAAATGATCTTTGAAAATTATTTCGACAAACAATTTGAGCTTAGATATTTTGAAATGAATAACATAGGGCTGGCAACGCCTACTATAATTTTAGCCTTGTTGGAAGAAACTGCCGCCGACCACTGTTACGCCATAAATTATAGTTTATTTAACCTCCTTGAAAAAAATATTGGATGGGTGTTGGTTTCGGGCGTTTTACAAATGAAACGCTACCCAAATTACAAAGAAAAAATTACGATTCGAACTTGGCTATCGAGCTATTCTACTATTAAAGGCTATAGAGAAAACATCATTTTTGACGAGAACCACAATATAATAGGAAGCGCAAAAGGATTATGGGTTTTCTTCGATATCGAAAACAGAAAACCATTGCCCATTTTTGGTGATATTAAAGACAAATGGTCTGTTAATAGCCAAGAATCGATAACTCATAATATTAAGACAAAAATAATTCCTCTAGATTCGGCCAATTACATAAAACAATTTAATGTAAATAGGTTTAATACAGATACCAACAAACACGTTAACAATATAAGTTACCTACAATGGCTTTTAGAATCGGTGCCAGATGAGATTATTGACAACTATTTTTTGCATGAAATTGATGGACGATTTATTGCCGAAGCACAATATGGTGATCACATTTTATCGTTAACCCAAAACAATGTTAGCGATAATTCACTTCTACATACCATCAAGATTGAAGGAAGCAATAAGGTTTGTGCGACTGCTCAAACCATTTGGAGAAAATATTAAAGTCTTTATTAAGATATAAAGTTCAATAGAATACTTAGGCAATTGTAACATTTATACCTAATTCAAATAATCTAGCTTTTGTTTTTTTATCTATACCACTATCCGTAATAATCTGATCAACATCCTCAATGCCACAAATTTTCCCAAAGCCCTTTCTACCAAATTTAGAAGAATCTGCAAGGACAATAATTTTTTGAGCCGCTTTAATCATTTGCTTGTTCAATGATGCTTCATTAATATTGGTAGTTGTAAGACCGTATTCAATATCAATACCATCAACACCCAAAAATAATTTAGTAAACGTTAAATCAGCAAGCATTTTTTCAGCAATAGGTCCAACTACCGATGAAGAACTCCTTCTAACGGTTCCCCCTAATTGAATCACATCTATATTTGGATTTTCCGAAAGAATAAGCGCCGTATTAAGCGAGGCTGTTAATACCGTGAGCCCTTCCATTTGTTTTATATGCTTTGCAAATTCAATAACAGAAGTACCTGACGCTATAATGATACTATCATTAGGCTCTAAGTTTGAACCTGCTTCTATTGCAATACGCATTTTTTCCTTAGCATGAAGCTTCTCCTTTACATGTACATAATTCTCTGTAATATAAGGATCGGCAGGAATTGCTCTTCCGTGTGAACGAAATAAAAGCTTTCTATCTTCCAATAATTTCAAGTCCTTTCGTATTGTTACTAATGATACGTTAAATTCTTGACTCAAATCATTTACGCTCACATAACCTTGTTCTTCTAATTTATCTAAAATGAGTTTATGCCGATCAACAATATTTAGTATCATTTCATTTCCTTTTTAAAACAAATATAGTTTATTCTCCTTGTAATTTAAAATAATTAATCCAGTATTTTCTATGGTTTTCAGGCATTTTACACGAACAACAACTATTTGCTATTCTGATTATTAGCCTATATAATTTAATCGAAATCGGACTAAAAAAAAATGAAAAAACATAGGTCTTAAACCAAATATTTGAGAAAGATGATAATTATCATGTTTTCAATTAAAAATAAAAAATAACTTGCGAAAGGTTTCGTTTTGTTACCTTTGCAAATAATAATGTTGTTTTTATAACAAAAAAATAAAAAAATAAGTCATGAAAAGAGATGAAATGATTAAGGAAATCAACAAAAATAAAGAATATGATTTCATAATTATAGGTGGTGGTGCAACAGGCATTGGAATTGCCCTTGAAGCTTCGGCCCGAGGATATTCGGTTATTTTACTAGAGAAATCAGACTTTACAAAATCTACATCAAGTAAAAGTACAAAATTAGTTCACGGTGGTGTTCGATACTTAGCTCAAGGAGATGTTGGCATTGGTTAGAGAAGCTGTTGTAGAACGCGGTTTGCTTACACAGAACGCCCCTCATTTAGTTAGAAACCAGTCTTTTATAATTCCTACACACGGCTTGTTTGATGAATTACAATACACTGTAGGCTTAACAATGTACGATTTATTAGCAGGAAAATTAAGCTTGGGAAGATCTAAAAGAATATCAAAAGCTAAAACATTAAAGCGCATTTCAACAATAAATCCCGATAAAATTTCGGCAGGTGTTGTATATCATGACGGCCAATTTGACGATACACGTTTAGCAATCAACACATTGCAAAGCGCTACAAATTTAGGCGCAGTAGTTATTAATTATTTTTCCGTTAATGGTCTATTGAAAAATGATGAAGGATTAATTACCGGAGTTAAATGTTTTGATGAAGAAGGCAAAACGCAATACGAAATAAAAGGAAAGCAGGTTGTGAATGCAACTGGTGTATTTGCTGATGATGTTTTAATGATGGACTCTCCAAATGCAAAAAAAACAATAGCACCAAGTCAAGGTGTTCATTTAGTGTTAGATAAATCATTTTTACCTGGCAATGATGCTATCATGATTCCTAAAACAGATGATGGTAGAGTATTGTTTTTAGTGCCTTGGCACGGACGCGTTGTTGTTGGAACCACAGATACACCTATTAAACAAGAGTCTTTAGAACCTATAGCTTTAGAAGAAGAAATAGAATTTATTTTAAAAACGGCGGCACGCTATTTAACAAAAGCGCCAAAACGCACAGATGTATTAAGTGTTTTTGCAGGACTTAGACCTTTAGCCGCAACAGAAGAAGGAAAGAAAACGAAAGAAATATCTAGAAGTCACAAAATATTTACATCAGCTTCTGGAATGTTAACAATGGTTGGTGGAAAATGGACAACATTCAGAAAAATGGGTGAAGATTTAGTTAATAAAACTGAAACTAAAAATTCTTGGACTCATATACCAACAAAAACCAGACATTTAAAAATTCACGGATATAAAGAAAATATTGATTATAACGATCCTTTATACTTCTATGGGTCGGATAAAGAAGCTGTGCTAGAATTGGCTTCACAAAATGGAACCGGCGACACTATTAGTACTTCTCTAAATATAATTAATGCTCAAGTTGTTTGGGCAGTTAGAAATGAGATGGCACGTACTGTTGAAGATTTCTTAGCAAGAAGAACCCGTTGCCAACTATTAGATGCCAAAGAAAGTATAAAAATGGCTCCAAAAGTAGCACAAATTATGGCGAAAGAATTAGGAAAAGACAAAGCATGGGAAACCACGCAAGTAAATGACTATTTACAAGTAACATCAAATTATATATTATAAAAATTAAATCAAATAAAACCATAAACTAAATATTTTAATACAATGAAAAACAAATTGATTTTAGCCCTTGATCAAGGCACCACATCTTCGAGAGCGATTCTATTTAATCATAATGGAGAAATTGTTAAGGTATCACAAAAACCTTTTGAACAAATTTTCCCTAAACCAGGATGGGTTGAGCACGATCCAAACGAAATCTGGTCATCTCAAATATCTGTTGCAGCAGAAGTTGTGGCACAAGAAGGAATTACAGGCGAAGAAGTAGCTGCTATTGGTATTACAAATCAAAGAGAAACTACCATTGTGTGGGATCGTGAAACAAGTGAGCCTATATATAACGCAATTGTTTGGCAAGATAGAAGAACCGCTAAATATTGTGATGAATTAAAAGCTGAAGGTCATATTGACATGATTAAAAAGAAAACTGGTTTAGTTTTAGACGCCTATTTTTCAGCTACTAAATTAAAATGGATTCTAGATAATGTAGAAGGCGCAAGAGAAAAAGCTGAAGCAGGTAAATTATGTTTTGGTACCGTAGACACTTGGTTGGTTTGGAAATTAACAAGAGGAAGTATGTTTATTACAGACGTATCGAATGCAAGTAGAACCATGCTTTTAAACATTCATACCTTAGAGTGGGATGAAGAATTATTGAAATTATTCAATATACCAAGAGCCATTTTACCAGATGTAAAACAAAGTAGTGAAGTTTACGGAACAACTGCTACAACATTATTTTCTACAAAAATTCCAATTGCTGGTATTGCAGGCGATCAACAAGCTGCTCTATTCGGCCAAATGTGTACTAAACCAGGAATGGTTAAAAACACCTATGGAACAGGGTGTTTCTTATTAATGAATACGGGCGAAAAAGCAGTGTATTCTAACAATAACTTATTAACTACAGTAGGTTGGAAAATTAATGGCAAAACAACGTATGCCTTAGAAGGAAGCGTATTTGTTGGTGGTGCAGCAATTCAATGGTTGCGAGATGGCGCCAAAATGGTTAAAACAGCACCAGGCATCAATCATTTAGCTGAAACTGTTGAAGACAATGGAGGTGTTTATTTTGTACCTGCAATGACCGGCTTAGGGGCTCCATATTGGGATCAATATGCCCGTGGTGTTATTATGGGAATTACTCGTGGAACAACAGACGCCCATATTTCTCGTGCAACCTTAGAAGGTATTGCTTTTCAAGTGTATGATATTGTAAAAGCGATGGAAGCTGACGCCGGAGAAAAAAGTATTGAACTAAGAGTTGATGGCGGAGCAGCTGCTAGTAATTTATTAATGCAAATCCAATCAGATTTATTTGGATTTAAAATAATTCGTCCAAAAACCTTAGAAACAACAGCATTAGGAGCAGCTTATTTAGCTGGTTTAGCGGTAGGCTATTGGGATAGCGTTGATGATATTCAAGCACAATGGATTGTAGACAAAGAGTTCTTTCCAAAAATGAAAGAAGAAAAAGTTGCAGACATGTTACGTTACTGGCATAAAGCAGTAAAATGTGCTCAAAACTGGATTGAAGATTAATAAATAGTTTAAAAAAATATAAAAATATTATAGTATGTCAATATCTAGTAGCAGAAATATTAGGAACCATGTTGCTTATTTTATTAGGTAACGGAGTAGTAGCAAACGTTGTTTTAAAAGACACAAAAGGGAACAATTCTGGATGGATTGTTATCACCACAGCTTGGGCCTTGGCCGTATTTGTAGGTGTAGTTGTTGCAGGACCATATAGCGGAGCGCATTTAAATCCGGCAGTAACAATTGCTTTAGCAACTGCAGGAAAACTATCCTGGAGTTTAGTACCAGAATACATCGCAGGAGAAATGATTGGAGCCATGTTAGGAGCATTTCTAGTGTGGTTGTTTTATAGAGATCATTTTAATGCAACAGAAGATGAAGGTGGCAAATTAGCTTGTTTTAGTACAGGACCAGCAATTAAAAACACCGTATCCAATTTAATAAGTGAAATCATTGGAACCTTTGTTCTTGTATTTGTAATATTTTATTTAGCAGGACCAAGTCTTGATATTATTGGCGGTGTTGATGCGCGAGCAATTATTGGTTTAGGATCTATTGGCGCTGTTCCGGTTGCATTTTTAGTATGGGTTATTGGTTTATCATTAGGTGGTACCACAGGATATGCAATTAATCCGGCACGTGATTTAGGACCAAGAATTATGCACGCTATTTTACCTGTAAAAGGAAGCAGCGATTGGGGATACGCATGGATTCCAATTGTAGGCCCTGTTATTGGGTGCGTCATTGCAGCTTTACTATATGTTGCTCTAGTATAAAAAGTCAGTAAATAACTATTTAAAAAAATAACAAAATGCAAAAAATAATATTACTAGTGTTTGCGGTGGCTTTATCAGCTCAAATGGTAATGGCTCAAGAAGTTGAACCTAAAGAAAGTCCCTTTAATTTTACTGTAAATTTACAATCAAATCATCTTTGGAGAGGTTTAGTAATTACTGATAAACCAGTTATTATGGTTTTTTCATCTCTTAAATTAAATGAATCTGGCAGTTTTACTGCTGGATTTTGGGGAGGAACATCTTTCTCAAATGAATTTGATGGAACACATTACAAAGAAATAAACTATTATGCGCAATATGCTGCAAAAGGTTTTTCTATTGGATTATGGAATCTATTTAATACTAGAGGAGTTGACAATCCAGATATTTGGAATTATGACAAAGAAACAACTGGACATTTACTCGATTTAAGAACATCTTACAATTTTGGCGAAAGTTTTCCATTAAAATTAGAAGCTGATGTTTTATTATACGGTAGTGGCAGATTCTCAAATGAATAGCTGGTGATTTGGAACAACGTTATTCAACATATGTCCAAGCATCATATCCATTAATTAAAGATTCAAAAGTTAATTTAATGGTTATGTAGGTGCTGGATTCTCATTAAATGGCGACACTCATTTATATGGAGATGGACGAGCAAAATTTCGATATTGTAAATATTGGTTTAACAGCGTCTAAAACATTAAAATTTGCGGAATTAACAATTCCGGTATCGACAACTACCATGTGGAACCCTTCTACTAAAATAGCAAGAGTTCAATTAGCAGTTACTTTATTTTAGATAAACAACATTAATTAAGTCAGATTTTTTAAGTTACAAAGTCCGTAATGTGGTGATATTCCATAATTATGGGCTTTGTTATTTTATGTAATAATTCTAGACACCTACTCTATCTATCTAAAAACTTCAACTTTGTAGTACAATTATTTACCATCGGGTTCTTTAAAAACTAAGATGGACATATTATTTCTTAGGACTTTATATAGTTTTAAAGTAAATACTAAAGAACAATTACTTCCCAAATATTAAGAAAATAAAAACCCCATTTTCTGTTTTTCAACAGAAATGGGGTTTTTTAATCGAACGAGTTTTGCTATTAATCTTGTTCTAAATATTTTTCCATAATGGAAATAGCTGCTTTCGAAATTACAGTTCCAGGACCAAAAATGGCAGCAACTTTACGTTCAAGCAGGTAATTATAATCTTGTTCTGGTATAACACCACCTGCAAACACCATAATATCTGGTCTGCCAAGTTTTTCTAATTCACCAATTAATTGAGGAATTAAGGTTTTATGACCAGCGGCTAAACTAGAAGCTCCAACAAAATGCACATCATTTTCAATGGCTTGTTTTGCAACTTCTTCAGGTGTTTGGAACAATGGCCCCATGTCAACATCAAATCCTAAATCGGCAAAACTAGAAGCTACCACTTTAGCACCTCTATCATGCCCATCTTGTCCCATTTTTGCAATCATAACACGAGGACGACGACCTTCAATTTCTGCAAATTTATCGGCTACCGCTTGTGCTTTTGCAAACATATTATCGTCTTTAACTTCTTTACTATACACGCCACTAATTAATTTAGTATCGGCTTTATGGCGCCCAAAATGAGCTTCTAATGCATCTGAAATCTCACCTAATGTAGCGAAATTTTCAGCAGCTTCAACAGCTAATTCTAATAAATTTCCTTTTCCTGTTTCTGCACAATTTGATAATGCTTTTAATTTCGCATCAACCACATCTTGATTTCTATTAGCTTTTAATTTTTTCAAACGCTCAATTTGTGACAATCTAACTACCGAATTATCTACTTCTAAAATTTCGATATTCGATTTCTCATCAGTCTGAAACTTATTAACCCCAACTAAAATATCTTGACCAGAATCTAAACGCGCTTGTTTTCTTGCAGAAGCTTCTTCAATACGCATTTTAGGAACACCTGTTTCAATTGCTTTCGCCATACCTCCTAACTCTTCAACTTCTTCAATAAGTTTCCAAGCTTTTTTGGCAATCTCTTTAGTTAAGTATTCTACATAATATGATCCTGCCCAAGGGTCAACCGCTTTTGTCATATGCGTTTCATCTTGAATAAAGATTTGTGTATTACGAGCAATACGTGCTGAGAAATCTGTTGGTAAAGCAATGGCCTCATCTAAAGCATTAGTGTGTAAAGATTGCGTTCCACCTAAACCAGCTGCCATAGCTTCAATACAAGTTCTAGCTACGTTGTTAAAAGGATCTTGCTCACTTAAACTCCATCCAGATGTTTGACTATGCGTACGCAATGCCATCGATTTTGGATTTTTTGGGTTGAAAGATTTTATGATTTTTGCCCAAAGCATACGTGCAGCACGCATTTTTGCAATTTCCATAAAATGATTCATTCCTACTGCCCAGAAAAATGACAATCTAGGAGCAAATTCATCAATTTTTAAACCTGAAGCTAATCCAGTTCTAATATATTCCATACCATCCGCTAAAGTGTATGCTAACTCAATATCAGCAGTTGCTCCGGCTTCTTGCATATGATAACCACTAATAGAAATAGAGTTAAACTTAGGCATGTTTTTAGTGGTGTAATCAAAAATATCACCAATAATTTTCATAGAAGGTAATGGCGGATAAATGTATGTATTACGCACCATAAATTCTTTTAAGATATCGTTTTGAATAGTTCCGCTTAATTGATCTAAAGGCACACCTTGCTTGCGTGCAGCAGCAATGTAAAACGCCATAATTGGCAATACGGCACCATTCATGGTCATAGAAACAGACATTTTATCTAACGGAATTTGGTCGAATAAAATTTCCATATCTAAGATAGAATCAATAGCAACACCCGCTTTACCAACATCACCAGTTACACGTGGGTGATCTGAATCGTAACCTCTGTGTGTAGCTAAATCGAAAGCAACTGATAATCCTTTTTGACCTGCAGCTAAGTTTCTTCTGTAGAAGGCATTTGATTCTTCTGCAGTAGAAAAACCTGCATATTGACGTACTGTCCAAGGTCGTGTAACGTACATAGTACTGTAAGGTCCTCTTAAAAAAGGAGGTACACCAGCTGCAAAACCTAAATGCTCAGCATCACTAATATCTTCTTTTGTAAAATGTTTTTTTACGGGAATTCCTTCAGGCGTGTTCCAAACATCTTTGTTCTCTGAAGCAGCAACTGTTTGTTTTGTTGCTGAATTTAATTTTATATCTGAAAAATCTGGTCTCATATCCTTAGGCTTTTATAGATTTTTGAACTTTTTGCTGAATGCTTGAAATAGATGCAATGACATCTGATCTCAAATTTACACAACCGTCTAAACCAGCTTCAGTTAATTCATTCATATTTGCAGGAGCACCCGCTAATAATAATACTTTATCTGTATTTAATGCTCTAAATGCTTTTACAAAAGCAACTGCATTTTCATCGTAATCTTGGTCTGAACTACAAATAACAACAACATTAGAATTTGATTTTGCACTTGATTCAGCGGCTTCTAATGCTGATGCAAAACTTTTTTCTTGTTGTACATTAAATCCGCTAACACCAATAAAATCATACGCAAAAGCAGCTCTTGCTTTACGCATTGTTAAGTTTCCAAAACTCGCTAATTCAACAATTGGTCTAACGCCAGTTTTAGCTACTAATTCTTCGGTTGTTTTTCTAATGGCTTCAATTTCTAAAGAAGCTCTTCTAGGTTTAAGTACTTTGGTACTTGCAGCATCGTCTCCGTTAGAAAGCACTTCCGCTTTTACCGTTTCCATTAAGTTAGGGTATTTATTAACACCTACTAATGGTAATCTTCTTTGACTGATTAACTTTAATTTTTGTAAACGAATTTCAGCAATTTGTTGTTGAATTGTTTCGTTTTCAAAAGCTGCGGTAAAACCGCCATTTGATTCTATAGATTTAAATAATTCTAAAGCTTTTTCTGCGATTTTAGTTGAAACTTCTTCTATATAATAAGAACCATCAACTGGGTTTGAAACTTCACCAAAATAAGACTCTTCTTTTAAAATAGTGGTAATATTTCCTGCAATTCTGCTTGAAAAATCTGAAGAATCTTTAAATTCTTTATCGTAAGCATCAATTAAAATGCCATCAACATTTCCTAATATAGCAGACATGGCTTCTGTTGTACAACGTAAAATATTGGTTTCGGCATCGGTAACAGATTTACTCCAGATAGAAGTTTTTGCAGTTACAGTGTTTGAAAAATCTGCAACACCATATTTGTTTGCAACTTCGCATAAGTAAGTTATTGAACGCTCTAAACTTTCCTATTTCAACAAAATATTCTAAACCAATAGCTAAATTGAAGTTTAAATTGTTAAAAATAGATTGAACTTCAAATCCTCTTTTTGTTAATTCATCAATTACATATACTAATGAATTTAAAGTATATGCTATTTCTTGAACTTGGTTTGCACCAGAATCTAAATATTCAGTTCCAGAAATAGTGATTGCTTTATAATTTGGATACTTATCGGCTAATTTAACTAATTCAGCAACAGTATCAAAAGCAGTAGCTTCAATAGTTCCAGTTGTTACATAATTTGAAATTAAAGAAGTATTAAAATAACCCTTTAAGTTTTCAGCTTTTACACCATTTTTACTTGCAAAAGAAAAGAAGTCGTTTGCAAATTCAACAGCATTATTTCCTAAAATAAATGATACGGTAATTTCGTTTAAGTTTAATACCTTTTAAAAGATCTGCAGCTTTACAGTTTTCACAAATTTTAAAAATTAAACCATTCATTCCTTCTTCAATAGCTTTTAAAGCTAATTTATTTCCGCTTTCATTACAACAAGCATCAATTAGACGATAGTTAACTAACGACTGAGAATTTTCTCCTGTATTTTTTAATTGTGTAATGTTGTCTTCTGTGTTGTAAAAAGGTTGAATATTGATGTCGCTTAAGTTTTTCCAAACTAAAGTTTTGTCGAAATCGGCACCTTTTAAATCAACGGTTACTTTTTCTATCCATTCCTGTTTAGAAACAGGGCTGAATTCAGAAAAAAGTGATTTTTTTGTAATGTTCATAATTTTTATATTAATTGAGATATAATTAATTGCTGGTAATTTAATAAAATACCAGCAATCAAATAAAATTATTTTACTGCTAAACTACTTCCAAAACGTTCAAAAATAGCTTTATCTAAATCTTCTCTATGATTTGGATGTGCAATATCTCTTAAAGCAATTGCACGTTGTTTTAAGTTTCTTCCAAATAATTCGGCTACACCAAATTCAGTTGCAACAAATCGAGCATGTGCACGTGTTGTTACTACACCAGCTCCTTGTTTTAACATAGGTGTAATTTTAGAAACTCCTTTTAATGTTTGTGAAGAAATTGCAATGATTGGTTTTCCGCCTTTAGATAAAGCAGCACCACGCATAAAGTCCATTTGTCCACCAACACCAGAGAACATTCTTGGACCAATAGAATCGGCACAAACCTGACCTGTAATATCTATTTCTATAGCAGAGTTAATTGCTGTAGCTTTTGGATTTTGACGGATAATTGACGTATCGTTTACATAAGCAATGTCTCTCATTTCAATTTCTGGATTGTTATCCATAAAATCGTATAATCTTCTTGTTCCCATTGCAAATCCTGATACAATTTTATAAGGATTTGTTTTCTTTTGAGAACCATTTACTACTCCTTTTTCAACTAAATCTACCAAACCTTCAGAGAACATTTCAGTATGAACCCCTAAGTTTTTATGATTATGTTAAATATGTTAGTACAGCATTAGGAATTCCACCAATACCCATTTGAAGTGTAGCACCATCATCAATAATTGCAGCAATATTTTTACCAATAGCTTGTTCTTCTTCAGATGGTTGTACAAATTTCATTTCATAAATTTCCTCAACCACTTCTACACAAGCAGTAAAGTTTCTTAAATGAACCTGAGCATCTCCAAAAGTTCTTGGCATTCTTGGGTTAATTTGAGCTATAATAGTTTTACCGTGCTCAATTCCAGCTAATACAATATCTACAGAAACTCCTAAAGAACAGAATCCGTGTTGGTCTGGAGGAGAAACATTTACTAAAACAACATCTAAATTCATATATCCTTGACGGAATAAACTTGGAATATCACTTAAAAAAATTGGAATATAATCTACAGTATCACCAACCATTTTTCTTACATTTCCTCCAATAAAGAAAGCACTTGTATGAAAACTATCTCTTAATTCTGGAGCAGTATATCCACATTCTCCTTCTGTATGTAAATGACATATTTCTACGCCTTTTAATTGCAGGACCTCTTGCTACCATTGCTTTAATTAAGCGCTTGTGGTGTTGCAGAACCTCCTTGAATTAACACTCTATCACCCGATTTTATTAACTTTACAGCATCTTCGGCTGTCATCTATATTTGGTAATTTCATCATCTTTCGTTTAAATTATTAATTGTTTTTTGTCTTATTTATTTTTGTTTTATTATTTTATCCTAAAAAACTTAATATAATACCCGCTGCAATTGCAGAGCCAATAACTCCTGCAACATTTGGTGCCATAGCGTGCATTAATAAATAGTTATGTGGGTCTGCTTTTAATACCTTCTGCGTGCACTACTCTGGCACTATCTGGAACTGCAGAAACCCCTGCTGCTCCAATAAGTGGATTTAATTTATCGTCTCCTTTTAGAAACAGATTCATAAATTTAGCAAATATCAATCCTCCCATAGTTGCTATAACAAACGATATGGCTCCTAAACCAAAAATCATTAATGAATCTTTAGTAATAAAAATATCGGCTTGGGTTGAAGCACCTACGGTTACACCAAGCAAAATAGTTACAATGTCAATTAATTTGGTGCGCGCTGTATCGGCTAATCGTTCTGTTCTACCAGATTCTTTTAATAAATTACCGAAGAACAACATCCCTAATAATGGCAATGCACTTGGTGATATAAATGTTGTAAGCAGTAATGCTACCACAGGAAAAATCATTTTTTCCTTTTGAGTAACCGCTCTAGGTGGTTTCATGCGTATTAATCGTTCCTTTTTTGAAGTAAGCAATTTCATGATGGGCGGTTGAATAACGGGCACTAAAGCCATATAGGAATATGCTGCAATAGCAATTGGACCTATTAAGTTCTTAACCGTTGTACCGTCTGGTAATATATTAACACCATTTGCTAGTTTTGATGATAAGAAAATGGCTGTTGGCCCATCGGCACCTCCAATAATTCCTATTGCCCCAGCTTCTGGAAGGTTAAATCCTAAATATAGTGCCCCTAAAAATGTTCCAAAAACACCAATTTGTGCTGCTGCTCCTAAAAGCATTAACTTCGGATTTGCAATAAGCGATGAAAAATCAGTCATGGCACCTATACCCAAGAAAATAAGGGGTGGATATATTCCTTTAACAACTCCAAAATATAGATAATTTAATACAGATCCTGTTTCGTAAATACCTGTTTGATACCCTGCTACAAAGGGTATATTACCAATAATAACGCCTGTACCAATAGGAATTAATAGCAAAGGTTCGTAATCAAATTTAATACCCAGATATATAAAAACAATTCCAATAAAAATCATGATGAGGTTGCCCCCATGTGCATTCGCAAAACCCGTGAAACTGTAGAATTGCTTAATTCCGTTAACAGCTTCAGAAACAAAACTTTCGGCAGCGGTCTCTTCCACTTGTTCTACCGCCGCCGTTGTAGTCTTATCAGATTGTGCATTTAACCCTAAAACAGGTCTCGCAAAAACTAAAAGCGATAGAATTCCGAATATTAGTATTAGTTTCTTCATTTTTTTTAATTTGACATCATGATTCAAATTATCATGACATTGCATTTTTTATTCTAATTCTATCATTACTTCACTTTGTAACACCTGCTGTCCTACAGCAACATGAATAGCAGAAACAACCCCCGATTTTTCTGAAGTTATACTATTCTCCATTTTCATGGCTTCAAGCACTAATACCAAATCGCCAACTTTAATTGTGTCGCCAACTTTCACATTAATCGACATTATAACTCCAGGTATGGGCGCTATAATTTTTTCTATAGAAGCGGTCGATTTTACATTTATTGGTTCTAAAGATTTAATCGATGGCTTACGAACAAGTGTTGGTGTTTTTATAAGTCTTAACTTCTTCTTTCATTTTCACCGAATAAGATGTTCCATTAACTTCTAATTCGATAACGTTATCTTCGTGCGAAACAATTTTAACTCCGTAATTATTTTCGTTTATTTTGAATGTGAAATTTTTCATCTTCTTGTGTGTTTCTTGATACGATTATTTAAATAATACAGCAGTTATAGCCTATTTCGATATGCGCTATAAATTTTAGAACTCCACGGGGAATATAATTTTCTTGCTTGCTTAATAGTTAATACCGCATTTTCATTATCATGCTGGGTATTTAGGTATAAATGAATGGCTACCGAAATTGCCGCAGCAATTTCTCCCGTAAATTTTTCACTAGCCTTAGGTGATATTTCTTCAATTTTCTTATCTGGTCCTTTTGTTAAAATTTTATATATAAAAAGCATATTTGGCAACCCATATTTAAAAAATAAGGTTAAAAGCAATAATCCACTAAAAACAATAACAAGCCCTGTTATTAAAATGATATACCCTTCGGTAATTGTATCTGTTAATAAAAATAAATGTATCATTATAACGGAATATTTGAGTGTTTTTTAGGAGGATTTACATCCTTCTTATTTGCTAGCAACTCTAATGCTCTAATAATTCTAAACCTTGTATTTCTTGGTTCGATTACGTCGTCTATAAAACCATATTTAGCTGCCACATACGGGTTCGCAAATTTGGTGTTATATTCATGTTCCTTTTCTTCTATATAATGTTGTTTTTCGTCTGCATCTTCAATTTTACTAATGTTAGAACCTTCTAACACTTCTACAGCGCCCTTTGCTCCCATTACTGCAATTTCTGCGGTAGGCCATGCATAATTTAAATCGCCTCGTAAGTTGTTTACAACTCATTACATCGTGTGCGCCACCATAAGATTTTCGAAGTGTGATGGTTACTTTTGGAACCGTAGCCTCTCCGTAAGCAAATAATAATTTTGCTCCGTGTAAAATAATACCTCCGTATTCTTGTCCTGTACCTGGTAAGAATCCTGGAACATCAACTAAGGTTACAATTGGAATATTAAAAGCATCACAAAAACGCACAAATCTAGCGGCTTTTCTAGACGATTCGCAATCTAAAACCCCGGCATAATATTTTGGTTGATTCGCAACGATACCAACCGGACGACCATTAAAACGGGCAAATCCAACAACAATATTTCGAGCGTAATTTCTGTGAACTTCTAAAAACTCACCATTATCAGTAATCGTTGAAATTACATCAATAATATCATATGCTTGATTGGCGTTTTCTGGAATAATATTATTTAGAATGTCATCTAATCGATCAATAGGATCTGAAGTTGTTTTAATTGGCGGGTCTTCAAGATTATTTGATGGCAAGTAGCTTAATAAGTTTTCTTATTAGCAATAAATTTTCTTCGTCGTTTTCTGCTAAAAAATGCGAAACACCCGATTTTGTAGAATGAATATTTGCCCCTCCTAATTGCTCTGCCGTAACCACTTCGCCTGTAACAGATTTTACAACTTTAGGCCCCGTAACAAACATATAACTTGTTTGATCGGTCATGATGGTGAAATCTGTTAAAGCTGGCGAATATACAGCACCACCGGCGCACGGACCTAAGATGGATGAAATTTGCGGAATTACACCCGAAGCCATAATATTTCTTTGGAAAATTTCTGCATACCCAGCAAGCGAACGAACCCCTTCTTGAATACGCGCACCGCCACTATCGTTAAGCCCGATAACAGGCGCGCCAATTTTCATGGCCATATCCATGATTTTACAAATTTTTAGTGCGTAGGTTTCAGAAAGTGAACCTCCAAAAACTGTAAAATCTTGTGCAAAAACGTAAACAATTTTACCGTCAATAGTACCATGACCCGTAACTACACCATCAGACAAATAAATCTCTTTATCTAACCCAAAAGATTTCGTTCTGTGCGTAACAAACATATCGAATTCTTCAAAGCTATTATCATCTAAAAGGATATCAATTCTTTCGCGCGCGGTAAGCTTTCCTTTAGCATGTTGAGAGCTTATACGTTTTTCGCCCCCGCCTAACCTAGCTTTTACCCTCTTTTCGATGAGTTCGTTAATTTTGTCTTGATTTGCCATGGCTATATATTTATTAACGATTTCTGTTTATTCTTTTATTTTTTAGAACAAAACTCTGTAAGTACACCTAAGGTTGATTTTGGATGAAGAAACCCAATATTTAATCCTTCGGCACCTTTTCTAGATACTTTATCTATAAGTGTTACACCTCTTTCTTCTGCTGTTTTTAAAGCATCTGTAGCATTATCTACTGCGAAAGCAATGTGGTGTATCCCTTGTCCTTTTTTCTCGATAAATTTACCAATAGGTCCATCTGGCGAAGTACTTTCTAATAACTCAATCTTTGTGTCTCCTACCAAAAAAAAGGCCGTTTTCACCTTCTGATCAACAACCTCTTCAATTGAATAGCATTTCATTCCTAATACACCTTCATAATACTTAATGGCGTCTTCTAAATTTTCTACAGCTATTCCAATGTGTTCAATGTGAGATATATTCATAATCTATATATTTATATGTTTTTAAGTAATGATTGCCAAAATTAAAGGAAGACTGTTTTTTAAATTATGACAGAAGTCATGTATTTCCATAATAATTAAGAATATTATAAACTATAACGATTTAGTAACATTTAAGAACATTTCAAATCGAATACGCAAATAAGCTTATATTTGATTTATGCTATTAATCCCTACCTTTTTAAAACTAAACAAAACGCCTTTGCTATGGTCGTTGGTTTGTTTATTTTGCTATTTTGCATTTGCCTACAACCTCATTAGAACGGA
This sequence comes from uncultured Flavobacteriaceae bacterium, assembly GCA_963704215.1. Taxonomy (GTDB): domain Bacteria; phylum Bacteroidota; class Bacteroidia; order Flavobacteriales; family Flavobacteriaceae; genus Mariniflexile. Next base: position 269,176 of record CAVPHK010000010.1, read on the forward strand.
TTATATTAAATTAATAACGCTGTATTCTACCGTGTTTTTTATATTTTATAAACTGGTTCAGCTTTTAAAAAATCATCCGTCATTTTTAATTTGGATGGCATTTATATTTAGAGCTGTTTTTTTATTTTCAATTCCAAATCTCTCCCAAGATTTTTACAGATTTATTTGGGATGGCCGAATGATTTTAGAAGGCTATAATCCTTACTTGTTTACTGTAGAATCTTTTATAAATATAAACAAATTCCCTGTGTATCAAGCTCAAGAATTGTATTTAGGCATGGGCGAACTTAATGCAAGTCATTTCACGAATTACCCACCTTTAAATCAATTATTTTTTGCCTTGGCAGCTTTGTTTGCTGGAAAGAGTATTTTGGGTTCGGTAGTTGTAATGCGCTTGCTTATTATTACTGCCGACTTTGGAACGTTCTATTTTGGCAAAAAACTTTTACAAGATCTTAACATCCCAACAAGTAATATTTGGTGGTATATTTTAAACCCTTTTATTATTATTGAATTAACCGGAAATCTTCATTTTGAAGGCGTAATGATATTCTTTTTAGTTTGGAGCTTATATTTGTTACAACGTGGAAAATGGCAATTTGCTGCAATTATTTTTGCGCTATCTATTTCCGTTAAATTAATTCCTTTAATATTTTTACCCCTTTTCTTGCAATGGTTCTTGAACCAAAATTCTTCATCCAGATCTTCTGCAAATAACACAAATACCCTATCATTAAACCACCAAAAAACCGGCTTAATTGGATTAAAAAACCTTATTATGTTTTATACTCTAATTGGGCTATTTACTTTATTGCTTTTTTTGCCTTTTTATTCTGAAGTATTTATAACAAATTATTCGAAATCGGTGGGATTGTGGTTTGGAAAATTTGAGTTCAATGCTAGTATATATTATATAGCGCGGGCAATAGGCTACCTTTTTAGGGGTTATAACGAAATTGCCATTATTGGCAAAATAACACCAATAGTTGTGCTTTTATTTGTTTTAGCAATTTCCTTATTTAAGAACAACAGAACCTCTTTGTCGCTAATTTCAGGTATGCTTTTAGCGTTATCGTTTTACTATTTCACCGCAACGACTGTGCATCCTTGGTATGTTGCTACATTATTAATACTATCTGTTTTTACCAATTATAAATTTCCGCTTGTTTGGAGTTTTGCAATTATATTAAGCTATCTAGCCTACTCAAATTCCACTAACAGTGAAAATTTATGGATAATAACAATTGAATACCTAATTGTTTACAGCGCGTTTGCCTGGGATACCTTTAAAAATAAAAAAGCTATGAAAATATTTTCATAGCTTTTTCTTTATTTCTCAAAAATCTCATCGTTCTTTTTGAAGGATTTAAATTCCAGCATATAATCGTTTGGGTCTTTAATAAAAAATGACATATGTTCGCCAGCCTTATCTTTTAAAAACGTTGCTTGGGTTACCAAATCTAGCCTTTGTTCTTTAAGTTTTTCGTAAATATGCTCCCACTCTTTTAATCCGACGATAACGCCAAAATGAAAAGATGGTAAAATTTTACCTTCGAAAACATAATTTGGACTATTAAAACTAAATTTTTCGGCCTTAATAAAGGTTAATTGATTACCAAATAAATTAATATCTACCCAGTTTTGGTCTTTACGCCCCAAGGTAGCGCCAATATTATCTACATAAAAACTTTTGGTTGTTTTTACATTTAAACATGGCAACGACATATGAAATGATGCGCCCATAATATTTAGGATTAAATCGGTTTTAAACTTTCAACTCTGTAAATTACAAAATCTTCGTCATCATCTTCAAAATCTTCAACAAAAGTTATTCTAAAACTTTTATCGATTAAACTTTTATCGTTCTTTAAATCGAATTGTTTTAATACTCTTGGATGTACTTCTTCGAATACTAACTCTTCTCCATTTTCAAACCAAAACGTAAAATAACCGTTCTTGTAAGACTTAAAAACAGCTGTTCTCATTATTTAATACTTTTCTATAAATTAATCAAGGTCTTCATCGTCGTCTTCTTCTTCGTCGTAGTCTGAATCTGCTTCATCATCCATATCTGCATCATCATCGTCGTCTGTGTCATCTTTTTTAACAACATCTTCATCAATATCGTCATCTTCAACTTTTACGTCTTCAAAATCTACTGTAGAAGTTTCATCATCTCCCACATCAGAATCATCATCGCCAAAGTCTTCCATAGCTTGTACGAGACGTTTTCCAACTTTTACTAAGTAAATAGTATCATCGGTTCTTACCTCTACAGCTTCAATTATTTCATTTTGAGCATTTCTAAACGAAATAATATCCGTTTCATCATATCCATCTGGAAATTTTTCTACAAGAAGATTTAAAATATCTTCTGTTAATTTTTTGAAATCTACAATTTTGCGTAACATTTTTATTTGGGTTGGTTTATTGGTCTAACAAATATGCAAAAATTAATGGAGCTACAATAGTAGCATCGCTTTCAATTATATATTTTGGGGTATCTATATCTAATTTACCCCAAGTAATTTTTTCGTTTGGCACAGCACCTGAGTACGAACCATAACTAGTTGTTGAGTCGCTAATTTGGCAAAAATAGCTCCAAAACGGAATATCGTGCATTTCCATATCTTGGTAAAGCATTGGCACAACACATATTGGAAAATCTCCTGCAATACCGCCTCCAATTTGAAAGAATCCTACGCCTTTTCCTCCTGAATTTTTAGGATACCAATCGGCTAACCACATCATGTATTCGATACCACTTTTGGTTGTTGAAGCCTTTAATTCGCCTTTTATACAGTAAGATGCAAAAATATTACCCATGGTACTATCTTCCCATCCTGGAACAACTATTGGCAAGTTTTTCTCAGCTGCAGCTACCATCCAAGAGTCTTTAGGATCGATTTCGTAATATTGTTTTAAAACGCCCGAATTTATCATTTGATACATAAATTCGTGTGGAAAATAACGCTCGCCGGCTTTATCGGCTTTATTCCAGATATGAAATAAATGTGATTGCAACCTTCTAAAAGCTTCTTCTTCTGGAATACACGTATCGGTAACACGATTGTAATGGTTCTCTAACAAATCCCACTCTTCTTGAGGTGATAAATCTCTATAATTAGGCACTCTTTTATAAGAATTGTGCGCTACTAAATTCATAATATCTTCTTCTAGATTTGCACCTGTGCAAGAAATAATATGAATTTTATCTTGACGTATCATTTCTGCCAACGATTTTCCTAACTCTGCAGTACTCATGGCACCCGCTAAAGTTACCATCATTTTACCATTTTCTAACAAATGCGTTTCGTACCCTTTTGCAGCATCTACTAAAGCGGCGGCATTAAAATGTAAATAATTTTTTTCTATAAATTGTGATATGGGTCCTTTAGTACTCATCGTCGTCATTAAATTTTGAAGCGTTATTCTTTTGTTTTGTGTTATCGTAAGTGTTATCGTAATCGTCGCCTACTTCTTCATCCATAAATTTATAACTTAACATTTTATAATACAATTTAGCAGCTAAAAAGTCGGACGCTTTTTGTTTGATACTTGGACACAGTTCTACTATATCGAAGCCAACAACATTTTTTTCGGCAAAAACTTGCTTTAAAAACTCCAAGGTTTCGTACCAAAATAATCCTCCTGGTAAGGGCGACGCTGTATTTGGTAATATTGAAATATCTAGCGCATTTAAACTAAAATTGATAAAAACATTATCTGTCATTTGGTCTATTGCCGAATCCATCCATGTGTCATCTACAGCCATTTCATGAGCAAAATAGGTTTTATCGATGTCTGCAATTGTTTTTTCGTTTGCGGACATAGATCGTATTCCAACCTGTACTAAATTGGCTGTTTGGTTTGCTTCGCTAAGTGCACAAGCGTTATTAATTGTAGAACCATTATGGCTTTTACGTAAATTGGCATGTGCCCCAATATGCAAAACAGTTAAGCTTGGAAACATCTCGTTAAAAGCACGAATTGTTCCTATAGAAGTAGCATGTTCGCCACCAAACACGGTAACAAATTTATTTTTTTTAATATACTTTTTTGTTGCTTGGTGCACCGCTTCCACCATTTCTTTTGGAGATTCGTCTTCAATTGTCTCTGCCAAATAAATACCTTGCTGATAAACTTCGGTTTCGGTTTCTATATCGTAAAGCTCCATGTTATTTGACGCATTTAAAAAAGCCTCAGGCCCTTTTGCGCTTCCTTTTATTACAGAACTTTCGCCTTCCAAAGGCACAGGAATTAAAACTATTTTAGCTTGTTCTAATTTTGAAAATTCTTCAGGAATCCCTGCATACGTGTTATTTGTCATAACCTAATATTTTAAGTAAGTCTTCACTTTTTTGTTGTTCACTAAATAATTTGGTAGTGATGTTTCCATCCTCGTCTCTATCGATTAAAATATGTTTTGGCGTTGGAATTAAACAGTGTTGTAAACCGCCAAATCCGCCAATTGTTTCTTGATATGCACCAATATTAAAGAACCCAATATACAAGGGTTTTTCCTTATTATATTTTGGCAAATAGATAGCGTTCATGTGCTGTTCGCTATTATAATAATCGTCGCTATCGCAAGTTAAACCACCTAATAATACTCTTTCGTAAGAATCGTTCCATCTATTTATTGGCAACATTACAAAGCGCTTATTTATAGCCCATGTATCTGGTAATGTTGTGATGAAAGAGGAATTTATCATATTCCACTTTTCTCTATCGTTTTGTTGTTTTTGGTACAGCACTTCGTAAATAGCCCCACCACTTTCTCCAACAGTAAAACTACCAAATTCGGTAAAAATGTTTGGCACTTCTACTTCTTCTTCTTCACAAACCAGTTGTATTTGATTCAGGATTTCATCAACCATATACTCGTAATCGAAATCGAAGGCCAACGAATTTTTTATTGGAAACCCGCCACCGATATTTAAACTATCTAAGCTTGGGCATATACGTTTTAAACTAGTGTAAACTTTTAAACATTTTGCCAACTCATTCCAATAATAGGCATTGTCTCGAATACCAGTATTGATAAAAAAATGAAGCATTTTAAGTTTTACTTTTTTGTTCTCCTTAATTTGACTTCTGTAAAACGGTAAAATGTTTTTGTATCCGATGCCTAAACGAGACGTGTAAAACTCGAATTTTGGCTCTTCTTCTGAAGCAATTCGAATACCAATGTTAAATTTACCCTTTATTTCTTTTGAAAGCAAATCTATTTCTTCGTAGTTATCAATAATTGGGATACAGTTTTTGTGCCCATTATTAATTAAATTCGCTATGTTAGTAATGTATTGGTCTCTTTTAAAACCATTGCTAATTACGTATGTTTTGTCGGTTATCTTTCCTTCAGCCTTTAGGCTCTCAACAATATCAATATCAAAGGCAGAAGACGTTTCTATATGGATATCATTTTTTAAAGCTTCGTTTAAAACATGTTTAAAATGAGAACTTTTAGTACAATAGCAATAATGGTATTTTCCTTTATATTTATGCTTTTTTATGGCAGTATCAAACCAACGTTTTGCTCTGTTTATATTGTTTGATATTTGCGGTAAGTATGTAAATTTTAATGGTGCACCGTATTCTTCAACCAAGCCAATAAGGTCTATTCCGTGAAATTCTAAGTTTTTCTCGTTTAGCTTAAATTCTTCTTGTGGAAAGTAAAATGATTGATTTATTAAATCAATGTATTTAGTATTCATTTTTTATATGGATGTAATAGTTTAATAATAATTTTTTTAAAGTTAAGAAACATTCGTTTCTAAGCAAATTATACTTCCCTATTAATCAAATTCGAATTTGACTTTGAGTAGTTGGAACAAAGCCGTATATATGCTGGCTACCGGCAATAGTATAAGGAGAAGTAAGTTTTAAAATTCGTTTGCTTATTCTACAAGCAATTATTGAAAAAAACTTCTCAATTTTCAAAAACCCGAATATATAAACACGTTTCAATTTGTTCTTCAATTACTTTACAAATGAACTATAAAAAATTTAATTTTATACTCATTTGACATTTTTTTTAGATTTTTTTTAGAGCATCTTAAGGTTGTTTAATTCCTGTTCGGTAAGATGTTTCCAATGGCCACGAGGTAAATCTTTCTTTGTTAATGGCCCGATAGCAACACAATCTAGATTAACTATTTCGTACTTAAAATAATCAAAAATAGTTCTTATCAAGGTGTTTCCTGTATTCTTTATTTTTAAGCCTATTTCATTTTTAGAGGCTCCATCAATATAACTAATTTCTTCAACAGCGATAAGCTTTCCTTCTATTTTAAAACCGTTTTGAATCATTTTTAAATCTTCCAGCTTTAAATTTTTATCAAGCTCCACATGAAATAATCGTGCTACGCCATTTTTAGAGTTCGTGAATTTTTCAGCAATATGGTCATCATTAGTAAATAGCAATAAGCCTTTGGAGTTTCTTCCTAATCTACCTATAGGTTTAATTCTGGATGTTGTAGCATTTGCAACCAAATCCATCACCGTTCTTCCTTTCCCTTCGCTGGTCGTGGTAGCGAAACCCTTTGGTTTATTTAGCAATACATAGGCCTTTTTCTCTGGATTTATTCTTGCACCATCGTAACGCACTTCGTCTTCGAGTTTTACTTTATAACCCATTTCTGTTATTACCTTGCCATTAACGCTCACAAGACCTGTTGCAATATGCACATCTGCTTCTCTACGCGAACACATACCAGAATTGGCCACGTATTTGTTTAGTCTTATCTCATTTGGATTTGAAGCTTTTTTAACTGGGGGGTTTACATTTCGAATAGGGGCGTTGCCTCTGGCTAAACTTTTACCTTTTGAATAATTACCACCGCGGCTTGAACCTTTACCGTTACCATTTTCCTGACCTCTACCTGAAGATCTTCCTTTTCCACTTGCTCCTTGCTTTCTGCTCATTACTTTAATTTTTTGCAAATATATACTATATATTACTATTAATAAGTGTTATAATTAACTAAAAAAGCTTCTAAAACAACCTGTTAAGAACGACATGAACATCGATTAACAAAATACTAAAAACACCTAAAAAAATAATGAATTTTAATACGTTGTGTAGTAACAAATAGTGCAATTTAGTTTTAGATCTCCAAAGCATAAATAGAAAAAACACTATTAAAACGATACTTAAGTAAAAATACAAATACATATAGCCAATTTCAAATTTATAGAGGAGCAAATAACACGGAATTAAGGTTAATAACGCTAATATTGTTAGCACTTTTTTCGAAACCCCTTCACCATACACCACGGGTATTGTATGATAATTTTGCGTTAAATCGCCTTTAATATTTTCCAAATCTTTGGTGAGTTCTCGCATAGAGATTAGTAAAAACAAAAAGACAGCATGCACAAAAATGACCGTTTCGAAATTTTTGTAATACATAAAAATGGCAAAAAAAGGTGTGATAGTTAAGATTGCCGAAGTAAGATTCCCTACAAAAGGTAGTTTCTTTAATTTATGAGAATAGAACCAGATACCAAAAATATAAATTGAAAAGAAAACCACAGCCCGAAAAGACACATAGCTAGCCATAATAACAGCCATAAAATTTAGCACAAAATAAAAAGACAGCTTTGTGTTTTGACTTATAAGCTTATCTAACCTAGATTTTATTGGTCGGTTAATTAAATCCTTTTCTGAATCGTAAAAATTATTTATGATGTAACCCCCTGCTATAGTAGCAGCAGATGCCAATACTATCATAAACAAATTTAAATCTAAAACTACTTGCTTTAGCGGCTTATCATGTGCTAAAATATAAACAGACGCCAAATATTGTGCAATTACAATAACTAAAATATTATAACCTCTTACCACAGAAAACATGCTAAAAAACTTGAGAAGGATATGTTTTTGCTTTCTGGATAACATGAAAACTTATTTTGAATAACTCCAGAAATTTAATCTGGAACCTGTAAGCGATTTAGAAATTATAAACGATTTCTAGTTTGAAGTCTTTTAAAGAATGCTTAGCCTTTTCGATATCTTGAGTAAACCCAAGAATATAACCACCGCCTCCTGAACCACATAATTTTAAGTAGTACTCGTTAGTTTCGATGCCCTTTTTCCATAGATCATGAAACTGTACCGGAATCATAGGCTTAAAATTATTCAATACCACTTTAGATAATTGTTTGGTGTTTTTGAATAAGGATTTTATATCGCCTTTTAAAAAATCATCCACACAAGCATCGGTGTGTTTTATAAACTGATCTTTAAGCATCTTACGAAAGCCTTCTTGCTTCATGTTCTCCATAAAAATGCTTACCATAGGCGCGGTTTCTCCAATTATACCGCTATCTAATAAAAACACCGCACCTTTTCCATCTGCTTTTTGCGAAGGAATTCCCGTTGCTTCAATGTTATCTTTTGAATTTATAAGTATTGGGATACTTAAATAGCTATTTAATGGGTCTAACCCAGATGATTTTCCATGGAAAAAAGATTCCATTTCAGAAAAAATCGATTTTAAGGTCAGTAATTTTTCACGTGTCAAGTTCTCTAAAACGGTAATTTTATTGTGTGCGTAATTGTAATAAACAGCCGCAACTAAAGCACCACTGCTACCCACACCATACCCTTGCGGTATTGAAGAATCGAAATACATTCCTGCTTCAACATCGTTTTTTAGGGTTTCGATATCGAAAGTTACTAAGTCCTGATTTATAGTTTCTAAATATGAAACAAAACGTTTCAAGCTTTTATTTGATTTAACAGCTATTTCCGAAGGATTATTATCGGTTTTTAAAGCACCATTATAAAAGTTATAAGGAATCGATAATCCTTTAGAATCTTTAATGATACCATACTCACCAAAGAGTAATATTTTAGAATAAAATAATGGTCCTTTCATGTTTCTTTGAAAATTATGTTTAACAATATAGAAATATTTTTAAACAATTTACAAATTTAATCAATTTTTTTTGCACCCACGCCAATTTGGTCGCAAATATAATGACCGTTTTGACAATATACAACTAATTCATTTTTAATGAATTCTAATATATTAGAAGCTTCGTTCTTTGGATATAACACATGAACATTGGCACCTGCATCTAAAGTAAAACTAATATGCAAACTCGTTTTTGCTCTAAACTCCCATATTTTATTAATAATTTCGAGCGTATTTGGTTTCATTAAAATAAAATAAGGCATGCTAGTCATCATCATTGCATGCAATGTTAACGCTTCACTTTCTATAAGTTTTATGAAAGCGTCTAAATTACCCGATTCTAAGATGGGTTTTAATGCATCAAGATTATCGTGTGCTTGACTAAATCGGTTTTTTGCATACGGATGGTTATGCATTAAATTATGACCCATGGTACTGCTAACCTGCTTTTCGCCTTTATCTACCAACAAAATGGTGTCTTGATAATCTTTAAAGTTTTCGTGGACTTTATAGGGGTATTTTATTCCGAACAAATCACTACTGCCTTCAACCACATTGTTTTTTCCCCAAACTATTAAATCGCCTTCAATACTTCTGCAGGCAGAACCTGAACCTAAACGTGCCAAGAATGATGCTTTTTGATTGAAATAGCTCTCGTTTAATGACGTCTCGACTGTGCTAGACGAGACAGAAGAAAATAACTGTTTTTCAACACTCATTAAGCACAATGCCAGCGCACTCATGCCGCTTGCCGATGATGCTATACCAGAACTATGTGGAAATGTGTTTTCGGTTTCAATTTTAAACTTGTAATCCTTTAAAAAAGGCACATAAACTTCAACACGCTTAAAAAAAGTTTCGATTTTTGGTTTAAAATCATCCTTCTTTTCCCCATCTAAATACACGTCGAATTCAAAATTTGAAGCATCTTCTTTTTTTGAAAAAGTTAACGATGTAATCGTTTTACAATTATTAAGTGTAAAACTAATGGATGGATTTTCGGGAATTTGGCCCTTCTTTTTTCCCCAATATTTTATCAAAGCAATATTACTTGGCGATTCCCAAGTTACTTTTCCGCTTTCAACAGTATTTGAATATTTTTTTGGAATAAAATCTTGTTCAGTCATTCTAATTTAAATCTGATGACAAAGATAACAGTTTTACCATTGTGTTATAATTTCTAGCGGTACCAATAACTTTCAATTTTCGCTCAAAAGTATTCAAGTTGAATTTTGTTTTTCCGTAACCAGTAGAACAATAAAAATAAATACAATTTTTTTTTATTATTATTTCTTCATTTTCATGAAGTAAATTATCCACTTCTTTTACCAATTGCCTTTCAGGAACTTTATTCAACATGATGACATAACTATTCTGTTTCTTTTCAAATGAAAATGGCGATGCTTCAAAAATGGCTTTCAACTCTTTATTTGATTTTACAATTACTGAAACTTCAAATCCGAAGGACTCTAGAATTGCTTTATGGATCCTGTTTTCAATTTCCGAAATATCCGATTTTGAAGATTCGAAAATAACGTTTCCACTTTGAATATATGTTTGTACAGATTGAAAGCCAAGGTTAGTTAATAACTCCCGCAATTCTGCCATAGGCACTTTTTTATGTCCGCCTACATTGATACCTCTTAAAAGTGCAACATAAATTATCATTCTGAAATTGATTTGGCTGCAATGTATGCACTAGTCCAGGCATTTTGAAAATTAAAACCGCCCGTAACAGCATCGATATTCATCACTTCACCAGCAAAAAATAAATTATTGTGTAGTTTACTTTCAAAAGTTTTAAAATTGATTTCTTTTAAATCGACACCTCCGGCCGTTACAAATTCTTCTTTAAAAGTACTTTTACCAGTTACTTTAAAGATGGCCGATGTAAGTTGTGAAGCTAAGGTTTCTAACTGACTTTTGTTTAAATCTGCCCAACGGGTTTCTTCATTCATATTGGAAGCCAAAACCAATTTTTGCCACAGTCGCTTGGCTATATCAAATTGTGCCGATTTGAACACTGCTTTTTTTGCTAAATCGTGTTTTAATTCCTTAAGATTACCTAAACAATCTTCGAAATTTTGTCTGATAAAATTGATTTCTATTTGAAATTTATAGTTTCTTTTAGCCAATTCTACAGCGCCGAAAGCCGATAATTTTAAAATAGCCGGTGCACTCATACCAACGTGCGTAATTAACAAAGGACCCTCGCTATACAAATCGGTTCCAACAACTTTAATTTCTACGTTTTGCGCAACTACTCCTGGAATATCTTTGATGCGTTCATCTTTTATATCGAAAGTAAATAACGATGGTACAGGTTGTACAATGGCATGATTTAACTTTTCTAAAAGACTCCATATTTTGGTACTACTACCAGTGGCGACAAGTAATTTATGTGCTAAAAAATCACCTTCCGAAGTATTAACAATCCAATTGTCATCTCGATTTTGTATCGATTTAACGGCATGATTGTATAAAACTTCAACCTGATGCGTTTTAGCTTGATTTAGAAAACAATCAATGATAGTTTGCGAGGAATTTGACAATGGAAACATACGTCCATCGTCTTCAATCTTCAATTCAACACCACGTTTTTCAAACCATTCAATAGTATCACCCGTCATGAATTGATGAAAAGGCCCAAGTAACTCTTTCTCACCACGCGGATAATGCTTTACTAATTCTTGAGGAATAAATTCGGCATGGGTTACATTACACCTGCCGCCGCCAGATATTTTAACCTTTTGCAAGCCCTCAGATCCGCGCTCGAGAATAACAACTTTAAGATTAGGGTTTTGTTCGGCTATATTAATGGCTGCAAAAAAACCGGCTGCTCCACCGCCAACAACAACCACATCTTTTTTAATCATAATCTATTTGGAAAATCTGATATAATACCATCAACCCCATAAGATTTTATGCGCTTAATAGGTTTTAAATTATTTACTGTGTATGCAAACACTTTAAAATCCTTTTTTAAATCTTCAACTATTTCCAGTGTCAACATCGTGTAATCTATATGCATTGAAACCGCTTTAATCGATTTTGCAAATGCCACAGCTTCTTCAATATTTGTATCGGCAAGTACGCCTAACGGAATTCTTTTATTTATATTAAATACCGTTTCAAGCAATTCATTCTGAAAACTAGAAACGATTATATTTTTATAATCCCAACCCTTTTTTTCTACAAAAAAATCAATTAATCGAGCAGCTTCTTTTGCTGTATCATGGCCTTTTAATTCAATATTTAACAGGCATTTATTATTTAAAAATGTTAAAACCTCCGATAATGTTGGAATTTGACAATGCCCCTTCACTTCCACTTGTTTTAATTGGTTAAGCGTGTGTTTAGAAACTTCGCCCGTACCATTTGTCATTCTATCGAGGGTAAAGTCATGAAAAACAACTAACTGACCAGATGCGCTACGATGCACATCTATTTCAATACCATCAACCCCGAGGTCTAACGCCTTTTTTATTGATTCTATCGTGTTTTCGGCCAAATGTCCTTTAGCGCCGCGATGTCCTATTTTTAATATTGTATTATTCATGAAAACTTAAAACTGAGAGATTTTTTAGTAATATTATGGTTGATAAATTGTTGCTTAAAAAAGCACCAAACTTAGTCTATTTATTCTAAATATTCATCCAAAAACTAACTTTCGTTTAGTACACTAAGGCATTAGTAGTAATTGCTTTACTTATGCTGAAATAATTCGCATTAATTGTTTAATTAAAAACTTAATTATTTATAATCTTTTCAGAAATTAAAAAAACTCTATCTAAAATTAATATGGCCTCATATTTTTCTGAATAACAGACGATTTTTGACAATTATACGAACGAACCTTAAAGTTAATCATAATTCCTCGTCTAACCAAAGCTGATGTTTTAATACTTTAGATTTACATACATACTAACTTAGTTTTTATATAAAGATACAATTTAACAAATCTTTAAAGCGATAAGACATACTTTCGCTTTGAATTTATAGTTATACTATTAGTTTAAAATACAATTACAGAATGTTAAAAATTAAACTTCTTTTTTTTATAGGTATATGTGGCCTTTTTTCTTGTAAAAATGGAGAACTTCGTGTTATTGCCGATTTACCGACTAGCTTAAACGAAGTTTCTGGGGTTGAAACCATAAAAAATTCTGATTTATTATGGGCAATTGAAGATTCCGGTAACAAAAACCACGTTTATGGTATGAACACTAAAGGCACTATAATTCGAGATATTAAAATTACAAATGCCAAGAATAGAGATTGGGAAGATTTAACATCAGATAATTTAGGAAACATCTATATAGGAGATTTTGGCAACAATAGTTTTAACCGAAAAAAATTTACTATTTACAAAGTTTCAGACTTAAATACTAATAAAACTACTGCGGAAAGCATCAGATTTACACTCCCAAAAAAAGTTCGTCCCAACGATTTCGAAGCCTTTTTTCTCTTCAAAAAACACTTTTATATATTTAGTAAATCGGATGAAAAAGGCATTGTGATTAAGGTCCCAAATAAGATTGGTGACCATACTGCTGAATATGTTACTTCTTTTAATCTGAAAGGAAAAAACAATAAAATTACCGCGGCTGATATTAGTGAGGATTGCAAAACGATTATTCTTTTAAATCATGATAGTATATGGAAAATCACAAATTTTAACTCTGATGATTTCTTCTCAGGAATAATTAAAAAACAAAAATTAGATCACAATTCACAAAAAGAAGGTATTTGCTTTAGAACGGATTCCGAACTTTTTGTAACCGATGAACGAGAGGGGAAAATGAATGGTAATATTTATCTATTTAATTAAAAACCGAACCCTAATTTAAATGCTAAACGTAAACCATCATCGCTATTAAAAGCCGATAAATTAAACGTTATAATATCGGCCGCAGTAGCAAATATTCCACCACCAACAGAATTGTTCCAAAGTCTAGATGAATCATCATGCAACCAAACTCGACCGTAATCAAATCCGCCATAAAGTCCAAAATTGACTGGTAATAAGGCTGTTTTTACTTTTCGTAAATTTAATCGTAAATCTGTGCTTTGAACAAAGGCATTTTTACCCGTAAATCTCTGATTTCTATACCCTCGCAAACCGTTATTAGCTCCAATAGAAGCTGCCTGATAAAACTCGTAACCCTCGTTAAAATTTAAATGACCCAACAGATTGGTTGCAAAAACAAGCTTATTGTTAGATGCTAATTTATAATCAAAACCAATTTGTGGTATGATGTAGAAAAACTCATTTGAATTGTTCAAATTCGATATATAGCCCATCTGCAAATGTATTTTCATACCATTAGTTGGGAAGGCAGAATTGTCGTAATTTTCAAAACTATAAGCAGCTTCTGCACCTATAAAACTATTACTAACTTCAACACCATTTCCTATAATTTGATTTATAAAACGCCCTTGTGTTTTTTCTACTTCATATGTTTCATAAGCTATCCCAACTTTAAAACTGGCACCCATCTGTCCTTTCCAAATTAATGCTGGCGCAATATTAAACGTCTGTATTTTTACACGGTTATAATCCATATCAACATCTAATTCATCGTTGTCATCCGCTTCAGGATTTAGAGTTTCGTTACCATAATCAAAAAAGTTTAAGGCAAAATTAGGACTTGTGTAATTAACATCTACCCCAAAATTCATCTTGCCAACCACATGTGCAAATTCGCCGGTATATCCTAACTCTAATCCGTTAGTTGCAAAATAATGTGACGCTTTTAGTATGTGCTGCGAGGTAAACGGATTTCTTTTAAACCCGTAGTTTGTATAGGTATTTGTAGCCCCTATTTTAAAACCATCGTCTGGGTTTGCTCCGATAGTTGGAATTAACTGGTTCGAATTATTTTTTAGTTTCTTATAATCATAGACGTTTGTGCTATAATCGTCGGTTAATTTTTTACTCCCTAAATTAGTTTCGAAATCATTTGGTTTCGTTTTGTAATCATAAATTTTAACACGCTTGCCATTTTTAATATTGTATCTATCATTATTTTGCCCGCCAATTAATCGAAGTGTTATTTCATTATCGCTATCTTTTCCCGAAATTTTAAACACATCATCATCGTCTAATCCATAAATCCAAATTTCTTTGGTATCTGCAGCATCATAAATTCTTTTATGAAAAACACCGTCTTTATCTCCTTTTTTTATTCGATAAGCTGTTACTTTTGTTTTCCCTACCGGCAAACGCTTAATATCAAACCAATCATCTCTATTTGTTCCTTTTATAACGGCGTATTTATTGAGATGTTTGTAATATGAATCTGAAATTTTTTGAAGATTTCCTCTTCTGCCTATTAGCTTTTTCTTAATATTTTGAATAGTTTCATCATTAACTTCTTCTGGAATATTTAAGAAAGCTTTATCAATAACATCATCCGTTAAATTATTAATAATATGATTGACTTCTTGATCCCAAACAGTTCTATCAGATCCAATTATCAAAGCCATATCCAGCGGATAAGGTTCTAAATTAAACCACTTCGGACTTTTTAATTCTTCATCATAACTTTGCATTAAACGTAGGGCAGGTATGGCTTTTGTGGCAAAACCAAGTAAGGCACCATCTGCCATAATTGAAAATGCCTGATCCCGATCTCGAGGCACCGGGCGATATATTGTTTGGCCTTTTTCTTTAAATTCTGCCCAACGCCATTGGTCTTCATGTCTATCCCAATCGCCAATTAACATATCGAACAACCGTGCTCTTATGTAAGCAGGTTCATCTAAAAGAAAATCTTCATCTTCATTCAATTTTTTAAGCACATCGTCTGTACTTATTAACTTATCTGAATAGCCAAAACTTGCTTTATCACCATGCCCAGAATCGGCACTTTCTTCAATCATATAAATAGCATCACCAAATTCGTTATTATATTCTGCCAAAGCATCTTGTTTGGGAACATAATATAATTTAGGGTTACTGTGATAAATTCCAACCGCATCGGCTAAATCGCCAATAGTAAAAGGCGCATATGGGTGCGCTCCTGCAAAAACATCTAACAGCAAATTTTCGGCAAATGTGTTTTTAAACTCGCCTTCAATATATTGATCTTTAAACGCGACCGCTTGCAAATACTGCAATGCACTTTTACGAAGTGCGCGCATAACATACTCTCTGCCTTCTTTATCAACTAAACGCAGTGATTTAGATTGATGCCCACCACCTTTTCTAACAGGCAATACACCTCCAAATAAGGTATCTAGATTAACGGTTGGTAAATTAACATCGGTACTATAATACGCTCTATAGCGTTCGCCCCAAAACCATTTATAAAACCAACCTTTTGTTGTTTCTTCTTTGCTGTAGATGGATGCTGTTTTTCTATTTGGAAAAGAATCATTATACGTACTTAATAAATCTTGAGACTTATCTTCTTTATACACCCTAGTTTCAAATACAATAGTCTTGTTTTTTGTTGCATAGAACCGTACATAAGATGAGCCATCATTAAAAACATCTAATCGTGCAAATCCAGGTGTAGCATATGAAAATTTACCGCCACCAGCAATTTTGGTCGGTGATAATTTTGAACCCGAACCACTTATAATTTGTGCTAAATTATCTTGTACAATGTATTGTAAATTATGGTCGTGACCCGATACAAAAATGGCTTTATCATTTTCTTGAGACAAAGTAATAAGACGCTTTCTAAATTCATTATAACGCTTGTTTTCTATATCTACAGTTGCAATACCACTTGTTTTTCTAATCACATTTTTTAATGTTCCTAAAACCGGCAAAGGAGACATATGGCTTTTGAAAGAATATTGGCCGCCATGACTTCCATTAGTAAACATGGGGTGATGAACTGCTACCAGGGTTGTTTTACCACGTGCTTTTTTAATTTCGCTCTCGAATTCATCAAAAAATTTAGTTCTAGTTTTTATTTCACAATCATCATTCATAGTTGGGTGTTTATCCCAATTGGTTAAATACCATTCTGAATCGACTATAATTAAAACGATATCATCCGAAATATTCACTTTTTCGATAGGGCAGCCATTTTCTGGTAAAAAGGTATTTTTCCCTAGGGCCTCTTCTATATATTCTTCCTGACGCTTTAACCCTTGCAAACCATTAGAATACCAATCATGATTTCCCGGAATAAAAATTGTTTTACCTTTAAAATCTCTAACGGCTTCTATTTGCACATTTAGTTGATGTTCTGCAAAATCCCTACCGGCTTTATCTTTTTTTGGCAAACCCTTGGGATAAATATTATCTCCTAAAAAAATTGCCGTACTGTTTTTAGAAGCCTTACTTAATTCCGTCTTAAAATATTGAATCGTTTCGGTTTCGCTACCAATAGGCGAATTACCTGCATCGCCAATAAAATAAAACGAATGCGCTATCGTTTTTTCTATTGGAAATATTTCTGAATTGTTTTCGACAGTGTATTGGGGATTATACGTTGCACAAGCAACCACAAAAAACGTTGATATAATTAAAATGATACTTTGTCGAAATCCCATGTTAATAGATTAATTACTATTTTCGTAAAAATAATATTTTAAATGAATGATCTACTTGCCATAGTCGAAAAATACACTTCTAACTTACTTAGAAGTCAATTACCAGACACCTTTGTTTATCATAATTTAGGCCATACACAACGCGTAGTTAACTATACAAACGAACTTATTAATGGAGAAAATGTAAGCGGACCTGATGCCGAAAACTTACTTATTGCCGCTTGGTTTCATGATACTGGATACATTAAAGGCACGAAAAACCATGAGAAACAAAGTGTTATAGTCGCTTCTGATTTTTTAAAAGAACACGGTTTAGAAACTGAAAGAATCAAGACCATCACAGATATTATTTTGGCAACCCAAATAGGACATCAACCTAAAAATTTATTGGAACAAATAATTCAAGATGCCGATTGCGCCCATTTTGGAACAAAAAATTTTATTGATATTAGTGAACTTTTACGTTACGAATTAGAACAAACACACAACAAAGCATTTACTGATAGTGAATGGACTGAAGAAAACATTTCATTTTTAACAAAACAGCATCAATTTCACACCAATTACGCCATAGAGAATTGGCTACAAGTGAAAGAAAAAAACTTAGCAACACTTTTTAAAACAAGTAAAAAACAAAAACAAACAGAAAAAACGAATAAAAGAAAAAAAGACAAAATTAAATCGCCAGAGCGTGGTATCGAAACCATGTTTAGGGTGACTTTAAGAAACCACATTACATTAAGCAACATCGCCGATACAAAAGCTAATATTCTGCTGTCGGTAAATGCCATTATTGTATCGATGGTGTTGTCTAATTTAATCCCTAAACTAGATAGTCCTTCCAATCATTATTTAATTACACCCACTATTATTTTTACGCTTTTTACTGTTGTGGCTATGGTGTTATCTATTATAGCTACCAGACCAAATGTAACGAGTGGAAAGTTTTCAAAGGAAGATGTAAAAAACAAAAAAGTTAACTTGTTGTTTTTTGGCAACTTTCATAAAATGAATTTAAAAGATTTTGAATGGGCCATGGGCGAAATGATGGAAGATCGTGACTACCTTTACTCTGCCATGAAAAAAGACCTGTATTTTTTAGGCTTGGTACTTAACCGAAAATATAAAATACTGCGCTTAACTTACACAATTTTTATGATTGGCATCATAGTAAGTGTTATCGCTTTTACTTTAGCCTTTCAATATGCCGGAAAATAAACTAAGCGTTTATTTCTTTCATTAAATCTTCGTAGGTATAAAATTCTTTGTCTTCTGGGGTTTTGTGATATAAAATACTCACACGAATAGCTTTTAAACCTGTTACCGCTTGTAAATCTTGTAACTCTACAATTTCAACATCGGTATCTAAATACTTTTTAGCTTGTAAAAATTTAATATACCTTAAATACTCAATTTCATCTTGTTTTTGAGAATATACTATCGATATTTTTCCCTTTTCTGTTACTCGTTTATTCGTGCCTTTTACAAAGGCTTTATCTACACGTTTTTTTACAATTTCGTATCGGGCATTGTAAGTGCCGTCTACATCAAACTGCTTTTCGTCCATTCTAAAACTAATAGATAACGGTTGACTAAATACTAAAATCATGGAAGCCACATCTAACTTAACTGGATAATTTGGCTGCGTTTGATAATAGGCATTTTCCATTTCGCACATTACCTGAAGTTGCCACAGCCTCAGATTATACAAGTAAATTTGGTTAAAATTATCTTCTTTAGTTATAGACTCGCCTATATACATATTATGCTCTACCCCGTCTGTCTTAAAACGCTCAAAATAATGAGGGTACATAAGTTGTGCTTCTTCTTGCTTTTTATCTAAAAGAGATGCCATTTGCTTATTAATCATAGAAATAGTGTCATCATACTTTTTTCTACTTTGATAAACAATGTTCAGTTCGTTATGAATACCCTGATAATACGAATCTACAGACGACTTTATACCATCCAACTTATCTAAATGCTCAAGTACCAACCTAATGTCATTTTGAAGAAAATCACTTATTTGTTGCTCACTATCTACCTGAAAATGTGTTTCTAAACTTTCCAGATACACATCTATTTGATATATATATTGCTGGTAAATTGGTAAATCTTCTATTTTTATGGCAGATTTTAGAATGGATTTAAGGGTGTTTAATTGCACCGCTAAATCTTGCTTTGTTGCCCAATTTCGAGCTTCAGACGACCCCTTAATATCTATCTGACCGTATAAAGGGTAAACATCTTTAAACGCAATTTTGTTAAAGGTTGCTTGATTTCCATTTTCCTGTTCAATTACAAATCTTTTCGCTTCCGTTTTGAAATTTCCAATGAACACTGGATGTATTGCGGTACATTCCTGCTGAATGATGGCCTCTATTAAGTTTTCTTCTTCACGTTTTGAACGCTTAACGGCAGCAATTATAAACGGCATCACATCAGCTAATTTATTAGCGTTGATGCTATTAAGTATTTTTGGCTTATTTGATACAATCTCTAAAATTCCAAATAAATTAGTATTGACAGCTATGGGTGCTAAGATTACACTTTTTATACCTTGTCGTTTAAATATATTCAACTGCGGAACATTGCAATTTGATGATTTATGCTTTTGATCAACATCTGAAATTAGCAAGAAGTTTATTATTTTCGAGCAATCTACTATACGATGCATCACATAACACGTCATGACAATTTGATGAATCTGTTTTGTCTAACAAAAAGCTTTCTATCTCGCCACCAAATATATGTTCGAATGAGTTTTCCTCTTTATTGTAACTGGAAAACCCCACCTTAAGGTCTTTTATTCCAAAAAGCGATCTAAATGTTTCCTGAAAATCTATTGAGAAAATTTTGATTGTTATTATTCTTTTCACTTATAAGACTCGACTTAACATTAGAAATAGATTGATCGTCGGTTACATCAAAAATATTAGAAATTACAAAGCCCTTATATGTATAGCTGTTTGGCGGAAATTTTTCTTTCCAAAATCAATGTTTTCAAAATTATCTAACAACAGATTATAATCTTCTTCTGTTATTTTTGGAGCTCTTTCGGTTGGTATAATTTCTGTAAAATCGGCATTATATAAAATCTTATAATACCTTAAAATACCATTCGCATCGGGTATTTCGTATAAAAATGGACGTTTAAAATTTAACTTATATCCATAACAAAAGTTTAAAATTACGCTGCAGGCAATGATGTAAAAATCATCTTCTGGCATGTTTGTAATTTTTAATTCATACTGATTTCCAGCCGCTTGAATTATTTTTTTAAACCGTTCGGACGAATTAAAAACAACATCTTCAAAAGGCACCGAAGCTGCTTTAATTTCATTATTTGTTAAAACAGGACTAAAAGAATCTTGAAGAATATAACGAATCTCCTCTTTATATGTTTCAAGGATAGAAATATCGGTAAATCCTTCTCGAAGTACAGGAATATCTTCGCCTATTTTTAAAATACGCTTAGCTCGATTTGCTGTAAGTTCATCATGGCTATTAGTGAAATTCTCATATTGTTCTATAAGTTTATTAAAACTAATAGTTAATGCAATTGGAGATTCTGAATGATTGAACATAGTACTTCTAAAATAATTTTACATTTGCAAAAATACAAATTATAAACTTAGTCTCAGTAACATTAGTATCTTACAAAACCTTTGAATTATTTAATAATTGGCCGCATCAACCCTTCTTGAGCCACCGAGGCAATTAGCTTACCGTCTCTTGTAAAAATATTTCCTCTTGCAAACCCGCGTGCATTCGACATACTTGGAGATTCCATGGAATACAACATCCAATCATCGAAATCAAAATCCCTAAAATACCACATGGAATGATCTAAACTCGCCGTTTGTGTGTTACCCCAATGCGCTTTACTAGCATGCGGATATAGTGCGGAACTTAAGATATTGTAATCTGATATGTAAGTTAAAATCTGTTGTTTGGTTGACAAATCTAAATTACTTGCATCTCCTTTTAATTTAAACCACACATCGCTAAACGGTGGTAAATCCTTTTTATCCATAGGATTTACAATTACTGTAGGTTTAAACTCTATAGGGCGTTTAATTTCAAAAAAAGCTTTTAAACTTTTTGGTAAAAAATCGCCGTATTGCTGAAGAATATCGGTCCAACTTAACAAATCTTCAGGTTGTTTCAAATTAGGTTTCATATCCATTTGATGGTCATGACCTGATTCTTTTTTATGATAAGACGCCGATAAAATAAAAATGGTGCGTTCTTTTTGATGCGCGGTTACACGACGAACCGAAAAACTGCCGCCATCTCTAACGATGCTAACATTATAGGTAATGGGCAATTCTAAATTTCCAGCTTCTAGAAAATAAGAATGCATGGAGTGTAATACTCTATTATTGGTAATGGTATTGCTTGCCGCATGAATAGCTTGTGCCAAAACCTGACCGCCAAAAACAATTGGGCTTCCAATAGTTTTGCTAATACCGTTATATTCGGTCTCAGTAATTTTATCTAAAATTAACAGGTTTAATAAATCGTCTACAGAAGTCATATAATCACTTTAAGACTGCAAAAATACATCAGATAGCTATTTTAAAAATAATATTTCCTTTGTTATCTGATTTTATTCTACCAAATACCTCTTGGGATAAAGTTATGAGAAAACCCATCCGCATTAATTCCATTTTAATTGCTTGCGCTCATTCCAATAGCTCGCAGGAGTAACTTTAAAGTTTTTCAATCTATTTATATCTTCTTCGGTTAAATGAAAACCATTAATTTTTAAATTTTCTTGCAACTGATTCACTGTACTTGCTCCACTTAAAACAATGGCATGAGGAATGGTTTCAGTACAAAACCCTAATGCAATAGCGTCCACACCAACCTCATACTTGTTTGATAAACTTTCAAGCGTGTTATAAAACTCATGATACTCGGGATAATGAGCGTTTCTAAATATTCTTCCGTTTGCCAAAGCTTCTTTAACAATAAGTCTTTTGTTTTGCCGCTTCAAAATATCATGTACACTAAAAATACTCTGGTCTAAAATATTGTAAGTACTTTGAAACGTATCAAACAAAGGCATGCCGTTAACAGTTACATCCAATGCTTTTTTTATAACTTCTAACTGATTTTCGCCCGTTGTTGAAATGCCAATCTTTAAATTAAATTCATTTTTTAAGTTAGACAATTCGTTTAAAACAGCTTCATTTTCTAAGACACCCGTTTCTAAAGTTGCCGAATGAATTTGATAGGTTGTTAAAAAAGGTAGCAGTTTTTTAGATATCCTGCCATTGCTCTTTTAATTTAGAAATACTATGCTCTTTTACTTCGTGAACTGTAGCATTTTTATCAAAATTGGCTGTATATGTATAACCCCATTTTGTTGCGACCTCTATACTTTCGTCATTTTTATTTGCTAACCAATCTATCAATAAATTTTCTGCCAACCCATAACCAGGCGCGGTATCAAAATATCGTACGCCTAATTTATAGGCCTCGTCCAGTACTCTAAAACCGTCTGTTTTTAGCTCATTTACACTACTTTTTGCTATGGTATTGGTTCTTACATTTATATAATGCGGTCTTCCAATTGCCGCCATTCCTAATCCTAAATTCACAATTATATTTTTTTTAAATAGCACTATTTTACGAACTACATGATAACATAGAACATCCTACTTTATGGCGTGCCCATTCTGGTCGTTTTGCAAACCATTTTTCGTGTTCGGACTGTTCATCATATGGTTTTTTAAGCAAATTAAATAAGACATCTATTAAGTTATAATCGCCTTTATCTGCATCATCTATAGCTAATTGTGCCATATAATTTCGCAACACATATTTCGGATTTACAGCATTCATTTTTTCCTTTCTTTCTTTTGAAGTAATTCCTTCTTGCCGTAAACGGTTTGCGTAACGCTCAAACCATGCAAGCCATTTCGTTTTAATTTCGCCTGAAACTTCTGCTGGAACATAAAACGCCTCGTTTACAATTTCTAATCCTTTCGACTTATTTTCTAAATTGAAATCACTTAATTTCCTAAAAAAAATGGTCATATCGGTTTCGGTTAAAAGCAAATTATCTTCCAAATCTTGTATTAAAGATGTATCACCAGCATCCTCGACTTCTAATCCTAATTTTGAACGCATCATTTTTAAAGACTTCTTTTCAAAATCGTCTTTATACTGATTAAAAATAACTTCAAAAGGTTTGGCATCGTTAATTAACGGATACAGCGAATTTGCCAATTTATATAAATTCCAGAGTCCAATATTTGGTTGATTTCCGTAACGATAGCGCTTATGCTGGCGATCGGTTGTGTTGGGTGTCCAACCAAAATCGAAACCTTCCAACCAACCATACGGACCATAATCGATGGTTAACCCTAGAATGGACATGTTGTCGGTATTCATCACACCATGTACAAAACCCACACGCTGCCAATGGATAATCATCTCTAAAGTACGTTGAGAAACTTCATTAAAAAATGCTACATAGGTATCTTTTGATGGCTCCGCTAAATGACTAAAAAAATGTTTAATTGTATAATCAACCAGCGTTTTTAAAGTCTCAAAATCTTGTCGCGCCGCGAAAATTTCGAAGTTGCCAAAACGTAAAAATGTTGGTGCAACTCTGCAAACTATAGCGCCTTTTTCATATTCGGGGTTTCCATTATACATGACATCTCGCAACACTTGATCACCTGATAATGCCAGAGATAATGCTCTGGTAGTTGGCACTCCTAAATGATGCATGGCTTCGCTACACAAATACTCTCTTATAGAAGAGCGTAAAACCGCTAAACCATCGGCAGTTCTGGAATAAGGTGTTGCTCCAGCTCCTTTCAATTGGAGTGCCCAACGCTTTTTACCATTTACAACTTCAAATAAATTAATAGCACGTCCATCGCCTAATTGTCCTGCCCAATTTCCAAATTGATGTCCGCCATAGCACATCGCATAAGGTTTTGTTTTCGGCAAAATAGCGTTTCCTGTAAAGATTTTTAGAAATTCTTTCGATTGCGAATCCTTTTGAGTCAACCCCAAGTTTTCAAGCATTTCTGGCGAAATATGTAGTACCTCCGGTTTTGAAGTTCGCTTAGGATGTACATAAGAAAAACAGGCCTTTTCAACCTGTCTTCTGCTGTTTTTCAGAATTGGATCTGCGGGTAATTCTGTGTTAAACGTATCTTCTATATTAAGTTTCATTATTTTAATTTATCTGAAAACATGCTGCGAAGCTTTGATAATTTCGGGGTAATTACAAAACTACAATACCCTTGTTCTTTATTGTTTGTATAATAATTTTGATGATAATCTTCGGCTTTATAAAACATCTTCAACGGACTTACTTCTGTTACAATGGCAGTGTCGTAATATTTAGAAACTTCTTTAATAACTTTTTCAGCTATTGCCTTTTGCTTTTCATCATGATAAAAAACAACCGAACGGTATTGCGTACCTACATCGGCACCTTGTTTGTTTAAAGTTGTTGGGTCGTGTGTGGTCATGAAAATAATTAAAATTTCTTCAAATGAAATAATATTAGCATCAAATGTTATTTGAATTACCTCAGCATGACCCGTTAATCCAGAACAAATTTCCCTATAGGTTGGATGCCCTGGTACATTACCACCCGAATAACCCGACACCACTTTTTCAACCCCTTTTAATTCCTGAAAAACTGCCTCGGTGCACCAAAAACAGCCACCTCCAATTGTGGCTTTTTGTATATCATTAATTTTCATTTATTACTCTTTATCTGTTTTTAACTTGTATAACCCTTCCGTCTTTGATTTCTTTTCGGGAAATCAAATCCACCTTCCATTAAAAAAGGGAAGGAGTTTATTAATTAAGGTAATTTTTTGTCCATTTGCATAGATTCTGAATTAATACAATAACGCAATCCGCTTGGTTCTGGTCCGTCGGGAAACACATGTCCTAAATGAGCGTCGCAAGTATTACACATAACCTCAACGCGCACCATGCCATAGGCCGTATCGCGTTCGTATTTTATAGCGTTAGGTTTTATTGGCTGCGTAAAACTTGGCCATCCTGTACCAGATTCAAACTTAATGGTAGAATCAAATAATGCTGTGTTACAACATACGCAATTATACTTACCTGCTTCATGAATGGTACAAAGCGCCCCACTATGTGGAGGTTCGGTTCCTTTTTGTCTTGTGATTCTAAATTGCTCTGGTGTTAATAATTCTCGCCATTCAGCCTCCGGTTTTTCAATGCGTTGATCTGGTGTCGGGTTGCCGTTTACTGAAAAATTAATTACATCTTTCCAAGTTATCATAGCTAATATTTTCTTTTTTTATATTAAAAACTTTTGAATTTTCGATTTAACTATAGTCGACAAGATACCTGTTTCCTTTCAAAATGCTTTTTAATAAAGTTACATATATTAAATAAAAAAACCAGAGAAATTAACTTTCCCTGGTTAAACACCTGTATAAAAACCAAACGCCTTGTATATAATAAGGCGCCGATTTTATAAAATCACCATTATATTTTTTCTAAAAGAACGATTTCAAATTCAGTATTAATTATCACTTTTCCATTCTTTACTTTGACTGATTTGTTTGAATATGCATCTCTCAACTTATCACCATTTTTGAATACTTTTGAAACATCCAGTTCTTTTTCCCCTTTTTGAACATCTAAAGCAACCACCACCACATCACTATAATTTCCCTTTGTAAAATGTCTGGAAAACATATAAGGATTTTTAGATATCATACTATGAGAACCTGCTCCCATTGCAGGATGGTTGGCTCTAAATTGTCCTAATTTTTGCCAATGATTTAAAATCACTTTTGTTTTTACATTATTTTGGATGGCATCCCAATTCATAAAAGATCGCAAAGTGGCATCGCCCTGAGTGCCTTCAATTATTAAAGAGCGTGCTGACTCGTCGCCATAATACACTTGTGCCGTTCCAGGAGCCAATAATAATTTTGTTCCCGACTCTACAGCCTTGGTACGTTCGGCATCAAAAGGTGCACCATCGTCATGCGAAGTCAAGTAGTTTAGGGTTCCGAAATTTTTTAAATCGGTACTTAAATAGTTTGAATAGCTGCTAAACAAGGTTTCATAATCTTGCTGCGCCGCATTCCATTTAAACTGAAAATTTATTAAACTTTGAAAGGCGTTATCAAAATAATTTACCTTTTTATCTCCAAAATCAAAAAACTGACCGGTATTAATTCCGTAGTTATAAACTTCACCTACCAAATAAAAAGCGTTATTATCTAAAACTTTTTTAGGGTTATTCTTTTTAAATTCCGCGAAAGCGACATCGCATTCTTTTTTAAATTCTTGCCATACAAATGCTTCGGTATGCTTAACTGTATCCACTCTATACCCATCAATCCCGAACTCTGTAATATAATCCGTCAACCATTTTACAATATAAAAACGAGGTGCCCGCGGATATCCTGTTCTGTTAAAAAACGCATCGAGCTCTTGAACTTCTTGCTCGTAACGCCCTTCAGCTTTCCATTTTGCAACCAATTGGGGCGGTAATTCTACATTTTCGTTGCTATCTGTTAAAATATCTGGGAGATTATTAACCAGCGTGCAAGATGTTGTATTTTCATAATTATCATAAGCACATTGCGGACTGGTTCTTACCCACGATTCAGGCCATACCGGATCTTTATCTGTTACCGGACCTGTATGATTTATAACGGCATCTAACAATACACGAATGCCTTTTTTATGTGCCGCTTCAATTAATGCGTGTAAATCGTTTTTGGTCCCAAAATTTGGATCGATGGCTGTCCAATCACTTGTCCAATACCCATGAAACGCATAAGAAAACCCGGTTCCTTCATCGGTTCCGCCGTGTATTTGCTCTACAATTGGTGTCATCCAAATGGCATTGATACCTAAATTGGTAAAATAGCCTTCTTCAATTTTTTGAGTAACGCCTTTTATATCGCCACCTTCAAAACCACGAAGTTTTCCTGTTTCTATTGTTCTGTCAAAATTAATATCATTGGAAGTATCGCCATTATTAAATCTATCGGTTAGAAGAAAATACACGTTGGCACCTTCCCAAACAAACACTTTTTCTTTGTTTGAGACCATGTCCTCTTTCTTTTTATCTTCACAATTAAAAAAAGTAATAAAGCCTAATAGGACTAGTAAAAATCTTGTTTTCATGTTAATTTAATTTAAGAATGAAAGATTCTAACGGTTTAACATCAACCCTAACTTTTGCTTGCTTATTGCTAACTATTAGTGTTGATTTATATGCTTTGTATAACTGATCTTCAACTTGATATTGTCCGTCTTTCAACTGCCATTTTTCAATAATATCTTGAGGAAGACTCAATTCGAAACCATAGGTGTTTTCTGCGTTAAAGTTTGAAACTATTATTAATTTTTCGGTATCACTCCACCTTACAAACGACAACACTTTGTCGTTATACCATTCGGTATTCTGTTTATTAAAATGATGAATATCTTGATAGTTTCCTGCTAATGCTGAACTGTTGATGGTGAAATTTAATAAACGCTTGTAAAAATCGCGTAAGGCTTTTTCTTTCTCTGTTGATTGCCCTCCATCGAATTTCTTGTTATTTACCCATCGTTGTAAAGTTGGAACGCCAATATAATCGAAAATAGAAGTTCTTGACGGTTTACCAAAACCAGCATCTTCAGCTCCAGGTTCTCCAAATTCTTGTCCGAAATAAATCATGGTTGGCGATGTGCTAATAGTTGCCGAAACTACCATAGCAGGTTTGCCTTTTTCTGGATTTCCTGCAAATTCTGGACTTGCAATACGTTGCTCGTCATGATTTTCTAAAAAGTGTAACATGTTATGCTCAATATCTTTTAAATTATCTTGAATAGGCGCAATGTAATCTGTACTTCCATGCCCTTGCATAATATGTTTTATGGTATCGTACAACTGTACTTTATCATACAAATAATCCATTTTTCCACGTTTAATATAATCTCTGTACAAATCTGGATTATAAACTTCAGCTAATAAAAAAGCGTCTGGTCTTTTCATTTTTATACTGGAATTCATGTAACTCCAAAATTCTACCGGAACCATTTCTGCCATGTCGAATCTAAAACCATCAACCCCAAAGTCTAACCAATACAATGCGATATCTCTAAATTTAATCCATGAATTTGGCACCGTTTTATCCTTCCAAAATTCAAAATGTTTTTTATAATCTTCGTTTTCAAATCCTTCTGGAAGCTCGTTAAAATCTTTTTTTCCTTCGGGTGAAATACCATAATTAACTTTCACGGTTTCGTACCAATCATTAATATGAGGTTGCGATAATCTGGATCCATTACCTGTCCATTTCGCTGGAACTTCTTTAAAAACACCATCGGCTAAAGCTGTTTTTTCGCCACCTAATGGTAAATAACCGTTTTCCCAAACAGGTACTTTAAACGCTTCGTTCGGGTTGTAATAAAAGTTATTATTTACGTCGTAGGTTTTAGAGGTATCATCTGATAGCGCCAAAATCTTTAACACCTTTCGGATTTGTTAAACTTTGATAATTACGTGCCACATGGTTTGGCACAATATCGATAATCACTTTAAGACCTACTTTATGCGTTCTTTCTACCAATGCTTTAAATTCTTGTAATCTGTTTTTAGGATTTTCAGCTAAATCTGGGTTTACGTTGTAATAATCTTTTACAGCATAGGGCGAACCCGCTCTACCTTTTACAATATCGGGATCGTCGTTAGAAATACCATATTTTGTGTAATCTCGTATTACATCGTGATGCGGAACGCCAGTATACCAAATATAAGTAACCCCTAAGTCTTTAATTTCCTTTAAGGCTTTTTCGGTAAAATCGTTAAACTTACCAACCCCATTTTCTTCGATGGTTCCCCATGGTTTATTATTGGTATTTGTATTACCAAAAAGACGTGTGAAAACCTGATATACAACTTCTTTTTTCGGACTTTCTTTCATAACTGTATTTTGTACTGATTCTGATTTTTTATTGTTTTGGCAGCTAAAAAGTGCTACTATCGCAATTAACAATAAATATTTAAACTGATTTCGCATAACACTAAATTTTTAGTTTAATTTTAATTTCGACGCTGTTTTTTGTGTTCCAAACTAATGGAACATCAAGAGTTTTAGTTTCAGAGTTATAAGTAAACTCATGCTTTTTACCATTCACTTTTATATACTTTGGCTTTTTTGAGATGTTATAAAGGATTAGCTCCACCTGTTTGTTGGTCGATTGATAAGCCTTCCCCGTTTCGGCCTTCAATTCTATTTCTAAAATCTGTTTATTAAATTCACCTTCAAAATGAAGAATATCATATAGACCTTTTTCATAGGCATTTAATGTTAACCCATCGTCGTTATAAAGTTGACCTTTACTTTCGTTAACCGATTTATCAAAATAGTAATGTAGTTCTATGTCGTTTCCGGTGTATTCTTTAGTTGATTGCATCGGTTTAGCCATCGGTATAAAAGCTCCAGCTTTAACATAGGTAGGAATCGAATGTTCTTTAGTTGAAACTACTTTCGTTTGCCCACCTTCAATACGTTCGTTCGTGTAAAAATCGAACCACACGGCATTTTTAGGAAAGTAAACATCCTGAGCAATTTTTCCGGATTCTAAAATTGGGGCAACTAAAAAATTCGGTCCCCATAAATAAGCGTCGGAATATTTATAAAGGTCTGTATTCTTAGTTTCGTCAAAAAACAAAGGTCTCATTAAAGGGGCTCCAGACTCACTGTTTTCAAAAGCAACCGTGTAATTATACGGCAATAATTTGTACCGAAGTTCTATGGCTTCTTTAGCTAAAGCTTTGGCATTATCGCTTCTAAATACGGGTTCGCTTGGTACATCTTCTTGTGCGTGCGGTCTGTATATTGGCTGAAATACACCATATTGTAACCAACGCACATACAACTCATCGTCTAAATTTGCACCTGCAAAACCACCTAAATCGGAATGCATATATCCAATACCCTGCATACCCATTTGCAAAGCGATTTCTGGTTGCGACTGGAGTCCGCCCCAAGTTCTATTAACATCTCCAGACCACGGAATAAGCCCGTAACGTTGCGAGCCTGAATACCCTGCACGCATTAAAATAAAGGGGCGTTGATTTGGAATGGCTTCTTGATACGCTTCCTGAACTAATTGTGCCCAATCGTGCCCATAAATATTATGCACTTCATCGGCAGTACCGGTGGCATGTATTAATTTTGATGGATGTACTTCGGGTTCGCCTAAATCGCCCCAAAATCCAGTCACACCCATACTGGAAAGATCTTTATAAATATTTTTAAACCAATATTTGCCCTTATTGCTATAAATATCAATCAATCCCGTATTTCCAAAATAGAAATCATATTTAAAAGGATTGCCCACAGAATCTTTTGCTAATATATCGGAATCAACGGCTTCCTGCCACCTATTGGATGTTGTTAAAATAAAGGGCTCTGTTATTAAAATGGTTTCGACGTTTTTGGCTCGTAAATTCTTAATCATTTGCTTCGGATTGGGGAACGAATCTTTATAGAATTCTAAATTCCCCATAGTGCCTTGTAATTCTTTACCAAACCAATACAAATCTAAAATAATAGCATCAACAGGGATTTTTTCTTCCTTAAATTTCTCGATGGTGGCTTCGGTTTCCTGTTGCGTATGATACCCAAATCTGCTTGAAAAATTTCCCAACGCCCATCGTGGAAGCATAGGTTGTTTACCTGTTAAATTGGTATAATCATCAAGAATATCGTACCAAGATTCTCCTGCAATAATTTGATAGGTTTTTCTCCCTGAAATGGTTTCGTAGGCGAGTGTATTATCCTGTTTACTATCTAAATCTAAGAACCCAATAGGTGCATTATCAAAATGTATTAAATATTGGTTTGAAGACAACACAATTGGCATTGTAAAGTTCATCAACTCGCTGTGAGTCTCATAGCCATAATGCGCTTTGTTATAAAGCTGCAAACGATATCCGCGACGATTCATACCCAAAGCACGTGCACCACCACCATATAAAATTTCGTCTTTATCAAGATTGAATTGGATGGTTTCTAAACTATCGTTTTTAACATAACCTGCTTTTTCTGAAATGATTGGTTTTCCTTTGTAAGCATACGCAATTTGAAAAGGTTCGTTTTGAATTGTTACTGAAATTCCTTCGGTAGCATATACTAATCCTGATGCTCCTGCCACAGTTGTCGCTTCAGACTTTTGTGATTTTAAAACGACTGCATGCGATGCTTCTTTAAATACTTCTCCAGCAGGAATAAAAGTAGTTTCAACAATTTCTGGAGTATAAAACTGAATGTGATATGTACCATCATTTACATTTACAACTAATCCTTGATCATTTTCAACAACACTATTAAATATTCTATTGGTGTTTTGTGTAAATGAAAATTGAACAAAAACTAGAAAAATTACTATTAAATAAAATCGTTTCATTTTTTATATTATTTAGAAAACAACCAGCATATAGCGTTTTCAAATTCTGATTTCCAAAATGATTCGCTATGCGTTCCTTCTGGTACTATTTTCGTGTATATATTATTTTCTGGAAACTTCCCTTTTTTCATAATATTTACCATTTTTTCAACATCTTCTACCATACCTTCACCTTCATTACCACCCACTAGGTTATAAATTTTTACATTTTTTATGTCGGTATGAGTTTCAGTAAACACAAAACTCTCGTTCGAGTACCAAAACGAAGGTGAAAACACACCTGCTTTTCCAAATACATTAGGATATTTTAAGGCCGCATAATGTGAAATGAATCCGCCCATAGAACTCCCCAATATGGCGGTGTTTTTTGCAGATTTTTTAGTTCGAAAGGTTCTATCTATGTCTGGTTTTAGATTATTTACTATAAAATCTAAATAAGCATCACCTTCTCCATTGGCGTATTTTGGATTTGGCCATGGCGAATATTCACTTAATGCGTTTATCGTTTCCATGGTCGATCGCTACAACTATCAGATTTAAACCCTTCTTACTACTAAGTCTGTTTAATGTTTCGTCAACTTCCCATTCACCTGCATAAGCCGTCGCCGCATCGAATACATTTTGTCCGTCGTGTATATACAACACCGGATATTTCTTATTTGAAAGCTCATAATCTGGTGGTAAATACACACTAATTTTCCGTTCCCTATTTAACTGTGGGATTTTATAATTTTCAGAAAAAACATGTACATTTTTAGACGCCGTTGACGGTTTTAACTTTTGAACTTCAGTTTCCCAATTATCAATTTTTACGTAAACGGTATCTTGCGACTTGTTAAAGCTATAAACTCGGTTTTCTAAAGGGCTCCCATTTAATTGACATTCGACAACAGACCATGAGCCTAAAGTAAATTTAAAACTTATCGATTCTCGAATTTTTGGTATTGTAATTTGGTAGTGCTTATTGTTTTTTGACAGCTTAAAATCTTTCTGACCACCAGTCCATCCTTCAAAATCACCAGAAATGTAAATATCCTTTTCGTAATCGTGATGAAGTGGTAAACTGTCTATAATAAATGTCACCTGACAAAATAAAACTTGACTAAATGATAAACTTAATACAAAGAATAACAATTTCATTCTAGTTTGTTTTCGTAGTCAATAAGGTTATTCCTTTAGCCGTTAATGTTAAATTGTCTTCCCAAATAAAAGTTTGATTCGTAATGATGTTTTTTAATGTTTTCTTGTGTAATCCG
This sequence comes from uncultured Flavobacteriaceae bacterium, assembly GCA_963704215.1. Classification (GTDB taxonomy): domain Bacteria; phylum Bacteroidota; class Bacteroidia; order Flavobacteriales; family Flavobacteriaceae; genus Mariniflexile. The sequence continues at coordinate 302,315 of CAVPHK010000010.1, forward strand.
ATTTCAACATACCGCTCCAAATCAAAGGTTATAGGTTCATCATTTTTGTTAATGATTACCACCACTGTTTCGCCTTCTAAAATTCTGAACAACACATAAACTCCCTCTAGCGGCGCAAAATGAATTGTTTTACCATCGTGAATTGCCTTACTGTTTTTACGATAGTTTAAAACCTTTTTCACAAAACTTTGCATGTCCAACTGCGCATCGGTTAATCCTTCACCTGAAAATGCATTAACGCTATCACCATCCCATCCACCTGGAAAGTCTGTTCTAATTAACCCATGATCTCCAGGGTTCGCTGTATCGTTCATTAAAATTTCTGTTCCGTAATAAATTTGAGGAATTCGAGGCAAGCTTAAAATATAACCTAATGCCGCTTTTGTATTTAAAACATCTTCTTTTAATTGTGTAAAAATGCGACTCATATCATGATTATCAGGGAAAATCATTAAATCTTTAGGCTTCGCATAATGAAAATCGTTAGCCAATCCTTCATACATTTTAACTAAACCGTTATCCCAACTTTCTGATTCATTTAAGGCATTAACGATATTACGTTGCAACGGAAAATCCATAGGTGATTTCAAATTAGACTGATAACCATCTCTGTTATTGGCACCTTTTTGCCAATACCCAACAATTAAAGGGTTATAACTCCATTCTTCACCAACTATACTGAAATTTGGATACTGCTCCATAATAGCACCCGCCCAAGCGCTCATAAATTCTTTATCGGAATACGGATAAGTATCTTGACGAATACCACCTAAACCGGCAGTTTCAATCCACCAAATACTATTCTGAATGATGTATTTTGCCATAAACGGATTGCGTTGATTTAAATCGGGCATTCCCGACACAAACCAACCATCACTCATTTCTTCTTTATCCTTTTTTGAAGAATAAATATCTTGATTACTTGTACGACGATGATTGGAAGTAATGGTAGATTTTTTATCCCAAGAATCGAAGTTTTCTTCGAAGTTTTTCTGATAGTTTACCCAATCTTTAAAAGGTAAATCTTTCATCCACCAATGTTCTAATCCGCAATGATTTGCAACCTGATCCATAATTAGCTTCAGACCTTTTGCTCTAGCTTGTTCTGCTAAATCTAGGTATTCGCCCATGGTACCGAAACGCGGATCGATTTCATAAAAATCGGTCATTGCATACCCGTGATACGAACCACTTGGCATGTCGTTAGTTAACAACGGACATGGCCATATTGCCGTAAACCCCATGTTATGAATATAATCTAAATGATTGGTTATCCCTTTTATATCACCACCATGCCTTGCGTAATCATCGCTTCGGTTTATGGTTTTTTCAAGTAAATTATCATGAATATCGTTTGATGGATCTCCATTCGAAAAACGATCGGGTGTTATCAAATAAATAACATCAGAACTATTAAAACCAACATAATTTTCGGCAGATACTACGGGCGATTTTAATTCGTACGTGTGAACCTTTTCTGAACCATTTTTTAGCTTAAAAACAATATTGAATTTTCCAGCTTTTGTGGATTTATCAATGTTTAAATCAATAAATAAATAATTAGGACTATCTGCCATGTGTATTTTTTTAATAGACACACCGGGATAGTTTATTTTTGGAACAGCTTCAGAGATATTTGGATGTTTTACCAGCAACTGCAGGTTTGGGTTCTTAAAACCCACCCACCAATTTGCTGGCTCTACACGTTCTATATCTTGATGCTCTATCATTAAGCTATTTTTTTGATACTCGGTTGTATGATTATTATTTAATTCAATCTTTGGCAAATTCAATGCCACAAAAAATAGAATAAATATACTACTTACCTTTATCATTTTTTAAAATTTAAATTAAACAGTCACCAAATGATTAGGTTGAATTGTTACCAACTTATCATTTACCAGTATTTGTAAATCTGAATTTCCCTCTATAGTAAATGTGGTTTGATCCTGACCTACATGCACTTTCAAAATTTTATTTCTAAAATTTATTTTAAAAGAGTAAGCATCCCATTGCTTAGGTATTTTTGGTGTAAAGGATAGCATATCATTTTTAATACGCATACCACCAAACCCTTCTACAATACTCATCCAAGTTCCTGCCATGGAGGTAATATGTAATCCTTCGTGAACTTCGTGATTGTAATCGTCTAAATCTAAACGAGACGTTCTTAAGTAAAACGTATAAGCTTGCTCCATTCTATCCAATTTTGCGGCTTGAATGCTATGCACACACGGTGACAAAGAACTTTCATGAACCGTAAATGGTTCGTAAAAATCGAAATGACGTTCTAATTCTTCGGTTGTAAAGTGATCTTCAAAAAAGTATAATCCTTGAAGTGTATCAGCTTGTTTAATATACGGTGAACGTAAAATTCTATCCCAGCTCCATTTTTGATTAATTGGTCGTTGCGATTTATCTAAATCTGAAACTGTTATTAACTCTTTATCTAAAAATCCATCTTGCTGTAAATAAACCTGATGTTCTTCCGAATATGGAAAATACATGTTATCTGCTACCTTTTTCCATTGCTCTAATTCGGCTTTAGACACATTAGTTTTAGAGATGATTCGTGTATAATCTGAGTTATAATCAGCCTCTACTTTTTCAATAGTCTCTAGGGCATAATTAATACACCATTGCGCTAAATAGTTAGTGTAAAAATTATTATTAACATTGTTTTCATATTCATTCGGACCAGTTACGCCTAAAATGACATACTTGTTTTTATGTGTTGAAAAAGTAGCGCGTTGTTGCCAAAAACGAGCGATTCCTATAAGTACTTCAAGTCCCTTTTCTGGTATGTATGAGTAATCTCCGGTATAACGATAGTAGTTGTAAATAGCAAAGGCAATGGCCCCATTTCTGTGAATTTCTTCAAACGTAATTTCCCATTCGTTATGGCATTCTTCACCATTCATGGTTACCATCGGATATAAAGCCGCTCCATTTGTAAACCCTAATTTTCCGGCATTTTCAATCGCTTTTTCTAAATGATTATAACGATATTCCAAAAGACTTTTAGCCACCTGCTGATCTTTGGTTGCCATGTAAAAAGGAATGCAATACGCTTCGGTATCCCAATATGTACTTCCACCATATTTTTCGCCAGTAAATCCTTTTGGCCCAATATTTAATCGGGAATCTTTACCCAAATACGTTTGATTTAACTGAAAAATATTAAAACGAATACCTTGTTGTGCTTTTACATCACCTTGAATAGCAATGTCTGCCATTTCCCAAATGTTTGCCCAAGATTTCTTTTGCTGTTCTAAGCAAGCCATTAAAACCTAAATCGGTTGCTGTTTTTAAAGCTTTCTTAGCGGCAGCAATTAATTCGTTTTTATCATGATTTCTATCAACTGTGTAGCCACCAAATTTATGAATTGAAAAAATGTCTCCCTTTTTTACATCCTGCATGTAACTGAACGAAACCAAATTTTCGCTTTTTTGAGCATCTGAGTTTACAGCTATCTTGTTATCATTTACATATAACTGCGATTGCATAAATGTGCAGGTATGAAATTCTGTTTTCATGGTTTTAGCTTGAATAAAAGCTAGCTCATTTTCATGACTTACCTGTAACGTATCCCAAAATTTATCAGACCAGTTTGTGTCTTTATTTGTAATCGCACTACTTAAATACGGCTGAAAAGTTATAGTAGCGTTGTTATTTACTGGTTTAACGCTGTATTTAATCGCCCCAACTTCATCTAACTCTAAGCTTAAAAAACGCTTTGAATTTACTTCAACCTGGATGTTATTTTGCAAAGTAGCTGTAAAACTTCTTGAAAGCCAACCCTCTTTCATATTGAGTTCTCTTCTAAAGTTTTCAACTTTTTTACATGTATGCAAATCGAGTTGCTCGCCATTAATAGATACATTAATTCCTATCCAACTTGGTGCATTCAACACTTTAGCAAAATATTCTGGATAGCCATTTTTCCACCAACCTACACGCGTTTTGTCTGGGTAATAAACTCCAGCTATATAACTTCCTTGAAAGGTTTCTCCTGAATATTGCTCTTCAAAATTGGCACGTTGCCCCATGGCGCCATTACCTATACTAAAGAGACTCTCTGAAGATTCAACGCGTGCTGCATCAAATCCTTCTTCTATGACTGACCAATTATCTGGTATGATATAATCCTGATTCATTCTAATTATTGATAAATGAACAAAGCTATTAGACCGCTTAACTCAAATTTTACGCTCGCTAATCTATTCTCTCTATTCTAAATTCTTACTTATTTTATTAAATTACTTAAAAAATCTGATGGCATTTCAGTAAAATCTTTGAAATTAAAATCAGCTTGATTAAGCACGTTTTCATCTCCTATTCCAATACTAATCATGTTGGCTTTATTTGCAGCTTCAATACCGGCAACTGCATCTTCAAAAACCACACAATTTCCTGGATTTACACCTAATTGTTTTGCAGCAATTAAAAAAACCTCCGGGTCTGGTTTTGCTTTTGTTACATTATTACCATCAACAATCGCATCAAAATAAGGTAATAGCCCTACTTTTTCTAAAATAGGTTGAGCATTTTTACTTGCCGAACCTAAGGCAATGGGCTGTTTGTTTGCAACCAAAAACTCCAATACTTTTTTAACATCTGGAAGAATTTCGGATGCATCCATTTTGTCTATATATTGTAAATAATCGACATTTTTCTCTACCATCCAAGTATCAAATTGTTCTTGAGTGGCTTTTATATCGCCTATTTTGAGTAGTATTTCTAAACAGCGTTTACGACTTACACCTTTAAACATTTCATTCTGTTCTTCACTAAAATCGAAACCCAATTGGTTTGCTAATTTTTTCCAAGCCAAATAATGATATTTGGCAGTGTCTACAATGACACCATCTAAATCGAATATAAATCCTTTTTTATTCATTAATTTAAGATTGTATTACATCATCAACATCTTTCACTTTGTACACTAAAGCCGCCGCAATAATAAAACTTGCACCACTTAGCATTAAAGCAAAAATTGCCTGATTGTTATATGCATATTTAACCAGCGGACCGCCAATTAATGCATTAATAATTTGAGGAATTACTATGAAAAAATTGAAAATTCCCATATAAACCCCCATCTTTTTAGGTGATATAGAACCTGCTAAAATTGCGTAAGGCATGGCTAAAATACTTGCCCAAGCAATCCCAACGCCTATCATAGATACAATTAACCAGTTTTTATCTGGCATAATGTAAATAGAAAGCAACCCGACACCGCCAATAATTAAAGAGATAGCGTGCGTTTTTTTACGGCCTATTCGTTTCGCAATATACGGCAATGCAAATGCATACAAAGCAGAAACTAAATTGTAAACTCCGAAAAGGATTCCTATCCAATCACCTGCATCTTGATAAGCTGTACTACTACTATCGGTATATGGTAATCCGTATAAATGCTGTGCAATTGCTGGTGTAGCAAACACCCACATTCCGAACAATCCAAACCATGAGAAAAATTGCACCCAACTAAGCTGGCGCATGGTATCTGGCATTTTTTTGAAATCTTCAAAAATATCTAACAAACTAGATTCTTTAATTTCATCCTCCTTAGATACAGTATCCGCATGAACTTGGTCGTCGATAAAGCTCTCCAATTCTTCGGGAGAATATTCTTTAGTAGTTAAAACGGTTACTAAAATGGAACCTATAAGAATAGCGGCACCAATTACAAACGATAGAATTAAATTTAAAGGAACCGACCCCTCTGTTGTTTGGTTAGAGATACCAAACCAATGCGTTAAAACATAGGGTAACCAAGAACCAACTACCGCCCCAAAGCCAATTAAGGCTGTTTGCACACTAAAACCTAGAGTGCGTTGATCTGTTCTAAGGTTGTCGCCTACTAATGCTCTAAATGGTTCCATAGCAATATTAAACGAAGCATCCATAATCATTAACATTCCTGCACCAACCCAAAGCGCTGGTAAAAATGCAATAAACATATCTGCTCTTGGCATTAATATTAAGCCAATAGACGCTAATATGGCGCCAACTAAAAAGTAAGGTTTTCTTCGTCCAAATCGACTCCAAGTTTTGTCGCTATAATGCCCTATAATAGGTTGAACAATTAATCCCATAAGTGGAGCAATTATCCAAAACCACGATAGCTCATGAACATCGGCTCCGAAAATTTGAAGAATTCTACTTGCGTTGGCATTTTGTAGGGCAAACCCCATTTGTATTCCCAGAAACCCAAAACTCATGTTCCAGATTTGCCAGAAACTTAATCTACGCTTTTCCATTAAATAGTATATTTAAATTAATACTATTTTGATAAGCTTTTCTTATCAAAACTTTTTCTGTGAGAAGTGAAAATACACGTTTTGATTCGAGGCAAAGATATAAAAGATTTTAATTCAACCTAATAAAAAAATTATTTAGTAGAATCTCTTTCAATTAATTCGGTTTCAATAACAACAGTTTTAAAGTGTTCGTTGCTGTCGCTTTCATCAATAAAATCGGCTTCTTCCAACTCATCACGTTCCAATCTATCTATTAATAAATCGGCTGCTTTTTCACCAATTTTTTGACCGTGTTGGCTTACCGTTGTTAAACTGGGTCTGGCGTGTTTAGACAAAACACCGTCTGTAAAACCAATAACTTGTACATCGTTAGGAATATGCATTCCTAACTTTCGCACCACTTTCATGGCAGTTACTGCATACAATTCGTTAACAGCAAAAACACCATCAATTTTCTTGTTTACTTTAAAGAAATTCTCAACTTCACATTCCAAATTACCCAACTGGTCTTCAACATCTAAGCTATCATCTATTTTTAAAATTAAGCTAGAATCGGCATGCATCTTATTTTCTTGCAAAGCTTCTAAATAACCCTGTGTTCTTAACCTGCCAACACTCACATAATCCATAGTAGTAATTAAGGCTATGTTTTTACATCCTGTTGAAATTAATTTATTTACGGCTTTAACAGAACCCTTAAAATCATCTACAACTACTTTGTCGCATTTCACCTCATTAACCACCCTATCGAATAGTACAATGGGCATTCCTTGATTAATGGTAGCATGAAAATGATGGTAATCTTGTTTTAATAAAGTTTCTTTTGAAATTGATAATATAAAACCATCGATACTGCCATTTGCCAGCATTTCCATATTGATGATTTCTTTAGTAAACGATTCGTTTGATAGTCCAACAATAACGTTATAACCTCTGTTATTAGCTACTAACTCGATACCCCGAATTACGGTCGAAAAGAAATGATGCACTATTTCGGGGATTAAAATACCAATAGTTTTGGTCTTTCTATTTTTTAAACTAAGTGCAATATTATTAGGCCTATAATTATAGAGTTTAGCAAACGCTTGTATTTTTTGAGTTGTATCTTCACTAATCTCTTTACTATTACTTAATGCTTTTGAAACCGTAGAAATGGAAACGTCTAATTCTTTTGCTATTTGTTTTAAAGTTATTTTTCGTTTCATGCGTTACATTTAGTTCTATAATTAAGCCGGATTAAAGATAGCAATCTTAATTCATAATAAAATTATAAATCAAGTACTTATTCACCACAAAATCGCAAAAAGCTAATTTTCAAATTGATGTACTGTAATGATTCATAACAATACATCTTTTTTATAATATTCGCAGTTTCACCTATAATATCTAAAAAGTTGTCAACACGAAAACGTTTTCGATGAGAATTTCGCAATTTCAAATTATTTGATTCCACTATATTTACTTAGTTTTGAACTGAGAAGTGACAATATAATAAACTAAACAAAACATTACTTTAATTATTTCATATGAAAACAACTACAATTAGTTTGCTGTTTTTTATGCTTTTATCGCCCGTAATTTTATTTGGGCAAACAAAGCTTACGGGAACAGTAACAGAACAATCAACTTCATCTCCGTTACCCGGAGTAAATGTTATTATTAAAAACACAACAAAGGGTACTGCAACAGATTTTGACGGAAAATTCCAAATTGAGGTTAAAAAAGGAGACGTTATTCAATTTTCTTATGTAGGATACATCCCTATGGAAGTAACTTATTCTGGACAACCAACATTAAATGTGCAATTAAAAGAAGATGCTGCACAATTAAGTGAAATTGTTGTAATTGGATATGGTTCTACCACCAAGAAAGATGCAACAGGCTCGGTTGAAGCAATTACCTCTAAAGACTTTACCAGAGGTAACATTGTAACTCCCGAAAACTTATTAAGTGGACGTGTATCTGGTGTAAGTGTAACAACTAGTGGAGCTCCGGGTGCGGGTTCACAAATTAGAATTCGTGGTGGTTCATCCATCAACGCATCTAACGACCCGCTTATTATTATTGATGGTTTACCTATAGACAACAACGGATTAAGTGGATCAAATGGTGTTTTATCAAGTATAAATCCAAATGATATCGATTCATTTTCTGTATTAAAAGACGCTTCGGCGACAGCTATTTATGGTTCTCGAGCATCTAACGGTGTTATTATTATCGTTACTAAAAAAGGTAAATCTACATTTAGTGCTACCTATGATGCACAGTATACTTTTGGAGAAATCACCAACAATATAGAGGTGTTCTCTGGAGACGATTATAGACAGTTAGTAGCATCTCAACCAATTCCTGGTACTACTTTAGATGTAAATGCATTGGGTACTGCTAGCACAAATTGGCAAAATGAAATTTTTAGAAATACGGTTTCTACTAACCATAATATTTCTATGCAAGGTGCACTATTTAAAGTATTACCTGCTCGTTTCTCGTTTGGAGTAACCGACCAACAAGGAGCTTTATTAACGTCTAAATTTGAGAGAAGAAATTTGAGTTTAGCTTTAAATCCAACATTCTTTGACGATCATTTAAAAGTTAATTTAAATGCAAATTTAGCTTATGAAGATAACCGATTTGCAGATTCAGGACAAATAGGAACCTCACTACAATACGACCCAACCCAACCTGTTTACGATGCAACATCGCCTTTTGGTGGTTTTTATCAACACAGATCAGGATCAAATCTTTTAAGTGGAGCAACCAACCCAGTCGCAAATTTATTACAAACTAATAATAAAGGCGACTTAAACAGAAGTTATGGGAATTTAAATTTCGATTATAAGTTCCATTTCCTTCCAGACTTAAGAGCGGTATTAAACATTGGATATGATGAAAGTCAGTCTAAAACCATAAATTCTGCTACTTATGCAACCAATGATGATGTAAAAGGAAATTCTTCTTTTGGAAACCAAACAAGAACCAACAAGTTACTTGATGGGTATTTAACTTACAACAAAGAGTTTAACACCTTACGTACCGAGTTTACTGCTGGTTATTCGTATCAAAAATTTACCAATAGTGGTGACGATACAGGAAACAGTCTAGATGCGTTAAGTTTTCCAAGTAGCTATGCAGATCCAGATGTTGTACTTATTGGTTTCTTTGGTAGAGCAAACTTTACTTTAGCAGATAAATATTTATTAACCTTAACTTACAGACGCGACGGAACTTCTCGCTTTAGCAAAGACAACCAATGGGGTAATTTCCCTGCGGCGGCGTTAGCTTGGAATTTAAGCGATGAAGATTTCTTAAATACATCCAAAACTATCTCTAATTTAAAATTAAGAGCTGGCTATGGTATTACAGGGCAACAAGCTGTAAGTGAAAAAGATGTATTCTTAAACCGTTACCGTGCTGGTGATGCCAATTCACAATACCAATTTGGAAACGTTGCCATCGCCTCTTTAATAGCTTCAGAAATTAACCCAGACTTAAAATGGGAAGAAACTGCAACTCTAGAATTAGGTGTAGATTACGGATTATTTAACAACAAACTTTCTGGATCATTAAACTTCTTCCAAAAAAATTCAAAAGATTTATTATTTACTGCTTCTGTAGCAGACGGTACAAATTTTTCGAATAGTATTATCCAAAACATTGGAGAGTTAAGAATAAACGGTTTAGAATTTTCTTTAAACGCCAATGCGGTTCAAAAAGAAGATTGGAATGTTGACTTTAATTTTAATGCTACGTTCTTAGATAGAGAAATCACAAAATTAGCATTAGGACAAGATGTTAATACTGGAGGTATTTCTGGTGGTACTGGAAATAATATCCAATTGCTACGCGAAGGCGAAGCTCCTAGCTCATTTTATGTGTATAAACAATTATATGATACTGCTGGGGCTCCTATAGAAGGTGCTTATGTAGATTTAAATGGTGACAATATTATAAACGATAACGATCGTTACATAAAAGAAAACCCTGGAGCCGATGTAATTCTAGGATTCCAATCTAATATTAATTACAAAAATTTAGATTTATCGTTTAATCTTAGAGCGAATTTAGGCAACTATGTTTATAACAATGTAAACTCTTCAAGAGCTCAATATGAGCTATTACAAGATGTTGCTGTGCCTGCCAACCTTCCAACATCTGTATTAAATACAGGTTTTGTTCGTACCGCAGATGTTATTATCTCAGACATTTATGTAGAGGATGCATCATTCTTAAAAATGGATAATATTACACTTGGTTACACCTTCAATAATATCACTAAAAATTTAAAAAGCATCCGTGTATGGGGAGGTATTCAAAATGTATTCACCATCACCAATTACAGCGGATTAGATCCTGAAGTATTCAATGGAATCGATAACTTGATTTACCCTAGACCAAGAAACATTTTGGCTGGAGCTAATTTTAAATTTTAAAAAAAACAACTATGAAAACAAGATTTAAAATAAACAAAACAATTGGGTTTATATTTCTTTTTATCGTGTCATTAACTTCTTGTACCGATGATTTAAATATCACCCCTAAAGACGATCAAACTACGTTAAGCGAAGAGCTTTTTACAAGCGAAACTGCATACAAACAAGTATTGGCGGGTATCTATGCTAACTTAGCATTAACTGGTACCGATGGAGCAGGTAGTTCCAACCTAAAAAACATTGATGCAGGAACCAGTCAATTTGGTCGTGTACTTTTATATGTACAAACCCTTTCTGCAGATGAAATGATTTGGTCTTACGAAAACGACCCAGGAACCAGAGAAATTCAAAGAAATATCTGGACTGCTCAAAATCCATTATTACTTGGTATGTTTAGTAGGGCGCATCTTTCAATTGCATTAGCAAATAACTTTCTAAGAGAAACTACCGATGCTAAATTAGATGATAGAAATGTCTCTGCGACAACAAGAAGCCAAATTGTTACTTACAGAGCAGAAGCCAGATTAATGCGTGCTATGGCTTATTACTATATGATGGACATTTTTGGAAAAGCAAATTTTGCTACCGAAGAAGATGCCATTAATTCGATACCTGCGGTTTACGACAGAGCTCAATTATTCACTTTTATTGAAAATGAATTAAAAGACATAGATGCTGATTTAGTTGCACCAAGACAAAATGAATATGGTAGAGCCGACAAAGCTGTAGCTTATATGATTTTGGCTAAAATGTATTTAAACGCACAAGTGTACATTGCAACCGATCGTTATGCCGACTGTATAACCTATTGCGATAAAATAACAGATGGCGGCTTTTCTTTAGCAACAAACTATCTTCATAATTTTATGGCAGACAACAACACCAATTCTGCTACTAACGAGATTATTTTCCCAATCGTATCCGATGGATCCACTACTCAAAATTATGGTCCAACAACTGTAATGATTAATGGCGAGGTAGGAAGTTTAGAACAAAATGGTACTGCATTAGGTGTAAGCGAAGCAGGATGGGGAGGCGCCCTTAGAATAAGAAAACAATTAGCCAATCTTTTTGGTTCTGCGTTTGTTAATGACACTCGTAACACTATTATTTCTGAAAATAGACCGATTGATATAACAGACATTTCAGATAAAGATACTGGATATGTAATTACAAAATATTCTAACGCAAAATCTACTGGTGGTTATGGAATTGATCAAACATTTGTAGACACCGATTTCCCATTATTTAGATTAGCCGATGTATATTTAATGTATGCCGAAGCACATTTAAGAGGCGGTGGCGGAACCGCAACCAAAGCACTTGGTTATGTTAACGCATTAAGAACTAGAGCAAACAATACAAACACCATCTCATCTGCTGGTTTAACATTAGACTTTATTTTAGACGAACGCGCAAGAGAACTACATTGGGAAGCTCATAGAAGACAAGATTTAATTCGCTACGGCAAGTTTACAGGCGGTAATTACAACTGGACTTGGAAAGGAAATGGAAGTAATGGAATCTCATTACCTGCCTATTTTAATCTTTACCCTATACCAACAGCAAGTATGGCTGCAAATCCTAATCTTACTCAAAACACAGGGTATTAATATTAAAAGAATTTAAAATGAAGAATTTGAAAAATATATCAATTTATATGCTCACAGTTTTTACCACATTACTGTTGAGCTCATGTACCGACACCACTGATACCTTCAGTGTATCTGATACAGATCCTGTAGTGTTGTCTGATTTGGCCATAACAGATATTGAGTTAGATGCCATAAACACGAATAACCCTGCAATAACCCTTAACTGGACAGAGGCCGATTATGGCCAACAAGTTTCGGTTAAATATAGTATTGAATTTGCAGGAAACAGCGAATTTACTAATTCAGTAATTGTAGCTACGATAACAGGTAATAATACCGTTACCATGTCTGTTAACGAATTAAATGCGGCTGCAGGTAATGCCGGTTTATCTCCTTTTGAATGGAACGCCCTTTACGCAAGAGTGGTATCGTCTTTAGGAACACAAAACGGACTTCCAGTTGCTTCTAACACGATTAGCTTTAATGTGTATCCTTACTTTAATTATACATTTGAAGATTACTATTTAGTTGGAAATGGTGTAGCACCTGGATGGAACAATAATAACAATAACCCAGCTTTATTTAGAGATAGCGGTAATAGCAATCTTTATTATTACACTGGATTTTTCAATAAAGCAAGCTCCGATTTTAACGAAGGTAGGTTTAAAATACTAGAAACTAGAGGCTTGTGGCAGCCACAATGGGGTGTTGTAGAAAACGAAGGTAGCGATACACCAAAAGCTGCTGGCGACATTGCTGGAAATCCTGGAACGCAATCTGGGGATCCTGGACGATTTGGCGTATCTGAAAGTGGTTATTACGAATTTACCATAAACTTTTCTAGTAAAAAATACACCATGACTGCGTATAACGCTACTGGCGCGACTGACTTTACAAGTATTGACGTACTCGGGTCTGCCGCTGCAACAACTGCTATGACTAAATCAACTTTCGATGGTCATATCTGGAACATACCAAACATACGATTAGTACCAGGAGACTTACAATTCAAAACCAATACTGGGGCAGTTTGGGCAGGAACAACAGAATTTTCTGGACAAGCAACACTAAACGGTGGAAGTATTCCCGTAGTAGTTGAAGATGATTACGAGGTTTGGTTTAACGATTTAACCGGTCGTTATATCATGATACCGTTGAATTTATAATAAATAAAAAAATAGATATGAATTTATATATTAAAAAACTAAGTTTCCTATTTCTTTCATTAGCACTTATTTTTACTGCTTGTGAAACTCAGGAAAGCATCGAAATAACCTCACCAGATCCTGCATTTAAGTTGCAGGAACCTGGTATAAGCAATGTGTTTTTAAATTTTGCATTGCCAGATAACCCTGCTTTTACTATTTCTTGGAATGATGAAGTAACAGGAAGCAGCTCGTACACTGTAGAAATGGCGACCGATAGCGATTTTACAACACCAATCGTTATTGGTACTTCAAGTAGTAATAATTTTACAATTAGTGTAACAGACTTGAATCAGTACTTAAGTTCGGCTTCCATTAAATCTTATACAGAAACAGCTATTTATGTAAGATTGGTGACTGGAAGTTTTATGTCTAATGCCATATTATTTCAAGTATCTAAATTCCCTACAACTGTACCTAGTATTACAAGTCCAAACAATACCTTTAGTGCTGTTTTAGAAGATGCAAAAGCCAATGAAACTGCATTAACAATTACTTGGAACGATCCGGAAATTGGAGAAAACAGCATCATAGCTATCGATTATGAGATAGAAATGGCGCTAGCAGGAACAGATTTTGCTGCCTCAACCGTAATAGGCTCTACTACTAGCACCACATTTTCTATTACTCATGATGCACTTAACGATTTGGTAATTAGTAGTGGTGGTAAACCAGACATAGCTTCAAACTTCGATTTTAGAGTAAATGCCATTGTGAATTCTGCTTCAGGTGAATTAACAAGAGCTTCAGAAAAAATAACTATTGCTCTTACAGCATACATTGTACCAATACCAGACAATTTATTTATGGTTGGTCAACACAATGGCTGGAATAATAATGATGCAACACAACAATTTTATAATAATGGTGCTGGCGTATTTGTAAAAGTTCAAACTTTTAGTGCTAACGATGAGTTTAAAATGATACCAAACTCTGGTTCATGGGATGGCGATTATGGTGAAGACAAAGTTAATCCTGGTAAACTTGTTCAAGATAACGAACAAAACATTAAAGTAACTGAAGCTGGAAAATATGTAGTAATTGTTAACTTTAATACTTTAAGTTTTAAAGTGGCCAAAATTGACAACTTATACATGGTTGGTCAACACAATGGCTGGAACAACAATGATGCAACGCAACAGTTCAACACAACTGGTAATGGTGTATTTGTAAGAATGCAAACATTTGCTGCGAATGATGAATTTAAAATGTTACCAACTTCTGGATCATGGTCTAATGATTGGGGTGAAAACAAAACAACTCCAAAAATGTTAGAGCAAGATGATGAGCAAAACATTAAAGTTACAACTGCCGGAACATATATGGTTACTGTTGATTTTAATACCTTGTCCTTCTCTGTTGTTGAAGTACCGCAAAATTTATATTTGGTAGGTTCTCCAAATGGATGGAACAATGGTACAGCACCAGCTTTCACTAAAGTATCTGATGGTTTATTTACTATTAGTCAAGCATTGACTGCTAGCGACGAATTTAAATTCCTTCCTGTTCAAGGCTCTTGGGATAACGATTGGGGCGCAAGCAAAAAGTATAATGGAATGATTGTTAGAGATGACGAAAAGAACGTAGCATCTCCTGGAGCCGGAACATATACAATAACTGTAGATTTCACTAAAGGAACATACAGTGTAAATTAAAGTTTCAAATAATAATTAAAAAAAGGCTGATTTACATCAGCCTTTTTTGTAAAAAACAAATAGATTATGAAAAACATTACATTTCTATTATTCTTATTATTATCGTTATCTGGACTGTCGCAACAACAAGCAGTAACCTACAGTATAAGTCCCGCAACTTTTAATGAAGGTGATCCCATTACCATTACTTTTAACGGAAACAGCATAAACGAAGCCACTTGGGGTGTTACTGGAAATGCCCTTTATTTATGGGCATGGTCTTATGATTTGAATGACACTAGTGAACTTAATTGCCCTACAAATGGTACCTGGGCCAGCTCCAACGAAGCAAATAAATTAACTTACAATTCAGGGCCTGATACGTACACGATTTCTTTTACGCCTAATATTTTTTTCTCTAGAACAGGTATTGGCAAGATTGGTTTTTTAATAAAAGCTAAAGATGGCACTGGTGATAAGAAAAGTCAAGATATTACATCAGAGGTTGGATCTTTCCAAGTAACATTAAGCACACCAACCCAAAACAGCGCCACCGTTTTAACTTCTGGAGGCAGTTTAAGCATCACAGCTTCCAATACAAATGGAAACGCTAGCTATGTTTTAAAATCTAACGGAACAACGATTAATACAAATGCTGCGACCTCTAGTTATGTGTTTAATCACACTAACATTACTTCAAACCAAAACTATGAATTAACGGTTACACAAGCTTCCACAACCATAGTTAAAAAGTTCTCTGTGATTGTTAACCCTAACACTGTAAGTCAAACTATTCCAGCCGGATTAGTAGAGGGAATCAATTATAATTTGAGCGACCCAACTAAAGCAACTTTAGTGATTGATGCACCGCTAAAAGATTTCATATATGTTGCAGGTAGTTTTAATAACTGGCAACCAAATGCCACCCATGCTATGAAGAAGGATGATACACCTTCGAGCACGAAATTCTGGTTAGAACTTACTAATTTGAATCCTAATTTCCCTAATAACATTGAAACCTATCAATATTGGGTGGTCGATCAAACTCCTATCTCTGGAACTCCGGTACTAGTAAAAACAGCCGATCCTTTTTCTACACTCGTGTTGTCACCTTTTGATGATCCAGGTATTCCAAGTGCATCATATCCGAGCCTACCCGCATATCCAACAGGACAGGAACGCGAAGTTACCGTACTTCAAACGGGGCAAACCAACTATTCTTGGCAAGTAGCCAACTTTTCTAAACCTAAAAAAGAAGATTTAGTAATTTATGAAGTTCTTATTAGAGACTTTGATGCCGATAGAAATTTTCAAGATTTAATTGATAAGATAAGTTACTTCAAAAATTTAAATATTAATGCGATTGAATTGATGCCAATTATGGAATATGAAGGCAATGAAAGTTGGGGATATAACACCGCATTTCATATGGCACTCGATAAATATTATGGCACTTCAGACAAGTTTAAGGAATTGGTAGATGTATGCCATCAAAACGGTATTGCCGTTATTTTAGATATTGCCTTAAACCATGCCTTTGGCAGAAACCCAATGGTGAGAATGTGGATGAATGATCCTGATGGTGATGGCTGGGGAAGCCCCTCTACCGAAAATCCTTATTTTAATACAACAGCACGTCACAGTTATAATGTAGGCGAAGATTTCAATCATCAAAGCAGCTATACGCAAAACTATGTTAAGCGTGTTGTAAATCATTGGATTACTGAATATAACATTGATGGATTCCGTTGGGATTTAACCAAAGGATTTACTCAAAATTGTACAGCTTCCGATGAAAGTTGTACTAATTCCACTCAAACAGATCGCGTTGCTGTTTTAAAAACTTACGCCGATTATTCATGGTCTTTAGATGAAACACACTACGTTATTTTCGAACATTTAGGCACCGATGCTGAAGAACAACAATGGGCTAATTACAGATTAACGGACGCCATCCCTAAAGGTATTATGATGTGGGGTAAAATGACCGACCCCTATAATCAATTAACCATGGGATATAGTTCAAATTCCAATATTAATAGAATGGGACATGTTAGTAGAGGGTTTACGTCTCCACGACTTGTGGGGTATGCCGAAAGCCATGATGAAGAACGCCTAATGTATAAAAACATGACTTTTGGGGTTAGTGGAGTTGCTGGAAATCTTACTGGTTCTTTAAACAGAATGCCAGCGTTAGGTGCTGTTACATTAACCATTCCTGGTCCGAAAATGATTTGGCATTTTGGCGATTTAGGAATGAACAACTCCATTTGGACGTGTAACAATGGTGTGGTTAATTCTGATTATGATGGGAATAATGATGGTGATTGCAAGTTAGATACTAAACCGCAACCGCAATGGACTAATAATTGGTTGACCGATTCTAACAGAAACCAAATTTATAACACTTGGGCAAGATTAAATCAATTAAAGATTAACGAACCCGTTTTTGAAGGAAGTTACACTATAACCTCAGGAACTTTAACGCCTCGAATAAGTATTTACACAGGTAGCGAAAGCAGCTCTGGCGCTTCTCTTAAAAATGTGGTGATTATTGCAAATTTCAATAATGTTTCCCAAAATATTAATCCAAGTTTTCCTTATACAGGAACTTGGTATGATTTAATGGATGAGACAGGTAGCACAACAATTAGTGGTACTACCACAAGTGTTACTATTCCGGCAGGTGGGTTTAAAATTTATGGAAACCAAAAAGGAACAACCTTAGGTATTGGTGACCTAGTTCTAAATTCTGGGTTAACATTATACCCAAATCCTGCAACTAATACTTTTGTACTTAATAAAAATATAGAAGCATTACATATTTATGATGTGACTGGAAAATTAGTTAAATCCTTTAAAGGCAGCTTTGAGAAAGGTTACTTATTTGATGTTTCAAATTTACCAAAAAGTATTTATATCATAAAAATAGCCAACAATTTAGGAGAACAAGGCACTAATAAACTAATTAAACTATAATTAGTAAAAACTGATTAACAACAAAAAAGCATCCAAAAAATTGGATGCTTTTTTAATTTTCATTCTTACCCCTAAAACTTCTATAAGTTAAAGTTTTGTTCTTTTTCATATAAAGCTTCATCAAAATAGTAATAATAAGCTCCTTTTTTTGATTCAGACATATCCTTCTCGCTAAGCTTTACCAAATACTTCATTTGCGCAACCTTTCTTCTAAAATTTCTTTTATCAATGGGCTCATTTAAAATACCTTCATAAAGGGTTTGCAACTGCGGCAACGTAAATTTATCAGGCAATAAATTAAATGCTATTGGGAAATTTCTAACCCGTCTTCGCAATCTTTTTATGGCAGAATCCACCATATCTCTATGATCAAAAACCAGCTCCGGCAAATCGTCGATTGGAAACCATTTAGCATCATATTTATTTACATGTTCTTCAGTGTACTGCGATTTTAAAATCATGGCACTATAGGTAGTTGAAATAACGCGTCCAGACGAATCACGATCTGCTTTACCAAAGGTCTTAACCTGTTCCATATAGATATTTTCTAAACCAGATAATCCATATAAAACGCGGTTAGCAGCATCGTCTAAATCCTCATCATTACCAATAAATTCACCTATTAAAGACCATTTACCTTTCTCCGGTTGAAATCCTCTGTGAATTAACAACAACTCCAAACGGTTATCATTAAAACCAAAAATAATACAATCAACCGCAACTTTAATTTGTTGTATTTCTTTATATTTTCTTATGTCAACTGTCATATTTATAAAGAAATATTACAATAATGCTATTCTATTTATTGATTTCCTTTTTGATAATCAGCTAAAAACTGTGCTAAACCACTATCAGTTAAAGGGTGTTTTAATAATCCTTTAATTGCAGATAAAGGTCCTGTCATAACATCAGATCCTAATTTTGCACAATCAATTATATGCATGGTATGACGTACAGAGGCCGCTAAAATTTGTGTTTGAAAACCATAGTTATCATAAATCATTCTAATTTCTGAGATTAGGTTTAAACCATCTGTAGAAATATCATCTAAACGACCGATAAACGGCGATACATAAGTAGCTCCTGCTTTAGCCGCTAATAAGGCTTGACCTGCAGAAAACACCAAGGTTACATTGGTTCTGATACCTTTATCTGAAAAATATTTACATGCTTTAATACCATCGGCAATTAAAGGTAATTTTACAACGATTTGTGGATGTAAAGCCGCTAAAGCTTCACCTTCTTTAACCATACCTTCAAAATCGGTTGAAATAACTTCTGCACTTACATCACCATCTACCAATTCACAGATTTTTTTGTAATGTGCGATA
Source organism: uncultured Flavobacteriaceae bacterium (assembly GCA_963704215.1). Taxonomy (GTDB): domain Bacteria; phylum Bacteroidota; class Bacteroidia; order Flavobacteriales; family Flavobacteriaceae; genus Mariniflexile. Next base: position 321,756 of record CAVPHK010000010.1, read on the forward strand.
ATATTTTCAGCTCCAGTAATGCCTTCTTTTGCCATTAATGATGGGTTTGTGGTAACACCATCTAATACACCTAAAGCTTGTGCTTCGGCAATATCTTTTAGATTTGCTGTATCAATAAAAAATTTCATATCCTTTAGTTTTATACTGTTTTTAAATATTCTAATACTTGTTTGCTCACTTTTTCTCCTGTAAATCCGAATTTGTCATCTAATACATTTGCTGGTGCAGAATATCCGAAATGTTCTAAGCCGAAAACTTTACCGTTTTCGCCAACCAATCCTTCTAAATTTACTGGTAAACCTGCCGTTAAACCAAATAATGGTTTGTTTTTTGGAATTACTGAGTTTTGATAATCTTTAGATTGCAATCTGAATAATCCTTCTGAAATTACTGAAGCAATGTTCACTTTTAAACCATTTTCTGCTTCTAAAATTTCGGCCGCAGCAATAAGTGTAGAAACTTCCGATCCGTTTGCAATTAAAACTACATCTGGATTTTCAACTTCTTTTACTAAATACCCTCCTTTTTCTGCAGCTAAAGCATCCTTATATCTTGAAGCACCTTTTGCAGGAATATCTTTAATATTTTGTCTTGAAAGTATTAATCCTGTTGGTGTGTTTTTATTTTCTAAAGCCATTTTCCATGCCACACTAGTTTCGGCAGAATCTGCTGGACGTAAGGCTAAGAAACTTGGTTTACCACTATGGTTTTTTAGTTTTTCTAATAAACGAATTTGCGCTTCTTGCTCTACTGGTTGATGTGTTGGTCCGTCTTCACCTACTCTAAAAGCATCGTGTGTCCAAACATATTTCACGCCTAATTCTTGAATACCACTTAAACGAATGGCTGGTTTCATATAATCTGAAAACACAAAGAATGTTGCCACCACTGGAATGATTCCTCCGTGCAATGCTAATCCGTTGGCAATACATGCCATGGTTAATTCTGCAACACCTGCTTGTAAAAATGATCCTGAGAAATCTCCTTTTTTAAGGGCGTGGGTTTTCTTTAAGAACCCATCGGTTTTATCAGAGTTTGATAAATCGGCAGAAGACACAATCATGTTTTCTACCTTACCTGCTAAATATCCTAACACACCTGAAGATGCTGCTCTAGAAGCTAAACCTGCTTTATGTTCGATAGATTCAAAATCTAATTCTGGCAATTCACCAGATAAAAAGAAATCTAATTTATCTGCTAAGGCTTTGTTTGATGCTTTCCAAGTTGCAATTTCTGCTTTCTTTTCAGCAGCTTTCGCTGTTTTTTCTTTTAAAATATCTTTATAGAAGGCTGCTACTTCTGGATAAATATCAAATGGATTTTCCGGATTAGCACCTAAGTTCAATAAGGTTTTAGCATAATCTGCACCTGTATGTCCAATAGGTTGACCGTGTAATTCGCAATGCCCTTCATACATACTTCCATCGGCAGTTACACAACCTTTACCCATAATGGTTTTACCTATTATTAAGGTTGGTTTTTCAGTTTCGTTATTAGCATCGGTTAATGCTTTTCTTATTTCATCGTGATTATGACCATCAATAGTTACTACTTTCCAACCCCATGCTTCGTATTTCATGGCAGTATCTTCGGTAGTTACCTCATCGGTTGACGTTGATAATTGAATATCATTTGAATCGAAGAACATAATAAAATTGCTCAATCCTAAATGTCCCGCAATTCTACCTGCACCTTGTGAAATTTCTTCTTGAACACCACCATCAGAAATAAAACCATATATTTTATGATTCATCCAATCTCCAAATCTCGCTTGTAAAAATTTCGCACCAATAGCAGCACCAATACCCATGGTATGACCTTGCCCTAATGGCCCTGAGGTATTTTCAATCCCTCTTTTTACATCTACTTCTGGGTGACCTGGTGTAATAGAGCCCCATTGTCTAAAATTAGCAACATCATCCTTTTCATAATTTCCTAAAAGATAATACTGAGCATACATTAAGGTAGATAAGTGACCTGCATCCATGAAAAAACGGTCTCTAAAAGGCCATTCCATATCGGTTGGATCAAAATTAAAGAACTCTGAGTATAAAATGTGCATAAAATCTGCACCGCCCATCGGGCCACCCGGATGTCCTGAATTTGCCTTTTCTACCATCGCTACAGCTAAAGCTCTAATATTATCTGCTGCTTGTTGATCTAATTTTTTGTTCATTTTAATTATCGTTAATTTTTAATTGCCAACTATAATGTTGGAACTCATAAGATTGATTTAAGAAATAATTTTGCAAAATTACAAAAACATTTATCTAATGGCTCAATTAAATTCATTAGATATATACATTGGCGAATATATAATAAATATTTTTAATTAAGTGTCTTTAAAACACTTAATTTTTAAAAACATACTAAAATTTTATTCCAACGTTTCCAAAGTGTCTCGTTTTTAATACAAAACTCTGGTTTCATCACTACAACAATCAATCCTTCTACACTTTTTACTATTTTTATAATCCAATTCTGCCGTCAATAATAATTATAGCAGAGATCGGACATTTAATCTGATACTAAATCTATGAAATCAATTAATACAGCCTTATGCTCTTTTGGTATGAGCGGTCTACTTTTTCATGCCCCGTTTATTTCTGTCAATCCCAATTTTAATTTATATGGCGTTTACGAGCGCACTAAGAGTCTGTCTAAAGAAAAGTATCCACAGGTAAAAATATTTAGATCTTTAGAAAGTATGTTGGGTGATGATGCCATTGAAATGGTAATTGTAAACACGCCCAACGTTACACATTTTGAATATACTAAAATGGCTATAAATGCTGGCAAACATGTGATTGTTGAAAAACCATTTACTACTACCGTTGCTGAGGCAGAAGAATTAATTGCACTGGCAAAAAAGAAAAAAGTTATGCTTTCTGTCTACCAAAATCGCAGATATGACAGTGACTTTATGACGGTGAAAAAGGTGTTAAACGACCATTTATTGGGAGACGTTGTTGAAGCAGAATTTCATTACGACCGATTCGATTCGAATTTAAGTTACAAAACTCATAAAGAAACTCCCATGTTGGGTGTTGGGAGTATTTACGATTTAGGCTCACATCTTATAGATCAAACCGTGCAACTGTTCGGCATGCCCAAAGCTGTTTATGCAGATATAGATTCGCTACGACCAAACTCGAAAGTTGGTGATTATTTCGATTTGAAATTATATTATCCCTCGCATAGAGTCATTTTAAAATCAAGTTATTTTGTACGTGAACCTCTACCAGGATATATCATTCATGGCACTAAAGGGTCTTTTATAAAACCTAAAACAGATGTACAAGAAACAGAACTTCAATCAGGAAAACTTCCAAACAGCGCTAATTGGGGTATTGAAGCAGAAACAGACAGAGGCCTTCTCCATACAGAAATAAATGGCGACATTATAAAAAAACACATCCCTACATTACAAGGAAATTATATGGCATATTATGATGGGTTATACGAAGCCATTAGAAATAACAAACCGCTTCCTGTTACTCCTGAAGATGGGATGTTAGTTATAAAAATAATTGAAAGCGCACTGTTAAGTAATAAATTAAAAAAGGTGATTGATTTATAAATGCAACACTAAAATCATTTTCAGGTAATCATCTTACAACATCAAACTTCTGAAGTTATTCTGACTCTGTTTTTTCAGATTTCAACATCACATTTGCTGTTTTTAAGCCTTTGCCCGTAACGGTTAAACGCATACCTCCAGCTTCTTTTTTAGACTGCACTAAAACCACTAATTTACCACTAAACAATTTCATGGTTGGTAAATGAAATTGCTCTAAAGAAGTAGCATCACCATTACATGCAGCACGATATGTGCCTTTTCCGGTAACGTTAAATTTTAATTGGTTTGTTGCGGTAGGACAAACATTTCCCTGCTTATCAACTACCGAAACAGTTACAAAAGCTAAATCTTCCCCGTTCGCATTTAGAGTTGTTCTATCGGGTTCGAGTATGATTTTATAGGGTTTTCCGGCAGTATGTACTTCACTTTCTGCAACAGAATTGCCATTATCATCGAATGCAACCACTTTCACAGTACCCGGTTCGTACTTTACATCCATCCACATTAAGCGATATCGATTTTGTGGCGTATCATTGTTTTTTTTCTGAACGCCCATACTTTTTCCATTTACAAAAAGTTCGGCACTGTTAAAATTGGTATACACAAATACGGGTGTTATTTCACCTTCGCGTCCTTCCCAGTTCCAATGTGGTAAGATATGTAAGGTGTTTTCGTATGTATTCCACCGACTTCTATACAAATAAAAACGATCTTTAGGCAATCCTGCCAAATCGCTAATTCCGAAATACGAACTTCGCGAAGGCCATTTTTCATCGTAAGGTGTTGGTTCGCCTAAATAATCAAAACCCGTCCATACAAACTCACCTATCACCCAAGGCTTATCATCCTGAAGCACAAAATCATCGTCGGGCAAATTAGACCAGCTACAATATTCTAAATCGTATGAAGAACTTTGAAAATCATCATATTGTTTTGACACCGCTTTTTCAACCGGAAATTTATAAATACCCCTGGAACTCACTGTAGAGGCCGTTTCTGAACCTAAAATAAATCCTTGTGGAAATTTTTCGAACGCCTCTTCATATAAATGCACCCTGTAATTTAATCCGGGAATATCTAATAAGGCACCAAAGCCAGATTCCATAGTAGCCTTAACTTGATCCATACCAACGGTTACAGGTCGTGTAGGGTCTTCTCGATGAAAAATATCCTGCAACCTTTTAGCACGCTTTACACCATCAGCACCCCATTGATCTGGGACTTCATTTCCTGAACTCCACATAACAATACTGGGATGATTTCTAGTTGCATGAATTAAATTAACCAGATCTTTTTCAACATCGGTTTCAAAAAACAAATGATAGCCGTTATCTACTTTAGGTTTTGCCCATTCATCAAAACTTTCAGCTAAAAACATAAAACCCATTTCGTCACATAATTCCAACTGTTCTAAAGATGGCATATTATGTGAACTTCTAATGGCATCGCAGCCCATATCTTTCAAAATCGTTAGCTGACGTCGTAATGCCGAAATATTGATAGCACGTACCAATAGGTCCCAAATCATGGTGCAAACAAACACCTTTAAATTTTCTTACCTTCCCATTTAAGCTAAACCCTTTGTTGGCTTCATATTTTATTTCTCGAATACCAAATCGAGTTGAAATTTCATCCTTTAAACTATTGTTAGCATACAACTGAGATATTGCCGTATACAAATAAGGCGTTTCGGGACTCCATAAATTCGGATTTTTTACAGCAATATTTTGATCGAATTCGTTGCCAAAACAAGTGGTCGTCGTATCTGTCACTAACCACATTCCCAGTAGCATCTATAATTTTTGTAATTAATTTAAACTGATTCCCGGAAACTTTTGTTTTAATGTTCACTTTAGCCAAATCCTGAGTAATGAAAGGCGTAGTAATATAGGTTCCCCAATGATTTATACTTTCCTCATTTTTGATAATAATTTTCACTTTTCGGTATAACCCAGCTCCTGGATACCATCTGGAAGACAGTTCCCGGTTTGTCAACTTCACAGCTAACGTATTAGTAGTTTTAACAATATCTGTGATATCGAAGTAAAAATAATTGTAGCCATAATTCCACTCGCCTACCTTTTTCCCGTTTAAATAAACGCGTGGTTCACTCATGGCGCCATCAAAAGTCAATAATACTTTTTGACCTGGTTTTAATTGAGGCATGGAAAAATTATTGCGATACCATGCTTCACCAATGTATGGAAGCGCCCCTGTTCGACCTGTTTTTTCGGTGGCGACATTTTCGCCATTTTGCACAATCGCGACTATTTGTTTATCTATCTCGTGGTCGAATGGCCCATAAATAGCCCAATCGTGTGGCACCGTTACCGTTTGCCATTTCGCATCATTAAAGTTGGTTTGGAAAGCATTTTCATAATCACCCTTAGCGAACTTCCACCCTTCTTTTAATTCAATTTCAGTTCTTGTCTGAGCACTTAAAAAATTGGTTATTAATAAACTCAGAATTGCTATGAATGTGAAATGATTATATCTCATTTTAAGTTTTATTTATTATAAATTCAATTCATGAAGGTAAGCATATAATTTAATATGATTAATTGAAATAAGCTTATTTTATGTGGCTACTAGATCATTAATAATTGTTAAATCTAGCTGATACATGAAAAATAAATTCAAAAAAAAAGCCCCTCAAGATATTGAGAAGCTTATACTTTATTGTGCGGGCGGGGAGACTCGAACTCCCACACCTCGCGGCACCAGATCCTAAGTCTGGCGTGTCTACCAATTCCACCACGCCCGCTAAAGGTCTGCAAATATAAACAAGATTTTTAAATTGCAAACTTATAAGCACTAAAAACATTCTTTTTTCTATTTTTAAATACTATTTGCAGATACTTTTTTTCAACCGCATTAGAAATCGATAATATTATGATTAAAAAAATTGTTCCCCTCCTTTTTGTCTTGCTTATTAGCAATGCTATTTTTACTCAATCAAAAGAAGCTACCATTGTTTTAGAAACTAAAACCGGCACTATAAAGGGTACAATAATAGTTGCAGACACCACTAAAAAAACGCCAATTGTTATAGTTATTGCGGGTTCAGGTCCAACCGACAGAAATGGAAACAACCCCATGATGGTTAATAATTCATTGAAAATGTTAGCAGAAGGATTAGCAGAACAGGGCATTGCGTCTTTACGTTTTGACAAACGCGGTATTGCCAAAAGTAAAAATGCAAACGTAGATGAATCAGAATTACGATTCGAAAATTATGTAGATGACGTAAAAGCATGGAGTGAGTTATTAAAAAAAGACAGAAGATTCAGTGATTTAATAATTCTAGGGCATAGTGAAGGCTCACTAATTGGTATTATGGCAACTCAAAATTCTCAAATTGATAAATTCATTTCCATCGCTGGAGCAGGATTTCCTGCGAGCGATATTTTATTAAAACAATTAAAAGAACAATCGCCTTTAGCTTATCAAATGTCTAAACCAATCATTGATAAATTAGAAAAAGGAGAGACGATTAACAATGCCCCAGAAATGCTGTATGCCTTGTTTCGCCCCAGTGTTCAACCGTATTTAATATCCTGGTTTAAATACAATCCGCAAGTAGAAATTGCGAAATTGAACATTCCTATTTTAATAATTCAAGGAACCACCGATATTCAAGTTAGTGTAGAAGATGCGGAAAAATTATCAGAATCCAATAAACAAGCACAAATAGTTATCATCGAAAACATGAATCATATTTTTAAAGAAGCCGAAGCAGACAGGACTAAGAATATTCAAACCTATAGTAATTCAAAATTGCCTTTAATTCCGGAATTAATTCCAACCATAGTAAATTTTATAAACAACAAATAAGTTGTATGTTCTTGCAAAGAATCCATCAAAAAACTTTCTTTTTTGTACTTTTGAAATAACTATAAAAATACTTCATGAATTCCATTCAATCTTACATTAAGGAACACAAAGACCGATTTTTAAACGAACTTATCGAATTACTTAAAATTCCATCCATAAGCGCCGATTCTGCTTACAAAAACGATGTTTTAAAAACTGCCGATGCTGTAAAACTAAGTTTAGAAAAAGCAGGTTGCGATACTGTTGAAATTTGCAAAACAGATGGCTACCCTATTGTTTATGGCGAAAAAATAATTGACAAAAAACTCCCTACGGTTTTAGTTTATGGACATTACGATGTACAACCACCAGACCCATTAAATTTATGGAACTCTCCGCCGTTTGAGCCCGTTATAAAAACAACAGACCTGCATCCAGAAGGCGCCATTTTCGCCCGAGGTGCTTGCGATGATAAAGGCCAAATGTACATGCATGTAAAGGCTTTGGAATTTATGAACAAAACCAACCAACTGCCCTGCAACGTAAAATTTATGATTGAAGGCGAAGAGGAAGTTGGCAGTTCAAACCTTGCTGTTTTTGTAAAAAACAATCAAGAGAAATTAAAGAATGATGTTATTCTTATTTCCGATACGGGCATGATTGCCAAAGATGTACCATCTATAACCACTGGTTTACGTGGATTGAGTTATGTGGAAGTTGAAGTTACAGGTCCAAACCGCGATTTACATTCTGGCTTATATGGTGGCGCTGTGGCAAACCCCATTAATATTTTAACTAAAATGATTGCGTCGCTTCACGATGAAAACAATCATATTACCATTCCTGGATTTTATGATAAAGTAGAAGAACTTTCAAAAGAAGAACGTGCAGAAATGGCAAAAGCCCCTTTCAACTTAGAAAATTATAAAAAAGCATTAGATATAGAAGCTGTTTACGGCGAAACAGGATACACCACCAACGAACGAAATTCCATTCGTCCAACGCTAGATGTTAACGGTATTTGGGGTGGTTATACCGGCGAAGGTGCCAAAACCGTTATTGCTAGTAAAGCGTTTGCCAAAATATCCATGCGTTTGGTTCCACATCAAGATTGGGAAGAAATCACCGAACTATTCACAAAACATTTTGAAAGTATTGCCCCAAAAGGCGTTACCGTAAAAGTAAAACCGCATCATGGCGGCCAAGGTTATGTAACGCCCATAGACAGTATTGGCTACCAAGCGGCGAGTAAAGCATATCAACATACTTTTGGAAAAACACCAATTCCACAACGTAGTGGTGGCAGTATCCCTATTGTGGCGCTGTTCGAACAAGAACTTAAAAGTAAAACCATATTAATGGGCTTTGGTTTAGATAGCGATGCCATCCATTCGCCAAACGAACATTTTGGCGTTTTCAATTATTTAAAGGGTATTGAAACCATTCCATTTTTCTATAAATATTTTACCGAACTTTCTAAATAATTTTTTGGTGTTACCACCTTTTACTTTTAAGGAGTAAAAGGTGGTCGCGCTTTACGCACTACACGGTAGTTTGCTCCAATCGCTAACACGAAAGGCTAACTTCAAAATGAAAAACCAACACAGCAACCACCTAGTTATTCTTATTTTAGCTACGCTCTTTATAAGTACTTCTGGTGCCTTGGGTAAATATATCGACCTACCAACACCTGTTGTTATTTGGTGGCGTTGTTTTTTAGGCGGACTGTTTTTATATGCTTTTTGCAGATATAAAAAATTCCAATTAAAAATACATTCAAGAAAAGATGCTAGTGCGATTATAATTAGTGGCCTGCTTCTAGGCATGCATTGGATAACCTATTTTTACGCCTTAAAACTTTCTAATGTAGCCATTGGAATGCTTTCACTCTTCACCTTTCCAATAATAACCGCGTTTCTTGAACCTTTATTTATAAAAGTAACATTCGATCCTATTTATCTTCTACTCGGAGCGATAATTTTATTAGGTATTTATATGCTAGCCCCAGAGTTCGATATAGAAAGCACCCACGTAAAAGGCATTTTATTTGGACTACTGTCGGCATTCTTTTTTGCATTGCGCAATATTATGTCTAAAAAACTAACTTTTAACTATAGTGGTACCCACATTATGTTTTATCAGGTTATAATTCTAAGCATTGTACTTGCGCCAACACTTTTTTATTATGGTACATCCGGAATAAAAACAGAGTTCCCTTACGTTATCATGCTAGCACTTATCACTACTGCTATTGGTCATACTATGTTAGTAAACAGCCTTAAGCATTTTACAGTAAGTACAGCCAGTATTATAAATGGTATCCAACCAATCTTCGGGATTATTATCGCTTTTATTTTTCTTAATGAAATTCCTTCTGCTAATACTTACATTGGGGGTTCTTTAATATTAACAACCGTAATTATTGAGAGCGTTCGGTCCAGAACCAAATAACTTTTTACCATAATTATGTAACAAATTGATAGTGTTTACGTTCTAATAGTCACTCATCAATCAAAAACAATCATTATGTTAAAGCAATTCTTCATTATTTGCTCAGGCTCAGATACCGATATTTTAGAACAATGCTCTAAAGGCGAACAAAATAAATACGCCGGTATTGGCGCCACTGTTTTTTTTACAGCTGTTATGGCATTTATTGCTGCTAGTTATGCGCTTTATACTGTTTTCGATAACATTTACACGTCTGTTTTCTTCGGACTCATTTGGGGATTTACTTATTTTTAATTTAGACCGCTATATAGTTTCTACCATTAAAAAAACTGGGAATGTTTTAGATGAATTAATTCAAGCAACTCCAAGAATTTTATTAGCGGTAATTATTGCCGTTGTAATTTCTAAACCATTAGAACTTAAAATTTTTGAAAAAGAAATCAATCAGGTATTGCTAGAGCAAAAAAACAACTTAACTCTTGCCAACCAAAATCAAATAGCAAAGCAATTTAACCCTGATATTGATAATCTTAACAAAGATATTTCAAGTTTACAGCAACAAATAGCTGCTAAAGAAGCAGAAGTAAACGAATTGTATAACACCTATATAGCCGAAGCCGAAGGAACTGCGGGCACTAAATTATTGGGCAAAGGTCCTGTTTATAAAGAAAAGCGAGATAAACATGATGCGTTATTAGCAGAATTACAACTGCTTAAAGAAGAAAACAAAGCAAAAATTGCAGATTCAGAATCTGAAATAGCCAAACTAAAAGGCGATTACGAAACACAGGTTATATCTACACAGCCTATTATTAATAATTTTGATGGCTTAATGGCGCGCGTAAATGCCTTAGGCAAGTTGCCTTGGCTGCCATCTTTATTTATATTTCTTTTGTTTCTGGCTATTGAAACATCGCCCATTTTTGCCAAATTACTGTCGCCAAAAGGAGCTTACGATTTTAAATTAGAAGACCAAGAAACAGCTATAAAATCGAACGTGCTTCAAAATAAAAAGCAGCGTGAAATAATGATAAAAACCGACTTTACCATTAACGACAAAATTTATAGTGATTTAGAAAAAGACGACGAACTTTATGCCTACAAGCGCACAAAAGTGAGGGAACTAATGCAGCTTCAGGCAGACGCCTTTTATAAACAACAACAAAACATACTATAGTAGCCCGTAATTGAAGGCATAACAATATTCAATGGGAAAATTGAGAGTTACTTCGAAAAATAATACTATAAATTATGCCGCCATTTCAGATTTGAAATGATTGTATAAATCTTTACATCCTAAACCAATAATTGATAGATTTTTATGTCTTGCAATGGCTTCTTTGTGCAATTCTGCAAAGGCATTCACAGCATAGCGATCCATACTTGTTACATCTTCAATGCTAATAGTAATGCTATCTAATTTATCAAAAATGTTTTTGAATTCACTTTGAAATACGCCTAAATTACTTTTGTTTAAACTACCTTTAATTTTAAAAAAATTGTTGCAGTTAGTGATTTTTAATTCCATAATGAGTTGAGTTAAAATAATTAAACAATAAATCTGGGCTATTAATCAGGGAATTATGACGTAAATATATAAATTCAAATTACTTACACACATTTTTTTCGACCAATACGTATTTCTTTGGACAAAGCAATTTTGTTTGTCATTTTTATCGATGAGTAACCATTTTTAAAATAAAGATTTTGCTATTTTTACCAACGTCACAAAATATTATATGCTCAAAACATGAAAAAACTAATTTTATTAATGTGTTTATTTTTAGCTTTAAACAGCTTTTCTCAAACCACAGAAAAGGAAGATAAAGATGCTATTATGGCTGTTTTAAAAGCGCAAAGACTGGCTTGGTCTAATAACAACATTGAGGAATATATGGAAGGTTACTGGAAGAGCGACTCACTAAAATTTTATGGTAGTCATGGGGTAACAACGGGTTGGGAGAATACTTTAGACCGCTATCTGAAAGCATATCCCACCGAAGACCATACGGGAAAACTTAGTTTTAAAATAAACGATATTTCTAAAATTAGTATGGATGCTTATTACGTTTTAGGTGAATACCATATAAAACGGGAAGTTGGCAATGCTGATGGTTTTTTTATGCTCGTTTTTAAAAGAATTAATGGTGTATGGAAAATAATAGCAGATACTTCTTGCTAACTTAATCCTTATTTGATTTTAATTTCTGCACTGCGTTAGGGATAGCAGTGAAAATCCTTTTTAAAACATTGATAAAAACAAATTTTGGACAGAACTAATATTTAACAGATAGCCACGTCCTTCGTCCTCGCTATGACGTTTTAAAAAGATTGAAACGTATAGCCCGACCTTTATGGTAACGCCCCAGTATTATAATTTTTTAACGTATTTGGTAATAATTACAATTTGCTGATTGTCTACTTTACCTTCAATATATTCAGCATTTTCATGGTCTAAACGAATATTACGTACCGCAGTGCCTTGTTTTGCGACCATACTAGAGCCTTTTACCTTTAAATCTTTTACCAATACTACCGAGTCTCCTGCTTCTAGAATAACGCCATTTACATCGCGGTGAATTATTTTATTGGCTTCATCTTCATGTTCGCCAGTGGCCCGAGCAAGAGCCAATGCTTCATCGTCTAGATACATCATGTCTAACAAATCTTTTGGCCAACCTTCGTTACGCAGTCTTTGCAACATTCTCCAAGCCATAATTTGTACTGCTACAAATTCGCTCCACATACTATCGTTTAAACAACGCCAGTGATTTACATCCATGTCTGTATGGCCTTCAATTTGGTTTAAACAGGTGCTACAAACCAGCAAGCTATTGTCCACACTTTCGTTTAAGGAAGGCGGAATTGTGTATTGTTTTAAGTCTTTAGCTGCCGTACATAATTCGCAACTAGTGTTGCTTCTGTGTTGTAGTGTTTGTAATACGCTCATTGTAGAATTTTATATTTTGCAATATTACGTTTAATAAAAAGTTTCTGCAAGCTTAGATTCTTAAGAAATTTTTATCAAAAAAAAAGGACACCTTTAGGTATCCTTTCTTATAATTTAAAATAGGATTATTTGGAAAGATCATGAATAAATGTGTACAGATAATCTCCATGTACCCCGGTGAAATATTTTCCCCAAGCTTCTCCTTTTGCTTTATTGGCTGCGGTATCTGGAAATGCTGCTTTCATAAGCTCATCACTTCTGTCAAACATTTTATCTAAATCGGCTAATGAATCGATAAAAAACGCTTCGACATATTCTGTTTTATCTGAACCCCAAGCGTGCGCATTTGGATAGTATGCTTTTACAAATTCATTTTTTTGCACAATCGCAGCATTACCTTCTAGTCTTAACTTTTCGAACTCTTCCATGGTGCCATTTTCAGGAAACGCAAAATGACTTCTTCTTATGTAGCACACCATATCTTTTGTAGGCTTTTCTGCCATTAATTTAGCACCAGACATAGGTGCATAAATTTCATCTGAATGTTCGTTGGCATAATATGAATTCAAATTATCCATAAATGCATTTCGCTTAGTTTCATCTGGCCATGCCGCTAAGATTAACTCATTATTTCGTTTACCAAACTTGCCGATATCTTCCCAAGACGCAAATGTTTGCACCGATAAAAATTCGGTGTTATCGGCAGTCATATTATGTAAGTAGGTAGAAGCTCCCATTATAAATTCGTTTTTCATGGTTACTTTTTCATGGAATTCTTTGGCTGCAGCCTTCCATTCAGACATTTTAAAATCCTTTTTATTCATATTCCAGTGATTGGTAGTCACGGTAATAAACTCTGGTCTTTTAGGAGCGTCTGTTTGAGCGAAAATAGTTGAGGTGCTAAACAGTAATAGCGATAACACTATTACAGAAAAAAATTGGTTGTTTGTTTTCATGATTTTTAAAAATTAAAGTTAGTATAATGGTTAACTGATTAACATTACTACTTAAGACGAAAAATAAATGGGGAGTATTTCGCAATCGCTACTATACTTTCTCGGGAGAGAATTAATTTTTAAAATACCAATATACAAAATATTTTTTTATAAATATTTACTTTTCAGAATTTTAAACAAACATGTAATTTGAAAAAAGAAAAAGAAGCTTGTTATTTTAGGCTATCGCGAAGTTTTTTTGTCAGGCTTTTTACCACTAAATCGTATGAATGGTCTACAAGTTCTAATATAAATTTAGGCTGCAAATCGCCATCTTGAATATATACCGAATTCCAATGTTTTTTACTCATGTGATACCCTGGTTGTATACTGCTATATTCTGCTCGAAGTTCTTCGGCATAATCAGGATCGCACTTAAGATTTATAAATTTTTCGCCAGATTCCCATTTTTTCAATCCAATTAGAGCAAACATTTTACCTAAAACTTTAAAAACCAGCGTGTCTTTATCAAAGGGGAAATCTTCGGTAACTCCTTTCTTGTTTAAGCAATATTCGTGAAGTTGTTCAATGTTCATTTTAAAAGATTTATTTTATATTTTTTATAACATTGCAATCATTCCAAAATTTTAAATAATACCGGCTTACTTGGAGTAGCATCATTTTCAAAAGGTGCAATTTGAAGATTTAAAAAATAGGTGCCATCTTCGATAGTATTCGGCACAAAAATGAATTCGGTTATGGTGGCATCCATTCTTAATTTTCCTTGTGTATTCCAAAATGCATTATGCGCCAACAATTCACAATCGTCTTTTTCTTTATCGATACTTGGTAAATCAACAAGTAAATGATTAATCCCTTTTTCTCTCAAATAAATCGCAGCTTCTTCCAGCAAATACGTAAAGTTTGTATTTGAATATTGCTTTGACAATTTATCTTTCATATTCGGAATCGTTCGTATTACAACAGCATCGCGTTTTTTATTCCCTAAAGCGAATTGTATTTGTTTTTTTGAAATAACCATGTCTCCTTTAATCTTTTCTGGAGCTACTGTGATAACCTCGGCTAAAAAGAAAAATTGCGTTAGGTTATCATTAATGGAATGTATTTCTTCGGTAATATGACCTACACATTCTGTATGCGTTCCATGCGCATGCGGATTAAAATATATATTATTAAAATTTATACAAGCGCCATCTTTCACGGTAGCAACCCATTCGCCATCTTTTACTGGTTCTATCTTGGGCTCTTCTAAATACCAAGCATTTACGTTACTTTTTGAAGCTCGCAGAGGTATAGAAATATCTAAAGCTTGTGATAAATCGATTTGATACTTTTTGGAGTTGTACTGAATAGTTGCAATCATTTTATAACATTTTAAAAGATAAATAACTTATTAAAGTTCTATAGCCTGAAGTTAAGAACACGAACGCTATTATTAAAAATAAGGATTTACTTATAGATAGAATCAATGAGTTTTTATAAACTTTTTTAATAGCAATAATTAAATATAGGAGATTTAAAGAAACAATAAAAAATTGAATGGCCCGATTACCAAACATGCTTACAGAAAATGCCGATAGACAACATAAGAAGAAAAAAGACAGATAATGGATTGAAAATATTAAATGCATACCATAAAGTGCTTTACTTTTATAGTTTAAAATCCATAATATTAAAGCTAAAAATGGCACAATTAAAATTACAAGAGCCTTTGACAAATTGCTTGATTTGATATCATAAGCTTGTTTAAATTCAATTTTAGAGTATTTGCTATCAATCAATTCTCTCTCTAGTTGTGTTTCTTTATCGCTAGTGAAATAATATTTTGCCGGTACTCTTAAAATATCTGACTGCGTTAATAATAGAAAAAAAAGTATATTGGTTATTAAAAACACTTGAATTGGTTTCATATAGGGTTTTCGAATACCATCAATATATTTTTGAGTTAGCACCCCCGGTTTAAACAATAGGTAACTGAAGGTTTTAAATACTTTAGAATCTACACTAAATACACCATCAACAAACTGCTCCAGCATGGTTTTTAATGAGAAATCATTAGGTTCTACAATTTTTTCACCACATTGATAGCAAAACTTGCCTCTTAGATTTTGATTGCAATTCTTACAGGTTTTAGTTGTCATTTTAAATTAATTCTAAACAAATCTGAAGCTATACCGTCGCTTAAAAATTTACCCTTTTTAGAGACGAGTAATTTGCCGTCATTAAGATACAACATTTCATTTTTTAAATGAAAACTTGCCTGCTCTAAAAGATACATTTTATATTGTTGTCCAAAATCTTGCTCAACTTTTTCTAATGAAACACCCCAAATGGTTCGCAATCCAGTCATGACGTACTCGTTATATTTATCAGTAATTGAAAGAGTTTCCGTTTCTATGGGCAGTACATTTTGCTCTAAAGACTTCATGTATTTTGAGTTGTTTCGCACATTCCAACCGCGTTCGTTCCCATTAAAGGAATGTGCCGAAGGACCAATGCCTAAGTAAGGCTTTCCTTGCCAATAAGCCGAATTATTTTTACTGAAATAATCGGGCTTTCCAAAATTTGATAATTCGTAATGAACAAATCCACAAGATTCTAGTTTTTCAATTAATATATAAAACTGCTCTTGTGCTAATTCTTCATCCACATTTTTAATGACCCCTTTTTTAATAAAACTATCTAACGCTGTTTTTGGTTCGACCGTTAATGCATAACTCGAAATATGTGGAATATTATAACTTAAAACGGTTTCTATATTTTTTATCCAGTTTTCAGTACGCAATCCGGGAATTCCGTAGATTAAATCAATAGAAATATTATCGAAGTGGCGAGTCGCCACAGATAAGCATTTTTTAGCTTCTTCGGCGTTATGTGCACGATTCATTAGTTTTAAATCGGCTTCAAAAAACGACTGAATGCCGATACTTAATCTATTTATTCCAATGTTTTTATAATCTTCAAAAATAGTTGTTGATTGCACTCGATTGGACACTAAATCATCGGGATTAGCTTCTAAAGTAATTTCAGGGTTTTCTGCTACTTTATAATGTTTGTAAACTTCTGAAATCAAAAATCGTAATTCATCAATCGTTAATAAAGATGGTGTTCCGCCACCAAAATAGATGGTTTCTACGGTTTGATTCTTCAACTCCTCCTTACGCAAAATCAATTCTTTTACTAAGGCTTTTACAAGTTCGCTTTTCTTTTTTAAGGTTGTTGAAAAATGAAAATCGCAGTAATAACACGCTTGCTTACAAAACGGGATATGAATATAAATGCCGGCAGCCCCATCTAACTTCCCCAAAGGGGAAGAACCCTTACTCGCATTCATTTTTTTACGCTTTTTACTCCTTCACTAGGAATTGGAGGGCGTTTAACTCGTGACTCATTCTGCTTCACAAAAGCATCCCAACCGGAATAACTTTTACCTATTTCTACTTTGCCAGAATTATAAAAATGACAAACCGCTGCTGCTAAACCATCGGTCGCATCGAGATTCTTAGGTAATGTTTTTAAGCCTAATAAACTTTGTAGCATTTTTGCCACTTGTTCTTTACTAGCATTTCCGTTACCAGTTATGGCCATTTTAATTTTTTTCGGAAGATATTCTGTAATAGGAATTTCTCTACTTAAACCAGCAGCCATAGCGACCCCCTGCGCTCTGCCAAGTTTTAACATACTCTGTACATTTTTTCCATAAAAAGGAGCTTCAATAGCAATTTCGTCGGGGTGATGCGTATCAATAAGCTCGATAGTACGTTCAAAAATAAGTTTTAATTTGAGGTAATGGTCGTCGTACTTTTTTAAATCCAATTCATTTAGCTGTACAAAAGACATGGTTTTACCTACTACTTTAATAAGTCCGAATCCCATAATAGTAGTTCCCGGATCTATCCCTAATATAATTTTTTCTTTACTCATTAATTACAGTATTTACACGCATTTAACGATACCGAAATGCCCAATGTAACATACAATAAATCGTCGTTAAACGAAAAACCATCAACATTAACATCATATTTATTTTTTCCTGCTAAAGAATACACATAGCCCAAATCGGTAAAAATGGATAAAGAACTCGAGAGTCCGTAATGAAGTTCCATTCCTCCTAAAGCATTAAAAAATGTGTTTCTGTTTTCACTAAAATCACCTAATGGTTGGGTAAAACTTATTCCTGGTCCCGCATGTGCTACTAGTGCGACGCGATCTGGTAAAAAGCTTAGTAGTGATTTGAGATTATAAACCATTTGGGCGTTTATACGAGTGTAATTAAGTTTATATTCTAAAGAGGATTCATCATTAGTTGAACGATTAAAACCAACATCCAACTTTGCCCCTAACCTGTTAGAAAACATATGCTGCAACCCCATGTTAACCGTTGGAAAATTAACATATTTCGAATAATAACCCCCATTTTCGGTTGTTTCCTTCGGATTATTAACGCCAACAGCAAATTGAAATTTCCACAATTCAGATTCTCTTTGCGCATAACTTATGGTTGTCATTAAAACCATTAAACTTATTAGAAATTTTATTTTTTGCATTTTAAAATATGAGGGGTTATGATAATAATCGTTTAATTTGCAACGATGCTAAGTGCTTTATCATACAAATCTAAACAATTCTTTTTTGTGCTTATTAAAATTAGCATTGTAGTTATCGCTTTTTATTTTATATACCAAAAACTTATAAAGAACACGGTTTCCATTGATTTGTTAACCCTTAAAAACACATTTACATTAAAAAGCAGTGTGTTTTTGTTATTTTTAAGCGGATTTAACTGGTATTTTGAGATATTAAAATGGCAAATTTTAGTAACTCCATTAAAAAGAATAGGAGTATTGGAATCTCTCGAACAAAGTTTAGGTGCTTTAACAGCTTCTTTATTTACGCCTAACAGAATTGGCGAATATGGCGCTAAAGCCATTTATTATCCTAAAGTTTATAGAAAGCAAATTGTGCTCATTAACCTAATAAACAACTTGTTACAGCAGGGTGTAACTGTAATTTTGGGTGTAATAGGTCTAACCCTATTTATTCTAGATTACAATATAGATGTATTTTACATGAAATGGGCGCCATGGCTCTTGAGCATACTTGCTTTTCTTACATTGGCAGTTATAATCTTGAGAAAATCCAAATTCTTTCTAAATATGATTTATTTAGAAAAAATAAAAACATTCCTTTTAAAATACCCTAAAAAAACAATAACCTATGGGTTTGGTTTTGCACTGCTACGATATCTCCTTTTTTCATTTCAGTTTTATTATTTACTAACCATTTTCGGTATTGAAATTTCTTATTTAAAGGCTATGACCGCTATAACGAGTATGTATTTATTAGCTTCGGCAATTCCTACCATATTTATATTTGATGCCGTTATAAAGGGAGGTGTTGCGGTTTTTCTATTTACTTTTATTGGCGTAAATTCTATAACAATTTTAAGTATCGTAGCCATTATGTGGCTTTATAATTTTGCGCTGCCAGGAATCATTGGAAGTTATTTTGTTCTGAAATTTAAATTTCCAAAAGACCACATATTATCATGATAATACTCAGCATTATAATAACCTTATTATATCTTATTTTAATAGCAAGTTTTGTTTTTGGATTTGATAAGGTAAACGCATTTAAAATTGAAGATTCACTTTCGGTCACAAAATTTTCGATGGTTATTCCTTTTAGAAATGAAGCTGATAATCTGCCGCAGGTATTAAATTCTATTGAAGCTTTACAATACCCTACAGAATTATTTGAAGTTATTTTTGTGAATGATGAATCAGAAGATAATTCAGTCGAATTATTAACTGAAGCTACAGCACATTGCCTGAACATAAGCATTGTACTAAACGAAAGACATTCAAATTCGCCCAAAAAGGATGCTATTTCAACAGCTATTAAGATTGCCAAAAACGAATGGATAATAACTACCGATGCCGATTGTTTTCTGCCCAAGTTTTGGTTAAATTGTTTTGATGAATACATTCAAAAAACAAATGCTATTTGCATCGCTGCTCCAGTAACTTATATTGATAAAAACAACTTTTTAAGCCGATTTCAACTACTCGATATGTTGAGTTTACAAGCTGCCACCATTGGAGGTTTTGGCGTAAACAAACCTTTTTTGTGTAATGGCGCTAATTTTGCATACAGAAAAGAATTTTTTAATACCGTAAACGGATTTGAAGGCAACACAGATACTGCCAGTGGAGACGATATTTTTCTACTAGAAAAAGCAGCCAAAAAATATCCCGAACAACTTCATTATTTAAAAAATACAGAAGCGGTTGTGTTAACCAAATCGCAACCAACTTGGGTCGCTTTGGTGTCGCAACGTGTACGTTGGGCTGCAAAAACAAGTGCGTATAATAATATGTTTGGCAAGTTTACAGGGCTGATTGTTTTATTTATGAACACGCTTATTATCACCAGTGCTTTACTTGCATTAGTTGGCGCTTTTAATGTGAAGGTGTTTATTTACTTATTGATAATTAAATTCAATATCGATTTCTATTTAATTTATAAATCGGCCGTTTTTTTTAATCAAAGAATTGTTTTAAAAAGCTATATAGTTGCCTTTTTATTTTACCCCATTTTTAGCGTTTATGTAGCGATTAGCTCCATTTTTTCGAACTATACCTGGAAAGGGCGTTCTTTTAAAAAATAAACTAATCTGCTTTAATAATTATAGGCAATTTAAACTCGGTTTTAACCTGCTGCCCACGCTTAATAGCGGGATATATTTTAGGTAAAGAATCCAGGCTTGAGTGGATTAATTTCTCGATATCTGGAATTTCTTGAATAGTAAGACTATCAATTTTAACATCTAATAAAGATATAACGCCTGTTTCTGAAACTTGAAAACGCAGATTTAAAGTATCGGTCACATCATGAGTCACAATAATAGGCTCGTTTTCAAGATATTTTAAAATATGCTTGGTTAAAATTTCGGTAAAACAACGTGTTTTTTCATCCTTAGTTTCAAAAGAATCACATTTAGAAAACGATGGATACACATCGACATCATTCCAATTAAATGTTTTTAGTTCTTCATTTAATATAGCTTCAGAAGACGTTTTTTTTACATTAAAATACTCGCAAGAAACGAGGAATGTAACTAATAAAAAAACAATGATGTATTTCATGAATTATAACTAGGTTGGAAAAGTACAATTTTTTTTAGATTTTGAAATCCTTAATAGCAGTAATTTCTATAAATTTTGAATATTAAAATGACATAAATGAAGAAGCCCTATGGGTCTCTCACCTCCATAGGGCTGTTGTAAATTGCTATTATCAACAAAAAAATTGAGGGATTACAAATTTTTCGAAGTGTTGATGGTTCAAAGATAAGAAATTATAACCTCTTTGAACTGCGGGAAACCCGTAACACAATTACGGGTTACATGCAAAACTCAACTATATCAAGCGTTTACAAAGGGTAAAAAAATAAAAATAAGACAAAAATATCTTTACAAGTAAGAATCAACCTCCTGTTTTAAACAAAACCTTTTGTTCTGGCGGCTTCTAAAAGTGTTTCATCTTGACCATCTTGAACCTCAAAAATTTCGCGAAGTTGCTTTTTTCGTTTTTCTATCGCACTTAAAGAAATGTCTAAATGCGATACTAAGTTTTTGGTTTTCACACCCTGAGATAATAAATGAAGTATTTTTCTATTTTTCTCGTCTATTACTATATCGCTCGAAATTGCCTTTCTAATAAAACTATTTACTGTGCCGCTATAAAATGGTGGATTATGTAGCACACCTTGAAAAGCACTTGCCAGTTCGCTAGAAGTTAAATCACTTTTAATTAAAAACCCTTCTGGATTTATAGTTTTTATAATATTATGAATCCTGAAAGATTCATTAAACATGGTTAATATTATAATTTTTGCGTTAGGCAAGATCTTTCTTGCATAAGAAGCTAAATCTTCTCCAGATGTCATTAATCCATCTTTTGATGGTGGTAAACTAATATCTACAAACAATACATTATAGGGGCTTATCTTTTCTACAGATTTATCAATAAATGCAATGGCTTCGTCGCAATTATTCGCAATGTCTATTTCTAATATTTGATGTTCTTTTTTAGTAAAAAGTAACGTATTTTGATACCCTTCAATAATCATGGGGTGATCATCAATCATTAAAATTTTAATTTTCTGGTTCATATTTGGGGGTTAAGTTATAGGCACTTCAATGGTAACGGTGGTTCCTGAATCTTTTTTGGATGTTATATTTAGAGTTCCGTGTATGTCTTGAATTCTAGCGTTCATGTTTTTAAGTCCAATGCCTGATTTAGCCTTATTTACATCGAAACCAGAACCATTATCTTCAATTTTTAAAGTTATAATATTTTCGTTTAATTTTAAACTTATATTCACAAATGTTGCATTGGCATGCTTGTAAATATTATGAAGTGTTTCCTGAATAATTCTGTAAATATGAATTTTCTTTTTGTTAGAAACTTCGTCCCAATCTATAGAATTGTCTTTTTCGAATTCATAGTCGAGTTTATAAACTATCGTTTGAGTTTCCACCAGTGTTTTTATAATATCTATAAATCCAGAACCCGACACGAAATCGGTATTTAATTCGTGCGACACTTTTCGAATATCCTGTTCAATAACTTGAAGCTCGTTAATATACTGGCTTCTGGTTTTTATGGCTTCTTCGCTACTATTAAAATTTAAACTATCTAAACTTAAACGGGTGCCAAACAACCGCCCTAAAATACCATCGTGTAATTCTTGAGAAATTCGTTTTTTCTCAATGGTTCTAGCTTCTTCAATACTTTCGTTTTGAGAAAGCATCAAATTATAAATCTCTTCGTTGGTGGCTTGCTGGGTTTGTATAAATTGTAATTCTTTATTTTTATTACGCTGATTAATAACCAAATACAAAAGAAAAGACGCGATGATTAATACCACCGAAATAATTAAAAGCCACATACGCTCTTTGGCTATTTGAATATTTTCTCGTTCTAATTGATTGGTTTCAAAACGGATGCGAGCAAACTTATTTCGTATAATACGTTCATTTTTTTGCAAGCTGTCATTTAACTTAATATACGCCTTTAAATGTTTGGCTGCAGAATCGCCTTCTTCAATTTTTGAAAGTAAAAGCAGTGATTTCAACAAATCGTCATTATGATATTTTTCTGAGATCTCTTTAGCGGTATAAGCATAATATTTAGCCAGTTCTTTTTTTTCACGATCGTTATAAAATTCTGCTAAATTTTGATTAATTATTATAGAAGTATAACCCCTATGATCTAAACTATCGCTTATTTTAAGAGCTTTAAAATATAAATTAGGAAGTTGACTATACCGCTTAGATAAATACAGTGTATGAGCATAATTATTTAATACCAGCGCATAAAATTTAGGATTCTGCTTATGTAAATTTTTATTCGCTAGAATTTGAGAATAGTAAGTAATGGCTAAATCATACTGCTCAGCATTTTTATAAGTATTCGCAAGATTATTAAGTGTAGCATCAATAATGTATTTATTATCTCCTTTTAATTCTTTTTTTAGTTCAATGGACTTATCAAAATATTTTACCGATTCGGCGTACTGATCGAGTTCTTTAAAAACAATACCTAAATTATTATAAACAAAAGACTTCATCTTTTTAACATCTTCTGTTTCATTTAAAGATTCAAGTAAAGTTAACGCCTCTACACTTGCAACCTCACTACCTATAAAATCCTTTTCGTTTTTTTGGATAATTGCAATACCGTATAACGTTAAAGCTAATTCATATTTCGCGTCTAGTTTCTTAAATAACTTTTCTGCCTTGTGATAGTAGTAAAACGCGCTATCTGTTAAAGTTGAGCTCTTTCTGTAAAATTCCGCTATATTATAATGAGCCTCTGCTATTGATGTAGAATCTAGTTTCTTTGAGTTATAGATATACTTTTTTACTGAATCGATTTTTTTTAAATCATTCGGTTTTTGACTAAAGGAATAACTTATAAAGCCAATAACAACTATAAAAAAGAATTTAAGCTTCAACGATTAGGAATTTGTAAGGGTTCCTTCAAAAGTATTTATAATTATTTGATAAAAAAAGCCCTTTGCCAATAGCAAAGAGCTTTTATATAAACTTAAAGATAATATTTTAATTATCTACATCACCACCAGTATAAACAATGTTTTGAGTTTGTGGACTTTCAAGTACATCGTCTTCATTTAAATCTTGTTTTGTACAAGAGGTTAATGCTGCGAAAAATAATGCTAAAACTAAGGTAATTTTTAGGGCTTTCATATTTATTGATTTTAAGGTTAATTATTTTTTTTCTAAATTTTTAAATACAACAGTAACTAAGACTTAAAATAAAAAATCTTCGTTAGAGGGAAAAAATGGATAATTAATTTAAAATCGAATGCATAAAAAAACGCACAGACTTTGTTTACATACTATTTTGAGGGAAATGACTTTACAGTCAAAAATGGATTAATGATTCTTAAAAAGCTGAGGGAGTTACTTGTTTCGCCAATTAAGGACCACTAATGTAAGACAAAACAGATTGATTAAAATAATATTTTCGATTAAATGCTTGATTTTAACGATTAAGTGTTGTTTTAGGATTTTTTTTAGTCCTAAAACTCCAAATAATCTTACAATGTTGAATTGCTTTTTATTAAAGTGGTTTTAACTATTTTGGTTTTAATATCTTCTACGGCGTCCTTATTTTGAAGCCTATTAATTAATAATTGCGCAGCATACGCTCCTATTTCTTTAGCATGCTGCCTGATGGTTGTAAGTTTAGGTAAAGTATGGTATGAGTCTGATTTGCTGGCAAAACCAATAACAGATATATCTTTAGGCACTCTTAGTCCTAAATTAATAGCTCCATTAATTGCTATAATACCAGAAGAACTATCGGCAGCAATAACACCATCAATAGATTTATTTTTCTTTAAAAAATTAAGTATCTTCTTTTGATGATCGTCCTTTTTCTTAATTTTAAGTACCAAGTTCTGATTTAAATTATGCTCTAAAATTGCCTTCTTATACCCGCGTTCTCTTAGTTTTCCAACACTCAACCCATCTAAAGTACTTATAAAGGCAATATTTTTACGTTTTTCTAAAACCATACTTTTGGTAGCATTGTAAGTAGAATCAAAATCATCAACAATAACCTTATCGCACATCACATCATGTGCAACTCTATCGAACATTACAATTGGCAACCCTTGACTAATTGTTTTTTTAAAATGTTCTATTTCGTTTTTCACCTGAGATTCTTCAGCAACCGACAAAATAAATCCATCCACACTCCCATTTGCTAATAAACGCAAACTATCTTTTTCCTGATCCAAAGATTCATTAGAAATACAGGTTATAATATTATAGCCATATTTCGCAGCCTCTCGTTCTATGCCAAAGAGCACCTTAGCAAGAAAATGATTTAAAATATCTGGAATAATTACACCTATAGTTTTTGTTTTATTTTGCTTTAAACTTAGCGCAACCTTATTGGGTTTGTAATTATATAATTCTGCTAACTCTTTTACACGTTTAATGGTTTCTTCACCAATTTCTTCGCTATTATTTAATGCTTTTGAAACTGTAGAAATAGAAACATTTAACTCTTTTGCTAATTGTTTTAAGGTTACCATAATTTTAGACGTGTAAATTAAAATTATCGCAATTTACAAAAATACCTGTATCAAAATAAGCTATAAATACGACGGGAAGAAAATATTATTAACAAACTATGACTTTACCATGTAAGTAGCACATATTCTAGTTAAGAGTAGTATTTTTGTAACTCAAATATAACTATGGATTTTTCAAAAGTAAAACTAGTGGTTTCCGATATGGACGGCACACTATTAAACACACAAGGCGAAGTTAGCGCACGCTTTTTTAATCAGTTTTCGCAATTAAAAAAACACAATATTCATTTCGTGGCAGCAAGCGGACGTCAATATTTTAGTATTGTAGATAAGCTTCACACCATTCAAAACGATATTTCTATAATAGCTGAAAATGGGGGACTCATGAAATATGATAATAAAGAACATGTTTTACTAAAATTAAGCAATGAAAACATCACCAAAGCCATTGAAACATTGCGCAATATAAAAGATATTTTTATTGTTTTATGCGGAAGACAATCAGCTTATCTTGAGACAAACGATCCTGAATTCATTTCAAGATTTAAAAAATATTATTCAAAATATAGCATTGTAGATGATTTAACCAAAGTTACTAATGATGATTTTTTAAAAATCGCTGTTTTTCATTATGAATGTTCTGAAACAAACATTTATCCGCATATCACTTCTTTAAAATCCGATATGCAAGTCATTGTTTCTGGTCAGAATTGGTTAGATATTTCGCATGCCGAAGCAAATAAAGCCTATGCTTTACGTATTTTACAAAAAGAATTAGGCGTTACCAAAGCCGAAACCATGGTTTTTGGCGATTACAATAACGATTTACAAATGTTAGAACTTGCCGACTATAGTTTTGCAATGGCCAATGCCCATATTCAAGTTAAAAAAATAGCCCGTTATGAAACGAAAAGCAATGCAGAACAAGGGGTTGAAATTATTCTCGACGAATTAATTTCAACTAAAATAAGTTGATCTCAGTTTGTTATAAAAAAATTAACACGATTAATTATTTAGGTATCTTATCTTGTACCGACCAATGCAAAAATAGTATTCCATAAAATTCAAAATTCATTTATGAAAAAATTAGTTTTCATTTTCCTTTTAACTTTTAGTACTGCCGTAATTGCACAAATACAAAACCCAATAAAATGGTCTACCTCTGTTGAAAAAATATCAGACAAAGAATACGACCTCATTATTACTGCCGACATTGAACAGGAATGGCACTTATACTCGCAATACACCGCCGATGGCGGTTCGTTACCCATTTTTATTTCTAAAAAAGAAGAAGAAAAAAACTTCGAACTTTTGGGAAAAGCTAAAGAAAGTGACACGGTTAAAAAGTACAATGATATTTTTGAAGTTTATGAAACGTTTTTCGAACATAAAGCCGTTTTAAAACAACGTATTTTATTAAAAAATGATCAAGTAACACGTGCAAATATTAATTTAACCGGACAAGTTTGTAAAGATGTTTGTCTTCAAATAGACGAAGATTTTAGTTTTGCTTTAACATCAGATGGCGACTCTGAAGCTATAACAGCATCTGCTCCCACTAACAATGATGCAGTAAATAATTTACTTTACGGCATGTCTGTTAATGATCTTAACAAATCTGATTTAGCCTGCGAAAACGGAAGCATCGCCAATGTATCAACAACTAAAAATAACAGTAAATCGCTCTGGAGTATTTTTGGCTTAGGATTTTTAGGCGGATTACTTGCCTTGTTAACGCCTTGTGTGTTTCCTATGATTCCTTTAACCGTAAGCTTTTTTACAAAAAAAGGAACTCAAAATAACAAAGCAGGGGTTTACAAAGCGCTACTTTATGGCTTTTTTATATTTGCAGTATACATTCTGTTAAGTATTCCTTTTCACTTATTGGACTCTGTTAATCCAGATATATTAAACGACATTTCAACCAATGTTTGGCTTAATGTAATCTTCTTTTTAATTTTTATGTTTTTTGCATTTTCATTTTTTGGATATTACGAATTAACCTTACCGTCAAGCTGGACTAATAAAACCACCAAAGGGGAAAATACTGGTGGTATTTTAGGCATCTTTTTTATGGCATTAACCTTAGCCATTGTATCCTTTTCATGTACTGGACCCATTTTAGGTTCTCTTTTAGCAGGTTCTTTAACTGCCGATGGTGGCGCATGGCAACTCACTGCAGGTATGGCAGGTTTTGGTGTATCATTAGGGTTACCGTTCGCCATATTTGCTATGTTCCCTAATTTGTTAAATGCGCTTCCAAAATCTGGCGGCTGGTTAAATACCACTAAGGTGGTTTTAGGATTTTTTGAATTAGCGCTGGCATTTAAATTTTTATCAAATGCCGATTTAGTGAAACACTGGGGGATCTTAAAAATCGAGCCTTTTTTAATATTATGGATTATCATTTTTGCTGGTTTAGCATTATACCTTTTCGGCAAAATTAAATTCCCTCACGATTCGCCTATTAAAAAATTATCGTTTTCAAGAATATCATTTGGTATTCTGGTTTCGGCTTTTGTAATTTATTTAGCTTCAGGTTTTAGGCTGAATAAAGAAACAAACACCTTTAGTTCGCTCACTCTTTTAAGTGGCTTAGCGCCTCCGGTAGGGTATAGTTTTATGTATCCTAACGACTGTCCTAATAATTTAACATGCTTTAAAGATTTAAAAACCGGTATTGCCTATGCTAAAAAAGTTAACAAACCTATTATGTTAGACTTTACCGGATATGCCTGTGTTAATTGCAGAAAAATGGAAGAACACGTTTGGTCTGCAAAGAAAATAGACAATTATCTTAGAAATGATTATGTACTTATCTCACTATATGTAGATGATAAGAAAGAATTACCTCTAGATGAGCAAGTTTTAGTAAATAGAATAAATGGCGGAACACGTAAATTAGTTAACTACGGACATAAATGGGCCAATTTTCAAACGCAATTTTTTCAATCGAATTCACAGCCATTTTATGTAATTTTAGATTCTGAAGGAAAAAAAATAATCAGTGAAGCGGTTGGTTACACACCCGATGAAGTTGCTTATGCAGAGTTTCTTGAATGTGGCTTAACTATTTCGAAAGAACTAAGTCAAAAAGAATTCTCGGGATTTAATTTCACAGCACCAGAAACTAACGAATGAAATGCCAGATAACCGAATAATCAAAAAAGCAAGCATTACAAATCTAGAAGACTATTTTAAACCTTTTAGGAGGCATATTGTTGGGTTGAATCAGGAATTTGAATCGCCTTACGGAATACAAAAGATTATTTATGCCGATTGGACAGCGAGTGGCAGATTATACAAGCCTATTGAAGAAAAAATTCTCAACACAATTGGTCCGTTTGTAGCAAATACACACACAGAAACGTCTATTACGGGCTCTACCATGACCTTAGCGTATCATGAAGCCAGAAACATTATTAAATGCCATGTAAACGCATCAAAAGACGACGTGCTAATTACCGTTGGAACCGGAATGACTGGCGCGATTAACAAGTTTCAACGTATTTTAGGATTAAAAGTTACTGAAAACTTAAAAGATTATACCCAAATACCCGATGCGTTACGACCCATTATTTTTGTTTCGCATATGGAACATCATTCTAATCAAACGTCTTGGTTAGAAACAATTGCAAAAGTTATTGTGATTCCTTGTAATAACGAAGGGCTTATTTGCTTTGATAGTTTTAAAGAACTACTAGAAAAACATCAAGATCATCCAATAAAAATTGCCGCAATTACCGCTTGTTCTAACGTAACAGGCATTCGAACAGATTATCATCAAATAGCCCGTATTATTCACGAAAATAATGGCTTGTGTTTTGTTGATTTTGCATGTTCTGCGCCGTATGTTTCTATAGACATGCATCCTGAAAACGAAAACGACTATTTAGATGCTATTACGTTTTCGCCTCATAAGTTTTTAGGAGGACCAGGAACCTCTGGCGTACTTATTTTTAACAAAAAACTGTATAAAAATTTAGTGCCCGATAATCCTGGAGGCGGAACGGTTTCTTACACCAATCCTTGGGGAAATCATGATTATATTGATGATATTGAAACCAGAGAAGATGGTGGAACACCAGGTTTTTTACAAGCCATAAAAATTGCGCTATCCATTAAGTTAAAGGAAGAAATGGGTGTCGAAAATATTCTTGCTAGAGAACACGAGTTAAATGCCATCGTATTTAAAAGGCTTTCTGGAATTAAAAACCTTCATATTCTAGCTAAAAATCACACAAACCGATTAGGTGTTTTTTCATTTTACATTGAAAACGCACATTATAATTTAATAGTAAAATTACTAAACGATCGTTTTGGAATACAGACGCGCGGTGGTTGTTCTTGCGCTGGAACTTATGGCCATTATTTGTTGCACGTAAATCAACAAACATCGCGAGCAATAGAACAAAAAATACTGGAAGGTTGTTTAGTAGAACGACCTGGATGGATACGTATGTCTATACACCCCACAATGAGCAATGAAGACATTGAAAAAATTTGCAGCGCCATTGAAGCTACAGCAAACCATTTTGAAGAATGGCAAACGGATTATAAATACGACGCCATTAAAAATGAATTTATGCACATTGGCCAAATTGCCACAGAAAAAGACATAATAAAAAACTGGTTTAACCTATAAATATAAGTTAAACCAGTTTTTTTAAAGTTATAAGACAGCTTATTTACCTAAGATTCTAAACATTCCTGTTCCGCAAGTTGGGCATTTACCTTTCATTGCTTTTCTACCATTTTTCATAGTAACTTCAGCAGCGTCTTTTATCTCTTTTTTGTCTTTACATTTTACGCAATATCCTTCCATGATTTGATAATTTTATTAAATAGTTAAATTAAGATTTTATAAATGTAAGTTTTATTCTAAGTGCGTGCAAATAAAATACTAAATTTATCTTAATTTCTTTAACGAATATCTGGATTCGCGGTTTCCTTTTCGACAAGTTGCCACCGCAGACTTTTTAAGTATTATCATTATTTTTTAATCTGGAAGCTTTGTATAAAAATTTTCACAGAATAAGTTCATAAAAATTACAATGGCTTTTTAATCAATAAACATTTATTAAATTACATCCAATGCGCTCTTTATCAATATATTATGTGCAAAATATGATTGTTTATTGAAATATGAACTTGTAATTAAATGGAACTTATTTCTATTTATTTCCCGCTTTGAAATCAACTGAACTATAAAACAAACCAATTATATCGCAACTGCGCTATTCTGATTCAGCCTAACTTCTGAAACATCTAGATACATAGACACATAACTTTCAATATTGCCATTTACATCTTTTAAAGGCACAATCGTGGTTTCTAAGGAGAAAAATTCGCCCGATTTAGCTCTATTCTTTAAAACGCCTTTCCAAACATCACCATTTTCTATAGTTTCCCACAAATTTCTGTAATACGGTTCTTTATGAAGTTTTAAAGAAAACAAACTATTTACAACGCCTAATAGTTCATTTTCCTGAAATCCTGTTATTCTACAAAATCGGTCGTTGGCATAAACAATGCGTCCAAGCTTGTCTGAAACCGAAATAGCAACATTACTTTTTATAAATTGTGATATGGCCATTTCTGGGTTTATACGCCACATGTAGTGTTTAAGTGCTTCCATTAGTTGTGCATGTTTTTAGCTTCATTTGAATAATTCAAAGCATCATTATAATTATCGAATATTATAAATGGCTTAAGAGGTTCGTAAATTCTTTTATAAGAATTAATTAATAATTTCATTTTTAATGAGTTCACAACATAGGCTTCGGTAATAATTAAATTATGAAACTCGAAGCTAGTTGCTAATGTTTTGGCCGCTTTTATAGAAAACGTGCCTTCCGTATTTCTTAAATCTATTAAAATGGGCACTTTTTTACCCTCACATAACGTATTAACCGCTTTTAAATATGTTTCTAGCGTTTCTGTGTTTAGATAACGATGCGAATCAAGGTGTCGAATTTCGCAAAACAATATTCCGTTATCGATCCAAAATTTGGACTGGTCTAATTGCACGTTTCTTATTACGCTAGTCATATTATTAATAGGCGTTAAAAACATAATTGGTTTCTAAAGAATACTTAATGGCATTATCATAACTCCTAAATACTTTATTAGGAATTACAGGATCTTGAATTCTTTTACAAACAAGGATCATGAATTGCATAAAATAGGAGTTTACTACAAAAGATTTAGAAAGTATAGCCATTTTAAGCTCTGGGTTTTTAGCCAGAATTTTAACAACCGCAAACGCATTGGCATTGCTAAGTTGTCTAAGATCTATGAGTAATGGATAATAACCACCGTTTGATAATAAGGCTATGGCTTTTAAAAAGTCTTCTATAAAATCGTCTTTAAACTCATTATCGCATTCTTTGGGAATGAATACGCAAAAAAGAACACCATCTTCCAGCCAAAATTTTGCCTTTCTACATTTAATAGGATTGTTCATAACTGTTGTTCAATTTAAAAACTGAACAACAACTGGTGTGCCAATTAATTCCTACGCGGAATTAAAAAATATAACTATTTGATTTTTAATATTTTATAAAATTACGCTGATAGAGAGATGAAAATACCTACTCACGGTATACCGCAATTAAAACACGTAAGATTTTACAACTCACGGTATGCCGTTAATTTTTAAGGCTTAGAAATATCTAATTTTGCCATTTTATCGCGAAGTGTGCTAGGTTTTAAATCTAGCAATGCGGCGGCGCCATTATTACCACTAATTTTCCAATTACACTGCTCTAATACCCGTAAAATATGATGTCGCTGCACAAAATCCAAAGACAAGTTCTTACTAGTAATGGTTGATTTTGATTTTTGAACCTTAGATTCAAAACCAGGAATAATTAACGTTTCGTTTGCCGACAATATGGAAGCGCGTTCTATTAAATTTTCTAATTCGCGAATATTTCCTGGCCAATTGTAAGCTATTAATTGTGCCATCGCCTCATCCGATATATATTTAATATTTTTTGAATATGCTTTATTAAACTTATCGACAAAATGCTCTACTAACAACGGAATATCATCTTTTCGTTCTCTTAGTGGCGGCACTACTATTGGAAACACATTGAGCCTAAAATATAAATCTTCTCTAAATTGCTTTTTCTTGATTTCTTCTTTAAGATTTCTATTGGTAGCAGCAATCACTCTAACATCTAACTTTTTCATGCCAGTGCCACCAACCACTTCAATTTCTCCTTCTTGTAAAAATCGTAATATTTTGGGCTGCATGTCTAATGGTAACTCGCCAATTTCATCTAAGAACAAGGTACCACCGTCTGCCAATTCAAACTTTCCTATTTTATCGCTATAGGCACCTGTAAAAGATCCCTTTTTATGACCAAAAAGTTCACTTTCGATAAGCTCTCTGGGTATGGCTGAACAATTTACTTTAATTAATGGTTTACTATTGCGAAGGCTGGTATTATGAACAGCTCTTGCCAATAACTCTTTACCTGTACCAGATTCCCCCGTTAGTAATACGGTGGCATTAGTTGGGGCTACTTTTTCGATTTCGGTAAGCACATTGCTAAACGCTTCACTGCCATACACCATCTCCTCATAATTGAAAACCAAATCGATCTCGTTTCTTAAATAGATGTTTTCTTGCTCCAAACGATTTCTTAGAGTATTTAATTCTTTATTCGCTATTATAAGCTGTTCGTTAGCCAATATCGCCTCTTTTTCAGCAATTTTTCGCTCGTGACTTTCAATCATTAACGACACCAAATTAGCAATAGATGTGGCAAACTCTTCCTCTTCATAACTCCAAACCCTGGCCGTATCTATCTGCTCAAAACACAAAACGCCATAGGTTTCATTAACACCCTGAATAGGAACACTTAGTTTCGATTTTATATTTAACGGTATGAGGTATTCTTTGGTAAAACCTTTGGTATATTCACTAGTAAAAACATCGGGAGCGTTTATTGTTTTATTTTGCATTAAATAATCAAAAAAAGCCTCATTCCCTTTTTTAGGTATTACCAAACCACTTTCAAATTTCTTATTTTTTTGTATGAATAATTTTTCAGAAATTAATTCCGTTTTATCGCTGTTAAACTTTAAAACGTTTACACGTTCAACATTTAATGTTACGGCCGAAAGTGCTGTGATTTTCTTTAAAGCTTCGTTGTAATCGGTACCAACTAAACTCGCCAATTCCATAATTACAGTCTTTCTTTCGCCAGATTTTTTGGCATTATCTTCTAATAACTTTCTGGCTTTATCTTCTTCAGAAACATCTTTTATAGTGCCAAATAACGCGATAACCTCTCCCTTGTCATTTTTTATATTTCCAGATAAAAACGATGCTAAAAATTTCTTACCACTTTTTTTATAAAACTCCAGTTGAAAAGACGTTGTTTCTCCAGTTGCTACTTCATCTTTTATAGCTAACATTAATTCTAAGTCTTCGGTTTTCGCAAAAGGGTAGGGCAAATTAAGCCCAATAAGTTCTTCTTCTGAATAACCTAGCATTTCGCTTAACGAATTATTAACCATTAAAATTTTACCTGCCAGATCTACAATTAATAAGCCCTCTTGCATGGATCGGATAAGCTTATCTGAAAATTCTTTTGCTGTTTTTAATTTTAATTCTGCTTTTTTACGTTCGGTTACATCACGGCCAACACCTAATATTTTATCATCATTTTGAACCTTTGCCGAAATTTCTAACTCAATAATAGATTTGTTTTTATGCGCAAACTTTCTGGAAAATACAATCGCTTCCCCTTCAAGCAGCTTTTTAAGATTTTCTTGATCTTGAACTAAGTCTTCGAGTATAATATCTTGAATTTTAAATTTAGAAAACTCATTTTCGGTGTAACCTAAAATAACATAGGCGGCTTTATTGAAACTATATATGGTACCATCTAAAGAAAAGGTTATAATAACATCTGTTGCCTGATCAAATAATAATTTATACGATTCGTCTTTCCTTCTAATTTCCTCAACCGTTCTAAATTTTTCAATGGCAATATTGGCTAAACTTACTGCAAAATTAAGCTCCTGAATCTCATCGAGTGAAGGCGTTCTAACAGTTTTACTCGATATCGCTAAGGTTCCTAAAACCGTATTGTTTTTTGATAATATAGGTAAAGACCAACAGGATTTTATATTGTGTTTTAATGAAATTTCTTTAAACTGGTTGCATAAAGCATCTTTACTAACATCTGAAACTATAACCGGTTTTTTGGTAAAAGCTGCCGCTCCACAAGAGCCAGCATCTTTACTTACCGGAACTTTTTTTACTGCCGCATAGTAGTCTTTAGGCATTGAAGGTGCCGACTCCAGGTTAAGGTGCAACCCGTCTGCATCTAAAAGTCTTATTGCACCAAAATAATCTGGATGAATCGACTCGTAGTTTAAAAGTAATTTATCGAATATCTTATCTAATGGGGTGTTAACTGCAATTAAATCAAGTATTTCATTTTTATGAATTAATAATTGTTCTGCTTTTTTACGCTCAATAACTTCATGCCCCAGATCTAAACTTTTTTGTTCAAGCTTATTAATTAAACGCTCGCTATATAGTTTTAAAACCTCACCTTCTGATATTCTAACTTTTTTAGCGTATTTAACCTTTGTTTTTACCGAATCGAACATATCGTTTACAAGGTAAAGTAACTCGTCGTGATCTATTGGTTTTCTTAAAAATTGAGATGCACCTAATTTTAATCCGAATTCTTCATCTAATTTTTCGGTATACGTAGAAGTGTAAAATATGAACGGAATATTTTTAAATACTTTTTCTTTTTTACAGGCTTGACAAAATAAATACCCATCCATAATAGGCATTAAAATATCTGAAATAATAAGATCTACATTACTATTTTCGTATAGCATTTTAAGACCTTCCTGTACCATTACTAGCTTCAATAACATTAAACCCTGCTTCTTCAAGAATAACTCTTAGCAGGTATAAGTTTTCGTATGTATCATCTACTATTAATACCGTTTTTTTACTCATTCCTTATTTTTGCATTAATAATACTTTCCATTTGATTTACAAATGTTTCTGGGTTTATGGGTTTCTCTAAATACCCATCTGCTCCGGCTTCTATTGCTTTTTCTTTATCGCCACCCATGGCGTAAGAAGTTACTGCTATAATTGTGGTGTTTTTAGGCAATCCGTTATGCCTTAATTTATTACATATTTCGTAACCATCCATATCTGGAAGCTGTATATCTATTAAAATAATTTCAGGATTATTTTCATGTGCCAACTTTAATCCATCTAATCCATTAAATGCTTTAAGAATTTTGTAATTACTTTTTTCAAGTAAATAGGATAGCATATACATGTTTTGCTCATTATCTTCAATTATTAGAATAGTAGACTTCATAAATTTATGTTTGTATATATTTTACAATCAGTGTGTTAATTTTTTAAATATACTAAAAATGTATGTGAAAAAACATTTCGAAAATTAAGTCTCTATTACTTTTTTTAGTTCACTCTAAAGGTAATTTAAACGTAAAAACACTCCCTTTGCCAACTTTACTTTGGGCTTCTATAGTTCCTCCTAATTTTTCGATTAAATTTCTACAAATTGCCAAACCGAGTCCTGTACCTTCATGACTTCTACTTAACCCACTATCTAATTGAATAAATGGCATAAATAATTTATTTAGGTCTTTAGCGCTAATACCAATACCTTGATCTTTTATTTGGGTAACAAGCATATTATCAACAACATCTACTTTTACCGTTATACTGCCTTTATTTGAAAACTTAATAGCATTAGACAGCAAATTGAGTAATACCTGTTCAACTCGTCGTTCGTCGCTATTTAAAGTGATTTGCAATTGCGATATTTCTGTTTTAAATACCAAGTCCTTTTTTAGCGGCTTGAGGCATTAAAAAGTCTAATGTCTTTTCTAGAATTTTTAAATAATTAAAAGGGTACAAGGATACTTTTAATTTTCCAGCTTCAATTTTCGAAATATCGAGCACATCATTAATTAAACCTAACAGATGCTGTCCGCTAGTTTTCACCATGGTTAGCTGCTTTTTTTGTTCTTCATTTAACGGACCAGCATATTCTTTTAAAAGAATGCCTGTAAAGCCTATTATAGAGTTCATGGGCGTTCTTAATTCGTGCGACATGGTGGCCAAAAACGAAGATTTCATTAAATCGGCAGATTGCGCCTTAACTTTTTCTTTTTCTAATTCAATGGATTGATGATTTAAATCTTCTAACAGATTTAATAAGGCTTCTTTACCTTCATTAAGCTCTTCGGTTCGCGTGTTTACTAATTCCTCGAGATTGTTTTTATAGTTTAATAATTCCCGTTCGTTTTCAATTCTTTCAGTAATATCGGAAGCTATTCCAATATAACCATATACTTTATTTTTAGAATCGACCAGTTCTGTTGCTTTAACCGATAGGTAAGTAATTTTACCATTTTTATCGAGAAATCTTAATTCGGTTTTAAATTCGCTATTATTTGAAAAGGCTTCTAGCCATTCCTTTAGCACTCTGTCTTTATCTTCTGGATGCAGCGCATCGTGCCAGCCAAAACGCATTGATTCTGTAAAATTCATCCCAGAATACTTCATCCATTCTTCGTTTACATAGGTACACTCACCCGCCATATTAATATTAAAAATGGCCACCGGAGCATTAGATGTAAGACTGCGATAAAGTAAGGCACTGTTTGTTAAAACTTCCTCGAATTCTTTCCTTTCGGATACATCTTGAGTAATTCCGAAGGTTTTTTGTGCAACTTGATGTTCATCATATACTGTTTCTCCATGATCTTCCACATACTTTATACGCTCATCACTAAGCTTTAATCGATACACGATTTGATAAGGCTCCTTATTTTTTACCGCCTCTGCATAAGCCTCTCGTACCATGTTTCTATCGTCTGGATGAATAGCTTCAAAAAAGGCTTCTCGAGTTAATTTAAATTTCTTGGGGTCTTTTTCAAAAATCCTGAACATTTCTTTAGACCACGTTACTTTATTGGTAACTAAATCAAGCTCCCAGCTACCTAATTTCGCTATTTGTTGTGCTTTATTTAGGTTAGCTTCACTTCGTTTAATTTGTTTACTGGTAGTTTCGTGTATTAAACTTAATTGTGCCTCTTGTTTTACTAGTTTTAAATTAATAAGCTTTTCCAATCGTTCTGAGTGTCCTGCAAAAAACCAAACACCCCATCCACCCAAAAATGAAACAAAAAACCCAAATAATGCAAACCATATGGCTGCATTAACTTCTAGTTGTGCTGGTACCACATAGAGTTTCCACTCGCCGTAATCCATTTCAATGGGTACCGCATAATTATCTAATGCAGAAATATCGCTTTTTAAAAAAAAGTCTTCGTTTCCTGTATCCTGATTAACTCTTGATAACTGATATTTAAATCGATTACCATTAGAAGCATCTATATTTAGGTCGTTAAAAAAAGTGGAAAGTTTAGTAACTACCGCAGAAAAACCTGAAAATTTACCTTTAACAAAAATGGGATGCCTGCTAATCATAGCCACACCACCTTGTTTTAAATTAACGGGACCTGCAATAAAGAAATCTTTTCTTTTTATGGTTGCTAAAGCGCCACTACTAGCCGATGAACTTTTTAGAATATTAAACCCAATTACTTCATTGTTTTTTAATGGATAAACGTGCGTTATAAAACCTTCGCTATCAACTAATTCTACTACATCAAAATATTTGTTTCTGTCTAATAATTCAATTGCTATAGTGTCAAAATCATTTGGAATACCATTACGCTCTACAATATAAGCCAACGTTTT
This sequence comes from uncultured Flavobacteriaceae bacterium, assembly GCA_963704215.1. Lineage (GTDB taxonomy): Bacteria > Bacteroidota > Bacteroidia > Flavobacteriales > Flavobacteriaceae > Mariniflexile. Next base: position 359,934 of record CAVPHK010000010.1, read on the forward strand.
TGTAGCGGTATAGCTGTACATAACTAAGGCTTGTAGTTTCTCTTTAATTAAATCTACATGATTAGTGATTTCCCTTTTCTGATCATTTTCATTTATTATATACTTTTGATAAGCAATAATTTGAATAACAATTAGAAACAGAATAAAAGTTGAAATACCAGCAGCTACGGGCTTTTTAAAAAAAAGATATATGGGATGACTTTTCATAAGAGAACAAAATTAAGCAGGTATTTTCGTTTTATACTTAATTTACGCATCATTTTCTTAATTGTAATTCTTTAATAATATTTTTGAGTTCTTTCATTTTTAATTCTCTGCCGACAAACAATTTATTCATTCGTTGTAATTCTGCATTTTTAAAATTAACTTCTTCTGTTCTTGTTTTTACCAATTCTTCCAGATTATTTCTATACTTTTCTAATTCTGCTTCAGCATTTTTCTTTTCAGTGATATCTACTATGGTAATCATAACATGATCTTCATTGTACAGTTGAAGCGCTTGCAAAGAGATTAATATAAAAAGTTCTTTTCCATCATTCAACAGGTATTTTAACTCGATGTTTGAGGCATACCCTTTTTCCCCAAACTCACTCCATAAAAGCGCTTCATTTTCAAGGTTTTTCGGGTCATCAAAATTAAACAACCCTATTTGAACAGCTGTTTTGCCTAACATGTTTTCTCTTTTAAATCCAACAATGTTTGCCAAGGCGTCGTTGACTTCTATAATCGTTTTTTCTTTATTTAATATGGCTTTACCAATAACATTCGACTCAAAAGCTTTAGAAAATTTCTCTTCACTTTGTTTTAATTCAATCTCGGCATTCTTTCGATCGGTAATATCTCTTATTACCCCAATTAGAAACTTATGCCCATAATCATCAATAAATCGTGTTTTTTTTGTTGATATAATGCGTCTATTTTTCCCATTTAAGGTTAAAGTTTCTTCATTAACATTTTCTATACCGGTTTTTAAAACATGTTCATCAATCTTTAAGAAGCTTTCCTGTTCATCAGGCGGTACATTTTCAGCCAGTGTTTTTCCTAAAATATCAGCTCTATTTAGGTTAAAAATGAAACAAAATGCGTCGTTAACCAGTATTAATCGACTCTGTTCATCTTTCACGAATAAAGGGTCTCCGATATTGTTAATAATTGTATCTAGATTTTTTTCGCTTTCAATAATTTGTCCTTCAATTTTTTTACGCTCTGTTATATTTGTAGCTACAATACCTAATACCATTGGCTCGTTAGAAATTTTATCTCTTATTAAAAAACCAGACATTTCAATAGGGATTAACTTGCCTGTTTTAAAATTTTTAAACTCAACTTCTCCATTCCATTTACGTTCGTTATAAATGCTAGGTATATGTTCGTTAATAATTATATCGTGATAATTTTCTGGAAAAAAATCTGTTATTGAAGCTGGCAATGCTTCTTTTTCCGCCAAACCTACTAAGCTTCTACCATTAGAATTTAAATAAATAGGCGCACCTTCTAAAGATGCTAAACCAACAAAATCGTCGCTAGTCTCTATTAATGACAACAACATTTGATTATTGCTTTCGGCCTCCTTCTTTTCTGTAATATCTGTAAAATATATGGTTAATCCTTCTGGCGAAGGATAAATCCTGTTTTCGAACCACTTACCGAAAGGCGCATAATACTCTTGCAAATACTGTGTTTGTTGCGTTTCTACGGCCTTATAATATGATTTATAGAAAGGTAAGCCGACACCATCTGGAAATTCTGTCCAGATATGTTTTCCAATTAAACTTTCGGGCGATCTCCCCAATATTTCACCAGCTTTATCATTAATATACGTATAACACCAATTAGCATCGAGTGATACAAATCCATCAGAAATATTTTTTAAAGCGCTTTCTATTTGAGACACCAATTTTTTTTCAACCTCAGCTTTTTCTGCTTTTAAGTTGATGTATTTTTTTCTATACTTAAAAATTGAAAATATATCCCGATTTTGATTCGCAATAAAGGAAGCTGTTGATTTTGTTTCGTTATCAAAATATGTCACATAAAAATAGAGCAATATTGAAAACACAAGTGCACCCAACGATTTCCCTACAAGATGACTTACTAATGATGATTTAAATAACGGCGTCCCTGAGAACAAAGCAACATTAAAGGCAATGGCATCAAAAATTAGAATTGAAAAAAGCGTGATAAAAAGAATTGCAAAATAATGCAGTTTTTTAATTCTTGACACTAAGTATTGATACAGTATAAACAGCAACAAGAAATCTAATATTAAAATAGTGGTACCACCAATAAAGTATTTCAAATCTACTCTAAATAAAGAATAAGAATTTATCGATGCATTTTTAATTATTTCCTGTAAATAAGTAATTTCAAACATTAAAGTCATAATAATATTTGAGATAACAATACCAATAATGAGCGCCCTTGCACTGGCCACTCCTTCTTTTATATAAATTAACAAAACAGCAAATAATACACCACTAAACAAAATAATGGAACCCGGGTATATTACATAATCCGCAAAAAAATTAAAACTGAAAGCGCTGCCTAAACTGGCTTGCAAATACTGCAAGGAACCTAAAAGTATATAAAGCGGTGCTAAACCAAGTTTTGCTCTAAACTTAAACAATATAAGTATGCTTGAAGCTACCAGTAAAAATTCTAAAAGAATAGTAGTATATAAGTTCATACAATTTTAATTTCAATACATGTATTTAAGCTAAACCTGTCTTTTAAATTGAAATAATAATTAAAACTTAACCACTAAACCAATTTCACAAAATCACCACTTAAATCTAACAACTTATTTATTATGAGGCCAATGCTTAATTAGTTTACAAAGCAATTAACTTACACGTATACTAAAACAGCGTTATAAAAATCATTGTAAGATACAATTTACATTTAAAATTATCAAACTACAGTTATTCAATTATTAAATATTTGTTTCACAACAAAAAAGTATCGCAGTTTTCTGAAAAAGCTAACCGAAACTTGACTCTTTAACTTTTCTATTAAAGCTCATTACTCACCTCTTTTATTACAATCTTAAAGTAAAATATAATATAATTTTCACATCAAAAAAATAATACCGAATTACCGGAATCACATTTATAGAAATGTTGACATTTATCATGTTTTTTCTTGCTAACAAGCCATATCTTTAAGAATTATTTAATTATAGGTTAATATTAACAACTAATATTAAGAAAATGGCAAAAGTAAAAGGAGCAATAGTAGTTGATACAGAAGCTTGTAAAGGCTGTGAGGTCTGCATCCCTGTTTGTTTGGAAAATGTTATTGGTATGTCTACCAATATTAATCGTAAAGGCTACCATTATGCGGTTATGCAAAACCCCGAAGCTTGTACCGGTTGCACTAATTGTGGTATTGTTTGCCCCGATAGAGCAATTATGGTTTATAGAGTTAAAGTATCTGCTTAAAATAATAAAACTTAAACATGTCAGAATTCAAGTTAATGAAAGGAAATGAAGCATTGGCCGAGGCTGCTATACGCGCCGGAGTAGATGCTTATTTCGGTTATCCCATAACACCGCAATCAGAAGTTATAGAATACTTAATGGCAGAACAACCCGAAAAACGAACAGGAATGGTTGTTTTACAAGCCGAAAGCGAAATTGCTGCTATTAATATGGTGTATGGCGCCGCAAGTACCGGTAAAAAAGTATTAACCTCATCATCTAGCCCAGGAATTTCTTTAAAATTAGAAGGAATATCCTATTTAGCTGGAGCAGAATTACCTGCCGTTATTGTAAATGTGGTGCGTGGTGGTCCTGGTTTAGGCACTATACAACCATCGCAGGCCGACTATTTTCAATCGGTAAAAGGTGGTGGCCATGGGGATTACAAACTTTATGTACTCGCTCCTGCCTCTGTACAGGAAATGTCTGATTTTGTATCCGACGCCTTCAAAATTGCATTTAAATACCGTGCGCCTGTTCTTATTCTTTCAGACGGCCTTATAGGACAAATGATGGAAAAAGTGAAGCTTCGCGATCAGCAACCCCGCATGACGAACGAAGATATTATTAAAAATTTTGGTTCGTGGGCCACTACAGGCAAAAAAGGAAGAGAACGTAATATAGTTACTTCCCTGGATTTACAATCTGAAAAAATGGAAGCCAGAGTTCATAGATTAATGAAAAAATATGAGCGCATGGAAAAAGAAGATTTGCGCTACGAAAAAATATTATGCGATGATGCCGACTATTTAATTGTGGCTTATGGTTCTAGTGCAAGAATTAGTCAAAAAGCAGTAGAACTAGCCAGAAAAAAAGGCATTAAAGCAGGTTTATTAAGACCCATAACCTTGTTTCCATTTCCAAAACAACCGCTATTAGAATTAACAAATCAGGTAAAAGGCATTTTAAGTGTTGAATTAAATGCGGGACAAATGGTTGAAGACGTTAGGCTTTCCGTAGAACATAAAGTACCTGTTGAACATTTTGGACGAACCGGAGGTATTATACATACGCCAGAAGAAGTTTTGGAAGCTTTAGAACAAAAAATTATAAAAAATGGAACTATTAGATATCATAAAACCCGAGAATCAAGTATTCTGTAAAACAAAATTAATGACGGATGCACCACTGTCTTACTGCCCGGGGTGCGGACATGGTACAGTGCATAATTTAGCCATGGAAGTTATTGATGAAATGGGTATTGTAGAAGACACTATTGGTGTTGCCCCTGTTGGTTGCTCTGTCTTGGCTTATGATTTTATGGATATTGATATGACGCAAGCTGCCCACGGTCGCGCACCCGCCGTAGCTACAGCCATTGCCAGAACTTGGCCAGAAAAATATGTGTTTACCTATCAGGGCGATGGGGACCTTGCCGCTATTGGTACAGCAGAAACCATTCACGCTTGTAACCGCGGCGAAAACATTGTTATTATATTCGTTAATAATGGTATTTACGGTATGACAGGTGGCCAAATGGCACCAACAACTTTAGCAGGCATGCGAACATCAACCTCGCCATACGGTAGAGAAATTGAAAGTATGGGAAGTCCGCTAAAAATTACCGAACTGGTTGCTAATTTACCCGGAGTCTTTTATGCCACACGACAGTCTGTTCACACCCATAAAAACGCAAGAAAAGCAAAAAAAGCAATTCAAAAAGCTTTTGAAAATATACGTTTAAAAAAAGGATTATCGTTTGTTGAAATTGTATCTAATTGCAATTCGGGTTGGAAAATGACACCTAATGAATCAAACATTTGGATGGAGGAACATATGTTCCCCTATTTCCCTCTAGGCGATATTAAAGTTGATGGAAAATTAAAATTGTAATCATGACAGAAGAAATTATCATAGCAGGTTTTGGCGGTCAAGGCGTCCTTTCAATGGGAAAAATACTAGCCTATTCTGGCATTATGGAAAACAAAGAAGTAAGCTGGATGCCATCCTATGGACCAGAAATGCGTGGTGGTACAGCCAATGTAACGGTAATATTAAGTGACGAACGTATAAGCTCGCCCTACCTGAAACTATACGATACCGCCATTATTTTAAACCAACAATCCATGGATAAATTTGAGGCTAGTGTGAAGCCTGGAGGTATGCTATTCTACGATCCTAATGGTATTTATGATCACCCTACTAGAACCGATATTCAAATTTTTCAAATTGAAGGCACCAAATTAGCGGCAGAAATGGAAAATAAAAAAGTATTTAACATGATTATTTTAGGAGGTTTTTTAAAGATAAAACCCATTGTTAAATTACAAAGCGTGATAGATGGTCTTAAAAAATCACTTTCGGAACGTCACCATCATCTTATTCCATTAAATGAAAAAGCCATTTATGTTGGTATGAATAACATTAAGCCAATAAAGCAGCTTGATTTAGTAAATTAAGAACATTTATTCCATTTAAGAGAACACTCAAAACTATATCCAACAAAACAAATAAGCATTCCTTTTTTCTTCATATAGAAAAGGAATGCTTTCCATTTACGATTAAGTCATTTACCATACCCCAACATGATAATAGTCATTCATAAAAGCCATTAGATATCATACTTTAGCCTATAAATGGTATGTTATGAAATCAAAGTCCTTATTATTTATCGGGATTATCTTATTAGTGGCAGGAATTCTTATTAAAAAAATGACACCTATGGATGTCGTTGGTTTAACTGCGATTATAACTGGAGTAACATGTAAGGTAATTTACATTGTTTTAAAGATTAGAAATGGGGATTATAAACCAGGAACAGAGCTATATCTTTTAGCTTTAGGATTGATATTATTTTTTATAGGACTCTACCTTCGAGGGGTAGAACAAAACCTGATTCAACCCATTTATTTAATAGTTTCAGGCATAACCCTTAAAATAATTTTTATCATCAAGTTTATTCAGATTATTCGATTGAATAGAAAGAAGGAATTGTCATAAAACAAAAAGCCATAAAACAAAAAAGCATCCCGATTTTCTATGAAGAAAAAAGGAAAGCTTCTCATTGGAATACCAAATTACTCTGGTAAACTACTCCCTAGATCGCTCTAGGAACAACACAACTTCTTATAACTGCCAAAAAAAGCCCTAATCTCTTAGAGCTTCTTTAGCAATTTTTGCGGTCTGGACGGGACTCGAACCCGCGACCTTCGCCGTGACAGGGCGACATTCTAACCAACTGAACTACCAGACCGTTGCATTATTGCGGTTGCAAATATACACGCCTTTTTTAATATGTCAAATCTTTTTTTATATTTTTTTGAAACTATTTTTACTAAACAAAGGTTTTGCGCTCTATCATATACGTAGTGAGGATGTTATTAAAATTATCATTAACATCTGCCTCCACATATTTTATCTTGTATTGCAAACATTTTAGCTTTAAAGCATCAAAATAATTGCTTACAGCTTTACTATAATTCTCTTTAATCGTATCAGCATACAAGTTAATATGCTCTCCTGTTTCGACATCTATAAACCGTTTTGGCTTGTTATCGAACTCGAAATTTAATTCCTTTTCCTTATCAAACACATGAAATAAAATCACTTCATGCTTATTATATTTTAAATGACGTAATGCTTCAAATAGCTTGTTTTCATCTTCATTGGTTTGAAACATATCGGTAAATAAAAATATCATTGACCGTTTATGAATTTTTTCGGCTATTTCGTGTAGGTATTTATAGGTTTCTGTATGTTTACGTAAACGTCTTGAACTAACGGCCTCACTTAAATGATTTAATAGCATTTGATGATGACGCTCACTACCCTTTTCGGGGGCATAGTAATCGTACGCATCACTATAAATACTTAATCCGACTGCATCTCTTTGTTTCTTAAGAATCTGCATTAAAGAAGCCGCGGCTAAAACAGAAAACGCAATTTTATTAAGATTGTCAATAGAAAACGAGCGCATTTCAGGATAATGCATCGAGCTACTATTATCAATGATGATATGACACCTTAAATTGGTTTCGTCGTCATAACGTTTGGTATATAGTTTCTCGGTTTTTGCAAACAACTTCCAATCGATATGCCGCGTGCTTTCGCCTTTATTATAAATTTTATGCTCTGCAAATTCTGCCGAAAACCCATGGAACGGACTCTTATGCATCCCTGCAATAAAACCCTCTACCACTTGTTTTGCAAGTAGCTCTAGGTTTTTAAAACCTTCTGCTTTATTGAGTTCTTCCTGAATATCCAAATCAATATTATCCTAAAATAGCATCAACAATACCGTACTCTACCGATTCTTTCGCCCCCATCCAGTGGTCGCGATTAAAATCCTTCATTACTTTTTCAAAGGATTGTCCACAATTATCTGCTAAGATTTGTGCACTCAACTCTTTGGTTAAAATAATTTCTTTTGCCGTAATTTCTATATCACTGGCTTGTCCTTGTGCTCCTCCGCTTGGTTGATGAATCATAACACGAGCATGTGGTTGTATAAACCTTTTTCCTTTTTGGCCTGCGGAAAGTATAATAGACCCCATGGAAGCTGCAAATCCTGTACAGATAGTAGAAACTTCACTTTTTAATGACTTAATACAATCGTAAATAGCAAAACCCGAAGTTACATAGCCACCCGGACTGTTAATGTACAATTGAATATCTTTTGTTTCTAATGCATCTAGATACATCAATCTATCGATAACATGTTTTGCAGATTTATCATCTACCTGCCCCCATAAAAAAACTTTACGTTGTTCTATAAATTTGCTATCAATAGCATCTTGAACTTTATTTTTATCACTCATGTTTAATTAATTTTCATCTAAAATAAAAAAAGGTTTACCATAACGGCAAACCTTTTAAGTTTTCTTTTTGTTTATTGACTATAAAAGTGAATCTATCGCCTCCGTATAAGCATTTTTAGGTGCTACACCAACTTGACGTCCAACTACCTCTCCATTTTGAAACACCAAAACTGTAGGTATGTTACGTACACCATATTTTGCAGCAAATTCTTGGTTGGCGTCTACATCTACTTTTCCTACTACTGCTTTCCCTTTATATTCTTCGCTAATTTGCTCTATAATTGGTCCAACCATTCTACATGGACCACACCAAGCTGCCCAAAAATCTACTAAAACTGGTTTACTGCTTTTCAGTACTGTTTCCTCAAACGTTGCATCTGTAATTTCTAATGCCATAATATTTATTGTTTTTAATTCGTATTCTATTTTCTTCGTACAAAATTAGTCAAAAAAAACTCGAAAGCTTACAGCGTTACTATTTGTTTTACTTATAACCTTATCAACAATGGCTATTTGGTTTTTTAGACTTATTAATATCCCTAAATATAATAAAAAAAGAGCTACCAAATTGAATAGCTCTTTTAATTTATTTTAAGAAATTTTAATGATGCCTTTTTCTACCTAATTCTATTTCGGTAACCGTGCCATCTGCTGCTGTTTTTATAGCAATATTATCGCAGGTGCCATCGCCATAATCTACAGTTGTTATGCCGTTGGCATTAGTATAAGTTTTAATACCAGAGGCAATATACTTGCACGCTGCTGGTTTTACTAAGGCAGGATCTATCACCATGCTAAACACCGCTCCGGTTGCATCTGTAAATTCAGAAGAGCCGGTAATGGTTTTTTCATCGTCGGTACACGTATCTGTATCTGATCCAGCGGTAATTTCTACAGTTCTAGTACCTACTTTCGAAATAGTGCCCGCATCCGTTTCTACAGTAATGTCTATAGAACCCGTCATTTCTGGATTTCCATTCGCATTGCTTGCGGTATATGTATAAGATTTTGAACCATTTACTAAATAGCCATTTATACTTAAATTGGTAATTGTGATTGATCTTTCTGCGCTTGTATCTGTTTTCGACCGTAGTTTAGTAATAGTTCCTGTAATGATATTACCATCGCTATCTGTACAATCGCCTGTAAACGTAATTATTAATTTTCGTGTTGTATCTGTTTCTTCATAGGCAATATCGACACAGTCTTTAAAATACCCTGAGCGACCACGCTTAGAGGTGCCATCAGTTTTAGAGTCTAGCGATGTTTTACCTGTTGATTGATACACACCAAAAGTGCTTTCAGAATAAAGCGCAATATTATCTAATACGCTTTCTGCTTCTTCAGCAATAGCTTCTGATGAAAAAGAATCATCACTTGATAGATTTGATGAATCATCATTTTGGCAGGATACAAATCCGAGTGCCATTAAAACCATTAAAATTTTAAATTTGTTCATAAATAGGATTTTTTAAGTTATTACTAAGCCTATAACAGTTTTATAGACCAATTTATTATATAACAAGTATTCTTTAAAAATTCCTACCCTTAAAAATGAATTATTTTTTAAATCAAACAAAAACATCGCATTTTTAATATCTAACCCCTAAAAAATTAGTTCCCAGCTACCGATAAGCTCCAGCTTAGTGACCGCATGAGTAAATGTAAAGTCGATTTAATTCTATAATTTGTAGCTAGTTCTGCCCGCCACTAAGCAGCGCTTAGCGGGAGCGGGGACATCTAATCACGCTGCTGCTGAATTATGCTTTGTGGCATATTGAATAAGTGCAACCTAATTTAACGCGAAGATTTATAGCATGAAGTACGCAGCTACCGTTAAGCTCTGCTTAGTGGCCGCGTGAGTAAATGTAACGTCAATTTAAATCTATAATTTGCAACTAGTACTGCACTCGCAATAGCGATTGAAACGGCATCCTTTTTTGTGCTGATATTAACTTTGAATTAAGCATTTAACAGCCATGAATATTTTAAACTTGATGAGATACTGAAACAAGTTAAGCACAAAAAAGATATAGTGGAAAGCGCGGTGCTTTAGCAATTGCCCAAATAATTAAAGCTTGAATGATACTATCGCTTTTAGAATTATAAAATTTCATCCCGATAGCTATTGGGATTCGCAGGAATTAGTTTAACTTAAACATTACGTTTTCATTTTCTAACTCGTTTAGAAGTTCTTGTGATACTTTAACTTTTTGCTTTCTACTAGGCATTTGAAGCTTTATTTGTTCTTTATTATCATATACCACAAAATTAAGCATTTGGCTACCTGGATGCATTTGCAGTAGTTCTTTTAGTTTTAAGATTTTGGCTTCTTTTAAATCGTTGATATTTATTTGAATGGACAACTTTTTTGGCATAATTTTCCATGACGTCGTGCAGCAATTGAAAACTATTAAATTGCAACCTTGGGTCACTTTTCTTTCCTGTTTCTTTATTTACCCAACCTTCGCGAATCAAGGTTTTTACAAATACGAAATTGTTTTTCATTAAAAAGTGTCTAAACTTTAAGTATTCTTCGCCAAATATTCGAAACTCAAAACTATCTGTATAATCTTCAACGGTAAACAGATGCCCATCCTTTACCTTGTTTGCTTACGCGATGTTGTACATCGGTTACCACGCCGCCAAAAACTAATTCTCTATTTACATAAGGTTCTAAATCTTTAAACAGCGCCAAACTTGCGTTGCAAAAGGTGTTCATTTCAATTTTAAAATCGTCTAACGGATGTCCTGAAATATAAATACCTACTACTTCTTTTTCTCGCGCCAATTTTTCCATGGTACCCCATTCTTCGCAAGGTGGTACTTGTGGTTCTGCTATTTGAACATCGCTAGCATCGCCAAACAAACTTACTTGCGCCGAATTTTCGTTTTCCTGATGCTTAGCTCCATAACGAATGGCCTTTTCTAAAAACGTAATTCCATCGCCTTCATCTTGAAAATATTGTGCGCGATGTGTTTCTTTAAATCCGTCGAATCCACCTGCGAGTGCTAAATTTTCGAAGGCTTTTTTATTTGCTGCCCGCAAATCGATGCGTTTCGCAAAATCAAAAATAGATTTGTAGGGTCCGTCTTTTTTACGGTTATCTACAATGGTAATAACGGCTCCATGACCTACACCTTTTATTGCGCCCATACCAAACCGAACCGCATTGTCTTTATTTACTGAGAATTTATAAAATGACTCATTCACATCAGGACCAAGAACATCCAACTTCATGCGCTTACATTCTTCCATAAAGAAGGTAACCTGCTTGATGTCGTTCATATTATTGGACAGTACCGCTGCCATATATTCTGCTGGGTAATGCGCTTTTAAATAGGCTGTCTGATAGGCTATCCACGCATAGCAAGTGGAATGCGATTTATTAAATGCATAACTAGCAAAAGCTTCCCAGTCTTTCCAGATTTTTTCGAGTATTTTAGCGTCGTGACCATTAGCGCTTGCCTGCTCTACAAATTTGGGTTTCATTTTATCGAGAACCGCAATTTGCTTTTTTCCCATCGCTTTTCGCAGTACATCGGCTTCACCTTTTGTAAATCCTGCGAGTTTTTGAGACAGTAACATTACCTGCTCCTGATACACCGTAATACCATAAGTTTCCTTTAGGTACTCTTCCATGGCATCTAAATCGTACTCGATAGGCTCTTCCCCATGTTTTCTACGCACGAAACTAGGGATATACTCCATGGGCCCTGGGCGATACAGGGCATTCATGGCAATTAAATCTTCAAAAACGGTTGGTTTTAAATCTTTAAGATGTTTTTGCATTCCGGGAGACTCGTACTGGAATACACCAACGGTTTCACCTCTTTGGAATAATTCATAGGTCTTTTCATCATCTAAAGGGAACGTATCTGGATCGAGCAAAATGTTATGCTTTGCTTTTACGATTTTAACGGTATCCTTAATTAAGGTTAGCGTTTTTAATCCCAAGAAATCCATTTTTAACAATCCTGCTTCTTCAACTACCGAGTTATCAAACTGGGTAACATATAAATCGGAATCTTTTGCTGTTGCTACCGGAACGAATTTGGTAATGTCGTCTGGAGTAATAATAACCCCGCAGGCATGAATTCCAGTATTTCGAACAGAACCTTCTAAAGCTCTTGCAGTATTTACGGTTTCGGCTTCTAAATCGCTGCCTTCAGAAATATTTAAAAGTTGATTTACTTTTTCTAAATCTTCAGCTCGAAACTTACTACTTAACTCCTTTTCACTTAAACCAAATATTTTATTTAGTTTAGACATGGTAGGAATTAATTTGGCAATTCTATCGGCATCAAACAAGGGTAAATCGAGTACACGAGCGGTATCGCGAATAGATGATTTCGCCGCCATTGTACCATAGGTGATTATTTGCGCCACTTGATTGCTTCCGTATTTTTTAATTACATAGTCCATAACCCTGCTTCTTCCTTCATCATCAAAATCAATATCGATATCGGGCATACTAATACGATCTGGATTTAAGAAACGCTCAAAAAGCAAATCGTATTTAAGCGGATCTATATTGGTAATCCAAAGGCAATACGCGACAACCGAACCAGCGGCCGAACCACGACCCGGACCTACCGACACGTCCATTTTTCTGGCTTCGCGAATAAAATCTTCAACAATTAAAAAATACCCAGGATACCCTGTGTTTTGAATTACCTCTAATTCGAAATCGAGTCGTTCTGTTATTTCATCTGAAAAATCTTCCCCATAACGTTTTTTAGCACCTTGATAGGTTAAATGTCTTAAATAGGCATTTTCACCGCGCTTACCACCATCGATTAAATCTTCTTCATTTTTAAATTCTGCTGGAATATCGAATGCTGGTAATAACACCTCACGTGCCAAATCATAGGCTTCAACCTTATCAACAATTTCCTGAATGTTACTAATAGCCTCGGGAACATCTTTAAAGAGCGATTTCATTTCTTCGGGAGACTTAAAATAGTACTCTTGATTTGGTAGACCGTAGCGATAGCCTCTACCTCGACCAATTGGCGTTGCTTGTTTTTCGCCATCTTTTACACATAATAATATATCGTGTGCATTAGCATCTTCCTTTTTACAATAATAGGTGTTATTGGTAGCTACTAATTTTACATCATGCTTTTTAGAAAACTCTATCAATACTGGGTTTACACGATTTTCGTCTTCTTGATTATGACGCATTAATTCAATATACAAATCGTCTCCAAACAAATCTTTCCACCAAAGCAAGGCTTCTTCAGCTTGATTTTCACCAATATTTAAAATCTTACTTGGCACTTCGCCATACAAACTTCCTGTTAAAACAATTAAATCGTCTTTATATTTTTCTACTAATGTTTTATCGATTCGTGGTAAATAATAAAAACCATCAGTAAATGCTAAAGATGATAGTTTGGCTATATTATGATAGCCGTTTTTGTTTTTCGCCAGCAGTACTATTTGATAGCCATTATCTTTTCTGGTTTTGTCTGCATGATCTTCGCAAACAAAGAATTCGCAACCAAGAATGGGTTTTATTTCTGTGGCAGTAGGAGTTTCTCCTTTACTAATAGCGGCTTCATTCTTCGATTTTACACCTCTATTATGGTTGCTAACTGCTTTTACAAAGTGAAACGCCCCCATCATGTTGGCATGATCTGTAAGCGCCACGGCAGGCATATTATATTGCGCCGCTGCAGCTACTAAATCGGTAACACTTATTGTGGATTGCAATACGGAAAATTGCGAATGGTTATGCAGGTGAACAAAATCGACTTCTTTTAAATCTGAAACGTTTTGCTTAATCTCTTCTGTTGAAATACTATCAACCTGTGCACTTTTTAATCGCTCCCGAATTTTAGCACTTTCTTGTTTAAGATTGATATGCTTTAATCCGATGAGTTGAATTACATTTGGATTTACTTCATTGAACTTATTAAAATAATCGGGCTGAACATCTAATTGTTCTTTAGTAAACTCTCCTTTTCTAATTAATTCGAAAAAGCATCGTGTGGTTGCTTCTACATCGGCAGTAGCATTATGCGCTTCTTTAAATGGCTGATTAAATAAAAACTCATGCAGCTCGGTTAAAGTAGGCAACTTAAATTTTCCATAACGACCACCAGGAATTTCACACAAACTAGCGGTATGTTCTGTACAGGTATCTAAAACTGGTAGTTCTTGTAACGGATTTGCCACATCGCCTCTCACAAATTCAGCACCCATAATATTAAGGTCGAACTTTACATTTTGCCCAACAACAAACTTCGTTTTACTTAATGCTTCATTAAATTTTTCTAAAACTTCTGCTAAAGGAATCCCTTGTTCTTGCGCCAATTCTGTAGAAATACCATGTATTTTTTCGGCATCATACGGAATATTAAATCCGTCGGGCTGTACTAAATAATCCTGATGCTCGATACAATTTCCTATACCATCGTGCAATTGCCATGCAATTTGAATACACCTTGGCCAATTATCAGTATCTGTAATGGGTGCATCCCAACGTTTAGGCAAGCCAGTAGTTTCAGTATCGAAAATTAAGTACATTTTTATCTAAAATTGTTTGGTTTTAAGTCGTTTAGCATTTTTAAACGAAGATTATAAAAATACAGAAATATATCACTTTGAAAAGCAAAAGTTATAAAGAGTTTTAAACAAAAAGCTGTACGATTATATCTTAAAAAGAATTATTCTAAAGTAAATTTCACATGACAAAAGTCATGTTATCTGTAACAAATGTTACCTACTTTTAACATAATTTTAAAACTAAATTATCAATCTAGTCATTATGAAAAATTTCAAGCTAATACTAAACGTACTTGTTGTTGTAACAAGTTTTATGTTTTTTCAATGTACGAGCGATTATACACCTATTCCTGGTCCTGCAGGAGCAGATGGAACTCAAGGTATAGATGGTGTCGATGGTGTTGATTGCCTCTGCAGCAGCTTGCTTAAAGTGTCACTCATCGATCACATCGTAATCCAATAACAGCACTTATGCAGTCGTCTGGCCATGATATAGGAGCTGCTCTTGGGGAAGAGGAACAAGTGCAGATTGCTTCAATTGCCACACAATGAAGGCTACATTGATTATTTATCGGGTTGGTTTTTAAAAAAGACGCATCTACTGGTGCTTACCTGGAAGATGTTAATGGGGACTAAATTCCAACTGTAAATCCTGCAGGTTATGCGGTTTCAAACCCAATTAGCTGTACAGGTTGTCATACCGATCACAGATCATTCGATTTTGAGAGTGATGGCAATGATTATGCATTAAGAAACATTGCTCCTGTTAAGTTAGATTTAGACCCAACAGTAACCATTAACTTTACTAATAGTAAAGACGCTCTAGGTTTAAGTAATGCTTGTATAACTTGTCACCAACCAAGAACTAGCTATCCTATTCCAGTTGGTACTGCGAATGTAACTATTACTAGTTCTAGATACGGACCTCACCATGGTCCCCAAGCGACCGTTTTAGAAGGAATCATGGGAGCTAATATCGAGGTGCTATTGGTTATCCTGGTACGGGGTCAAATGGTGATTCTGCTCACACGAACAGGAGCATCATGTGTGTCTTGCCATATGGGTACATCTGAGAAATACCGCCGAAGGTGGACATACATGGGCACCCAATTTCAAACTGTTGTGAAAATTGCAAAAAAGTCATGACAGCAATTGGCTGCAGCAAGCTAGTTATTAGGTGGACAACAGTATGCCAATCCTACATGAAGGATTTAGCTTAGAATCGTGCGACATACGGAAACAGTTTTAGTTTAACAACTGGTTCAGCTGTACCCTAAAGATGATGGAAGTGGAGCAAATGCCATCGCAACTAATCCATTGGTAGTTCCTGTAAAGAATGCTCAAGCCGTTTGGAATTATAAAACTTTAGAAGAAGATCATGTCATAGGTTGCACAACCCAACGTATGCAAATGCCTTGCTTACTTAATCAATTCTAAGCATTCAACCTTAAAATTAATACTGTAATTACGTAGAACAATAAGTGCTTTAAAGAAAGCTTTAGAAGTTCTATAATATATATAAGAAGACGATTTGTTCACGAAAAGCCATATGGTGCCGTGAACTTTCAAAAATATCTTGAACCTTATGGCAAGTATTAACAACGTTTTACAAAAGTTAATCAACCTTAAAAATGAAATGAAATGAAAAAACTATTGCAAATAGTTCTTGTTAACAGTTTAGCTTTATTCTTTTTTTCATGTTATTATAATGAATTACCAGAGGAAGTGGAAGTAGTAATTCCACCAGATACGGTAGTTTCATTCGCCGATGACATCGCACCAATATTTGCAACATACAACTGTACTCAATGCCACAAACCATCTGGCCAAAGTCCGGATTTAAGCGTAGGAACTGCATACAATGCTTTAGTGCCTTCTTACGTAAAAGCAGGAAGCAGCGGAACCAGTACGCTTTATACTTTTTTAGCAATCAATGGCCACAGAAATGTGGATTCCGAATCGCTTGCTTTAATTAAAAAATGGATTGATGATGGTGCAGCCAATAACTAATAATAAAGACGTTAAAATGAAAAACTATAAAATATTACTGCTTGCTTTCTTAATAGCTCCTCTTATAACGTTTTCACAAGAAAAAGTAAAGGATTCTGTTGTAGAAAAACCAGAACGTCCTGCTTTTGAAAGCTCAACGCTTATTGACAATCAAACCAATGTCTTGTTTAATAAAAACACGTTAGAAGTTATGATGCAGCACAGATTCGGTTTGATTGATGAAGAAAATTCCTTATTAGGTATTTATGGTGCCAATTCAAATATTAGAATAGCATTATCATACGCTATATTAGACTGGGTAACCGTTGGATACGGGATAACTAAAAAAAATAGACTAAGTGATTTTAGCTTAAAAGTTGGATTGTTACAACAAACCCGTTCGGGAAGCACGCCAATAAGCTTAACTTATTTTGGAAATGCTGGTATTGATGGACGTTCAGGCAGCTCGAATGACGGGTTATTTGTTACTAAACAAGATAGATATTCCTATTTCCACCAACTAATTATTGCGAAGCGATTTAATTCAAATTTATCCTTGCAGTTGGCACCATCATTTTCCCACTATAATACGGTAGACTATTCTATGGAAAATGATCGCTTTTCTATTGCCTTGGGTGGACGTTACAAAATAAGCCCTCAAACCGCAATTATATTTGATTACAGCCAACCAATAACACAATTAAACGACGACCCAACAACTGGTTTAAGCTATAATAACCCGGGTATAAGCCTTGGTGCAGAGTTTGCTACTTCTGCCCACGCTTTTCACATATTCGTAACAAATTATAGCGGTATTGTACCACAGCAAAATTATATGAAGAATACAAATGATTTTTTTAACAAAGGAATCTTAATTGGATTTAACATAACCAGAAATTATAATTTTTAACACTTTAAAGTCAACAACTTTAAGACATTAATCGCTGTAAATTTAATCTTTGACACCTCGTTAATTTATAAGGCTGTCAGATTTCAAAATTTATTAAACAAGGTGAACTATGGAAAAAAAAGAAGAACATAAGGAAGGAGCAAACAGGCGTAATTTCCTAAAATTAGGATTACTCACCAGTGTTTCTGCTGTTGCGGGCTTGTCAATAATGTCGAATTCTGAACAAGAAAAAGCGGCCTCTTCAGGTGAAAAAGTTAGAGTACTTACGCCCGATGGCAGAATGGTGGAGGTTGACGCAGAAAGCATAAACAAATATCCTGAAGCACATATCACGCCAGCAGAATCCAGAAAAGGCATTCCTGATAGAAAATTTGTAATGGTAATAGACTTGGCAAAGTGCAAGAATGCTAGAAAATGTGTTGAGAGTTGCCAAAAAGCTCACAAACTTGATTATCATGAAGAGTTTATGAAAGTACAGCTCATTCAAGATAACGAAGAAGGCTCACCTTACTGGTTCCCAAAACCTTGTTTTCATTGTGATGAACCACCTTGTGTTACGGTTTGCCCAACTGGCGCCACTTTTAAACGTGAAGATGGTATTGTTTTAATTGATAACGATCGTTGTATAGGTTGCAAGTTCTGTGTAACAAGTTGCCCGTATTCTGCTCGTCAATTTAACTGGGGACACAAAGCTAAATTTGATGATAAATCGCAACCATATTCTCCAGAAACCAGTGTTCCAGCTGCAGAAGGCACCGTTATGAAATGTGATTTCTGTCCAGATATGTTACGTCAAGGAAAACTACCGCACTGTGCGCAATCTTGCCCAATGGGCGTTATTTATTTTGGCGACAAAAATGAAGATATCGTTACCAATGGAGAAGAAACCGTTCGTTTTTCAGAATTAATTAAAAATCGCGGCGGTTACAGACATTTAGAACATTTAGGTACAAAACCAAACGTGTATTATTTACCTGCTGTAAACAGACAATTCCCATTAGAACGCGGATTTGATGTTGAACCAGATATTATTGAGCGTTACAAAGATGTTCCTTATGTACAAGACTTAAAAAACAAAGGTGAAATTTAACTTAAACACTCTTAATTATGGATTTAGAACTTAGAAAAAGAGAATTGGTTAAAGAGTTTTCGCCAATGCTAGAGAAATCTACCCGAACCTCAAAAATTTGGATTGGTTTTTTAATTGCTGTAATTATTGTTGGCATTGTTGCATTTGTAATACAAGCAGTAAAAGGTCACGAAGTTACAGGGATGCGAGACAATGTTGTCTGGGGTATTTATATTATCAATTTTATATTCTTTGTGTGCCTAAGCTATTCTGGCGCGTTTATCTCGGGTATTTTACATTTCTTTAAAACACCTTGGAAAAATTCTGTTGGCCGAATAGTAGAAATAATTACGGTGCTTTCACTAATAATTGGGCCTATTTTTATTTTATTATGTATTGGAAGATTAGACAGGTTACATTACCTATTCCTTTACCCTAGAATACAATCGCCCATTACTTGGGATATCATTGCTATTATTACCGATCTTATAGGATGCTTTATATATTTATACCTAACATTTATACCAGATTTCGCTATTCTACGTGATAATAGTGAAAATGCTCCTAACTGGAGAAAAAAACTGTATAAAAAATTGGCCATTGGTTATTATGACACGCCTACTCAGCGCGAAAAACTGCATAAAATAACAAGAACCATGTCTGCTATGATTATTGCTTTGGCAATTATAGCCTATTCCGTTCTAGCTTGGATATTTAGTTTAACTGTACAACCAGGATGGAACAGCTCAATATTTGCGCCTTATTTTATAATTGCAGGATTATATTCTGGCGTTGGAGTTATCATCATAGCCATGTATTTAATTCGTAAATTTTACCATTTAGAGCATTATATTCGAAAAGTACACTTTATAGGAGCAGGCATCATATTATTGGTAATTTCTTTACTATTTGGGTATTTTACGTTCAGCGAATATTTTTCAAGATGGTTTAGCCACAAAACACACGATGTTAATTTACTAAATACGCTATTTAGCAGATATTTCTGGATGTTTATTTTCGCTAATTATATTGGTGTTTTAGTACCCATTGTAATTCTATTCTTTAAAAAATTCAGAACGATAAATTCCATAACTTTTGCAGCAGTGGTAGCAGTTTTAGGATTATGGTTTAACAGATACCTTATTATTGTGCCGACTCTTGAAACACCGTATTTACCAATACAAGACACAAGACCAGAATTCATTCATTATTCTGCAACATGGATAGAATGGGCATTAAGTTTTACAGGGGTAGCCGCTTTTATCTTATTCTTTATTTTATTGATGAGGTTGGTTCCAATTATTTCAATGTCTGGAATAATCGACAATGAAAGAGCTCAAAAAAGAAAACCAAAAAATTTAACTCAAAATCAGAACTAATGAAATCCATATTTTATAAATATTTTGCATTTGCTTTGATAATTGGTTTATCGTTAATACTAACACATTTGCGCAGGATATCGATGTTGAAAATTATAGAATGATGTATAATTTTAAAACCATCAAAAATTCTGATAATACTCGAACTCTTGAAGTTAGCTTTATTGCGACGAAATAAAGAAGACCGAAAAGATAATGTGCCGGTTTTTGATGCCGAAATAAAATTTTTCAACACTTTAAATGATGAAGACGTTTTAATTAGGAACTTCAAAAACAAATAACGAAGGGATTGCTAGAATAATACTTCCTGAAAATCAAAAGTATTTAGCAGATGAGGACGGTTATATCAATTTAAAAGCACTTTTTGAAGGTACCGATGCCATTGATGAACAAGAGGAAACGCTAAGCGTTAAAAACCTATATTTAGAACTCGATTTACAAGAAATAGACAGTGTAAAAACAGTGTTTGTTAAAGCCTATTTAAAGGATAGCGCAGGAACAATATTGCCGGTAGAAGAATGCGATATCATAATATCTGTTAACGGTATGATTTCTAGAATGAAAATTGAGGAAGGCACTATAGAAAACGGTGAATTTGAGTTCGAAATGCCAACAAATATTCCTGGTGATGCTAACGGAAATTACACGGTTTTTGCAATTATTCAAGATCATGATGAGTTTGCAAATGTAATTCAAGAAAAAAACGTAAATTGGGGTGTGTTTACCAAACTTGCGGCTAGACGATAGTAATACGTTATGGTCTGAGGCTGCACCAATATGGATGTATATAGTTCTAACCATTTTATTGGTTGGTGTTTGGGCAAATTATGCCTATACCATTAAAAATTTGTTTTCTATTAGTAAAGAAGGCAAAGAACTGGAAATGAAAACCAAAGATTAATTACTAACTAACTGAAAACTAAAATAAACGGCACCATATTTGATTAACTTAATTATAAATTAAACAGTATTTTAAACCAATGAAAACAATTAAAACATTAGCAATTTTAGGATTTATTATCTTTTGCTCTATATTCTTTCACTTCTGTAGTTCAGGATGAATGGAAGGTACCAGCAAAATATGAAAAAATGAAAAACCCGACAGACCCTAAGAAAGATTTAAATGTCGGGAAATCTCTTTTCGATAAACATTGTAAATCTTGCCACGGTAAAGCTGGTTTAGGTGATGGACCAAAAGCTAACGAAGTAAACGGCGATTTAGGAGACTTTTCAAGTAAAAAATTCCAAAGTCAGTCAGACGGCGCTCTTTTTTACAAAAGCTACATTGGAAGAGACGACATGCCTAATTACGAAAAGAAAATTCCAGACGAAGAAGATGTTTGGTTAATAGTTAATTATTTGAGAACATTAAAAAAGTAATCTAATTTAGATACTATTTTTAATTACACTAAGAAAAGCTGAACATAAATGGTTCGGCTTTTTTTATTTAAAAAACACAAACCAAACCAAAATAATTATGTAACATATGTTACGAAACATGACAAATATCATTCCCTATTTCATACTCTGTAACTATCTTTAGCCTTATTTACTTTGAAATCAATTATTGCGTTTATATAAATTATTGACTTAAGCTAAACATGAATAAATCATTTCGTTATATAAGTATTTCTCATAATACTGCATCCACATTACAACGAGAAAAATATCATATTTCTGAAGAAGAAAAAGAAGCTTTAACAACGTTAATTTGCGATTCTTTTAATGATATTTCTGGCTTGTTTATTTTGGCAACCTGTAATAGAACCGAAGTCTATTTTGAGGCTATAAATACCACCTCCAATGCTGTTTTAGATGTGTTGATGAACTTCAAATCTGTTGGTAATCCAGAGGCCGAAAAACCATTGTTTTATTCTAGCAACGAAACAAAAGACACCATTAAACATTTGCTTGAAGTTTCTTCAGGCTTAGCATCACTCGTTTTTGGTGATGCCGAAATTATTTCTCAAATAAAAAAAGCGCATCAGTTTTCTATGGCGCACAAACTACAAGGTTCGCTTTTAGAGCGTGCTTTACAAGCTGTTTTTAAAACCCATAAACGCATAAGTAACGAAACGGATTTTAGAGACGGAACCACTTCAGTGGCTTACAAATCGCTCAAAGTAATACGTCAATCGTTTGATAGCGCTTCGGTAAAAGCAAAAAAAATATTATTTATTGGCGCTGGAGACATTATTAAACAACTATTTAAATACAATTCCAAGTTTAATTATACTAATATTTACATTGCTAACAGAAGTGAGGAAAAAGCCATTATTCTATCGCAAACTAATAAATGTAAAACCTATCCTTGGGCCAATGTAATTTCGAATCATTTTGATGATTTCGATGTCATTATAAGTGCTGCCAGTAATTGTCCGAACTTAATAAATACAATCAACCCACTAATCAAAAAAACTTTATTAATAGATTTAGCTGTTCCTTGCAACATCAATAAAGAATTAGCACATCAAAACGAGATCATTTTTCACGATTTAGATTCAATTTCAGTTGAATTGGAAGAAACTAAAGAAAACCGTTTGGCAGCTACTAACGAAGTTAATACCATTATTACCGAAGAAATAAACGCCTATAACGAATGGCTTGAAGGAGCCTCTTTAAGAGCACTTTTAGCCGCCTGTAAAATAAACTTAAACACTAAGGTTCAAAATTACTTTAACACCCCGCTAGCAGCATCTGATGTTAACTTGGTAACAAATCAAGTTATGAAAAAACTTATTGTCAACAATCAAATATCAGCGTCTTCAAAAGTTATTGATAGTTTAATTTCACAAGAAATTTCATTATTAAATCTTAAATAATAACAGAAAGTATTACAATTAAATAAGCGACAAATAGCTCAAAATATCATACATTTAAAAATTAAAAATATTATGATATGGCTCGTTCACTATTTTTTGCTTGTTTTTTTATGTGTTATTTAAATTTCGAATCCCAAAACCTTCCATTGTACGTTGGCACTTATACAAACGGAGACAGCGAAGGCATTTACCAATTGCAATTCAACACTAAGACCGGCGAACTTAAGAATCTTAAATTAGCCGCCGAAATAGAAAACCCATCCTTTATAACCTATTCTCCAGACAAACAATACATCTATGCCGTAAGTGAAAGTCTTGGCGGTACCGTTTCGGCGTTTAAAGTGCAACCATCCGGATCACTAGAATTTTTAAATAAACTGGGTAGTAATGGCACTGGTCCGTGTCATATAGCCACAAACCAATCAGGAGATAAAGCCGTTGTATCAAATTATGGCGGAGGAAGTGCGACTATTTATACCATATCAAAAGATGGTAAATTACTGAACACCTTACAAACATTTAATTTTAATACCGTCGACAAAATTTCACATGCGCATTCCGCACAATTTTTAAAAGACGAGTTATACATTGCCGATTTAGGAACAAATGCCGTTTATCAATACGCATTAAAGAATGATAAATATGTTTTAGAAACACCAAATCTTGTTACCATGTCTGGAAACCCAGGCCCGCGCCACTTTGCTATTACCAAGAACAGACAATATATTTATGTTATAAATGAATACGGGGGCTCGGTAACATCTATTAAAAGAACATCTACCGGATTTGAACAAATTGATTACGATTCAACTTTAGATGAAAATTACAGAGGAAAAAATTCGTGTGCAGATATTCATTTATCTAAAAACGAAGACTATTTATACGGCTCTAACAGAGGCGAAAACTCCATCGTGGTTTTTAGTCGAAATAAACGTGATGGCACGCTAGAAAAAATTCAGACGGTGCCGGTTCATGGCGACTGGCCTAGAAACTTTACGCTAGACCCAACAGGAAATTTTTTATTAGTTGCCAATCAAAACAGCAATAATATATCCGTTTTCAATATAGATTCTTCTTCGGGCAAACTTACTTTTTTACATAGTATTAACGCGCCATCTCCCGTTTGCTTATTGTTCTAAAAAAAATTACAAATAATTCTGTTTCAAATTAAAATAACGTATTGATAATTAAAAAAATATAGTATCTTTGCGCCCTAATTAATAACCGAGGTCGAGAACCTCAAATTAATTAATTATTATGCCAGTAAAAATTAGATTACAAAGACACGGTAAAAAAGGAAAACCTTTTTACTGGATCGTAGCAGCAGATGCACGTTCAAAAAGAGATGGTAAATACTTAGAAAAATTAGGTACTTACAATCCAAACACAAACCCAGCAACTATTGAATTAAACGTTGATGGTGCTGTAAAATGGTTACAAAATGGTGCACAACCAACTGATACTGCAAAAGCTATTTTATCTTACAAAGGTGCTTTATTGAAAAATCATCTTGCAGGTGGTGTTAGAAAAGGTGCTTTAACAGAAGAACAAGCTGAAGCAAAATTCACTGCTTGGTTAGAAGAAAAAGCTGGAAAAGTTGATGCTAAAACAGATGGTTTAGCAAAAGCACAAGCTGAAGCAAAAGCGAAAGCGTTTGAAGCTGAAAAAGCTGCTAATGAAGCACGTATTGCTGCTGCTGCACCAGTTGTAGAGGAAGAAGCTGAAGTAGTTGAAGATGTTGTTGAAAACACAACAGAAGAAGCAACAGAAGCTGCTCCTGAAGTTAAAGAAGAAGAATAAAAAAATAATTTTTTATACTTTTAAACTCCGATATTTTATCGGAGTTTTTTATTTAATCAAACTTATTGGAAATTTGTTTATATCAATTCCCACGAAGATGGGAATCTAATTCGTTATAAGATAAATTTAAAATAGATTCCCACCTTCGCGGGAATGACAAAACTGAGTTTTCAATGAAAAAAGAAGATTGTTTTTACTTAGGAAAAATTGTAAAAAAATACAGTTTTAAAGGCGAACTTTTAATTAAGTTAGACACAGACCAACCAGAACTATACGAAGATCTAGACGCCATGTTTATTGAAGTTCGCAATACGCTTATCCCCTTTTTTATTGAAAGTTCTCAATTACATAAATCAGATTTATTACGCGTACAATTTGAAGATGTTACAAGTGAAGCCGATGCCGATGCATTAATAAAAAGTGAGGTGTATTTACCATTAGAATTTTTACCAAAATTAGAAGGTGATAAATTTTATTTTCATGAGGTGATTGGATTTACTATGGTAGATGTTAACCTATGGCAAAGTTGGTACAATTGTAAGTATTAACGATTCTACGGCTCAAGCATTGTTTGAAGTAGAAAACAATGGAAAAGAAATTCTAATACCAATGAATGATGAATTTATTGATAAGATAGACAGAAAAGCGAAAACCATTTTTGTTAAGACTCCAGAAGGGTTGATAGACCTTTACTTATAATTTTAAGCTTACTTTATAAAAACAAAGGCTAATTTTATTAAAAAATTAGCCTTTGTTTTTACTTTATGATTGTGTTACACAACAAATTCTTCATGACGCTTCATCGCGTTCATATTACTATTAATGCTATCGCGTTGTTTTACCAACAGTTTACATACCGATAAAGGCAAATTAATTTCCCTCAACACATCGTTGTATTTTTCAATACTCAATCGTTTTAAAGCATACACCACATCCATTAAATCATCCTCATTATTTAATAACAGTAAGGTTTTAAAATCATGCCACATTTTATTAAAATCACTGCTCAATCCATTAAACTTTCTAGGGATACCTTCCAATTTTATAATTTCGGTTTTCAATTGTCCACTAAATTCATTTCTCTCTAATCCTCTTTCTCTAAAAAATGCTTTTAAATGTTTATCCGAAACCATATCAAGAGCTTCTAAATACATAGTTTCAATCTGATAATTCATAATTAATAAATTATTGAGCATACGCTAGAATTTTTTCTGAAGTTTTCATGTCAATTTTTTTTAAAGTTTGTGGTTTCCTGTTACTTACTAAAAACATATACGAGTATATAACTAAGTCTAGAACTAGAAATTATGAATTTTAACATACTTTAGCATTTTTTAACTGTTTTTCAATAAAATTTAGCATCGAAATATATGACTCCCCTAAAACCTTTTGTTTTTAAACAATTCGAAATTCAACAAGATAAATGTGCCATGAAAATTGGTACCGATGCTGTTTTACTTGGTTCTTGGACGTCGATTACATCCAATCCGTTTTCTATTTTAGATATTGGAGCAGGCACTGGTGTTTTAGGACTCATGTTGGCACAACGCAGCAATGCAGAACTTATTGATGCTATTGAAATTGATGATGATGCTTACGAACAATGTGTTGATAATTTTGAAGCATCGCCTTGGGGTGATAGACTTTTTTGTTATCATGCATCACTAGAAGAATTTGTTGATGAAATTGAAGACAGTTACGACCTCATCATTTCAAATCCGCCGTTTTATTCAGACGATTACAAAAGTACTAAATGCCCAACGCGATATAGCTCGATTTACGGACGCGATGCCTTTTGATCATTTACTAGAAAGTGTTTCAAAATTATTATCTGAAGATGGTATTTTTTCAGTAATTATTCCTTTTAAAGAAGAAACATCATTTATAGATTTAGCCTCACAATTCAATTTGTTTCCTATAAAAATACTTCGTGTACAAGGAAATACTAACTTCAGAATTTAAACGAAGTCTTTTGGAGTTTTCCTTCCACAAAATGCGACATAATAACAGACAGCCTAATTATTGAAACTGAACGGCATCAATACACCGAAGATTATATAAATCTTACCAAAGATTTCTATTTAAAAATGTAATAGAATACTAAGAATTAATTAAATTTGAGAAACTAAAATGATGAATTCTCAAAAAAATAGTTCAATTGCTGAATATTTTATTTTGAATACGTCATTAAACTCAAAATTAATGACTCGACTGGTAGTACATCCACTTGCATTAATTTCATAATAAAATTGACCAGATGAAACCAGATTTATTTGAAGCACCAGACTATTACAACTTAGATGAACTTCTTTCTGAAGAACACAAATTAGTGCGCGAAGCAGCCCGCGAATGGGTAAAACGCGAAGTATCACCCATTATTGAAGACTATGCCCAAAAAGCGGAATTTCCAAAACAAATACTAAATGGATTGGCAGAAATTGGTGCTTTTGGTCCTTACATCCCCATGGAATATGGTGGCGCGGGGTTAGACCAAATAAGCTACGGTTTAATTATGCAGGAAATTGAACGTGGCGATTCTGGCATTCGCAGTACAGCTTCTGTACAATCGTCGTTAGTTATGTATCCCATTTGGAAATACGGAAACGAAGCACAACGCCAAAAATACTTGCCAAAATTAGCCAGTGGCGAATGGATAGGATGCTTTGGTTTAACAGAGCCCGACCATGGCAGTAACCCCGGAGGCATGGTTACTAATTTTAAAGACAAAGGCGATCATTATCTTATTAAATGGTGCCAAAATGTGGATTAGTAACGCACCATTTGCACAGGTTGCAGTGGTTTGGGCAAAAGACGAAACAGGACGCATTCATGGCTTACTGGTAGAACGCGGAATGGAAGGTTTTACCACCCCAGAAACGCACAACAAATGGTCGCTACGAGCATCGGCCACTGGAGAGCTTATTTTTGATAATGTTAAAGTGCCCAAAGAAAATTTACTGCCAAATAAATCGGGATTAGGCGCACCTCTTGGCTGTTTAGATTCCGCACGCTATGGCATTGCCTGGGGTGCTATTGGTGCTGCCATGGATTGCTATGATACCGCATTAAGATATAGTAAAGAACGTATGCAATTCGGGAAACCTATTGGCCAATTCCAACTGCAACAAAAGAAATTGGCAGAAATGATTACTGAAATTACCAAAGCACAACTCCTTACCTGGCGACTTGGCGTGCTTAAAAACGAAAACAAAGCAACCTCTGCCCAAATATCTATGGCAAAACGTAATAATGTGGACATGGCTATTAATATTGCACGCGAAGCCAGACAAATGTTAGGAGGCATGGGAATAACAGGAGAATATTCTATTATGCGCCATTCTATGAACCTGGAAAGCGTTATTACTTACGAAGGCACACACGATATCCATTTACTAATTACCGGGTTAGACATTACAGGCCTTAATGCCTTTAAATAACAATCTAAAATAATTCTTTAATTAAAACATGTTTATAACACCAGTCTGGTTTAAAAATGCCGACTGGTGTTTTTTATTATGAGGCATCATCATAGTGCCAACAATACGCCGTTTTATATTACAAATAGCTGAATATGAATTAATTCTTATCTTTATAATAAAAACTTTAGAATGAAAAAGAATATGTTTTTACTCCTATTTGCGCTTACACTTATTTTAAGTTGCGGTAGTAAACAAGAATTACCCGACACAGACCAAAACACAGAAACTACTGTCCCCATTATAACACTTGTAGACACTACGCCTACTGAAACAACGCCTCAAACGCAAAAAAACTATAAGATTTTATCTTTGGGCGATAGTTATACCATAGGCCAAAGTGTATGTGAAACGTGTAAGTTTCCAGAACAATTAAAAACTAGATTGAAAAGTAATTTTGATTCGGAAACAAACTTCGAATTAAGTATTATTGCCCGAACAGGCTGGACTACATCAAACCTAATAAGTGCCATAGCAACTGATAACCCGTCACCAGATTTTGATTTAGTTACCCTTCTTATTGGCGTAAATAATCAATACCAAGGCAAGTTGTTTTCGTTATATGAAACAGAATTTGTTCAACTTATAAACATTGCCAAATCAAAAGCTAAAGGCGATAAGCGTAATATTATTGTTATTTCTATTCCAGATTACGCCTATACCCCATATGGTAATGGTAATACCACCATTTCTGCAGAAATAGACAAGTACAACCTGTTTGCAAAAAACTATTGTGATGCGAATGACCTTACATACATCAATATTACAGACATTACCCGATTAGGATTAATAACTACAGAACTTGTTGCCTCAGATGGACTTCATCCCTCAGAACTCGCTTATTCCAGATTTGTAGACCGCATAGCACCTCTAGCCATCGAAAAACTTAAAGATTAATGGTAATCCAACAGTAAATTAGTTTTATTTAAATCACTTTTTTGTACATTTATTCTATGCTATCATCCAAAAATAGACTCGATAACGCTTATAAAAATGCCAAAGTTGTTGAATTTGATAACGACAGTAAAATTGTTTTATTTAGCGACTGCCATAGAGGTGATAATAGTTTTGCTGATGATTTTGCAAACAACCGAAATATATATTTTCATGCCCTAAAGCATTATTACAACGAAGGTTTTCAATACTGCGAACTTGGAGATGGCGACGAACTCTGGGAAAACCTCACATTTAAACCCATTTTTGAAGCGCATAAAAATGTATATATGTTGATGCAGGCTTTTCATAAAGAGCATAAATTGCATATGATTTGGGGAAACCACGACATGGTTTATCAAAACCCAAACTATGTTAAGAAACATTTATCTACCTATTTTGATGAAAAAACCGGTGAAGATGTGGAGCTTTTTAGAGACATTAATTATCACGAAGGCATTGTTTTAAAACATCGCACAACCCAACAGGAAGTATTTTTAACCCATGGACATCAAGCCGATTGGTGGAATTATTTATTTTGGAAATGGAGCCGATTTATGGTTCGCATCTTATGGAAACCACTAAATGTTATGGGAATTGCAGACCCAACGAGTCCTGCGAAAAACTATAAGGAATTAATAAAAGTTGAACGAAGAACAAAAAAATGGATTGCAGAAAATAATAACCTTATAACGATAGTTGGGCATACGCACCGCCCACGGTTTCCAGAACCAGGTGATATTGCTTTTTTTAATGATGGAAGCTGCGTACATCCGCGAAGTATTACTGGTATTGAAATAGAAAATGGTGCTATTGCACTTATAAAATGGCAAATAGACACCAACGATGATGGCGTATTGCAAATAGTAAGAGTTTTGCTTGAAGGCCCGAAAAAATTAATAGATTATAAGACTATTTAGCTTTTTTGAAGCAACCATTTTTAGTAACAAACATCTTGTAAAAAACGATTCTATGAAAAAATACAGTTTGCTTTTTCTAATCAGCTTTATACTATTGGGGTGTTCATCTGAAGACAATACCGCTCTAAACAATGAAGATTATTTAATCTTTGGTCATTTTTATGGATTTTGTGTTGGTGAAAATTGCATTGAAATCCTCAAATTAACCAATGACACATTATATGAAGATTCTAATGACAATTACGGTATTAACCCACTTAATTTTGAGCCCCTAGACAACTCTAAGTTTAAATTAGCAGAAGATTTGATGCTTTATTTTCCTGAAAAATTATTAACTGAAAATGAAGCCATTATAGGATGCCCCGATTGTGCCGATGGTGGTGGTTTGTATATTGAATATTCTAAAAATGGCATTATAAAACATTGGAAAATAGACAAAATAAAAATGAATGTGCCCACCTATTTACACGCATTTATGGATAAGGTAAATGAAAAAATAAGCCTTATTAATGACAAATAAACTTTCAATTACCTTAAAATACAGTTGATTGCGCGTTAGGGATTGTAGTGATATCCTTTTGGTTTTTTTCTCTGCCAAAAAAGCCTGTTAAAATACGTTGTGCTAATTATGCATTCTCGCCTTTGCGGAAACGACAAAAAAACCAAAAGATTTAACGAAAAGCCCGACCCTGGTGGTAACGCCAAAAAAATAGTAATACAAAATAGTTCTTTTAATAGTTTAACACTCGGGTGCCAACTGCACTTCAAGACCGTGTAAATCTGGTGAAATCTGTATCTGGCAACCCAGACGGCTATTAGCTTTTACGTCGAAAGCTTCAGAAAGCATTGCTTCTTCATCATCAGTCATTTCTGGTAAGTCTGTATTACTTAAAACATAGCATTGACATGAGGCACACATGGCCATTCCGCCGCAAACACCAATAGTTCCTTCAGGCGCAAGCTCGTAAGATCGAACTACTTCCATAAGATTCATAGCCATATCTGTTGGAGCACAAATTTCGTGTTTTTTACCTTCTCTATCTGTAATGTTTATTTTAATATCTACCATCGTTTAAGTAACTATTATAATTTAGTATGTACTAATACCGTTTTAAATTTCTCCTTTTTTACAAGAACGAAGGCCAAAATTAAGACTTAAATTTTTAAAACCAAATCTAATTCCTATTATTTTTATAGGAATAGTAGGTTAATTAAAAAAAGACACATAAACTTACAATTTCACAACGATTTACGCCTGAAATTGAGAACTAATTAAAATTGAAAGATTAATGCACTATTGCGAAGCTATTCCACGCTGCCATTATTCCAATAATGCGGATTCGTAGAAGTTGTTTTTTGATTCCAGTAGTCTTGCGTCACTTTATGACCATCTAAGGTTTTAAGTTTACGATGGAATACCCAGACAGTAGGGTTAAAAACCATGTCGGTTACCGCTACTGTATATAATTGAGGTTCTTCTTCTGTTTTTCTGCTTTCTTCTTCAATAATCACCTCAAAACCGTTATGTTCTAATAGTTTCTTTAGAAAATCTTTTCTATTGGCATCGATGCCCTTTTCCACAAAAGTTACTCTTGTTTCACCAATACTTCCAAAGTTATGTTTTCCTGTTAAACCCATAATTTTTTAATTAAAAACATTACTTAATTCATATATATAATCGTACAGTGGACTGTATAACCCTAAAACCAGAATACCGATTACGGTCATTATTAATCCTAAACGCATGTATAATTTATTCTTAAAATACGGAATAGCATGATCGCTTTTTCGCAAAAACATAGCGCGAACAACTAATAAATAATAGTATAAAGAAATGGTTACATTAACCACCGCTAAAAAAACTAAAAAATAATACCCCTTACTTGCCGCCGCAGCGAATAAGAAAAATTTACCGAAGAATCCTGCTACAGGCGGTATTCCAGCTAACGAGAATAACGCCAGCATCATCACCAAACTCAGGTTGGGGTTTGTTCTGTACAAGCCTTCGTAATCGTCCATATTCT
Organism: uncultured Flavobacteriaceae bacterium; assembly: GCA_963704215.1. Taxonomy (GTDB): domain Bacteria; phylum Bacteroidota; class Bacteroidia; order Flavobacteriales; family Flavobacteriaceae; genus Mariniflexile. The sequence continues at coordinate 392,006 of CAVPHK010000010.1, forward strand.
CTTTTCCGGTTTGTAAAGAAATAGCTTGTACCACCCCGAATGCCGCCAGATTTGAAAAGATATAAATCATAACAAAATACACAATGGTTGCAGTTCCTAGTTGGGTGCCGGTAATTAATCCTAATAAAATAAACCCAGCTTGGGCAATCGATGAAAACGCTAAAAAGCGTTTCATGTTTTGTTGGCGCAAAGCGAATAAATTCCCAATAAACATGGTGGCAATAGCGACGACATATATTATATTTTCCCAAACATATATAAAAGGTTTGAAAATAGTAAACATTAAAATCATTAAAATAAATACTGCAGATCCCTTTGAGATTACCGATAAATAGGAAGCGATACTAATTGGAGCCCCTTCATATACATCGGCAGTCCAAAAATGAAATGGAACCAAAGATATTTTAAAAGACAGACCAGCAAAGAATAAGATAAACCCTAATATAGTTAAGTTTGATGTAGAAATTACTTCAATAAAATCATGAAAAAATATAGAACCAGAAGTCGCGTATAAAAGTGAAATTCCAAATAGCGAAATTCCAGAAGAGAATACTGCAGAAAATATTAATTTAATACCCGCTTCGTTTGATTTTCTTTTGGAAGTTTCATAAGCTGCCAAAGCAGTAACAGGCAAAGTAGACAGCTCTAAACCAATATAAAAAATCAAGAAATCACCCGCCGAAATATTATAATACATTCCTAGTAACGAAGAGAATAGTAGTATAAAAAATTCACTGCCTCTATTTTGGTTAATCATTTTTTCCTTTAGCCAATCTGCTGACTGCAATAATAAAATGAACACCCCTATATTTAATATGTTTTTAAATAGGTGAATTAAATTATTAGTTTGAAATGTACCTCCAAATAAATTACCTTCTTCTAAAGATAAAAACCCTATAGCTGTATGAGTTCCAAACAAAAATATTGCTAAATGTACAAGACTGCTTTTTTTACTTTTAGGTATAAAAATCTCGCCAATTAACAGCAATAAAATAATTGCAAATAGCAATATTTCTTCTCGCATCAATAAAAAGTTACTAAAATTCATTTAGTTGATTCTTTTAAATTATAAAACTCCTTGAATAAAAGGTTGCAAACTTGCCATAATTAACTCGCTTAGCCATAATGGTAAAACACCTATGCCAACAATTGGTATCAGCAATAAAAAAATTCCCGCTTTTTCGTACCATGTAGCGTCAGGCAATTGTAAATAGGCCTCATTTTTAACCGGTCCCATTAACATAATACCCACCACTCGCAAAATATAAACCGCAGTTACTACAATTGCAGAAACCGATACAATCGTTGCTACTCTATAAAACATATTGTCATGCTGAAATGCGCCAACAAAAATGTTCATTTCTGCAACAAATCCGCTAAATCCTGGTAAACCTAAGGACGCTAAACCACCAATTACATATATCACTGATATAAAAGGAATCACCTTAAGTAATCCTCCCAACTTAGTGATATCTCTGGTGTGTGTTCTGCCGTAAATCATGCCTATTAAAGCAAAGAATAAGGCCGTCATAAATCCATGCGAAAGCGATTGTAAAATAGCACCGTTCCATGCGGTTTTATTCAACATTAATAAGGCGAATAACACCATTCCTAAATGGCTAACCGAAGAATAAGCATTAATGTATTTTAAATCGGTTTGTTTAATAGCTGCAAACGCACCATAAATAACACCTATAGCTGATAAAATTATAAAGAACCACGACCAATGCATCGCACCTGCAGGCAACAGAAACATGGCAACTCTAAATACACCATAACCCCCTAATTTCATTAAAACCCCCGCATGCAACATAGACACCGCTGTGGGCGCTGAAGCATGACCATCGGGCGACCAGGTGTGAAAAGGAAACAACGCACCTATTACCGCAAACCCAATAAAGGTTAACGGGAAAAATAATTTTTGGGCTTCGAATGGAATGTTTACCTGCGCAATTTGTAAAATATTAAAGGTTAAAGGACCGCCATCGGCATTCGAGTTAAAATAGATTCCTAAAATACCTACCAATAATACAGCTGAAGCGCCCATTAACATAAGCGTTAATTTCATAGCGGAATATTCCTTTGGTCCACTACCCCAAATCCCAATTAGCAAATACATCGGTATTACCGCTATTTCATAAAACACGAACATGGTAAATAAATCGATAGAGATAAAAAATCCATAAACACCTGTTGAAAGTACAATAAGGGATATGAAGAATTCTTTAGGAAGTTCTTCCATTTTCCATGAAATAAAAACACCCGCTAACACTACAATAGCTGTTAACAAAATAAGCACGACTGAAATGCCATCGACCCCAATATTATAATGAATATTGAATTCTTTAAACCAGACCAAATCTTTAGAAAAAAGCATGATACTGTCGTTCACTGCGCGTTCTCTGAAATATGCAAACAATAAATTAATTGCCATAGCCAGTTGAACAATACTACCTATCATGGCTACTTGTCGAGCCTGTTTTAATCCTTTTGCAAACACCAAAACTAAAATGGTGATTACTGGTAAGATGACAAAAAGTGATAAAATATCCATATTATTCGATTAGTCTGTCCATAAATAAATAAACACTATTGCGATTATTACAACTCCAGAAATAAACGCAAATGCATAATCTTGTACTTTTCCAGATTGCAAACCTTTCATTTTATTTGATGCTGAAACCGTTGAATTACCAATTAAATTCATCGTAGCATCGACTACATTTCTATCAAACCATGCAGCGGGCCACGAAACCCCTTTAAACAATATTTTCTTGGTGACGAAAAGATATATTTCATCAAAATAGAATTTATTATAAGTCCATTTATAGAAGACTCCAAATCCTTTTGCGAAACGGTCTGATAAACTATTTTCATTTTTATAAAAAACCCAGGCCAATGCAATTCCTATAATGCCAACGCCAACAGCAACCGCAGCAAGTGGATAATTTAAATGAGCTTCAAATCCGGCACCATCGGCACTTACAAATTCACTAAACGGAATAAAGCCACCAACAATACTTAAAAAAGCCAACACCATTAAAGGAAATGTCATAGATAATGGGCGATTCGTGAGGTGCGTGCTTATATGTTGTTTCTTTTCCCCAGAAAATTCCAAAGTACAATCGAAACATATAAAAAGCTGTTAATCCTGCAACGAAAACACCAACAACATATATTAATTTATTGTGCTCGAAAGCAGCTACCAAAATTTCGTCTTTACTCCAAAACCCTGCAAAAGGCGGCACACCAGCAATAGCTAAAGCAGCAATTAAAAAGGTGATATTTGTAATAGGCATGTATTTTCTTAATCCACCCATATCGGTAATTAAATTACTATGAACCGCATGGATAACAGACCCTGCTCCTAAAAACAATAAAGCTTTAAACATGGCGTGTGTGAATAAATGAAACATAGATGCCATATAACCAACACCGTCATGACCATCATATCCGGATACACCAAGAGCCAGCATCATATAGCCTAATTGCGACATGGTAGAAAATGCCAAAACACGTTTTATATCGGTTTGTGTAACGGCGATAACAGCCGCAAAAAGTGCTGAAAAAGCCCCAACAAATGCCACGATATTTAAGCGCAAATCCGTCTTCAATAAAATAATACATAGGAAATAATCTTGCTACTAAATATACGCCGGCAACAACCATGGTGGCAGCATGTATTAATGCTGAAACAGGCGTTGGACCTTCCATAGCATCAGGCAACCAAATGTGCAAAGGAAACATGGCAGATTTTCCTGCACCTCCAATAAAAATTAAAATTAAAGCCCAGGTTAAAACCGATAAGCCCATAAATGATGTTGACGCCCAATTTAAAATAGCTGATCCTTCTGGGTTGTTTAAAGTTTCAAAATCGAAAGTCCCTGTATAATATCCAATAATTAGTATTCCTATTAAGAATCCTAAGTCGGCGAAGCGGGTAACAATAAATGCTTTTTTAGCTGCGGAAACTGCGGATGGTTTTGTGTAATAATACCCAATTAACAAATAGGATGACACACCTACCAATTCCCAGAAAATATAAATTTGAAACAGATTTGTTGCTAAAACTAATCCGAACATCGAAAATGAAAAAAGTCCTAAAAAGGCAAAAAACTTGGTATAACCGTCATCGCCCTTCATATAACCTCGACTGTAAATATGCACCATTAAGGATACGATTGATACCACAATAAGCATCATTACGGATATAGGATCTATTAAAATACCCATATCGATGGTGAGTGTTTCGGTAAAGTTCATCCAAGTTGTTTTTGCAAACAAGGCTTGAAATTCGCCATTCACTTTTCCTAATTTGAAAAAAGTATTTATAAGCGGTATAAAATGACAGCATTGTTGAAACTGACAAACCTGCAACACCAATATATCCTGAAACGGCCGGTTTAATTTTTTGATTAAAAATCCCTAACAGCAAGAAAACCAGCAAAGGAATTAAAGGAATTAATATGATATACGTTAGATTCATATGCTATACATTAATACTTCATTATTTCAGTGTCTTTAACTTCAACAGAACTTATTTGTCTGTACAGGTTTATAATTATAGAAACAACCAAAGCGGTTTCGGCGGCGGCTACTGCAATTATAAAAATGGAGAACAAAACCCCTTGCAACATATCTGGATATAAATATTTGTTAATAACCACAAAGTTTATAACCGATGCATTCAAGATAAGTTCTACGGAAATTAAAATAGAGATTAAATTTTTTCTGGTAATGAATCCGTAAACACCAATAAAAAACAAAATAGATGTGACGGTTAAAAGTTCGTAAATGCTAACGCCTAAAATCATAAAGTTTCATTTTTATCGGTTAGTTTTTTTCCTTTCGCAATTACGATTGCACCAATCATGGCAGCTAATAATAGAATACTGATAACTTCAAAAGGCAGTATAAATCCCCCTGCATCATAACTCAATAGTAAGGTTCCAATATCGGCTACCGTCGTGGTTTTAGTGTTTTCAATAACCTGAAAATCGTGTGAATAAATGGTATATAAAAAGACTCCTAAACCGATTAAACATGCTAAAGAGGTTATAATTTGCTTTAGATAGTTTTGCTATTTCCAGCTCCATTTCAATATGATGCACTAACAGTACCGAGAAAATGATTAAAACAATAATCCCACCAGCATACACCGTTAATTGAATGGCTGCGAGAAAATTATAATCAATTAAAAAATAGAGCCCTGCAATACCACAAAGTACGAACAGCAAATAAACCACCGAACGCAACATTTTTCTGCTTGTAACAGAAGCTATGGCGAAGACAATCATTATAACAGCCAATATGTAAAATATATATTTTTCCATAGTTTAATCTTCTATTCCATCTTTAACTTTAGACCCAGGTCTGTTTAAAACCTTTGTTAACTGACTTCTATCGTATACCGAGTTTTCAAAATTCTGAGCCCAAACAATAGCATCGGTTGGGCATGCTTCAATACATAAACCACACATAGTACATAGCCCTAAATGATACACATGCTTGTCGATAAATTTTTTCTTTTTATCCGGTTGCTTCATCAATACCTCTATCCCAAATAATTTCTATGCTTCCATTAGGGCAAGCAATTTCACATTTTTGGCAACCTGTACATTGGTGTTCGTTGTTTTCATCATGTGGCATAACGACTTCACCACGAAAGCGCTCAAACATTTTTAAAGTGGCTCGGTTGTCTGGATATTCTTGTGTGATAGCTCCTTTTCTCGACTTTAAAAAATACTTTCCGGTAACACTCATACCTGTAAGTAGTGTTTTTATGCCTTTATATATATCTGAAAAATAGCTCATACTTTAAAATTTAATTGTTAAGTTTAACCAAACAATTATTGCCATTATAACAATATTTACCAGATTAATTGGTAGTAAATACTTCCATTCTAGGGTTAGTAATTGGTCTACCCGCAACCTTGGGAATGTCCATCGAAACCACATCATTAAAAATACCAATGCCAACGTTTTTCATAAGAACCAGAAAACACCCAACCAAGGAATGGAATCTGTAATTCCGAATGGCGACAACCAACCACCAAAAAAGACAGTCGTTGCAATGGCCGCGATTATGAACATGTTTATAAATTCTGCTAAAAAGAAATAGGCGAACTTCATTCCTGAATATTCGGTATGAAAACCAGCACCTAAGTTCAGATTCCGCCTCTACCATATCAAAAGGTGCTCTGTTAGTTTCGGCAGTGCCCGCAATCATATAAATCATAAAAGCGATGATGGCAGGAATATGACCTTGGACTATTAACCAACCGCTTTTTTGCACTTCAACTATTTCTGATAGCTGCAACGAACCTGTAATTAACACCATGGTTAAAAGTGATAAGCCAATAGATAATTCGTAACTTATTGTTTGTACACCACTTCGCATGGCACCTATTAATGCAAATTTGTTGTTACTCGCCCAACCACCTAATAAAATACCTATAACACCTATCGATGAAATCGCGATTAAAAAGAAGATGCCAATATTAATATCGAAGGCTTGAAATCCTTGTGTAAACGGAAAAACCGCCAATGCCATTAATGATGTTACAATTACAAAATAGGGTGCTAAATTGTATAAAAATTTATCTGCTTTTACAGTACCTGTTAATTCTTTTGATACCAGTTTTAAGGCATCGGCCATGGTTTGTAACAACCCCCAATACCCTACGCGGTTAGGTCCGATTCGCAATTGAAACCATGCGGCTACTTTTCGTTCCAACAGTACTAAATACAAACCAGCAACAGCAAAAATGGTTAAATAAATTAATGCCACTAAAACCATGGCCGTAATATTTGCGGCACCTTCTGGCATCATGCCCATTAGCATTTCCTGAATGGATTTTGTTATATTTAAAGCTATGTTCATAGTATACATATTATCTATCAATATCAGGAATTACAAGATCTAGTGTTGCCATACTCGCTACCAAATCTCCAATTTTCCCCCCAACGGCGATATGATTTAACAAGGATAAATTTGAAAAACCGGGAGAACGGAATTTAATGCGATACGGATTTTTTGTTCCTGTACTAATTATATAAACCCCAAGTTCGCCTCTTGCAGTTTCTACACGTTGGTAAAATTCGCCTTTAGGCAACTTAATTACGGCGTTAGTTACTACCTTATGTTCTCCTTCCGGAATATTATCAATCAATTGTTCGATGATGGATAAGGATTCCCACATTTCTTGAATTCTAACCTGGTAGCGAGCAAAACTATCGCCTTCTGTTTTTAAGAGCTTCATTAAAAGTAACTTTATCTAAGGCACTATACGGGATGGTATTTTCTAACATCGCAAGAATACCCAGAACCTCGACCTACCGGACCTGAAGCTCCAAATGAAATAGCATCTTCTTTTGATAAGAATACCAACACCTTTCATACGTTTTTGAAAAATAACATTACCTGTTAAAAGCGTATCGTATTCTGGAATTTTAGTTTTAAAATGAGCGACAAATTCTTTGGTTCTTTTTACAAAATTGGGGTGAATATCGAACATTAACCCTCCAGGAATATTATAATTCATGGTTAATCGTGCACCGCAAGTTTCTTCGAAAATATCGTTAATCATTTCACGGTCTCTAAACCCATAAAAGTAAGTGGTAAGTGCACCAACATCCATTCCCATAACGCCCCACCACAAACAATGAGAAGCAATTCTGGTAAGCTCATCAATAATAGTTCTAATTACTTTTACACGGTCTGGAATTTCTAATTGAAGTGCATTTTCTACTGTTAAACAAACCGCTTCGTTATTAATATGAGAAGATAAATAATCCATTCTATCTGTTAAATGAACGATTTGCTGATAGCTATCGCGCTCGCTCATTTTTTCGATAGAACGATGAATGTATCCTAAATCGGGCTCTACTTTTTTAATTATTTCACCATCAATAGTTAGAATTAACCTTAAAACACCATGGGTTGCCGGATGTTGCGGCCCCATATTGATAAAATATTCTTCAGATTTAAAATTGTTATTAACTAGTTGCTTCTTCCATATCTACCTATTTAATAACCATATTAATCTCGTCTTCATAATCTTTTCTTAAAGGAAACCCTTCCCATTCATCGGTTAAAAACAAACGTTTTAAATTAGGATGGTTATTGAATTTTATTCCGAAGAAATCAAACACTTCGCGTTCATGAAACTCGGCAGTTTTCCAGATATCGCAAACGCTATCAAAGGTTGGATTATCTCTGTCGGCAGTTTTTACTTTTACAACAATGGTGTGTCTATATTCTGTTGCTTCTAAATGGTACACAACACCCAATTCAGGTTCCCAATCTACGCCACTTAGGCAGAATAAATAATCGAATTTCGTGTCGTTATTCGTTTTTAATTTCAACATTAATTGATGAAGGTGTTCTGGTAGAACCTTTATATTTAAGAATTGAGAGCCTTCTTCAGAAAACTCTAAATCAGGAATCCAGCCACTTATTAAATTTTGTAAAGCTTCGTTGGTCATAGTTTTCAATTTAAAGGCCTTCATCAAATCCATCAATCGGATTTTCCTTATTCTTCATACTTTCTAGTCTAATTTTATCTTGAAGCATCAACATGCCTTGTAAAAGCGCTTCGGGTCTTGGCGGACAACCAGGAACGTAAACATCTACCGGAATTACATGGTCTGCACCTTTTACCACCGAATAGGTATTGTAAAAAAATGGTCCTCCAGAAATAGCACAAGCCCCCATGGCAATCACATATTTTGGTTCTGCCATCTGGTCGTATAAACGGCGTAATACAGGTGCCATTTTATTTACTATAGTTCCGGCAATAATAATTAAATCGGCTTGTCTGGGAGAAGGTCTTGCAACTTCAAAGCCAAATCTAGAATAATCATGGCGTGCAGCACCGGTTTGCATCATTTCGATGGCGCAGCAACTGGTGCCAAAATAAAGCGACCAAAGTGAATTTGATCGCCCCCAATTTATAATTTGGTCTAATGAAGTAACAATAACGTTAGCTCCATTTCCTGCAGGAATAACTTTTCCTGGAAAATCTTCTGGAAATTTATGGTCTCTGTCTTGAACTTCAGAGATATATCTTTTTTTGTCTTCTACTCCCATTTTAGTGCTCCTTTTTTCCATGCATACAATAATCCTAACCCTAAGATGAAAAGAAATATGCCTATTTCAATTAAAGCCACAAAGCCCACATCTTTAAAAACAACGGCCCAAGGAACTAAAAAAGCAACCTCAACATCAAAAATTAAAAATAAAATAGCAAACAAATAATAACCCACTTTAAATTGAACCCAAGTTGGGCCTTTGGTTACCATACCACTTTCGTAGGGCTCTCGCTTTTGCGGATTATCTGATTTTGGTGAAATTAAATTTGATAAAAAGTTTGCTCCCGCTACTAAAACAATTCCTGCGAGTAAAAATACAATGATGGCTTCTGAACCCATTTAACTATGCTTTTTTAATTGCACTTAAAATTAGTTTGTTTAATTCTTTTGTTTAATGACATTTATCAGGTTATAAATTTTAAATTATAAATAACTTCCGCCCTTTAAACTGAATTTAAAGGTAATAAATTCATTTTATTTATTTCGCACCTATTTAGTAATTAAAATAGCAAGATTTTATAAACCTGACATAAATCATATAATTGGTTAACCAGTTTTTATAATTTCACACGCTCAAAATCACCATAATATAGATTATTGAAAACAAATAGTTATGAATTCTCAGCCAACCAATAATAATACTTTTGTTCATTCTGGTGTTGTTTCTAAAATAAAAGGAGACCGCGTTACCGTTACTCTAGAGCAAAATATTCATTGTGAAGCTTGTCATGCCAAAGGATCTTGTGGCATGTCTGAAACCGAAAGTAAAGAAGTTGAAATCTCGAATCCTGAAGTTTCGTTTAAGGTAAACGAGCCGGTAAATGTTGTTTTAAAGAAAGCACTCGGTTTAAAAGCCGTGTTTTGGGCTTATGTATTTCCTTTTATTTTAATGTTTTCATCGTTACTAATTGCTTCAAACTTTGTTCCCGAATGGATAGCGGGTTTAGTGTCTCTTTTTATACTAATCCCCTATTACATTGTCCTATATTTTTTAAAAAATTCTTTTAAAAAAACTTTTGAAATTTCCATATTAAAAATCTAAATAAGAATGACAGATTCCATTTTATACAGCGTTCTTTTATTATCCTCATTAGGTGTAATTGCCGCTATAGTATTGTATGTAGTTTCTAAAAAATTCTATGTATATGAAGACCCTTTAATAGCCGAAGTTGAAGACATTTTGCCTGCTGCTAACTGCGGTGGTTGCGGTTCTCCAGGTTGTAAAGCATTTGCCGAAAAATTAGTGAGTTCTGAAGATATCTCAGCATTATTTTGTCCTGTAGGCGGTAATGATGTTATGAAACTCGTTTCTCAGGTATTAGGTAAAGAAGTCGCAGAGAAAGACCCAACGGTTGCGGTGATGAGGTGCCAGGGTGCTTGTGATGTAAGACCAAAAACCACCGAATATCAGGGTCCAAAATCCTGTGCTATTTCTGCTCTAATTTATAGTGGAGAAACCGATTGCCAGTATGGGTGTTTGGGCGATGGCGACTGTGTAACCGTATGTAAATTCGATGCCATGTACATGGATGAAACTACAGGGTTGCCAGTAATTATTACAGACAAATGTACTTCTTGTGGGGCTTGTGTTGAAGCTTGTCCTCGAGACATCATTGAAATGCATCCAAGACATAAACGCGATTTAAAAGTATTTGTGGGCTGCGTAAACGAAGACAAAGCAGGTATTGCCAAAAAAGCCTGCGATGTTGCATGTATTGGGTGTTCTAAATGTGAAGACATTTGCCCAAAAGATGCTGTAATCATGAAAAACAACCTTGCTTATATAGATCCTGCAGTTTGTACGCTTTGCAGAAAATGTGTTGAAGTTTGCCCTACACACTCTATTATAGAAACAAATTTCCCTCCAAAAAAAGTAAAAAAAGTTGAGGCTGAAGTTGAAGCAAATGTTGAATCTGTAAATTTAAAAACCGATGCTTAAAACATTTCCAAAAGGAGGTATTCATCCACCAGAAAATAAAATAACTTCTACAAAGTCTATTAAAAGGATGTCTGTGCCAAAAGTGGTTTACGTACCCATTTCTCAGCACATTGGGATTCCGGCAGAAATAGTTGTGGATGTAAAAGAGCAAGTAGAAATTGGTCAGGTTATTGCGAAATCTGGAGGTTTTGTGTCTTCAAACATTCATTCACCCGTTGCAGGAACTATAACCAAACTCGACAAAATTATAGATACTACAGGTTACAAAAAACAGTGTATTGTTATTAGAACAGATGTTAAAAACGAAGCTAATTTTAAAGACATTGAGTATCCTCTAAAAAAAGAAATTGAATTAGAGCCAAAAGAAATTTTAAAAAAAATAAACGACTTTGGTATTGTTGGTCTTGGAGGCGCTACGTTTCCGGCGCATGTTAAATTAAGTGTAAAAGAAGGAACCACCTTAGACCATCTTGTAATTAATGGGGTTGAATGCGAACCATATCTTACAGCAGATCACCGTTTAATGCTTGAAAAAGCAGAAGAGATTATTGTTGGAATTAAAATTTTAATGCACGCGCTACATATTGACAAAGCCATTATTGGTATTGAAAACAACAAGCAAGATGCCATTGCTATATTCAAAAAACTTACGACTGACGAAAAGGGCATCAAAGTAGCTGCACTACAAGTAAAATATCCGCAAGGCGGCGAAAAACAATTAGTAAGAGCCTTATTAAATAGAGAAGTTCCCAAAAACGGTTTGCCGCTAGATGTTGGTGTAATAGTACATAATGTTGGTACTATTTATGCCATTTACGAAGCCATTCAACATAATAAACCTTTAATAGAACGTGTTGTAACTGTAACTGGGAAGAAATTAGAAAACGCATCTAATTACTGGGTAAAAATAGGCACGCCTATCACAGATTTAGTAAACGAAGTTGGCGGTTTACCAGAAGGAACTCGCAAAATAGTGAATGGCGGCCCTATGATGGGAAAAGCTATTAAAAATACCGATGTTCCTGTAACAAAAGGCACCTCGGGAATTTTGGTTATTTCTGAAGATGAAGCTAGCAGAGGTGAACAAAAAAATTGTATTCGCTGTGGAGAATGCGTGGAGGTTTGCCCAATGGGATTAGAACCTCATCTATTAATGAATTTCTCTGAAAAAGGACTTTTTGAGAAAGCATCAGACGAAGATATTATGACATGTATAGAATGTGGTTCTTGCAGCTATGTATGTCCGTCACACCGTCCATTATTAGACTACATACGTTTCGGAAAAAATATAGTAAAAAAATTAAATACTGCTAAAAATTAAATATGAGTACTCAACCAATAATTGTATCTGCTTCACCGCACGTGCATTCAGACAGGACTTCAAAAAAACTCATGTACGATGTTGTGATTGCATTAATTCCTGCTTTTTTAGTTTCGATTTATGTTTTCGGAATTGGGGCATTAATAGTAACATCAGTCGCAGTTATTTCTTGCTTGCTTTTTGAATATGTTATTCAGAAATATTTATTAAAAACCGAAGTAACCATTACCGACGGATCTGCACTCATTACAGGTCTTTTACTCGCATTTAATTTACCTTCAAACTTACCTATCTGGATGATTATTTCCGGTAGTTTATTGGCGATTGGTGTTGCCAAACTTTCATTTGGTGGTTTAGGTTTTAATATATTCAATCCTGCATTAGTAGGTCGTGTGTTTTTATTGGTGGCTTTTCCTGTGCAAATGACTAGCTGGCCAACTGCCATTGTAAATAACACGACAGTTGTAGATGCTGTAACAGGAGCAACTTCACTTGGTATAATAAAAGAGGGACTACTATTTGGTGAAACCATGACGCAAATAGGAAGCAAAATCCCATCGACCATGGAAATGCTTTTCGGATTTACAGGCGGTTCTATCGGAGAAATATCCGCATTAGCCTTACTAATTGGTGGTATATTTTTAATTATCAGGAAGGTAATTTCTTGGCATATTCCTGTAATGGTACTAGCAAGTATGGCTGCTATGACTGGAATTTTTTGGGCAATTGACCCAGAACATTACGCAAATCCTTTAATACATATTTTATCGGGTGGTGCATTAATAGGTGCTTTCTTTATGGCAACCGATTTGGTTACAAGCCCCATGACCAAAAAAGGCATGGTTGTGTTCGCTATTGGTATTGGAATAATCACTGTTATTATCAGGCTCTGGGGAGCATATCCCGAAGGTGTTTCATTTGCCATATTAATTATGAATGCCTTTGTGCCATTAATCAATAAATATTTTAAACCTAGAAGATTTGGTGCTAAAATAAAAGCTAAAATCGTATAATTATGAGTAAGAAAGAATCATCGTTTTTAGGAATGCTAATGTCGCTTTTGGTAATCACTCTTGTTTCGGGATTATCGCTGGGGTATGTAAACGATTTAACTGTTGGCCCAAAAGCAAAAGCAAAATTAGAGAAAAAAGTTAATGCATTAAAATTGGTTTTACCTGCTTTTGACAATAATCCGGTAGAAGATATGACGCTTGTAAAATCTGAAAAAGTTGCCGACAGTATTGAAATTTATCCTGCATATTTAAATAACGAATTTGTAGGAGCGGCCGTTATCGGATCTACAGAAAAAGGATTTAGCGGTTTAATTAAAATAATGATAGGATTTAATGCTTCTGGAGTTGTTGAAAACGTAGTGGTTTTAGAACAAAAAGAAACCCCCGGTTTAGGAACAAAAATGACCGAAGATAAATTTTTAAAACAATTTAAAGGAGCTAATCTTTCAACCTTTAATTTAAAAGTGACGAAGGATGGCGGTGAAGTTGATGCGCTAACGGGTGCAACAATTACCACCAGAGCATTTTGTGATGCTGCTCAAACTGCATACGAGGCGTTTATAGAAAATAATAGTTCAATTATGGCTTTAAAACATTAAGAATTATGGCTGAATCAATAAATCAAAAGCAAAATTTCTTAAAAGGAATTATAAAAGAAAACCCCATTTTCGTAATGCTGTTGGGGATGTGCCCCACTTTAGGTGTAACATCTTCAGCTTTTAACGGATTGGGTATGGGAGTAGCAACTGCATTTGTGTTGTTAATGTCCAACATTGTGGTTTCATTAGTAAAAAGCACAATTCCTGCAAAAGTTCGAATTCCGGCGTTCATTATCGTAATCGCATCCTTTGTAACAATTGTTGAAATGATTTTAGAAGCATTTGTGCCTTTCTTGTACGAGCAACTTGGAATTTTCATTCCTTTAATTGTGGTAAACTGTATTATTTTAGGGAGAGCTGAAGCCTTCGCCTCAAAAAACAATGTGGTCTCATCTGCCATTGATGCCATTGGCATGGGATTAGGATTTACAATAGCTTTGACTGTTTTAGGTGCGGTAAGAGAAATTTTAGGAAACGGTAGTTTGTTTGGCTTTAAATTCGTTCCTGAAGACGCCAACACCTTTATTCTATTCATATTACCTCCGGGAGCTTTTATTGCATTGGCCTATTTAACTGTATTATTTAATAAAATTACTTCTAAAGCAACCGCATAATGGACTACATAATTATTTTAATAGCAGCTGTTTTTGTTAATAACATTGTATTATCTCAATTTTTAGGAATATGTCCGTTTTTAGGCGTTTCCAACAAAGTATCAACCTCGGTAGGCATGTCTGGTGCTGTGTTATTTGTAATGACTATTGCGACTACAGTAACCTATTTACTATATGAATACGTTCTAATTCCTGCCGGATTAGATTATTTAAGAACTATTGCATTTATTTTGGTAATTGCTGCTTTGGTTCAAATGGTAGAAATTATGTTGAAAAAAGTAAGTCCGCCATTATATCAGGCGTTAGGGGTTTTTCTTCCTTTAATTACAACAAACTGTGCCGTTTTAGGGGTCGCCATTTTAGCCTTAGGCTTAGAAAACGGCAGCTTACTTAAAGCTGTATTTTTCGCTATATCAAATTCTTTAGGATTTGCCTTAGCGCTCATAGTATTTGCAAGCATTAGAGAACAGTTAGAACTCGCAGACATACCAAAAGGCATGAAAGGTGTTCCAATTAATTTGCTAGTTGCGGGACTTTTATCTTTAGCGTTTTTAGGATTTACCGCTTTGGTTTAATCTGATTATTTAGTTTTATAAGTGCTTTAGAGATTAATAAATACTTGGTGCTACGAAAGAGAAACTAAAGACTTCTTTATCTAACATTTATAACTGCATTAACTCCTATTAATTTGTTAAAATCAGGAATTATTGAATTTTAAAAATAAATTTGCGAAAACTCTTAAAAAATTCTGAATGAACTCTAACATTACCAAACTTTTCCTAGTTTTAATTACACTATCTGGTTTTAGCCAAAACTATGCGCAACAAAACGGTGTTGGCATCGATTTATCTTTAATGGATACGTCTCTTAGTCCGAAAGATAATTTTTTCAATTTCGTAAACGGAACCTGGTTAAAAAATACCGAAATTCCTGCCGACAGACCACGTTGGGGAAGTTTTGATGAACTAAGAAAAAGAACAGACTTTGATGCATTGGCTATTTTAGAAGAAGCTGCCAAAGATGAAAAATACACCTCCGATACCGACCAAGGAAAGGCCATCAATTTATATAAATCCATAATGGATACGGTTTCAAGAAACAAAGTTGCCGTTACCCCATTAAATCCATATATAAAAAAAATTAATGCTGTTAAAAGCATTGCCGAACTACAAAAATTAATGATTGAAATGGCGCCAAAAGGCGGCATTGGCTTTTTTGGTATTGGCGTAGGTACAGATGCTAAAAACAGCAGCAGAAATGTTGTTTACGTTAGTCCGGGAGCCTTAGGTTTACCAGACCGAGATTATTATATTTCTGATGATGCCGATTCAAAAGAAAAACGGGAAAAATATGTGCTTCACGTTTCAAGAATGCTGCAGTATCTTGGAGAAAAACCGGCCGTTGCTTTAAAGAATGCGCAAAAAATTTTAGCCTTAGAAACAGCAATGTCTAAACCAAGATTAGATAGAGTTGAAAGAAGAGACAGAAGGAAATCGTATAACCCAATGACCATTGGAGAATTACAAAATATAACAAATGCCATAAATTGGGAAGCACAAGTTGTTGGAATTGGTTTACCTAAAGTGGACACGCTAATTGTTATCGCAACCAAAATACATGCAGGCACTTCAAAGCATTTTTATTGAAAACAAAATTGAAGATTGGAAAGCCTATATGCGTTGGACATTACTTAATAAAGCTGCCGATAATTTATCAACCAGCTTAGAGAAAGCTAATTGGGAATTTTACGAAAAAACATTAAACGGTGCCATTAAACAAAGACCTCGTAACGAAAATGCACTTCAGGTTGTAAACGGACCAACGGGTGAAGCGTTAGGAAAATTATATGTAGAAAAAATGTTTCCTGCAGAAGCAAAAGAAAAAGCCCAAAAAATGATTAAGAATGTTATTCGTGCTTACGAAAACAGAATTAATAATTTACCATGGATGTCTCAAGACACAAAGGATAAAGCAATTGAAAAGTTAAACAAAATGACAATCAAAATTGGTTATCCAGATAATTGGAAAGATTATTCTGCTTTAACAATTAAAAGTCCAGCCGAGGGAGGAACTTATTTTGATAATTCGCTATTTAGTCACGGCTTGGAATTTTAATAGAAATATTGAAAAATTAAGTAAACCAGTAGATAAAACAGAATGGGGCATGTCTCCACAAACCGTGAATGCTTATTTTAATCCTTCAAACAATGAAATTGTGTTTCCTGCAGCAATTTTACAACCGCCTTTTTATGATTACAAAGCTGATGAAGCAGTAAATTATGGAGGAATCGGAGCGGTTATTGGTCATGAAATTTCTCATGGTTTCGACGATTCTGGATCTCGATATAATGCAGATGGAAATCTGGTAAACTGGTGGACTGATGAAGATTTAAATCAATTTACAGCACTTGGATCAGCTTTAGCCAATCAATATTCGGCATTAGAACCATTACCAGGAATTAGAGTGGATGGTAAATTTACCTTAGGAGAAAACATTGGAGATTTAGGCGGAATAAACGCTGCTTATGATGGGTTACAATTGTATTTAAAAGAAAATGGAAATCCAGGTTTAATAGATGGATTTACACCAGAACAACGCTTATTTATTTCTTGGGCAACCATTTGGAGAAGTAAAATGCGTGATGAAGCAATTAAAAATCAAGTGAAAACAGATCCGCATTCGCCTGCCATGTATCGTGGCTTATGTTCCATTACTAAATTTAGATACATTTCAAAAGCCTTTGATATAAAACCAGGTGACGGCATGTATCTGGAACCAGAAAAAAGAGTTAGAATTTGGTAAAAACAAAACCATAA
Source organism: uncultured Flavobacteriaceae bacterium (assembly GCA_963704215.1). Classification (GTDB taxonomy): domain Bacteria; phylum Bacteroidota; class Bacteroidia; order Flavobacteriales; family Flavobacteriaceae; genus Mariniflexile. Next base: position 409,402 of record CAVPHK010000010.1, read on the forward strand.
AAAAACCTCAAGATTTACTTGAGGTTTTTTTTCCGCTATTATGTAACCAATTTTAATTTCGTCACATCAAGTTTAAACTATTTAATTTCATAAGTATCTCCAGAGAAAAACAAATCGTCTGTTTTACGGAATTTCGATTTAGATTTGACTTCAGCTGTTAACACATCTTCGCGCTCTTCTAAAGTAATATCATCGCAACTCCTAATGATTCCTGTAACTAATGGGTACTGTAATCGAACCAGCATTTGGTGTAAGGTTGGGTCTTGTTCTTTGGCATCATGAACCAAGAGATCTTGCTCCGTAATGCCGTTTTCTCCAATAGTAACAACTTCTAATGTTAAACGATTTAATACAAGACCTTTGTCTTTATTTTTACCAAAAATCATAGGTTTTCCATGTTCAACAAATAACTGCTTATCTTCTCTTACACTTTTATCTGTAAACTGAGTATAGCACCCATCATTAAAAATAACACAGTTTTGAAGCACCTCAATTAACGAGGTTCCGTTAAACTTTTCGGCATCAATAAACATTTGTGTCATTTCTTTTGGCGTATTCCCTCCTATTCTTCCAAAGAATCGTGCACGTGCACCAATAGCTAATTCACCAGGAGAAAATGGTGGTTGTGTATTGCCATAAGGAGACGATTTTGTTTTTTGCCCAATTAAAGAAGTCGGAGAAAATTGTCCTTTCGTTAATCCATAAATTTCATTATTAAAAAGAATGATATTTAAGTTAATATTTCTTCGTAATACATGTATAAAATGATTTCCACCAATGGCCATCGAGTCGCCATCGCCGGTAATAACCCAAACACTTAAATTAGGATTCGCCAATTTAACACCAGTGGCAATAGCCGGAGCTCTACCATGGATGCTGTGCATTCCATAGGTATCCATGTAATATGGAAATCTGGATGAACACCCTATTCCGGAAACAAAAACGACATCCTCCTTTTTTACACCCATTTCTGGAAGTGCTTTTTGCATGGAGCGAAGAATTACGTAATCGTCGCACCCTGGGCACCATCTTACTTCCTGATTACTTTCAAAATCTTTATACGTATATTTATTTTCAACTATTGCTTCCATAACTATTTAACTAATTGTTTAAAGGTTTCAATTAATTCATTATTACCAAATGGTAATCCTTGTATTTTATTAAACTGAGACATATGCAATCCATCAAAATTCATTTTTAAAACTTTAGCAAACTGTCCGTTATTTAATTCGCAAACCACAATTTTTTTATACCGTCTAAGAATTGATTCGGTATTTTTAGGTAATGGATTTAAGTATTTAAAATGCGCATAGCCTATATTCTTATACCCAATATCATCAAGGTGTTTAACGGCCGAATGAAGTGACCCATAAGTACCACCCCAACCTACAACTAACAAATCGCCGCTATCAGCAAACTCGGTTGTTAAATCTGGTATAAAGTTTTGAACTCTCTTTATTTTTTCAGCACGAATTTTAGTCATGTATTCATGATTTTCTGGAACATAAGAAACGTTACCCGTTACCTTATCTTTTTCTAAACCACCAACACGATGTTCTAAACCTTTGGTTCCTGGGATTACCCATTTTCTCGCCAGCGTAAGATCATCTCTTTTATATGGTTTCCAATCCTCTACAACTTCTCTAAGAATATTGTTTTTAATTTCTGGCATCTCGCTAACACTCTTAATTTTCCAAGGGGCAGAACCATTAGCGATATACCCATCGGTTAATAATATTACTGGTGTCATGTGTTCAACAGAAAGTTTTGCTGCTTCATAAGCCATATCAAAACAATTGGCAGGTGTACTTGCTGCTAAAACAATTACTGGGCTTTCGCCATTTCTTCCATAAAGTGCTTGTAGCAAATCTGATTGTTCTGTTTTTGTTGGTAAGCCAGTTGAAGGTCCTCCACGTTGCACATTTACAATTACTAGCGGCGTTTCAATAATCATGGCCAACCCAATAGCCTCTCCTTTTAATGCCAACCCTGGGCCCGAAGTGGTTGTTATGGCTAAATCTCCTGCAAATGAGGCTCCAATGGCCGATGTAATACCCGCAATTTCATCTTCTGCCTGAAATGCTTTTACACCAAAATGTTTATGTTTAACAAGTTCGTGTAAAATATCTGTAGCCGGTGTAATAGGATAAGACCCTAAAAACAATTCTAGTCCAGCTTTTTCTGCAGCTGCCAAAAAACCCCAAGCCGTCGCCGTATTTCCCATTATAATTCTATAGGTACCTGCGGGCATTTTAGCGGGCGATATTGCATAAGCATTAGGAATTAACTCTAAAGTTTCAGCAAAATAATAACCCGTATTAAGCACCTTCGTGTTCGCTTCAATTACGTTGGGTTTTGCTTTAAACTTTCTGTTAAAAAAATCGATGGTGTGGTTGGTAGATCTGTTATACATCCAATAAACCATCCCTAAAGCAAACATATTCTTGGTTCTGGTAATATCTTTATTATCTAAACCTTCAATATCTTTCAGGGCTTCTTTAGTAAGCGAAGTCATCGCTACTTGAATCACCCGATAATTTTCTAAGCTACCATCTTCTAACGGATTGGTTGTGTATTGAGCTTTTTCTAGATTTTTCTTTATAAACGCATCGGTATCTACAATAATAGTATGACCGGGTTTTACAGCGTGCAAATTAGTTTTTAACCCAGCAGGATTCATGGCTACTAATAAGTCCACTTCATCACCAGGCGTGCTAATCTCTACACTTCCAATATGAACCTGAAAACCAGATACACCATATAGACTGCCTTGAGGCGCTCGAATTTCTGAAGGATAATTTGGAAACGTTGCAATATCATTACCAAACATAGCGGAGGTGTCTGAGAATTGTGTTCCAGTTAATTGCATACCATCACCAGAATCGCCAACAAATCTAATAATTACTGATTCGATAGCTTCCGGCTGATGCTTAATTTTTGTTGTTGTCATACCTTTGATAATTTAAAAAGATTAACTAAATTTATCGGTAGTTGATAAAGTGTTTTACTTAATTTCTAAAGATAATTTCACTTTTTAATATGAAATATGACATTTGTCACATTAAAACTCTAAAATGAACTATATTTTTACATTCATTAAAATATTAAAAATAATTAAATTATGGCTATAATTATTACCGACGAATGCATAAACTGCGATGCCTGTATCTCAGAGTGTCCTAATAATGCAATCTACGAACCAGATCAAGCGTGGGCTTATGCAGATGAAACTGCGTTAAAAGGCACTATTAAACTTCCTAACGGTGGGGAAGCTGATGCTGATTCAGAAAACGACCCGATTTCAGATGAGTTTTATTTTATTGTTCCAGATAAATGTACAGAGTGTAAAGGTTTCCACGACGAGCCTCAATGTGCTTCAGTATGTCCGGTAGATTGTTGTATCCCTGATACAAATCATGTTGAAACCGAAGACGCTTTACTTGCAAAGAAAGCTTGGTTACACGGAGAGTAATAATAAACTTTCAAAAATTCAAGGTTAATTTAAGTTAACTTTTTAAAAAGAGACTATTTAAAATATTTTAAATAGTCTCTTTTTTTACATATAAATATTCCAATTCTTATGTTAAATTGGTTAACCACTTCATAGTTAAAATTTTGATACCTGACATATGTCATAGAATTTAACTTTTAATGTTTTTAATTTCACATCCATATTTATTAAAAATCTGATCTAATTAAATATTTCTATTATGGAAAAAGAATTTGAAAAGCTCATCTGCGATGCAAATGAAGCTGTGGCGAGAGTAGCACATAAAACAAATGAGGTGTGTGCTATTTACCCGATTACCCCTTCTTCGCCGATGGGGGAACATGCAGAACTTTTTAGTTCGAAAGGGAAAAAAAATATCTGGGAAAATATTCCCCGAATTGTTGAAATGCAAAGTGAGGGTGGTGCTGCAGGAGCTGTTCATGGTTCTTTACAAGCTGGTGCTTTAACTACTACATTTACTGCCTCTCAAGGCCTTTTATTAATGATACCTAACATGTATAAAATTGCAGGAGAATTATTACCATGCGTTATACACGTGGCTGCAAGAACTGTAGCAACACATGCACTATCCATTTTTGGAGATCACTCCGATGTTATGGCATGTCGTCAAACAGGTTTTGCTATGTTATTTGGTGGTTCTGTGCAAGAAGCTCATGATTTTGCATTAATATCTCAAGTAGCAAGCTTAAAATCGAGAGTACCATTTATGAATATTTTTGATGGCTTTAGAACTTCGCATGAAATTTCTAAAATTGATGGAATTTCAGATGCCACCATCAAAGCAATGATGCCAGAAGACAAGGTGATGCAACACAGAAAAAGAGCCTTAGATCCTGACAGTCCAGTTGTAAGAGGAACTACTCAAAATCCTGATGTATTCTTCCAAGCAAGAGAAGCTTGTAATTTATTTTATGACAAAACTCCTGCAATTGTTCAAGAAACAATGGACGAATTCTTTGAGCAAACAGGTCGAAGATACAATTTATTTGACTATCTAGGACATCCTGAAGCAGAAAGAGTAATTATTATTATGGGATCTGCTGAAGGCCCCGTAAAAGAAGCGCTAAAAGTAATGTTAGCCGACGGAGAAAAAGTAGGTGTTATTTTTGTTCGCTTATTTAAACCTTTCTCTATTGCTGCGTTTGTTGATGCTTTACCAAAAACAGTAACTAAAATAGCTGTTTTAGACAGAACTAAAGAACCAGGAAGCGTTGGCGACCCACTTTACCTAGATATTGTAACTGCTCTTACTGAAAGCAGCAGAGAAATGCCTATCGTAGTTGCAGGTCGTTATGGCTTATCATCTAAAGAATTTACACCTGCAATGGTTAAAGGTATTTATGATGAATTGTCTAACAAAAAACCTAAAAACCACTTTACTATTGGTATTAACGACGATGTAACTTTTACAAGTTTATACTACGACCCATCATTCGAACCTAAAACATCAACCATTAACTGTATGTTTTATGGATTAGGATCTGATGGTACTGTTGGAGCGAACAAAAACTCTATTAAAATTATTGGTGAAACCACAGATAATTACGTACAAGGATACTTTGTATATGATTCTAAAAAGGCTGGTGCACAAACTATTTCGCATTTGCGTTTTGGTCCAGAACCAATTCACTCAAGTTATTTAATTGATAAAGCAGATTTCATTGCCAGTCATAAATTTAATTTTATTGAAAAATTTGATATGATTGCCGAATTAAAGCACGGAGGAACCTTCTTGCTTAATTCACCGTATTCTAAAGATGAAATTTGGGATAAATTACCAATTCAAATTCAAAAAGGAATCATTAAAAAAGAAGTTAAGTTTTATGTAATTGATGCTACTCAAGTGGCTCATGATGCAAAACTAGGTAAACGTGCCAATACGGTATTACAAACTTGTTTCTTTGCGATTTCCGGAATTTTACCACGAGAAGAGGCTATTCAAAAAATTAAAGATGCCATTGTAAAATCGTATTCTCATAAAGGAGAAAAAGTGGTAAAAATGAATTTCAATGCTGTAGATAAATCCTTAGAAAATTTATTCCAAGTAGATTATCCAAAAGCAGTTACCAGCGAAACTCAAATGCTATCGGCTATGAGAGGTGCTCCTGAAGGATTCGTTACCGATGTTTTAGAAAAAATATTAGCTGGATTTGGAGACGAACTTCCAGTAAGTGCGTTTACTGTAGATGGAACTTTCCCTACAGGAACTACGCAATACGAAAAGAGTGGTATTGCCGATTTTATTCCTGTTTGGGATGATGAAAATTTATGTACACAATGTAATAAATGTGTAGCCATCTGTCCTCACGCAGCTATAAGATCTAAAGTAGTTAATAACGAAGATATTGCTAGTTTCCCAACGTCTTTAAAAAGCGTGCCTGCCATTGGTAGACCATTCTCTAAAGAAAATGAATCTTATATCTTACAAGTTTCGCCAGAAGATTGTACAGGTTGCGATCTTTGTGTAGCTGTATGTCCTGCTATTTCTAAAGAGAAAGACAACTTCAAAGCTATTAATATGCATAAGAAAATTGAAGTTGATGAAGAAGAAAATGTTAATTGGGATCACTTCCTTACTTTACCTTATTACGACAGAACTGCGTTGCAAATTACTAACCTAAAAGGCTCGCAATTCTTAGAACCATTATTTGAATTCTCTGGAGCTTGTTCTGGTTGTGGTGAAACGCCATATATAAAAATGATTACTCAGTTGTATGGCGATAGTATCATGATTGCCAATGCTACAGGATGCTCTTCTATTTATGGTGGAAACTTACCAACTACCCCTTACAAAACCAATGAATTTGGTAGAGGTCCAGCTTGGGCAAATTCACTGTTTGAAGATAATGCCGAATTTGGATTGGGTATGAAATTAGCACTTACTAAAAAACAAGAAATCGCTGTAGATTTATTAAAATCTTTAGAATTACTTGTAGGTAGTGAACTTGTAGATGCTATTTTAAACAATCCGGAAGAAACTGAAACCGAAAAAGCCAAAAAACATGCTGATATCTTAGAACTTAAGAAAACCTTAGAAATTATCAATAGTGATGATGCTGCTAAGTTAAGTCAGTTAACAGAGTACTTACGTAAAAAAGCGGTTTGGATATTTGGAGGAGACGGATGGGCTTATGATATTGGATACGGTGGTGTAGATCACGTTTTATCAACAGGAGAAGATATTAATATTTTGGTAATGGATACCGAAGTTTATTCGAATACTGGTGGACAAGCATCTAAATCTACGCCTCTTGGAGCAAGTGCTAAATTTACTATTGGCGGTAAAAAAACCAGCAAGAAAAGCATGGCATTACAAGCAATTTCTTATGGAAACGTTTATGTAGCTCAAATTGCAATGGGAGCTAAAGACATGCAGTCTTTAAGAGCCATTCAAGAAGCGGCTGCTTATCCAGGACCATCACTAATTATTGCTTATGCACATTGTGGTGAACACGGTTACGATTTAAAACATGCTATTACACAACAAGAAAAAGCAATTGATTCTGGTTATTGGCCACTGTTTAGATTTGATCCTTCTAAACCAAAAGGAAAACGATTTAGTTTAGACTCTAAACAACCAAGCATTCCATTAAAAGACTTTATGTACAACGAAGCTCGTTTTACTAGAGTTGTTAAAGAAAATGCCGAATTAGGAGCCGAATTATTAAACCAAGCTCAAGATGAAGTTCATTCTAAATGGGAACGTTTAGAGCTTTACAGAGATATGTAATACTGTAGATTTAAACATTAGTTTAAATAATTTTACTAATTTTGAAAACAAAATACTCCATGCTATTAATTTAGCATGGAGTATTTAAACTTTAGAAATTACATATTTATATTTAATATTATGGAAAATGACGCAAGTAAATACCTTTTAAACGCTGCTCAAAAATTAAACCAAGCGAACAAAGAACTTTACAAACCAAAAGAAGATATTGTTTCTTTTTTAGTTTGTAAAAATTCGCAATTTGCAATTGAAAACTATTTAAAAGGGTATCTATTGAAAAATGAAGTTGACCCGAGTGAATTTAATACAATTAGTAGCTTATTGGAGCAATGCAAGCTAATAAATAAAGAATTTGAAAAATTAAATCTAACAGAATTCGACTGCAAATCTGTAGATACTGATTTAAGATTTTGTAACGATGTGTCGAAAGTTAGTAAATGCTATGATATTGCTGACAGCTTAGACACTATATTAAGACAGCAAAAAATCATTTAAACTTTACCACTAAAACTAACTAACTATGTTGTTCAATCGCTAAGATTGAATGTTAAGTACGCGCTCTATTTGGGGCGCGTACTTTTTTATAGTCATTTCAACTCCAGATTTCAAGGTCATTTGATTAACACTGCAACCAACGCAAGCGCCTTGTAACTGAACTTTTACCAATGTATCATTCTCTTCAATAGACAATAATGAAATATCCCCACCATCGCTTTGTAAAAAAGGACGAATTTCATCTAAAGCTTTCTCTACATTTAATCTCACTTCTTCTGTAGTCATCTATTTCTTTTTAACTGTTGAACAACCTGCCATAGTTGTTATTTTTATAGCCTCTGTTGGAGGTAAGTTTTCATTACGGTTAACAACCTCCTGAACAACATTTTTGGCCATTATTTCAAAGGCTTTTTCTAAAGGTGTGGCTGTTTGCAAAGCTGCTGGACGACCAACATCACCGGCTTCTCGAATACTTTGTACTAAAGGAATTTCACCTAAAAACGGTACTTTTAAATCTTCAGCCAAATTTTTAGCCCCTTCTTTCCCAAATATATAATATTTATTATCTGGCAATTCTTCTGGCGTAAAATAAGCCATGTTTTCAATAATACCTAATACGGGTACATCGATACTTTCTTGTTGAAACATTGCAACGCCCTTTTTAGCATCTGCAAGTGCCACATGTTGTGGTGTACTAACTACCACAGCACCTGTAATAGGCAATGCCTGCATAATACTTAAATGAATATCGCCAGTTCCTGGTGGTAAATCAATTAACAGAAAATCGATTTCTCCCCAATGCGCATCAAAAATCATTTGATTTAATGCTTTAGCAGCCATTGGCCCACGCCAAACAACCGCCTGATCTGGTTGTGTAAAGAAGCCAATAGATAAAACTTTTACCCCGTAATTCTCAACAGGTTTCATCTTAGATTTTCCGTCGATATTTACTGCTAATGGTCGTTCTGCCTCCACATCAAACATAATCGGAATAGATGGCCCGTAAATATCTGCATCTAACACGCCTACTTTAAAACCCATTTTAGCTAATGTTACAGCTAAATTAGAAGTTACCGTAGATTTTCCAACACCACCTTTTCCAGAAGCAACAGCTACTATATTTTGAATTCCAGGAATAGGATTTCCTTTCATTACATTAACTTTTGGTGTTGCCGGCGCATCTACTTTTACATTCACTGTAATTTTGGCCTTTTCGTAAACCAGATCATGAATGGTTTTTAAAATATCTACTTCGGTTCGTTTTTTTGCTTGTAAACTTGGGTTTGTAATAGTGATATCTACAATTACCTCATCGCCAAAAGTGACTACATTTGTTACAGCACCACTTTCAACCATATTTCTTCCTTCACCCGCTACTGTAATTGTTTCAAGTGCTTTAAGTATGTCTTGCTTGTTTAATTTCATTTTTTTTCGAGATCATAGAAAATAAATAAAAGATTAGAGTTTATTAACCACTAAATCTTGCTGCTATTTTCTTTAATTATAATATTTATTAAGAATAATTCTAATATACAAATATACAGTGAATTGTTTAGAATTTAAAGTGCTTTTGGCGAAAAGATTCATGATACAAATAATATAATTAATTGTTAAAATTGGTACGATTTGTGCTTCTTAAATTGTTTTAAAATCAGCAAGATATATGACTAAAAACTACACTTTATTGGCCTTCATCATATTTTTAACAATTGCCATTGGTAATTCGCAAAGTAAAATTGAAAAAGCCGAAAAAAGCCTTATTGAAAACGACGTAAAAAAGCGCACCATTAGTTCTAATTCCACACATCAAAACAACAATAACAATGCTGATTCTGAAAATGGTTTTTTTGCTGAAATACTAAGCGATTTGTTTATGAAAGTTTTTGCGTATACTATTTATGGCGTTGCAATTGAATCTCCTTTTGAAACACAGCATCAGGCAAGTAATGCTTATATTAGTAAGCACCCTTATTTCTGCTCAAAAAAAGGAAACTACACGTATGAATGGAATGATGATACGCCAATATTGAGATCTTTACTTTCAATAAAACACATTTCTGAAAATAACAGATTAAGAGGTAGTCACCTAAATTTGGATACCCATTTTTTAAAAAGATTTGGGCTAGAAGCTGACTATCTTCAATTATGGGAAAACAATCCACATTTCGGAACCGACAAATTAGCAATTTATACGCTACTTGCAAAATACCACCGTGTGCGTACCGAAAAATTTAATGCCTATTGGGGATTAGGTACTTCTTACATTGATGGAGAAGTTAACCAATTTGGATTTACTTATGGTTTGGGTGCAGAATGCTTTATTTCGAAACCAATAAGTCTCGAAGCGAATTTTAATCAAACCTTTATAAATGAAAATAATGTTAATAAATTCACTGGGTTAATAAACTATCATTTAAAGCAATATAAATTTAATGGAGGTTACGAAAGTCTTAAAATTGGAAACCAAAATTTTTCAAATATTTCCTTAGGAATGGGGATTTACTTTTAGAATTATCTTTCTAAAAATTTTAATTTAATCATACATTTATCCATTTTCAATTGGCTAAAACTAAAAAAATAAAACTTGAATCGATGAGAATCACAATTCTTTTGAAGGATTCCAAAACACCTTTTCGAAATTCTGAATTTGGTTGTTAACAACGGCAACCCCTTCACTTTCTAATAGTTGTTGCATCAGGTTAGTGCCGTCAAAATGGTGTTTTCCAGTAAGTAAACCTTTTCGATTTACAACGCGATGCGCTGGCACATCTTTATTATGAGAGCCATTCATGGCATACCCAACCATTCTTGCGCTTTTTTTTGCTCCTAAATAATTTGCAATGGCACCATAACTTGTAACTCTGCCATATGGTATAAGTTTAGCAACTTGATACACTTTCTCAAAAAATGTTAAAGTTTCTGGTTGCATTTGCTACATTTCCTTTATAATATTAATCAGTGTTATTATGGAAATCACTCCTGTTATTCCGCCAATTAAATAATTCATACTTTTTTGAGAACTGATAGACTTGTCTTTAATTTTATCAAAAAAGAAAATGTAAACATATAGCATAACAAAGGTACCCATTGCAGCACCTGCAACATACGATATGATACTAAAAATACTAAAATCTAACCAGCCAAATGATGCCAAAGTTATGGTCATATATGCCTGATACGGAATGGGAAACACATTTATGGAAGACAAAAATAACCCTTGAAAAAACCTACTGTGTTTACTCCTTACCGGTGCATCTAAAATTTGTGGTGGTTGTTTTTTGGCAACAAGCAAAAAGTAAATAGTGATAAGCACAAATATAACAAAAGCAACCCTTTGTAGGATATCTACAACTTCTGCATGCTTACTTAAATACCTTGCAAAAATAGCAGCTATATAGGTTTGAATAATAACAACCACACAAACACCTATCGAGAATACGACACCTCTAACATGGCCTTCTTTTAAGCTAATTTTGGCAGCCGTCATATTGAGTAATCCTGGAGGAATAACACCTATAAAAGCGACCAATAATCCTAAAAAAAAGATGATAGTTATATTCAAACCTATTTAATTTTAAATCTAATATACGTAATTGGTTTGTTCTGTTCTAAATATTGCGATTCATAAAATGTTTGAATACTTGTAACTTCTTCTGGACTCCCCTCTTGTTTATATACATTGTGGTTAGCGTATAACACTTCGTGACCAGCACCGTGTAGTAATCCAAGCGTGTAACCATGCATAAATTCGCTATCGGTTTTCAAATTTACCACACCTTCAGGTTTTAAGATGGTTTTGTAACGATTTAAAAATTCTGAGTTGGTCATTCGATGCTTAGTGCGCTTGTATTTAATTTGTGGATCGGGGAAGGTTATCCAGATTTCATCAACTTCGTTTTTAGCAAAAGCATATTCGATTAACTCTATTTGGGTACGTAAAAAAGCCACGTTTGGAATGCCTTCTTCGACAGCAGTTTTAGCACCTCTCCAAAATCTTGCACCTTTAATATCGATTCCTATAAAATTTTTATTAGGATATTTTTTTGCTAATGCCACCGAATATTCACCTTTTCCACACCCTAATTCTAACACTAATGGGTTATTGTTTTTAAAAACATGCTCGTTCCAATTGCCCTTTAAAGCAAATGTATACTCTACTAACTCGTTTCTAGTTGGCTGAAATACGTTAGCAAACGTCTCATTTTCTTTAAATCTTCTTAACTTGTTCTTACTACCCACGCTATTTTTAAGTTTTATAATAATTTGGTAAAATTAAGGAAATCTAAGAAAGAGTTTATATGCTTATCTTTGTTTTTAGCAAAAAATAACTGCGTGAGGGATTGCAACGGCATCCTTTTTTGTCTTTACAAAAAAGATATAGTGTAAAGCCCGACCCTTGTGGGCACGCCCTAATTTCATGAAAAAAAAAAGAATTTTAGTTGCACCGCTAAATTGGGGACTTGGGCATGCCACCCGATGCATCCCAATTATTCGTGCATTAATGGTTGAAGGATATCTGCCTATTATTGCAAGTGATGGTGCAGCACTTATGCTTTTACAGAAAGAATTCCCAGAACTTTCGTCTATTGAATTGCCGGCATACAACATAAGCTATACAAAAAATGAAAAATTCTTAAAATTGAAACTTCTTAAGGACTCTCCAAAGGTGCTTCAAGCTATTAACAGAGAAAAAAAAATGATGAAAGATTTGGTTGAGACACACCAAATTGTTGGGATTATTTCTGATAATCGCCTCGGTGTTTATAGCAAAGTGGTTCCTTCGGTTTTTATAACGCATCAATTAAATGTTTTAAGTGGCACCACAACTTGGTTAAGCACTAAAATTCATGAGAAATTTATTAAAAAATTCGATGTTTGTTGGGTTCCTGATGCTGAAGGTGACTTAAATTTAAGCGGCAAATTAGGGCATACAGACCATCATGAAATTGAAACCAAATATATTGGTGCATTAAGCCGATTTAGCATAAGAAACATAAAAACCACATACGATGTGATGGTTTTGCTTTCTGGTCCCGAACCGCAACGTAGTTTACTAGAGGAGAAATTATTGTTAGAATTTAACCATTTTAAAGGTAAAGTTGTATTTGTTAAAGGCGTGATAGCTAGAGAACAAACCATACAAATAAAAGGGCATATAACCTTATTTAATTTTATGACTTCTGGTTTGCTAGAGAAAACAATTAATGAAAGCGCTATAATAATATGTAGGTCTGGTTATACATCGATAATGGATTTGGCTAAACTTAACAAAAAGGCTTTTTTTATACCAACTCCAGGACAATTTGAACAAGAATATTTAGCCAAAAGATTAACGGATTTAGGTTTAGTTCCCAGCTGTTCGCAAGACGATTTTACGATTGAAAAAATTAAGGATATTGATGATTATAAGGGATTACAATCGATTGATTTTAAAGTAGATTTTAAGGAATTATTTAGCCTTTTCTAAGGTAAATGAGAACTCACTACCCACACCAATTTCACTTTCTACATAAATTTTTTCTTTGTGTGCTTCAATAATATGTTTTACAATAGAGAGTCCAAGACCAGAACCTCCTTCTTTACGAGATCCACTTTTATCGACACGGTAAAACCGTTCGAATAAACGCGATAAATGTTTCTTTTCAATACCTTCACCATTATCGGTAATTCGAACAATAACTTTATTTTTAATTAAATTCTCTATACTAACCTCGGTAGTGCCTTTTTCTCTACCGTACTTTATAGAATTTACAATTAGGTTTATAATAACTTGCTGCATGCGCTCCTTATCGGCATAAACCAGAATGGGTTTAAAATAATCTGTATCGAATACTAATGAAATATCTTTTTTAGCCGCTTTCATTTCAAGCATATCGAACACATTTTTAATAAGCTCAACCATATCAAAAACTTCAAGATTTAAACTTAAATCGCCAACTTCTAATTTGGTAATCATGTCTAAATCATTAATTATGTATCCAAGCCTTTCAACAGCTTTACTAGCTCTTTCTAAATATTTTTCCCTCAGATTTTTATCGTTCATCGCGCCATCCAACAGTGTTAAAATATAACCTTGTACTGTAAATAAAGGTGTTTTTAATTCGTGCGATACATTACCGATAAACTCTTTTCTATATTGTTCTCGAACTTTTAATGTTTCAATTTCAATTTTTTTATCACGGGCAAATTTGTCTATCTCTTCTGTAAGCGTCTTCATATCGGTGGTAATAGGACCACTAGTCATGTTAGAAGACTCTAGTATAGTTAAGTCATCATATATCTTTTTTACGCGCCTATAAATAAAACGTTCGGCTCTTATTTGAACTATAAAAAAAGAAAATACATAAACAATTATTATAAAAGGGATTAACTCCCATAAGTTTATAGTATAAAAAACATATAAAAAAACACTCCATAAGAGCGTTATTAATAATGTTATATATAGCGATGTTTTAATCGCAAATTGATAAGATTTCTTAAATTGCACTTGCATTAATCTACAAACTTATAGCCCACGCCTTTTATTGTTTTAAAGCTGTCGTCTCCTATTTTCTCACGTAGTTTTCTAATATGTACATCGATGGTTCTACCGCCAACAATAACTTCATTTCCCCACACAGAATCTAATATTTCATCGCGCTTAAAAACCTTTCCAGGCTTAGATGCTAACAAAGATAATAATTCAAATTCTTTTCTTGGCAATACAATTTCTTGTCCTTTAAATGTTATTTTGTATTCGTCTCGGTTTATAACTAAGCTTCCAATCTTAATGGTATCGGCAACATCTTCTTCTTTAAAACGTCTAAGGAGCGCCTTTACTTTACTTACTAATACTTTAGGTTTTATGGGTTTAGTAATATAATCATCGGCCCCAGCATCAAAACCAGCTACTTGTGAATAATCTTCACCTCTTGCTGTTAAAAACACGATTAACGTGTTTTGTAAATCTGGGTTTTTTCGAATTTGTTCACAAGCTTCAATGCCGTCCATTTCTGGCATCATGACATCTAAGATTATTAAATGGGGGAGTTCTTTTTTGGCTTGTTTAACCGCTTCTTTCCCATTTTCGGCGGTAATAACTTGATAGCCTTCGCTAGTTAAATTATAACCAACTATTTCTAAAATATCTGGTTCATCGTCTACTAAAAGTATTTTAATGTCTTTTTTCTTCATTTTAAAACAACTAAACTTGTTTATAAAGGTAAAGATAAAACTAATAAGAAGAATTTAAAGTAGACATAAAATTAATAACATTAAGGTAACAAACTGGATACGTGAATTTAACGTTTCGACAAAAGCACTAAATCTTTAACACATTTTTGGCATCAATTTTGTTGATTTTAACTACCTTTACATCACCAAATTGAACCTATGAAAAAAAAATACTTTCTATTTTTATTTTTAGCCTTAACATTTTTGATAACCCAAAAGGGATACGCTCAAAACAATGTTAACTCACAGACAGTGTCTCAAAATATAGAAGACCTAACCATTTACCCTAACCCAGTTACAAACGGTAAAGTGTTTATTTATATTTCATCAAAACAAAATTTAACTAAAAAAGTTGAGTTTTATGATGTTTTAGGAAAACAAATATATTCTACAATCTTAACAGGAAAAGAACTTAATGTTTCAGCCTTGAGTAAGGGCGTTTATATTCTTAAAATAACAGAAAATAATATAAGTGAAACTAGGAAATTAGTGATAAAATAATTGTATAAACTTTTAAATATTTAAAGCGTTACCATTTGGTAGCGCTTTTTTATTTTATCTACTTTTGCGTCATGATAGATACTAACGCCATTTTTAATATTAAAACCGAAAAACAATTTGAAGATTTAGCACTTCAAATTTTTAAATTTCAGTTTGAAAACAATCGGGTGTATCGTTCATTTTGCGATTTATTATATAGACATCCAAGCGATGTTAAATCTATTTGTGAAATTCCATTTTTACCCATTCAGTTTTTTAAAACCCATGATGTTTTGAGTTCCAAAGACTCTGTAAAAACTACGTTTACAAGTTCTGGAACTACAGGAAGCCAAACAAGTAAACATGCAGTAACAAATTTAGAAATTTACAATCAAAGCTTTAATAAAGGGTTTGAGCAGTTTTATGGAAACAGTGAAGATTATGTTATTTTAGCCTTATTACCATCCTACCTGGAGCGCGAAGGCTCGTCTTTAATTTATATGGTTAATGCGCTTATAAAACAATCGAAACACTCAGACAGTGGTTTTTATTTGAATAATATTTCGGAATTAAAAGACTCATTAATTCGATTAGATTCACAAGGACAAAAAGTACTTCTCATCGGGGTTTCTTTTGCGCTGTTAGATTTGGTTGAAGCCTATCAATTCAACCTTAACAACACAATTGTTATGGAAACTGGCGGTATGAAAGGACGCCGAAAAGAATTAATTCGCCAAGAATTACATATGCAATTAAAACAAGGTTTTGGAGTTGAGACCATTCATAGCGAATATGGCATGACCGAATTATTAAGTCAGGCCTACTCTAAAGGCAATGGTATTTTTAAATGTTCTAATTGGATGCGCATTTTAACCCGAGATACAGAAGATGCTTTAAGTATTTTACCCAAAGAGAAAGCTGGAGGCATTAATGTAATTGATTTGGCAAATATAAATTCATGCTCCTTTATTGCAACACAAGATTTAGGAAAGGTTTACGAAAATAACACTTTTGAAATTATTGGACGCTTTGATAATTCTGATATTCGCGGTTGTAATTTAATGGTGCTTTAAAAAATAATTTAATTCGTATGTAAGTTTTAAAAACTACATACGACTTATAACAAAACTATGAAAAAGAAGGATTAATTTATTAGTTTTGTTGGTTAGTTAAAAAGCCTGATGTTTCCATCAGGCTTTTGTTTTTTAAACAATTCGCAATACGAAATAGTTCTTTTTACCGCGCTGTAATAGTACAAATTTGTTATTTATTAAATCTTTTGAAGTAATGCTATAATCGTCTTGTACCTTTTCTTTATTTACCGAGATTGAATTTTCTTTTAAGGCACGACGCGCTTCACCATTCGATTTTAAGAAACCTCCTTTTTCTGCCAAGGCGGCAATTATATCTAATCCAGATTCTATATCAGCTTGAGAAATTTCGGTTAACGGAACGCCATCAAACACATCTAAAAAGGTTTTCTCGTTTAATTTCTTTAAATCGTCTCCTGTAGAATTTCCAAATAAAATTTCACTGGCTTTAATGGCATTTTCTAATTCGTCTTTAGAATGCACCATTGTTGTAATTTCTTCTGCCAATCGCTTTTGCAATACTCGTAAATGAGGGGCTTCTTTATGTTCGCTAATTAAACCTTCAATTTCTTCGCGCGTTAAAAACGTAAATATTTTAATATATTTTTCTGCATCAACATCGCTTGTATTTAACCAATATTGGTAAAATTTATACGGGGATGTTCTTTCGGCATCTAGCCAAATATTACCACCTTCAGTTTTTCCAAATTTAGTGCCATCTGCTTTTGTAATTAAGGGCCAAGTTAGTGCATACCCTTTTCCTGCATCAATACGACGGATTAACTCGGTACCCGTAGTAATATTTCCCCATTGGTCGCTACCGCCCATTTGCAGTGTACATTGCTTATCGCGATACAAATGCAAAAAATCGTAACCCTGCACTAGCTGGTAAGTAAACTCGGTAAAGCTCATACCAACGGCAGACTCTGATGATAAGCGTTTTTTAACTGAATCTTTAGCCATCATATAATTAACGGTAATATGCTTACCAACATCACGAATAAACTCTAAAAACGAAAAGTTTTTCATCCAATCGTAGTTATTCACAATAATGGCTGCATTTTCAGCATCACTTTCAAAATCTAAAAAGCGTGATAACTGTTCTTTTATGGCATCTTGGTTATGTCTTAATGTTTTTTCATCAAGCAAATTACGCTCAGACGATTTTCCTGATGGGTCACCAATCATACCTGTGGCACCTCCTACAAGGGCTACCGGCTTATGTCCTGCTAATTGAAAATGCTTAAGTCCCATAACACCAACTAAATGCCCAATGTGCAATGAATCGGCGGTTGGGTCAATCCCAACATAAGCACTGCGCATGGCTTCCATTAAGTGTTCTTCAGTTCCTGGCATGCTATCTTGTATCATACCTCTCCACGTTAATTCTTCTACAAAATTCT
The DNA here is from genome assembly GCA_963704215.1 of uncultured Flavobacteriaceae bacterium. Lineage (GTDB taxonomy): Bacteria > Bacteroidota > Bacteroidia > Flavobacteriales > Flavobacteriaceae > Mariniflexile. Next base: position 427,324 of record CAVPHK010000010.1, read on the forward strand.
TTATCATTTTTTTCAATTTTCACAAAACTATGGCAAAGATAAAAATCAATGTATAATTCCCTTGGTTTTAAAGTTGAAAGTTTCAATCTTTATAAGAAACAATTCTAACAGCCTACTTTAAAGACTAAATATTCACTATTTTAGACGCATGATATTAGTAACAGGAGGTACAGGCTTAGTTGGGGCGCATTTGCTTTATAAACTTATAAGTAATAACGAAAACGTTCGGGCTATTTACAGAAGTGAACGCAAATTAGAACAGGTAAAAACTGTTTTTGCCAATTATACAACCGATTATGATTCTATATTTAATTCTATCGATTGGGTACAAGCAGATATTTTAGATATTCCTGCACTTTCGGAAGCTTTTACAAATATTACCCATGTGTACCATTGCGCTGCTTTTGTGTCTTTTGAACCCGATAAATACAAACTTTTAAGAAAAACCAATATTGAAGGTACTGCTAATATTGTAAATCTTTGTATTTCGAATACTGTAAAAAAACTTTGTTATGTAAGTTCTATTGCAACTTTAGGAAAACCTCTTAAACAGCACCTTTATTAATGAAGAAACTGTTTGGAATCCTGAAGACAACAACAGCGTATATGCCATTACAAAATATGGTGCCGAAATGGAAGTTTGGCGTGGTTCTCAAGAAGGTTTGGATGTTGTGGTTGTAAATCCTGGTGTTATTTTAGGTGCCGGAATTTGGCATTACGGCACAGGAAGTTTATTTAAAAAAGCACATAACGGTTTAAAATATTACACTTCTGGAACTATTGGCCTTATTACGGTTGAAGATGTAACAATGCTTATGATTGCTTTAATGAAAAGTGATATTATAAATGAACGATTTGTTTTAGTGGCTGAAAATTGGACTTACAAAGCGTTTTTACAAACTTTAGCCGAATCTGTAAATACAAAAAAACCTGAAAAATTAGCAAAATCCTGGTTGCTATTTTTAGGCTGGAAATTAGATTGGTTAAAACATAAATTAACAGGTAAACGAAGACAACTAACCAAACATATTGCTATTTCTTTGGCTACAGAAAAAAATTATAGTAGTGAAAAAATTAAAACAGCGTTAAATTATAATTTTAAGGATGTTAAAACCGCTATTCACGAGATTGGAGCTTTGTATTTGAAACAGGACTAATCAAGATCTCTTTTCCTTTTAACGCTTTCTTTTTTTGCTTTATTTCAGATAATGAATCCTTTTTAGTTTTCCAATTTTAATGAATCTTGAGTTTTTAAGGAGTCTTTTATTTTAATAGCATTCAAAGAATCTTTTTCGCGCTGTTCTAATTCCTTTTTCTCTTTAAGCTCCTGTGCTTTAAACACTAATTTTAAGGCTTCTAAACTATCTATAACTTTATCGTAAATTTCTTTATAATCTTTAACATAATAGGCATAATAGTTATTACTCATAGCAAATTGTAAACTATCAATGCCATGTTTTTCAAAAACATATGTACTCAACCTTAATACCATGGTCTTTCATAATATTTTTATTAATATACGTCGCAGAGCCAATTAATTTTACATCGATTAAAATATCGACCATTTTAGCCTTAGAAATTAAATTTTCCGGCTTTTTTGGCGCCCCGATATTACAAGAAAGCACAGTTAATAAAATACAGCTATAAAGGAAAAATTGTTTTAACATTATCTAGAAAAAGTTAATCGCTTTGCAGATTTTACATCGTTAAATTTAGCATTTTGATACACTAAACTACCATTTACAAAGGTATGTGTTATTCTTGATTTAAACGTTGTACCTTCAAACGGCGACCATCCACATTTATAAAGAATATTATCTTTATTTACTGTCCACGGATTATTTAAATCTACCAAAACTAAATCGGCAAAATAACCCTTCTTTATATAACCTCTTTTTTCAATTTGAAATAAAATAGCAGGATTGTGAGCACATTTTTTCAACAATTTTTTCTATTGAAATTTTACCTCTATGATACATTTCCAACATAGCAGGTAACGCATGTTGCACTAATGGACCTCCTGATGGCGCTTGTGTGTAAACATTATTCTTCTCCTCCAAGGTATGTGGCGCATGGTCTGTTGCAATAACATCAATTCTATCATCTAACAAAGCTTCCCATAATTGTTCTCTATCTTTTTCGGTTTTAACAGCTGGATTCCATTTTATTAAGGTTCCTTTTTTATCGTAATCTGCATCAGAAAACCATAAATGATGTATACAAACTTCGGCTGTAATTTTTTTATCTTTTAACGGTATTTTATTGCTAAATAAACTTGTTTCCTTTCCTGTAGAAAGATGAAAAACATGAAGTCTTGCCCCTGTTTTTTTTGCTAATTCAATAGCATTTGAAGATGACAAATAACAGGCTTCTTCACTTCGAATAATTGGATGATATTTTATTGGAATATCATCTCCATATTTCTCTAAATGCTCTTGAAAATTCTTTTTTATCGTTGCTTCATCTTCACAATGAACAGAAATAAGCAGATTTGTACTTTTAAATATTTTCTCTAATACTTTTAGATCATCAACCAACATATTACCTGTTGAAGATCCTAAAAATAATTTTAATCCTGCAACAGTTTTAGGATCTACTTTTAAAATTTCCTCTAAATTATCATTAGTACCACCAAACATAAACGAATAATTTGCAGATGATGATTTTGCAGCAATTTCAAATTTTTCTTCTAATTTTTCTATTGTTGTTGTTTGCGGATTGGTATTTGGCATTTCTATAAAAGACGTAATACCACCAGCAATAGCCGCTTTAGATTCGGTTTCAATAGTCGCTTTATGTGTTAAACCTGGCTCTCTAAAATGAACCTGATCATCAATAGCTCCAGGCAACAAATATTTACCTTCTGCATCAATAACATGAACATCTGAAGATTTTGCGCTTATTGATTCGCCAATTTCTTTTATAAATTCACCTTCAATTAATATATCTCCTTTAAAAATAACCTTTCATTAACAATGTTGGCATTTTTAATTAGTGTTGTTTTTAGTTTCATAATCTTTATCTACTTTTTAAATAGACTTTTTAATTTCATAGAAATTACTCCAAAAATAGCTTCAGAAATTATGCCAGAACTTAATTTTGATTCTCCTTTTGTTCTATCTGTAAAAATGACAGGCACTTCAATAATTTTAAATTTTTTTAAATAGGCTTTAAATTTCATTTCAATTTGAAAAGCATAACCTATAAATTTAATTTTATCTAAATTTATTGTTTCCAACACCTTCCTTTTATAGCAAACAAAACCTGCAGTTGTATCATGTATTTTCATACCTGTAATTATTCGTACATATCTGGATGCAAAATATGACATTAAAACACGCGACATAGGCCAATTAACTACATTCACACCTGTAATATATCTAGAACCAATAGCTAAATCGGCTCCTCCAATATGACAAGCAGCATATAATTTTACCAAATCTTTTGGGTCATGCGAAAAATCGGCATCCATTTCAAAAATATATTGATAGTGTTTTTTTAAACACCATTTAAATCCATGAATGTAAGCGGTTCCTAATCCAGATTTTTCTTTTCTCACTTCTAAAAAAGTCTTTCAGGAAATTCTTTTTGAAGTTCTTTTACTTTTAAACCTGTTAAATCTGGTGAATTATCATCTACAATTAGCACATGAATATGCTTCAGATTGAGAAAATACAGCTCTTATAATAGCTTCAATATTTTCAATTTCATTGTATGTTGGTATAATTACAACCGTATCTGTCATTCTTTTCTTTTAAAGACGTGCATTCAATTTTAAGCAAATGTACACCATTCGTCGAATATTTATTTTAAATATTCCTTAATAATTAAACTATCTTCTAAAATATTTATAATAATTTTACAGTATGCTTAGAGATACTATATCGAACGATTTTTACACTATTGTACTTGTATTAGGGATATTAATTATTGCAATTGCAAAATTAGCATCTCCTAAACGATTTGATGATTTTGTTTCTGTTTTAGGAAATTCTAAATACATTAAAATTTATTCAAGAGAACAAAAGTTTTTAGACAAATTTGATGCTTTATTGTTTGTCAATTTAATTCTTTCTACTTCCCTTTTTAGTTTTATAATGTATCAATATTTTCACTAAAACTAGTACAATCTCGATAGATTTAATGATAAAAATATCGTTTGGAATTTGTGTATTTATCTTAATAAAAGTACTTTTTGAACGCTTAATTGGCAGCCTTTTAGATATTGATACTGCCATTGACCAATATCTATTTCAAAAAATAAGTTATAAAAATTTTTTAGGTATTTTATTAATTCCAATTAATGCCATTTTAATTTATAGTTTTAGTCCAACTTTACTGTTTTTTTATATATCGTTTGCATTATTATTTGCAGTAATTATTACCGGATTAATAACTTCTATTAAAACGCATCAAACTTTAATAAAACACAATTTTTTTTATTTTATTTTGTATCTTTGCGCTCTCGAAATCGCCCCTTTTATTATTTTATATAAGGTGTTTATTTCGAAATAAAAGATATAACTACCTACGCTTATGAAAGTGAAAACCATTTTAGTATCTCAACCAGAACCTAAAATAGAAAACTCGCCTTACTTCGATTTAATAGAAAAGCAAAAAGTAAAAATAGATTTTAGACCTTTTATTCATGTTGAAGGTGTTTCGGCAAAAGATGTTAGAGCTCAAAAAGTGGATTTAAATCACTATACAGCTATTGTTTTAACTAGTAGAAATGCTGTAGACCACTTTTTTAGAGTTGCAGAAGAAATGCGATTTAAAGTGCCTGATACCATGAAATATTTCTGTCAGTCTGAAGCTGTTGCCTTTTATTTACAAAAATACGTGGTATACAGAAAACGTAAAATATATGTAGGAAAGCGAAACTTCTCTGAACTTTCACCTTTAATTAAAAAATATAAAGATGAAAAGTTTTTATTACCTAATACTGATAAAGTAAAAGATGAAGTGCCAAACACATTAAATGCTTTAGGGGTTGATTGGAAGCAAGCTATATTTTACAGAACTGTGATAAGTGATTTGACTGATTTAGCAGATGTATTTTATGATATTTTAGTGTTTTTTAGCCCTTCTGGAATTGATTCATTATTCCATAATTTTCCAGATTTTAAACAAAATGAAACTCGCATTGCGGTATTTGGAGACACTACCATTAAAGCTGTTGAAGAAAGAGGATTACGTGTAGACATTGCAGCTCCTACTCCTGAAACTCCATCTATGACTATGGCATTAGAAAAATATATTGAAAAAGTTAATAAAGGAAAATAAAACTACTTTACACTTATAAAAAAGGGATGAATTTAAAAATTCATCCCTTTTTTTATTTTTTAAAATGCATACCGTTGCGGTCCACCTCGTCGAATTTCTTCGCTTGCAAAAGGTTCAAATTTCTTAAAATTCTCCCTAAACGCATTGGTTAGTTTAAATGCGGTTGTGTAGTATGCTTGATCGTTGTTCCAAGTTGCTCTGGGACTTAAAACACTAGTGGGCACTCCAGGACATTCTCTGGGTTGTGCAACTCCAAAAACTGAATGAATATGATATTTATCGTATTCATATAATCCTAAATCACCATTTAAAACCGCATTAATCATGGCTCTAGTGTATTTTAATTTCATTCTTGTACCAACACCATAAGGTCCACCAGTCCAACCCGTATTTATTAACCATACATTAACGCCTGAGTCTGTCATTTTCTGACTTAACATTTCGGCATACTTAGTAGGATGCAACGGCATAAACGGCGCTCCAAAACAAGCCGAAAACGAAGGTTGCGGTTCTAAAACACCTGCCTCTGTTCCTGCCACTTTAGCGGTATATCCAGAAATAAAATGATAGGCTGCCTGACTTGGTGTTAATTTAGAAATTGGAGGTAAAACCCCAAAAGCATCAGCTGTTAAAAAGAAAATGTTCTTTGGATTTTTTCCAATAGAGGGTGTTTGTATATTTTCAATATGATGCAAAGGGTAACTAACACGTGTGTTTTGAGTAATGGAGGTATCATCAAAAAGCACATTATTTTGCATATCTAATTTTACATTTTCAAGAATAGCTCCTTTTTTAATGGCATCATAAATTTCAGGTTCATTGTCCCTTGAAAGATTAATCACTTTTGCATAACAACCACCTTCAAAATTAAAAACGGTGTTTTCAGAAGTCCATCCATGTTCGTCATCGCCAATTAAACTTCTATTCGGATCGGTAGACAAGGTTGTTTTTCCCGTTCCGGATAACCCAAAGAAAATAGCAGTATCTCCTGCTTTACCCACGTTGGCACTGCAATGCATAGGTAAGGTGTTTTTGTATACAGGAAGAATAAAATTTAAGGCCGAAAAGATTCCTTTTTTAATTTCACCAGTGTAACCTGTACCTCCAATAAGCGCTATCTTTTTTGTAAAGTTTAAAATTGCAAAATTATGCTGACGGGTGCCATCTACCTCTGGATTTGCCATAAACCCAGGCGCATTAATTACGGTCCATTCAGATTTAAAGTTTTTTAATTCTAATTCCGTTGGACGCAAAAACATATTATACGCGAACATGTTGCTCCACGCATATTCATTTATAACGCGAATATTTAATTTATAATTCGGGTCGGCACACGCGTAACAATCCCTAACAAAAACTTCTTTGTTCGATAAATAGGCAACAACTTTGTTATATAAACTATCAAATTTACTTGGCTCAAAGGGCAAATTAATATGACTCCACCAAACTTTATCTTCAGTAATAGCATCTTTTACAATAAATCGATCTTGCGGAGATCTGCCGGTAAATTCACCTGTGTTTACCGCCAACGCTCCAGAGGATGCTTCAACACCCTGTCCCTTTTCAATTGTAATTTCATGCAGTTGTTCAGGATCTAACTGATACCTAATCTGAGCGTTTATTATGCCATATTCTTCAAGCGATATTGTTTTCTTTGTGTAGTTTGCTTTGTCATAAAATCAAATAATTAATTATATAATCACCAAAATTAAGATAAATTTTTTACATTTTTCTTGTTTTAATGTTTGATTTTTAAGAATTCGACAAACACAAACACCCACGCACCTACTAAACACAATCCACCAATAGGTGTCATTATTCCTATAATTTTAAAGTCGAAAGTCGTTAAAGCATTTGTTGCTAGCCCATAAATAGACCCAGAAAAAAATACAACACCAACTAAAGTTAAATAATAAATAAGATGTTTTGCTTTTGTGGATATACTATTTATAGAACCAACGAATAACAGAAACAACGCATGATACATCTGGTATCTCACTCCCGTTTCAAAAGTCTGTTGCGCTTCAACAGTAATGAGTGTTTTTAAACCATGGGCTCCAAAAGCGCCCAATACTATTCCCGTTATTCCTAAAATAGCTGCTGTAATCAATATTGTTTTGTTCATATTAATATTATGTTTTAGTCCTGAATTTCTTTTGTATTTCTTAAATTAGATGCAACAAAATTACTTAACAAATCTTACTATGCGAAAGGTTTTGCTTATTGGATCTGGTAAATCTAGCTCCTATTTATTAAAATACCTACTAAATAAATCAACTGAAGAAAACCTTTTTATTACGGTTGGTGACATAAATATTGAAAATTCAAAAAAGATTATTGGAGATCATGAAAATGCTGCTACCATTTGTCTCGATATTTTTGATGAAATTTCTCGTAAAAATGCCATAAAAAATGCCGATATCGTCGTTTCAATGTTACCCGCAAGTTTGCACATCGAAATTGCCAAAGATTGCCTTGAATTTGGGAAAAACATGGTGACCGCATCGTATGTTAGTCCAGAAATGCAAGCTTTAAATGATGAAGCAAAAGCCAAAGAACTAATTCTTTTGAATGAAATTGGCGTAGACCCTGGGATTGACCACATGAGTGCGATGCAGGTTTTAGACCGTATTCGTGATAATGGCGGAAAAATAATACTGTTCGAATCGTTTGCAGGTGGCTTAATTGCCCCAGAAAGTGATAACAATCTTTGGAACTATAAATTTACATGGAACCCCAGAAACGTAGTAACTGCAGGACAAGGCGGTGCCGCCAAATTTTTACAAGAAAGTACTTATAAATACATTCCATACAATAGACTTTTCAGACGAACAGAATTTTTAGATATAGATGAATTTGGCCGTTTTGAAGTCTATGCGAACCGTGATTCGCTTAAATACCAATCTGTTTATGGACTAGATAAGGTTAAAACATTATATCGAGGTACCATAAGACGTGTTGGTTTTTGCAGAGCATGGAATATTTTTGTAACACTTGGTATGACCGACGATAGTTATCCGATTGAAGACAGTGAAAATATGAGTTACCGCGATTTTGTGAACGCCTTTTTACCTTATAGTCCTTCCGACTCAGTTGAACTAAAATTAAGACATCAGCTTAAAATTGACCAAGACGACATTGTTTGGGATAAATTGATAGAACTGGATATTTTCAATTCAAAAAAACCAGTTGGTCTTAAAAAAGCGACACCTGCACAAATACTCCAAAAAATATTGATGGATAGCTGGACCCTAGATAAAACAGACAAAGACATGCTTGTGATGTATCATAAATTTGGGTACGAAAAAGAAGGAAAGCAATATCAAATAGATAGCAGTATGGTTGCTCTGGGTGAAGACCAAACCTATACAGCTATGGCAAAAACTGTGGGTTTACCTGTAGCTATGGCAACTCTAGCCATTTTAAATAAAAAAATAACCGCTACTGGTGTTCAAATACCTGTAATAAAAGAAATATACCAACCCATTTTAAAAGAGTTAGAAACGTTTGGTATCACATTCCACGAAAAAGAAGTTCCGTATTTAGGTTACAATCCTTTAAATAATTAATAAAGTAGTTTCTTACGTAACCTTTTAGTAATTTTACATCTTAACAAAATAATCAACCTTACTATATCTAATATGAAAAAACAATTAATCATTCTACTTTCTGCATGCCTTTTTTCTGTAACGCTATTTTCGCAGGAAACTATTGAAAACAATTTGAAAACAAATTTTAACGAATTAAAACTAAACATGACCAACTTAATTGGTTTTAAATGGTTCGATATTGCTTATGAACGCACATTGAATGAAGAATCGTCTTTCGGAATTGGTTTGTTAACAAAAATTGGTTCCGATTTGGATGATGGCGATGGTTTAGATGAATATCGAACCTTTTCAATAACCCCCTATTATCGTCAATACTTTTCAAAAAAGTATGCACAAGGTTTTTTTGTTGAAGGTTTTGCTATGCTACATTCCGGAAAGGATACTTATGGGTATGATTATAATGAAACTGACAATACTTACACATACCAATATGAAAAATACACCGATTTGGCTATTGGCGTTTCAGCGGGTGCAAAATTTATAACAAATAGAGGGTTTTTAGCCGAAATATATTTAGGTATTGGAAGAGATTTACTTGAACAAAGCGACATTGAAGTAGTTGGTAGAGGCGGCGTATCTTTAGGTTATAGGTTTTAGGTTATTGAAATTACTAGATAAGAAAAAAGAGGCTGTCTTGATTTTTAAGACAGCCTCTTTTTGTTACTATGACATTCCTGCCTACGCAGGAATTAATTACATTTTCATTAACCAAGTACGCACATCGACGGCTTGCTTGATAATGTTTCTTAAATCTTCAATTTTAACACGTTCTTGTTCCATAGAATCTCTATGACGAATGGTAACTGTGTTATCTTCTAAAGTGTCATGATCTACAGTAATACAAAATGGTGTTCCGTTGGCATCTTGCCTTCTGTAACGTCTTCCAACGGCATCTTTTTCATCGTAATCTACATTAAAATCCCATTTTAAATCGTCTACAATTTGTTTTGCGATTTCTGGCAAACCATCTTTTTTAACCAATGGTAACACCGCTGCTTTTATTGGCGCTAAAACGGCTGGTAATTTTAAAACGGTACGTGTTGTGTTGTTTTCCAATTCTTCTTCAACTAAAGAATTTGAGAAAACCGCTAAAAACATACGATCTAAACCAATAGAGGTTTCTAATACATAAGGTGTGTAACTCGCATTTTCTTCATGATCGAAATACTGTAATTTTTTACCTGAATATTTTTCGTGCTGACTTAAATCAAAATCGGTACGCGAATGAATCCCTTCTAATTCTTTAAATCCGAATGGGAATTTAAATTCAATATCAGTAGCAGCATCAGCATAATGTGCTAATTTTTCATGGTCGTGAAAACGGTAATTATCAGCTCCCATACCTAAACTTAAATGCCATTTCATTCTGGTTTCTTTCCAATGCTCAAACCATTCCTTTTGCGTTCCTGGTTTTATAAAAAACTGCATTTCCATTTGTTCAAACTCACGCATTCTAAAAATAAATTGTCTCGCAACAATTTCATTTCTAAAGGCTTTACCGGTTTGTGCAATTCCAAACGGAATTTTTAATCGGCTTGTTTTTTGAACATTTAAAAAGTTAACAAAAATACCTTGTGCTGTTTCTGGACGTAAATATAAATCCATAGCATTTTCGGCAGATGCACCTAATTTGGTACCAAACATTAAGTTAAATTGCTTAACATCGGTCCAGTTTCTAGAACCCGTTAATGGATCGGCAATTTCCAATTCTTCAATTAATGCTTTTACATCGGCTAAATCTTCATTTTCTAAAGATTTTGCCATACGTGTAAGCGTTGTATTTATTTTTTCTTGATACTCTACAACACGTGTATTTGTAGTTATAAATTCTTCTTTATTAAAGGCATCACCAAAGCGTTTTGCTGCTTTTTCAACTTCTTTATCAATTTTAGCTTCAATTTTAGCACAATAGTCTTCTATTAACACATCGGCTCTGTAGCGTTTTTTAGAATCTTTATTATCTATTAATGGGTCGTTAAACGCATCAACATGCCCTGAAGCTTTCCAAGTAGTTGGATGCATAAAGATTGCAGCATCTATACCTACAATATTATCATTCATTTGCACCATGGCTTTCCACCAGTAGTCGCGAATGTTTTTCTTTAGTTCTGCACCGTTTTGTGCATAATCGTAAACTGCACTTAATCCATCGTAGATTTCACTACTCTGAAACACGTAACCATACTCTTTTGCGTGAGAGATTACTTTTTTAAATTGATCGTCGTTATTTGCCATGGTGCAAAAATAAAAAACCGCATCAAACTTAATGCGTTCTTTGTTAAAAATTAACGGTGAATTTGCTTATTTTTAAATGCGTTAGGGATTGAAGCATTTGTTTGAGCTCTTTTTGCGACGGCAGGAGCAAAAAAGCGAGTGCGTAAAGCCCGACCCTTGTGGTAACGCCCAAATAGTTATATTTTATGTTTAACTCTTTAATTAACCTGTTTTTTCCAAAGGTATGTTACGCGTGCCTTAACTTATTAAGCGATAATGAAGATACTATTTGTGTAGATTGTAGGCATAATTTACCGGTTACTAATTTTCATTTTAACGGTGACGAATCTGTAACAAAAGTACTTTATGGGCGAGCCAAAATAGCCCATGGAACAGCGCTTTTTAGGTTTGAAAAAAAAGGTTTGGTACAACAACTTATACATGGTTTAAAATACAAAGGATATGAAAACATTGGGTATTCTTTAGGCAATTGGCTGGGTGGAGAACTACAAGAATTAGAGCATTACAGAACTGTTGACCTTGTGATTCCTGTGCCACTACATAAAAATAAACTTAGACAAAGAGGTTACAATCAAGTTGCTAAATTTGGCGAACAAATAGCCAAAGCCTTAGATGCACATTACGAAGACAATGTGCTAATAAAGGTAACTAACACAACCTCGCAAACCACCAAGAGCAGATTTACACGCTGGAATAACACAGACGAACTATTTACCATAAAAAATATAAATTCAATTGAAAACAAACATGTACTTTTGGTTGATGATTTAATAACTACAGGCGCTACTTTAGAAGCTTGTATAGCGGTATTACAAAAAGCAAAAAACGTAAAAATTAGTATTGCTACCATGGCAATAGCTTAAGTAGTATACCGTTATATCTTTAAATTTATGTAGGTTTGCAAAATATTTAAAATTGGTGATGAACAAAACCCTTTCAAATTTTATTTTACTAGTATTTATAGGTCTTGTAATTGTAAATTGCGCAAACAGAGGAACTCCTGAAGGCGGACCAAAAGACACGACACCTCCTAAAATAGTAGATGAAATTCCAAAAAATTTTACCACTAATTTTAAAGGGAAGGTAATTAAGATTTATTTTGACGAATATGTTAAGGTAAAAGACCTGCAAAAACAGCTGATTATTTCGCCTCCAATGAATACGCAGCCAGAAATTACACCGCTAAGTACTGCTAGTAAATACCTTACAATAAAAATTTACGACACTTTACAAGCGAACACCACGTATGCTTTTAATTTTGGAAATAGTATTGTTGACAATAACGAAGGGAATCCGTATCCATATTACAGATATGTGTTTTCTACAGGCGATTATATAGATTCGCTAAGTGTAAAAGGTACTATTGTTGATGCACTTAAAACGAAACCAGAAACTTTTGTAACCGTAGGTCTTTACGAAGTAGACTCTACATTTAACGACTCCATTATTTATAAAAAGCCCCCCAAATATATTACCAACACATTAGATAGTGTTACAACATTTTCTATAGACAATATTAAAGCTGGAAAATATATGCTCATCGCTTTAAAAGATGTGAATACCGATAATAAATTTCAGCAAAAAACAGATCAAATCGCGTTTAATAAAATTTTTATAACGGTACCAACAGACACTTTATATAAACTTAAATTATTTACTGAAGAACGAGATTTTACCCCCTCAAGACCACAAATTGTTGCGGGTGAAAAAATTGCTTTTGGATTTGAAGGCGATTATTCTAAAATGAAAATAAAGATTCAATCTGAAATTCCTGAAGATTTTAGTTACCGCATTACTAAAGACGAAAAAAGCGATACACTCTACTATTGGTATAAGCCAAAATTAGAGGTCGATTCGCTTAACTTTAAAGTGTCGCATCATAATTTTGAGAAAGATTTTACCGCAAAAATTAGAAATCAGAAAAAGGATTCGCTAACCATAAAAATAAATCCGAGTGGTTCCATTGGTATTAATGAAGCTGTATCTTTTAGAGGAAGCACGCCATTAGATCGTTTTGATACTTCTAAAATAACTTTAATTGATAAAGATTCTGCGGCGGTTGATTTCACCACAAAATTTGACACGTTACATAATACTTACACCCTCGATTTTAAAAAGAAAGAGGATAGTAAATATAACCTTCTTGTGTTACCTGGTGCCATTACAGATTTTTACGATAAACAAAATGACACTTTAAAAATAGGATTTGGTACCAGAAAAACCTCCGATTTTGGTTTTGTTCGATTCACACTGGTTAATGCTAAATATCCGCTTATTATTCAATTAACTAACGAAAAAGGCGAAGTAAAAGTAGAACAATACACTACAAAACCCGAAGTTGTAGATTTTTTAAATCTTACACCGAGCACCTATTACATTCGCGTGATACATGATACGAACAGCAATGGCAAATACGATACGGGTAATTACTTGAAAAAAATTCAACCCGAAGATGTTAGCCACTTTAAAGAAGTTGAAGTAAGAGCAGATTGGGGATACCCAGAAACACTCGAATTTACTTCAGAATAAAAGTATCTTTATCATCTAAAAACTTAAGTTTATTACGATAATAATTAATGTGATGGCGGTCTAGCACCGCTATTTCAATATGTTCTTTATTTGGGCGTACTGTTGTTACAGGATTTCCTAAAACATCGTAAACGGCAGAATTACCTGTGTATTCGTTTTCGGCTTGATCTAAACCAACTCTATTCACGCCAATAACATAACACATGTTTTCGATGGCACGCGCTTTTAGCAATATGTCCCATGGTAAAATTCTAGGCTTTGGCCAGTTAGCCACATAAATTAATGCGTCATAGTTTTCTGTATTTCTTGCCCAAACAGGAAAACGCAAATCATAACACACTAACGGGCAAATTTTCCATCCTTTGTATTCTACAATCACTTTTTCTGTACCTGTAGAAAAGACTTTATCTTCTCCGGCAAGGGTAAAAGTATGCCGTTTGTTGTAGGTGGTAATTAGTCCAGATGGTTCTACAAAAAGCAAACGATTATAATACTTACCGGCTTCTTGTATTATAAGACTTCCAACAATGGCCGCACCTGTTTGTAGTGCCATTTTTTTCATCCATTCCACGCTTTTTCCGTCCATAGTTTCGGCTACAGATTCGGCATTCATGGTAAAACCGCTCGTAAACATTTCGGGCAGCACTATAATATCAACCGGATTTACGATACTATCAATTTTTTCAGAAAAAAGTTTTCTGTTCTTTTTTGGTTTTTCCCAAATTAGATTGGACTGTATTATTGCTACTTTAAGTTGATCTTCCATATCTTAAAAGTAATTATTTTTTTATTACTTATAAATTTTTTAATCTATGAATTTATACTTGATTTCATGTAAATTAAGTCTATTAATTGCTCTTGTAAAAATCTAAAAAAACCTTTCAATTACAGGTTTAAAATTTAAACTCATTCCAAAAACCAGTATAATAATAATGAACACCCAATAAATTAATTGTGTTGCTTTTAAAGAATAATTTGAAGCAAAAAAAAAGGAACAATAAACTGTTCCTTTTAAATACTATAATAACACTAAAGTTTTCTACGTGCTTTTTCTATATCTTCTTTTAAACCGTCTATTTTTTTAAGCCATTTTTCTTCATCATTAGGTGATAATTTACCTTTATCTCTTAGCCTTTCATATTTGTCAATCGCCTTATTATAGTCTTTATTCGCATTTTCAAATTTAGATTGTGCTTTTTCTTTTTGTTTTAGTTCTTTTTCGGCTGCTTTCTGTCTTTTTTCAGCTTGTTTTATTCTTTTTTCGGCCGCTTTTTGCTCTTTTTCAGCTTCTTTAATTTCTTTTTCAGCTAGTTCGCGTTCTCGTTCCATGGCTTTTTGGCGTTCTAAAGCTGCCCTAATTTCTGTTTGATCTTCTATTGACAATGAATTGGTTACATTCTCTTTGTCTCTTAAAATAGTTTTTCCTTTAACTTTATAAGTAACACCTCCATAGATAACTTCTTGAGCCTGTGCACCCAACGTGAAACCCAAAAACACTACTACAACTACAAATAATTTCATGATATTTTTTATTAAACTGTTATACACTTTAGACTATAAAAACTTAAAAAGGTCACAATTAAATACTGTTTAAAATATCTGCTGCCCTTTTTAAAGTATTGTCTGTTTTCGCAAAACAAAATCGAAGTACTTTATTATCTAAATTATTACTATTAAAAACTGATAATGGTATGGATGCAATTCCAGATTCTTTGGTTAATCTTTTTGCATAGTCAACATCCATTTCATTGGTAATACTTGAGTATTCTAAAACTTGAAAATACGTGCCTTTTGAAGGTGTGAATTTAAACTTAGAATCTTTTATTAAATTTAAAAATAAATTTCGTTTTCTTTCATAAAAATCTGATAATTCTAAATAATGTTTTGGATCTTGCATGTAGTCTGAAATTCCCTTTTGAGTAGGATGATGTATACAAAAAACATTGTACTGATGCACTTTTAAGAACTCTTGCATCAACTCTTTTGGTGCACAGCAATACCCAATACGCCAACCTGTATTGTGAAAGGTTTTACAAAAAGAAGCAACCACAAAACTTCGCGATTTTAAATCTGGAAATAAACATGCGCTTTGATGGGTTTCGTTATCATAAATCATGTGTTCGTAAACCTCATCGCTCAACACAATAATATTTGTGTTACTGGTTAAATTTTGTAACTGCATCATATCTTCTTTTGAAAAGACCGTTCCTGTTGGATTATGAGGCGTATTTACAATAATCATTCTAGTTCGACTATTTATTTTTTCCTTAACAACGTTCCAATCAACTTTAAAATTATTAAAAGCCTGTAATTGTACAGACACTGCTTTTCCGCCATTTAATTCGACGGCAGGTTGATAACTATCGTATGCTGGTCTAAAAATTATCACCTCATCATTTGCTTTCACAAAGGTGGTAATAATGGTAAAAATAGCCTGGGTAGCACCCGCCGTAATCGTAATTTCGTTTTCTGGGTGATAACTGGTATTGTAAAGTAACTCGAATTTTTTGGCGATTGCGTTTCGCAACTCCAAATTACCAAGCATGGGTGCATAATGATTAAAACCCGTATTCATAGCTTTTGCAACCAAATCGATTAGCTTCTGGTCGCTATCAAAATCTGGAAAACCCTGTGATAAATTAATAGCGTTGTGCTTACTTGCCAAGGCACTCATAACCGAAAAAATCGTAGTACCCACATTTGGAAGTTTAGATTGGTGGTTCATTGGTGCTAGGCTTTAGGTGTTGGGTGTTAGTGGCTAGTTGTGGTTGTTGGTGTTTCAGTCTATTATCTTTTATCTAAAATCTTATTTCTTATTTCTTATGTCTTCTAAACTATACAATATTCATCTTCTTTAATAAAAAAGAGGCATTCATATTTTTACAAACACCTTGCTTTAAGGTATAATCAAAATACAATTCATCATTAATAATTTCGGCATCAAAATAATAGTTTTTCACATCCTCCAATTCCTTTTCAATGTCACACAAACTTAAATCGTGTGTTGCTATAATGCCTGTTGCGTTTGAAGCTACTAATTTTTCAACAAACTTTCTAGAACCAATGGCTTTATCAGTGCTATTGGTTCCTTTTAAAATTTCATCTAAAACAATAAAATAAGGTTCTTTTACAATCGCATCTACTATAAATTTTAGGCGTGTTAATTCTGAAAAGAAATACGAACTATCATCGGTTAACGAATCGGTGGTACGCATGCTTGTTATGAGTTTTACTGGAGAATAACTGCTTGATTTTGCACAGACCGGTAACCCAATATTTGCCATAACAATATGTAAAGACACTGTTCTTAAAAAAGTACTTTTTCCAGCCATATTCGCACCTGTAACAATAAAAAACTGCTCGTTATTGATTGTTACATCGCTATCTACACGTTTATTCTTGTTCAATAATGGATGACCTAAACTCTTAGCTTTTATAACCGAAGCTTTTTCTTGAATGGTAGGAAACACAAAATCGGGATGATTAAACACAAAGTTTCCTAAAGAATTATAAGCATCAAAAAACGATACCACTTCAAACCAATCCGCCACTTTATTGGCATGCTCATTTATCCATTGTTCTATATTAAAACTGTTTTTAACATCTGAAAGAAAGTAGCCATTTCCGAAGATTGCCCAAATTAAATTATTTCGGTTATCTAGAGCATCCAATGCTTTCGAAAGTTCTTTAAAAATAACGGAGGCGTTTTTTCCTTCTTGCTGAATTTGTTGCTGTTTTTGCTTTAACAATTCGGATGAAAATGATTCATTTTCAATCAAATCTAACAGAGATGCATATTGACGAAAGGTTTCTTTTACCTTATCGGTTTTTGAAGAAAGCAAGTTTATTTTTTTTAAATAAATACCCGTAATTCCCAACCCAAGAAGCAACCAATAGCCAATAAAAGTAGCATTAATCACGTTAAAGATGCCTAAAACAAAAATAAGCAGGGACATTATTGAAAAACCTATTGGAAGCCATTTTGCCCATTTAGGCAAAAAAGATTGGTACTGTTGCAACCAACTAATAATGTGCTTTGTAGGTGTTTCGACAGTTACTAAACTGGAAGTTGCCGTATAAAACTGGCGCCATTGTGGTTTTAAGCTTAATTCGTTTATGGCATCTTGTCTTAATGCAATGTTTTCTATGTTGTTTGCTTTTAAAGCATCTGCCAATTTTTGAGCAGCTTCATTGATAGTCGTTCTATTTATAAATTGGAAAAACGAACCACGACCAAACAAATCGATATCTAAGCTATAAAAATGATTGGGGTCTTGATATTGCAACCCAGTTTCTCTTTTATGAAAATCGCCAGAAGCGATGCTTATTTCATCTTTATTAATATTGACCAAAGCTTCATTAAACTGTTTTTTTGCCTTAACGTCATTATATATTGATAATAAAAACAGAAAAGCAACTATACCACAAACCGCAATAGTAACCGCTAGTTTCCAGTGTTCGAACAAAGTGTAAATGCCAATTCCTGCCATTATAAAAACCAAAAGACGGTATAGACTTAAAGCTGTCATATTTTTATACAACCGCTTTGCTTCTGTTTGATACATCTCCAGATGCTTCTGATAATAGGATAATGGACTGTTCATTAATTGGTTTATTGAAAAAGTAAAGAAACAAAAAAGCCCTGAGAAATTTCAGAGCTTTAAAGTTATAATTTATTTGCGTTTAGTCTCTAGAGCCTCCAAATACTTGAAGCGCCCAATATACTAAGGATGCTAAGGCACCAATGGCAGCAACTAAATAGGTTCTTGCAGCCCATTTAAGTGCATCTTCAGACCCCACATATTCTTGTTGAGACACCATGTTTTTATTTTTTAACCACGCTAAAGCACGGTTACTGGCATCGTATTCTACTGGTAAGGTTATAAAACTAAATGCAGTTGCAAAACCCATCATTACCAAACCTGCAACGGCTACATAATAACCAATGCCTAATCCGGCAGCAGCTCCTAACATTAAGCCCCCAATAACTACCCATTGCGACATTCCAGAAGTAACACTAACAATTGGCACCAAAGCCGAACGCATTTTTAACCATTCGTAAGCCTGTGCATGTTGAACAGCATGACCACATTCGTGTGCTGCCACAGCTGCCGCAGCAGCATTACGCTGATTGTAAACCGATTCACTTAAATTAACCGTTTTGTTTTTTGGGTTGTAATGGTCTGTTAATTGTCCAGCTGTAGAAATCACCTCAACATCGGTAATACCATGGTCTGCCAACATTTTTTCGGCAATTTCTCTTCCGCTCATACCATTGCGTAATTCTACTTTAGAGTACTGCTCGAACTTGCGTTTTAACTTACTGCTCACTAACCAGCTTACAAGAGCAATTCCACCTAATAATATATAATATCCAATCATTGTTTTTAAATTTTAATTTTGATTTAAATATAACAAAAATAACGCCAAATTTATGAAAATGATATTCTGTCAGGTTATAACATAAAAAAGCAGAAAATAGTTTGTACCATTTTCTGCCTTTTTCATCTTTATTTATATCTATAATTAGGCTTCTACAAACTCTAAATCGAATGCTTCAGCTATTTCTTTGTATACAATTTTACCATTAACAATGTTTAAACCCTTTGCCAAAGCTTTATTACTTTCGCATGCTTTTTTCCATCCATCATTTGCTAATTTAATAACATAAGGTAAGGTTACATTAGTTAATCCAACAGTGGAAGTATAAGGAACTGCTCCTGGCATATTCGCAACGCAATAATGAACCACATCATCAATTATATAAGTTGGATCTTGATGCGTTGTAGGTCTGGTAGTTTCAAAACAACCACCTTGATCTACTGCCACATCTACAATAACAGTACCAGGTCGCATCACTTTTAACATGTCTCTGGTGATTAATTTAGGTGCTTTTGCGCCTTTTAACAAAACACCACCAATAATTAAATCTGTTTTAGGAAGGTGTCTTCTTATATTGTATTCACTAGAAAATTCTGTATTAACATTTAGCGGCATAATATCAGCAATATGGCGCAATTGCTTCATATTAACATCCATAATAGTTACATTAGCACCAAAGCCGGCAGCCATTTTTGCCGCATGAATTCCAACAATGCCTCCGCCTAATACCAATACATGTGCAGGTGGCACTCCAGGGATCCCACCAAGTAAAATACCACGTCCTTTTATAGGTTTTTCTAAATACTTAGCACCTTGTTGGATGGACATTCTACCCGCCACCTCAGACATTGGTATTAACAAGGGTAATGAGCCATCAGCATCTTCAACTGTTTCATACGCTATGCATGTTGCTTTGCTTGCAATCATAGCATGGGTAAGAGGCTCACTGGAAGCAAAGTGGAAATAGGTAAATACCACGTGGTGTGGCTTGATTAAATCGTACTCTTGTTCAATTGGTTCTTTAACCTTAACAATCATGTCTACAGCGGCGTAAACTTCTTCAATAGTATCAAGAATTGTGGCGCCAGCACCAACATAATCTTTATCTAAAAAGCCACTACCAAAACCTGCATTTTTTTGCACATAAACCGTATGATTTCTTTTTGTTAATTCGAACACTCCAGAGGGCGTCATACCTACTCTGTTTTCATTATTTTTAATTTCTATAGGAACACCAATTTTCATATGTAGATATTTATTGTTTTTTTTAAAGGATATATGTAATTCGAATCACTAAATTGGTATATAATGCATCGGTTACTATTTACTCTAATATTCGATGATTGTAATCTATCCAATTTTAGATCCTGCTTATTTCATAAGTAGAAAATATAAAGTTATTTTTAAACCACTACAAAATTAAAATAATTGATTGATAATATCTTATTATATTTAATATTTTATGATTTATTTTAGACGAAAAGTCGTATTCATTGAAAAAACAATAAAATACTGGTGTTTTTAAGGAAATTATTATGCATTTTATTTCATCAAAAAAATGATAAAAATCATCATCTTGAATTTTCAGAACATTATTTTTTTCGATATGCTATTTTAAAATAAACAAGTAGAAATGCAGAACCTAAAGTAATGGTATTCGCCATAATCATTGAAGGGCTTTCTTTGTAATACCCATACACTAACCATAAAAAAACACCAACAAAAAACATGAGTAACATTGAAAAAGACAATCCAGAAACATCTTTCGTTTTCCAAGTCTTATAAACCTGTGGCAGGAATGCCGCTGTAGTTAATATAGCAGCGATAAATCCGATTGTTTCAATATAGTTTGAACTAGTTAATTCCATTAATGTTTTTTATAAATTCCCCTTCATTGCGAACGATATTGAAGTAATCTCTTAATACATTCTATAGCATTAATTTCCCGTTCCAAACTAACAGATTACCACACTTTATTGCATTTTACTTGTAAAAACGTTACCCTACAATATTCACAATTTTACCAGGAACGATGATGACTTTTTTAGGTGTTCTACCAGCCAATTGTTCTTGGGTTTTTTCGTTTGCCATAACCGCTTCTTCAATTTGTTGCGCGTTAAAATCTAAAGGTAATTCTAGGGTAAAACGCATTTTTCCATTGAAACGAAATCGGATAGTTTTTACTGCTTTCTACTAAATAACTTGCATCAAACTGAGGAAATGTTGCTGTTGAAATCGATTTGATATGCCCTAACTGATTCCATAATTCCTCGGCAATATGTGGTGCATAAGGTGATAAAAGAATTAATAACGGTTCTAAAATTTCTTTTGAAGTACATTTTTGAGCTGTTAATTCATTAACGGCAATCATAAAGGTTGACACCGAGGTGTTAAATGAGAAATTCTCTATATCTTCCTGTACTTTTTTAATGGTTTTATGAAGCGTTTTTAAGGCCTCTTATCCTGCGACGTAGGTTTTACATCATGTAACAAGCAATCCGTTTTCACCCGACATACAATTTCCAAAGTTTTTTAAGGAAGCCATGAACTCCTGTAATACCTGCGGTATTCCAAGGTTTGTATTGTTCTAATGGGCCTAAAAACATTTCGTATAAACGCAAACTGTCGGCACCATAATCAACACATATTTGGTCTGGATTGACTACGTTGTATTTAGATTTGGACATTTTTTCGACGTCTCGACCTACTTTATAAACACCGTCTTCAAGAATAAATTCAGCATCTTTATATTCTTCTCTCCAATTTTTAAATGCTTCAATATCGAGTTCATCCGATGAATTTACAAATGATACATCTGCATGAATTTGTTGAACATTTAATCCTTTGACTAATCCTTTCGATACAAATTTATTTTCTCCTTCAACGCGAAAAACAAAAGCACTAGTCCCCAAAATCATCCCTTGGTTAATCAGCTTTTTAGCATACTCATCAACTGGCACAAAACCTTTATCAAACAAGAATTTTTGCCAAAAACGAGAATATAATAAATGGCCAGTAGCGTGTTCGCTTCCGCCAATGTATAAATCGACATCTTTCCAGTAGTTCAAAGCTTCTTTACTTGCAAATGCTTCGGTATTATGCGCATCCATATAGCGGTTAAAATACCAAGAACTTCCTGCCCACCCTGGCATGGTGTTAAGCTCTAAAGGAAAGATAGTTTACGATTATCAATTAAGTCATTAGAGACTACTTCCGCTCTTGAAGCGGTCCCAAGCCCAAACGGTGGCGTTGCCTAATGGTGGTTCGCCGGTTTCGGTTGGTAAATATTTTTCAACTTCGGGTAATCGTATGGGTAAATGTTTGGCATCTATCATTTGTGGCATGCCATTTGACATAATATACCGGGAATGGTTCGCCCCAATAACGTTGTCGACTAAATACGGCATCGCGCAAACGGTAATTGGTTTTTCCTTCGCCTTGACCTAATTTTTCTAATTCTTGAATAGCTTTTTTGGTGGCTTCTTTATAACTCAAACCATTTAAGAAATCACTATTAGCAATCACTACATTATCTTTTGAAGCATAGGCTTCTTCCGAAATATCGACCCCTTCAAAAATATTAGGAATGGGAATGTTGAAATGTTTCGCAAAATCGTAATCGCGTTGGTCGCCACATGGCACGGACATCACCGCACCTGTTCCGTAACCTGCTAAAACATAATCGCCAATCCACACCGGAATGGGTTCTTTTGTAAAAGGATGTTCTGCATACGCACCTGTAAACGCACCAGAAATGGTTTTTACATCGGCCATTCTATCGCGTTCGCTACGTTTTGCGGTTGCTAAAATATAAGCTTCAACGTCTGCTTTTTGTTCGTGCTGTATATTTTTGAGACGAGTTCGTGTTCTGGAGCTAAAGTCATAAATGACACACCGAAAATGGTATCAGGTCTTGTAGTGAAGACTTCAATCTTGAATTCTGAATTCTGAATTCTGAATTCTGCTGAAGCTCCCACCGATTTTCCAATCCAGTTACGTTGACTTTCTTTAAGCGAATCTGTCCAATCTATTTTTTCTAAACCTTGAAGCAAACGTTCTGCATAAGCCGAAATACGCATACTCCATTGAGTCATTTTTTTTCTAATAACCGGATGTCCACCACGTTCGGAAACCCCGTTTACTATTTCATCATTTGCCAAAACCGTTCCTAATGCAGGACACCAGTTTACTTCCGTTTCAGCTAAATAAGTTAATCTATATTGTAGTAATATTTGTTGTTGTTTTACGGTATCAAAAGCATTCCAATCTTCTGCAGAAAATGATATTATATTATCATCACAAACCGCATTTACTTTTGAATTTCCTTCTGAAGCAAAGATTTTTTCTAAAGTTGAAATGTCTTCAGCTTTATTCGAGTCGTTATTGTACCAAGAATTGAATAATTGAATGAAAATCCACTGCGTCCATTTGTAATAACTTGGGTCGGAAGTACGAACTTCGCGCGACCAATCAAAAGAAAACCCAATTTGATCTAATTGTCGTCGGTATGTTTTAATGTTTTCTTCGGTAGTTACTGCAGGATGTTGCCCCGTTTGAATGGCATATTGTTCAGCCGGTAAACCAAAACTATCATATCCTTGTGGATGCAACACATTAAAACCTTTATGGCGTTTGTAACGCGCATAAATATCGGAAGCTATATAACCTAACGGATGCCCAACATGTAAACCTGCACCACTTGGATACGGGAACATATCTAAAACATAAAATTTAGGTTTTTCTGATTTATTTTCAGCTTTAAACGTTTGGTTTTTGGCCCAATAGTCTTGCCACTTCTTCTCGATTTTATTGAAATCGTATTTCATCCTGTTGAATTTCCGCTTTTAAAAGCGCAAATTTAAGGTTTATATAGAAATATAGATACTTTATACACAAAAAATGAATTTCTAAAACCGAATATAAATTATTAACCTATTTTTGAGCGTGCAAATAAAAACACACGCTAATTCTTGATTAAAACTAATTACAAAGCACACCTTGCCTTATTTAGTGCGAATTTAATTTATAGCATCAATCATTTTGTAGCCAAAGGGATTATGCCCGAAAAAATAAATGCAACACCGCTTGTGTTATTTAGGGTTTTAGGTGCCGGCATTATGTTTTGGTGTGTTAAATTTTTCATTAAAGAAAAAGTCGAAAAAAAAGATTTTTTCAGACTGATGCTTTGTGGTTTGTTGGGGGCTTCCTGTAATCAACTTGCTTTTTTTCACGGGTTGAGCTTAACATCACCAATAGACACATCTATAATTATGACTTCAGCGCCCGCGGTTGTTTTTATTTTTAGCGCCATTATTCTAAAAGAAAAAATTACTAATTATAAATTATTAGGACTTAGCATTGGTGCTATTGGCGCCATAAGTCTAGTTTGGTACGGTCAAGTAACCCAGGGCAGCAGCACTTTTATTGGCAACCTTTTGGTCTTTCTTAATGTTTGCTTCTTTTCACTGTATCAAGTCGTTGTAAAACCATTAATGACCAAATATCATTTTATAACCATTATAAGTTGGGTGTTTTTATTTGGGTTGTTGTTTGTAATTCCATTCGGACTAAAAGATGCCATCTATCAAACCAACTACCAAGCTTTTAATTTAAACACCTACTTAGTAATAGGATTTATTATTGTGTTTACTACATTTTTCACATTTCTGTTTAATATTTATGCACTTAAGCAGGTTTCGCCATCGGTGGCAGGTAGTTACACGTATACACAACCTGCCATAAGTTTTATTATCGTAATTATTTTAACCTTATTATTCAACAACAAAACATATAGTGGCGATATTAACATTGTTAAAATTATCAGTTGTTTTTTGGTTATTATTGGCGTTTACCTAATTAGCAAAAAACCAAAAGCTGTTGCTCAATAAATTATTAGGTTTTTAAGTATTACCACAACATTTTCGATATATTTTAGTTTAATAAATTGAGATTGGTTATACTTTACTATTTTTGCAGCATTAATCCACTATTTTTATGAGTTCAGCTTTTGAAAGAGACCAAAAACGCCGACTAATTTCCTCGTATTTTTCGGTAGTACTAAGTATTGCATTGGTTTTATTTTTATTAGGATTGTTAGGCATGTTAGTTTTAAATGCCAAAAAAGTCTCCGACCATTTTAAAGAACAAGTTGTTGTTACGAT
The DNA here is from genome assembly GCA_963704215.1 of uncultured Flavobacteriaceae bacterium. Taxonomy (GTDB): domain Bacteria; phylum Bacteroidota; class Bacteroidia; order Flavobacteriales; family Flavobacteriaceae; genus Mariniflexile. Next base: position 452,528 of record CAVPHK010000010.1, read on the forward strand.
ATATTTAAAAGAAACCGCTAAAGAAGTTGAAATTAAGCAACTCGAAAAAAGCTTAGCGATGGCAGATTATGTAAAATCTACCGAATACGTTACAAAAGAACAAGCTGCCGAATTTTTAAAAGCTGAAAACGGTGAAGATTTTATGGATTTTGTGGGTTACAATCCCTTACAAAACTCCATCGATGTACATTTAAAAGCCGATTTTGTAACCTCTGAACATTTAGAAAAAATTTCGGAAGAAGCCACCTCCAAAAACTTTGTTGATGAAGTAACTTACGACAATGACTTGGTAAACTTAATGAACGAAAACGTTCAAAAAATAAGTTTCTGGGTATTAGTTATTAGTGGAATTTTTACCATTATAGCTGTTTTGTTAATTAACAGTTCTATTAGGCTATCTGTTTACTCAAAACGATTCACTATCAAAACCATGCAAATGGTTGGTGCCACCAAACAATTTATTCGACGTCCTTTTGTGTGGAAAAGTGTTCGTTTGGGCATTATTGGCGCCATAATAGCACTAATTGGTATGGCCATAGTGTTGTACTATATCAACAAAACATTCCCGGAATTAGGCCTTAGTAGATAGCCCGCTTTAATTGTATTACTTTTTGCATTCGTGTTTGCTTTCGGCATTATAATAACCTGGATAAGCACGCACATTGCAACGCAACGCTTCTTGAATTTAAAAACAGATCAGTTATATTATTAGTTTTTGGTTGAATAAATTAGATTTCCATTAACATGATAGTTTTAAATAATTCTTTTACTTTGCAATAAATTATTCTACAGGAGTTCATTATGGGAGAAAAAAAACAAAAAGAAGCCACAAAACCAGTTTTTATATTCGGTAAAAAAAACTATAAATTCATGTTTATAGGCTTAGCGTGTATTGCTTTAGGTTTTGTTTTAATGTCTGGTGGTGGTAGCGACGATCCTAATGTTTTTAACCCAGAAATTTTTAGCTGGAGACGTATTCGATTAGCACCAACACTGGTGTTAATTGGGTTTGGTATTCAGATATATGCTATTTTATTAAATCCAGATAAGAAATCTTAAACTATTGTTTTAGCAAATTTTTCAGCCATAAGTTTTACATAGTTATAGCTATTTTTCATGGCATCATTCAAGTCTTTGGAATAATTTAAAACAGCATCTGCGTAATTAATTCCAAAGTCGTTAATGTCACTTTCCTCTAAATCTATCATGCCACAAAAAGCTGCTACTTTTATTTGTTTCGCTTTCGCGGAAGTCATTACGCCCTTTAATGGTTTTACCAGAAAATGTTTGGACATCCAATTTACCTTCGCCAGTAATAATCCAATCTGCATTATCAAGTTTAGAATCAAACTGAGCTAAATTTTTCACCAGTTGAATCCCAGGTTCTAATTTACCATTTAAAAAAACTTTTGAGGCAATTCCCATTCCGCCAGCAGCACCTGCACCTTGTACCGATTGCGCATCTACATTAAAAACAAGATTCAAGATTTTAGAAAAATCCTGAAGTCCTTTGTCAAGTAATTTTACATCGGCTTCTGTAGCTCCTTTTTGTGGTCCATAAACATATGCTGCTCCTTCTTTGCCGTATAACGGATTGGTAACATCGCAAGCAATTTCAAAAGACACTTCAGAAAGTTTAGGATGAACATTTGTAACATCAATTTCCGAAATGTTAGATAAATTGGCACCAATGGGTTTTACCTCATTACCGTTTTTATCTAAAAACCGATAATCCTAATGCTGTTGCCATTCCTATACCACAATCGTTGGTGGCACTACCACCAATGCCTAAAATAATTTTTGAAGCACCTTTATTAATCGCGTCAACAATCATTTCTCCAGTCCCTAAAGTTGTGGCGTTTTTACAATCAAACTGCTCCGAATTAAGCAATTTTACATCCAGACGCTTCAGCCATTTCAATAAACGCTGTTTTTGAATCTTCTGAATATAAATAGGAAGCTTTTACAGGTTGAAAGAAAGGATTGTTCACTTCAACATGTATTGTTTTTCCTTTCAGATAAAAATTCACAACTTCAATAGTGCCATCACCACCATCTGCCAACGGTAATTTTACAATTTCAACATTGGAGATGATAGACTTAATACCTTCTTCAACAGCATTACAAAACGCCATGCCTGTTAACGAGTTTTTAAATTTATCGGGTGATAATACGATTTTCATGTATCTATTTTATTTAACTTTAAACCAATAAAAACTTAGTGGTTTAAGCTTCCATGTATCTTCATTAATATCTTTGTTAGCAAACAAATCGAACACGTTATTTGAAAGTGACTTTATGTTTTGGGTAGCAGTGCTAAAGTTATAAATTGCATAAATGGTATCGTTTTCATACACCCGTTTTATAACAAACACTTTATCATTAGCTAGTTTAGCATAAGTTGCTTCTCCAAATGGGTTAAATGCCTTTTGATTGGAACGAACACTTAATATTTTTTTATAAGATGTATAAATACGATTTCTTAAAGAATCTTTTGCATTTAGTTCCTTTTCTAAACTATTGAAATTAAGTTTTTCTCTATTAATTCGTCGTTTAATACCCGATTCTTCTACACCTTTATAATAATTTCTAGAGCCTACTAACGAATGAAAATAGATTCCGGGAACACCTGGAAAGGCAACCATTAAAGATTGTGTTATCATCATTTTTGCCACACGGTCGTCATCACTTTCATTGGAATCACTTAATAAATCCAAATAGTTACAATTTAATTCGTAAGGCGATTGCGAACCATCTTCATTGTTTTTATAGCCTACTTGTCCGCCATGTTTTTCTGCACGTTTAGCTAAATCCAGAATTTCACTATCTGGAATAATGCCCTGTAAAGGTCGCATGCCCAAACCATCGTGACTTGCGGTAAAATTAAAAAAACAAACCTTGTTGCTTGGCATTTGTAAAGACGATGCCCAATTGGTTAAAACGGTTACATCTTCCTTCATTACAGAATACACTAATAATGGAGCCAAGGTAAAGTTATATACTAAATCTGCTTCATCTTCCCCATTTCCAAAATATGAAATGTTTTCTTTATGAGGCACGTTGGTTTCTGTAATTAAATATAAGTTTGAAGTGAGCGTTTGTATCACTTCTTTATACAATTTAATTATAGTGTGTGTTTGTTCTAAATGGATACAATTGGTGCCAATTTCCTTCCATAAAAAAGCGATGGCATCTAATCGAATAAACTTGGCGCCTTTTGCTGTATAATGAAGCAGTACGTCAAGTATAGCTAAAAACACCTTGGGCGATTGAAAATTCAAATCTACCTGGTCTTCACTAAAGGTAGTCCAGATATGCTTTACTTCACCATTTTTAAGTTTGAAAGGTGATAAAAGTGGTAATGCTCGAGGTCGAACCACTTTTGATAAATCTATTTCGGGATTAACAGCAATAAAATAATCTTTATATGCTTCCTCTTGTGCTAAATACGACTGAAACCACTGTGATGATTTCGACATGTGATTAACCACCGCATCAAACATTAAGCTGCTGGTTTCTGCCAGTTCTCCAATTTCTTTCCAAGTACCTAAATTCGGGTCTATTTCATAATAATCAGTCACCGAAAACCCATCATCACTGGTATATGGAAAACAAGGTAAAATATGTGTAGAATTAATTTCGGGTAAACAATAAGTTGTCTACAAATTTCTTCAAAGTTTTTAAGTGAGGAACCCCTTCTTGTTGTACATTATCGCCATAAGTTATTAAAATGGCATCTTTTTCATTTAATGGCTGAACCTCATTTTTAATTTTTGATTGATACTTTTCAATTAGATTTTCTATACCCAAGTAAATACCGTTAGCTTCATTTCCATACAGACCTTTTAATGTGTCTATTGTTTTGTTTTTATCTAATTTTTTATTCATAATTATTGGATTTCGAAATTAATAATGACGTTCTACAAATATCTAAATTTAAGACAACATTCCAGGAAGCGCCAAACTTAACAACACAATTGCCACAAAAAACCCAGCTAATATGTACACTTCTTTTGAAAAAATATCCTTACGTTTTACATTAAATTCTAAGTTAAACGTTTCCTTTGGTTTGGTTTTTATGAATTCACTAACCACAAGTGCAATGACTAAAGTTAAAATAAAGCCTGTAAGGTTAAACCAAATCCAGAATATATTGTCAAAATTTATTTTTATTAATATGTTGATGATTACACCACCAATAAGTCCCGCATTCATCCCTATATGGTTTACACGCTTTATTAAAATAGCTATTACAAAAGTTGCTAAAATTGGGCCGTTAAATTGTGATGAAATAATGTTAATTAACTCTATTACAGTACCTTCGCTTTTACCAAATAAATAAGCCGCTCCAATACAAACTATACCCCAAAAAATAATTGATAGTTTTGAGTATTTCATGTAAGTCTGGTCGTCTAATTTTTTAGTACCTCTATTAAAAATATCCTCAACAGTTACGGCTCCTAAAGAATTAATTGTTGAACTTAATGATGACATGGCTGCTGATAATATGCCAACAATTAAAATCCCTATCAATCCATGAGGTAAATATTTGATGATAAATACCGGAATCATTAAATCTGGTTTAACACCACTAGCTGCATAAAATTCTGGGTAATGTGTTTGTGTCATGGCAGCAATTTCGGTTGAAAATTCAGGAACAACAGTAACTAAACCACCAATTACAAGGCCCATAATACAATACACTAATACCACTGGAAAACGCAATAAGCCGTTTGCCATTAATAATTTTTTAATAGTGCTTTCATCTTTGGCAGAAAGCAAACGTTGTGCTTGTGTTTGATCTGTTCCGTAATAGGATAAATATAAAAACAAACCACCTAATACCATTGGCCAAAAGCCGTACTCATCGCCCGAAACACCAAAATTTGAAAAATCTATAATTTGCAACCTACCAGCTTCAAATCCTGTAAATTCTGGGTGACTTCCTAATGTTTGCCATCCATAAACAAGACAGATTACAAGACCTAAAAACAAAATTATCATTTGTATAGCATCGCCCCAAACAACCGCTTTCATACCGCCCATATAAGAATAAGCAATGGTTATTACAATTATTAAAGCAATGGTATAATGAAAACTAATATTTAAAACTGCCTGTAAAATCATGGCAATGGCAAACACTGCAACGCCCGTAGATAACGAACGCGCTATTTGAAAAACAATACTTAAAATTATACGTGTTGACACTGAAAATCGTCGCTCTGCAAATTCATAAACACTCACAATATTAGCTCTGTAAAGTGGTGGAATTATTAAAACCATAATCCCAATCATCGCTAAAGGAACCGCCAACTCAAAGGTTAACCATTTCATCCCACCATTTTGAGCAAGCCCCACAAAGGCAGGTGCAGAAATAAAACTAATAGCCGATAATTGCGTTGCCATTGTAGATAAACTTAATGGAAACCATCCCATACTTTGTCCACCTAAAAAATAATCTTTAGCATTTTTATTTTCCTTAAAAAAGTAGCCTAAGCCCAAAAAGCCAACTAAGTATACTATAACAATTGTAAAATCTAACCAGTTCATATTGTGTTTTTAAAAGATTATTAATTATTTATCAAATCGAGGTATAAAGCGGCACTCCATGAAAAATCGGAACCACCATAACCTTTACTGTCTTTTTTGTATTCAGATTTTCTTGCGTCGAAATATTCGTAGAACCCTACTTTATCTAATATTTCAATGCTGTCTGATTTTATCTGTTGTGCTAAATCATTATAGCCATAATCCTGTAAGCCATAATAAAGTATCCAGTTTAAATTTATCCAAACAGGACCTCTCCAATATTTTTTAGGATTGAATTTTTCGCTGGTTGGGTCGAACGATGCCAATAAATACATAGAATCGCCTCCAAATTTTAAAGTCATGATTTCAATTAATTCTGCAGCTTGTTCTTTCGTTGGAATTCCTGCGTATAATGGTGAAAATGAAGACGAACTTACCAATTTAATTGGTCTTTCATTTCTTAAATCGTAATGTACATAGGCTTTTAATTCCTTGTTGTACAATTTAGAATTAAAGGATGCGATACTTTTTGCATTCCAACTTTTTAATTGCTCTATTTTAGATTCATTACCACCTATTAATTGGTACAAATTAATTAATGCTTTGTTCGATTTTATTAACATCGCATTAAATAACGGGTCTTGAACTAAAAAAGGTGAATGTTCCGCAATTTTAGCATCATCATAATTATGACTTTTCGCTATATCAATAATGTGTAAATAATGGTCGTATTCTCTTTGTGTTGGTCTTTCTTCTGGATTTACATGCGACGTATCTCTTCTTTCAAAAGTGTAAACCGGTGGATTCATGGTTTCAAAAATACTATCCCATAAAGGTGAATTGTCTGTACCAGATTCCCAATTATGATAAATATAAACCAGTCCTTCATTTTTAGGATCTCTGTTATTATAGAAATACTCGTGATTTTTAAAAACTTTATCAATAGTTCGTTTAATGAAATTTAAAGACGCCTTTTTGTCTTTTGAAATTTCATAAATTTTTTCAATTGTAAAACCCGTTACAGGAGGTTGTGTCATACCCGTTGATGGATATTTTTTATTCGATAGAGGATGTAAATCTGCTCTATGAAAATTTGGACCAGGGAAATAACTATCGCTTAATTGATGAAATACAATGTGCGGAATAAATCCGTTTTCCCATTGAGCATCTAATAAGTGTTTCTATTTCCTTTTCGGCTTTATCCATGTCGTAATGCGCAAACCCGATGGCTATGAAACCCGAATCCCAAAGCCATTGGTATGGATATAAATTTTTACTAGGAACTGAATAACCATCTCTCCAGTTATCGTTTAATATTTGTATTGCTTTACTTTTCATTTTTCAATATTGATTTTAATAAAACTTCAAGGGCATCTAAGGATAAATTTTGTTTTCCTATCTTATAATTTTCACTAACTGCTTGAGCGTATTTTAATTGGTCTGTTATTAAATCGATGGTTTTATTTGATGCCTTGGCAATAATTTCTGACGAAACAGCTGCTAATCCATCCTCCTTTAAATAATGTGTATTTCCTAAATCGACCGTATTAAATTTAAGGTGCAAAATGTCTTGAACAAAAACAGGGTATTGATAGCTAATTACTATTTTTTTAGCTACCAAAGCTTCAATAAATTGATTGCCCCAACCTTCTAAAAGACTGGTGTATGTAACAATGTCGCAATTGGCATAACAATCCCACAAAGAGTATATTTTCTTGTTATTGGTTTGATGTCTTTCGTGATCTACAAATTCATTAACCCATTTAATATTAATGTGTTTTGATTGGGCATATTTCATGATTTTATCGAAATACGGGTCGTCTTCATTTAAGCCAACCATTAAAAAAACAATATCACTATCGGTTTGAAAAACTTGATTGTTGTATAATTTCTTTCCGACTAATTTTTGCTTATTGGCATTTAATTCAGCAACAAAATCGAGTGCTAACTCTATTCCTTTTCTGGCTACAATTCTGGTTGCTTGTAATATAATTATATCGTTCTTTTTAATACCGAATGTAGCTCTGAAATCTTTATTATAAGCATCGACAACCCAATTGTTATCGAACTCGAAAACATTAGGAACTACGGTACTTTCAATCCCTCTACGCTTAAATAATTCGTTTTTAGCGATGTTATTAATAACAACATGCTTAATTCTTGGATGAACCGGAGGAAATATCGTGTTCAAATAACCTTCAACAAAAGAACAGGTTGGGTGGCTGTATTTTTCTCGTTCCCAATGAAAATCGTGATGATGACATAAACATTTCACATCAGAATTTTTTATGGCGTTTGAAAAACCTAAACCAGCAGACAAGTTCCAGCCTAAAGAAAACATATTATTAACTATTAACAGGTCAATTTTTTTGTCTTTAATGATTTCAATTAGTTTTGTTTCAATTGATTTTGCTTCACTTTCTATTTCCTTTTTAAATTCATCTTCATTTTTATACGAATGAAATTTAACATAGGCATTTTCTACCACCTTATTATTCGTGGCATCATTATAATGTAATTCTTTAATAATTTCAACATTCTTTAAAACCCCTGAAGATCCTGCAATGTAAATAACCGTATGACCAAGTTTTTCAAGTACCAGTTTCCATTTATCCATTTCTAAAGAAACGCCATCGGTTTCTCCTACTCTAAAGTGACAAAGTGCTATTGTGAGTTTCATGTTGTTGTTAATTAATGTATTGTTTTCAATTTAAAATAAACTCACCACCTACACTTAGTAGTAAGTGATGAGCTGCTATTAATCAATTTCTTGATTATATATTAGAGTGTAATTAGCTTTAAAAAACCCATCACCAGTATTTAGTAATAGTGATGGGTAAAATACTCAATCAAACTAAACTTTATTTTAAAACCTTAGAATTTAAAGGTGGCACTTAATAAAAACGTTCTTGGAATAATAGGTCTTCCTACGAAAAACTCTTCATCAGTTTGGTTGTCTCCCAAACGAGGAGAACCTTCAGTAATACCTTCTGAGTTGAAAATATTAAAACTTTGTAATCCGAATCGAAGCGTTTCATCATTTTCGCCAACAGACAATGTATATCCCATGTTAAAATCAAATACACCGTACCCATCTAATTTAATAGTATTGGCATCATTTGCATATTTATCACCGGCGTAGTTAAAATCTAAATTTGTATCAAAACTTGACTTTTCGTAAACTAAGCCCAATTTATTCAGGAATTTTGGTTGTCTAACTAATTCATTACCAACAAGATTAGGATTGCTTTCAGATTTTTTAACTTCATGATCCTGTACTGTTAACGATCCATTTACACTAAAAGCATCTGAAATTTTATAATTTGCAGTAGCCTCAACACCAATGGACTGTGTATCGTAAATCCTTACATCTTCTACTAACCCTGGTCCGTTTGGATTATTGATAAAGTTAACAGATCTTCTGTCTTTTAAAGCCACCAAATACGTTGCAAATGTTCCAGAAAATTTACTGTTTCCATATTTCAAACCTACCTCAGCTTGTTTAATTTTTTCTGGTTTGTAAGACGATGTATTATTATTGGCATCAAATTTAACACCTCTTAATTCTGGGAAGAAATAACCACTAGAAAGGTTACCATATACACTTAAGTTCCCATTAACTTTATATAAAGCAGCTAAAGCAATAGCAATATCATCGGCAGTTACTTCTCCAATTTGATATTCGCCTGTACCCCAGGTTACATTATCTAACTTAGTAATACCAGTGTTATCAACCAATTGCGATGAGGTTTTTTCATTTAATATTCTACCTTTTACGGTTTCATAACGCAAACCAATATCAAAATTCCAATTATCTAATTTTATCTCATCTGTTAAAAATATAGCTGTTTTATTACTAGTTATATCTTTGTTAGTGTAACCTGTTCCTCGGTTAGTAACACCGTTAACCGTATAACCAGAAAGATTAACAAGATCTGGACTGTTGTTGTATTCACTTAAATAACTGGTAATCACATTAAAATCTCCAGCTTCTGATCTCGACATAAATGTTCCTCCAGTAATTGTGTGATTTCCAGCTGTTTTAGTTAATTTAATATCGGTAACCAATTCACTTATTGGTCTGTCTCTATCTAAAATTCTATTTTCAAACAAACGGGCATTAGCAGCTAATGGTGTACCATTTAAATTTGTAAATGTCCCACTAGTTAAACCTCTAGCAGCAAGATATTCTGCTTGTGTTTCAACTACTTTTGCACCACTAACACCACTACCATCTAAAAATAAATTAAATTGATGTGCATATTTAGAATTTCTAATTTTAGCGTCTAATTTTAAATCATCATTAAAATTATGAACAAAGTTCACCATTACATAACCACCTTTGGTTGAAACACCGTCTTCGATTGGTGAGTTATAAATACCATCTGGAGTTTTGTAAGAAATTCTACTTGCGGCCGCTGTTTGTAAAGTCATGATTTCTTTTCCATCATTACCAATTGGTCTGTTTCGAGTACCACCTTCTAACGGATAAGGTAAAAAGAATTGTACTTGATCATCAATATATTGACCAGATACCGTAATAGATCCATTTTTAGTTACTTTTTTAATGTTTCCTCTAAATTGGTAACCTTCTGTAGGGATTCCAGTATCTATAGGTCCTTCATCATATCTATACGACCCAGACAACGCATAAAATAAACTAGAATCTTCATCACCTAAAGGACCGCTAGTTAAAAACTGCGCTTTGTTATGCGAATAAGAACCTGTTTCTATTTTTAATATATTTTTTGGAGTAGCAGACCCTGTTTCGCTAGTATAGTTGATAATACCAGCAACCGAACCTACACCATATAATACAGAAGAACCACCACGTACAAACTCTAAACTTTTCATCCCAATATCACTTCTAAAATATACGTCATGCGCAGAAGAGTTTAATCCAAAGGTGCTTAATACAGGCATTCCATCAATTTGTAAAGGATTAAATTGAAATTGACCTCCAGATGGTAATCCTCTAACAAATACGTTAGATGCCAACTTCACCACCACCATTTTCTGTAGTAATACCTGGTACACTTTTTAAAATATCTGCTTGACTACTTGAAGTTAGTTTGCGATAATTGTTTCGCGCCAAAAGAAGTAATAGACATAGGTGTTTCTTTTTGAGATCTTTTTGCAGATGTTGCAGTTAACACGACTTCATCTAAAGCATTTCCACCTTCTTTTAAAACAATCTGCAACGTTAATTGCAGATCCGCTTACGTTTATAGCTTGCACTTAAAAGTTTGATACCCTAAATAAGATACTTGTAATTTTTGTGCACCATAAAGATTCGCTGTAAAACTAAAATTTCCATCAAAATCTGATGTAGCTCCAGATGTACTTCCTCTAATTAGGACGTTTGCTCCTGCAATTGGAACCCCTGCATTATCTTTTACAGTTCCTGTAATTTCGGTTTGCGCAAGCATCACAGAAATGCTAAGCAAACATGTAATCGTTAAAATAAATTTTTTCATAATATTTAGAATTAGTTAATTTTGACGCAAATTAAATGAGAAATTGTTAATAATATACAAAAAATATTGCCATATTTGTATGCAAACGTTTGCGAAAACGTTTGCGTAAAATTTTAATTCTCTGCTATTTATGAAAAAAGACATTACTACACTCAAAAAAATGGCCGAAACTCTAGGTGTCTCAATATCAACAGTATCACGATCATTAAGCGATCATCCAGACATAAGTGACGCCACAAAAGAAAAAGTAAAAAAATTAGCATCCGATTTAAATTATGTCCCTAATCTGTTTGCTAAAGGATTTCGAAAACACCGCTCTAATATAATAGGTGTTGTGGTACCAAATGTTACGCACCACTATACCGCTACGCTTATTAGAGGTATTCTTGAAGAAGCTGCCGTACGTGGGTATAGAGTGATTATTTCGGAATCTAACAATGATGTTGCCAAACAAACCGAAATGCTAAATACCATGATTCAATTTGGTGTTGATGGTATTTTACTATCCCTTTCTAAATTGACCAAAAATGTTGAAGGTGTATTAAAAACTCTTAATAAAGTCCCTATTATTCTTTTTGATAAAGTTTCCAACAAAATTCCTTGCACACAGGTAGTTATTAATGATGAAGAGGCAGCATTTAATGCCGTTGAACATTTAATTAATATTGGTAAAAAACGTATTGCTATTATTAAAGAATTTGAGTTTTCGTATAATTCTGAAAAACGATTTGCTGGTTATTTAAAAGCGTTAAAGCAATATAATCTTGCTATTGATGAGAAAATAATTCAAAGTTGCGAAGATATAAATTTAGACCAAGGCAAAAGACTGACTAACATATTATTGAGTTTAAAAGATCGTCCGGATGCTATCTTTGCAATTACCGATACAGCAGCAATTGGAGCCATAAAAGTGTTAAAAAAATTCAACATTAAAATTCCTGATGATATTGCTGTTGTTGGTTTTAGTAATAATGCAAACTCAACTATTATAGAACCCAATTTAACTACTATAGACCAACCTGGTAATCGAATAGGCAAAACAGCAGTACATTATTTAATTGAAGAAATTAACCATCCAAATGAAGTTTTAATGAGTAAAACCATCGAAATTAAAACCAATCTTATAATTCGAGATTCTACATTCACTACGCTTGAATGAATTTAAAAATAATAGTTTGTTGTTGATTTATGTATTTTAATACATTTGCAACATGAATTACATTGAAGCCATTATTTTAGCTATTATTGAAGGTATTACAGAGTTTTTACCAGTGTCTTCTACAGGACACATGATTGTTGCCTCTTCCTTCTTTGGGATTGCTCACGAAGATTTCACAAAACTTTTTACCATCGTTATACAATTAGGAACCATTATATCGGTAATTGTTCTTTATTTTAAGCGATTTTTCCAGACTTTAGATTTTTATTTCAAACTTTTAGTCGCCTTTATTCCTGCTGTTGTTTTAGGTTTATTATTTAGCGATGCCATTGATGGGTTACTGGAAAACCCAATAACTGTTGCCGTGTCTTTAATTATTGGAGGCTTTTTATTATTAAAAGTCGACGATTGGTTTGGTAACGAAGAAGGCACCGAAATATCGTACTTAACAGCCTTAAAAATTGGCTTTTTCCAATGTCTTGCCATGATTCCCGGGGTTTCTAGAAGTGGTGCAAGTATTGTTGGTGGTATGACACAAAAATTATCGCGTACCGTAGCAGCCGAATTTTCTTTTTTCTTAGCGGTTCCAACCATGTTGGGTGCCACCGTTAAAAAAAGTTATGATTATTATAAAGCTGGTTTTGAATTAACCCAGGAGCATATTAATCTTTTAATTATTGGAAACGTTGTTGGCTTTATCGTCGCTTTAATTGCCATAAAATCATTTATAACGTACTTAAGCAATCACGGATTTAAAATTTTCGGTTATTATAGAATTGTTGCGGGCGTTATTGTGCTGTTAATCCACTTCTTTGTTCAAAAACTAACCATCATTTAATGACTGTTGAAGACTATCAATCCGGTCAAGTATTATTAATTGACAAACCACTGCATTGGACTTCCTTCCAGGTAGTGAACAAATTACGCTGGGAAATTCGGCAAGCATTCCATATTAAAAAAATAAAAGTTGGTCACGCGGGCACTTTAGACCCACTTGCTACAGGATTGTTGGTAATTTGCTCGGGGAAAATGACAAAACAAATAGACACCTTTCAAGCGCAAATAAAGGAATATACCGGCATCTTTGTTTTAGGAAGTACTACGCCTTCATTCGATTTGGAAACAGACATTAATGAAACATTCCCAACCAATCACATTTCTGAAGATTTTATCAAGGAAACCACCAAACAATTTATCGGCGATATTGAACAATACCCGCCCGTATTTTCTGCCATTAAAAAAGATGGAAAACGTCTCTATGAATTTGCCAGAGCTGGTGAAGATGTAGAAATTAGTTCGAGAAGCGTAAATATTTCAGAATTTGAAATCACCAATATTGAAGGTACTAATGTGGAATTTAGAGTTGTGTGCAGCAAAGGCACTTATATCCGTTCTTTGGCTAACGATTTTGGTAAAGCGCTACAATCTGGCGCCCATCTCTCTGCATTACGACGAACTAAGATTGGCGATTTTGATGTAAAAAACGCCATTGGCATTGAAGAATTTATCAAAAATTTAAAATAACTATCAGAAAAGATAGTATATTTACTTTTATAATCATTTCTATATGAAGCAAATACACGTGTTTCTGATAGTGGTTTTATCCATTTTTCACCTTGGCTTTGCTCAACAAAATGATGCTCAAAAACCAGAAAAAACAAATGGTATTTTTTACAAAATTTCATTAGCTACGACGTTAAGCATTAATGAAGAATACGTTGCTTTTGATGATGATGACTCTAGCACGCTTTTAGAACCAAGTGCCCTGTTTATAAATAACACCATTGGCTACCAATTTGATAATCGCACCTTAATAGGCTTAAATCTAGAGTACGATTGGCATTCTAAACAAGGCTTGCATTTTTTTCCTGCTTACTTAGGACTTCAGCATAAACTATTTGGTAAATCGGCCAACGGCTTTGTTCGTGTTGGTTACGGAACTCTTTTAAATATGGGAAAATCGTTCGAAAAAGGCAATATGTATAAATTAGGGATAGGCTATCATAGCAAACCAGATATAAATAACAACTCTGTTTTAGTAGGTCTAGATTTTTCGAGAAAACGTTTTGGTAATCATAATCTAGAAGGCATTTCCAGCGTATCTATTTTCTTAGAATTTATGTTTCTTTAATCTTTTTAGCTTAAATTGTCGTATATATAGTAACATTTAGATTTTTACAGGCCCCATTTGCATATATCAGACCAACATAAAGCATTACTAATCACGCTCCTACTTTCGGGAACGGTGCTATTAATTGTTTTTAATTTAACCTTAAAAACAGGTGAGGATTTGGCTGCAGAAAGCTATTATGAAATAATTCCTGAGAAAGATATTTCTCCGGAAGAAGCAAAAATACTTGAAGCCTTAGAAAAATTTAATGCCAGTAAAGCCGAAACAAACAGCGCATTTAACGAAACTGAAAAAAATAATCAATATGCGCAGGCGTATCAAAAAATTGCACCACCAGAAGATTATGTGCCTACAACCAGTGAAGAAAATGACGGTACCGACGAAAGTTCTAATAGTATAGGCGAGAATAAACCATTAAAACCGGCAGTAAACAAAGAGCAGTTGTCTTCCTTTAGTAAAGTAAACGAATTATTAAAAAATCAGAAAAGCGCAGGTGTAAATACCAAAAGCACTATTAGTTTTTCGCTGGTAAATCGTAAAAAAGTATTTATCCCTATACCTGTTTATTTATGCGAAGTCGACGGGAAAATTGTTATTAATATAACCGTTAATAGTAAAGGCGATGTTATAAATACCTACTTAAATAACTCGTCTACATCTTCGAACGCCTGCTTAATAGAAACAGCCTTAAAATATGCCAAAGAATCTCAGTTTAGCGCAGATGCCACCAAAGAATCTCAATTAGGTTCTATTACTTTTAGTTTTATTGGCAAACATTAGGCTCGAATTTACAAAGCATATCTATAATATCTTTTATAATATTCTCACCTTTATCATTATTATACCAGTGCTGTAAATCTTCCTTAAAGTCTGGAGTTAAAGCACCATACATAGCCTTGAAACGATTCACATAACTTGTAGCTTCACTTGGGCGGGGCCCATAATTATAAAGCACTTCGCCCGATTGATCATCAATCATAATTAATTTAGGAACAGAGCGGCTTCCAAAAGTTAAAAACATATCCATTAACTCTAGGTTTTCATCACGCAAAACAATTTTTAAATTTATATGCTTGTTTAATTCTGCTATCTTATTCAACACAGGAACCATATGCGCCGCATCACCACACCAACTTTCAACTATAACTAACCAGGTTACTGGATGTTCAAATTCCACAATCTTTTTTTGCGCTGCTGCCGAAACTTTTAAGGTTTTGTCCCAACGCTTCATACGCTTCTCGTTTAATTTTGTAAATCTCACAAAAGTTTCCGATTTATCATTTCCAGTGGTTGCGTTTTCTTCAGCTAAAGTTTTAACCAAATCTCTATATTCCTGATACGATATGCTTCCTTTTAAACTATTACTAATAATCGAATTCATATATCTTTTGTTTTAATAACTCATTTTTTGATGAGGCAAATTTAGAGTCTGCATATTTTATATTAGATGATATTTGTCATGATACATTTATTTACTTACAAACTATAAACAAGTACTACTAAATTATTGACCCGTTTATTTTAAAAGATTATATTCGTTGCACTTGATTTTTAAAGATTTAATTATGACAAAAAAAAGATGTGCATGGTGTGTGGGAGATGATCTGTATGAAGCTTATCACGACCAAGAATGGGGTGTGCCTGTTTATGATGATGCTACTATTTTTGAATTTTTAATCTTAGAAACCTTTCAAGCTGGGTTAAGTTGGATAACCATTTTACGCAAAAGAGAAAATTTTCGAGCGGCGTTTGATAATTTTAACTACCAAAAAATTGCGACTTACAGTCAAGATAAAATTGACACACTGCTACAAGATGCCGGAATAATAAGAAACAAACTAAAAATTCATGCAACCATCACTAATGCTGAGGCTTTTATAAAAATTCAAGAAGAATTTGGAAGTTTTAGCAAATACATTTGGGGATTTGTAGACGGAAAACCCATAAAAAACAAGCACAAAACCATAAAAGATCTACCCGCCACCTCTCCAATTAGTGACGCGTTGAGTAAAGATTTAAAAAAACGCGGATTTAAATTTGTGGGTTCTACAGTTATTTATGCACATATGCAGGCTACTGGTATGATAAACGATCATGAGGTTAACTGTTTTAGATATAGTGAGGTTTAAGTTTTTAAAAACTCCAAAAATGCCTCTCGAGGTATGTCTTCTGCCCCCAAACTTTCTAAATGATTGGTGTAAACCTGGCAATCTATAAGTTTATAATTGGTATTTTGTATAAATGTAATGAATGCCACTTTGCTGGCGTTACTTTCTTTAGTGAACATACTTTCGCCACAAAACACGCCATTATTTAAATCTACACCATAAAGACCTGCAACTAAGTCATTATCCCTCCAAACTTCCACAGATTTTGCGTATCCTAAATTGTGAAGGTTTACATAAGCTTCTAACATATCGTTAGTTATCCAGGTATCAAACTGGCCTTCTCTTTTTGCTTTAGAACATTCTGTAATCACGCGCCTAAAATCTTTATTAATTGTTATAGTATAATCACATTTTTTCAATACTTGTTTCATGCTTTTTGAAACTTTTAGCTTTTCTGGGAATAACACAAAACGTGGGTTTGGAGACCACCATAATACAGGTTCGCCTTTGCTATACCAAGGAAAAATACCGTGTTTATATGCAAATAACAAACGCTCTGCCAATAAATCTCCACCAATAGCTAGCAAACCTTCTTTAGAAGCTTGAGACACATCTGGAAACCATATGTTTTTAGTTAATACGTACATTAGTATTTATAATGCTCTAAAAATAAAAACCTCAACATTTTAATAAATATTGAGGTTTTACAAGTTATTATTATGAGATTCCCGCCAGAATTTATCTCGAGAGCAGTCGAGAGGCAGGAATAACAAATTTTCTATTTAAAATGGTAAATCGTCGTGATCTTCTTCATTTAAATCGCCTGCAGGTTCAAAAGCATCTGCTGGTGGTACTGGTGGCATATTTCCTCCTGAAGCATCTGCTTGTAAAGCTTCAATTCTCCAACCTTGAATAGAGTTGAAGTATTTTGTTTCTCCTTGCGGGTTAACCCACTCTCTTCCACGTAAATTAATACTAATTTTTACCTGCTGTCCTTCTTTATAGCTATTTAGCAAATCACATTTGTCTTGAACAAACTCCACCATAATATGCTGTGGGTATTGCTCTTCTGTGGTTACTACAACCTCTCTTTTTCTAAAACCATTGCTTCCAAAAGTTTGAGTATCACCTACCATTTTAATTCTTCCTTGAACTTCCATTTATTCGTATTTATTTCTGTTTATTACTATTTTTAGATTCTTGATTACGCAAGAATGACTATTTTATTCGATACCTCGCTACGTTGCAGAGAGGCTTATTTTTTTAACTTAACAATACTTTCCAAGCACTTTCTACATCACCAAAACTTAAATAATTACGCGCCAATTTATGTTTTTGCCTGTGCGTAGCCGTTTTTATTTTTGGATACCGATCGCTAATATCATTAATAAAAGCATCTACCTGTTCTTGGGTAGGTAATGCTTCTACATTTCCTAACATACCTAAATCGTTTCCGGTTAAAACCATACTATTTCTAACGTCTTCAGGAAAATTATCAACACCAATTCCTAAGGTTGTTAATGGCTTCGGAATTTCAAAAAATCCCTTTTTTCCTCGACTATAATAACTTCCACCAGCCCTGGCTACTAAATCTAATTTTACTTGATTTATGCTGCCATCTTCATCTAACACCTCTTCATCAATATGAAATTTTACAATTTCACATATAATTAAATTACCGGCACCTCCTTCAACCCCTAATTCAATAATATCATTCACCTTACATTCAAACTGCACAGGTGACTCTGCAACACGATACGGCTTAACAAGCTCCGATTTCAGCATGGTTAACCCTGCTTTTTCAAATTCATTTACACCTGCAGGATACTCTGTACTACTTAATGATACTTGTTGCACCAAATCAAAATTCACCACATTAATTACAACCTCCTTCGTGTCGAGAATATTTCTTAAAGTATCTTTAATAGAATTATCCTTAACGCGACGTGCTGGCGAAAACACCAATATTGGTGGATTGGCACTAAAAACATTAAAAAAGCTAAAGGGCGACAAATTCGCATTTCCATGAACGTCTATTGTGCTTGCAAAAGCTATAGGTCTTGGAGACACCGCACTTAATAACAAACCATGTAATTTACTGGTTGATAGACTTTTTGGATTGAATGACGGCATTTAAATTTTTTAGGTTATAACAAATCTAACAATTTAATTTTATAAATCCACAACGAAATATTTATGATATTTTTCGCCTAGTCTTAAAACTCGTAACATTAAATATTAAGCAAATGTAACGATTATGTCGTTTAACTAAAAACCATTTTACTAACAACAAGTACAATAATATTAACAGATTTGCATTATATTTCATAACTAATAATTTGACAATGATTTTCACAAAATACAGTAATGCCCTCCGCTGGTTTATTATTGCGGCATCATTTACTATCGTATCGCTTATTTTATGGAAAACTTATGAGTTTTTTCAACATTTTAAAGATGAAGAACGTACTAAAATGGAAAATTGGTCGTTCGCACAGACAGATATTATAAATTCAGACACCAACGCCAATCTAGACTTAACACTAAAAATACTAAGCAGCAACAAAACAACTCCTATGTTGGTTATTAATGCAGATGGTAGTTTAGCGAGTTTTAATAATCTAGACGAGGATAAAATCTCTGATTCTGCATATGTTAAAAAACTAATTTTAAAATTCGAAGCAGAAAACAAACCAATTCCTGTAAAATTTGGAGACAGTATTATAAGCACTATTTATTACGGAAACTCAGAACTATTAAACAAACTAAAATACTACCCACTAGCTTTATTACTGATTGTTTTTTTATTTGGTGCCGTTATTTTCTTTTTCTATCGAAGTAACAAAAATGCCACTCAAAATAAACTGTGGTCTGGAATGGCAAAAGAAACGGCACATCAAATAGGCACACCTCTATCATCTTTAATTGGTTGGACCGAGATTTTAAAATCGGAAAACGTGAACCCTAGCTATATTATTGAAATTCAAAAAGATATAGATAGATTACAAACAATAACAGAACGTTTTAGCAAAATTGGTTCCATTCCAGCATTAGAAAAAACGGATATTGTTACTGAAACTATTAATTCTTATGATTATTTAAAAGCAAGGTCTTCTAATTTAATAGAATTTGAATTAACCACACCAAATACAGAAATTTTAGTAAATTTAAACAAACAATTATACAGTTGGGCAATAGAAAATTTGGTTAAAAATGCGATTGATGCCATGAAAGGGCGTGGAAAACTATCCGTAGAAATTTCGCAATTAGAAGATGCCATTATGGTTAGCGTTACAGATACCGGAAAAGGCATTGCTAAAAAGAATTTTACTAATATATTCGAGCCTGGTTTTACCACAAAAAAACGTGGTTGGGGATTAGGTCTCTCACTCACAAGACGCATTATTGAAGATTTTCATGAAGGCAAAATAAAAGTATTGCATTCTGAAATAAACAAAGGAACAACATTTCAAATAAGCTTAAAACGCGCACATTAACTATGGCAACATCATTTATAACCATAAAGGAAGTCCCGATAAGTAATAATTGTCCGGAATGCTTTAATAATACAGGATTGAAAATTATTTATAAACAAAAATTTATTGAAACCAAATATTATAAATCTATTACCGACACTATTTCGCGAGACATTATTTGTGATAATTGCCATACCACCATTTACCCGGTTAGATGGACTGAAGATATTGAGCGCGTGGTAGAATATCAAAACAAAGCTTTATCACCTAAAAAAGCTTCAACTTTTTTTAAAAAACGAACGTGGGTATTAGCGGGCTCTACTATTGTTACGTTACTTATAATTGTTTCTATGTTAATTTACTGGAAATTATAAATGAGCCTTAATGCGCTTAGCAATGTCTTGAAATTCTTCGGTAGTTAGCTTTACTTTTTGAATAAAACGAGCATCCTCCATACTATTTAGTGGAATTAAATGAACATGTGCATGAGGCACTTCTAAACCAATAACAGTCATACCCACTCTTTTGCAAGAAATTGCTTTTCCAATCGCCTTAGCTACTTGTTTAGAAAACTGCATTAAGCCTATATAAGAAGCTTCATCCAAGTCAAAAATTTTATCAACTTCCTTCTTCGGAATGCAAAGTGTATGCCCAATGGCATTTGGATTAACATCTAAAAACGCTAAAAAATCATCTGTTTCAGCAATTTTATAACAAGGAATTTCTCCGTCGACTATTTTAGTGAATATAGTTGCCATAATTTATCTCGAAATTTCAACAATATCAAACTTCATAACGCCATTTGGCACTTGAATTTCTGCAATTTCACCAACAGATTTCCCCAGTAATCCTTTTCCAATAGGTGAATTTACCGATATTTTACCGGAAGCTAAATCGGCTTCACCATCAGCTACCAAGGTGTAAATCATTTCGGCACCATTGGTTTGGTTTTTTATCTTAACTTTTGATAAGACTAATGCTTTAGAATTATCTAATTGCGATTCGTCAATAATACGTGCACCAGCCAAAGCGTCTTCAAGTTTAGAAATTCGCATTTCTAGCATTCCTTGTGCTTCTTTAGCAGCATCGTATTCGGCATTTTCACTTAAATCGCCTTTATCTCTCGCTTCAGCAATAGCTCTAGATGCTTTTACACGTTCCACATCTTTTAATTGCTTTAGTTCGTCTCTTAATTTTTTTAATCCTTCAGGTGTATAGTATGATACTTTACTCATAACTTCATCGTTTAATAATAATAAAATGCTGAAACGAGTTCAGCATAAAAAAAATCCCGCACATACGAGATTGAGTAACAAATATACAAAATATTTAGCTCATTTTGCTTAATGTTGCATATTGAAAATTATTATATTCTTAAATATGAGGTCCTTTTTATACACTATTTGCTTTATTTTTTTAGTTGGTTGCAGTGGCGTTACTGAAAATGAAAATTGTAAATATTTATTAGATATTAATTTTAATATTCCAATAAACTTAAGTTTACCACAATACAGTCAATTACAATTTGCAGGTAATTCAATATATGTGTCTAATGTTGCTAACGGAGGTATAATTATTGCGAGTACTGGAGCCGATTTTCTTGCTTGGGATGCCCGAGACCCAAACCATGCACAAACATCTTGCTCTATTCTTGTTAATTCTGGATTAGAAGCTACCTGTGGTTGTGATGATAAAAACACGTATAGTTTAGTAACAGGGCAAGCCTTAGGAAGTGCCGCGTTACCTTGTAGTTTAAAAAACTACCGGATTCAAAAAAACGGGAATATACTTTATATCTCTAATTAATAAAAAACGACTCCAAAAAGAGTCGCTTTCTAATCACAATAAAATTAACTAATTAAAACTTTAATGTAATCCCTAATAAAAAGTTTGTTGTGGCTTGCGGGTAATAAAAATTCTCTGTAATCGCATTATCAGTTGAACCCACTGGTCTGTAATAATAACTGTATGTGTAACCGTTCGACACATATTCAGCATTAAAAATATTATTAACTAACAGATTAAAAGAAATCTCCTTTATCCATGACGGTTGATATTTATAAGAAGCACTTAAGTTATTTACAAAATAAGCATCCATACTTTTGCTATCGCTAGAAGTGTTATCTAAATATTGCTTACCTACATACTTAGAAATAAATCCTAAATTCAAATTTTCTACAGGCGAATAGCTTAAGGTTCCGCCCGCAATTACATTTGGCGAAAAAGATATATCTGTATCTTCATAGGCTGTTGAAACTGCTTCATACACCACAGTATCATAAGTGTTTGGGTCGTACTGCGCATCATAAACTACATAATTAAATGCTTTAATCTTATTTTGACTAAAGGTGGCATTCGCATCTACCCTAAAAGCATTAGAAAGCTTATAACCTGTCTGTAATTCTATCCCTGCTCTATAACTTTTTTCAACATTTTCACGAATTGGGTCGCCAACATCATCTAAATCGCCTGTTAAAACCAACTGATCTTTATATTTCATATAATAAAGGTTGGCTGTAGCATAATAATTAGTTGCTTTCAGTTTATATCCAAATTCGTAATCTACTAAACGCTCTGATTTTGGTAAAACTGGGTTTTTGGTTAAATCGTCTCTGTTTGGCTCTCTATTCGCAACCGCAATAGACCCGTAAACCGAATTAAAATTATCGATAGTATAAGTGATACCTGCCTTTGGATTGAAAAAGTTATAGCTTTCATTAACGGCGATATTTAACAAATCGGAACTTAAACCGTTTGCTTTATAAGTAACATGTCTGTATTGGGCATCGGCAAACGCAAACCATTTGGGATTAATGGTATATTCTGCCTTTATATAGCTGTTAAAATCGCTTTTTTCTCCTAAATTGTTGTAATAATTTGTTCTTATTGGCACAGAAACAGGAAACGAATCCCAAATTAACTCACCAAAATGATCGCCATCATATTTATTGTAACCACCTCCTAAATAAAAATTTAGATTGTTTTTTTTGTAGTTCATAGAATACACAAGTGCATAAAAATCGTTATCTAACCAACGTCTTCTTATAACATCACCTTCTTCATCGGCATCGGCACTATCTGGGAAATAATCGCCTACTTCTTCATCATCTTTGAATTGCTCAAAATACCCTTTGCCGCGGGTATAATTTCCAGAAATATTTGCTGAAAAGTTCTTACTAAATTGATGTGATATGTGCAGCTGATAATGCGTTTGCTCGTAGTTATCTACCTCATTATCATAGGTATAATAATTATAAGTGCGTCCAGAGTTTAAAAGATTATCTGCCTCTGCCTGCGATGGGTAGTTTCTATCAATAAACGCTTGAATACCCTGAGCATCACCATTAACAACCGCTTCTGGAGTACCATACCAAGATTGATATGTTTTTTCTTTACCACCAAAAACAATGGCTTTTAAAGATGTTTTTTCGTTTAAAAACCCTGCTTCAACGTAATACGAAGACAAATCGGAAGTTGCTCTATCAATATAACCATCACTCATAATTTTTGATAGACGTGCTTCTGTATAAAAATTATTATTTAAACCAGAGCCCAAGCTAATATTATGCTTTCGTGTGCCATAAGACCCAATAGTATGCGTTGTTGTGGCGTATCCCTTTTTTGAGGGCTCTAAGGTCATAATATTCAAACTTGCTCCAAAAGCACTCGATCCATTTGTACTGGTTCCAACGCCACGTTGCAACTGAATATCTTCAACCGAAGAAACAAAATCTGGCATGTTAACCCAATATGTTCCTTGGCTTTCTGAATCGTTATAAGGAATACCGTTAATTGTTACATTAACACGGGTCGCATCAGTTCCACGAACACGAATACCTGTATAACCAACCCCGGCTCCGGCGTCACTTGTTGTAACTACCGATGGCATTTGGTCTAAAAGAATTGGTAAATCTTGCCCCAAATTGGTTGACTCCAACTCTTTTTTTGTAATGTTTGAAAATGCGACCGGTGTTTTATCTTTTGCTCGTGTTGCCGACAAAAGAACTTCTTTTAATTGTTCAACTTTTGTTGAATCTTGTTTAATTTGATTTTCTTGTGCATTAGCAAGGAAAGATAACACGAAAAGTGCTAAAAATGCGAATAAATTTTTAGTTTCGATCATTTTAATTAGAAAAACGAAACTGAATCTTCTTGTAAAGTAATGATTACTTTTTGAAGAAAATTTAAGAATAGAAGATTTCATACGATTATGATGTTTATAATCGAATAAAAAGAGGTAATTATTCTTGTTAATATTATTTAAAAATGGCGACTTTCGCCTTCCTTAGCAGCATTACCTGCTCAGGTTCAATGGGTATGATCTCAGCCGATAATTGGCACCCCTTTTTTGAGAACGTTGCAAAGATAAAAACAATTGATAATTGACAATTATTAATTAAAGTTTTTTTTATTCTAAATCTGGTTTTTGTCTATTTGTCTTTTTTTCAGACAGGTTACGCTTACTCTTTAAACGCTTTTTCACAGCCGCTCTTGGTGTTTTTGTTGGAATTCGTTTTTTTGGTGTATGCAATCCACTTTCTAAAAGCGCAAAAAAACGTTTTGTTACGAGTTCTTTATTTTTATGCTGACTTCTGGTTTCGTCGCACTGCATAATCAGCAATCCCTCTTTAGTGAATTTTGTTGATAGCTTATTTAAAAGACGCGCTTTTTGAGCTTCATCAAAAACCAAAGATTCTTGAATATTGAAAGTTAGTTCTATTTTAGAAGACACTTTATTTACATGTTGTCCACCAGCACCAGAACTTCTAATGGCTTTAAAATTTAATTCTAATGTTAGTGCATGTTTATCGAACATTGCTATACTTGATGTGCAGGTTTCAATAAATCGTTTACCGTTTTAACCGGATTAAAGGTCGACACAGGAATTTCAACAAAAATAGTATTCCAATGTGCCATACTACCATTCCACAATCCTGGAAGTTCTAAGGCTTTAATGTCGACACCATTTTGAGATTTTAACGTTATAAAAGCCGCTTTAGAATCTACATATTGGGTTAAATCAAATTTTTCTCCTTTATAATTTTTAATACCACAAACTAAGTCAGTTGGATTAAAATGAGTGGCATTTTGAGCAATTTCCTTTTGTTCTGGGTTTGTAAAATCTATTTGCGCAAATTCAATAATTTGTAATGATAATTGCCCGTTTTCATCCTTTACCCAAAACGGTCCACCTCCAGGTTCTCCTTCATTTTTAACCATGCCACAAACTCTTATGGGTCTATTAAGTTTTCCGTGCAAATAGCAAGCCCTTTCATTTAAAGTTCCCTTGTAATGATTAGTATCTAGTTCTATATTCAATCTATTTACTGCAAACAATTCAATATTATTTAGTTCCTCTTCTATAATTGACACATCTTCAAGTCGTACTAAATATTTAAACGTTTGGGTTTGTATTTTTAACAAAATACCCGCCAATAATTTTTTATACTCTGATGCTTTTTTATTTTGATCAAAAACAACTATGTTATCAATGTTTTTTATAAAAATAAGATCATGATCTAAAGTATTTAAGTTTTGAAGTAACGCACCATGACCTGATGGTCTGAACAACAAACTACCTGTTTCGTCTCTATATATTTCGTTTGATGCCGTAATCGCAATGGTGTTTGTGGCTTGACTTTGAAACGAAAAAGACACCTTGAATGTCGTATTAGTTTTTTCTTCAATCACCGCTTTAATGTTTTTTAATTCATCATGAAACATCTTTTCGTGCGCCTCTGAAATGGTAAAATGCAAATTCGCTTCATTATTTGAAGACGCATACAAACTAGCTTCCATTAAATGCTCTTCGAACGCCGTTGTAACATGATCTGAGTATTTATGAAACGGCAGCAAACCCTTTGGATAAAAACTGTAATTTAATCGCTTTTCATCAAGCATAAATTTAACAAATTCCATAGTTCGTTCACTTAATGGCAAACTATCAAAATTGGAAATGTTTTTGTTAATTTCAGAAATAACATCATCATAGAACGGTAACTTTTCAAATCCATGTGAAAACACACTCAATATCTTTATTGCGCTCGCAATACGATTCGATGCTTTCTTTGTTAGGATCAAAATCCTTTAAAAATTTAAACAAAAATTTAAACATTCGCGAAGCGGCACCAGAAGCGGGAACAAACTTTACAATGGATAATTCGTTCCGTTTATTGTCATATAAATTAATTAAATCTTGCCAGCAATTTAAATCTATTTTAAGTATTCCGTTTCCTATACCAGAAGCTTCTACCAAATTGGCATACGACATTCCTTCCTTTATAAGATCGACTTGTGAAACTACTTTTTCAACGGTTAACCCCAAACCGTTTATTTGTTGAATATCTTTTTCTGTAAACATTATTTCCGGTTTTTTAGAAGTTGATCTATATGTTTTGTTGCTGTTTCTAACCGTGTTTTTTTATCTCCTTTAAGCAAAACATAGGGGCGCTTATGGTTAATTAAAGCTTTTTCAAAAGCCTTAAACATCGCTTCTCTTTCTTCGGGTTTATCCCTTAAATCATCAGCTTCCCAAGGTGTATCAATATAAGTTAAAAAATACAAATCGTAAGTATTTTCTATCGCATATTTTTCAAGAATTGGGTCACAGGTCCCTAAATAATAGGTTTCTGAATACACCTTGGTTTCCAACAAGTCGGTATCGCAAATTAAAACAGTGTCTGTTTTCTGTGCTAACTTATTTTCTAATTTCATCTGTCCTTTTGCTATTGGTAATAAATCTTCTGGCTCACAGGTTTTACGCTCATTATTCCATTTGTTTTGAAGATATTCACGCGCATATTCTGGCACCCAAACCGAATTATAATGTCTTGCCAAATGTCTAGACAACGTAGTTTTTCCAGTAGATTCCGGACCAAACAAAACAACTTTTATGCAGTTTGCAGGTTTTTGTTTAAGCTTTTCTTCCATGCGATATAGCCTTGAATTGCTAATATAGTAAAGATTAAATATTGTAGCGATAACATACCCAAACCTCTATACCCATAAAGTGGTATAGTTATTATATCTCCAATAATCCAGAGTGTCCAGTTTTCGAGTTTTTTAATAGCCATATACCACATGGCCGTAAAGAAAATTCCAGAAGTTACAATATCAATATAATTAGGTATTTGTAATGTGTAATTAAATGCTTTATAAACCAAATAAGTTACTAACATTGTTATTACAAATAGAAAAACTCCTATTTGCTTTTCTTTAAAAGATGTTCTTGAAATAGGCACCACTGGTTTATTTTCTTTTTTTCTTGACCAATTCCACCACCCATAAATACTCATTATGGAATAATAAAAATTCATCATCATATCTCCAAAGTACTGATTGATATAAAGCAAGTAAACCGTTATTACCGTACAAATAATACCTGTTGGATAGACTAAAATATTCTCGTTTTTCGCATACCAAACACTTAAAATTCCAAATACAAAAGCAATCGCTTCTAATATAATTTGATATGTTGGGGCATTATGATATGCTTCGAAAAAGAAATTAAAAATGTGGCTCATACTTGCTTCTGTCAGTTTTTACTATTTTCATGGTTAAAACACAAATGTCTTGATTTTGAAAAGACGTCTTTAATTTGCTCTTGTAAAAAGGGCATTAACGTATCAAAATCACCAAAAATTTGAGTGCTTAAAGGGTTTTCTAAAACCGTAAATTCTGAATTTCGCAATGCTTTAATAAAATTAATGACATGCATTTCGTAATCGTTTTGCAATGGTGATAAGGTTAAGTCTACTGATATTTTCATAGATTCATTTCTTTTTTCATTTCTTCAAAAAACGATTCATTTTCTTCAAAAGCAGTCCCAATAACCACTAAATCTGCACCTGACTGATAAGCGTTTTCAAGTTGTTTTATGGTTCTTATTCCGCCTCCAACAATTAATGGTATTTGTAATTCCTGTTTAACTAATTTAATTATTGTTTTAGAAATGGATTCTTTAGCACCACTTCCAGCTTCTAAATAAATGAGTTTCATACCTAAAAATTCTCCTGCTTTTGCTGTATCTACTATGTTTTGAATCGGTTCTCTCTTCATAGGTTTCGTTCTGCTTACATGCTCAACCGCCGTGGTGTTTCCACTTTCAATTAAAATATACCCTGTTGGAATCACTTCTAAGTTTGCTATTCTTTAATTTTGAAACCGATTGTACATGCTTTTCAATTAAATAATCGGCATTTCTCCCAGAAATTAAAGATAGAAACAATAATGGCATCAGCATTGTTTGTTATTTGCGTAACATCACCCGGGAATAAAACCACGGGAAGTTTTGTGTGTTTTTTTATTTCCATTACAACCAAATCGGTAGCTTTTTCTTTTACAGTGCTACCTCCAACAAAAATATGAGTTGCTATAGATTGGCTAATTTTTTGAATAATACCAGATAATCTATCTAGTTTAGCCTTATCGGGGTCGATTAAAACTGCCAATAGTTTTTCGCCTTTTAATATAGATGCTATAATAGAATTATAGATATCTTTCATTTAAGCTATGGCGTAGGCACAAGTAAATCCTTCAAATTCTAAAAAATGAATATTATAGCGCCTTTTTTTCGATTTATAATCAATCCAAGCTACTGTTTCTTGATCCTTATCAGACACAGGAATCACTAAACAGTGCTTTTTAAAACTCAATCCAGGTGTTGCAAACAATTTGTACAACGATTCCTTTACACACCAAATAACCGTTAGTTTTTTAATATAATTAATATCGTCTTTATTCAAATACAGAAATTCATAATCGATAAATTTATGAGCTATTATGGTGATTTTATCTCGTTGTTTTTCAATATCAATACCAATAACCTTGTCGCTCACAATCACAGCCGAAAAATTAAAAGAGTGGGTTATAGAAATATGTTTTCCATCCTTTAAATATGGTTTACCAAATTCATCATAATGCAAATCGACATCTTCATATCCAAATTCTTTTAACAAATAACGCACGCTTAAAAACCCACGTTGATGCAATTCACTTTTCATTCCTAAAACACGCTTTAAACTTTTAGGTTTTAAAATTACCGATTGAAATAATTCATCATAAGATTCTTCAATCTTCCAGATTTTTACAGTTGTTTGTAAATCAGGTTTAATGTTTTTATAAAGTGGCATTTAGTATTCTGAAAGTTATTAGTTATCTTTGCGCAACTTATGGTATAATAAACGTTTTGGGCTAGCAATTTAGCTATTTTAAATGCTAATCCAAAGATGTTTTTATTTTATAAAAGAAAAAAAAGAAAAATTGATATGAGTACAAAAACAATTCCTTACGTGGCTAATAAAGTAAAAGATATTTCACTTGCAGCTTGGGGACGAAAAGAAATAGAATTAGCCGAAGCAGAAATGCCAGGACTTATGAGTTTACGTGAAGAATACGGAAATTCGCAACCACTTAAAGGCGCACGTATTGCAGGATGTTTACACATGACCATCCAAACAGCTGTGTTAATTGAAACTTTACAAGCCTTAGGTGCAGAAGTTACTTGGAGTTCTTGTAACATTTTTTCAACACAAGACCAAGCTGCTGCTGCTATTGCTGCTGCCGGAACTTCTGTTTACGCTTGGAAAGACATGACCGAAGAAGAATTTGATTGGTGTATTGAGCAAACACTTTTCTTTGGTGAAGACAGAAAACCATTAAACATGATTCTTGATGATGGTGGCGATTTAACCAATATGGTTTTAGACCGATACCCAGAATTAGTTTCAGGCATAAAAGGATTAATCTGAAGAAACCACTACAGGTGTTCACAGACTTTACGAACGTGTAAAAAACGGAACCTTACCAATGCCAGCAATTAATGTTAACGATTCTGTTACAAAATCTAAATTCGATAATAAATACGGTTGTAAAGAATCTGCTGTAGATGCGATTCGTCGTGCAACAGATATTATGTTAGCCGGAAAACGAGTTGTTGTTTGTGGTTATGGCGATGTTGGTAAAGGTACTGCAGCTTCTTTTAAAGGTGCTGGAAGTATTGTAACCGTTACCGAAATTGACCCAATTTGTGCTTTACAAGCTGCTATGGATGGTTTTGAAGTTAAAAAATTAGAAACTGTTGCTCCAAATGCAGATATCGTTATTACAACTACTGGAAATAAAGATATTGTTCGTGGTGAGCATTTTGAAGCATATGAAAGACAAAACTATTGTTTGTAACATTGGGCATTTTGATAACGAAATTGATATGGCTTGGTTAAACAAAAACCACGGTCATACCAAAAACACTATCAAACCTCAAGTTGACAAATATACTATCAACGGAAAAGATATTATTATTCTTGCTGAAGGTCGTTTGGTAAACTTAGGTTGTGCTACAGGTCACCCAAGTTTTGTAATGAGTAACTCCTTTACAAACCAAACTTTAGCTCAAATAGAACTTTGGACAAATAGTGATGCTTACGAAAACGATGTGTATATGTTACCAAAACATCTTGATGAAAAAGTAGCAAAATTACACTTAGCTAAAATTGGTGTTGAACTTACCGAACTTAAAACAGACCAAGCTACATATATTGGTGTAGCTGTTGAAGGTCCTTTTAAACCAGAATATTACAGATATTAACTAAATTCCTTTTTCAAAAGGAACCTCATAAATTAAAAATCCCAAGCAATTATGTTTGGGATTTTTTTATTTCTGGGCAATTGCTAAAGCACCGCGCTTTCCGTTTCTAGTTTTGCAAAACCATAAATGGCAGTTTTGCAAAAGCTATACACTGCAATCGCTATTGCATCCAAATAGGTCAGTTCATATACATTAAATATGTTTAGCATTTCACCAATTATTTCTTAAGATACCACCTAAATCTAGAGTCTTTCGTCTCCTTTATGCTATTAAAATCCACCCTATCATTAATAAAAATAACAGATAAGTTAATAAATAATTTCAATAACAAAAATAAAAAAACCCTTACTGTTTCCAGAAAGGGTTCATTACTTTAATAAATTCGTAATTCTTATCCTTCAAAAGGAACTATAGAAACATACGATTTATTATCTTTTTTCTTTGTAAATTTTACTACACCATCAACATAGGCGTGTAATGTATGATCTTTTGAAGAATATACATTTTCACCTGGGTGATGTGTATTTCCTCTTTGTCTAACGATAATGTTTCCTGCAATAGCAGCTTGACCACCAAAAATCTTAACACCTAAGCGTTTTGATTCTGATTCTCTACCATTCTTCGAACTTCCGACTCCTTTTTTATGTGCCATTTTATTTCGATTTTAGATTTTAATATTAACTTAAAGCAGCTATTAAATCAGCTTTTTTCATTGCAGAAATACCGTCAATTCCTTTGGCTTTAGCCATCTCTTTCAATTCTGCAACAGTTAAACTGTTTAAATCTTGAGTAGCTTCAACTTTTTTTGGAGCAGCAACTTCTACTTTAGCCTCTACTTTTTTCTCTTCTTTCGCTGGGGCAGCTTTTTTTGCTCCCGAAGCAGCAATACTTTCTATTACAATTTCTGTTAAAGATTGACGGTGACCGTTTTTCTTACGATAACCTTTACGTCTTTTCTTTTTGAAAACTATAACTTTATCACCTTTAAGGTGCTTTAAGACTTTTGCTCCTACTTGAGCTCCGTCTATAGCTGGGGCGCCTACAGTAACTTTGTCTCCATCACCAATCAAAAGAACATTATCAAAAGCAACTTGCTTTCCTTCTTCTGTTTGTAAACGGTGTACAAAAACCTTTTGGTCTTTAACAACTTTAAATTGTTGCCCTGCTATCTCTACAATTGCGTACAT
Source organism: uncultured Flavobacteriaceae bacterium (assembly GCA_963704215.1). Classification (GTDB taxonomy): domain Bacteria; phylum Bacteroidota; class Bacteroidia; order Flavobacteriales; family Flavobacteriaceae; genus Mariniflexile. The sequence continues at coordinate 484,180 of CAVPHK010000010.1, forward strand.
AGCGTAACGTGTTTATTAATTAATTTTGTTCAAAAATGAGTGCAAATATACTGCTAATTAATTAAACTACAAACGTTTTATTTAAATTGAGAAAAATTTATATTATTTTTTAAAATATTGCATCACTACAAGTGTCGAAATAACAGTAGTAGCAAGCCCCATGATAAAGACTACAAATGTAACCATTCCCACATCGGCATTAAATCCGCCACGTATTGTCTTTAGCAATTCTGGCAGAAAATCCACATTAAATTCGGTTGCATAAAACAAGAAGAAAAGCGTAAATAAGAACGCAGCAATAAATCCGGTGATGATTCCCGTTTTAAAACCCGCTCCATATGAAAAAGCCTCTTCGTTCTCAAGCTTGGTAATTCGTATAACTTCAAATATTCCGCAGGCGGTGATTACCGCATTAAAAAAACTAAAGACCGGCCGAATATGATTATTAAATAAAGCCAACACCAAAAAATACGCTATTAACACGGCACTAGTAACCAACCCATACCGTAATTGGAAGAGATACATTTTTCATAAGCTATTCTTTTATTTTTAATAATTAGTTGTTTAAAATACTAATTAACAACATCTTAAACAAACATAATGAAACTTATTTAATTGTTAAGCAATGAACACAAGCCTTCTATATTTCATGAAAATTATATTTTTTAATCATAATGAGTACCAGATTATTTTGTGCTTTGTCAGAAATATACTAATTTGCGTTAAATCTTACAAAATACATAAATACATGAAAAACAATTTTTATTTCTTAGCGATGCTACTATTGCTAGGATTAACAGCTACTGCTCAAAAAGTAGCCTTTGAAGAATTTGATTTAGAGAATGGCTTGCACGTTATTCTGCATCAAGACAATACGGCTCCTTTAGTTACAACTCAGGTATTATACAATGTTGGAGGAAAAGATCTAGGTGGAGACAACAACCCAGAGCGAACAGGATTTGCGCATTTCTTTGAACATTTATTGTTTGAAGGAACTAGAAAATATTGAACGTGGTAAATTCATGGAAATCGTTTCAGCCAATGGCGGAAACAATAATGCAGGTACAGCTTTAGATTACACGGTGTATTACGAAGTTTTTCCGTCAAATAATTTAGAATTAGGCCTTTGGCTGGAATCCGAACGTATGCTACACCCTATAATTAACCAGATTGGTGTAGACACTCAACGAGAAGTTGTTAAAGAAGAAAAGAGGTCTAGTTATGACAATCAACCTTACCGACAGTTTGTATTCGCAATTAGCGAAAATCTATTTAAAGTGCATCCCTATAAAAATAAAAATATAGGTGAGATGGAGCATCTTAATGCTGCTACTTTAGATGAGTTTAAAGCATATTTTAAAAAATATTACGGTCCAAATAATGCCGTTTTAGTTATTGCAGGCGATATAGATATTCCTGCTACTAAAAATTTAGTAGCAAAATATTTTAAGGATATTCCTAGCGGAGAAAAGGTGGTTAGAAACTTTCCTAAAGAAGAACCTATTACCGAATCAATGACCGCAAAATTCTACGACCCAAACATTAAAATTCCAGCCGCTATGGCCGCTTATAGAATTCCAGGATTTGCCGAACGCGACTCGTATGTACTACAAATGATATCAACTTATTTAAGCGACGGTAAAACCTCTAAATTATATAAACGACTTGTAAACGACAAGAAAATGGCACTTCAAGCTGGAGCGATTAATATTGCCCAAAAAGACTATGGCGCTTACGTTTTATACGGTCTTCCGTTAGGTGAAAATTCTCTTGAATCGTTAGTTGCAGAAATCGACGATGAAATTAAAAAGATTCAAACCGAATTAATCTCAGAAAGAGATTTTCAAAAAATTCAAAATAAATTAGAAAATCAATTTGTTAATTCTAATGCTAGTGTAGAACGTATAGCTGGTTCGTTAGCACAATATTACATGCTTTATGGCAACACCAATCTTATTAATAATGAAATTGAGATTTACCGATCCATTACCCGAGAAGACATTAAAACTGTGGCTAATAAATATCTAAAACCAAATCAACGATTACTGTTAGATTATTTACCAAAAGAAACTGAACAATAGAATTTTCATGAAAACAAAACACATACAAATGAAAACCAAAATATTTGCGTTACTAACCCTGTTTTTATTATCAACATCTGTAATTGCACAAGTTGATAGATCTAAACAGCCACAGCCAGGACCTGCTCCTAAAATTTCTTTAGATGTACCAAGTGAATTTCAACTTAAAAATGGCTTAACCGTTATGGTGGTCGAAAACCACAAATTACCTCGCGTATCATACACCTTAACTTTAAATAATCCTCCAATTTTAGAAGGAGATAAGGCTGGTGTAGCTAGTTTATTAAGTGCCATGTTAGGAAATGGAACTACAAGCATTTCTAAAGACGCCTTTAATGATGAAGTTGATTTTTTAGGTGCCAGACTAAATTTTGGTTCGCAAAGCGCCTCTGCAAGTGCACTTAGCAAGTATGCTGATAGAATTATGCAATTAATGGCAGACGCAGCTATCAATCCACTTTTAACCGAAGAAGAATTCCAAAAAGAAAAAGACAAGCTATTAGAAAGTTTAAAATCTAATGAAAAAAACGTTTCTGCGGTTGCAGATCGCGTTGGAAGTGCCTTATCCTATGGTGTTAAGCATCCCTACGGTGAATTTATTAAAGAAGAAACCGTTAACAACGTTACTCTAGATAATGTAAAAGCGTTTTACAAAACAAATTTCACACCCAATAATGCCTATTTAGTTGTAGTAGGAGATACAGACTTAAAAACGGTTAAAAAACAAGTAAAAAAATACTTTGGAAATTGGCAAAAATCTACTCAAACACCTGTCAAAATTCCAGCAGCAAATAGTAATGTAGCCAATACGCAAATCAATTTTATAGATATGCCTAATGCCGTACAGTCTAACATTTCTATCACGAATACAGTAGATTTAAAAATGAACCACCCAGATTACCATGCGGCATTAATTGCCAATTACATTTTAGGTGGCGCGTATGAAAGTTACCTATTTATGAATCTTCGTGAAAAACATGGCTACACTTACGGCGCTTACTCATCTATTGGAGCCGACAAATATGCATCTCGTTTTAGAGCTGAAGCCGAAGTAAGAAATGCCGTTACCGATAGTGCCGTTGTTGAAGCCATTAAAGAAATTAACAGAATAAAAACAGAATTGGTTGATTTGGTGAAATTAAAAAATGCCAAAGCAAAATATGTAGGTAATTTTGTTATGGGTGTAGAGCAACCTGCTACCGTTGCACGCTATGCCTTAAATATTAAAACAGAAGACCTTCCGTCTGATTTTTATTCAACATATTTAGAGAAAATTAATTCAGTTACTGCAGAAGATGTACTTCGAGTTGCTAATACGTATTTTAAACCTGAAAACGCTCGTATCATCGTTGTTGGAAAGGGTAGCGATGTGATTAGCAATCTTGAAAAAACTGGGATTCCAATCAAATATTTTGATAAATATGCGAACCCTACCGAAAAACCAGAATTCACAAAACCTATTCCTGCAGGAACCACTGCCCAAACAGTATTAGATAAATACATCAACGCCATTGGTGGTGAGGCTGCTGCAAAAAACGTGAGCACACTATTAATGAATGCTAATGTTACTATTCAAGGCGCTCCTTTTACGCCAACAGCCGAACTTAAAATAATGGCTCCAAATAAAGAATCTATGGAAATGAGTATTGAAGGCATGGGAACCATTGTTAAACAGAAATTCAATGGAACAAATGGTTATGTAGAGCAGCAAGGCATGAAAAAAGAGATGACTGAAGCGGAAATCGCATCTAAAAAAGACGAATACTCTATTTTTCCGGAATTATACTACGATGCTTCCAAAACTAGTTTAGAAAGTATTGTTTCTATTGATGGACAAGACGTTTATAAAGTAAAAATTAATAACGGAGATAAACCTTCATTTAGATATTACAATACAGAAACTGGTTTATTAACCCGTGTTGAAATTACTGTAGAAGCACAAGGAAATTCGATGGTTACTATCCAAGATTATTCTAATTATACTTCTGTAGACGCCATGAAATTACCTTTTACACAATCGGTAAAAGCTGGTCCTCAAACAATAATAATGAATATTACAAACGTGAAGATTAACGAAGGGGTTAAAGAAATAGATTTTGATTAATAGTGCTTAACAATAGTTAATTTTAAAAGTCCGAAGTTAGTAGCTTCGGACTTTTTTTTAATTCGTTTTAAGACTCTTTTTACTCAATAGAATTACTAGTTTCAAATTGTATGAAATAAATCATTAAATTTGATGCAAAATAAATTAATCTAAAATTCGTTTAGACCTTAAATAATTGATACTCATGAAAAAACTTAGAACTATTTTTACAATTTTAATGTTGGCTACCTTCATTGTAGCATGCAAAGACAAAACTAATCCAGAAGTGAAAACTGTTGAAGTAGAAACAATGGCTGCTAAAACAACCGACCCAAATGCAACATATGCAAAAGCAGAATTCACCATTGATGGTATGACATGTGCCGTAGGTTGCGCAGCTACTATTGAAAAGAAAATAGCTAAAATGGAAGGTGTTAAGTCTGCTAATGTAGATTTCGATAAAAGATTGGCGATGGTAGAATACGATGTTGCTAAAGTAACGCCTAACAACTTAATAGAAACAGTTGCCAAAGTAGGAGACTCTTACAAGGTGAGTGACATGAAAACCACTAATACCTCTGGCTGTAACAAACCATGTGACAAAACCGGTTGTGAAGGGAAGACCGATGCAGAAAAAGCAGCATGCCAAAAAGCTTGTACTGCTAAAAATGCCTCAACCGACACCAAAAAAGCATGTTGTGCTGCAAAAGCATAATTATAATTATCTATTAAAAAATAGCCTCTAAGTTTAAGAGGCTATTTTTATTTCCAATGGAGCGACTCCATAATACGAATCATATCCTTTTGTATATAATTTGCTGCTGGTAAAATAGAATCGTAATTAGGTTTAGCATTAAAATACAAAGACCCTACTAAAAAATGTTTAACGCTGTCGGTTACATAAAACTGTGCAGGCGATGCTACATTCCCTTTCACTTCAGAAAACACCCCGTACACTTTTCGTTCTTTATTCTCGTAAGGAAAAAATGGGATTTCGTCTGCTTTAATAGTGTGTTCTAAGGTGAATTTTTGTGCATCACGTAAAAAATCGGTCAGGTTTTTTTCGTCGCCATTAATTGCTTTATAGGTCAAAAAAATGGTGCCTTTTAAACTTGGGTATTCTATATTGATACCGTAGCTTTCGGTTGGAGCAACGAGTTTTTTTGACTTCATTTTAGCAACTAACGTATTGGTTTCAAAAGTGAAAGGAACTTGAGAACCTATTTGTTTATACTCGGGCTGCGGATACACAAGTCTTAAATATGCTTTTGGCTTTGGCGTATAGTCTTCTTTACACGAAAAACACATGCTTGCAATAGCCAATAATAGAATATAATACTTCATTAAGTAATGGTGAATTTTACAAGTTTAATTCGCTTTTTATCTAATGCTTCAATTTTAAAAACGTAATTTTTAAAGTTAACATCACTATTAAGCTTTGGGAAACTCCCAGAAATTTCTAGTACAAAACCTGCTACTGTTTCTGCGTCTCCTTTTTGTTCTTCAAAAGCATCTACATCTTCAACTTTTATAATTTTATAAAAATCTTTAAGTGCCGTTTTGCCTTCAAACACAAAATTATGATCGTCGAGTTTAGAATAAGTTAAATCTTCATCATCGAACTCATCACTAATATCGCCTACAATTTCTTCGATAATATCCTCTAAAGAAATCAGTCCAGAAGTTCCTCCATATTCATCAACCACAACCGCCAAATGCACTTTTTTCTCCTGAAACTCTAGCATTAAATCGTCTAATTTTTTGTTCTCTGGCACAAAAATAGGCTCTCTTAATAAGGTAGTCCAATCAAATTGTTTTCGCTCTAAATATGGCAGTAAATCTTTTACATACAGAATTCCTTTTATACAATCTATATTATCCTTATAAACGGGAATTCTAGAATAGCCATTCTTCTCTATTTCTTGTAATATTTCGGTGTATTTTTGTTCGATATTTAATGCAAAAATATCTATTCGCGGACGCATAACTTGTTTAGTGTCGGTATTACCAAAAGACACAATGCCTTGCAAAATTTTATGCTCTTCTCTGGTAGTATCTTCTTCGCTTGTTAGCTCTAAAGCCTGAGAAAGCTGATCGACACTTAAATTAGACTTTTGCTTACCAAGTTTATTATGAATTCCTATGGTGATGCTTCGCATCGGCAAACTAATAGGAGACAACAATACATCTAAAACCTTTAGTGGATACGCCATAAAGGTTGCAAATTTTAAATTATTTCTACTGGCATAAATTTTTGGAAGAATTTCGCCAAATAACAAAATTAAGAAGGTTACTATAACAACTTCTAAGGTAAATTTTAGAATTGGTGAAGAAATACCGGAAAACAAATCACTACTCAAATAAGCGAATAATATAACAATACCAATGTTTATAAAATTGTTAGCGACTAATATAGTGGCTAATAATTTTTTAGGGCGTTCTAATAACATCGCTATTATATGTATACGTTTAGATTTGGCATCTAATCCTTTTTCTATATCTGTTCTGGTAAGTGAAAACAAGGCGACTTCGGCACCAGAAATAAGAGCAGAACAAAATAGCAGCAAAAACAATAATACAAAACCAAAAACAACCGAAACATCAATTGCCATTACTAAACTTTTAAAACTCGTGGGGTCAGGATCCAAATATATTTGATTTAGTTACACTTAGAATTCTCAGATTAGGGAGAAATTTAATTTAAAATGGAAGATCGTCTTCTTCATCTATCATTTCATTAGTATTTTTTTCGACAGAAGTTGGCTTCGAAGTACTTTCTGGTTTATTCGAAACGCTTTCAGCCTTAGCTGCATTACCTTCACTCTCTTTCTTAGTGGTTAAAAACGTAAAATCTGTACATTGAATTTCGGTAGAATAGCGCTCAGTACCACTTTCATCCTGCCATTTTCTAGTTTTAAGCCTTCCTTCTATATATACTTTATCGCCTTTGCTTAAATATTTTTCGCAAATTTCGGCTGCCTTGTTTCTTACAACTATATTATGCCATTCTGTATTTGTAACGCGCTCGTTGGTTTGTTTACTTACGTAAGTTTCGTTTGTTGCCAACGGAAAACGACCAACACAACCACCACCTTCAAAATAATGCATTTTTACCTCATCACCCAAATGCCCAATTAGCATTACCTTATTTAATGTTCCAGACATATGTATTATTTTTATAGGTTAGCAAAATTACTCAATTACATTACAATTTTAAGACTTGCACAGTGTTTTTTTAAAATTAATAAAAAAATCAATTATTATTCTAAAACGAACTAAAATTAAAACTTTCAATAAAATTCCCAATTAAAACAGGCACCGCAAACTCGCGAATTTTGTTAAATGGAATACCTGCATTTAAATGACTATCAATAGTTACAATCCAAAACTTAGTGTACAAATGTTGATGGGACAATTTATGAACAATAACTTCCTGATTATATAAAGACATATTAAAAGTCTTGTTTTTAATTAAATCATGATTTTCTGCGCGTTGTTTAAATGCTTCGAAACTCAAATTTTTGTCTGTTTCAATTAAGGGGAACTGATATAAGTTTTGCCATATCCCTTTCCCTTCGCGCTTTTCTAATATAGTTTTTTCGTCCGAAGTCATAAAAACTAAAAAATTGAAATACTTTTTTTTTGCTTTTATTGGTTTTAATTTAACTGGAAGCTCGTTTACCTTATTATTATTAAATGCCATACAACTTATATTGAATGGGCAAATTGCACAATCAGGATTCTGCGGCTTGCATTGGGTGGCGCCAAACTCCATAATGGCCTGATTAAAGGTGGCGGGGTCTCGTGTATCGATAAGTTCTTGAGCTAATTGCTTAAACTCTTTAGTGCCTTTTGACGAATTAATAGGGGTGTCAATTCCAAAATATCTAGAAAGCACTCTGTATACATTGCCATCTACAACTGCCGTGGCTTCATTAAAACAAATAGAGGCAATGGCGCTCGCCGTATAATCGCCAACACCTTTTAGTTTTAATAACCCCTTATAGTTGTTTGGAAATTCTCCATTCAATTCATCAACAATATATTTCGCTGTAGCATGCAGATTTCTGGCTCTAGAATAATACCCTAGCCCTTGCCATAATTTTAAAACATCGCTTTCTTGTGCATTTGCTAAATGAAAAACCGACGGGAATTCTTCCACAAATTTGCCGTAATATGGCAAGCCTTGTTTCACTTGTGTTTGCTGTAAAATTATTTCTGACAACCAAATAAAATAAGGATCTTTAGTTTGCCTCCAAGGAAGCTCTCGCTTATTATTTGAGTACCAATGTTTTAATGTTTTTTTAAATGTCATTCAGCAAATAAATAGAATTTGTAAAAATAAACGTTTATAATCTTAAATTTTAATGAATTAGGTTTGAAATATTGAATTTTAAATTCCTATATTTGCATCCCTTTAAGAATTTATAGTAACTTAAAACAATATATTAAAAATGACGAAGGCTGATATAGTAGCAAAAATTTCTGATAAATTAGGAATTGAAAAAGGTGATGTTCAAGCAACTGTTGAAACATTCATGGAAGAAGTTAAATCTTCATTAGAAAGTGGTGATAATGTTTACCTACGTGGTTTTGGTAGCTTTATTATTAAAACAAGAGCTGAAAAAACTGGTAGAAACATTTCAAAAAACACTACCATTAAAATACCATCTCACAATATCCCTGCATTTAAGCCAGCAAAAGTTTTTGTTGAAGGCGTTAAAACAAATGTAGACGTTAAATAAAACATTAAAATAAATTATTAATTTAAAAGACACTATTTATGCCAAGTGGTAAAAAACGTAAGAGACATAAGGTAGCGACGCACAAACGTAAAAAACGTAGACGCGCTAACCGTCACAAAAAGAAAAAATAAGCCTTAAAAAGTAGTTTATATAAACTACTTTTTTCGGTTTAAAAACAAAAACGTTCTTTGAAATGAGTTCATTAAATTTTTAGACGCTATTGGCGTTTTATGAACTCCACGGATATTAAAAAATCCTGTGAAAAATATTGTTTAATCCATCTGTACAATTCAGTTATCAGTTTTCAGTAACAGTTTTCAGTAGCATACTGCAAATCGTAAACTGAGACTGTGTACTAAAAAGTACGGATAAAAATTAACTTAATGGATAAAGAATTGATTATTCGATCTGGTTCCGAGCATGTTGATTTTGCCTTATTAAAAGATGGAAAACTTATTGAATTACAGAAAGACGAAGATGGTAACAACTTTTCGGTTGGTGATGTGTTTATAGCCAAAATACGAAAAGCTGTTCCTGGACTAAATGCTGCATTTGTAAATGTAGGGTATGAAAAAGATGCATTTTTGCATTATCATGATTTAGGACCAAAACTACCTTCCCTTTTAAAATTCACAAAAAGTGTAAGCACAGGTAAACTAAAAGATTTTACTTTAAAAAATTTCCCATTTGAAAAAGATATTGATAAAGACGGAAAGATTTCTGACGTCTTAAAATCAAATCAATCGCTATTAGTACAAATAGTAAAAGAACCTATATCCACCAAAGGACCAAGAATAAGCTCCGAGCTTTCTATTGCTGGTAGATATATCGTTTTAGTGCCTTTTTCTAGCCGTATTTCTATTTCTCAAAAAATAGAAGACAAAGAAGAAAAAGACCGATTAAAACGATTGGTAAAAAGCATTACGCCACCAGGTTTTGGCATTATTGTACGCACCGTAGCACAAGGCAAAAAAGTAGCCGAATTAGATAAAGATTTACAAAATTTGTTAGGTCGTTGGACCGCAATGTGTAAAAAACTTAACAAAGCACATCATCCAAGTAAAGTGTTAGGAGAAATGAATAAAGCCTCGTCTATTTTACGAGACATATTTAACGACACCTTTACCGCTATTCATGTAGATGATGAAGCGCTTTACATTCAAATTAAAGATTATGTGCAAGAAATTGCACCAAAAAAAGAATCAATAGTTAAATTGTATCAGTCTAACGTCCCCATTTTTGAAAAATATGGAATTGAAAGACAAATAAAAACCTCGTTTGGCAAAACCGTTTCTATGGCCAAAGGTGCATATCTTATTATAGAACACACCGAAGCGCTACACGTTATAGACGTAAATAGTGGAAATCGGTCTAACAAAGCCAACAACCAAGAGGATACAGCATTAGAAGTTAATTTAATTGCGGCTACAGAAATGGCTCGCCAATTACGTTTACGCGATATGGGAGGTATTATAGTGGTCGATTTTATTGATATGACAAATGCCGAAAACAGGCAAAAGCTTTTTAATCACCTTCGCGATGAAATGAAGGACGATAGAGCTAAACACAAAATATTGCCTCCAAGTAAATTTGGCTTGATACAAATTACAAGACAACGCGTTCGCCCAGAAATGAACATTAAAACTAAGGAAGAAAATCCTGATGAAGTTAATAATGGCTCTGAAGTAGAAGCACCAATAGGTATTGTGCAAAAAATTACACAAGACCTGGAACAACTTATTAAAAAAGACTATAAAAAGCTGACCTTAAACACACATCCTTTTATAGCAGCCTTTTTAACAAAAGGTTTTCCATCAATACGTTCTAAATGGTTTTTAGAACACAAAAAATGGGTTAAAATTTTACCAAGAGATGCTTACACGTATTTAGAATATCATTTTTTCGATAAAGATGGTAATCAAATTAAATAACTAAAAAACCCCTTGCTATTTGTTTAGTAAGGGGTTTTTTTATTCCTGCGAAGGCAGGAATCTACTATTCAAGTCTGTCTTCATTATTTTTAAATGTTAATTTAGGGTCAATAGGTTGCTACAGTGATAAAAGTGAAAATGATGACGGAACAATATCAAAATCAAATAATTTTAATTTACTTTAAGAACTTCAGATTTATATTTTGATGTTTTAGTAGTATTGTAATTCATAGTTAATTTTATCCATAATTCGAAAGGGGTTTTTTGAAACTCCTTTTCTTTTTGTTAGCTTTTTAAATTTCAAAGAAAAATAGCTCATACTAGTTTATACAGAACTTATTATTGAGTTTTGGTTAAAAATAGAGAAATCTCCCATACTACTGCTATGCTCTGCTTAGTGCTGTCGAAGAGTTTCGAATGCAACAACAAATTCAAACAAAAAATTAAAACCAAACTACTTTTAACAATTTCATTTACAACGAAGCAGCACTAAACGTATCACCTTGCGATAAATCGCCCGTATCGAAACCTTTTTTAAACCATCGCATACGTTGTGCAGATGTACCATGCGTAAACGAATCGGGTACTACCCTGCCACTCGATTGTTTTTGCAACCGGTCGTCACCAATAGCATTCGCGGCATTCATAGCTTCTTCTAAATCGCCAGTTTCCATCATACGTGTCATGGCTTGCGAATGATGCGCCCAAACGCCCGCTAAAAAATCGGCTTGAAGCTCTAACATTACCGAGTATCTGTTATATTCGGTTTGAGAAACTTGTCCACGTAATCGATTCATTTTATCAGTAGTTCCCATAATTTTTTGAATATGATGCCCAACCTCGTGCGCAATAACATAGGCTTGCGCAAAATCTCCCGGTGCATTTAAACGGCGTTCCATTTCATCAAAAAAACTTAAATCGATATATAATTTTTCATCTCCGGGGCAGTAAAAAGGTCCTGTAGCACTTGAAGCCGAACCACATGCCGAAGCGACCGAACCTGTAAAAAGCACCAACGTAGGCTCTCTATAATTTTTTAATAGTTTATTCCATACATCTTCTGTGTTGGCTAGAATAGTTGCGCTAAATTCTGCCAACTCTTTATCTTTTTCGGTAGGTTTATAAGGCGCAGCCGATTCAGTTCCAACACTACCCCCACTTAATAGATTGCTAATTAAGCTCAATGGATTTTTACCCAAAAGAAAAGATATTACTAAAAACGCCCCTACTATAAAAAGTCCTACTTTAGAAAAAAGTAATCTTACCAAAGGAATTAATAACGTTGGACTAAATCCACCTAATCCCTTCCAGAACCTACTTTGACCTCTGCGATCGTCAATATTTGAGCTTTTTCTTCTACCCTGCCATTTCATGTGTTTAATTTTTATTTAATTTTTACTGTTTCAATTTACACATATTTTCTAAATGTTAAATTACCTAGCTTTAAGTTATTATAAAAAATTAGCCAATAGTTTCGTAAATAAATATGTTTCATACTTTTTTAAATAAAGAAGACAATCAAATTGTATATTATTTTAAATTTCGTATATGATTCCTTACATTTGCCGCAAAAAAATAAAAAGCATGATTTGTGAGTTAGAGCGAAAAGATATTGAAGAATTCAAAACAACAAACATACTACCTCAAACTCCTTTTTGGGGACGCGTAAAAAAGAATCAAGGATTTATACCACAAGGATTTGAACTTACTATTTCTAAAAACCTACTATTTAGCACCGCTAGTTCCTCAGAAAAAGTAGTTGAAGACCTATTAATACTCATTAAATACGTAAACGATGACACCTGTATTGCTTACGTTCCTTACGGACCGAAATTAGAACCTAGCTTCGAAAATCAAGGTCTATTCTTAGAATACTTATCCGAATCCATAAAACCATACCTCCCTTCAAATTGCATCTTTATCCGTTACGATTTAATTTGGGAGAATCAATGGGCTGTTGAAGACGAATATTTTGATAATTCAGGTAATTGGCTCGGGCCACCAGCCAACCAAACCCAAGAATTTAGAATGAATTTTGGCACCACAAATTGGAACTTACAAAAAAGTGTTCAAGACAATCTTCCTAAAAACACTTTTTTTCTCGATTTGACTTTAAATGAAGAAGATTTGCTGTCCAACATGCGCTACAACACAAGATACAATGTAAAAAAGGCCCATAAAAAAGGCATCAAAGTTCGTGAATACGGCATTGAACATATAGATATCTGGTATAAATTATATCTAGATACCGCAACTCGACATGGTATACCTTTACAAAATCAAGAGTTTTTTACAACAATTTTAAAGAACCAAGACAATACTAAAAACGGTACTACAGTAAAGATGCTCATGGCTGATTTTGATGGTAAATTCCTCTCTTCTATGTTTTTAGTTTTAACAAAAAAAAGAGGCACTTATTTATATGGAGCCTCTAAATCGTCTAAAAACAATTCAATGGCAAGTTATGCGTTGCAATGGGAATCTATCCGCATAGCAAAAGCATGGGGTTGTACTGAATACGATATGTTTGGATCCGCACCAAATTTAAGTCGAAAACATCCACTTCATGGCGTACATGTTTATAAAAAAGGATTTGGTGGCGACCTATTTCATAGAATGGGTTGTTGGGACTACCCTTATAACAAAAAGCTATACGATTTTTATAAGCTTCAAGAAGCCACAAATTAAACTAACAGGATGCTGCTAAGTCTGGCACCTAACGAGTGGCGCAAAAGTTAAGTTAAACTGTAATGCTAAAATTCAATTTTATCTTGCGTTCAATTCAGATTTGCGCATGGGCATCACGTCAATCACACGAAACAAGGCTTCGCAAGAAATAAAATCTGTTTCTCTTAATTTGATACCGCCATCTAAACCAATTAAAATTACCTGAAAAGGTGCGTTAGCTTTTTGGTATTCTTTATATGCTTGACTCGATTTTTGCCACTTAGAAGTATTGCTTAACCCAATCATATACGCCGTTTTTGTTATTTGATAAATAATTAATTTTCGATCTAAAAGTCCGTCTTCATAACCTTGTAACTCTTTAATTTGATTTTTATAATCAGTATTATTCAAATCATGGGTTATCACCAAAAGCACTCTGTTTTTCCTTGTATGTGATTCCATATTTTGTGCGTTAACATGGTCTATATTTATGAAAATAGAAATTAATAGTATTGCTTTTAAAATGGACATCCCGTTTTTAAGTTAAAATTATCACTTTTTCTTCTGTGGTTCTGCTGCCATTAAACTACAAGATTCCTGCTTGTGCAGGTATTAGGTTGCCGGATTAGGAATTACATCATTAACCGCATTAATTTGCCCTAACACCTCATCGCTTAAAACAATATTTATACTCGCCACATTCTCTTTAAGCTGTTCTAAATTGGTGGCACCAATAATAGTACTGGTTACAAAAGCTTGCTGGTTTACAAAGGCTAAACTCATTTGTGCTAAAGTCAGGTTATTATCCTCTGCTATTTTTAAATATTTTTTTGTGGCTTCTGTACATTGATTGCTACTATATCTAGAAAACCTTGGAAATAAATGCAATCGGGCGTTCTCGCCTTCAATTCCTTTTATGTATTTACCCGAAAGTACTCCAAATGCCATTGGTGAATATGCCAATAGTCCAATATTTTCACGTAAAGACACTTCGGCTAAATCGGTTTCGAAAGTTCTATTAAGCAATGAATAGGCGTTTTGAATGGTTTTCATTCTAGGTAAACTATGTGTTTTAGACTCTTCTAAATAACGCATTGTTCCCCATGCATTCTCGTTTGAGATGCCAACGTGCCTAATTTTACCTGTTTTTATTTGTTCATCTAAACCGTGTAAAATATCGTTAAAATTATCGTTCCATTCCGTATCGAGTTTATACGCCCGTATTCCAAATCTGTTGGTATTACGTTCTGGCCAATGTATTTGAAACAAATCGATATAGTCTGTTTGCAATCTTTTTAATTCGCCATTTACCGCGTCGTTAATGGCCTCTTTACTAAAACCCGTTGTGCGAATGTGCGCTGTATAATCGCCCGGACCCGCAATTTTAGATGCTAAAACTACTTTATCTCTACGTCCTGTTTTTTTTAACCAAGTACCAATAATATTACTGGTTCTACCTTGTGTTTCTGCCGTTGCCGGTACCGGATACACCTCTGCAGTGTCTATAAAATTCACACCTTTTTCGAAGGCATAATCTAATTGTGCATGCCCTTCGGATTCTGTGTTTTGGTTGCCCCAAGTCATAGATCCGAGGCAAATTTTACTAACTTTTATATTGGTGTGTGGTAATATTGAGTACTTCATTTTTTAGATGGTTAGACTTTTAGACGGTTTCTATAAGGTTTTTAGATAATATGCTAAAGATAAAAAAACCTTTCAGTTACGAATGAACTGAAAGGTTTAAAAATGTTTTAAGGTTTAGGTTGCGTTAGCGATTGCAGCGGCATCCTTTTTTGCTATTAAAAGCAAAAAAGATATAGCATAAAGCGCGACCCTTGTGGTAACGCCCAAATACTAATTCTCTTTTAACAACTTAGTAAGTTCGTCTAATTTAGGCGTTAAAATAACTTCTATACGTCGGTTTTTTGCTCTACCTTCTGGTGTATCGTTAGTTGCTATTGGTGCAAATTCACCACGACCTGCAGCCGTTAAATTTTCGGCGTTAATAGATGCATTTTCTCTTAAAATAGTTACAATAGCGGTAGCACGTTTGGTTGATAAATCCCAGTTGCCTACTATTTGCCCAGCTGCCTTGGTATGGCACATTATCGGTATGCCCTTCAATTAACACGGCTATATCTGGGTTTGTTGCTAAAACAGACCCTAATTGCTGTACTGCTCTTCTACCTTCGGTACCTACTGCCCAACTTCCTGAACTGAAAAGTAATTTGTTTTCCATAGACACATATACTTTTCCATCGCGTTGCTCTACGGTTAAACCTTTGCCTTCAAAATCGGTTAAGGCTTTAGAAATAGCCTCTTTTAACGCAGTCATTGCCGCATCTTTATCGGATATCACTTTTTCTAGTTCTGCTACACGGTTTGAACGGTTTGCTAATTCTTGTTTTAGTTTTTCTAAACGTTGGTTTTCTTCTGCCAAGGCTTGTTCTTTAGCTTCTAATTGTGCTAACAACTCTCGGTTTTTTTCTGAATTTGCTGCAATAGACGCTGAACTATTTTTTTCTAATGCATCGTATGATGACTTAAGCGCATCTAAATTTGCTTTAGTTGCATCGAAATCGCCTTGTAGCTTATTGCGCTGCGCAAGCACTTGTGCATAATCTGCTTTAAGTTGTTTTAATTCGTTTTCGGCTTTTGTTTTATCGAAAAGTAAATCTTCATTTTCATCTGAAAGTTTTCGGTTGGCTTGTTTTAAATTGGCGTATTTAGATTCTAAATCTTTATAGATTTTTGGAGAAACGCACGAAGAAATAAGTACGAATACTAAGGTTACTAAGGAAATTCTTTTAATCATTTTTAATCGATATTTTAGGTTTTGTTATTTAATTTTCTATTTCTACTAAAATGGGGCAATGATCGCTATGCACCGCATCCGACAATATAACGGCTCTTTTTATATTTTCTTGTATGGCTTTAGAAACCATGGCATAATCTAAACGCCAACCTTTATTGTTTGCTCTCGAATTTGCTCGGTAACTCCACCATGTGTAATTATCTGGCTCTTTATTTAAATGCCTGAAAGAATCGATAAATCCGCTATTAATAAAACCTCCTAACCATTTGCGTTCTGCGGGTAAAAACCCAGAGGTATTACTTAAGCCTTTTGGATTATGAATATCGATTTCTTCGTGACAAATATTGTAATCGCCACAAATAACTAAATTAGGGATGTCTTTTATTAATTTATTGATATACTCTTGAAACATATCCATGTATTCAAATTTATGGTCTAATCTGGCATCATTGGTTCCTGAAGGCAAATACAAACTCATTACGGAGACTCCATCAAAATCGGCTCTAATATTGCGACCTTCAAAATCCATCGAATCAATTCCTGTGCCATACTCTACATGATTAGGCTCTATTTTACTTAAAATAGCAACCCCACTATATCCTTTTTTTTGAGCACTAAACCAATAACTATATTTATACCCCGCCTCAGCAAAAAGCTCTAAATCTAATTGCTCTTTTAATGCTTTAATTTCTTGTAAACAGATGACGTCTGGATTGGCACTTTTTAACCAATCTAAAAATCCTTTATTTATAGCTGCTCTTATTCCGTTAACGTTATACGAGATTATTTTCATTTACTTTGCTTTAATGAGATCCCAACCAACGTTGGGATAACTCGATTTTTTAAAATGAGTTAATTTTAGCTAAAATAAATAATGCGTTACTTTTACACTATTAATTTGGTGTTGTTTTTCACGAAAACTATTAACAAAATATTTTAAACTTTTTAGAGTTTAAATATCAAATGAAGTTTATAACCTTTCTTTTTCTTTTTTTTATTGGGTTTTGTGCTTTTGCGCAAGAGCAAAATTCAAATTATAGAACTAAAAAAGTTGCTATAAACGATTCTATTGTAATTGACAATGTGAGTATTAATCCTAATTATTTTTCAATTAAAATTGATAATAATACCGTTATAGATTCCTCTTTTTATAAGGTTGATTTTAAAAAGGCCGTTTTACGCTTTATAAAACCTATTGAAACTGATTCTATTACCATTAATTATTTAAAATTTCCGGAGTTTTTAACTAAAACATACAAGCAATTAGATGAAGCTATTATTGTTGAAAACACCGAAAACATAAAAACACTTTATCAGTTATCTACACCCAATAATACTAAAGATTTTATTCCATTTGATGGTTTAACAACCACCGGAAGTATATCGCGTGGGGTTACTATTGGAAATAATCAAAACTCGGTTTTAAATAGCGAATTAGACCTTCAAATATCCGGAAAACTAAGCGAAAAAGTATCGCTTCGTGCATCTATTCAAGATGCTAACATTCCTTTACAAGAAAGCGGTTATAGCCAGCGATTAGACGAATTCGATCAGGTTTTTATTGAACTGTTTAGCGACAGTTGGAATATCCGAGCGGGCGATATCGATTTACAAAACAACGATTCTTATTTTGCGCGTTTCTCCAAACGTGTTCAAGGGTTATCGATTAACGCCAAATTGGGTGAAGACCATGCGCAAACCAACGTGTTTGCCGCTGGCGCATTGGTGCGTGGGCAATTTACTAGAAGCTTATTTACAGCACAAGAAGGCAACCAAGGTCCTTATAAATTACAAGGAGAAAATGGTGAATTATATGTGCTTATAGTTTCGGGTAGTGAAACCGTTTATGTAAATGGTATTGTGGCGCAACGTGGTGAAGACAAAGATTATATAATTGACTATAATGCTGGTGAAATTATATTTAACTCAACATTTCCCATTACATCCGAAATGCGTATTACAGTCGATTACCAATATAGCGAACGTAATTATTCGCGCCTAGTAGCATTTGGCGGAAGCAAATTTGAAAGCAAAAAAATGAATATAGGCGTTGCTATTTATTCTGAAAATGATGCCAAAAATCAGGATGTACTGCAAAACTTATCGGAAGCACAAATTCAAATACTTGCAAATGCTGGTGATGACGAAACTCAAATGGCGGCACCCTCTGAAGTTTTAGAATCGTACAGCGACAATAGAATTCTATATAAAAAAGAACTTGTTGACGGTGTTGAAGTATTTGTTTTTTCGAACAATCCAGACGATACTTTGTACCAAGTTACCTTTACCAACTTAGGAACTAACCAAGGTGATTATATTTTGAAGAGCAGCAACGCCATTAATAACATTTATGAATATGCCGGTAGTTTACAAGGCAACTACGCACCCATAATTAAATTAATTGCGCCCATAAAACTTCAACTAGCGGTGATAAATGGAAACTATACACCAACTAAAAAAACAGATATAGGGTTTGAATTGGCAGCAAGCAAAAATGATTTAAACCTATTTTCAAACATAGACGACAGCAACAATAATGGGGTGGCAGGAAAACTAAAAATTTCTCAAAATCTTAAAAAAAATGATAGTTTATGGAGCTTAAACGCCTTTGCAGATGGTGATTTTATTACCAAAAACTTTAAAACTATTGAACGCCTGTACAATGCCGAATTTAACCGAGATTGGAATTTAGATAACAGTTCTGCAACGACATCTACTTTAAATTTTGGCGATCAAACTTTACTAACCACCGGATTGCGGTTAACCCATTTAAAAAAGGGTATGGCTACCTATCAATTTGAGCATTTAGGATACTCTGGATATTTTAATGGAAACCGTCATATTTTAAATACAAACTTGATGCTGAATAAATTTAGAATAGCATCGTATTCGAGTTTTTTAAATGCTACTTCAACCGTAAATACGTCTACCTTTTTAAGATCTTCAAACACCTTAACATATAGCATGAATAAGAGTTGGCTAGGAACAAAGTTGGCTATTGAAGAGAACGAACAAACCACTATTGCAACCCAGGAACTAACCGCGTTGAGTCAGAAATTCAAATCGTACGAAGTGTTTTTTGGTGTGGGTGATAGTACCAAAATTTTTACCGAAATTGGTTATAAAAACCGAGTGAATGATAGCATCAGAAACAATACATTACAAAAAGTAAATACCTCCAATACCTTTTATCTAGACACAAGGCTCATTCAAAACACCAACACTAATTTGTCGCTTTATACTAATTACAGAACCTTAAATATTGTAGACCAAACTATAGACGATGAACAATCTCTAAATTCCAGATTGCAATTCAGTCAAAAATTATTCAAGCAAATAGTGCAATGGAACACCCTTTTTGAAACCAATTCCGGCACCTTAGCACAACAAGATTTTACCTATGTAGAAGTAGAAGCGGGTCGAGGTACTTACGCATGGATAGACTATAACGAAAACGGTATACAAGAATTGGAAGAATTTGAAATTGCGCAATTTCAAGACCAAGGTAAATACATTCGGGTGCTTTTACCCAATCAGGTTTATATAAAAACACATCAAAACAGACTCAGTCAAACTCTTACAATTAACCCGTCGCAGTGGTCGGTTTCCGAAAATAAATCACAAAAATTCTGGTCGCATTTTTATAACCAAACCAGCTATTTAGTCGATAGAAAATTAAAACGCGAAGGTGGTAATTTTAATTTAAATCCGTTTGAAAGTAATGTCGACAATCAATTAGCATTGCAGCTAAACTTAAGAAATGTGTTATTTTTTAACCGCGGCAAACAACGCTATACAACCTCCTACACCTATCTTTCAAATAAAACCCGCAGTATTTTATCGATTGGTTTTATTGAAAACGGATTGAAAAGCCATCAACTAAATTTCAACCATAAATTTGCGGTTAATTGGTTAATAACCCTTCAATCTGATTTTGAAAATAATGAAAGTACAAGTGAAAATTATGCTAGTAAGAATTACAACTTTAATGAAACACGTTTAAACCCTAAACTATCTTATTTATTTAATGATAATTCGCGTTTCGACATATTTTACCAGCACGCCAGTAAAGAAAATACACTAGGTGATTTAGAAACTTTAAAGCAACAAAAATATGGCAGCTCCTTTACGTTTTCAAGCAGTCTAAAAAGTTCGATTATTGGCGAGTTTAACTTTTTTTCTAATAAATTTGAAGGTAGTTCAAATACGCCTGTTTCGTATCAAATGCTCGAGGGATTGCAACCAGGAAAAAACTTTACATGGAGCTTATTAGCGCAAAAAAAACTAACTACTTTTTTAGATTTAAATCTAAGTTATTTTGGAAGAAAAACCGAAACCAGTAAAACCATTCATACAGGAACTGTACAGTTAAAAGCCTATTTTTAAATAACTTGTAACTTATATTACATAGTTACATCCTTTTTTTATTAATTTAGTCTCCGTATGACTAAACTAGTTGCCATATTATTTTCTACTTTGATATTATTTCAAAGTTCTAATATTAGTTTTGACGATCTATCAAAATTACATGTACTATTAGAACATGCCAAATATCATGAGGCAACTTATGGGGATAACTTTATTGATTTTCTGGCAGAACATTATGATGAAAGTAAAGTACAACATGAATTTGATCATGAAGAACATCAAAATTTACCGTTTAAACATCATCAGCAGTGTACTCATATCTCCCATGATTTTACTGTGACTACTTCATACTTCTTTGTTACTAATTATTCTAATTTTTTAGAAATCCCTGTTAACTTTTTCTATCAAGAACCAACTTCATCTTTTGAAAAACACCCCATTTTACAACCTCCAAAAAACGCTTAATTCGCCTCTTACTATTTCCTTTTAAAACTATTCAAACACACTGTTTAGAATAGTATTTATCAATTTTATTAAAACAAATTATGTTAGAAACCATAATTAAATTCAGTTTAAAGAATAAGCTTGTCGTTCTACTATTTATAGGTACTGTGGTAGGATTTGGGATTTTTTCGTTAACCCAAATCCCCATAGGTGCAGTTCCCGATATTACCAATAACCAGGTACAAGTTATTACGACTTCAAGAAACTTATCTACACAAGACGTAGAACAGTTTATTACCTATCCTGTAGAACTTGAAATGGCAAATCTTCCAGGAGTTATAGAAATTCGGTCGGTTTCTAAATTCGGATTATCAGTGGTTACTATTGTGTTTGAAGATAAACTAGGCACTTATTTACCCAGACAATTAATTGCCGAAAAAATTAAAATGGCCACTGAAAAAATCCCGAATGGTTTTGGAACTCCCGAAATGGGACCCATAACCACTGGTTTAGGAGAAATTTATCAATACATTCTAGATGTAAAACCTGGTTACGAAAACCGTTATACTACAACAGAACTAAGAACCATTCAAGATTGGATAGTAAAACGACAATTATCAGGAATACCAGGCGTAGTAGAAGTTAATACTTGGGGAGGCTATTTAAAACAATACGAGGTTGCTATTAATCCACAAAAATTAAAAGCCATGAATATCGCCATTTCAGATATTTATAATGCCTTAGAAAAAAATAACAGTGTAGCTGGTGGTGGTTATATTGAAAAAACTAATAAATCCTTTTTTATTCGTGGCGAAGGATTAGTAAACTCCTTAAACGATATTGAAAACATTGTTGTAAAAAATGAAACATTTCCCATATATATAAAAGACATTGCTGAGGTAGACTTTGGAAGTGCCACACGTTTTGGAGCTATTACTGGAAATGGTGAAGGTGAAAAAGTACTGGGACAAGTAATGATGTTAAAAGATGGCAACTCGAAAGAAGTCATCGACGCCGTAAAAGAACGTGTTGCAGCTATGCACAATACCTTACCAGAAGGTGTATATATCAATCCCTTTTTAGAGCGCAGCGAACTTATCGCAAAAACAACTTTTACGGTTGCCGAAAACTTAATTTTAGGATCGCTCATAGTTATTTTTGTGGTGGTTTTATTGTTAGGAAACTTGCGCTCTGGCTTGGTAGTAGCTTCGGTAATTCCTTTAAGCTTATTATTCGCCATTTCGTTAATGAATATTTTTGGAATCGATGCCAACTTAATGAGTCTCGGCGCCATTGACTTCGGAATTATAATAGATGGCGCAGTAATAATAGTAGAATTTATTGCCTTTCAAATAACATCACAAAGCTCAAAAATTAAGCTGCAGTCACAAGAAGCACAGCAAACCACTATAGATGGCATTACTTTAAAAAGTGCTTCTAAAATGATGAATTCTGCCATATTTGGTCAGCTCATTATTCTCATCGTGTTTATCCCAATTCTATCTTTAAGCGGTGTGGAAGGCAAAATGTTCAAACCCATGGCCTTAACTTTTAGTTTTGCATTAATTGGCGCCATGTTTTTCTGTTTAACCTATGTGCCCGTTATTTCTTCAATGTTTTTAAAACCAGACCAACAAAGTGATAAAAACATATCGGTTAAGCTAATGAAGTTCTTAACAAAAATGTACAAACCGTCCATTCATTGGGCGTTAGAGTATAAAAAAACAGTGCTGTCGCTCGCTGTATTGCTTTTAGCCGGAAGCATTTGGATTTTTAGTAATATGGGAGGTGAATTTGTTCCAACACTCGATGAAGGCGATTTTGTAATTCAACCCGTTTTAAAAACTGGAACATCTCTTAGCAAGACCATAGAAATTACCACAAAAATTGAAAAAATATTGATTGATAATTTTCCTGAAGTCGACCAAGTGGTTAGTAGAATTGGAGCTGCCGAAGTACCTACAGACCCTATGAGTATGGAAGAAAGTGATGTTATTATTAAATTAAAGCCAAAAAAAGAATGGGTTTCTGCGTCAAGCAAAGACGAATTAGCCGATAAATTTAAAGAAGCACTTTTAGTTATCCCTGGAATGGAAGTTGAATTTACACAACCCATCGAGATGCGATTTAACGAATTAATAACCGGTGTACGAGCCGATGTGGCTATCAAAATTTTTGGTGAAGATTTATCTATTTTAGCCAAAAAAGCAACCGAAATTAAAACTTTAATTCAAAATGTCGAAGGTGCTTCAGATATTACTATTGAAAAAGTAGAAGGGTTACCTCAAATGAGTGTTACCTATAACCGCAGTAAAATTGCACGCTATGGATTGAATATTTCAGATATCAATCAATTAATTTCAATAGGTTTTGCAGGTGGAACGGTAGGAAATGTATTTGAAGGCGAAAAACGTTTTGATTTGGTAATTCGTTTAGATGAATCTCATCGAAAAAATATTGAAAACCTTGAAAATCTTTATATCGATACACCCAACGGAACAAAAATTCCTTTAAGCGAATTGGCAGAAATAAAATACACAACAGGACCTGCTAAAATTTCCAGAGATGACACGAAACGTCGTATTGTAGTAGGTATTAATGTTAGAAATAGAGATTTACAATCGGTTGTAGACGATGTACGCCATATTATTGAAACTAAGGTTAAACTTCCTGTAGGATATAGCGTTGCTTATGGCGGTCAATTCGAAAATTTACAAAGTGCAAAAGCCCGATTAATGGTTGCCGTTCCCATTGCCTTATTACTCATTTTCATTATGCTGCATTTTGCCTTTGGATCTCTTAAAGAAGCCTTTATGGTTTATACGGCAATACCACTTTCTGCGGTTGGAGGTATTTTATTATTATGGATTCGAGACTTGCCTTTTAGCATTTCGGCTGGTGTTGGTTTTATTGCTCTTTTTGGTATTGCCGTGTTAAATGGTATTGTTTTAATAGAGCATTTTAAAGAATTAAAAGAACACGGTATTACAGATATAGAAGAACGTATAAAAAGAGGTACAAAAGAACGTTTACGACCTGTTTTGTTAACAGCTGCTGCTGCTGCCTTGGGTTTTTTACCAATGGCTATTTCTACCAACGCAGGCGCCGAAGTTCAACGTCCGTTAGCCACAGTTGTAATAGGTGGTTTGGTAACGTCTACTGTTCTTACTCTTATTGTATTACCTGTTTTATATGCTTGGTTTGAAGAAAAAACAAAACTTAAAATGAACAAAAAAGGAATTGCCTCGATAATTTTAATAACAGTATCTGTTTCATTACATGCACAACGAACCCCACTTTCAATTGAAGAAACTTTGAATTTAGCTATTGAAAATAATGCTGGTTTAAAAGCATCTTCATTGAGAGTTGAAGAATCGGATGCTTTAATTGTAAGCGCCTTCGATTTTGATAAAACTTCGCTGTTTTATACCTATGACGAGAATAATTTAGCTATAAATGGTGAACCATTAAAGGTTTTTGGTATTTCACAAGATTTTAAATTTCCAACAGTTTATTTTGCAGATAAGAAGGTCAATAAAGCGACAGTATAGGCTACAGGAATCTAATTACAATATTGCGCTTCAAACAATAAAACGAGAAGTTTACTTAGCGTATTACGATTTAAGTTATGCCAAAAACAAAGCTAAAACCTTTAAGTTTTTAGATAGTTTATATAAAAATTTTGCACAGGCTGCAGAGCGCCGTTTTGAATTGGGTGAAACCAATTATTTAGAAATGATTACCGCTAAATCGAAACAAAAACAGATAGAAACTTTTTATAAACAAGCACAACAGGAAGTTATTTTGCTCACAGAACAATTAAAGAAAATCGTTCAAGTTGAAGCTATACAAATTCTTGACGAACCATTGAAAAAATTAGAATTACAGGCTATTTCAATCGAGAATAATGCTGGTTTATTATTGTTTGACGAGTCTAAAAATTATTATAAAGCAGTACATCAGCAAGAAAAACAAAATTTACTGCCCGATTTAAGTGTAGAATATTTTCAAGGTTCGAATAACACCTTAAATGACCAAATAAAAGGATACCAGTTTGGTGTTAAAATTCCATTGTTATTTAGCGGACCTGCTTCAAAAATAAAAGCTTCAAAAATTGCACAAGAAATAGCTGAAGAACAAAAACTAGATTACACATTTAAATTAAAAGCAGAATACCAATCGCTGTTAGCCAAACTTCAGCAGTACAACGAAGCGATTAATTATTATGAAACACAGGGAAAAAGTCTTTCCGAAGAAATTATAAAAACTGCCGAACGCACTTTTAAAGAAGGCGAAATCGATTTTTTTCAATACTTGCAAAGCATCGAAATCGCAAAGGATATGGAATTAACATATCTTAACAATCTCAACGATTATAATCAAACCATTATCGCCATTAATTATTTAATACTATAAAACATCTAACATGAAAAACATATATATCTTAATAATTTCACTTGTATTTGTGGCTTGTGGCAATTCAGAAAAAAATAATGAAACCACTTCAGAAGACCTATCAAATTCTAACAAAATTATAGTTACTCCTGCGCAATTTAAAGGTGAAGGCATGCAATTAGGCATACTCGAAAAACAGGATTTTAATGTAACTGTAAAAACCAATGGTATGATTGATGTGCCTCCACACAATAAAGCCAGTGTCAGCACTTTTATGGGTGGATACATTACTAAAACGCCTTTATTAATTGGTGATAAAGTAAAAAAAGGGCAACTTTTAGTAACCCTTGAAAATCCAGAATTTGTGGAATTACAACAACAGTATCTAGAAATTTCCGAACAACTTAATTATTTAAAATCGGAATTTAACCGTCAAAAAACACTTTATAGATGAAAACATCACTTCGCAGAAAAACTTTTTAAAAGCCGAAAGCACTTATAAAAGTAGTTTGGCGCACTATAACGGCTTACAAAAAAAACTGAAAATGATGAATATTAATCCTTTGTATGTCGAGCAAGGACAAATAACCTCAACCATCAATATCTATTCGCCAATTGAAGGTTATGTTACTAAAGTTAATGTGAGTAATGGCACCTATGTGTCTCCTGCTGATATTATTTTAGAAATTGTTGATACCGATCATATTCATTTGGAATTAGTCAGTTTTTGAAAAAGATATTTTAAATATTAAAAAAGGTCAAAAAATAAACTTTAAAATTCCTGAAGCATCTTCAAAAACCTTTGAAGCCGAAGTACATTTAGTTGGAACTTCTATAGATGACAACCAATAGAACCGTAAAAATACATGGGCATATTAAAGATGAAAAAGAGGCTAATTTTATTGTTGGAATGTTTGTTGAAGCCGAAATTGTAACAAACACCTACCAATAGTTTTGCATTACCAAATGCTGCTATTGCGGAAATTGAAGGTGACTATTTTGCTTTAGTTTTAGAAAGCAAAAGCACCAACTACAGGTTTAACAAAATAAAAATAAACGTTAGGCAAACAAACTGAAAATTATATTGAAGTTTTAAATTATAATGAATTTTCAGATAAAGCAAGTATTAACAAAAGGCAGTTTTATGTTACTATCAGAATAATAACAATTAATCTGTTGAAAGCTGTAAACTATTATCCACCTTATTAAACACAGAAATAATAACTTTTACGGCTTCAACATAAAATTCTGGGTGAATATTTTCGTAATCATCTGTTGGTTGGTGGTAATCCTCATGGTCTTCAACACCAAAATATAAAAAAGGAATATTTTTTTTATGAAAGGAAGCATGGTCTGAAGCATATGTCCAATTTTCATTCCAATTACCTTCATCATGTCCTTTTAATAGATTTATGGTTTTTGAGTATTCATGATTCGAGATAATTTGTCTCAAGCGTTTTATTAAAAACGGTTCCAACAGCAAATAGTTCATTCTTATCGCTTCTACTAATCATATCCATATTAAGGTTTACCACTATTTGTTTTAACGGAATAATAGCTATTGTTTACATAATATTTAGAACCTTCTATACCTAATTCTTCAGCATCAAAAGCAGCTAAAATAACTGAATGTTTGGGTGGATTGTTTTTAAAATATTCCAGCAAAACTAAATAAGGCACTAACCCCAGAGGCATTATCATCTGCGCCATTATAAATTTCTCCGTTTTTAATGCCTTCATGGTCATAATGCGCACTAATTACAATATATTTTTCTGGATAAGTGGAGCCTTTTACAAATCCTAAAATATTAACACCGTTATAAGTATGTTTTCATGTGTAAATGTAAAAGGTTGTTCAAAACTTTTACCTAAGTGGCAAAATAGCATTATCACTGTAAACTCTTTAATAATGTAGTTTGCGGCTTTTAGGGCTCCAGATGTTCCAGTTCTTCTTCCTTCAAAAGCATCAGAAGATAAGGTTTTTATATGATGAAGGAATAAAGTATCATTAATTAATGGTGCTTTTATAGAACTGGTAGTATTTTCTATTTGTGCATAAACATCAAAAACTGACACACACAGCAACAAACAAAAGCATATAATTTTTCTCATGATTATAATTTAAAGATTTAAATCTAAACAAAAAACCCAAGCTACAGCCTGGGTTTTAATTATTATCGATGAAAGGAATTTGTTATTACAAACTAGCTTTCATTAATTCTCTGTTCATTCGAGCAATATTTTCTAAAGAAATTCCTTTAGGACATTCAACTTCACAAGCTCCAGTATTGGTACAGTTTCCAAAACCTTCTAAATCCATTTGAGCTACCATGTTTCGTACACGATCTGCAGCTTCAACTTGACCTTGAGGTAATAAAGCATATTGAGATACTTTAGCACCAACAAATAACATAGCAGAAGAATTTTTACAAGTTGCAACACAAGCACCACAACCAATACAAGTTGCAGCATCCATAGCTTCATCTGCAGCATGTTTAGAAATTGGAATAGAATTTGCATCTTGAGTATTTCCAGAAGTGTTTACAGAAATATAACCTCCAGCTTGTTGAATACGTTCAAAAGCCATTCTATCAACAACTAAATCTTTAATTACAGGAAATGCTGTTGCTCTAAATGGTTCAATAGTAATAGTATCACCATCTTTAAACATACGCATATGTAATTGACAAGTAGTTACACCTCTATCTGGACCATGAGCTTCTCCATTTATATACATAGAACACATACCACAAATACCTTCTCGACAATCGTGATCAAAAGCAACAGGTTCTTCACCTGAGTTTACTAATTGTTCATTCAAAACATCCATCATTTCTAAAAAAGACATATGTTCTGAAATATCAGTTACTTTATAATCGACCATTTGACCCTTTGATTTTGAGTCTTTTTGTCTCCAAATTTTAAATGTTAAATTCATAATGTCTTTCTTATTTATATGAACGTTGTTTTAATTCAATATCTTTAAATTCTAATTGTTCTTTATGTAAAACTGCATCCGCTGGTTCTCCTTTATATTCCCAAGCAGAAACATAATGCAAAATCTTTATCATTACGTTTTGCTTCTCCTTTTTGTGGTCCATCTGTTTCAGCAGATTCTTCTCTAAAATGACCTCCACAAGATTCTTCTCTTTCTAAAGCATCTTTTGCAAATAATTCACCTAATTCTAAGAAATCTGCAACACGACCTGCTTTTTCTAATTCAGGATTCATTTCATTTGCAGTTCCAGGAACTTTAACATCTTTCCAGAAATCTTCACGTAATTGCTTTAATTTCAGCCATAGCTTCTTTTAAACCTTTTTCATTACGTGCCATTCCTACTTTATCCCACATTACTTTTCCTAAGTTTTTTGTGGAAATAATCTACAGAATTTGTTCCTTTATTATTTATAAAGAAATCTAATTTGATCTTTAACTGCTTTTTCAGCTTCATCAAATTCTGGTAGTATCTGTTGGAATTTTTCCTGTTCTAATATCATCTGATAAATAATCACCAATAGTATAAGGCAATACAAAATAACCATCTGCTAAACCTTGCATTAATGCAGAAGCTCCAATCTGTTTGCACCGTGATCTGAGAAGTTTGCTTCACCAATACAATATAAACCAGGAACTGTAGTCATTAAATTATAATCTACCCAAATACCACCCATTGTATAATGTATTGCAGGATAAATCATCATTGGTGTTTTGTATGGATTTTCATCAACAATTTTCTCATACATTTGGAATAAGTTTCCATATTTTTCTTCAACAATTGCTTGTACCTAATTCGTATAATTTTTTCTTCTGAAGGATTTGCAATATTTTGAATTTTAGCTTGTTCTTTTCCGTAACGTTCAATTGCCGAAGCAAAATCTAAATAAACAGCTTCACCTGTTGCATTTACTCCATAACCAGCATCACAACGTTCTTTTGCTGCTCTTGATGCAACATCACGAGGCACTAAATTTCCAAAAGCAGGATATCTTCTTTCTAAGTAATAATCTCTATCTTCTTCAGCAATTTCAGTTGGTTTTAATTTTCCTTCTCGAATTGCTTTAGCATCTTCAATTTTTTTAGGAACCCAAATTCGACCATCATTACGTAATGATTCAGACATTAACGTTAATTTAGATTGATAATCTCCTGAACGTGGAATACACGTTGGGTGAATTTGTGTAAAACAAGGATTTGCAAAAAATGCTCCTTTTTTATGAATTTTCCAAGCTGCAGTAGCATTAGATCCCATTGCATTTGTTGACAAGAAATATACATTTCCATAACCACCAGTTGCAATAACAACAGCATGAGCAGAATGTCTTTCAATTTCACCAGTAATTAAATTACGAGCAATAATTCCTCTTGCTTTTCCATCAATTTTAACAACATCTAACATTTCATGACGATTGAACATTTCAATTTTACCACGAGCAATTTGACGGTTCATTGCAGAATAAGCATCCTAATAATAATTGTTGTCCTGTTTGTCCTTTAGCATAAAAAGTTCTTGAAACTAATACACCACCAAAAGAACGGTTATCTAATAATCCACCATAATCACGTGCAAAAGGAACACCTTGAGCAACACATTGGTCAATAATATTTGCCAGAAACTTCAGCTAAACGATATACGTTTGCTTCACGAGAACGATAATCACCACCTTTTACAGTATCATAAAATAAACGGTAGGTAGAATCACCATCGCCCATGATAATTTTTTGCTGCATTAATACCTCCTTGTGCTGCAATAGAGTGCGCTCTACGTGGAGAATCTTGATAAGCAAATGCTTTTACATTATATCCTAATTCTGCTAAGGTTGCAGCAGCAGAACCTCCTGCTAAACCTGTTCCAACAACAATAATATCAATATGTACGTTTGTTTGCTGGATTTACTAAATTAATATGATTTTTATAATTTGTCCATTTATCTTTGTAATTGGACCTTTTGGTACTTTTGAATCTAATGCCATATATCTGAGATTAATGGTGATTAAAATGATGAAAAAGTGCAATAACTATAAATCCTAATGGAATTATAATTGAATAGGCTTTTCCTATATTTTGTAATGTTTTCTTTCTTCCTGCAGTAACACCCATTGATTGAAATGCCGATGTAAAACCATGTGCTAAATGTAATCCTAACAAAATAAAGGCAACAACATAAGCTGCAACTCTCCAGATAGGTATAAATTTCTCTTGTAATTCATGGAAATATCTAAAATCTACCGTCATGCATTCCAGACATATCGCCTTGAATATATTTAGTATTTAATTCTGGAAACCAGAAATCAATAAAATGTAATACAATAAATGCTAAAATTACAAGACCACTATAAATCATGTTTCTACTCATCCAAGTTGAATTTGCCGCACCATTATTTTTTGCATAGCTAACTCCATTTGCTTTTTTATTTCTTAGCTCTAAAACAAAGCCCATTACAAAATGAAATACAACACCAAAAATTAAAACAGGTTGTAATGCAAACTGTACTAATGGATTTGTTCCCATAAAATGAGACACTTCATTAAACACATCTGCACTAAAAACTGAAGTTATATTTACTGCTAAATGAATAATTAAGAAAAACATGAGGAAAAAAGCTGAAAGCGCCATGGCTACTTTTCTTCCAATTGAAGAATTAAAAAATCCGCTCATTATTTTGAATTTATTTATTTGAGTGCAAAGGTAAGTTAGGTTAAGGTTTTAGCCAACTAACAATATGTCATGTTTTTGTTATTTAGAATGATTTTAAAGAAAAACAAGGTGTTTTGTTTCTAATTTTTTAAAAAAATTATTCAAGAATTATCTTCTTAGTAATCATAGCCTTATCGGAATAAATATTAACAAAATACATCCCTTTTGAAACACCTTGTAAATTTATTGTTTTTATTCTTGAAGCATTTGTCATATCGAATTTAGACATAAGTCTACCTCTAACATCGTAAATCACAACTTTTTCTAAACTTAATAAAGATGAATTTTTAATATTAAAAATGACCTTTGGCGGGATTAGGATAGATACTTATTGCTGCTTTTAATTCTTCTTCTTCAACACTTAAATAGCAGGGGTGATTTGTCATAACAGATGTTCCTGCGCAAGGCACAATAGTATGTGCTTCTTGTTTGAATAGCACTTGCGCATTTATATTTCTTGTACCCAATACGCGTTGTTCTTCTGAAGTTGAAATAGCATAATTCATAACATCATCAGTATCATTAACATGCCCTAATTGATGCCCATGCCCTAGTTCATGCAACGCTACACTTTCAAAATCATATTCTCCAATTTCTGTAGATTTTATTTCTGAACTATAATTCCAATTTGTTCATCATCAAAAACAATATCCAACTCGGACAACAAACCAATTAATTGACGTATTTCCATTTACGGTACAACCACTAAAATAAAAAGAGCATTGACCCAATACATCGGTATCTAATTCATCATTAATTATCAAATCTAACAACATTAACACCATCATTGGCAGCCACATTTATACTTGTGGTTGCTCCTATAACCCAATTAATTCCTGTGGCACATCGCCACGTATCAAATGCTCTTAAAAACGCTGCTTTTGCATTAGCATTATTATTAAAATCTGTATACATTTGCCAAGTATACCCACCAGATCCATTATCGTTAACATGCTGGGTCTATATGCCACGTCTGTTCCCGGATTCAGGTCATCTGCCACCACATTTATTTCGGAATATGTTACGGTTAATTCGGCAACTGAAGTGGCAGAAACACCTGCACCATCCGTAACTTCTATAATGCCTGTTCCAGCATCAGAGGGAACCTCAACAGTTATTTGGGTATTACTCCAAGTTTTTATTTGTGTACTTAAAGCACTAATAAAGGTCGCCCCTCCATCATCTGCGTTACTAAAAGAAACTTTGCCAAGCGTACCCGGTGCATTACCAAATCCAGTTCCACTTATTGTAAGATCAGATTTAGTACCAGCACTAGTAGTCGTTGGACTAAACGATATTCCCCCCGGGGCAAGTGAGCTTTTGTTCGCTGTACTTTGTTTGGATTCCAAACTTATATTTTTAACTTCAACAAAATCACCTTTCGTAATAGTCATTATTTCACCATAAAAAGCTGATGAAATTCCTTGTTTTTTATTGAACGGATTTACAGCTTCATCCTTAGTTAAATTGTATTTATAAAATCCTTGTAAAGATCCATAGGTTTTAAACTGTTTTTTAGCGGATTTTTGTTTTAGGCTAATGTTGTTACCATAAAGCATGAAAATACCCATATCATTTATGCGCAATTTTAAGCTTGGAGTAACAATCTGAGCCGATAAACCTACAGTTCCTCCTTCGGTAATAATTTCGATAGTTTCTAAGGGTTCTCCTTTAAAAACCTTATAAACTTCAACCGTGTTGGCTGTATAAATATTTTTATTTTCTAAATCCCAAAATGATCTTTTAGATAACACTTTACCTTCAATAACTAAACTAGAGTTTGCAATTTGCTTCTCTAATGATGTTTCTTTAAGCAAGATTTGACCAAACAGATTGCCTCCACTAAACGCTAATAGACATAATACCAGGACAATATGTCGGAAAAAAAATTTCATAATATATAATTATTTTATTCAATTTTAAACGGGAGATAATCAAATATAATAAAAATCAGGCTTGTTTTATTAACTTTTGTTACTTTTAGCATGCTTTAATTTGTTATCCCCACAAAATAAGCAATCAATACAAATGCAAATCATATACAACTGATTCATAATGTTTTGTAACAAATAATTAAAATAATAACATATTATACTCATGAAATATTCACCAATAAATTCTAAGCTTTTCATTGAAAACAGGAGAAATTTTACTGCTAAAATGAAACCACATAGCTTAGCTGTTTTTAATTCTAACGACATTTATCCTATAAGTGCGGATAGCACCATGCCTTTTGAACAACATCGCGATATTTTTTATTTAAGCGGTGTAGATCAAGAAGAAAGTATTTTGGTTTTGTTCCCAGACTGTCCAAAAGAAAAACATCGCGAAATTTTATTTTTAAAAGAAACCAACGCCCATATTGCTGTTTGGGAAGGCGAAAAACTTACTAAAGAAGCTGCTTTTAAAACTAGCGGTATAAAAACCGTTTATTGGTTACAAGACATGGAAAAAATCATGTTTGAATTAATGACGCAATGTGATACCGTTTACATAAATACAAACGAACATTACAGAGCCAATGTAGAAACAGAAACCCGCGAAGATCGCTACACCAAATGGCTAAAAGAAAAATATCCCGCGCATAGCGTAGCCAAAAGCGCTCCCATTTTACAACGATTACGTTCTGTTAAAAATCAAATAGAAATAGATTTAATTCAGCAAGCTTGTAATATTACTGAAAAAGGGTTTCGAAGAATTTTAAATTTCGTAAAACCAGATGTTTGGGAATATGAAATTGAAGCCGAATTTATGCACGAATTTTTAAGAAATCGCTCTAAAGAATTTGCGTATACACCTATTATTGCTTCGGGAAATAATGCCAATGTTTTGCATTATATAGAAAATAATAAACAATGTAAAGCGGGCGATTTAATTTTAATGGATGTTGGTGCAGAATATGCTAATTATTCAAGCGACTTAACACGTACTATTCCAGTTTCTGGCAAATTTACGAAACGACAAAAAGAGGTTTATAATGCCGTAAATCGTGTAAAAAATGAAGCTACAAAAATGCTATCTACCAGGAACAGATTGGGCCAAATATCATGTTGAAGTTGGAAAACTAATGACTTCGGAATTATTAGATTTAAAACTTTTGGATAAAGCTGATGTTCAAAAATGAAAACCCAGAATGGCCTGCTTACAAAAAGTATTTTATGCATGGAACAAGTCATCATATGGGATTAGACACACATGATTATGGTATTTTAACCGAACCTATGCAAGCTAATATGGTATTTACTGTAGAACCAGGAATTTATATTCCGGAAGAAGGTTTTGGAATTAGAATTAGAGGACGATGTTGTGATTCAAAAAACTGGAGAACCTTTTAATTTAATGCGCAATATTCCTATTGAAGCCGATGAAATTGAAGACTTAATGAATTCATAAAATAAGAAAAGGGTCGTTAAATAACGACCCTTTTTTTGCTAGCAATACTAAAATATTGTGATTTATAGAGTGACTAATTCAAATAAATAATCGTTTAGTTTTTGCAGCGTGTTTATTTTGTTTTTGGTATCTACCAATAATGAAATATTGTTATTGCTTCCGCCATAAGAAATCATTCTAATTTTTACATCTTGTAATATTTGGAATAACTTATAGGTTTCGGAATGATTCACAACCGAATGCCCAACCAAACAAATAATACTTTGGTTTTTATCTACTTCAATGGTTGCGAATTTTTCTAATTCAGCAATGATTTTATCAAGGTTTTTATCATCATCTATGGTTAAAGAAACCGCTACTTCAGAAGTAGTAATCATATCGATAGACGTTTCATAAACCTCAAATATTTCAAACACTTTTCTCAAAAAACCATGCGCTTGTAACATCCTACCAGATTTAATTTTTATGGCAGTAATCCCATCTTTCGCAGCCATGGCTTTAACCCCAGTTTCAGAATGATCGTCGTTAATTAAAGTGCCATAAGCTTCTGGATTCATGGTGTTTTTTAATCGCACCGGAATGCTAAGATTTCTAACAGGCGTTACCGTTTGTGGGTGTAATATTTTTGCGCCGAAATATGCTAATTCCGCCGCTTCATCAAATGATAAATTCGAAATTGGTCTTGTGTTTTCTACATAGCGCGGATCGTTATTATGCATACCATCAATATCAGTCCAAATCTGTACTTCTTCAGCGTTTATAGCGGCTCCAATAATAGTGGCTGTATAATCACTTCCTCCGCGCTGCAGATTTGAAATGGCTCCTTTATCATCTAAACAAATAAACCCTTGGGTAATATAAATTTCTGAGTCTTTTGTATCACTAAAAGTTGTTTTAAACTTTGCTTTTATATACTCTAAATCTGGATCTTTAGCGGCATCAATTCGCATAAAATCTAAAGCGGGGAGCAATGCTGAAGAAATCCCTTCCTGATTTAAATAACTGTTAACCATATAAGTAGACAGCAATTCGCCTTGAGCTACAATCTGATTTTCTAATGCTAAAGAAAAAGGCTTTGCCGTACACTCTACCAAAAAGTTAAAAATACCTGAAACATAGGTTTTAACATCATTGTTTAAAACTGTATTTGTAATGAGTTTATCAATCACGACAAAATAGGTGTCATGCAACTTATTAATTTTATCGATAGCTGTATTCGATTCATTATCCGAAATATCCTTAGCTATCGCAACTAATTGATTGGTTGTCCCTGACATTGCAGATAACACTACAATCTTTTTTTCGCCATCATTAATAATGTTTTTAACATTACATATGTTCTCAACCGATCCAACCGAAGTTCCACCAAATTTTAATACTTTCATACTTATTCTTAATGTCTTATTTTAATTCAGAATCATGTTTTACAGCGCGAAAACATATATTCTGAGACCTATCTAATAATTTAAGATGCTAAACTATAACTCCTTAGCCTAAAAAAGATATTTATTAAAAAATATGTTTATTTTTGCACATATTGTTAAATAATTAACATGATGTCGTGGTGTTTAAAAATAGTAATTAACCGCTAGAACCTACTAAACTCAATATTAAAGCTATGAAAACCGTATCAAACTGTGTGGAAGACATTTTAATTACACAACCTTATTTAGAAGAAGCACTTTCAAGAAATATTATAAATTTTAGCGCGCTGGCTATTGAACTAACGGAGCCAATAAGTAAAATGCTTAAAAAGGAAGTAAAACCAGGTGCTATCATGATGGCTTTAAGAAGATACAATCCGCCACCGGCCTTATCAAATTCTGTAAAGATGAAAAAGTTTATGCAGAACTTAGGCGATATAACGGTTCGCTCGAATTTAACGGATTTTACCATTAAAAATTCTGAAACCATCATTGATAATCACGCTAAAATACTAGCACGTATCAATCAGGAATCTAAATTGTTTTACACGTTTACGCGTGGAATTCATGAAAGTAATATTATTATTTCCAGTAGTTTGGACGATTTTATTAAAGAGAATTTAAAAAACGAAAGCTTTATTGCGGTTCAAGATGGTTTGTCTGCTATTAGTGTTAACCTTCCGCAGGACAACTCAAAAATTGCCGGATTATATTACCAGTTTTTTAAGCGATTAGCCTGGGAAGGTATTGTACTTTACGAGGTTATTTCTACCACAAACGAATTCACTATATTGGTTGAAGACGAGTTTGTTGACAAGGCCTTTACCGCTATTAAAAAGGTTAAAGCATAAGCCTTATCTAATTAAACAGCAAATTTTTAACAACTAACAATTGGTTGTGGTATTGCAATCTGACTGCTATACATTTGCCAAATTTTAAAACCCCCGGCGACGTTACAAACATTCGTTATGCCATTATTTCTTAAAATTAATTCGGCCAAATAGCCTCTTAATCCTTTTTGACAAAAAACAATCACCTTTTTGTTTTCAAATATAATGTCATTAAGGTTTTTTCTTAATTCATCTAACGGATAATTTACAGCTCCTGGAATTGTTCCTTTTTCATATTCTTGAACAGTTCTTGAATCTATCAATAAATAATCATCTTCAGAATTATTATTGATGAAAGTTTCTAATTCTTCAACAGTTATTTGCTCACTTCTATCATTTAAAATATTCTCTGTAGCATAACTTGTAACAATTACAGGATCTTTTGCAGGAGAAAAAGGTGGTGCATATGCTAAATCTAACTGTGCTAAATCTGTAATTTTTAATTTGGCGTAAATAGCTGTACTCAACACATCTACGCGTTTATCGACCCCAACTTCACCAAAAAGTTCGGCACCTAAAATTTCTTCAGTTCTCTGGATTATAATAAATTTCTGTAATTAAATCCTTTTGTCCTGGGTAATATCCCGGTGTTGAACCTGCTACTGTCAAGACCGTTTTAAAAGGAATCCCTTTTTGATTTAGTAACGTCGCATTCATGCCTGTCCTAGCCAAGGTATAGTTGAATACTTTAACTATGGCCGTTTTGTAAGCGCCTTTAAATTCGATAACTCTTCCTGTAGCGTTCGCTCCAGCCGCACGACCTGCTTTATTAGAGTGCGTTCCTAAAGGGAAATAATCATACTCATTAGTTTGTAAATTTTTAATGGATACATTATCTCCGGCTGCATAAACATCCTTTATAGATGTTTCCATGAACTCATTTACTTTTAAAGCACCATTAGCTATAGCTTCTGCACCTTCCGTTAGCAACAATCCTGTATTTGGGGATATTCCAACACTTAATATCACAAAATCTGTTTCAATTTTTCTTCCATCTTTTGTAATAACAGCATATATCTTTCCATCAGCATCAATATCGAATTTAGATACTAAAGTTTCTGTTAATACGTCTATACCTTCCGCTTTTAAAACATTACCGGCAAAATTTCCGAATTTTTTCTGCCACATATTTAACACATGCGACGACCCTTCTATTAAGGTTACTTCTTTGCCAGCTTCTTTTAAGTTTTCGGCAACTTCTACTCCTATTAAGCCTGCTCCAATTACCGTAATATGTTCAGATTGGCTTGTTAACCCTTCTTTAGTTATTTTATCGAAATCATGCATAGATCTGCATGTAGACCAATTGGTAGCAAATTTTATATTTTCAATTGGTGGAACGATTGAACTTGCTCCGGTAGCAAAAATTAATTTGTCGTATTCATATCCTTTAATATTTGAATACACTATTTTATTTGACGTATCAATTTTGATGATTTCTTCATTTAAATGCACATCAATATTAAATCTGTTCTTAAGCAATTCAGGCTTTACAACCATTAATTTGTCTCGATTTTCTATAACTCCAGAAAATGCATAGGGCATTCCACAGGTTGCATAACTAATATGACTGCCTTTTTCGAATAAAATAATTTGAGCTTGTTCGTTTTCTCTTCGTGCTTTAGCTGCGGCAGAAGGACCTGCAGACAACCCTCCTATAACTATGATTTTTTTCATTTACTTTAAATTTCTACGCAAATTTGACTCAAATACTTTCAAATGAATTGTAACAGTTATCACTATAACGATTGCGATACTATTAAAAATTCGATATTCAACACCTTATACTTTGCCTGTTTTAACTGTTTTATTAATTAGGCAATTATATCTTTGCATAAGACACACTCACTATGATAT
This sequence comes from uncultured Flavobacteriaceae bacterium, assembly GCA_963704215.1. Classification (GTDB taxonomy): domain Bacteria; phylum Bacteroidota; class Bacteroidia; order Flavobacteriales; family Flavobacteriaceae; genus Mariniflexile. The sequence continues at coordinate 522,971 of CAVPHK010000010.1, forward strand.
TAAAATTTAAAGGCATCGACTTATTTTATACCGATGAAGGAACAGGAACACCAGTAATTCTGCTTCACGGTTTTTTAGAAAACCTTACCATGTGGCAAGACATTGCGCCAGAATTATCTAAAAAACACCGAGTAATTTGTATCGATTTATTAGGACATGGCAATACGGCATGTTTAGGTTACATCCATTCCATGGAATTAATGGCAGAAGCTGTTGAAGCTATCCTTAAACATTTGGAAATAAAACAATCTGTTTTAATTGGACATTCTATGGGCGGTTACGTCGCACTGGCCTTTGCTGAAAAAAATCCAAAAAAAGTACTTGGTTTATGTTTAATGAATTCTACCGCACTGGCAGATACCGCCGAAAAACAAATCAATAGAGATCGAGCTATTATTGCTGTGAAACAAAACCACAAAACTTTTGTTAGAATTGCAATAAAAAATCTTTTCAGACCAAAGAACCGTATATTATTTAAAGAAAAAATAGAATTAGTTATTAACAATGCATTAAAAACTCCAATACAAGGAATTATAGCTGCATTAGAAGGTATGAAAATAAGAAACAAAAGAGAACATGTTTTAGATTCGGAGGACTATAAAAAAATGATGATAATAAGCAAAAGAGACCCAGCTTTAGATTATGACTCATTAGTAAATCAAACTAAAAACAGAAACATTAATATAGTGGAATTTCCTGACGGACATATGTGCCATATTGAAAATAAAGACGAATTTAAGTTACATATTATGCATTTCATCGATTTTATTTAACGTTTTGTCGTATTGTTTAATTATTTTATTTACATTTATATCCTTAATGCGCTCAAAACATGAAAATTATGAATAACAAACCTACTTTTATCCCAAAAATGTACTGCAATATATTTGGACATGATTTTGAAGTAACTAAAAATGTTACCTATTATGTAAAAGAGTACACCTGCACACATTGCAAAAAACAGTTGACAACCAACAGCAATGGCAGCTTAATTGAATTAACACCAAAGTTTAAAGAAATCAATGCCATTTTAGAACGTATTCATAACGCTAAAACAGAACGTTCAAAGGAAAAAACAGTCCTTTCATCGATTTGTTAACAGGTTGTTAATAACTTATATTTCATTTTCATACCTTAATAGACCCTAACGTATTAATTAGTATTTAAATGAAAAACATTCAGTGCCTTGTATTTGGGCATGACTACGAAGTAACACGAAATGTTACCTACCATGTAAAGGAATATTCGTGCATAAACTGCCAAAAACAACTTACCACTAACGGGAATGGTAAACTCGTTGAATTAACTCCAAAATTCAAAGAAATTAACGACGTTTTAGAACGCATTCATCAAAAACGCATTTCTAAAACCAACCACCAAAAATTTAAATGCGACTTATTAGTCTTTAGTCATTAAAATTTTTCCAACCTTGTGCTTTTATAGGAATTCTAGTATCGCCTCGCGTTACTAAATGCATGCCTTCGCTCGCATCTTTCATAAATCCAATAACACTTAAATTAGGATTTGCTTTTATTTTTGGAAAGTCTTCTTGCGAAATAGTAAATAACAATTCGTAATCTTCACCGCCATTTAAAGCAATCGTTGTACTATCAATATTAAATTCTTCACAGGTAGAAATTACTTGTGGATCTAACGGAATTTTATCTTCATATAAATCGCAACCCAACATTACTTTGTTTGCATAAGTGAATTATTTCAGAAGACAAGCCATCACTTATATCAATCATGGAAGTTGGTTTAACATCTAAATCTTTTAATAATTGAATAATATCTTTTCGTGCTTCAGGTTTTAATTGTCGTTCAATTATATAAGTATAAGGCTCTAAATCTGGTTGATTGTTCGGGTTTACTTTATACACTTCTTTTTCACGTTCTAAAACTTGCAAGCCCATAAATGCGCCACCTAAATCACCTGAAACCACCAACAAATCATTTGCTTTTGCACCAGAACGATATACTTCATGCTCAACTTCACCAATGGCAGTAACAGAAATTAAAAGTCCTGTAGTAGAAGATGTGGTATCTCCACCAACAACATCAATATTATATAATGCAGCAGCAGTTTCAATACCGGCATATAAATCTTCTAGCGCTTCTAAAGGAAACCTGTTTGATACTGCTATAGACACTGTAATTTGGGTTGGTTCCGCATTCATTGCATACACATCAGATAAATTTACCATAACCGCTTTATATCCTAAATGCTTTAATGGCATATAACTTAAATCGAAATGCACGCCTTCAACTAATAAATCTGTACTAACAACAATTTTTTTATTATCAAATTTTAAAACAGCCGCATCATCACCAATCCCTTTAATAGTGGATGGTTGCTTCAGTTTAAAATTTTTTGTTAAATGGTCTATAAGTCCAAATTCGCCTAAATCACTTAATTTAGTCCGTTGTTGATTTTTATCTTCTATCATGCTGCAAAAATAAGAAGCTTATTTAGATATATAAATACACTTTCACTATTAAAAATATAATTTATTGCACTTAAATATGTAATTACGCAACAATATTGATATTATTTTATCTATAAAAAAAACCTATAAAACTATATACTAATATAATGTAAGGTAATATGGTAATACGTGACTTATATTGTATATTTGTATCCTATTTAGAAACTGTCTTAATAAAATTCGTGTTAAGCTGAACCTAAATTAAATAAAAAACTATGATAAAAGTTTCTGAAACAGCTAAGAAAAAAGTTATCGAACTTATGACAGAAGATGGCTTTAACCCTACTACCGATTACGTACGAGTAGGTGTTAAAAGTGGTGGTTGTTCTGGATTATCTTACGATTTAAAGTTTGACAAAGAAAATCAAGAAGGCGATAAAGTTTTTGTCGATAATGATGTTAAAATTATGGTAGACAAAAAAAGTTTTCTTTACTTGATAGGAACAACATTAGAATATTCTGGAGGTTTAAACGGAACCGGATTTGTTTTTAACAACCCAAACGCAAATCGCACATGTGGGTGTGGTGAAAGTTTCTCACTTTAAGCTTATAAAGTAGAAGGTAAAAAATAAGTTTTAAACTTTTTACTTTACAACACTAATACTATTATGAATAAATATACTGAAGACGATTTAAGGGAAGAGCTTAAAACCAAAGAATATGAATACGGATTTTATACCGATATAGAATCTGATACATTCCCTGTTGGTTTAAATGAAGATATTGTTCGTGGCATATCTCTAAAAAAAGAAGAACCTGAATGGATGACCGAATGGCGCTTAGATGCTTTTCGTGCATGGAAAGAAATGATTGAACCTGAATGGGCAAATGTAAATTATGAAAAACCAGATTTTCAAGCCATTTCTTACTATTCCGCACCAAATAGCAAGCCAAAATACAATAGTTTAGATGAAGTAGATCCAGAATTATTAGCAACATTTGCAAAACTGGGGATTTCTTTAGATGAACAAAAAAAACTATCTGGTGTTGCGATGGATGTGGTAGTTGATTCTGTTTCGGTAGCTACTACATTTAAGAAAACACTTAGCGAAAAAGGCATTATTTTCTGCTCCATTTCTGAAGCGTTACGCGAACATCCAGACTTAGTTAAAAAATATATTGGTACCGTAGTGCCTCAAAAGGATAACTTTTACGCCGCTTTAAACTCGGCAGTTTTTAGCGATGGCAGTTTCTGTTACATTCCAAAAGGTGTTCGTTGCCCAATGGAATTATCTACTTATTTTAGAATTAATCAAGCAGGAACAGGGCAATTTGAAAGAACCTTGGTTATTGCCGATGAAGGTAGTTATGTTAGTTATCTTGAAGGTTGTACAGCACCAAGTCGCGACGAAAATCAATTACACGCAGCAGTTGTAGAACTTAATTGCTTTGGATGATGCCGAAATAAAATATTCAACGGTACAAAACTGGTATCCAGGAAATGCAGAAGGAAAAGGTGGTGTTTTTAACTTTGTAACCAAACGTGGTATTTGCGAAAAGAACGCAAAAATCTCATGGACACAGGTAGAAACTGGAAGTGCTGTAACTTGGAAATACCCATCATGCGTATTAAAAGGTGATAATTCGGTTGGAGAATTTTACTCCATTGCTGTTACAAACAATTACCAACAAGCCGATACCGGAACTAAAATGATTCATTTGGGAAAAAACACCAAATCAACCATTATTTCTAAAGGAATTTCAGCAGGAAAATCTCAAAACAGCTACCGCGGATTGGTAAAAATTAGTCCGAATGCAGATAACGCTCGTAACTTCTCGCAATGCGACAGTTTACTAATGGGTAACGAATGTGGTGCACACACATTTCCGTATATCGAAGCCAAAAACAAATCGGCCAAAATAGAACACGAAGCAACTACCAGTAAAATTGGTGAAGACCAAATTTTCTATTGCAACCAACGTGGTATCGATACCGAAAAAGCGATTGCTTTAATTGTAAATGGATTTAGTAAAGAAGTATTAAACAAACTACCCATGGAGTTTGCTGTAGAAGCTCAAAAACTATTGGAAATAAGTTTAGAAGGTCAGTTGGATAAAATAATTATAAAACAAGAATCAAATTAGCAACATGTTAAAAATAAATAACTTACACGCAAGTGTTGAGGACAAAGTCATCTTAAGAGGTATCAATTTAGAAGTAAAAGCTGGTGAAGTACATGCTATTATGGGACCAAACGGTTCTGGAAAAAGCACCTTAGCTTCTGTTATTGCAGGAAAAGAAGAGTATGAAGTAACCGAAGGAAACATCGCCCTTAATGGTGAAGATATCGACGAATTAGCAGCCGAAGAACGTGCACACAAAGGTATATTTTTATCATTTCAGTATCCTGTTGAAATTCCAGGAGTCTCTGTAACTAACTTCATGAAAACAGCTATTAACGAAACTCGTAAAGCCAAAGGGTTAGAAGACATGCCTGCTAAAGATATGCTGAAGCTTATTCGTGAAAAATCAGAGTTATTAGAAATCGATAGAAAATTTTTATCACGTTCGTTAAACGAAGGTTTTTCTGGAGGTGAAAAGAAGCGAAATGAGATTTTTCAAATGGCCATGTTAGAACCTAAATTAGCCATTCTTGATGAAACCGATTCTGGTTTAGATATCGATGCCTTACGAATTGTTGCCAATGGTGTTAACAAACTAAAAAGCAAAGACAATGCAGTCATTGTTATTACGCATTACCAACGCTTATTAGATTATATCGTACCAGATTTTGTTCATGTTTTATATAATGGACGAATTGTAAAATCAGGTGGAAAAGAATTAGCGCACGAACTTGAAGAAAAAGGATACGACTGGATTAAAGAAGAAGTGAACGCGTAAAATTAGTTTTCAGTTAGCAGTCTCAGTATACAGTAACTTACTAACGACTAACAACTAACGACTAACAACTAGAAACAATGGATTTAAAAGAAAAATTAATATCATCCTTTTTAGCATTCGAAAACGACGTCGATACAGACTCACATATTCATGAAGTTCGAAATGAGGCTATCAAAATATTCGAAGAACAAGGTTTCCCTACTAAAAAAGAAGAAGCTTGGAAGTACACTTCTTTAAACAGTGTCTTAAAAGAAGATTATAGCGTTTTCCCAAATCAGGAAAACACCGTAGAATATAACGATGTTAAAAAATATTTCATTCACGATATAGACACCTATAAAGTTGTGTTTATAGATGGCAAATATTCCTCACATTTATCGCAAACTACGCACGATGGGTTAGATGTTTGCTTAATGTCTTCGGCATTAACAAAACCAAAATACCGCATCATTGTCGAAAATTATTTTAACAAAGCGGCTACAAAAGATAGCTTACCATCGTTAAATACGGCATTTTCAAGCGAAGGTGTTTACATACATATCCCAAAAAACAAATTGGTACAAAAACCCATTCAAATTTTATATTTTTCAACAGGTAACGAATCGGCAACTATGTTGCAACCACGAAATTTAATTGTTGTAGACGAGAATTCGCATGTACAAATCATAGAGCGTCACCAAAGCTTAACAGAAAACACTGTTTTAACAAATAGTGTTACCGAAATCTTTACCAATAAACGCGCAATTGTAGATTATTACAAAATACAAAACGACACTTTAAACGCAACACTTATAGACAACACATTTATAAAACAAAAACAAGAAAGTGTGGCATCGGTACACACATTCGCATTTGGCGGTAAATTGGTGCGTAACAATTTAAATTTTTACCAAACTGGCGAACGTATCGAATCTACTTTAAAAGGCATTACCATTATTGGCGATAAGCAGCATGTAGATCACAACACATTGGTGCATCATATCGAGCCAAATTGCGAAAGCCATCAAGATTACAAAGGTATTTTTGGAGAGAATTCAACAGGGGTTTTTAACGGTAAAATTATCGTTGAAAAATTAGCTCAAAAAACCAATGCATTTCAAGCCAACAACAATATTTTAATTAGCGATAAAGCAACCATAAACACCAAACCTCAACTCGAAATTTTTGCCGATGATGTAAAGTGTTCTCACGGTTGTACCATTGGTCAACTAGACGAAAGCGCCATGTTTTACATGCGTTCGCGCGGTATTCCAGAAAAAGAAGCCAAAGCACTCTTAATGTTTGCGTTTAGCAATAACGTGTTAAGTTCGGTTAAAATCCCAGAAATAAAACAACGTATTACTAAAATTATCGCTAACAAATTAGGCGTTAATCTTGGGTTCGATTTATAATTCCTGCCAAAGCAGGAATCTCTTAATGAGAACAATAATTTATTTTTTTTGAAGCTATTCCCGCTTTCGGCAGTCGCTCTCTGCGAGGAGCTCCAACAAATGCCTCAATCGGGGCTAAATATAAACCTATGTTCAACGTAGAAACCATTCGAAAAGACTTCCCCATTCTTTCTCGTAAAGTAAATGGCAAACCTTTAGTGTATTTTGATAATGCTGCAACCTCACAAACACCACAACAGGTTATTGATGTTATTGTAGATTATTACTCAAACTACAATGCCAACATTCATCGAGGCGTGCATACACTAAGTCAGGAAGCCACCGATAAATACGAACAAGCACGACAAAAAATTCAAAAACATTTCAATGCAAAACATGCACACGAAATCATATTCACTTCGGGTACCACCCATAGTATTAACTTAGTTGCTAACGGATTTACATCCCTGTTAAAAAAAGGTGACGATATTCTAGTTTCAGCATTAGAACATCATAGCAATATTGTGCCTTGGCAAATGCTGTGCGAACGTACTGGCGCGACTTTAAAAGTGATTCCAATGAACCAAGATGGCGAATTGGTTATGCCCGAATTCGATGCCCTTTTGTCAAAAAACACAAAACTAGTTTTTGTAAATCACGTATCAAACGCTTTAGGCACCATAAACCCTATTGAATATATTATTAAACAAGCCCATTTATATGGTGCTGCCGTTTTAATTGATGGTGCACAATCAACACCACATATAAAACCCGATGTACAGGCATTAGATGTTGATTTTTATGTGGCTTCTGCTCATAAAATGTGCGGACCAACAGGCGAAGGTATGCTATACGGCAAAGAAAGCTGGCTCAATAAATTACCACCTTACCAAGGTGGTGGTGAAATGATTGCCGAAGTAACTTTCGAAAAAACCACCTATGCCGATTTACCTCATAAATTCGAAGCAGGAACACCAAACATTTGTGGTGGCATCGCTTTTGGAGCTGCCATCGATTATATGAATGCTATAGGATTCGACGCTATTGCCAATTACGAACATGAGCTTTTAGAATACGCTACCAATCAATTATCACAGATTGATGGTTTAAAAATCTACGGGACGTCTAAACATAAAACTTCAGTAATTTCATTTAATTTAGAAGGTATTCACCCTTACGATGTGGGTACTATTTTAGATAAATTAGGAATTGCCGTTCGTACGGGTCACCATTGCGCACAACCTATTATGGATTACTTTAATATTCCCGGAACGGTGCGCGCTTCATTTGCTTTTTACAATACTAAAGCCGAAATTGATAGTTTGGTTACTGGCGTTAAAAAAGCAAAAATGATGCTTTCTTAAGCAATATCTCCCCTTTTTTCAAGGACTTTTTTCAAATTTAGATTTGTTATTAATATAACAAAACCGCTTGTTTTGTCGAATAATTAACAATTTTATTGCCAAAACTTTAATTTTTTTTCAAATTTTTTTTATATTCAGCTCGACTAATTCAAATATATTTAAAATATGAAAAAATTACTTTTAAGTATGGCTACTTTAGCCTTGTTATTTACAGCATGTAGTGACGATTCAAAAGAAGCCCCTCTGCAAGAACAACAAATTGATATGAGCGACTTTTATGTATACACTGATCGCAGTGAAAATTTAAGTTCCAAATCTGCTAACTCTAATAAAAATTATACTTCGTGCTACACCATGGAAGTATTAAACAGACAACTTAGCGAAAATCCGGGATTAGAAAAAAAAATGTATGATGTAGAATTTCATACCAGAAAATTTATCAACGGCAAAGGCAAACCAACAAATCCTGGTGGTGGCAATACCGGTGGTTCTGATACAGAAGAAGACATTGATGTACTTCCAATCGATGATGGTTTAGGAACCATTACTATTCCAGTGTATTTCCATATTGTATTACCAAATGCGAACGATGTTAGCAATTCACAAGTACAATCTCAAATGAATGTACTAAACAGCGATTTTAATAGCTCAAACACAAACCAATTACCTTCAGGCGCTACCAATTTTGTTAACGACGCCACCACTGCTAATATTAACTTTACTTTAGCTGGCACTTACAGATATAACAATAGTACTGCTTCATGGGGCACCAACAATGCGGTAAAAGCAGCTTACCCTCCTATTACACCAGAAACTCACTTAAATATTTGGGTGTGCAATATTGGTGGAGGAATTTTAGGATATGCACAATTCCCGGGAGGTAATTCAAATACAGATGGAGTAGTTTTATTACATTCTAGCTTACCAGGTGGTTCTGCAGCTCCTTACAATTTAGGCAGAACGGCTACTCATGAAGTTGGGCATTATTTAAACCTACGCCATATCTGGGGTGACGGAAGATGTAATCAAGATGATTTCGTTTTAGATACCCCATCATCTGATGGCGCGAATTACGGATGCCCTTCTTATCCAACCATTAATTGTAAATCAACAGACATGACCATGAATTATATGGATTACACCAATGATAGTTGTATGTACATGTTTACAGATGGACAACGCAACAGAATGCGTGCTATTTTCACCTCCGGTGGTGCAAGAGCATCTATGGCAGGAAATTAAAACCCATTATTCTATTAAAATATAAAAAGGCGCCAACTTTGGCGTCTTTTTTGTAAGTTTAAAAGCATTCATCAAAAACAATGACTCTAAACACATGAAATTAATACTTATTTTTTTAAGCCTATTTGCTGTAAAAACCTGCGATAACCATCAAAACAATATCACTGCCCAAAACCCGACACTTAGTGGCAATTATCAGATTAATTACATTGCAGATTTAAACTTAAACGACCATAATCTTACCATTGCATTTGATGACGAAACGAAGCAAGTTTCCGGGTTTTCCGGCTGCAATAGGTTTTCCGGAACCTATACTGTAAAGAAAAACAGCCTAAAAATGGGGCCATTAGCCTCTACAAGAATGTTTTGCGACGACTCTAAAAACAACATGGAAACCAAACTTTTGGAGTTGCTTACCAAAGTAGATGCCTTTAAAACCAACGGCGATTCTTTAAGTTTGTCGACTAACAAAAACATCCTGATCAAAGCCAATAAAATAGAAAAAGAAGAAGAGTCAATTAGTTTTGAATATTCTGCACATTCAAGGGGAACATTCAAGCACATTATTATCAGCAAAAAACAATTTTCCATTCAAAATAATAGAGGTGATGTAGCTCTTGTTAAAAAAAGCGATCAAGCCCATTGGAATACCCTTTTAAAAGCATCAAAACCAATCGATATAGAGAATATTCCAAATTTAAAAGCGCCTTCAGAAAAACGATTTTTTGATGGTGCTGCCATTGCAAACCTAAAAATTATTTACAATGGCAAAACCTTCGAAACACCAAGCTTCGACCACGGAAATCCCCCAAAAGAAATTGCCGAACTTGTTAAAGAAATCTTATCTATTTCAGAAAACATTGATTAGCAACATTTCTTATTGTATTTTTGTTTGAAATTATACTATCTGATTAAACGCAATTGAAACTTTTACAGATTAACCTTTCGAATGCGTGTAATGAGACCAAAATAAAATTTACACCGTGACTATTGAAGAAATACAAAACGAAATAATAGACGAATTCTCAATGTTTGAAGATTGGGAAGAACGTTACCAATATATGATTGATTTAGGGAAAGATTTACCCTTAATTGACGACCAATACAAAACCGATAGCAATATTATTAAAGGTTGCCAGAGTAAAGTTTGGGTACACGCCGAAATGAAAGACGATAAAATAGAATTTACCGCCGATAGCGATGCGATTATTACCAAAGGTATTATTGCTATTTTAATTCGGGTATTTTCAAATCAGCACCCCAAAGATATTATTGATGCTGATATGAATTTTATTGATAAAATTGGATTAAAAGAACATTTATCACCAACCAGAGCCAATGGTTTAGTTAGTATGATAAAACAACTTAAAATGTATGCCATCGCATACCAAACACAATTAAAATAATTCCTGTGAAAACAGGGATATAAACAAAAAGATACCTGCCTGCCCGGGAATGACAAAAAAAATAAAAAAATGAGTGAAGCAATAGATACTGCCTTATTAGGCGAAAAAATAGTAGGTGTTTTAAAAACGATTTACGACCCAGAAATCCCTGTTGATATTTATGAACTAGGATTAATCTATGACGTATTTGTAAATGAAGATTACGACGTAAAAATATTAATGACTTTAACAACTCCTAACTGTCCGGTAGCAGAAACTTTGCCTTTGGAAGTTGAAGAAAAAATTAAATCGTTGAACGAAGTTAAATCTGCCGTCGTAGAGATTACCTTCGATCCGCCTTGGACTCAAGAATTAATGAGTGAAGAAGCTAGGTTAGAATTAGGAATGCTCTAACTGAGTTTTTAGTATTCAGTTCCAGTTTTCAGTTGTTCTCCTTATTATAAAATACTAAATGTCGCCTTGAGCGCTTCGATAGGAATTATAGAATGTCAGACGAAATTATAAATCGCGTAGCGAATAGCAAATTAGTAACGGTAAACCTTGAGGATTATTACCCGAGAGGATCTCGTGTACTTTTTGATATTAAAGACTGGCTTTTTGAAGAATTAGTTTTACGCGAAAAAGATTTTAGAAACCAGGTTGCAGAATTTAATTGGTCTCAATATCAAGATAGCTACGTTGCTTTAACCTGCAGTACAGATGCCATCATTCCTGGGTGGGCGTTTATGTTAATCAGCATTCAACTGCAGCCTTATGCCAAACGCGTTATCATCGGCGATTTAGATGCCTTAGAAACGGCCATTTATCAAGATATTATTACCAATCTCGATGTTTCTGAATTTAAGGATATGCCAATTATTATAAAAGGCTGCTCAAAAAAACCAGTTCCACAAAATGCCTACATTATGCTGGCAAACAAGCTAAAACCCGTTGCCAAATCTATTATGTATGGTGAGGCATGTTCTTCGGTGCCCCTTTATAAAAGCAAATAATTTTTAAAGTAATGTGACCAATTGATTAATTAGTGTCTTATTAGTATGGTTAAACAAATATTCACAAACCTAATTCATATGAAAAAACTTTTATTATTACTTAGCTTATTTATTGCTGTTAGTACAATAAATGCACAGACTAAAGAAGAATTACAAGCCCAAAAAGTCGAAAAACAGGCTGCAGGTAACGCATTAATTAGCGAAGCCAAAGCTATACAAGCCAAAATAGACGCACTTCCAGGTTGGAGAAAAGGCGCTTTTGGTACTATTGGTGGTAGCTTATCTAATTTTAACAACTGGTACGCTCAAGGTGCACCAAACAATTCATCGGGGAATATTGGCTTTACATTAAATGCTTATGCTAATTTAATTGAAGACAAATTCTTCTGGAGAAATTCATTATCAACCAATTTAAACTGGGTAAAATTAGATAATAAAGACAACCCTCTTGACGACGACAGTTTTAAAGCAACTACAGATGTCTTTAATATTTCATCTTTATACGGACGAAATATCACCAAAACATTAGCAGCTTCAGGCTTAATGGAATACAGAACTACACTTTTAAATAATTTTAACGACCCTGGTTATTTAGATTTAGGGGTTGGAGCTACTTGGACACCAATAAATAATTTAATCGTGGTAATTCACCCATTAAACTACAATTTTGTATTTAGTGAAGGTGATACTGTTTTCGAATCGTCTTTAGGTGCAAAAATTGTTGCGGACTACACTACGACAAATTGGGGCGGTAAACTTTAAAACTAATTTGTCGATGTTCCAAAGTTATAAAAGTGCAGATTACTCAAACTGGACATGGACAAACTCTTTTAGCTATACCTTATGGAAAATGATTGGTGTTGGTTTCGATTTTGGTTTAAGAAACAATAAACAAGAAGCATTAAACTATGCTTTGGCGCAAACACCTGCAGAAGCAACGTCGTTTGATGATTTAGACAACAAATTACAAACTTACTACACCGTTGGTTTAAGCTATAAGTTTTAATTAAAAAATTCCCTTTTATATAATAAAAAAGTGCTTCGTAAACGAAGCACTTTTTTATTGTTTTTTACGCTGCTTATCTCCTTTAAACTTTTTCGTTTTATTCTTCTTTTTAAATAACCGTTTTAAAAAGCCATCACGTTTGGTGTCTTCGCAATTTAAATCGGAAATAACATCATCAGAAGGCGATTCAAAACGACTTTTTGTAATGCTATTATAATGCCTATCCTTATTTAATTTCGAATAAAACTTAGCAAAAATTGGCAATGCAGAATTGGCGCCTTGTCCTAACCCCGTACTTTTAAAACCAATCGCATGATTATCGTTCCCAACCCAAGTAACCGTAACTAAATTTGGCGTAATACCCACAAACCAACCATCTTTATTGTTTTGTGTTGTTCCTGTTTTTCCTGCAATATCATTGGTTAAATTGTATGTGCTTCGCAATCGTGATGCCGTACCCGTATTAACGGTCGATTTCATGATTTCAAGCATCACTTGCCGCGTGTAATCACTAAAAGCTGCTTCTCTTTTTTCTGGTTCAAAAGACACAAGTACATGACCGTTTCTGTCCGTTACTTTGGTAATGCAATAAGGTTTTACCGGCATGCTACTATTTACATAACTGGCATAAGCACCGGTAAGTTCTTTTAAATTTATCTCCGTGACTCCTAAAGCGATGGAAGGTAAATTGGGCAATTCTTTGTTAATTCCCATTTTGCGAGCCTGTTCTAAAACCTTATCGATTCCTACGTCATTTAACACTTTTACGGCGATGGTATTTACCGAATTGCTCAATGCCATTTCAAGATTATAATTAATATTTGGATCTTCGGTTTCACCGCCAGAATTTGTGGGTGTCCAGTTATCGTAATTGGTGTAGGTTATAGGTGCCAACGAAAAATAGGTACAGGGTTTCATGCCATTTTCAATCGCCGCCGTATAAACAAAAGGTTTGAATGTAGAACCCACCTGTCGTTCGCTTTGCGATACATGGTCGTATTTAAAGTAACGATAATCAATTCCGCCAATATAGGTTCTTATGGCTCCTGTTTTGGGTTCGACACTTAGCATGCCCGTATTTAAAAACTTTAGATAATGTTGTAAACTATCCAACACACTCATTTTTTTAATGGTATCTCCCTTCCAATCAAATACTTCTATAGGATTCTTAACAGCAAGTGAATCCTGTATTTGCGTATTTGTTAATCCAGCTGTTTTATAGGACTTATATTTAGGTAATGCTTTAAGTGCTGCTTCAATAAGTTGTTTGTTTTTTCGCCATGGTGCTTGATTTCCAAAGGACACTTCAAATTCTTGTTGTAAAGCAGTTAAATGTTCGTTCATAGCTTCTTCTGCCAGTTGTTGCATACCAACATCGAGGGTTGTATGAACAATAAGACCATCACGATACAAATCATACGGCTCTCCATCAGGATTTGTAATAGTTTCTAAAATAGTGGCTAATTCCTTTTTAACCAATTCTCTAAAATAGGGTGCGACACCAACATCATGATTAAACGATTTATAATCCAATCCTAAAGGCTGGTTAGTATATAAATTTACGGAATCTTGAGGAATGCTGCCATATTTCCGCATTTGATTTAGTACCACATTGCGACGCTCTAAACTTCTTTGCGGATGTAATCTAGGGTTGTAATAACTATTCGCCTTTAAAGAGCCTATTAAGGTTGCTGCTTCAACATGATTTAACTGTGTAGCTGGTTTATTAAAAAATTTGCGGGCAGCACTTTCTATGCCATAGGTATTATCAGAAAATGGCACCGTATTAAGATACATGGTAATAATTTCTTCTTTGGAATATATCTCCTCTATACGTTTGGCAATAATAGATTCTCGAAACTTATTTATTACCATGCTGAAAGACCTATAACTAGTTCTTCCGTAAAGATTTTTGGCCAATTGTGAAGTAATGGTACTTCCACCTCCAGAAGATTTATCTTGGAGAAGGATACTTTTAATAAATACCCTTAACAAACTCACATTGTCAATGCCATCATGTTCATAAAAGCGAACATCCTCGGTGGCTACTAAAGCATCAATAAGGTGTTTCGGGAAATCTTTGAAGTGTAAAGGTTGTCTGTCGTAAATATAAAATTTGCCAATTAATTGTCCGTCTTTATCTAAAACCTGAGTTGCTTCCTCCTGCTTGATAAAGCTTAGTTCTTTGATATTTGGCACCTTTCCAAAAAGCCCTAAATAGACACTAAAATAAAGTGTTAAAAAGAATACTAGAACTGAAGTAAAAACGATTAATAACCACTTTATCCATTTCTTTTTAAGTATGTTTTTAATCAACTTCATATGTTATTGAAATGACTAATTCATTTCATCGTAATCTGGATACAAAAATTTGTTATATGGAAAACGTGTGACATGGATTTCGCGAACCTCATCATAAACACGTTTTTTAAAATCTTCTAAGTTCTCTTTATTTAAAGCCGAAATAAACAAGGCATTATTCTTTCCAACTTTACTCATCCACGAGCGTTTCCATTCGTCTAAAGAGTAATGTACGGAGGTTCGTTCTGTTTCTAAATCGTCTGCATCTAACGGCTCTGGTTTATACGCATCAATTTTATTAAACACCATTATGGTGGGTTTGTTTGAGCTTTTTATTTCGCCCAAAATTTTATTTACAGACTCAATATGCTCTTCAAAATTAGGATGAGAAATATCAACCACATGCAACAATAAATCGGCTTCTCGAACTTCATCTAGCGTGCTTTTAAAACTCTCTACCAATTGTGTTGGTAGTTTACGAATAAAACCAACCGTATCACTCAATAAAAATGGTAAATTTTGAATTACTACTTTTCTAACCGTAGTATCTAAAGTCGCAAATAATTTGTTTTCGGCAAACACATCACTTTTGCTAATTACATTCATTAACGTAGATTTCCCCACATTCGTATATCCAACCAACGCCACACGCACCATAGCACCACGGTTTCCGCGTTGCACAGACATTTGTTTGTCTATGGTTTTAATTTTTTCTTTTAGTAAGGCAATTTTATCGCGAACAATACGTCTATCTGTTTCAATCTCGGTTTCCCCAGGTCCACGCATACCAATACCTCCTTTTTGACGCTCAAGATGCGTCCACATCCCTCTTAATCGTGGTAATAGATATTCGCATTGCGCCAGTTCTACCTGGGTTCTTGCATAACTAGTTTGTGCACGTTGCGCAAAAATATCGAGTATTAAATTGGTTCTATCTAATACTTTACAGTTTAAAATTTTACTTATGTTGCGTTCTTGCGCCGACGATAATTCATCATCAAAAATGGCCGTACCCACTTCATGTTCTTCTATATATTTACGAACATCTTCAATTTTCCCTGTTCCAATAAATGTTTTAGGATTTGGTTTTTCCATTTTTTGTGTAAAGCGTTTTACAACCTCGCCACCTGCTGTGTAGGTTAAAAACTCTAACTCGTCTAAATATTCTTCAGATTTAATTTCGTTTTGATCTTTAGTAATAACACCTATTAAAACGGCTTTTTCTAAAGAAACATCTTTCTTCTCTATCATAAAAAAACTTTAAAAAATTCCTTGATACTACATCAAGGTTTCCTTTTAAATTGTTGTTCCCGCGAAAGCAGGAATCTATTTAAAAATAGTTTCCTCCATTATTTTGAGGCAAAAACCCAACTATTTTCTATTATGCAAAGTTACATAATTGCAGCCATTTTAATTTTTATATTTTTAAAGCTAATTTTAGTTTATGAATGAATCTATTGATAACCTTATGACGGAACACAAATTACGAACGATAGCCTTTTATAATGTTGAAAATTTGTTTGATATTTATGATGATTCTCGCACTTACGATGACGATTTTTTACCAATTAATGTTAAAAAATGGACCCCAAAACGCTACGATAATAAACTTAGAAAAATAGGTTATACTATTTCGAATATTGGAATAAAGGAAACGGGCAACCATCCTGTGATTGTGGGACTCGCTGAAGTTGAAAATCGCCAAAGTTATTGAAGATTTAATTGCAACCAACGCCTTAAAAGATTGCCATTACAAATTCGTGCATTATAATTCTCTCGATGAACGTGGCATTGATGTAGCCTTATTATATGATACTACAGCTTTTGAAGTAACACATTCAGAGATTTTTCGGATTGATTTAACATAACGATTTTGGCGAACCTGATTATACCCGTGACATATTACTTGTTTCTGGATTGTTAGATGGCGAAACTATTCATGTTATTGTCAACCATTGGTCGTCGAGACGTGAAGGTGAAAAAGAATCGGAACCAAAGCGTTTGGCATCATCGAATAAAGTAACCGAGATTATTGCCAGATTACGTGAAGAATCAAAGGATGTTAAAATTATTGTTATGGGCGATTTTAATGATAATCCGTCCAACAACAGCATTAAACAACTAGTTAGAAAATTCAAATTTATTTAACCCAATGGAAACGCTTCGCTCCTTTAGCAGAGGGACCACTTACCATAACCGCCAATGGAATTTATTCGACCAAATAATGGTTTCAACTAATTTTTTTGAAAACACTCCAAATCGGTTTGAATACGAAACAGCTAATATTTTTGATGAAGACTTCTTAAAAATCCCGAAAGGAAAATTTAAAGGGTCGCCTTTTAGAACTTATGTAGGCAAAAAATATACCGGTGGCTATAGCGATCATTTTCCTGTGTATGCTGTTTTTAAAAAAAATTAAGCGGCTTGAAATAGAATAAGAGCCAGCACTAAAACACAAATTGGTAACAATAAAAGCAACCAGATATTATATTTTGGTTTTCCTTTTTGCGTCATTTTGGAGTTAATCATCATGCGCCTTTTTCCTGTGTATTGCATCCAATTTTTAAAGAACACAAATACTGAAGCTAACACAAACAGCGTCCATGCTTTTTCTTTGTTCATGGTAGCCATATTCATTTGACTAAAAAATTTAGCAAAGAAAACACCTAAAAGCAATAACAATGCACATTGCAACACAGACACATAAGTCATCGCAATGGTGTTCGACTTCTGTTTGTATTTGGGTCTGAAATAGGTAAAAATATTATAGAATAGAATGTCGAAGGTGGTCATTAAAATATTTTTTATGCAAAGTTAATCGTTAAGGCCCATAATCAATACTAACCTCATCCAATTCATAAATCCCATCAAAAGAATCTTGTCCGCTACCAGTATATTTAAACGCGATGTGTATAGTTCCAGTGGCACATGATAAATCGACGTTTCCGGAATTAAACCAAGGGACAAACGAATCGGAATCTTTTACCACGTAAGCCGCAGTTAACACACCCCATGTAGCAGATGTAATATTAGCTTCAGTGCCATCCCAATCTAATGAATATAAAACCTCCATAAAACTGCTATCCGCTAAGCTGTTTGAAGTTTTAAATCTGAGTGTCACGTTATTTTTACCCGCTAAATTTATTGCTGGTGTAATTAACCAGGTAATATTACTTGCATCACCAGAACTTGCAGTTTGCACGCGCGCTGAACGCCCTAAAGATGCATTTGATGATGTTGAAGAAAATGCTTCCCAACCTTCGGTTCCCGCTTCAATATAATTAGTCCATCCGTTGCCGGAAATGATTCGATTATTTGTTTGCGATTCAAAATCTTCATAAAACAAATTGGTGGTTCCAAAGTTGGCTGCTAACCCGCAATTCAGTTCTAACGGATCGCAACGTTGTGGGTTGTCAAAATTAATATCTGAAGTACTATTAATCATAATTACATTAAAATCATCGCCATAGTCTCTCCCAAAAATTCCTTTTATACTGCCTTTCCCCTGAGGGACAGGTAGCGATTTAAAATCGGCAAACGTACTGGTTTGCATCAAAATAGACACTTTAGTATCACAACTTTCTAAAATACGGAATCCATCAAACTCATCGGTAGATTCACCCGCATATGTGGAAGCCAAATCAAACCGATTGATTTGTACATTATTTAATTGAATTAAGGTGTTTTCATCCTTATCAGTTAAATCCTGAATGTTGGCCACTTTTGGAGATAATGTTGCGACTTCTGCACCTCTTAAAATGATATTTCTATACTCGGATGCCTGTATCTGCTTCACAGTGTTCGAATCGCCCTTTCCTATGGAAACAACTCCATTTGATAAACCAAGTGTTAAGCCATTCATTTTTATATAGACTTTTCTACCAATTTCGTATGTATTATAAAGACTACTGGCATTAATTTCAATTTTTAGTCCAAGCCGCGGGTCGTTATCTGGGTCACTATCATCTATTTTATTTTGAATAATTAATTCTTCGAAAAAATTACCACCTTTATCACTTGAAATGACATAACCTGTTATGTACAGGTCTTGTTCATCTTGAATAAGAACAGTTGTATTTCCACCATTTACAGCTTGTTCATAACGTTCTACAATGGCTTTAAACGTGGTAATATTACTAGCTGGAATAGTTGGTTCTTTTACAGTGGTATCAGGAACTCCATAATCGTCATCCTGCACACATCCCATAATGCTTGTGGCGACAAAAACTCCAATTAGAATTTTAATTATATTTTTCATAATACTGTTAATTTAAAATCTATAATTCACATTAACAAAATAAGTCGCGCCTCGACCATACCAATATTTTGATCCAAATACTGGTTTGTTTAATGCTTTATCGTCTCTTATTTCTCTAAAATTAGCGTTTCTAGCTTGCTCAAAGCCGCCGGTTTTATATACTTCATCTAAAAAATTATTTACGCTAACAAACAAGCCAATATACTTACCTTTAATACGCCAAGATTTACCACCTGTAAGGTTTATAACCATGTAATCATCAAATCGTTCTTGTTCTAGTAAAGCTTTAGCAAGGGTTTCATCGTAATCATTAAAAGGTTGCCCATCAACATCGGTATTGAAGTTTGAACTTCGTGTTAACGGACTGATATCAATATAGGTATTACTAAAAAAGTTGGCAGTGGCACCAAACCACCAATAATCTGGGTCGCGATATTCAAAACCAATGGAATATGCGGTTTGTGGGCCTGCTGCCAGCTTGTAATTTTTTAAATTAGACTTTCCTAAATAAACATTAGTAAAATCTTCGGATGATAAATACAAATCGGGATTGTTATCATAAGTAAATTGTCCCATTGCTAACGCGCCTTTAAGTTTTATGTCTGTAGTTACTTGGGCTTCTATACCTAATTCTGCACCCATATGTTTCTTTTGCACACCTTGAAGAATTTCCTGTACAAAATTGGCATTTTCATTAAAACCTGTTTCTGAAAATGCGTTGATAGCCCCTATACCATCGGCAAAGAAAAACGAGATTTCGTTGGCATCTTTAATCTGGGTGTAATACCCCGTTAGTTTTGCATTTACAATTGATGACCTAAAAATATAACTGGCGTCTATACTGCTAATTTTTTCTTCGGAAATATTTGGGACTATATTGTGATTTTCTCGAGAATTGGAATAAGTATTTTGAATGGAAGGCGCTTTTGTAATATATCCAACATTAACATCAAAAACGTGTTTTCCTGAAATTTTATAGGTTGCTCCTGCCTTAGCTCCAAAACCAAGAAAGGTGATTTTTTTACCCTTTCCGAAAGATTGATTTCCCGGAAACGAACCATTTTCAAAAATACCATCGCGTTGATAATTTGTATTTATTACGCTTGCTGCCGCATAAAAATCTATCTTATTGTATTTAAATTGCGACTGCACATTGCCACTTATTACCGCTGCGTCCAAATTATAATTGTACTTAAAAGTGTCACCAACACCAACAACGTGGTTAGGGTTTCCTAAATCGTTTTGAATCGCTTCGGGGTTATTCTCAAAATCGTTGGCATACCCATCCACATCCAAATATCCTGTGGCGCCAAGTAAATCCAATACTTTTGCATAATTTTCGGATTTTAACGATTTATAATTTATAGACCCATTCAATAAAATATGTCCGTTTAATTGAGAATTCAAGGTTGAATTGAAGGTTAATTGTTTGTCGTCCACCCGATCTTCATACAACGCATAAATAGCATTTCCGCCTTGAGACGCATTGCTAATATTGGCGCTATACAACTCGTTCCAATTAATTTGTCCGTTTTTTAAAAATTCCTGCTGCGCTATGTAAGCAAAACCTAAATCGTTAGGAAAATTACGCTCGAAATAACTCGGTAGTTTTTGGTAATAAGTGCCACTCGGGTTTGAGCCACCTCCTTCTGGATAACCGTTCACCAAATCGGTACCATTATAATCCAAACGACTATTCCCTTGTTTCCCAAATTGGTATGCAACCGTATTGCTCAGGGATGTTTTTTTAGAAATATCCCAAAAATGACTCAAAATTACAATAGGCTCATCTACCTCTTTCATTCTGGAATTTCGTTTTTCACCATCTTGCCACCCCCAATATTCATTATACTTAATACCTTTTAAATCATAAATTTCTTGAGTATTTGGTGACGACTTTCCACGTCTGTTAGGCGTATAAATACCTGTTAAATTGATACTATGTTTATCGCTTAATTTTTTTTCTACGGAAGTAAAAAAGGAATTTGATTCGTATAAAGTAGCATCTTGATAGCCTTCATCTCCCCAACGTCTTCCAATAGAAACAGCGTAAGCCCAATCATTTTTTAATAAACCAGATGCATAAGTTGCCATCAAACGGTTCGTGTAACTTCTGTTAGATGATGAGTAGGTAATACGACCACCACTTTGATAATTGGATGCTCTGGTATTTATATTTGTTGAGCCTAAAATACCTCCAAAATTATAATTTGACGGTGTTAAACCCGATGTAAGTTCTTGGTTTCGTAACACATCGTTTATACCGCCCCAATTGCTCCACTGTGGTCGCCCATTATAAAGTTTGTTCATTTCAATACCATTTATTAAAACGGAACCGTTATCGGAATCTAAACCTCTTATTCTGAAAAAAGACGAACTAAACTCGAATGCCGCAGTACGTTGAAACACGTCGAGTGACGATTGAAGTATTCCAGAAATATTATCGATGCCACCAATGTCGTCATCCAATTCATCATCAGACAGCATGATAGTAAATAAATCATGTGATTCTGATAAATCTTCTTCCAAAGTCATATCTGATATATCTACCGTTTTAAACTCGTTAACTACAATGGGATATCTTTTAGTAATAAATCCTTCTTTAGAAATTCTTAAAATTTGTTCACCCAAAGGCACATTCAAAGTAAAAATAAATTCACCCTTAGAGTTTGTTTGGGTAGTTTGTTTGGTTTCTTCAATGGTAATACTAACCTCGGGAATAGGCATGAAAGTAACACCATCTTTAACACTTCCTTTTATAATGGTTTGTTGACCTGAAATACTTAAAACGGAAAACATTCCGAAGAAAAAAAACAACAACTTCTTATTCCACCCCATTGAAATAATTTAATATATTAGTAACCAATCCATTGATAAAAAACTAATTTACATTATTTCTAATTAATATTTAATTTTGGATTAACTTTTGTAGTAAAAAGATTCGTTGCTTTATCAGTTTTTTAATGAAAGATCTAAAATTTTTAATATTAATACTTTTTTCAAGTGCCTTATTGAGCTTACATGGGCAAGAGAAAAAATTATTTAAGATTCACACCATTGCGTTTTACAACCTAGAAAACTTGTTTGATACCATAAACGACCCAACAAAATTTGATGAATGGAGCCCAATTATGGAATTAAAAACAAATCGTAATGAAGTTTATAAGAAAAAAGTAAAAAACATGGCGCGTGTTTTAGCTGATATTGGAAAGGAAGAAACCAATAATTCTCCAGCCATTATTGGAATTTGCGAAATTGAAAACCGTGAAGTTATAGAAGATGTTGTTAACGACTCTCTATTACGAGATAAAAAATATGGCATTGTTCATTACCATTCGCCAGATGCCCGTGGGATTGATGTTGGCTTATTGTATCAAAAGGATTTATTTAAGCCCGTTAACACCAGTAGCCACGAATTAAAGATTTATGATAAAAGTGCCGGAACTAGGATTTTTACCAGAGATCAGTTACTAGTAAGTGGTGAGTTAGAAGGCGACTTAATACATGTTTTAGTGAACCATTGGCCCTCAAGAAGTGGCGGTGAAGCTAAAAGCAAACCCAGTAGGGAAGCTGCGGCTAAATTATCGAAGCATTTGGTAGACTCGTTACAGGCAATAGATCCTTATGCAAAAATATTCGTTATGGGAGATTTAAATGACAATCCTACCGATTCGAGTATAAAAAATGAGTTAAAGACTGAAAAAAATCGAAAAAAAGTGGGTTTAAAAGGAATATATAATCCTTATGAACATTTCTTCAAAAATGGATTAGGAACCACTGCTTATCGTGATTCATGGAGTTTATTTGATCAAATTATGATTACCAAACCTCTTCTTGAAAAAGATTTTTCATCATTTAGATTTTACAAGGCCAATATTTACAATAAAAATTATTTAATTGATAATGCGGCACCTATAAAGGATACCCAAAACGAAGCTTTTCATATAGTGGATTTACCGATGGTTTTAGCGACCATTTCCCGGTGTATGTTTATGTAGTTAAAGAAGTCGCCACAGATTAAAAAAACATTATTAAACACAAAAAAAGCGACTAAATAGTCGCTTTTTTTGTGTTTCTAACTTAACCAGTCGCTCCAAGGTATTCTCGATAAAACTAATACCAAAGCTAGGGTATAATAAATCGCTAAAGTTTTTAATTTAAACTTAGACGTTAGTTTCTTTTTGTGCTTAGAATATCCAATTGTAATTAATGCTACCGCTATAATATTAACTAATGGATGCTCTACAAGGTACAATCTTGCCAACGCATTTTTCATAACTTCGCTTCCTAACTCACCCCATAATTCGAATCTTGGCGACACAAAGTACAGCACTAAACCTATAAGTAATTGAATATGCGAAACGATTAAAGTAAAAAGAGAAATTCTAAAATCTTTAGCTTCATATTCTTTATCGCCAATGGCTTTAACTAATAGCATTTGCTACTGCAATAATTAAAATAATTACTACTAGATAAGCCCAATAAGAATGAAGGTTTTTAACGACGTTATACATGAATTGAATATTTTAAATTTATAAAAGCAAATGTAGTAAATTATGAAATAAAAAAACCGCTTCGAATGAAGCGGTTTTTTTATAAAACTTAGTTCCATTTATTTTCGGCATCTTTTCCTCCCCAAATTAAGGTTGCTAAATAAGGATTGTCAATAAATGGGTTTCTATTTCCTTGAGCGGCATAAATAACCTTATTTCGTTGTTCTTCAAATGCTGAAACAGGATCTTCAATATTCCATTTTATAAATAAATCTATTGTTCCAACTTTAGTAAAAATTTCACCATATCTAATATTTAAATACATAATCATTCTTGCAACATCTCCTTTCCATTCATCACCAGGAAACCATGTTTATTATTAACAAGTTGATATGTGCCACTTCCATCTGTAAATGGATAATTAAGTCTGTTACCATTAACGCTTTCTGCACAAGATCTTAAATGGTGTAAATCAGTAACTGCATCACTAGAACTTAATATGGATTGAGGGTAAACATGCTCTGTATTAAAGGTTTGAGGTGAATATGGATTAGTTCCCGAAGTATATTCTTCCCAATATCTACTTTCTCCAGAATACATTAATATAACATTATCTGCATTGCTTAAATCTTCATCGGCATTATATAAATAATTATGTCGTTGTGCGTAAGATAGAATTGTTGTGTGTTTATTATAGTGTGTTCCGAAAGTTCATCAAACATTAAATTCTGGATCTTCTGAAAAAATAACACCATTATAATAATCTGCTAAATCTGAAGGAATATTAAAGCTTAATTGTCTGATTACAGTAATATTTACAGTTGCTGTTGAACAAGAATTGATTGGTGTATCATCATCACATATTGTATATGTAAACGAATCATTACCTATAAAACCTGCTTTGTGGTGTATAGAAAACAGTTTTGTCATTACTTAAAACAATTGTTCCATAAGTTAGTGATTATCTATTGACGTTAAAATAGCTCCATCTATAATTTGATCATTATCTAAAAGATTCGAAATAGTTTTTCCAATGTTTTGTAAAACATTAACATCGTCATCAACGGCAGTTGGATTTCCTTCGTCTGTTACTGTAATTGTTACAGTAGCTGTTGAGCAATTTGGGGGATTATCATCATCACAAAGCGTATAGGTAAATGTATCTTCACCTGCAAAACCATCTTTTGGTGTATAAAGTAAAATGTTCTTTCATGTCAGTAACTGTACCTCCGTTAGTTGTTGTTGTATCAAATGAACTTATTCTGGCATTATCAACTACAGTATCATTATTAAGTAAATCCTGTAAACTAAGTTCTGTATCCTCAATCGTTGTAGCTATATCATTAACTGCTATTGGGATCCCATCTTCTGTTGGATTTGTAGGTGTTGGGTTTGGAGAATCGTCTCCTCCAGAACTACTACATACTAATTATAGTATTAGAATAAAATAATTGTTATAATAAATATTAATTTTTTCAATTTTTAAAATTATAAAAAAACCGCGTCTATAGAGTGCGGTTTTAATTATTTGGTTTTTAATTTTATTGGTAAACCCAAACACCGTCCGTTTTAATAACGCTCTTGGATTCGTTACCTGTTGAGCCAGTATAAACTACAAATGTTAGAACATATTTTTGACCGTCTTCAGCACTAGGATTTTTATCATCTAAAAGGGCATTAAAAGCTTCTAAAAGCATTTCATCTGACCAATAGTTAGCTACTACCTGATCTTCTATCAAAACTACCAAAGAAACCTACATTATCTGCTGGCCCCGGATAAATATTTATAAAAGCATTTGAAATAAAAGCAATATCAGCACTTACAAATGTGTATTTAATAGTATTATCTGGCACCCAAGTTGTACCATCTTGCCCAAACTGGATGTTAGAGCTAATAACATCATTATATTCAGACCAATCAGCACCGTCATAAACAAAATACTTAACATAGCTATATGTTGTTCTATCATCAACACGTCCGTCACCATCAACATCATCCACATCAGTAACAAATAATTTATACATGGTTGACACAATATCACCAGCAACTTTTGGATCAAACTTAAATTTATCCTTAAGGAAAACAGGTATTTTAGCTATTGCCTCATCTTCACTAGAAAAATTAGGAAATCCTTCTCCCATAGTTGTGTATTCGTCATCAGTAAATCCTAAAATAGACTCCCAATCTCCATTTATAAATAAGAATCCATTATTTAATGTATTTACTCTTCCACCAAAAAACTTATAAGTTAACGACACTAAAGTTCTATCACTGGGGTCAGGGTATTTCACGTTTAAGAAGTCATAAATTTGATCATCATCATCAAAATTCCTAAATATGCTCTGTTTCAGATTCTCATAATCTTCAGTTGTCACCTCGTATCCAATCAAGCTTCTTTCTTCACGTTTTGGTGAATAAATATCAAATGTTACTAATGCAGAAGATCCTAAACCCCAAATTGGAAATTTATCTGTTAAAAGACCAGGAATTAATGTTTTAGCTTCCTCTTCAGAATCAAAATTTCCAAAAGATTTATCTAAATCATCATAATCATCATCTGTCAAAGTAAAAGCAATATCCCCTACAATATCAGTTTGTGCATCTATTTCGTTATGATGTCTTCATTTGGGTTACAGCTAGTTAAAACCAAGCCCAAAAATTACTAAACAATAAATTATTTTTTTCATTTTCATAGTTTTTTAAAAGTTAAATCTTGCTCCAACACTAAATGTTCTTCCAAAACCGTAATAAACTAAGGCAGTATTGGCTGTACCATCAAGTGCATCTGTAATATAATCCGTATCGAAAATATTATTAATTCGTCCTGTTAATTCTGCATCAAAAGGACCAAAATCAAATCCATGTCTTATTACGACATCAAACACACCATAATCCGGCATTTTCCATGCGTCGCCAGCACCTGGAGTTCCACGATCACTAGGATCATAATCTGCATAAATATTTCCAAAGTAATTATAATCTAATATAAATGTTGTTTTAGGAGTTAATTTGTAATTTGCTCCTAATGCAAAAGTAGTTTGAGCAGCATCAGAAACATGTAGATCTTTAATATAAAGATCAACTGTAGTTAATTAAATTTTGGTTTTCATCACGAATTTGAACACCTAAAATATCACTTTGCCATCTCCAATCACCTAATAGACCCCATACCTGTTAAAGTCAAATTACTAGTTGCTTTGTAAACAAAATCAAGTTCAACACCTTGATGTATAGCATTCACACCTAAAATATTCGCAAAAGCTACTTCTCCAGTAGGCTACTGAAAACGAACAGTCTCTGTTCTATCATTCCATGTTGTTCGATATAAATTTACATTTGCTGTTAATTTCTCGCTACAAATCCGTATCCTAGTTCGAAACTTGTGATTTTTTGATTTTTGGCATTTTCATTAATATTCTCGTTATTAAAATTTTAAAATACAGCATCAAAACATGCTGCTTTTTCAAAATAACCTAAGTTGGCAAAAACATTATGATTAGAATCAATTCTGTAATTTGCTCCACCTTTTGCACTAAAACCAAAGAAATTATATCTATCTGTTTCCTGCAAAGGATCACTGTTAAGATAATTAAAATAATCTACTCTTTGATAAGATGTATTAGAAACAGCAAGAGACACAAAAGCATTTAAATCACTATTAACATCGTATTCTAACTGACCAAAAGCACCTAGCCACCCTACTTAACCATCATTATGGTAGCTGTATTTATCACCAACTTTAACAGCAGCATTTGGATTGTTCTCATCACTATTATCAAAATCGTATTGACCTCCTAATAAATCGGTTACTTCTTGAAAGTGAATTCCTGTATAATCTCTAAAATCTAAACCAGTTAGTAAAACCAAATTATCAATAAATTTGTTTTAAAAGTTGATAAAACACCATACCAATTATGGTCATTACGAGAAGCTCTTAAAACCGTCTCAGATCCAATTGCTCCATTCAATATTTTCTTCAACAATTTTATCAAAATTTATTGGACCGTATAAGGATCTCTATATTTACCAACTCCATCGGAATCATATCCAAATTTATAAACTCCTACATAATACCACCACCACCACCAGAGCCAAAGGATGCATAAGCCGCTGTTGATAAGCTAGAATTTTCGTTAATTGTCCAATAGTGGTTTATAGATATTTGTGGTTTATTGTAAAAGTTATCTTCTACACTTGTTAATTGTCCGTTTTTATAACCCCAATCTTGGTTATATTTAATACCTCTTTCAGTTATTTCTAAACGTTTCAATAAGTTGTCTGTTTTGTCTTTGTCCGTGACGTTGTTTTGCTCCAAACGCAGTAAACGATAATGTATGATCATCATTAATCTCTTTTGAAAGGTTTACAAAGTAAGATACCCCTCTAAATTCAGTTCCGTCTACATAACCATTACCTTCAGTTTTTGACGCTGATACTGTAGCAGCAAAACCATTTTCGCTTAACCCTGTTGAATATGTTAGACCATATTTTCAGTAACCATCATTAGCTATAGATGAATATACATTTCCACCTTCTTCTACATCTGTTGTTTTTGTTATAATATTTATTGTACCACCAATAGATGGTACAGCAACTTTAGAAGCACCTAAACCTCTTTGTACTTGCATAGTACAAGTTACGTCTGCTAAACCAGCCCAGTTAGACCAGTAAACAGCTCCGTTTTCCATATCATTAACAGGTACCCCATTTATCATTACCGCAACGTTTTCAGAGTTAAATCCACTAATCTAATCTTACCATCACCAAAACCACCACCTGTTTTAGTGGCATAAACACCAGGAGTAGATTTTAAAATTTCAGGGAATTCTTGAGTTCCTAATTTAAGCTCAATATCTGCTGCTTTAATTGTTGATACTGCAACAGGTGTTTTTCTATCAACAGCAACAGAAGCAATAATTTGAATTTCTTCTAAACCTACTTGACTTGATTCAAGTTTAATTATTCCCAAATTCATGTCTCCAGAAAAAGAAATTGTTTTTGTTGTAAACCAATATACGTTATTACAATCTCACCAGAGGAAGATTTTGTTTTAAATGTAAAATTACCATCAAAATCTGTAGAAACACCATTAGTCGTTCCTTTTTCAATAACATTTGCACCTGGAAGTGGCGTGTTAATTTCGGCATCAATAATCGTACCTGTAACGGTACTTTGAGCCATCATAACTGTAGTACATAACAACACTACAGTCCATGAATAAAAATTGTGTAATTTTTTTCATAATAAAAAATTAATTAATTGAATTAGTCAAAACAAAAATACGCATAAAAACTTAATATATATTATGCAATTGTTAAGAAATATTAACAATTTGTTGATAAAAATAAAGGTGTCAACAATTAAATTATTGACACCCTTTATGAAAAAAAGATAAATATCTTATTGCTAATTACGAATTTTGCTTATAAAAATTCAATAAATTTGATGTAGACGAATCATGTTTATTAATAGAATCTGCGTTAAATTCTTGTAAAATTTTACTTGCTAATTGTTTTCCTAATTCTACCCCAAATTGGTCGTAACTAAAAATATTCCAAATAATACCTTGAACAAATATTTTATGTTCGTACATAGCTATTAATTTCCCTAAACTTTCTGGTGTTAGTTTATTAATAAAAATAGTATTTGTTGGTTTGTTTCCTTCAAACACTTTAAAAGGCTTTAACTCCTCTGATGCACCTTCTGCTAACACTTCGGCTTCTGTTTTACCATTTAATAAGGCTTCGGTTTGTGCTAAAAAGTTAGACATTAATTTATCTTGATGGTCTTGATTTCCATGTAAGGATTTTACAAATCCAATAAAATCTGCTGGAATTAATTTAGTACCTTGATGTATTAATTGAAAAAAGGCATGTTGTGAATTTGTTCCAGGTTCTCCCCAAATAATCGTGCCTGTTTGGTAATCTATAGGGTTTCCATTTCTATCTACACTTTTACCATTACTTTCCATAATACCTTGTTGCAAATAGGTAGCAAACTGATTTAAATATTGTGAATATGGAATAATGGCTTCACTTTCTGCATTAAAAAAGTTGTTATACCAAACACTTATTAAAGCTAAAATAACTGGGATATTAGTTTTGAAGTCTTCATTTTTAAAATGATTATCCATTTTATTGGCACCTTGTAACAGGCTATCAAAATTCTTGTAACCTACGGCTAAACTAATGGTTAAACCAACAGCACTCCATAATGAAAAACGACCTCCAACCCAATCCCACATTGGGAAAATATTGTTTTCATCTATTCCAAAAGCCTTTACATTTTTAATGTTTGTTGAAACTGCCACAAAATGTTTTGCAATGGCCTCTTCTTTAGCAGATTTTAAAAACCAAGCTTTAATAGTATTGGCATTTGAAAGCGTTTCTTGTGTTGTAAATGTTTTAGAAACGATTACAAAAAGTGTGGTTTCTGGATTTAATTTTTTAATAACTTCATTTACATGGTCGCCATCTATATTGCTTACAAAATGCGTTGTTAAATGATTTTTATAATACTGAAGCGAATCTACAACCATGGCTGGCCCAAGATCTGAACCACCAATACCTATATTTACCACATCGGTAAATGCTTTACCAGTAAAACCTTTTCTTTCACCATTAACAACTTCATTTGTAAAGGCTTCAATTTTTTGTTTTACCTGATATATTTCTGGCATTACATTTACACCATCTACTTTAAAATCGGCATTTTTTGGAGCACGCAACGCGGTATGCAACACGGCTCTACCTTCGGTTTGATTTATTATCTCACCCGAAAATTGGCTATTAATGGCTTCTTTTAGCTTAACCTCTTCAGCCAATTCCAATAAATATTTTAAGGTTTCTTCGGTAATTCTATTTTTAGAAAAATCTACATAAAAATCGTCCCATTTAATGGTAAAGTTATTTGCTCGCTCCGTATCTTGAGCAAACAAATCTTTCATATGAACATCTTTAATTTTACTATAGTTTTCCTGAAGTTTTTTCCAAGCTTTTGTTGTTGTTGGATTGATAGTTGGTAGTGACATAATCTATGTTTTTTGAGTTACAGTTGGTTTAACCTCTTTTTCTTTGGATTCATCAAAAACAGGTAACCCATCTAATTTATGCTTTATTGGTTTTATAAAAGTTAAATAATCGCCTTTAAGGGATTCTTTAATTGGTTCAGATTGCGATAATTTTTCTCTGAATGGATCAACTTGCTTACCATTTTTCCAAAAACGATAACACACATGAGGTCCGCCCGTATTTCCGGTCATCCCTATCCAACCAATTACATCGCCTTGTTTTACATGCTGCCCCACATTAACCTTGCGTCTTTGCATATGCAGGTATTGCGTTTCGTAAGTGGCAGTTATGCCTTATTTTTACATAATTACCATTACCTCCCTTATACTGCGATTCGGTTACGGTACCATTGGCGGTTGCCAAAATAGGCGTGCCAATAGGTGCTGCAAAATCGGTTCCTTTATGCGGACGCAATGCAAAACCATAATACGCTATTCGTCTGTTTAAATTATATCTTGAAGAAATTCTACTAAATTGAACAGGTGCTTTTAAAAAGGCGCGTCGTAAATCTTTGGCATCTTCATTATAGTATTCATAAATATTTTTTATAGAATCTGTTCCATATCGAAACGCATAATACGGACTGTTTTTATGGTTAAAATATGCAGCTTTTACGTTTTGAATACCTGCATAAATGGTATCGTCTATATACTTATCGGTATAAATTACTTTAAAAGTATCTCCTTTTTGAAGGCGTGTAAAATCGATGGTCCATGCATAAATTTGTTCTGCCAGCATATTGGTTAAAATTGGACTTATCCCTTTTTTGTCTAAAGTTTCAGAAATACTGGTATTTAAAACACCTGTTACTGTTTTTTCAACATATTTAATAGGCTTTCTACTGGTATAGGCATGAATAGAATCTTGAAAATTAATCACCACATACTCTTCCATATTAGGTTGATAAATAAAGCATTTTGGTCTTTCTAAAGAGTCTTTAGAACAAAGTAAGGTATAAGGTTTTCCTATTTGAAGGCGTCTAATATCAAACGTATCTCTTGCTTTTTCTGCAATAGAAAATATTTTAGGATACTCTATTTTGTTACGATCTAAAATAGCACCGAAGCTATCTCCACTTCTTATGGTATCTCTTTTTACTACGAAATCACTTAGATTAAAACCAAATTCGTAAATATCTGCAGGTTTTTCTTCTACTATTTCGGGCACTTTTACCTCTTCTTTACAGCTTATAAAAACTAATACTACTAATAATAACACTAAATATTTGTTCCCCATTCTTCTAATTCTTGTTTTGTCCATAAACTCTGGAAAAAATATTCTCTTTTGATATTTTGGATGCATGTATTTTACCCATTCACTTCCTCCTGTTGCATCGGCAGTTTTACCACCAATATTTAAATAATGATTTGCTGTATTATAATGTGCCATAACCCATTTTATATTTACTGTATAATCAAAATGACGCATGGCTTTTACTAACTCTTGATTTTCTCGATCTTCTTTAGGAAGTGATTTAAATTTAGAGTATAAATTGTTTGTGCTATAAAACTGTGCAAATCTAATAAATTCGTCTTTATATTTTTCTTCAAAAACTGTTAATGTATAACTTTTTTTGCCTGTTTTATAATCTTTCCCTGCAGCTTGCCAATAGAGATGTTCGAAAGCATTTTCATAAGAAGAATTTCTATCTATAGAATCTCTAAATCTTTTATCAATTAAGATTGATGAGTTCTGTTGAAGCAAATTCAATTTTTCTGATATTGTGCACTTTGAAATCCGCTTGCTGGTGTTAAAGTGGTTCTGAATTTATTGTATTGATCTACGTCCATTCCATCTTTCATGATGCTAAATGACGATGTTAAGCATATCGAAATACCGACTAATTCGCATTAATTTATTAGTAAACAATTCGGTTGTTAAAGCATCACTTTTTGCTACTTGTTCTATTTCAACAAGTATCATTTTAAACAACAATTCGTTTATTTGATGGTACATAATAAACACCATCTCATCTGGAAAAACGGTGCGTTGAATTTGAAGATTTAACAACGCATCTGTTTGAATATAATCCCAATAATTAATGGGTTTACTATGCAATAATCCTTCTAAATAATCCTCTACATCTTGGTTTATTGCCTCGTATTTTTCTTTAAGTTGGTCGGATATTTTAGATTTCAATGTTTATTTAATTAGGAACAACGATTCTAAAAGGATACTTTAACCCTTTAAAAGCCTCTAAATCGGCTCGTAATGAACCTACTCTTAAATCGGCTTTGATACGCAAAGGTACTTTATTTTTGTCTTTTGATACCCAAAGCGTTAAACTTTCTTCTTCTTTAAAAACACGCCCGGCCATTACATAAGGCCTAAATTTTAAAGCTTCAACATTACCAAAATCGGTATCAATAGTTTCTTCACCTATATACTTTAATTTAAAACCATAATTTTCTTCATCAAAAAACATATTGGTTCTAAATTCGTCTCCTATTTTAAGTTTATCTATATCTATAGTATTTCGTAAATAATAATACGTAGACACCATATCTTGAATATTTGATTTGGTAGCTAAATTCCTTTTTAACATTGTGCTTTTTGTCGTTTACAATAGCTTTATTGACCTTATGATCGAAATTAATTTCGATATCTTTGGTGTAGCCTCCTTCATCTATTTTTCTAATAAATTTATAAGGAACCAACGTGTTTTTATCGAAATAACTTTCGTATTGATCTTTTACTTTAAAAAACCATTTTATCATACCAGAGGTCCAGCCTTTGCCAACTACATGATACACTTCTTTATTATTCAATTTAGTTTCGCTAACCGATAGTGTAGCATTTCCTGCTTTTAAGAAGCCGCTGTAACTCATTTTGAATTTAAACCATTCACCACCATCAAATGACAGATTCGTTTTGCGCAAACGAACTTTGTATGCCAACTATTATGAGTATTATAAGTAGTATTTTTTTCATTAGTATTGGGTAAATGAAACGTAATTTTTTTAAACTTACATTTATTGTTATAAGTTTGATTTTACAATTACTGTTCCAAAAATATAAAAATTACTTTTACCGATTGGTATAATACGAAGCGCTTAACGATTATTTGTTACATATTACAAATAATCGTTTTACAGAAAAACTGAGAGCAGATAGGCAAACCAACAATCATGCACTTAAAGTGTGCCTCTATTGGCTTGTTCTCTCTCAATAGATTCAAATAGTGCTTTAAAATTTCCAGCACCAAAACCTCTCGCTCCCATACGCTGAATAATTTCGAAAAATAATGTTGGTCTATCTTCTACTGGTTTTGTGAAAATTTGTAACAAATAGCCTTCTTCATCGGCATCAATCATGATGCCCAAACTTTTTAGGGTTTCAATATTTTCGCGTAATTCATGATTATGTTGCTGCAATCTTTCGGGAACTGCCTTATAATAAGCTTCAGGTGGTGTAGATAAAAACTCAACGCCTCTTGATTTTAATTGACTTACTGTATTAATAATATCATCTGTGGCCACAGCAATGTGTTGTACACCAGAACCTTCATAAAAATCGAGATATTCTTCTATTTGAGAACGTTTTTTGCCTTTTGCAGGTTCGTTTATGGGGAATTTTATTCGTCCGTTACCATTGCTCATTACTTTACTCATTAATGCGGAATATTCGGTGTGGATTTGTTTGTCATCAAACGACAAAAAGTTTTCAAAACCCATAACATCTTCATACCATTTTACCCAAGTATTCATTTGTCCCCAACCTACATTACCCACCATGTGGTCTATAAATTTTAAACCAACTGGTTTCGGGTTATAATCGGATTCCCATTTTCGAAAACCAGGTAAAAAGGTTCCTTTATAATTTTTTCGCTCTACAAACATATGTACAGTTTCGCCATAGGTGTAAATTCCTGCACGAACTACTTCGCCATGTTCGTCTTTTTCTACAACAGGTTCCATATATGATTTAGCACCTCTACTGGTGGTTTCTTCATAGGCTTTTCTAGCATCTTCTACCCAAAGCGCTATTACTTTTACACCATCGCCATGTTTTACTAAATGCTCGTTTATTGGTGATTTACTGTTTAATGGTGTGGTTAATACCAAGTGGATTTTATCTTGTTTTAACACATAACTTACCGAATCTTTCGAGCCTGTTTCTAAACCTTTATAAGCATACGATTGAAATCCAAAAGCGGTTTTATAAAAATGTGCTGCTTGTTTTGCATTGCCCACATAAAATTCTACATAGTCTGTTCCTAAAAGCGGCAAAAAATCTTGTGCGCCTTCAAATATTTTTTCTAAACCGTAGTTTACTGATTTTATGTCTTTCATAAAAAGACTCCTCTTAATCTCCCTTAAGGGAGAAACTCAAATCGGGTATTCGAGTATTTATTGATACTGTTTTATTCAATTAAAATGCATTTCTTATCTATCAAAACTCAAATTGTGAGAAATCAATTCCCCTC
The DNA here is from genome assembly GCA_963704215.1 of uncultured Flavobacteriaceae bacterium. GTDB lineage: Bacteria > Bacteroidota > Bacteroidia > Flavobacteriales > Flavobacteriaceae > Mariniflexile. The sequence continues at coordinate 558,228 of CAVPHK010000010.1, forward strand.
TAATGGAGGGGTTAGGGGAGGCTCCAACCAAGATTTATAATAATCTTCATCTGCTATTTTCATGCCTTCTTCAGTAACCATTAATGGTTTAAAGGTGTCTACCATAACAGCGAGTTCATCGGTTTTTGTTTTACCAATACTTCGTTCTGTTGCTCCTGGATGTGGACCATGTGGAATTCCTGCTGGATGTAAGGAAATATGACCTGCTTCTATATCGTTTCTGCTCATAAAATCGCCATCTACATAATACAACACCTCATCGCTATCTATATTGCTGTGGTTGTATGGCGCAGGAATAGAAAGCGGATGATAATCATACAATCGCGGCACAAAACTACACACCACAAAAGCATCGGTTTCGAAAGTTTGATGTACTGGTGGTGGTTGATGAATACGCCCTGTTATTGGTTCGAAATCGTGAATTGAAAACGCATACGGATAGTTATAACCATCGTAACCTACCACATCAAACGGATGTGATGCATACACCATTTCTATAATATCGTCTTGTTTTTTTACTTTTATTAAAAAATCGCCACTTTCGTTATAGGTTTCTAATTCTTGAGGTTTGCGAATATCGCGTTCGCAATATGGTGCATGTTCTAACAATTGCCCAAACCAGTTTCGGTAGCGTTTTGGTGTATAAATGGGTCGGCGAGATTCTACAATAAACAATCTATTATCTTCGGTATCAAAATCTATTTTATAAATAATACCTCGTGGCACTAGTAAATAATCGCCATATTTAAAATCGAGATTACCTAACATGGTTCGCAATTTTCCAGAGCCTTTATGAATAAAAATCAATTCGTCGGCATCGGTGTTTTTATAAAAATAATCTTGGGTTGATTGTTTTGGTGCTGCCAAAATAATGGCACAATCTCTATTTATCAAAACTATTTTTCGGCTTTCTAAATAATCTTGTTCTGGTTTTACTTGAAATCCTTTAAAGCGATACGATTGTATATTATTTGCCTTGGCTATTTTAGGCGCAACACTGTATTGTTTTTTTATTTCTTTAACTTGTGTTGGTCGCTGTTCGTGATAGCTATTGGTGTACATGCCATCAAACCCAATGGTGCCAAATAACTGTTCGGAATACAAACTGCCATCTGGTTTTCTAAACTGGGTATGACGCTTATTTGGAATATTTCCTAATTTGTGATAAAAAGGCATACTTTAAAGAATTTAAAAGTTAACCCTTCGACTTTGCTCAGGGTGACAATGAACTAAAAATCAATTATATAAAGATACAATAAAGTATTCTCATTCAGGATTTCTCTTAATGAGAAAGTGAAGAAACTGTAATAAATCTTGCCAAAAATGTTGCATACGCTAACAAATATACTGATTTACAGTTAACTTTTCTTATGATATTTAACTGCACGGAGTTCTGAATATTTCATTAAAACCAGAAGCCCACATTGAAATACCAATTACTTTGTCTTTGCTCTGGTGAGTAACTGTATTTTACTTGAATAGGACCAATAAATGATTCTAAACCATACCCTATGGCATAACCTCTGTAATCTGGAAGCGTTAACCATTCGCCAGTTTCAAAAATATCGTCTTCTATATTGGCCCAATTGCCTTCAAGCAGAATGTGTTGTTTTCTTAAAAACTCATAATCTACACTGGCAAAGGCTTTTACATAACTATTTCCTGTAAGTGATATAAAATCGTACCCTAAAAACGGAATAAAATTATTTATTAAATTATTACCAAATCCCCCAAGAGCAAAATCTAATGGTCTTGTGGCTTTATCACCTATTTTAAAGCCTCCACTTGTTTGTAAATTAAATGCCAATTTATTTGATACGCTAAATGCATAACCCATATCTGCCTTGGCAATTGAGAAATTTTTAAATTCGGCGTTAAAACCTGAGGCATATAAATACATGTGTAAATCGCCATTAAAATACACGCCTCTTTTAGGAAAGTATTTATTATCGTAGGTGTCTAATTTTAAACCACCAAAAACACTTAGATAATCGGTTTTTTCAAATATAAAATCACTAGATTGATTATTTGATGTTAAGGTTTCTGTTTTTATTTCTAAGCGTTTATGTTCTGCTCCCATGCTAAAAGCAAAGTATTTTTTAATTAAGGTTTGTAAATAAATTTGATTCGTTTGGTCTTCTAACTCAGCATCCACCTTGTTTAAACCAGTACCTTCAATTTCTGCATCATTTAAAATTAATTGCGCATTTATATTTTTATTAAATTGATGGTATCTCGATTTTAATCCGATACTCCAATAAAACCCTTTATCTATATAATATTCAAAATTGTAACTCACATTATCTCCTAAAATGATATCTAACGAGGCAACATCATTATCAAACAACCAGCTTTTTTTTGTTATGTTTAATAGCGCAGCACTTTTGTACAAATCATCATAATGAATTCCAAGTTTTAAAAATGTGCTAATCGCTGTTTCTTTAACTTTTGTATTAAGTATGAACCCATTATTATCCTCATCCCTTTTTAATTCATATTCAAAAGAATCGAAATTATTGGTTGCTACTAAATTATTAATGCCTTTATTAAACTCTTCATAACTGATTTTTTGTCCGTTTTTTATTTTGAGTTTTCCTAACACATATGCTCTTGTATATTTTTCAATGCCCGTTACAACAACGTTATTTATGGTAATGCTATCGCGTGTTGTAATTTTAAATTTTGGTGGCATTTGAATCGTTTCTCTCTTAGGTAACTTTTCTAAAAAATTCATTTTAGAATACGCCGCTTGCTTGCCGTTTTCGATAATTTTAGCACCTTCGTTAAATGAAACAACATTATAATCTTTAATATCTGGTTTAATATAAATATCGGTTTTTTTAACCTTTAATTTCATATCATTGATAGTCCGGAAATTATTAATTTGTGATAAAACATCGAGTGCAGAAGATAAATCTTCGCGCAGCGACAACCCATCTTGAACATCTACACCAATAATAACATCCATTCCTTTTGCCCTTAACTCGTCTATTGGATAATTATTTACCACGCCGCCATCAATTAATACTTGGTTATCGATAATAACCGGCTGAAACAATGTAGGCAAGGCACCACTTGCTAAAATGGACTGGGTTAAATTGCCATTATCTAATATTACTTGGGCACCTGTTTCAACATTTGTTGCAATACAAAAAAACGGAACTGGTAATTTGCTAAAATCTTTAATTTCATTAACATGTAATGTTAATCTTGAAAACAAACTAAAAGTATTCTGACCTCTGGAGATGGCCGAAGGTAGTTTTATTTTAAACTTTTCAAACGGTAAGGTTATAGCATATTTTTCAGAATTATAGCGTTCATAAAATGCTTTGGAGGCTCTTGGTAACTCGTCGTTAATAAGATTATCAAAATCAATTTCATGGAAAATAGAATCTAACTCTTTACCAGAATAGCCCGAAGCATAAAGCGCCCCAATAATAGCGCCCATACTGGTACCTGCTACATAATCTATTTTTACACCTAAACTGTCTATAACCTTTAAAACACCAATATGGGCTAATCCTTTGGCGCCACCTCCACTTAAAACTAAACCAACTTTAACATCTTGCTTTTCTGTTTCTTGAGAAAACATCTCGAAACAAATAATAAAAAGAATACATGTTAAAAAATATTTCATTTATTATGATAATAGTTATAAATTTTTTCGGCTCTAGACACTCCAACAACAGCTTCTAACTCATCTAACTTGGCATTTGCAACACGTTTTGCAGATTTAAAATGCTTTAACAATTCTACAATGGTTTTTTCACCAATACCAGGAATGGTTTCCAACTCTGTATTTAAAGCACTTTTACTTCTCTTGTTTCTGTGATGTTCAATTCCAAAACGATGCGCTTCATTTCGCAATTGCTGAATAATTTTAAGCGTTTCACTTTTTTTATCTAAATATAACGGAATTGGATCATTTGGATAAAATAATTCTTCTAAACGTTTTGCAATTCCGATAATTGCTATTTTTCCTCTTAATTCTAACGCATCTAAACTTTTTAATGCTGAAGATAATTGTCCTTTTCCACCATCAATAATAATGAGATGTGGTAATGGTTGCTCTTCATCCAACATTCGTTTGTATCGTCGATACACCACTTCTTCCATAGAAGCAAAATCGTCTGGTCCTTCAACTGTTTTAATATTAAAATGTCTATAATCTTTTTTGCTTGGTTTTCCATTTTTAAAAACCACACAGGCCGCTACGGGATTGGTGCCTTGAATGTTCGAATTATCAAAACACTCTATATGTCGAGGTTCTTCATGCAAGCGTAAATCGGCTTTCATTTGTGCCATAATTCTATTGGCATGCCTATCGGGATCTACAATTTTATCTTGTTTAAAACGCTCCATTCGATAATATTTAGCGTTTCTAAGCGATAAATCTAAAATATGTTTTTTGTCGCCCAATTGCGGAATAGTTACTTTTATATCTTCTCCTAATTTCCACCTTAAAAGGTACATAAATTTCTTTTGATTTTGAATGGAAACGTTGTCGAATTTCGGTAATGGCCAATTCTAACAACTCAACATCGGTTTCGTCTAATTTCTTCTTTATTTCTAAAGTATGCGAACGAATAATAGAACCGTAAGAAAGCTGTAAAAAGTTGACATAACCATAACTTTCATCACTCATTATTGAAAACACATCTACATTGCTAATTTTAGGATTTACAATGGTAGATTTTGCTTGATAATTTTCAAGAACTTCAATTTTTTCTTTTATTTTTTGCGCTTCTTCAAAGTGCATATCTTCAGCCAATTGTTTCATTTGACTTTTAAATTGCGATAACGAATCTTTAAAATTTCCTTTTAAAATTTCTTTAATGGCTTTAATACTTTCATTGTATTCTGCTTCGGTTTCATAACCTTCGCAAGCACCTTTACAGTTTCCTAAATGATATTCTAAACATACTTTATATTTACCTGCTTCAATTTTTTTTTCAGATAAATCGTAATTACAATTCGCAACTGAATACAAGCCTTTTATTAAATCTAAAAGTGTATGAACGGTTTTCATACTGGTATAGGGTCCAAAATATTCAGAACCATCTTTAAAAACCCTACGGGTAGAAAACACTCTTGGAAAACGTTCGTTTTTAATACAAATCCACGGATACGATTTGTCGTCTTTCAGCATCACATTATACTTGGGCTGATACTTTTTTATAAGATTGTTTTCTAATAATAAAGCATCTGTTTCTGTATCAACAACAATATGTTTAATATGTGGCAATTTTTTTTACCAACACACGTGTTTTTCCATTATCATGTGTTTTTGTAAAATACGAACTTACTCGTTTTTTTAAATTTTTTGCTTTTCCAACATAAATTATGGTGCCTTCATTATCGTAATACTGATAAACTCCTGGTTGGTTTGGTAAGGTTTGTAATTGTATTTCTAAAGCAGGTGTATTCATGTATTCAAAGGTAATTATTTTAATTTTTTAATAATTAGTTACCGTCAGTATAAATCTGTTAAACTTTTGAAGCTAAATAACAATTTGCTACCTTGCGCCACATTTTAAACCCATAAAATGAATAAAAAAGTAATTGGTAGAGTAGATAAAATAGATTTTCCGAAACTGGGATTATTCCATATTGATGTTAAAATTGATACAGGAGCTTATACCTCTACCATTCATTATTCTGAAATTATTGAAGAAAATAATACTTTAAGATGTGTTTTTAACAGTGATGAACATCAAAATTTTGGGAAGACAGAAATTACTTTTAATGAGTATTCACGTACCACGGTTAAAAGCAGTAACGGATTAAAAGAAAACCGATATAAAATAAAATCTGAAGTTATATTTTTTGGAAAAACCTATAAGATTAACTTAACTTTAAGCACAAGAGACGATATGAAATTTCCTGTTTTAATTGGCAGGCAGTTTTTAAAACGAAAATTTATAGTAGATGTAGATTTAGAAAATGTTTCTCATAATTCAAAATCCTTATGAACATAGTTATATTATCAAGAAACTCTAATTTATATTCAACCGACCGACTTGTTGAAGAAGGCGAAAAACGAGGTCATAAAGTAGAGGTTATAGATCCTTTAAAATGCGACATCATTATTGAAAAAGAAAAACCTACCATTTATTATAAAGACCGATATTTAGATTATGTAGATGCCATTATTCCAAGAATTGGTGCCTCTATCACTTTTTATGGTTGTGCAGTGGTTCGTCAGTTTGAAATGATGAATGTATTTACCATTGCAACTTCTGATGCTATTCAACGATCTAGAGATAAACTAAGAAGTTTACAACGCTTAAGTAAAGCAGGAATTGGTATGCCAAAAACAGTTTTTACCAATTATTCTCGCGATGTTGAAGAAGTTATTGAACATGTTGGTGGTGTACCTGTAATAATCAAATTATTAGAAGGCACTCAAGGTTTAGGTGTTGTTTTAGCCGAAACTAAAAATGCCGCAGAATCTGTTTTAGAAGCTTTTAATGGTTTGGAAGCCCGTGTGATAGTACAAGAATTTATAAAAGAAGCTAAAGGTGCCGATATTAGGGCTTTAGTTGTAGACGGACAAGTTATTGGCGCCATGAAACGCCAAGGAAAAGAAGGTGAATTTAGTTCTAATTTACACCGTGGTGGTACTGCTAATATTATAAAATTAACCGATTCCGAATTGCATTTGGCTACAAATGCATCACGCGTTCTAAAATTACCTGTTTGTGGTGTAGATATGTTGCAATCTGCCCGTGGACCTTTACTTTTGGAAGTGAATTCAACACCAGGACTTAGAAGGTATTGAGGAAGCCACTGGAAAAAATATTGCTAAAAGCATTATCACCTATATAGAAAAAAGTAGACGCGGTTTAATTCCAACAAAATGACCTCAATCTCCAATAATATCTTAACCATTTTAAATACAAAAATATATCCTGGTGAAAGCAAGGAGATAGATTTTGATGTGGCTAACCTACATACCTCCTCGCCAATAAATGTTCCTATTATTATTGAACGTGCTAAAAAACCAGGTCCAATTGTATTATTTACCGCAGGTATTCATGGTGATGAAGTAAATGGTGTTGAAATTGTAAGACAATTGATTGCTAAAGGCATTAATAAACCCAAAATAGGCACTATTATTTGTATACCAGTAATAAACATTTTTGGTTTTATAAATTTAAAACGTGAATTTCCCGATGGCAGAGATTTAAATCGTGTTTTTCCGGGAAGCGTAGAAGGTTCTTTGGCAAGTAGAGTTGCCCATAAATTAATTCATGATATTGTGCCTTGTGTAGACTGCGTGATAGATTTTCATACAGGTGGTTCGGGCAGATACAATGCTCCACAAATACGCATTTCTAAAGAAAACAGACATTTAAATGAGTTAGCTAAAGCGTTTGCCGCACCATTTGTTTTATATTCAAAAAATTTAAACAAATCGTTTAGAAACAGTTGCTTTAAATTAGGTAAGCCTATGCTGCTTTTTGAAGGTGGAAAATCGTTTCATATAGACGAAAACATAACCAATCAAGGTATAAATGGCGCGAAACGTATTTTGAAACATTTAGGTATGCTTAGCGTAAAATTTACGGCTTCAAAACCTAAAAAAGACACCGTTTTTATTAATGAAAGTCGTTGGCAACGCGCCAGTATTTCGGGTATGTTTAGAGCAACCATCCCCATTAGTAGTCACGTTAAAAAAGGAGAGGTTTTAGGTAATATCACCGATCCTTATGGCAAATTAAATCATGAAGTAAAAGCTTCAAATTCGGGTTATATTATAAATGTAAACGAATCGCCAATAGTATATCAAGGCGACGCCTTATTTCACATAACCACAAAACTTAAACGCTAGTTAAAATGCTTAAAGCCGAATTACGAAAAAAATACAAAGCGCTTCGTAATACCTTATCAATTAAACAAATTGATGATTTAAGCATGAATATTGCCAACCAACTCTTAAAATTATCTGTCTGGAACTTTTCTTTTTATCATATTTTTTTAACGATAGAAGAACAGAGAGAAATAAACACCGATTATATTTTAAATATCCTTTCGGGAAAAGATAAAAACATCGTGATTTCAAAAAGTAATTTTGAAACCAGTGAAATGACTCATTTTTTATTAACGGATAGCACAAAAATCAAAAAAAACCATTACAACATCCCTGAACCTGTTGATGGCATTGAAATTTTTAACAACAAAATTGATGTGGTTTTTATTCCGCTTTTAGCCTTCGATAAACAAGGACATCGTGTGGGTTATGGCAAAGGTTTTTATGATAAATTTTTATCGGAATGCAGACCAGAAACTATTAAAATCGGATTGTCTTTTTTTGAAGCTGAAACCGCAATTTCTAATGTTTTTGAAAGTGATATAAGGTTGGACTTTTGTGTAACGCCCAACGTAGTTTACGAGTTTTAATTTTCACAATTTTCACAATACGTATCACTCAAATAATCATCTTCCAATAATTGAAATGTTACGCCGCCTTTTTCAATTGAATTAAATAATTTACAAAAGCGCTCTTTATTTATATTTATTGCATTAAGCATTATGGTCCTGTAATTTTCGTCTTGTGTTAAGTCCTTATCTATTAAAGTTAAATTTAGATAATAGAATAATAAATCTTCATCGATATCAATGCTTTTTGCTTTGTCTTGCAGAAGTTTTACAGACATATCGGAAATGGCATAATAACTAAAAAATTGTGCTAAACTTAAATAATCGTAATCGGACAATGGAAAGTTTTTATACTTACTATTTATAAACTCCACCGATTTGTCTTTGTTTACATAATCTCTAACTCGCATTAAATTTTCTGCTTTGATAATATGAAAATTCACCATCATTCTATCAATTAATGACACGTCTATTTTGAAGTTTTTTAAAGCATTTATTTGGTTTTTTAGTTTAGTTTCATCTTCTGTGATTGCTTTATGCCTCCATAGTTTAATTTTAACAGCGGCAATATTATACTTCACTTCGCCATCATTAGGCACTAATTTTTCTAATTCTAACAACTCATTGTAAACAATTACAGATTGCCTTACATCTTGCATATACCTAAATGCAGAGTTTTTATTAAAAATTTTAACAAATTTTGATTGCTTAGGTATCTCCATTTTTCTTAAAAAATCTGGATTTATTTCATTATTCCTTATTTTATCAAAAATAGAATTCTGAATGTCTAAAGCTTTTTTTAGATCTTGAGAACGAATTACTGAATTGAAATTTGTCAATAATTCATTGGAGGTCATGGTTTTAAACTCATCTTTCTTCTCAAGTTCCAATTCTAAAACTGCCTTTCTGTGGTTTCTTAATAATGGTTCTAATTTATTAGAAAGTACTGCATCTAACTTTCCTTTAATTTCCTTTTTTGTAAGTGCTTTTAAATTTTCGTATTCAGTTCCTTTTATATCATTTAAAAACTCAACCCAATTTTCAGATGATGACACTTCAGTTTTTATAGTTGGCTTTTGAAAACTTTGTAAAGCAGATACAATACTATTAGCGCGCTGTTCTTGAAGTTGTAAATTCCTTTCAACACTTCCTTCAATAGAAGAATATGCTTTAATTTTTATTGTTTTTATATTAAAATCTGTTAATCTTAAAGAATCATATATCGGTTTTATATCTTGCTGTGAGTATTCCGATTTGTTCTTTTCAAAAGGGATTTTAAATTTTAAAGTTTTGTATTTTACAACAAATCCTTCCTCACTAATCGGTTTTACCTTTTTAGGATTATAGGTTAAAGAATCTAAATACATACCCATATCCAACAAGTCCCATGGGTATGATTCTAAATGATATATTCTATTATAACTACATAAATTATTATTAATTAAAAACAAAATATTAAATTCTAATTCTTTATTTATCAATGCACTAGGCACTCTTCCAACATGTACCCGAAACATGTTTTCACCAGAGGGCTTTAATCCACTTTTTAAATTAGATGCGTAAATGGGTTTTAATAATTCTCCTTTAATTTGAGGATTACCAATAATTATTTCATCACAACCATAAATGTCTTTCGAAACAACATCAATTGCAATTCCATCTGTTTGATTTTTAAACAGTTGATTAAACCATGTTTTATCGTTTATCTGGAAATATAAATTATCCCTCTCCATAACAACCGAAAATTTAACTTCTTTAGGCTTTTGATTAAAAGCATTAATACATTGTTGACAGACGACATCTCTATCATGCCCTGGAAAAACAATATTATAAGTGTTTTGACTTTCGATTTTATTAAAACTGAATATTACAATCGATACTATTACTAAGAAACTGTATTTCATTAAATTAATTTTTTTTACACTTTAACAAAAAACAAAATGCAAATTAGCTTACAATTTATGAAAAAATTACTTACAATTAATTCTTTTATAGAAAAAACTAATTCTTAGGAAACGCCTTTTTATTAAACACAATAAGCATAATAAACCCAGTACTTATCGCCATGTCGGCAATATTAAATACGGGCTCGAAGAAGTTAAAGCGTTTGCCGGCATTTATTGGAAACCATGTGGGTAAATCTATTGAAAACAAAGGAAAATACAACATGTCGACCACACGACCATGTAAAAGCGAATCATAGCCTCCCGATTCAGGTAAAAAAGTTGCCACCTGATTATAACTATCATCAAATAATACACCGTAAAAAACAGAGTCTATAATATTACCCATCGCCCCTGCAAATATTAATGCAATGGCTAAAATTAATATTTTTGACGCGCCTTTTTTAGTAGCATCGTAAAGCCAATAACCAATTCCAAAAACAGCTAACACACGAAACAATGTCAGTGCTACCTTTGCTTGTCTTTCGGAAATAAAAGTTACAAAATCACTGATTTTTGTGCCCCAAGCCATACCATCGTTTTCAATAAAGTAGATTTGAAACCAACTTAAAACAACAATGTGTTCCTGCAATTCAAAATGTGTCTTTATATAAATTTTACTTATTTGATCGATAAGTAAAATAATGATGATTAGTGACTATAGATTTTTTTAGTGACATTAAGTATTAAAACATTAAGAGTGGATGCCTTCCCTAGTAGGAATGACAAATAAAAAAACGTCTCAATAAATTGAGACGTTTCAAATATATAATTTAAAAAATTTTATTGCATGTTTTTTGCTTCAATACTTAAGGTAGCATGCGGCACTAATTTTAATCGCTCTTTAGCGATTAATTTTCCTGTAACTCTACAAACCCCATAGGTTTTGTTTTCAATTCTAATTAACGCATTTTTTAAATCGCGAATAAATTTTTCTTGTCTAATGGCTAAGGCAGAATTAGATTCTTTGCTCATCACTTCGCTACCTTCATCAAAAGCTTTAAAAGTTGGTGATGTATCTTCGGTACCATTGTTGTGGTCGTTCATATATGCGCTTTTAATTAACTCTAAATCGCGTTGCGCTTTAACTATCTTCTCTTGAATTAAAGTCTTAAATTCTGCTAAATCCTTATCAGAATATCTTATGTTTAAATCTAAACTCATAATCTCAATGTTTTTGAATAAATAATTTGGTATTTACATCATCAAATGCAATCTCTATACCATTTTCTAATTTGTCAATTATTTCAAGCCCTTCTGTGAGCGTTTCTGCTTTAATATACGAAATATTTGTGTGAATTGCCGTATTAATTTGCGAATTACTTTGTAACTTAACATCTATTCTATCGGTGACCTCAAATCCCGAATCTTTGCGCAAATTTTGAATACGATTTACAAGTTCTCTGGCTATGCCTTCACTTCGCAAATTGTCGGTTATTGTAACATCTAAAGCAACTGTTAAATTACCTTCATTCGCTACCAACCATCCTTCAATATCTTGTGATGTAATTTCTACATCATCGAGTGCTAAAGTTATATTTTTTCCGTTAACTTCAATATCCAAAACGCCATTTTGTTCAATTTTGTTAATATCTTCTGCCGAAAAGTTAGTAACTGCTCTGGCAATGGCTTTCATGTCTTTCCCAAAACGCGGTCCTAAGGTCTTAAAATTAGGTTTTATCTGTTTTACTAAAATATCTGAAGCTTCTTCTAAAAGCTCAATTTCTTTTACATTTACTTCGTGTTTTATTAAATCTGAAACCGCTAAAATTTCTTCTTTTTGCTGTTTGCTGTAACGGGAATCATGATTTTTTGAAGTGGCTGACGCACTTTTATCTTTTCTTTAGCTCTTAACGATAATACTAAAGACGATATTGTTTGAGCTGCTTCCATTTTACGTTCTAAACTCTTGTCTACTAACGAAGCATCGTATTTTGGAAATTCTGCTAAATGCACACTTTCAAAGTTTTCTTTTTGAGTAGCCGCATTTAAATCTAAATACAATCTATCCATAAAAAATGGAGCAATTGGTGCACCTAATTTCGCAATGGTTTCCATACAGGTATAAAGTGTTTGGTATGCCGAAATTTTATCTTGTTCATAATCGCCTTTCCAGAAACGTCTTCTGCATAAACGCACATACCAGTTACTTAAATAATCTTGAGTAAAATCTGAAATAGCACGTGCCGCTTTTGTAGGCTCGTAATCTGCATAAAAAGCATCAACTTTTTGAATTAAAGTGTTTAATTCTGAAAGTATCCATCGATCAATTTCAGGACGTTCGTTTATCGGAATTTCGGCTTCACTGTAATTAAAACTATCAAAATTAGCATACAGCTGAAAGAACGAATAGGTATTATAAAGTGTTCCGAAGAATTTACGTTTTACTTCTTCAATACCATCTAAATCAAATTTTAAATTATCCCAAGGATTTGCATTGCTAATCATGTACCAACGTGTTGCATCGGCACCGTAAGTTGATAAGGTTTCAAAAGGATCGATGGCATTTCCTAAACGTTTAGACATTTTTTGTCCGTTTTTATCCAACACCAATCCGTTAGAAACTACGTTTTTATAAGCAACCGAATCAAACACCATCGTTGCAATTGCGTGTAAAGTATAAAACCAACCACGTGTTTGGTCAACACCTTCGGCAATAAAATCTGCTGGATAGGAAGTTCCTTTATCAATTAAATCTTTGTTTTCAAACGGATAATGCCATTGTGCATACGGCATAGAACCAGAATCGAACCAAACATCAATTAAATCGCTTTCGCGGAACATTTTCTTGTCCAGATGGTGAAACTAAAATAATCTCATCAACAATATTTTTATGCAAGTCGATTTTAGCATAGTTTTCTTCGGAATTGTTTCCAACTTCAAAACTCTTCAAAAATATCTTTTGCTAAAACACCTGCTGAAACTGCTTTTTGCATTTCGATTTTAATTCTTCAACAGAACCAATACAGATTTCCTCTTTACCATCTTCGGTTCTCCAAATTGGTAATGGAATTCCCCAGTAACGAGAACGCGATAAATTCCAATCGTTGGCATTTGCTAACCAGTTACCAAAACGACCTGTACCTGTTGCTTTTGGTTTCCAGTTGATAGTCTCGTTCAATTCGAACATTCGATCTTTAATATCGGTTACTTTAATAAACCAAGAATCTAATGGGTAGTATAGAATTGGTTTATCAGTTCGCCAGCAATTTGGGTAACTGTGTTTGTATTTTTCAACCTTAAAGGCTTTGTTTTCTTCTTTTAATTTAATGGCAATTTCTACATCTACCGAACGTTCTGGTTCTTCTCCATCGTTGTAATATTCATTCTTCACATATTTACCAGCATATTCACCCATTTCTGGACGGAATTTACCTTGTAAATCTACCAACGGAACCAAGTTGCCATTTTCGTCTTTTACCAACATAGGTGGCACTTCTGGTGTTGCTTGTTTTGCAACCGTGGCATCATCTGCTCCAAAAGTAGGTGCGGTGTGTACAATACCTGTTCCATCTTCGGTGGTAACGAAATCTCCAGAAATAACTCTAAATGCATTTTCTGGATTGTTATACGGCAAGGCGTAAGGCAATAATTGCTCGTAGGTAATACCTACTAAATCTTTACCAATAAATTCCTTTATTACGAAGTATGGGATTTTTTTATCATCAGATTTATATGCATACAATTCCGCTTTATCTTTAACTTCATTAAACTTCCCAGCAAATTGATAGTTAACTAATTTTTTAGCTAAAACCACTTTAATAGGTCGAAATGTGTATTGGTTAAAAGTTTCAACTAAAACGTATTCTATTTTAGGGCCAACAGTTAACGCCGTATTACTTGGCAAGGTCCAAGGTGTGGTGGTCCAAGCTAAAAAATGAATATCTCCTTCATTCTGTAAAAAATCGGGTAACGATTCTGGTTTTGCTTTAAACTGAGCAACCACGGTAGTATCGGTAACATCTTGATAAGTTCCTGGTTGGTTTAATTCGTGCGAACTTAAACCTGTTCCTGCTTTTGGCGAATATGGTTGGATGGTGTAACCTTTGTACAACAAATTCTTATTATAAATTTGCTTTAGCAACCACCATACAGACTCCATGTATTTAGGTTCGTAGGTAATATACGGATCGTTCATATCTACCCAATACCCCATTTTTTGTGTTAGGTCGTTCCAAACATCGGTGTAACGCATTACGGCTTTACGACAGGCTGCATTGTAATCTTCAACCGAAATTGTTTTGCCGATATCTTCTTTGGTAATGCCTAATTCTTTTTCAACACCCAATTCAATTGGCAAACCATGCGTATCCCAGCCCGCTTTACGCTTTACTTGGTAACCTTTCATGGTTTTATAGCGGGGAAAAATATCTTTTATAGCACGTGCTAAAACGTGATGAACACCAGGTAATCCGTTTGCAGAAGGAGGTCCTTCAAAAAACACAAACGATTCGTGATCCTCTCTGGTGGATACACTTTTTTCAAAAATTTCGTTTTCTTGCCAGTAGTTAAGAATTTCTTCGGCTACTTTTGGCAAGTCAAGTCCTTTATATTCAGGAAATTTAGCACTCATTATATCAATTTTCATTTTGAGGTGCGAAATTAAGGATTTATCCTTAAATGATTAATTTTTAATGATAAAAAAAGCCAAAACTATTATTTTGGCTTTTTACTCTTATTAAATTAATATTAAAAATTAATTAACAATAAACTTTTTAGTGATTACCTGCCCTGTTTCCGTTTTAAACCACGCTACATAAGTACCGGTGGCCACGTTCGATATTTTTATGCCATTAGTTAAGGTATCTTGTGATACATTATCTAACTCCATAACGGTTTGCCCGCGCATATTTACTATGGCTAACTTAGCTATAGACGTATTTAGTTTTTTAGCATACAAGGTGTTGTTGGTGCTTTGAAAGTAAATATAGTTTTCTAAAGCCAAGGTTTCTTCTATGCCTAAACTCTTTTGCTGGGACTGAAAAACCATTTCGAACCTAGTATTAAACTTTCCGGCTGCCGATGTAAACCTGTAAGACGTGTTTTGTCTTAAATCAAAATAGCTGCCTGTAACATGATCTCTTAAATAAACTTCCTGACTATTGTCGAGGTTTTCAAAATCTGTAGCTTTAATTTCAAAGGTGTTATTCCCTGATGATTTAAAATTTAACGGAACAACCTTATCTGGAGTTATCGAGCTATAGGCTTGCATATTCATGTTCTCGCCATTTAAACTCAGATTAAAATCGTTGTTGTTTGATTCGCTACAAGCGGCATCGTACCCATAATCATACCCGTCGGTGGTGTAATCGCTAAATCCTAAAAGCAATTCTCTTCTTGTTTGCGTGCCTACAACCGAATTAAACTCTAAACGAATTTTTTGCATAGTACTTGCCGTTGATGCATCGGTGGTACTCGTAGCGCTTTTTGATTTTGTGTTAGACGATTTAAAAAACACAGACCCCGAAGTATAGGTGCCATTAGCATCAGACTCCTTTATAAATACACGCTGACTATTCTTAAATTTTACACTGCCATTTGCTATAACTTCTACTATAAACCCTTGACCAACTGGCAAGTATTTTGATGGTACCAAAGTGCCTTCTGAGCCATTTGTTGTTGCACCACTTATGCCAACAAACTGTGAAGCTCTAACGCCACCCAATTTATTTACCTGAGCATAACCCCCTTTATATTCATCTAAATAGTGTGAATCGCCTGCCCATTGTTGCCATAATTGTAAGGTACCTCCTATAACCCCCGCATTATCATCAATAAACTTTTCTACATCTAAAGCAGACGGATACGGGTTACCCAATAAATACTCTGTTTTTGATACATTAGCTACCGATCCTGATCCTCCTTTATCTATAACATCTACTAAAATAGTACCGTTATTGGGCTTACCCTCAAAAATATATTGCTGTTCCAATCCTGCATTTCCAGTACCTTTTTGGGTATAACCCACCCCTGGGGTAAACCCTGCTGTTGGACTTAATAAGACCCAATCCCAATACGTTACACCGTTTTTATACGTATACAACCAATAGGTACTTATTTTTCCTGCTTGATTGTACGCCGATGTAAACAACATATCAAATCCTGATGGGTCTTTTAGCATATTTAACTTAAATGCTGAATTATTCGGGTTGTTTGCAGAGGTATTATTATCTAGTAAACTCGTAGCCCCTTTAATTCCAACTGGAGACGACCAATAATTATATCTATATACATTAGAGGTTCCCTCTTGGCGTCGTAAAAGTTTTCCAGTAGCTGAGGTTACCAAATCACTGGTACTGGTTTGTACTAACTGCGAATCACTCATTAAATCTAAAGTCCCATGTAACCCTAAATACCAACTGTTTCGTATTTCATTATCACCTGTTACTGTGAGCGCTTTATCTGTATCTATGATTAATCCTTTAGATTTTAGTGATTCACTAATTGTAATGTCATGAGAAATTCTAATGATATTCCAATCTATCTGCGTTCCATAAAGGATTGAATTTGGAATATACTGAACTGAATTATTATGCCACGTTGTGGCCGTTTCCCAATTACCGTTTGCCACTGTTACATAAGGCAACGGTGCTGTTTGAGGTTGAATAGACGTTCTATTGTTTTTTGAATAACCAATTATCTTGTTAGTTGAGAAATCAACTGCCGTATTATCTGTCATTGGATAATAGCCTTTTAAATTACTCCATTGTAAACCTCCAGAAACCCGTGAAGGAATCACTTTCCCTGCTACACAAGAACCATTTTGTACAATTTCCTGATTCATCATTTCACGCAACTGTTCCTCAGATAAAGCGGTATTCCAAACTCGAACTTCATCAATATGACCGTTAAAATAATTTTTAGGCACTGTTGGTGTGCTACTATCATAACCCGCTCCTAGCATAAAATTATAGGTATTGCTTAAAGGCGAAGATGAGTTACTACTCACAACTAAAACACCGTCCAGATACAAAGAGGCTTTAGTACCGTTATAAGTTGTTGCTATATGATGCCAAATATTATTAGAGATTTGGTAAGGTGAAGTGATATCTAGAATAGCTACCCCCGAATTGTTATACCAAGTTAAATTAGGATACCCATTTTTAATCGTTAAATGATACCCCCTATTGGCTCCAGATTTAACATCTCCTTTAGAAATTACTGTCGCAATTGATGTATTTGATTTTTGTAATATCCATGCTTCAAGTGAAAAAACACCCGTGAAATTATGATTATTTCCAAAGTCAACATAAGAATTGGTTCCATTAAAATCGACATAAGATTGTTCTAAACATAGGGTAAAAGTTCCGGCATTTCCAGAATATGCATCAACGGAAATATAATACGTGGCACCAGGTGTTAAACCCACTCCAGATAATGTAACATTATCAGCAATAGAAACATAACGAATGCTATTAACTTCGACAGTTCCACCATTTTCCCACAATGCAATTTGAGTATATCTTTGAGTTCCTTTTGTTCCTCCAATATTAACAGTAATATCAATTTGACCTGTTGCAGGCGCTGTAAATTTAAACCATCTGTTATATAATGGTCCACCATTCCATGCTGTCCCTTTATTTTTGTCAGGAGTAGCGCCTGTTGTTGTATAAAGTGCATCTGATGAACACGAATTTATCATGCTTGTAACATCAATGGCGCCTTCGTAATAATCATAGCCTATTTTATCTTTTAAACATAATGTAAACGAACCATAATAACCTGAACTATAAGAATCAACAGAGATATAATAAATAGATCCCGGTGTTAAATTTGGCGTACCTAAAATAACGTCATCTCCAACAGCGACATATCGAATACTACTTACCTCAGTTAAACCATCTGCCTGCCATAACGCAAGTTGTGTAGTAGTTTGTGTGCCTTTTGACCCTCCAATATCAACTGTAATTTCAATTTGTCCAGTTGTAGGCGCTGTAAATTTAAACCACCTGTTGTATTGAGGTCCGTTATTGTTCCAGTTTGTTCCTTTGTTACGGTCTGGTGATGCACCTATAGTTGTATAAATAGCATCAGGTGAACAACTGTTCATGAAACCTGTAACATCAATGGCGCCTTCATAAAAGTCGTAATCTAATTGGTCTTGAAGACATAATGTAAAGGTCCCCCAATACCCAGAACTATATGTATCAATAGAAATATAATAGGTTGCTCCCGGGGTTAATCCTTCGGCTCCCATTACCACGTCTTCAGAAATAAAGGCATACCTTTTACTTGTTATTTCTGTAACGCCATCGGCTTGCCATAGTGCAATTTGAGTAGTTGATTGTGTGCCTTTTGACCCTCCTATATCAACAGTTATATTAATCTTACCTGTTGCAGGTGCTGTAAATTTAAACCATCTATTTTTTTGAGGCCCATTATTGTTCCAGTTAGTTCCTTTGTTGCGATCGCTCGAAGCGCCTATAGTTGAATAAATAGCATCTGGAGAGCAGCTGTTGATAAAACTCGTAACATCAATGGCGCCTTCATAAAGATCATAGTCAACTTTAGTGTCTAAACATAATGTGAACGTACCTCGGTAACCGGCCCCGTAATAATTATCTGCGGAAATATAATACCATTCTCCTATTGTTAAATTTGCAGATTGAACATTTATGGTACTTCTTTGACTATAATAAATAGAACTGCTAATTTCGGTTCCAGCACTATTCCAAAGCGCTAAAAAAGGATATTGCAGGGTTCCTAAAGCACCGCCCATACTTATTTCTGCATTGACCTCTGTTGCGGTTGCCTGAAACTTAAACCAGACATTATAATTTGGTCCGTTGGTCCATGCTGAACCTTTCACTCCATCGGAAGATGCATTTATGGTCGTGTATTCAGCATCACCAGAACACCAGTTGGATGCATGCGGCACTATGGTAGCCTTGTCTCTAAAATCGTTATTAACCTTATTATCTATACATAATTTAAAGGAGCCTCTATATCCAGCACCTACATAATTATCTACAGATATATAGTACCATTCTCCAATGGTTAAACTATTTGATTGTACATTTATGGTACTTCTTTGACTATAATAAATAGAACTGCTAATTTCGGTTCCAGCACTATTCCAAAGCGCTAAAAAAGGATATTGCAGGGTTCCTAAAGCACCGCCCATACTTATTTCTGCATTGACCTCTGTTGCGGTTGCCTGAAACTTAAACCAGACATTATAATTTGGTCCGTTGGTCCATGCTGAACCTTTCACTCCATCGGAAGATGCATTTATGGTCGTGTATTCAGCATCACCAGAACACCAGTTGGATGCGTGCGGCACTATGGTAGCCTTGTCTCTAAAATCGTTATTAACCTTATTATCTACACATAATTTAAAGGAGCCTCTATATCCAGCACCTACATAATTATCTACAGATATATAGTACCATTCTCCAATGGTTAAACTATTTGATTGTACATTTATGGTACTTCTTTGACTGTAATAAATAGAACTGCTAATTTCGGTTCCAGCACTATTCCAAAGCGCTAAAAAAGGATATTGCAGGGTTCCTAAAGCACCGCCCATACTTATTTCTGCATTGACCTCTGTTGCGGTTGCCTGAAACTTAAACCAGACATTATAATTTGGTCCGTTGGTCCATGCTGAACCTTTCACTCCATCGGAAGATGCATTTATGGTCGTGTATTCAGCATCACCAGAACACCAGTTGGATGCATGCGGCACTATGGTAGCCTTGTCTCTAAAATCGTTATTAACCTTATTATCTATACATAATTTAAAGGAGCCTCTATATCCAGCACCTACATAATTATCTACAGATATATAGTACCATTCTCCAATGGTTAAACTATTTGATTGTACATTTATGGTACTTCTTTGACTGTAATAAATAGAACTGCTAATTTCGGTTCCAGCACTATTCCAAAGCGCTAAAAAAGGATATTGCAGGGTTCCTAAAGCACCGCCCATACTTATTTCTGCATTGACCTCTGTTGCGGTTGCCTGAAACTTAAACCAGACATTATAATTTGGTCCGTTGGTCCATGCTGAACCTTTCACTCCATCGGAAGATGCATTTATAGTCGTGTATTCAGCATCACCAGAACACCAGTTGGATGCATGTGGAACGATTGAAGCGTTCACAAAATTATCGTTCGTAGGTGCTTGAGAATAAGATGCACTCACAAAAAAAAGAACACTACAAACAAGTACTTTAAAAAGTAGTTTTGTTTTCATAATTTGATAGATTTGGGATCAATCAGTTATAAAATTACAGGCTAATTGCCTGAAAAACAAGTAATCACTATTTTAATCGTTAATATATCTAATTATTAGGTTTAAAGATTTACAATTGCAAAAATCCTCGATAATATACATTAGATACAAAAAATTTATACTTGGCTTAATATTTTGTGCTAAACAAACACAATTAGTATTAGGAATGTGAGGGAATATATGACCTAATAAATCAAATTAATGATATTCAATGGAATTCTATCCATAATATTATGGATAAAAATGATTCTAACCAAATAATTCAATGATTTTTATCGACAAAGCGTGTATTTTTTGCGATAAAAAGCTATTTTAATCGATAAATAGCCTTTTCAAGAGAGTAAAATAAAATTTTGAACAGTGCTCAAAACTATTATTTTGGCTTTTTACTCTTATTAAATTAATATTAAAAATTAATTAACAATAAACTTTTTAGTGATTACCTGCCCTGTTTCCGTTTTAAACCACGCTACATAAGTACCGGTGGCCACGTTCGATATTTTTATGCCATTAGTTAAGGTATCTTGTGATACATTATCTAACTCCATAACGGTTTGCCCGCGCATGTTTACAATAGCTAATTTCGCTATAGATGTATTTAGTTTTTTAGCATACAAGGTGTTGTTGGTGCTTTGAAAGTAAATATAGTTTTCTAAAGCCAAGGTTTCTTCTATGCCTAAACTCTTTTGCTGAGACTGAAAAACCATTTCGAACCTAGTATTAAACTTTCCGGCTGCCGATGTAAACCTGTAAGACGTGTTTTGTCTTAAATCAAAATAGGTACCTGTAACATGATCTCTTAAATAAACTTCCTGACTATTGTCGAGGTTTTCAAAATCTGTAGCTTTAATTTCAAAGGTGTTATTCCCTGATGATTTAAAATTTAACGGAACAACCTTATCGGGAGTTATCGAACTATAGGCTTGCATATTCATGTTCTCACCATTTAAACTCAGATTAAAATCGTTGTTGTTTGATTCGCTACAAGCGGCATCGTACCCATAATCATACCCGTCGGTGGTGTAATCGCTAAATCCTAAAAGCAATTCTCTTCTTGTTTGCGTGCCTACAACCGAATTAAACTCTAAACGAATTTTTTGCATAGTACTTGCCGTTGATGCATCGGTGGTACTCGTAGCGCTTTTTGATTTTGTGTTAGACGATTTAAAAAACACAGACCCCGAAGTATAGGTGCCATTAGCATCAGACTCCTTTATAAATACACGCTGACTATTCTTAAATTTTACTGTACCTGTTGCAACTACTTCAGCAATAAACCCTTGACCAACTGGCAAGTATTTTGATGGTACCAAAGTGCCTTCTGAGCCATTTGTTGTTGCACCACTTATGCCAACAAACTGTGAAGCTCTAACGCCACCCAATTTATTTACCTGAGCATAACCCCCTTTATATTCATCTAAATAGTGTGAATCGCCTGCCCATTGTTGCCATAATTGTAAGGTACCTCCTATAACCCCCGCATTATCATCAATAAACTTTTCTACATCTAAAGCAGACGGATACGGGTTACCCAATAAATACTCTGTTTTTGATACATTAGCTACCGATCCATGATCCTCCTTTATCTATAACATCTACTAAAATAGTACCGTTATTTGGCTTACCCTCAAAAATATATTGCTGTTCTAATCCTGCATTTCCAGTACCTTTTTGGGTATATCCTACCCCAGGAGTAAACCCTGCTGTTGGACTTAATAAGGCCCAATCCCAATACGTTACACCGTTTTTATACGTATACAACCAATAGGTACTTATTTTTCCTGCTTGATTGTACGCCGATGTAAACAACATATCAAATCCTGATGGGTCTTTTAGCATATTTAACTTAAATGCTGAGTTATTCGGGTTGTTTGCAGAGGTATTATTATCTAGTAAACTTGTAGCCCCTTTAATTCCAACTGGAGACGACCAATAATTATATCTATATACATTAGACGTTCCCTCTTGGCGTCTTAAAAGTTTTCCAGTAGCAGAGGTTACCAAATCGCTGGTACTGGTTTGTACTAACTGCGAATCACTCATTAAATCTAAGGTACCGTTTAATTCTAAATACCAAGTATTTCTAATTTCATTATCGCCGTTTACTGTTAAAGTTTTACCGCTGTCAATTATCAAAGCAGTTGTTAATAATGAATTATTAATTGTAATATCGCTTGATATTTTAATAATACTATAGTTTTTAATCTTCGATTTATCTTTAACATCCCAAACATCTCCATTAGCCCATATCGTGGTAGAATCCCAATCACCATCACTATTAGTCACAAATGGTATTGGCGCATTTTCTTGTTGCTGTGTAGTAATGTTAAAAATAGAGGCGTGATTTCCATTACCTGAATAATCTTTAACTTTATTATCTGTTGTAAACTCAGTTCCCATTTTGTAGTACAATTTAAGGTTACTCCACGACAAAACAGCTTTTGTATCAATATCTGAAACATCTATTGGAATAATTACACCTCTAACTTTGCCACTATTATTTTCAATTTCCTGATAGACAATTTGTTGTATTTGTGAATCGGTTAAAACACTGTCAAAAACCCTAACTTCATCGATGGCTCCTTTAAAATATTGTTTATTAGAAACATTACTTGATAATCGTCCAATTTCAAAAGTTCCTAAAGCTGAATTGGTGTTCTCAATAACAGCTCCTGTACTTCCAACACTAGTAAAATCTACCATTTCTCCATCAACATATAATTTCATTATACCTGTTGCACTGCTATAACTTCCAGCAATGTGATGCCATACGTTTAAATTGATATCAGAACTACTTATAGATTTTTCTATATTACCCGCTGTCTTTATAGTAAAAATCGGTTTATTCCCGTTTTGTAACCATAATTTACAACCTGAATCTTCACTTGCGATAACTTTATTAGAAGAATTATTACTATCAGACTTTACCCAAGCCATAATGGTAACATTATTTAATCCATTAATAATAGATGGTCTGGATAAATAGTCATTTACACCATCAAAATCTACCATAGGAACTGGGGGAGAATTTAAAACAGCATCCCTAAAATCGACATCGCCACCAGTACTAACATCGCTATCGGCATCTGGTAAAATACTTGGATTATTTATAGTTCCATTTACATCGGTATAACCAGAAGTTGTATCTATATTATCATCTAACCCATCAAAATCTGAATCTTTACCCGCAAGTGTTAAACCAGCTTCAACCGTGTCATTTCCACCTTCGTTATCTGAATCTAGATCTAGATAATCAGGATTATCTGTGCCATCTGTATTTATAGGAACAAGACCCGCTGTGTAATTAGTATCAATACCAAATGAATCTACAGTCCCCGAAGGTGCAATATAACCTAACGTTGTCTGCGCTTCCACATTATCTGGAATACCATCACCATCACTATCTAAATCCAAATAATTTGGTATACCATCATTATCATAATCACTAAAATTAAAAACTTGTATTTCTGCTATATTTAAATAGTTCGTTATGTTATTTCCAGACTTTTGTATTCTAATATATCTTCCTTTTTTTCCGATAGGTGTATCTAAAGAAACGACATTATTAGTAACTCCAAATTGATGTGTAAATTCTGCATTTGCTAGAGCTGACGCTAAATTATAATTGGAAGGAAATGGCGTAGATGAAACCATTAAAAAGACATTTTGTAGCCTATCTGAACAACAATCCGTTCTATTCCAAACTACAATATTTTTAATGTATTGAAGACTTTGTAAATCGATATCTATCCAATCATATTGAGATGATCCTAGAGTATGCGCTACTGAATTAGAACCAAAATAAGATCCATCTGTATTATTATCATTTATTCTAGTCATTACTCCTCCCCATCCAACAGAACTTGATGTAACGGAACCCAATAAAGCAACGTTGTTAGATCCAAATATATTTTCAACTGTATCCAAAATACCATCATTATCATTATCTAAATCTACACTATCTGGAATACCATCTTTATCAGTATCTATAACAATAGCGTTTAAACAACCCCAGATATAATTATAATTTGTTGAAGAAAAATTCCAGCTTAAATTATCAGTGCCAGAAGAGGCCGTTTTATAGGATTGACATAATCGTTCAGCTCCATTTTCATTCAAGTCATTTACCAAAACTGTTTGTCCAGTACCTGCAGTTGCTGATTTATCATCTAAGGACAAAAAGTCTAAAGCTAAACTATTCGTAGTACAACTAATTGCATTTGATACACCGCTTTTCTTACCATTACTTCTTTGTATGGAAGAAAAAATAGTACTCTGATTTACATTACCAAAACTTGTGGCTGTTAAGGTAATATCTCTTTTACCAATCACTTCAATTGAAACATTATTAGTTCCAGCGGGTGGATTAACCAAAGTATAAACAGCCAATGTTACTTTACTTTGTGTTGAGCTAGATGCTAAAGTTAAATCTACACCTCCATAGGTTAAACTCTTTACTTTAGATAATTCCTCCGTAAATAACAGAGTTACCACAACCACCGAATTAGACAAACCTGATGATACTGTGTGTTTTAAAGTAAGGTCCTGAGTTTTTTTATCACTAATAGTTGCAGTTTTATCAACCACAATTTGCCCTTGAACAGAATTGTAAGATAAACTAATTACAATAACAAATAATAAAGGCATGTACCTTATATTAAAGGTATCCTTAACTATTGTAAAAAATGATTTCATTTTTAGTAATGATTTTGCCATAAACCTAATAATCGTTTTAAATAATATGTAACGAAATAACTTAAGTTTAAAAAGCCTAAAAGCTTTAATGTGGAAACGTATTTAAAAAATAGTAATATACTATTCTAACTAATTACGCACACCAACTTAAACACTACTAAAGTAAAATGGATTAATAATAACAGAGGGAAGTTTGTTAATTATACTGTACGATAAACGGTCGCATATGTATAAATCACTACACAATATTAATACAATCTTTGAATA
This sequence comes from uncultured Flavobacteriaceae bacterium, assembly GCA_963704215.1. Classification (GTDB taxonomy): domain Bacteria; phylum Bacteroidota; class Bacteroidia; order Flavobacteriales; family Flavobacteriaceae; genus Mariniflexile. The sequence continues at coordinate 583,755 of CAVPHK010000010.1, forward strand.
TCCACTAATAAAAATTGATTTTTTTTCGATAAAACGTTTATTAATTCCGACAAAATACATAGGTGAGAAGATGAAATACGCAAAAAAACGATGTAAAACAATCAATTTATGCGTGTATTAGCTTACAAAATTTACTGTTTAACCGATTTGTTTTTTTATAACAATCTTATTTAATTCTCTTTAAATGCTCTTGGAATTTTTATACCAACTGCACTACCAAATCTTCAATCTTAGATAATAATTGAACTTTTATAGCTGTTTTTTTAAGTGATATCTTATTGTATTTAGACACATAAATAGTAGAAAAACCCAGTTTTTCGGCTTCTAAAATACGTTGTTCCACACGCTGCACAGGGCGGATTTCTCCAGACAAACCAACTTCAGCAGCAAAACAAATATCTTTTTGTAATGCGACATCTTCATTTGAAGATAAAATGGAAGCTACAACCGCTAAATCGATGGCGGGGTCATCTACATTAATACCTCCTGTAATATTTAAAAACACGTCTTTAGCACCCAACCGGAAACCCGCTCGTTTTTCTAAAACGGCCAACAACATATTTAATCGCTTCGCATTAAAACCAGTGGCACTTCGCTGCGGCGTACCGTAAACAGCGGTACTTACTAGTGCTTGCACCTCAATCATTAATGGTCGCATCCCTTCTAAAGTAGCTGCAATGGCATTACCAGATAATTCTTCATCTTTTTTGGAAATTAAAATCTCAGAAGGATTGGAAACTTCACGTAAACCAGACCCTTGCATTTCGTAAATACCCAGTTCGTTTGTAGAACCAAATCGGTTTTTATGTGCGCGTAAAATTCTAAAGACGTGATTTCGGTCGCCTTCAAATTGTAGAACGGTATCCACCATATGCTCTAAAATTTTTGGACCAGCAATATTGCCATCTTTAGTAATATGACCTATTAATAAAACAGGGGTTGCGGTTTCTTTGGCAAACTTAATAAGTTCGGTAGTGCATTCTTTTATTTGAGAAATACTTCCAGAAGACGACTCGATATAATCGCTGTGAAGCGTTTGAATAGAATCAATAATTACAATGTCGGGTTCTAAGGATTCAATTTGTTTAAATATGTTCTGCGTTTTTGTCTCTGTAAGAATATAGCAATTATTATTAGTCGGATTGATACGTTCTGCGCGCATTTTTATTTGCTTCTGGCTTTCTTCACCAGAAACATACAAGGTTTTATAGGGTAATTTTAATGATATTTGAAGTAATAAGGTGCTTTTTCCAATACCTGGTTCGCCACCCAAAAGTGTTAAAGACCCTGGCACAATACCGCCACCCAAAACCCGATTAAACTCCCCATCGAAAGTATCTAATCTTGCTTCATTAGATACATCAATATCTTTTATTCTTAACGGTACTGCTGCTTTTTTAACTACAGATGTTGTCGATTTCCAATCGCTTTTTTCGGGCGTTTGAATCACTTCTTCAACAATGGTATTCCATTCTTTACAAGCATTACATTGCCCCTGCCATTTGGCGTATTGAGATCCGCAACTCTGACAAAAAAAAGTTGTTTTTACTTTAGCCATTAGTATCCGAAATCTGCTTTAATGGCATCTGCTTTTTCCAGCATAAAATCTTTGGTAAGGCCTCCAATTTCATCTAACGAAAATGCTGTTTGATAGGCGCGCATTGCTTTTTTAGAATCGCCTGCCTCTTCGTAAAATCTTGCTAAATAATAATTACCAAGAAGTGTTTTTGGATATTCATCACGGGCCATTTTTCCGAGTGCTTCATAATATTCAAAATTTTTCGTTTTTTCTATCGTTGCCGAAATAGCGCTGAAGTCATTAATAAGTATTTGTTTTTTAATACCAAAAAGCTCATTAATGGTTTTGTATTTTTCTTCTAGATACGCAACAGGAGAGGTTTCTAATTTTAGCAAAACATTATTATACTCCTCTTTACTTATAGGTTGATACACTTTAAAGATTGCTTCGATGGCATTTGGTATGGCATGCGTAGGCACAGAATAATGGGATGGTTTCTCGAAACTATTAAATGTATAATGCAAATTTTTATTATCTAAAGCAGCAATGTCAGAATTCAAAGCTTCTGTCATTTGCTTTATTGAAGAAGAATCTTTATTGGTATTCGCTAAATAGTAAAAATATTTTGAAGGTATTTTACCTAATACATCGGGAATATAATTAATCATTTTAGGTGCTAATTCTGGACTAATAGCAACATAAGCTTTAAAAATGGGCTGTGGTTTTAGCAAGAAGTAATTTATGAAATTAGCCGTTTCTCCGTGTCCAACAGCTACTTTAAAACTACCCGTTTTATATTTTTTTTCAATGTGTGGAAGGAGTTCCATACCTATAAATTCAAAAAACTTTGCGCCTTTATCAATAGGTAAAGAGTTTTGTTCTGAATAAATGCAGTCATCATAACGTTTTTCAAACTGATTAATACCAACTACAATGGCTCCTGGCATATCTTCCCAATAGGCGTAATAATCAACATTACCAGCAACAGCTTCAAACAAATAATCGCCATCTAACACAATAAATAACGGATAAACTTTATCGCTGTTAGCATCATACCCTCTCGGTAATTGGATTTTTATTTCTCTGGTTTCTCTTAATATGGTAGATTCCATCGTTTCATACTTAACCTGTGCATTGGTATAAGTAATTGAACAACATAATAATAAAACGAAAAATAGATATTTCATTTGTTTATGGTTTGAGATTTAATCCTGCCAAGATAAACAAATAAGTGTAAGTTTAAAAAGCAATAAAAAGGTATTTAGTTTTCCTTTAAGCCTTTTTTTCTATTATAAATGGGTAAATAAATTAAAGATAATCCGCCACAAATAACAATCATAAGGGTTTGTGAAGCCCACATAATCCATCCAAAAGCATAACTAGGATCTTTGGCGATTCCAAAAATTGAAAATGCTGCAAAAACAGCAATTGGGTACGACCCTATTCCGCCATTAGTAGCAGCAATACTAAAACTTGCCGAAATAAACCCAATCAAAATAGCTCCTGTTGAAATCCCTTCTAAATCTTGAATAGCCAATGACGTGACATAAAACATAAGTATGTACATGCCCCAAATAAACAAGGTATGAAATATATATGCCCATTTATTTTTCATTTTTAAAATGCTCAAAGCCCCTTCTAAAAGGCCATTGATGAATTTTTTAATTCTTAAAGCAAGTTTCGAAGAACTTCTTTTAATAAATCTTGAGAAAATAAAGGAAGCTATACCTATTACTATTAAAACAATAATGATTTTTGAGGGTTGAAATTTATCAACAAAAAACCCATAAATAAAGTCGAATTGCAGAAACAACGTAATGGTTATAATACCTATCATAACTAGTACATCGGCGATACGCTCGGAAACAATGGTGCCAATTCCCTTTTCGAATGGCACATTCTCGTAATTTGCAAGTATGGAGGCTCTTGCAACCTCACCTGCTCTTGGTATGGTGTAATTAATAAGATAGGTAGCAAATACAGCCATAACACTATTTCTATAACGTATGTTATAACCCATGGGCTCTAACTGAAATCGCCAGCGATAAGCTCTGGATAAATGACTTAAAAGTCCAAGAAAAACACCAAATAACACCCATAATTTATCAGCATCATGCCAATGCTTCATAATTACAGACAATGGAACATCTTGTAAAGAATACCAGACTAAAATAACTCCCAATAATAAAGGGACCGTAATTTTTAGTATGGTCTTTATTTTTTGATTCAAAAAATTATTTTAATAGGTTTGTGGCTTCATCTGGAAAGACCAACGAAGGTTTAAAAACTTTTGCTTCTTCAATATCCATAAAAGCATAAGTAATTAAAATTAAAGTATCTCCAACAGATACTTTTCGTGCTGCGGCGCCATTAAGTGTAATCTCTCCAGAATTTCTAGGTCCTGGAATAACATAAGTTTCTAAACGTTCGCCATTATCGTTATTAACAATTTGAACTTTTTCTCCTTGAATAATATTAGCGGCTTCCATTAAATCTTCATCAATAGTAATACTTCCGATGTAGTTTAGTTCTGCTCCGGTACATTTTACTCTGTGAATTTTAGATTTTACTACTTGTATTTGCATTTGGCAAAGATAATTAATTTAGAGCGATATTATCTATTAGTCTAATATCATCAGCATACACTGCTATAAAGGCTCTATATTTTGTGTTATTAATTTTTCGTTTCACTGTTTTTAAGGTTGATTCTTCAGCAATTATAAAATATTCTAACTTCAATAAATCATGTGCTTCAAACTGTTTTTCAACCCATTGCGTAACATTAGCAGCACTTTTTGTGCCAAAATGTGATTTGGCAGTTTTTAATGTTTTATAAATAAATGGCGCTGCCTTTTTATATTCTTGTTTTAGTCGCATATTTCTAGAACTCATTGCTAAACCAGATGTTTCTCGATGTATTGGACAGCCTACAATATTTAATGGCATTTTAAATTTTTCAACCATTTTTTTAATAATTTGTAACTGTTGAAAATCCTTTTCTCCAAAATAGGCATTATCTGGTTTTATAATTTCGAAAAGGCGTTTAACTATCGTACCTACACCATCAAAATGCCCTTGGCGGAATTTACCTTCCATTTCGAACTCCAATCCGTCGAATTCAAATTTTTCAGAAACGGTATTTCCTTCATATACATCCTCTACAGGTGGTGCATAAACTAAAATATCGGTCTCGCTTACCGTTTTCAACAATTCAATGTCGCTATCTAAAGTTCTAGGGTATTTTACTAAATCGTCTGCATTATCAAACTGCGTAGGATTTACAAAGATACTTACTGCTACTTTGTCATTATTCGCCAAGGCTTGCTTCACTAAAGCCAGATGCCCCTCGTGCAAAGCTCCCATGGTAGGCACAAAGCCTAAAGATAACTTTTCTGCCTTTAAAGCGTCAATGGCCTCCCTAATTTGATGTTTTTCAGAAAATATTTTCACGATTTAATATAAAATTAACGGGTGCAAACTTAAGATTTTACAACCAATCTGCATAAAATTTTGTACTTTTGCGTGTTTTTTATTTTGAAACTCCAAAAAGAAAGACACAAATGAAACGGTTTTTGACATTTCTTTAAATATAGAAAAATGTCATTTTCGTTTTATATAGCCATTAAAGCATTAAATAAAAACACATGAAAGATAAGAGGATATTATACGTATCATCTGAAGTAGTGCCCTATTTACCAGAAACTGAAATTTCTTCAATGTCGTTTGAAGCTCCTCGTTTAGTAAACCAACAAGGTGGTCAAATTCGAATTTTCATGCCTCGGTATGGCAACATAAATGAAAGACGACACCAGTTACATGAAGTTATAAGGCTTTCGGGGATAAATTTAGTGATAAATGATTTAGATATGCCGCTCATTATTAAAGTGGCTTCTATTCCCAAAGAACGTATTCAAGTATATTTTATTGATAACGACGAATACTTTAAAAGAAAAGCAACCTTAACCGACGAAGACGGAAAATTGTTTAGCGATAATGACGAGCGTGCCATTTTCTTTGCCAAAGGTGTTATTGAAACTGTTAAAAAATTAAATTGGTCTCCAGATATTATTCACGTTCATGGTTGGCTTGCGGCTTTATTGCCTATTTACCTAAAAGAATATTACAAAGACGAACCTTTATTTAGTGAAAGTAAAATAGTAACTTCTATTTACGATCAAAGTTTTAACAATACCTTAAATAAAGATATGCTTAATAAGGTTAAATTTGACAACATTAATGAAGATGCTGTTAAAACTCTTGAAGAACCTTCGTATGTTAATCTAATGAAAATTGCTATTGATTATTCTGATGCGCTCATTATAGGCTCAGAAAACATTCCTAGCGATTTAGAAAACTACTTAAAAACATCAAAAAAACCAGTATTAGACTACAAAAGTAGAGATGAATTTGGTGAAGCTTACACAACATTTTTTAATAATAGCGTTTTAAGCTAATCAATTTATTCATTTTATTATTATATGAGAAAGACCATAAAAGCCCTAAAATTTTCTATTGTTTTATTTGGACTCGTTACATTTTTTCTAGCATGCGACAAAGATTTTACCATTCTTGAAAGCGATGTTCTAGGAAAAGAAAATGCCAATTTTTTTACCGATAAAGAAACCCTTCAAATATTAGCACATAACAAACAATTAAGTGCACTTCAAATTAACGGATTAAGCTCAAACTTATTAGGTGCGTACAACGACCCTGCATATGGTTTAACCACCGCCAGTTTTATAGCACAATTAACACCTGCAACGGTGTCTCCAGATTTTGGCGATAACACGGTTATTGACTCTGTTGTGTTAAGTATTCCATATTATTATCGGGCTATTACAGATTCAACATATACCATTAGCGATTCGTTGTACGGTAGTTCTCCAATTAAACTATCCATTTTTAAAAATAACTACTTCTTAAGAGATTTCGATCCGAGTTTAGCCATTGGGCAAACACAACCTTATTATTCTAAGGCAGATGGTTCAGTGAATCTAACAGATAATTTTGCATTAAACGGCACAACATTAATAAATTTTGACGACTTCAAAAGCGATTTAATTTATTCAATTCCTTCCTTTACACCAAGTGCCAATAGAATAAAATTATATACGTTTGATACCGACAACAGTATTAAAGAAACTACCTATTTAACGCCAGGTTTCAGAACAAAACTTGATACAACTTTTTGGCATCAGACTATTATAAAAAAAGAAGGTGATGCCGTTTTAAGCAATGTTAATAATTTTAATAATTACTTTAGAGGACTATACTTTAAGGCTGAAGCCATTGGAGGAGAAGGTAACATGATTTTATTAAACTTAGCATCAACCAATGCTAACATTACGATTCATTATTCAAAAGACTCTACGGTAGAAAATGAAAGAGTACAGGCAACCTACGTTTTAAGGTTTAGTGGCAATATTTTAAACACGTTTATCAATAATTATAATTCAGATTATAAGCTAGCACTACAAAATATTAACACAAGTGCCGGAGACGAAAAGCTGTATTTAAAAGGTGCTGAAGGCTCTTTAGCTGTTATAGATTTATTTAGCGGGATTAAAGAATATACTGAAAATAATGTTACTACTACTATTTCTGCATTAGAGTACTTTAAAAAAACCTACAGAAAAACAGACACTAACGGAAATTATGTAACAGACGCAAGTACCGGTGATTATATTTTAAAACGCTTAATAAATGATGCGCAACTCACAGTTTATGAAGATGAAACTATAGCTACTGGAGGCGATACCGACTATCATAAATACGATAGACTGTATGCTTACGACATAAAAAATAATACAAGCATCATAGATTATTTTGTAGACCCGACATCAAATACCCAAACGCCTTACCTCTCGCTATATTCACATTTAGGACTTAGACAAACAAATGAAGATACAGGGTTATCAAAATATAAAATTAGATTAACACAGCATCTAAATAACATCTTAGTAAAAGATTCTACGAATACAAAAATAGGGTTAACGCTTTCTACGAATGTTAACGGAACAGCTAACGCTAAAATTTTAAACAGTAGTGACGAAGTAACAGGGGTTCCTGCAACCTCCATAATTACAACAAGAGGCTCACGGTTTTATGGAACAAATGCTAATGTTCCAGAGAATAAAAGACTTAAATTAGAAATATTTTATACCGAACCAAAATAAAACTTTAACTTCGTTAATTTAGGTGCTTTTTTTTTAAAAAAAAGGAATTTCATCGTGTAAAATAATGACTTTATATAATAATTATCTGTCATTGGTTTTTATTTTACATATTTGTTCTCGCTTTAATTAAAACCAAATCAAAATAGTAAAATTATGTGTGGAATTGTAGGATATATAGGAACAAGAGATGCTTATCCCATTATTATTGAAGGTCTTAAAAGACTGGAATACAGAGGTTACGATAGTGCTGGAATCGCTATTTTTGATGGAACAGACCTTAAAGTATGTAAAACTAAAGGCAAAGTTTCCGATTTAGAAGCTCGTGTAGAAGACGAAATAACTAAATTTGGCAACTTAGGCATTGGACATACGCGTTGGGCTACACACGGTGTTCCAAACGATGTTAACTCGCATCCACATCTTTCAAATTCTGGAGAATTAGTAATTATCCATAATGGTATTATTGAGAATTATGAATCTCTTAAAAAAGAATTAATTGCAAGGGGTTATACCTTTAAATCGGACACAGACACCGAAGTTCTAATTAATTTAATTGAGGATGTTAAAAAGCAAGAAAATGTAAAACTAGGAAAGGCTGTTCAAATCGCTCTTAATCAAGTTCATGGAGCCTATGCAATAGCCGTTTTCGATAAAAACAAGCCCGAAGAAGTTGTTGTGGCTCGTTTAGGAAGTCCGTTAGCCGTGGGTGTTGGTGAAGACGAATTTTTTATTGCAAGTGATGCGTCTCCATTTTTAGAATATACCAAAAACGCCATCTATCTTGAAGATGAAGAAATGGCTATTATTCGCTTTCATAAAGAAATTAAAGTAAGAAAAATAAAAGACGATTCGATTGTGGATCCTTATGTACAAGAGCTTCAAATGAATTTGGAGCAAATTGAAAAAGGGGGTTACGATCATTTTATGCTTAAAGAAATTCATGAGCAACCTAAGGCCATAACAGATACGTATAGAGGGCGTCTTTCAAGAAATGAAGCTATTATTAAAATGGCTGGTGTTGAAGATAATATGAAAAAATTCCTCAACGCTAATCGTATCATAATCGTTGCCTGTGGCACATCTTGGCATGCGGGCTTGGTCGCAGAATACATTTTTGAAGATTTAGCCAGAATACCCGTTGAAGTTGAATACGCCTCAGAATTTAGATATAGAAATCCAGTAATCACCGAAAATGATATTGTTATTGCTATTTCCCAATCTGGTGAAACCGCCGACACTTTAGCAGCTATTAAATTAGCAAAATCGAAAGGCGCATTTGTTTTTGGTGTATGTAATGTTGTAGGTTCATCTATTGCCAGAGAAGCAGATGCTGGAGCCTATACCCATGCTGGACCAGAAATTGGAGTAGCTTCAACAAAAGCATTCACAACACAAATAACAGTTTTAACCTTAATGGCCCTGAGATTAGCTAGAGCAAAAGGAACTATTAGTAGTTCAGATTTCAGACATTATTTATTGGAATTAGAGATGATTCCAGGAAAAGTAGAAAAAGCACTACAATCTGACGCGCATATTAAAATGATTGCAGATATCTACAAAGATTCTAGAAATTGTTTGTATTTAGGAAGAGGTTTCAATTTCCCTGTAGCATTAGAAGGTGCTTTAAAATTAAAAGAGATTTCTTATATACATGCCGAAGGGTATCCCGCTGCAGAGATGAAACATGGCCCTATTGCTTTAATCGATGAAAATATGCCCATTGTTGTTATTGCTACAAAAAAGGGGCATTATGACAAGGTTGTAAGTAACATCCAAGAAATTAAAGCCAGAAAAGGTAAAATTATTGCAGTTGTTACCGAAGGCGATGAACAGGTTAGAGATCTTGCAGATCATGTTATTGAAGTGCCAGAAACCATGGAAGCATTAACCCCATTATTAACTACAATACCACTTCAATTATTATCATACCACATTGCCGTTTTATTAGGAAAAAATGTGGACCAACCCCGAAACTTAGCAAAATCGGTAACCGTAGAGTAGCACCCACAACTTTCGTTGTTAATCATATTTTAAACGTCACAATTGACAATTCCAATTGTGACGTTTGCTTATTATTAGGGCTTTTTTTAGCAATTACTCAGTATTTTACATGCTTTTTTATTAAATTGTACTATGAATGCATACTTTTTTAAAATATTTGTTGCTAAGTAATGCTTAATATCTTTATATTGCTTCGCTAAACTTTAACTAAATAATACTAAATGAAAACAATTCTCCCATTTTTACTGCTATTTTTTTGTAGTATTACTTACTCACAAACAAAAATTTCAGGCTCGGTAGTTGATGACAATAGTCAACCCATACCAGGAGCAAACATTATTGTCGTTGGAACATCAACAGGTACGATAACCGATTTTGATGGTCGTTTTACGCTTACAGTAAATCAAAACCTTCCTTTTAGCGTTCAAGCTAGTAGCATTGGGTTTGAAACTGTAACCATGCAAGTGAGTTCAAATAATCAAACTTTGAATTTCGTTCTAATTGAAGGAACATCATTAGATGAAGTTGTTATTTCTGCATCCAGAACACCTGAGCGTATTTTCGAATCGCCGGTAACTGTAGAGCGTCTTGGTCTTAAAGAAATTAAAAACACGACATCTGTCGATTTTTACGATGGTTTAGAAAACCTTAAAGGTGTAGATGTAAACACCAACAGTTTAACTTTTAAATCTGTAAATACACGTGGGTTTGCCACCTTTGCAAACAACCGTTTTATGCAGTTGGTTGACGGCATGGATAACTCAACACCCGCATTAAATTTCCCTATTGGAAATTTAGTTGGGATGATTGAAACTGATGTGCAAAGCGTGGAATTATTGCCTGGAGCATCATCTGCTTTATATGGCGCCAATGCTTTTAACGGAATTTTATTTATGCAGAGTAAAAATCCTTTCGATAATGCAGGCATAAGTACCCATTTAAAACGAGGTATTACCTCTCAAAAAGCCGCCGGTGATAATACATATACCGATTTCGGAATAAGAATGGCCTATAAATTTAGTAACAAGTTTGCAGCTAAAGTAAACTTTGGTTATTTGAAAGGTACCGATTGGGCAGCAAATAGCACTGTAGATAAAACTAATGTTGGCGGTACTCGTGCTAATAGAGACTATGACGGTGTTAATGTGTATGGCGACGAAGTATCAACAAATCTTAAAGCGGTAAAAGAGAGCCCAACATTTTTATCTCAATTACCTAATCCTGCTTTAGCCAATTTAGTTCCAAACGTTGTAGTTTCTAGAACGGGATACGACGAAGCAGATTTAACTAATTATAACGCCGAAAGTGTAAAGGCGGATTGGGGATTATATTATAGACCATTTGAAAATGACTTCGAGATTTCATATGTCGGTAAAGTTGGTACAGGTACTACTATATATCAAGGAACCAACAGATATAATATTGATGGCTTCTTTCAACAACAACATAAATTAGAAATAAAAAATGATAACTTCTTTTTAAGAGGCTATGTGGTTTCTGATAAAGCTGGAGATTCTTACGATATGGTTTTTACAGGGGTTAATATTAACAGAGACTGGAAAGATGATAACACTTGGTTCGGACAATATACCGGCGCTTATATTTCAGCTACGCTTGCTGGCGCAACAGATACAGAAGCTCACGCAGCAGGACGAGCAACAGCAGATACTGGACGTTATTTACCTGGTTCGCCAGAATATATTGCAGCCTTTAATAAAAGTATTAACAATCCAGATTTAACATCCGGTTCTAAATTTCAAGATGCTTCTAAATATTATCATGCCGATGCTAATTATAACTTAAGTCATGTAATAGATTTTGCAGATATTCAAGTCGGTGGTTCTTTTAGAAAATATAATTTAAATTCTTCTGGGACTATATATACCGATCTTGATGGTCCTATAGAGTATTCTGAGTATGGTGTTTATACTCAAATTCAGAAAAATATAGAACTATCTGATGCTTTAGAATTAAAATTAACTGGTTCTGCTCGTTACGACAAGTCTGAGTTTTTTGATGGTTTTATATCTCCAAGAATCTCTGCAGGTTTAACCATAAACAGAAATCACAACGTAAGGGCATCCGTACAAACCGGATTTAGAAACCCAACCACTCAAGATTTATTCATTGGCTTAGATGCTGGTAGAGCCGTTTTAGTTGGAGCTGCACCTGCTAACTTAGATAGATGGTCAAGAACTTATACTTTAAATGATTCGAGGTCAGCGTACGACTTAAGTCCGGCTTCACAATTGCTTGGACAGCCCGCTTCGATAACCCGAACAGGGGCCGATGCGTATAATAATTCTTATACAGCAAGCTCAGCATTAGCACTTGCGGCAACTGGAGACCCATCTGTTTTAGAAATAGCAAACCCAAACCTAGTAAAACCTGAACAAGTGACTTCTGCCGAGGTTGGTTATAGAGGAAAATTAGATAAAATCATTGTAGACTTTAGTGCTTATTATAATAGTTACGAAGATTTTATTTCTCAAGAAGTTGTTGTTTCTCCATTATATGGAACTGTAGGAGACGGATCATTATCAGTTTTAGCTTTAGCAAATGGAGATAGTCAAGCGTATAGCACATATACCAACTCTGAAGCTAAAGTAAACTCTTACGGAGCTTCAATTGGTGTGTCAACTAAAGTATTTGGCAACTTTGATTTAAGTGGAAGTTATACCTATGCTAAATTAGATTTTGACAGAGCTGCCTATCCAAATTTCACAACAAACTTTAATACCCCAGAACATAAATTTAAAGCCTCTTTTGGTAATACGGATTTGTTTAAAAATTTCGGATTTAATGTGTCGTACAGATTTAGTGATGATTATTTCTGGGAAGCAACATTTGGTAATGGTTTAGTGCCAGAATACCATGTGGTTGATGCTCAAATTAATTTGATAGTACCTAGTATGAAATCCACTTTTAAAGCAGGAGCCACAAATCTTTTAGGTGATGAGTACTTTACAGCATATGGAACTGGACATATTGGATCGATGTATTATATCTCTTGGACTATTAATAACTTATAAAATGAAATTAAACATGAAAAATATAAAATTCTTATCTCTATTTTTAGGTTTTATAGCCTTTATAGGATGTAATGAGCCTGAAGATGTCCTTAAAGACACTAATTTAGAAGCCAAAGCTGAATTACCGGCCCTTATAGCTGGTAGTGCAGATTTCTCAAATTATGTATCACTTGGCGCTTCTTTTACTGCGGGATTTACAGATAATGCGTTATTTATTAAAGGCCAAGAAAATTCGTTTCCAAATATCATGGCTAAAGAATTTGCAAAAATTGGCAGTGGAGCGTTTACCCAACCTTTAATGAACGATAATATTGGAGGATTTTTATCAGGGGGTGTACAATCAACTTCTTATTTACCAAGATTGTTTTTTAATGGTGCTGGACCCGCACTATTATCTGCAACATCAACTACTAATATTTCAACAGCGGCAGCCAATGGGCCGTTTAACAATCTTGGTGTACCAGGAGCTAAAAGTTTTCACTTAACAATTGCAGGTTATGGTGCGTTAAATCCATATTTTGGAAGAATGGCTCAAACTCCAACCTCTAGTATGTTAGGAGATGCTATGGCCCAAAATCCAACCTTCTTTACGTTGTCAGAAATTGGAGGCAACGATGTTCTGGCTTATGCCACAGGTGGTGGCGTTGGTGTAGATCAAACCGGTAATTTTAATCCGGCTACTTATGGACAATCAGATATTACAGACCCAACAGTGTTCGGACAAGTATTTACGGGTATTGTAGACGGCTTAACAGCGAATGGAGCTAAAGGTGCAGTTGGAACCGTGCCTTATATTACAAGATTACCGTACTTTACGGCAGTTCCTTTCAAACCATTGAGTCCTGCAAATCCAAGTTTTGGTCCGTTAATCCCAACATTAAATGGTGTTTTTGGACAGCTTAACCAGGTATATGCTTATTTACAATCGGTAGGAGCTATCAATAACGCAACAGCGCGCTCAATTACGTTTTCAACTACAGCGGCGAGCGCAGTAGTAATAAAAGATGAAACTTTAACTGATATTTCAGCCTCAATCACTGGTGTATTAAATGCAAGTCCAACATTTCCAGCATTCGTTCAATCGTTTGGCTTACCTGTACAAGCTGCGCCGTTAGTGGCTAATTTATTTGGTCAGATTTACGGACAAACACGACAAGCAACTGAAACGGATTTATTAGTGCTGACTAGTAGTTCTATTATTGGTACTGTAAATACTACTACCTACACGAATTTAATTACTGCAGGTTTATCTCCTGCTTTAGCTGGTCAATTTTCTGTTGAAGGTGTTACCAATCCTTTAGCAGATAAATGGGTATTGCTACCAAGCGAGCAATTAGCTGTAAAAAATGCAGTAGACGCTTATAACGCGACTATAAATGCGGTTGCCTCGGCGAAAGGATTGGCTGTTGTAGACTTTAGTGCCATATTAGAAAGAGGTGCTACTACAGGTATTATAAGCAATTCTTTCATTTTAAAAACACCGTTAGTAACAGGAGGTCTAGTAAGTTTAGATGGTGTTCATTTAACAAGTAGAGGCTATGCTGTTATGGCTAACGAATTTTTAAAAGCCATAGATGCTAAATATGGCTCTAACTTTGTGGCTTCGGGAAGTCTTGCTAAAGCTGGTGATTATCCAACAAATTATAATCCAGCATTAAGATAACATTATACCCCACTTTAATAAAAAAGCATCTTCAGTTTGAGGGTGCTTTTTTATTGCAAAAAACTAATAAACAACTTTCATTTTAAATTAAAAAATATATCTTTGCACGCGAAAACTAAATTTGTTTTCACATATTTAAGTCGCATAATATTAAACATATAAGTAATGTCTAAAGTTACAGGTAAAGTTGCACAAATAGTAGGTCCGGTTATCGATGTTCAATTCGAAGCTGGTGCAGAGCTTCCAAGAATTTACGATTCATTAGAAATTAAAAGACCTGATGGTTCTTTATTAGTATTAGAAGTACAATCTCACATTGGTGAAAATTCTGTGCGTACTATTGCTATGGATTCTTCAGATGGTTTAAGCAGGGGTACTGTAGTTACAGCTACTGGAGCTCCTATTCAAATGCCAATTGGTGATGATGTTTACGGACGTTTATTTAATGTGATTGGTGATGCTATTGATGGTCTTGGAGATTTACCTAAAGCTGGAAACGCTGGGTTACCAATTCACCGTCAAGCTCCTAAATTCGAAGATTTATCAACATCTACCGAAGTTTTATTTACAGGTATTAAAGTAATCGACCTTATCGAGCCTTATGCAAAAGGTGGTAAAATTGGATTATTTGGTGGTGCCGGAGTAGGTAAAACGGTATTAATTCAGGAGTTGATTAACAATATAGCAAAAGGTCACGGTGGTTTATCAGTATTTGCTGGTGTTGGTGAAAGAACGCGTGAAGGAAATGACCTTTTAAGAGAGATGTTAGAGTCTGGAATTATCCGTTATGGTGATGATTTTATGCATTCTATGGAAGATGGTGGATGGGATTTATCGAAAGTTGATAAAGCTAAAATGAAAGAGTCTAAAGCGACTTTCGTATTCGGACAAATGAATGAGCCACCTGGAGCACGTGCACGTGTGGCCTTATCTGGTTTAACGATTGCTGAATATTTCCGTGATGGGGCTGGTGAAGGGCAAGGGAAAGACGTACTTTTCTTCGTAGATAACATCTTCCGTTTTACACAAGCTGGTTCTGAAGTATCTGCATTATTAGGTCGTATGCCATCGGCGGTAGGTTACCAACCAACTTTAGCAACAGAGATGGGTGCGATGCAAGAGCGTATTACTTCAACAAAAAGAGGTTCTATTACATCTGTACAAGCGGTTTACGTACCTGCAGATGACTTAACAGACCCTGCTCCTGCAACAACGTTTGCTCACTTAGATGCTACAACCGTATTATCTCGTAAAATTGCTGAGTTAGGTATTTATCCTGCGGTAGACCCGTTAGATTCTACTTCTAGAATTTTAACTGCTGATATTTTAGGAAAAGAGCATTACGATTGTGCGCAACGTGTTAAAGAGTTATTACAACGCTACAAAGAATTACAAGACATTATTGCGATTCTTGGTATGGAAGAATTATCGGAAGAAGATAAATTAGCCGTAGGTCGCGCTAGACGTGTTCAACGTTTCTTATCGCAACCATTCCACGTTGCCGAGCAATTTACAGGTATCCCAGGGGTATTAGTTGATATTAAAGAGACTATTAAAGGATTTAATATGATTATGGATGGTGAATTAGATCGCTTACCAGAAGCAGCATTTAACCTTAAAGGTACCATTGAAGAAGCTATTGAAGCTGGAGATAAAATGTTATCTGAGGCGTAAAAAAATTATGGATTATGAATGTAGAATTATGGATATTGTCCTAATTTAATTCTGTATTCTTAATTCTAAATTCTTAATTGAAACATATGTATTTAGAAATTGTATCACCTGAAGCAACCTTATTTAGCGGGGAAGTAACCAGTGTTAATGTTCCTGGTGTTAATGGAGGTTTTGAGATGTTAAATAATCACGCCCCTATCGTAGCGTTATTAAAAGAAGGTTTTATAAAAATTTCGGGGAATATAGAATTGAAGGAAGAGGTTCAAGATAAATTTACTAAAGGAGACAAAAATACTACCTTGCTAAAAATTAATTCTGGAACGCTTGAAATGAAAGACAATAAAATTATTGTTTTAGCAGATTAAATTTAATTTTGAAACAACATAAAAAAACGCGAAGCAAATGCTTCGCGTTTTTTTATTTAAACCCCATTGTTTTCAAGCCCTTTAATCGATTTCAACTCTATATTAAGCTGCTGAAACATGGTTACAATACTGCTTAACTTAAGTTCGTTTTCGCTATATTCCTGCGTATTAATGCAACAGGTAAATTCCCATAGCTCAATAACCGCATCAATATTAACATCGTAAGGGTTATAAAACTTATTATCCGAATGTAATTCCAAGCAGTTTTTCTCTTTTATTTTATTATAAACACGCTTGTAAACCAGCCCATCCTCTTTGGTTAAAACGATATAAGTTCTACCATTTTTAACGTCTTTAATATCATCCACAAACTTAGCTACCACAAACGAACCATCTTTTACAGGAAGCATAGAATCGCCACTTATAGGGAATGCCCTGTGTGTTCCGGTGGGTAAAAACGGCAATTTAATTTTTTGTAATTGCTCAATATATTCAGGATCTGCATACCCCTGAAGGTAGCCCGCAGTTGCTTTTACCGGGATAATTTCAATTAAATCTTCGTTAGCTTCATTCACTGTAATAGGAAACAATACACGCTTATTCCCCACTTCAATAAACGAGGTATCGTTTGCCAAACGTAAATCGTTCTTCACCAAAATATCTATCGGAATATTAAAGTAATTAGACAGTTCTATCAATCGATCTATAGGTGGTTCTGAACGCCCTTCTTCATACGATCCAACCATAGAACGCGTCCATTGTAATTCATCTGCAAACCGTTCTTGAGAAAACTGTTTTAAAGCACGCAAATGCTTAATGTTTGTTTGGATATATTTCATTTTAACATTATTTGCTACAAATATAAGCAACAATTACTATAATATGTAGCTAATTTTGTTAAACTATTTCTACTATGTATCTAAATTGTCACTCATATTACAGTTTACGATATGGCACTATAAAGCCAGAACAACTGCTTGCCATTACCTCAAAAAATGGCATTCAAACATTGGCCTTAACTGATATTAATAACACCTCGGCGAGTTTAGATTTTGTGCGACTCTCTGAAAACTATGATATAAAACCAGTCTTGGGAGTGGATTTTAGAAATGGCGCACAACAACAATTTATTTTATTGGCTAAAAACAATAATGGGTTTCAAAACATCAACAGCTATCTTTCTACATTTCTACACGATAGTGATTTAAAAATCCCTGAAAAAGCACCTCAGCTAGACGATACTTTTGTTGTTTATCCGTATAAAAATCAAAGGGATTGCGAACTTAAAAGCAACGAATTTTTAGGCATAAAACCACAAGACCTAAATAAACTTAAATTTTCAAAATGGAATAATTTCAGAAGTAAATTGGTAGTATTAAAAACGGTTTCTTTTGAAAATAAAAAAGGATTTAACACCCACCGATTATTACGCGCCATCGATAATAACACCTTATTAAGTAAGCTTCCAAAAAGCGAACAAGGGCAAGAAACCGACGTGATGTTACCTTATAATGAGTTGTGCGAAACTTATCAGGAGTTTCCTGAACTTATAAAAAACACTCAAGCTATTTTAGACGATTGCCAAATTGCATTCGATTTTTCTCAAGAAACCCCAAACAATCAAAAATCGTACACTCAAAGTGAAACTGAAGATTACGATTTATTAAAAAAACTAACCTATGAAGGCTTAAGTTATCGTTACGAAAATCCGGACGATATTATTTTCAAACGCATCGAAAAAGAATTGGCTATCATTAAAGAAAAAGGCTTTGTATCGTACTTTCTTATTAACTGGCGCATTATAGAATATGCCCGTAGCAAAAATTATTTTTATGTAGGCAGAGGCAGTGGTGCCAACAGTATTGTTGCTTATTTATTGCGCATTACAGATGTAGATCCTATTGAATTAGACCTTTATTTTGAACGGTTTATTAATCTTTATCGTAAAAATCCGCCTGATTTCGATATTGATTTTTCATGGACCGATAGAGACGATATTACCCAATTCATTTTTAAAACTTTTAAAAACACAGCGCTTTTAACCGTTTACAACACCTTTAAATTTAGAGCTTCGGTACGAGAATTGGGGAAAGTTTTTGGTTTGCCAAAAGCAGAAATGGATATGCTTACCAGAGGAAAATATCAAATAAATCAACTCGACAAACTATCGCAATTGGTTATTAAATACAGTACCTATATTCAAGGGTTTCCAAACTATTTGGGCATTCATTCCAGTGGTATTATTATTTCAGAAAAGCCCATTCATTATTATACGGCTACGTTTTTGCCGCCAAAAAACTTTCCAACCACGCAATTTGATATGGTGGTTGCCGAAGACATCGGACTGTATAAATTCGATATTTTAAGTCAGCGTGGACTCGGAAAAATCAAAGAAACTGTAGAAATTGTAAGATATAATCACCCGGAAAAAGAGCCCATCGATATTCACGACATCAAACGGTTTAAACAAGACGAAAACATAAAACACATTCTCAGAAACGCCAAAGCCATTGGTTGTTTTTATGTGGAATCTCCCGCCATGCGTATGCTGCTTAAAAAACTACAGGTTGATAATTATTTGGGCTTGGTTGCTGCCAGTTCTATTATTCGTCCTGGGGTTGCCAAATCGGGCATGATGCGCGAATATATTTTGCGCTATCGCTATCCCGAACGCCGAAAAGATGCGCATCCCGTATTACTAAGCATTATGCCCGAAACCTATGGTGTTATGGTGTACCAAGAAGATGTTATTAAAGTAGCACATTATTTTGGTGGCTTAACCTTGGCGGAAGCCGATAAATTACGCCGAGGCATGTCGGGTAAATTTCGCTCGCGCGAAGAATTTATGCAGGTAAAACAACTCTTTTTTGATAATTGCAAACAAAAAGGAGAACCCGAAGCTTTAACCGAAGATGTGTGGCGACAAATAGAAAGTTTTGCAGGATATGCTTTTGCTAAAGGGCATTCGGCCTCTTATGCGGTAGAAAGTTATCAAAGTCTGTTTTTAAAAGCGTATTACCCTTTGGAATATATGGTGGCTACCATCAATAATTTTGGCGGATTTTATCGTACCGAACTCTACGTACACGAAGCCCGAATGCATGGTGCTACTATTGAAGCGCCTTGTATCAATACCAGTTTTAATGAAGCCTATATAAAAGGCAAAACCATTTATTTGGGTTTTATGTTTCTAAATGCTTTAGAAGCAAAAACGGTTAAAAAACTACTTAAAGAGCGCCAAAACCATGGCGTTTTTAAAAGTTTAGACGATTTTATTGATCGTGTGCCAATTTCGATAGAGCAAATATCTATTCTTATAAAAACAAATGCCTTTCGGTTTACAGAAGTTAATAAACGTGAGTTACTATGGGAAGCCCATTTAAAAATCAGCAAAGTTACCTTTGAAGAACATATTATGACCTTGTTTAAAACCGAAAAAATAAATTATAAAACCCCCAAACTTCCTAGTACGTTTTTAGAAAATGCGTTTGATGATATTGAATTACTCGATTTTCCGCTTTGCAATCCTTTTGATTTATTGCAAAATCCATCAAAACACCCACTAAAAGCAACCCAGTTACCAGACTATATAAACAAAGTGGTGAGTATTGAAGGCTATTTAATTACCACTAAAAACACAGTAACAAAAAACCAGCAAATGATGCATTTCGGAACCTTTATAGACCGCGAAGGTTATTTTGTAGACACCGTTCATTTTCCGCCCATAGCCAGCAAATTTCCTTTTAGAGGCCGAGGCGTTTATGCCATAACAGGTAAAGTTTTAGAAGAGTTTGATTGCATTACTATTGAAGTGGTTGCTATGTACAAACTCGCCGTTATTGAAGACCCGAGATATGCTGATACCCCAAAAACCATTGCTGTATAATGTCTGATAATCGTTCTATTGTTCATATGGATTTAGACACGTTTTTTGTGTCTTGCGAACGCCTGCTCGATAATCGCTTAATTGGTAAACCCGTACTTATTGGTGGCACGTCCGACAGAGGTGTGGTGGCATCCTGCAGTTACGAAGCCCGTAAGTTTGGCGTGCATTCGGCAATGCCTATGCGCATGGCAAAAATGCTGTGTCCGGAAGCCATTGTGCTTCGTGGCAATTCGGGTATTTATACTAATTTTTCGAAAAGATGTTACCGATGTTATTAAAGAAAGCGTCCCTATTTACGAAAAATCATCTATCGACGAGTTTTATATCGACCTTACGGGCATGGACAAGTTTTTTGGTTGCCATAAACTGGCTTCCGAATTACGCCAACGCATCATCAAAGAAACAGGGTTGCCCATTTCGTTTGGTTTATCCATCAACAAAACCGTTTCAAAAATTGCGACAGGTGAAGCCAAACCCAATAACGAAATTCGCATTTTATCGGGCACCGAAAAACCATTTTTAGCGCCTTTATCGGTTCGAAAAATCCCGATGGTTGGCGAAGTTACCTATAAATCTTTATGCGATTTGGGTGTAAAACGCATTCAAACCGTGCAGGAAATGCCTATGGAACTCATGCACCGTGTGCTTGGAAAAAATGGTTTAATGATTTGGAAAAAGGCCAATGGTATCGACAACAGTCCTGTAATGCCATACCACGAGCGCAAATCTATTTCAACCGAGCGCACGTTTAATAAAGACACCACCGATGTTGTAAAACTTAAAGGCATCATCATTGCCATGGCCGAAAATTTAGGGTATCAATTACGTCGTGGCAATAAACTAACGGCATGCATCACATTTAAAATCAGGTATTCCGATTTTCAAACCTACACCCAACAACAAAGCATTCCGTATAGCGCCATGGACCATAATATTATTCCTGTGGTTTTAGACCTTTTCCACAAACTTTACAACCGGCGTTTGTTGGTACGACTTATTGGGGTAAAATTTAGCCATTTGGTAGAAGGTGGTCATCAAATTAATTTGTTCGACGATAACGAGCGGTATTTAAACCTAAGTACAGCCATCGATAAAATGCGAGAGCGCTATGGCGACAGAGCCGTAATGAATGCCGCAGGAATGGAAGCAAAAAGTATTAGCAGATGGAATCCTTTTAATGGCGAACCACCACCACTATTAGCAAACAGACGGCAGTAAAATAGTTTAGCATCATTGATTTCTCTTTAAATGAAAAACTACCAAATGCCCCTACCTAAACTTAAAAACTGTAAAAAACAATCACGCTAACTAATACAAGATAGAAAGCAGTTGCCAATATGCAGGAAATTAATGTTATTTTACTTTCAAAATAATGGTTTTTTTATAATTTTTTTATCAGAAAATGCCTATTTTTAACAAACTAAAATTATCATTTACATGACAGATTGGTATTCTAATTTAGAACTATTTCCAAAAATATACTGGAGTATAGCCTTATTAGGCTCTTTAATTTTTGTTATAACACTCATATCAACCTTTGCTACAGGAGATTCGGGCGATTTAGGTGATGTAGATAGCGACATAGAAGGCGACACAGGTATTGGTTTTCAATTTATAACTTTTAAAAATTTAGTTGGCTTTTTTACCCTATTTGGATGGAGCGGTATTGCCTGTATCGATGCCGGATTATCAAACCCATAACCATCATTGATTTCGGTGGTGTGCGGATTAATCATGATGACCATTATGGCTGCCATGTTTTACTATATGGCTAAACTTAACGATAGTGGTACACTAGATTTTAAAAATGCCGTTGGTGCGGTTGGCGAAGTGTATTTAACCATCGGTGCAAATCGTTCGTCTATAGGAAAAGTACATGTAAAAATACAAGGTGCGCTCCGCGAGTTGGAAGCACTTACCGATGCAGATACCGATTTAAAATCGACATCAGTTATAAAAGTAAAAGACGTTACCAAAAACGGAATTTTAATTGTTGAACTATTAACCAAATAACCCATGACCTTATTATTAGCACAAGCCTCTAGTTTTGGCTTACCTGTAGCAATCATTTTTGCTGTATTATTTATTTTTATATTTTTTATTGTATTAGTTAGGCGCTACAAACGCTGTCCTTCAGACAGGATTTTAGTGGTTTATGGTAAAGTTGGCGGCGGTCAATCGGCCAAATGTATTCATGGTGGTGCGGCATTTATTGTGCCCGTAATTCAAGATTATCAGTTTTTAGATTTAACACCTATTTCTATTGAAGTAAATCTTGTGAATGCTTTAAGTAAGCAAAACATTCGTGTTAACGTACCGTCTCGTTTTACTATTGGTGTTTCTACCGAACCAGGAATCATGCAAAATGCTGCCGAAAGATTGTTAGGTTTAGGTCAAAATGAAATTCAGGAATTGGCACAAGAAATCATATTTGGTCAATTACGTTTAGTAGTTGCTTCTATGGATATTGAAGAAATCAATTCCGATAGAGATAAATTTTTAACCAATATTTCTGAAAGTGTTGAATCGGAGCTTAAAAAAGTAGGTTTAAAACTCATCAACGTAAATATTACGGATATTGTTGATGAGTCTGGATACATTCAAGCTTTAGGAAAAGAAGCTGCGGCACATGCTATAAATGCCGCTAGAAAATCGGTAGCAGAAAAAACCAGAGATGGTTCTATTGGTGAAGCCAATGCAGTACAAGATGAAAGAACTCAAGTAGCTGAACTTTATGCAAAAGCTAAAATTGGTGAAGCCAATGCGATGCAAAATGAAAGAACCCAAGTTGCAGCTGCAAATGCGATGGCTAAAATTGGAGAAGCAAATGCTAATCAAAACGAACGTGTACAAACTGCCAGTGCTATTGCCAAAGCTAAAATTGGTGAAGCAGAAGCATTAAAAGAAGAAAGAATAAAAACATCTGAAGCCAATGCACGTGCTATTGACGGAGAAAATATAGCTAAAATTTCGATTGCAGAATCGGATGCTTTAAGAAGAGAAAAAGAAGCCGAAGCTGAAAAAAGAGCGATTGCTTCAGAAAAAGTACAAGCAGCAAAAGCATTAGAAGAAGCCTATGCTGCCGAAAAAGTAGCAGAAATTGCCAGAGCGGAACGTGTACGTTCTACACAATTAGCCGATATTGTTGTTCCTGCTGAAATTGATAAAAGAAAAGTAGAAATTGATGCTGAAGCTGAAGCTGAAAATATAAGAAGAATTGCAAAAGGTCAAGCCGATGCTATTTTATTAAAAGCACAAGCCGAAGCACAAGGTTTATACGAAGTATTAACCAAACAAGCGGCTGGTTTAGACCAAATTGTTAAAGCTGCCGGAAACAACTCTAAAGATGCAGTGTTATTATTAATTGCCGATAAATTACCAGAGCTTGTTAGAATACAAGCAGAAGCCATTAAAAATATTAAAATTGATAAAGTAACCGTTTGGGAAAATGGTGGTGGAAAAGATGGAAAATCTTCGACTGCGAATTTCCTTTCGGGCATGTATCAATCGGTACCACCATTACAGGAAATGTTTAATATGGCTGGTATGGAATTACCTGAATATTTAAAAGGTAAAGACGTAAAAGACAAAACTATCGAAGCTATTAAACCAACGCCTAAAAAGGAATCGGATAAGCCGGATGATAAACAATAAATATTAAGGGGCTAACTGAGAAGTCACAAATGAATTATTTTGTCGCATTGAGCGCAGTCGAAATGCATTGAAAACAGATTACTAATGTTTTCGACTGCGCTCAAACAGACAGTATTTAAAACTTTCCCGACAGTCTCTTTTTTATGTTTTCTAACACCATTCACCAAAACAATATACTCTAGAACGTCATTAAATTGCTTAGCTTTTAAAAAAACTTCCCACTTTTAATAATCGTAAACCCATTTCGCTTATACGACACCTTGTTGCCATTGGCGCAAAAATGATAAATCCCTGATGCCTTTTTTTCTGAAAACGATAAGAGCACAACTTCTTCTTCGGCACAATTATAATCCTTCGCTACCTTCCTTTTTATATCGTTAATAGTGGCGCGTCCTTTTTTTAATTGCGATTGAATTTTATTATTTAATGCAGGCTCCACAAAATCTTTGTCCATAGTGCATTTATCCTTTTCCTTAAATGTAGCTAGGTCTATTTTTGTAGAATCCACTAAGATTTTTTCCCTATCAATATACTCCCAAGAATAATCTTCTTTTAATAAAACGCGCCTGCCATCATTGGTTTTTAGAATATGATAGTTTTGCGCAAAATTTATACACGACACGAAAAACAATAGAATAAAAAATAAATTTTTCATAGTAAACAGGGTTTAATCTAATTCCAAAAATACAATTTTTCAGGCTAAACTAATCCTCAACATATTCTAAAATATCCGCTGGTTGGCAATCCAACGCTTTACAAATAGCTTCTAAAGTTGAAAACCGAATTGCTTTCGCATTCCCTGATTTTAGAATGGACAAATTGGCTTCGGTTATGCCAATAATTCAGCCACAATCTTATTGCTTCATTTTCCGTTTCACAAGCATCACATCTTAGTTTACAATTATGGACATAATTCTATGGTTAATTCGTTTGCAGACATGAATTTCAATACCACGTTTAAAAATGTAGGCGATAATGACTAAAATTACCCGCCATAAATTAAATTCATTCCTCCCAAAATCAAAAGGAACAGGTGAAATCCCAGTAATGCTAACTAACCATTCACTGTATTGCAAGGCCATTTTAGAAATGAATTCCTGTACTTAAACCATCATAGCTGATTTTTGATATTAAATCGGAACCTCAGACTTCAAACGGATTATCGATATTGAATATTTAAGAATATTTTTCTGACTAAAAAAACATAGATTCAGACCCGCTTAATAAAGTCACGGCAATTGGTGAAGAAAGTTCTCGTTCAAACATAATGATCCACATACCAGCAATTGAAGCATACAACGAACTGAGATCGAGACGCAAATAAATATCTTTGGCTACGTCTGCACTTTCCAAATAGGCTCATCAAAAGACGCCATCTTAATGGCTCCTGCCTTTATACATAAACCAATGAAAAAATCCATGTAAATATTTTCATGACCGCTAAAATTTGTTTTGTTTCGAAAATTAAAAATCATTTGTAACAATTGTAAAACAGAATTTAAATAATTATCGATAAACAATAATTTTATAGTAATTATTTTATATAAACATCTCTCTTTATTCCAAAACCAAATTATACGCCATTTTCAATTTCTTCACCACACTGTCAATTTCTTCTTCATTTAAATGACCAAACCCAAAACGAATACAGCACCTATTTTTATCCTGATAAAGAATTGTTTTTGGAAGAAACAAATCGAATTTCTCGGCTTGTTCTGCTAATTTCACCAAGGCTATTTTCGGTTCAAAACGCAACCAAAGCGCTAAACCTCCCGATGGTTTTTCCCAAACTATAGAGTCTTTAAAATTTTCTAGTAAGCATTTACATAAATAATCGCGTCGCTCTTTATAAATAAGAATGTTCTTCTTAATAAGTCGATGCATCTCTCCTTCATAAATAAGCTCCGATAGCATTTGTTCTTGTATTAAATCGCCTTGTCTGTCTAATAGCTGTAAATAATTTTTCGCTTCAGAAATTAAATTTTTGGGCGCTACCACAAACCCCGTTTGAAAACTAGGAAATAACGATTGCCCTAGTTTCCCTAAGTAAATAATCATCCCATGCACATCAGAGGTAGCCATAGGCAACATAGCAGAACCATCAAATTGAAAATCGTAATCGTAATCATCTTCAATAATAGCAAACTGATACGCTTTTGCCAGCTGCATTAATTTTAATCGACGCTCTGCACTCAAGGTTTTCGTAGTTGGGTAATGTCTGTGCGCACAAACATAAACACAGCGAATGGTCTGTTTTGTAAAATGCCTTTTAATATAGTCTACATCAATGCCATGCTCGTCTATCGGAATGGTTTTAATAACAGCTCCCACTTGTTGAAAAGCCATATTTGCGGCGTAATTACTTAAATTTCCAACTAAAACCACATCGTTAGGTCGCAGCAAGATTTGAGATACAATGTACAGACTCATTTCTGTACTTCGTGTACTCATTAAGTTATGTGGGTTAATATGGAAACCGCGCGTAGCGTTTAAATAGTTAGATAATTGTATTTCGAATGCCGAATCTGATGCTACCGCCGTTTGATTCCATTTAGAAACTAAGGTTTTTCGTTTCATAGAAGCACTATACCATCTAGAAAACTGGTGCGTAGGATGCAACCTTAAATCGGGTTGACCATCATTAATTATATATTTTTTTTGCGTTATTTCGTTGGTTGGCGCTAAATGAAAGGAAGGCTGAAACGGAAATCCGGTGGTTTTAGAATAGTCGTACACCTGGTCTATACGATACGAGGTTGCTTTAATAGCCGCCGTTTTTTGTTCGGGCACCAACACATACGTGCCTTTATTCGGAATAATTTCAACCCAACCTTGCGACGCCAGTTCATCGTAAATAGCCACCGCCGTATTTCTATGAATGTTTAACAACTCACTAAACGTGCGTGTTCCGGGTAATGCAGTACCTTCTGTTAAATAACTTCGCTGTATGGCATTAATAATTTGTTGCGCCACCTGAATATAAACAGCCGTAGAACCTGTTCGTTCAAAATGAATTAACTGCTTTAATAGAATACTAACCGGACTATTCATTATTTTAAAACTGGACTATTTTACTCGTCCAGAAAGTTACGAATTTTGCAACTTTAAAAAACGAATCCATTTATTATTTATGAAACATATAATTTTATTCGCCGTATTAGTTTTTTCTCTAGTGGGAAATGCGCAAACTAAACTACAAGATACTACCGCTCTTAGTGAAGTGATTATCTCTTCAACACGTATTAATTTACCTTTTCCAGAAAATAGCAGAACCATTTCTATTATATCTGCCGTAGAAATTAAAAATAGTGCAGCCACCAATCTTGTGGAATTACTGCAACAAGAAGCTGGTGTAGATATTCGCCGACGTGGAACTGCCGGTATGCAAGCCGATTTATACATTCGAGGTGGTAGTTTCGACCAAACACTGGTACTTATTGATGGTATAAAAATGGACGACGCACAAACAGGTCACCATACCATGAATGCTGCTTTACCACTGGAAGTTATTGAACGTATTGAAATTATTAAAGGCCCTGCAGCGCGTGTTTTTGGACAAAATGCATTTACCGGAGCCATCAATATTGTTACTAAAAAAAATACGAACGATGCAGTATCTGCTAATGTAGAAGCGGGTTCGTTTCATCAATTAAACGCTTCTGTTACGGTGGGAGCCGATTTAGAAAATTCGTCGCACATTATTCACGTCAGCCGAAATACCTCTGAAGGCTATCGCTTTAACACCGACTACGATAATCAGAATTACTTCATAAAAAGCACCTTCAATAAAAAAGCAAAAGCGATTGAAATGATTACCACCTTTGCCGAACGTAAATTTGGCGCTAATGGTTTTTACGCAAACCCTACTGCCATTAACCAATACGAAGAAACTCAAAATAGTTTAATTAGTTTTTCTACCAATTTTGCTACCGAAAAACTAAGCATCAAACCACGTGTGTACTGGAAACGTAACCAAGATTTGTACCTATATATTCGCAACAATCCGCCGGCTTATAGAAACCTTCATATTACCGATAAAATGGGTGCCGAAGTAAACGCCTCGTACACCTCAAGTCTTGGTGTTACAGGGTTTGGTGTCGATATCTCTAAAATTTACCTGCGTAGTAATAATTTAGGCGACCGCAACCGTTTTATGACCAACCTGTTTTTAGAACACTTATTTAAATTGGCCGATAACAAACTGGATATTACACCTGGGGTTGCTGTTACTTATTTTTCAGATTTTAAATTTCATGCCTTTCCGGGTATTGATGTAGGCTACCGCATTACCGATAATTTAAAAGCCTACGCAAATATGGGCTATACCTACAGAATACCAACGTATACCGATTTGTATTATACCGACCCTTCTACCCTTGGCGATCCTAATTTAGACCCCGAAGAAGCTATCTCGCAAGAAGTAGGTATTAAATATTTTTCTCCAAAATTCACCACAACCTTGGCGGTTTTTAACAGAGATGCTAGCAAACTTATCGACTATGTAAAAGAAAACGAAACCGACAAATGGCAAGCCACAAACATTAGAGATTTA
This sequence comes from uncultured Flavobacteriaceae bacterium, assembly GCA_963704215.1. GTDB lineage: Bacteria > Bacteroidota > Bacteroidia > Flavobacteriales > Flavobacteriaceae > Mariniflexile. The sequence goes on from CAVPHK010000010.1 coordinate 612,277, forward strand.
AACACTAAAGGTCTCGAATTTAACAGTAGTTATTCATTTAAAATTAATGGCTTCAACCAGCAATTGGCATTAGGCTATACGTTTTTAGAAGACGAAGTAGAAAGCCTTAACGTAAACTTTTCGCGATATTCCATTAATTCATTAAAGCAACAGGTTACCAGTCGTTTTAGTACACAGTTATTTAAAAACATACGTCAAAATATTGTTTACAAATACGCCGAAAGAACCAATGGCGAAAGTTACAATGTTTGGGATGCCTCGGTTATAGTTAATTTAAACCAATTCGAATTTACAGCCACTGCCAACAATATTTTTAGTGCAGAATACACCGAAACCAATTTAGTACCAATGCCAAAAAGCAATGTGCTATTCGGGTTACGTTACAATTTTAACTAAAGTGCAGCATCAACTCTAAGTAAAAATTTAGTTACATTTGTTTTTTAAAAACACGCTAAATTTTTAACCGTCGATGTTGAATCTGCAAGACATTCCTCGTGTAAAAACCATAAGTAAAGAGGACTTTTTAAAACACTATTTTAAACCACAAAAACCTGTGGTTATCGAGCGGTTTATAGAAGATTGGCCCGCCTACAGTAAATGGAATTTAGAATACATGAAAACGGTAGGCGGCAATTTAACCGTGCCACTTTACGACGACAGACCCGTGCATCATGAAGATGGTTTTAACGAACCGCACGCCAAAATGAAACTATCCGATTATATAGATTTGCTAAAACGCGAACCTACTAAATATCGCATTTTTTTATGGAATGCCATTAAAGAAATTCCGCAGTTACAAAACGATTTTAAGTTTCCCGATTTTGGTTTACGCCTCATGAAAGGCATCCCAATGCTGTTTTTTGGTGGTCGCGATTCGTATACTTTCATGCATTACGACCTCGATTTGGCAAACATTTTTCATTTTCATTTCGAAGGCAAAAAACAAATTATTTTGTTCGACCAGACTCAAAATAAATACCTGTATAAAGTCCCCCACTCCTTAATAACCCGCGAAGACATCGATTTTGCAAACCCCGATTTCGAAAAATGGCCCATGTTAAAACACGCCAATGGTTATAAAACCGAGCTTAACCATGGCGAAGTATTATATATGCCCGAAGGCTACTGGCATTACATGCGGTATATAACCCCCGGATTTTCTATGAGCTTACGCGCTATGGCCAGAAACCCAAAAAATTTCGGTCGGGCGCTGTACAACTTTTTTATTATGCGCCATTTTGATACTGCCATGCGCCGCATTAAAGGCCAGCAATGGATAGATTGGAAAAACCGTCAAGCCGTTATTAAAACCCATAAACACGCCTAAAAAAGCGTTTATTTACAAAACTTGTAATATCTTTACCCCTATAATTTAAAAACTCAAATCAAAATGAAAAAAATACTATTCTTAGTAACCGTTTTAAGCGCCGTATTAGTTAACGCACAAGCGTTTAAAGGCACTAATGATAACAAATTTCAATTAGGAGCCAGTTTTCAAGAAAATGCTACAGGAATTAATGTAACCTACGATTATGGTATTGGCGAAAACATGTCTGTAGGTCTAGCTGGTACTTACGCTTTAGGACTAAACGAGAATATTAAAGATGTTGTAGATACTACCGATCGTTTAGACGTTAAAGTACGTTTTAACGCCAACCTTGGCGAACGTTATAAATGTAGACGATAATTTTGATGTGTATCCTGGTTTAAACCTAAGCCTTAAAAACTTTGGTGGCCATTTAGGAATGCGCTATTTTTTCTCTGATGGTTTTGGTTTATACACAGAATTTAACGTACCGTTTGCTAAATACAATACCGATGTATTAGATGCTGGCGAAAAATTATTCAATCAGTTTACTATTAATTTAGGCGCTTCTTTCAATTTATAAAAGCCCTTTCAAAATATTTTAAAAGCGGATGTACCAATGGTGTTTCCGCTTTTTTTGTGCTGCATGTTTTAAACCCTACTCAACATTATCACTTAAAATTTAAAAATCATCCCAAAATATGAAACAGACAATTCCCTCCTCGAGGAGGGCAAGGGAGGTGTATTTCCGTTTTATTAGTTCTTAATTTTTTTTGGGCGTTCCCTTGCAGGTCGGGTTTTCCGTTACAATCTTTTGCAAAGGCAAAAGGATTTTCACTGCAACCCCTAACGCACTAACCCAGAGGCTATTTTATAAGCTCATTGGCCTTGTCGTACACCAAATGGCTTTCCCATCCGCGGTACAAAAAATAGTCTACAAACTTCTTTTTTTTCTTATATTTATTGGGTTCTTTAATAGAATTTGCCTTTTTTTCGGCTAAATCATTAAAAAGCTCGATATACTCCTCGTCCGAAATTACTGCAAGTGCCTCATTTATATTAACTTTGCTAATGTCCTTTTGCTTTAATTCAAAAGTTAATCGGCCACGGCCCCAAGCCTTTATTTTGAACTTACCACTTACAAATGTTTTGGCAAAACGTTCTTCGTTTAGAAAGTTATGCTGTAACAGGTGTACAACAATTACATCTATCGCTTCAGGTATCATGTGCATACCTGTAAGTTTCTGCACAACTTCTTTATGGCAACGTTCCTGGTACGCACAATAATGCTCTAGTTTTTTAGTAGCTTCTTGTACGGTGTATGTTTTTTTGGTTTGCTGCATAGTGCCAAAAATAACAATAGAAATAGTAACATTTTGTAAAAAAATATAAAAAACCAAATCGGGCAGTACAAAGCTGGTTTGGTTATAGCTTTTAAAAGCTTAATAACATGAAAAAAACTACCCTTATAAAATCCTTCTCGTTTTTTATCGCCCTGTTTTGTGCGGTTAATTTTGGGTTTGGGCAGACTACTTTAGCTGCAGGTGATATTGCAATAACTGGCGTTAATTCTGATGGTACTGATGAGTTTTCTTTTGTTCTTTTAAAGGACATTGTGAGTGGTACTGTAATTAACTTTACTGATAATGGATGGCAAAACACTGGAAACTTCCGAAGAATATCAGGTAATTTAACTGAAGGCATTTTGACCTGGGTGGCTACTACTGATTTTTCATGTGGAACAGAAATTACTATATCAACTTCCCCCCTTCCCTCTTCAGTGACATCATCAGGTAGTTTTCCGTTAGCCGTCGGAGGTGACCAAATTCTAGCTTATCAAGGAACAACTGCCTCTCCTTCTTTTATTTATGCCATTAATTTCGCAAGCAACAGTACATGGTCAAACGCCATTGATTCAAATACTAGTGCATTACCCAGTAATTTAACAGAAGGTATAAATGCTATTTATATTGGCAACTTTGATAATGGTAATTATAATTGTGCGGTTACGTCAGATCAATCCTTAATTTTAGCTGGTATTTCATCCGCTTCAAATTGGAATAGAGATGACATAAATCGCTTTACTTTAGGCGGTTGCAGCTATACATGTTCAGCTTGCCCAACAACCGTAACTTGGAATGGTTCTGCTTGGAGTAATGGTACAGGTCCAACTTTAAGTCTTGGAGCAGAGTTAAATGGAAATTATGATACATTAACAAATGGAAGTTTTAGCGCTTGTAGTCTAACCGTTTCTAATAATACAATATTAAGTGTTGCAGATAATACGTATGTAGAAGTACAAAACGATATTATTGTTGATGCCGGAAGCTCGTTTGAGGTACAACCTTATGGAGCTGTTGTACAAATAGCCGATACTAGTACAGTAACAAATAATGGCGCAATGTCGGTAACTAAAAAAACAGCGCCAATGGCGGTGGCTCTAGAGTATACGTATTGGAGTTCTCCTGTTTTTGGCGAAACGATTGGGGACGGGCTTTTTGAATCGAATGCCAGCAGAAGGTTTAGGTTTAATGCCCTTAATTTTTTAGATGCAACGGCTGAAACTAACAATAATGGAGCAATAGTTCCTGGACAAGATGATATTGATGACAATGGCGACGATTGGGAATGGGTAAATAGTGCAACAGTAATGGAACCAGGAGTTGGATATGCCTCGACACATGATCCTAGTGTATTTGTGTTTTCGGGTATAGGCTACGATTACACTTTTGAAGGACGATTTAATACAGGAACAATCGATGTGCCTGTTTATAGAAATGATGGCTCAACAGCAGATAAAAACTGGAATTTTATTGGAAATCCGTATCCATCTGCAATAAGTGCATCCGCATTTTTTGCTCAAAACTTGTATGACGCCTCAACAAATCCATCAGGAACTTTAGACGGAGCTATTTATTACTGGTCTCAAAATTCTCCACCTTTAGCAACAAATAATGGTAATCAAACTTATAATTTTGCCACTTCAGATTATGCAGTTGAAAATGGTTCTGGTGGCACAGGTGGTGGTGATAATATTACACCAAATGGATTTATCCCTTCTGGTCAAGGTTTTTTCATTTCCTATTCAGAAGCAAGACCTTTAAGTACCGGTACTGTTGTATTTAATAATTCCATGCGTACTCGAGGCGCTACAGATAATAGCCTATTCTTTAAAAACACCAATACCAAATCAAAAACTTCTGCTATTGATAATAAGTTTTGGATAAATTTAACTTCAGACAATGGTGTATTTAATCAGATACTTGTTGCTTATATTAATGGTGCTACAAATAATGATGATGGAGCGTTTTACGATGCTGACAAAAACTTATCAGCAGGAACTTATGCATCTTTATATAGCTGCATTGAAAATTCAACCAAAAAATTCGCTATTCAAGGTAAAGCTGCCAGCAGCATTAACGAAGACGAAACTATTCAACTTGGTTTTAAATCAACTATAAATGTCCTACTTTATATACCTTATCTATAGCAAAATTACAAGGCGACTTTTTAACAAACAATCCGGTGTATTTACGAGACAATTTACTTAACAAGGTACACGATTTAACCGTGTGCGATTACACCTTTACCAGCGAGGTTGGTGAGTTTAATAAACGTTTCGAAATTGCATTTACCAACAAAACCTTAGCAGACGCAAGTTTTACTACAGATGCCAACAGCGTTAAAATAACTAGTCTAGATAAAAACAGCGTAAGCTTTAAGGCCAGTAACAATTTATACATTAGCCAGGTAGTCCATTTTCGATGTGTTGGGCAGAACCTTGTATACTTTTAAAGGTAAGAGCAACGAAGAAACTTTTAAGCTATCAAATTTAAACCAAACCGTGTTTATTGCGAAAATAACACTATCTAATGGTGCCATTATTACCAAAAAAGCCGTACTTAAATAATAAACTAAGCAACTAATTATACCTGCCGCCACTACATACGTTTTTGTATTTGTGGCGGTTTTTTTATGGGGTTTCTTTATAACACCTCCTTGCCCGAGGAACGAAGCAATCTGCCTATCGTAACCGTCATTACGAGGTACGAAGCAATCTGCCAATTGTTTACGTCTTTGCGAGGAACGAAGCAATCTGCCTATCGTGACCGTCATCGCGAGGAACGAAGCAATCTGTCAATTGTTTACGTCTTTGCGAGGAACGAAGCAATCTGCCTATCGTGACCGTCATTACGAGGAACGAAGCAATCTGCCTATCGTGACCGTCATTACGAGGAACGAAGCAATCTGCCTATCGTGACCGTCATCCTATGTTTGCACAGGTGAATTATTTTAATGTTTAACTTTAGCTGAGTTAAATAAAAAGGAGAAAGAGCAAGACTATTACACGTCATTAGTTTTGGAAAACAGTTCGCAATGCTTGTCCCTTTCTCCTAGTGCTTAAATTTTGAACAGTTCATTAGGCAATTAAGCCTGTATTTAGGATTGATAAAATAAAAGCACTTCATTAAATATAAGTTATGTGTAAAATTATAGGAATAGACATTAGTAAACAAACTTTTGATGTTTGTTTTAAAAGACAAAGCAAGTTAGAACATAAAATTTATGCTAATAATTTAAAAGGCTTTAAAACATTTAAAAAAGAGATAGATACTAATTCTATTGTGGTCATGGAAGCTTCGGGTCCTTATTATCTTAGTTTGGCTAGTTATTTAAACCAAAATAATGTCAGTGTATCAGTAGTAAATCCATTAATAATTAAACGTTTTAGCCAAATGAAGTTTTATAGAGCTAAAACGGACAAAAAGGATGCTAGTATCATACTTGAATATGGTATAACAGAGCAAGATAGCTTAACGCTTTGGAAACCAGAATCCAAAGGAGTGCAAGCATTAAAGCAAATGCATACAACATTAGAGTTATTGCAAAAACAATTGAATCAAAGTAAAAATCAACTATCTGCTTTTAACAGTTCTGGCACTTTGAATACAGAAGTGAAGAAGAATTTAACAAAAGTAATAGTTTCTTTAGAAAGGGTTATAGCGAATTTAGAAAACCAAATGCTAATAGTTTGTAAAACGCATTATACGCAAAGCTATAAATTACTTACTTCAATTCCATGTATAGGAGATAAAACAGCAATGATGTTAATAGCTATAACAGACGATTTTACAAAATTTGAACATTATAAACAGCTTATTGCCTATGTTGGATTTAGTCCAAGGATCTATGAGTCTGGAACTAGTGTTAGAGGCAAAGGACATATTTGTAAGATGGGAAAATCTCAAATAAGAAAATTATTATATCTCTGTACCTGGACAGCAAAACGTTATAACAAAACATGTAGAGAAATGTATGAAAGATTACATGCTAAAGGAAAACCAGAACGCGTAATCAAAATTGCAATCGCAAACAAATTGTTAAAACAAGCTTTTGCTGTTGCTACTAAAAAAGAAAAATATACAGAAAATTATCAACCAAATATTTGTTTATAAGCACAGTTCATTACGAGGAACGAAGCAATCTGTCAATTGTTTACGTCTTTGCGATATAACCTGCAATGACGGTTTAATTTATAGGCTTGCATAAAAAACACCTCCCTTGCCCTCCTCAAGGAGGGAATCTTCGCATCATGTTAGGTTGTGGCGAAAAATGATGGTGTTTGCTTGTTGTATGCTTTATATATAATGAGATTGTTTTAGTCATAATTCCTTCTCAATGACGGTTTTTCTTATAGGTTTGCATAAAAACACCTGCCCTTGCCCTCCTCAAGGAGGGAATACCCCGCATCATGTTAGGTTGTGGCGAAGAATGATCGACAAGGAGGGAATACTCCGCATCATGTTAGGTTGTGGCGAAGAATGATGGTGTTTGCTAGTTGTATGCTTTATATATAATGAGATTGCTTCAGTCATACTTCCTTCGCAATGATCGGTTTCAACAAACTAACTTCATTCATGGAAGTTTCTAGTTATTAAAACATTACAAAACGCACTGTTGTTTTTATCTTACAAAAAATCCGAAAAAAAATCTGAGCAAAACGCTTAAAACCCAATAGCCACAAGGCTTTCCCGAATTTTCTCACGTTTTAAAATTATTGTGCCGTTTATCAAAAATAAAGACCCTTAATCCAATTTTTTTGAGCCTATCACCTTTAGACTGTATATTTGCTAAGTAGCTGATAATCAGTTTGTTGAAATGTATAAAATCACCGATAAACTGTAAAACACTGCAAAAAACATGGACGAACAGGAAAACCATGTAAAAAACATCGATAAAAGAATATTAACAAAAACTCAACCCCATGAAAAACATTACACAAAAGATTAAAACATTTTTTAAGGACATTAAAGAGCACGCTATTGCTGCAGCTTACGCCATTCACAGGTAAAAAATTAAAGCCATTTAATTTAAACCGTATCCCTAACAATTTAAAGTCTACTAATTAAAACTCCGTTACCATGAAAATAATTACACTTATTAAAAAACTCATACTAAAAATCAAAATGTTTATAAGAGATATTAAAGAACATGCTGTTGCTGCTGCTTATGCTATTCACAGATAACCGTTTAATATAGAAACATCGACCCTAAACAATTTAAAATCTATTCATTAAAACCATACTACTATGAAAAAAATATTACTTAAAATCAGATTATTTATCAGAGACATTAAAGAACATGCTGTTGCCGCAGCTTACGCGATACATAGATAATAAACATACCTCGAGGACTTTTTCTTGGTTATAGCAGGTCCTGCTGCACCTTAAGCAGTAAAACGCAATACTATTGCAGCAACATATTAAAGCGACTTCGTTTAAAGCGGTCGCTTTTTTTATGACTATAAACTATATTTTAAAGACAAAATAAAATTTCTACCTGCGGCTGCAATACCAGACGAATACGTTTTATAACGCTGGTCTGTTATATTTTCTAAACTGGCGGTAATGCTTGTAGAATCGCTTATTTGATACTGTGTTCTGAAGTTTAGCGTATACCAAGATGGGCTGTAGGGATTTCCGTTGGCATCTTTTGCGTAGATATAATCTTTTTCAATTTCTGTTGGCGCTAATTGATCATACGACAGCTCGTTGTTGTAGTTTGCAAACAAATCAAACTTCACCTTGTTATTACTGTACACCAAATGTGTATTTCCAAAATTTGGTGCTGCATGTCGCACCGGAACTTCAACGGCACCTTCTTCTTCGGTACCACCAATAACACTATACTGCGAGGTTAGTTGTAAGTGTTTAGTAAATTCCATTTTTAAACCCACTTCAAAGCCGTAAATCCATGCTTTCGAAGCATTTTGTATGGCTTGTACGGTGCTTAATTCGCCATCGTACATAATTTCGGTTTCGCCATTTAGCGTAAAATCGCGTCGCACTAAAGCATTCTCTAAATAGGTGTAATAGGTACTCATATCTAAAACCAACTTATTACCAAAGTCGAGTTTTAAACCCAACTCGCCACCATAAGCGTATTCAGGTCTTAAATTTTCGTTTGGCACCACCACCGATCCTGGCGCAGAATCGAACACTTTCCCAATATCATCTATATTCGGTGCTCTAAAAGCAGATGAGGCATTTAATTTCCATTGTAAAATGCTATTTGGCGACCACCGAATACCGGCAGTCCCGGTAAGAGCAGCAGCTTCATTATGCGCAGTATCGAATGGTAAATTTAAAAACTGGTTGTTTTCGGTGAAATTGGCGTTAGAAATTATATAATTATAGCGCAACCCCGATTGAAACACGAATTTAGCATTGGGCTTGTACTTAATGCTAGAATAGGCTGCTGCCGATTGCCAACTCGACCCATTTGGATACCGCGACACCGTTGGAATGATGGTATTGGTGCTGATATTTTCTTCTTCGCCATAAGACATCACCTTGTTATAAATATATTCTACCCCATAAAAGAAGGCCGAATTAAGGCTTAATTTTTTTTCGAAATCTAAGTTAAACGAATAGGCATCAACAGCCTCATCGCGCAGGTTTCTAATACTGGCATTAAAATCGCGATCGCGTCGGCTTTCCTGAAAATTCTGGTAAGCAACGGTGACTTTTATTTTATCGTATAAATTAGAATTACTACTTAATTTAGTGACTTGCAAATTAGACATAAACCAATTTTGAGGTCCGTAGTTCCACTCTGCCGAACGTAACGCATTATTTTTATAACGGATAAGGCGGTCGTATCTAGAAAAATCGGAAGTTGTGGTATAGAACATCCCCAAATCGAAACTAAGCGTTTCAGAAGGCTCGTAATGCGCTTTTTGCATTAAATTTAGCTGGTTATAACCTGTTACCTTTTGTACGCGCGGGTCGTTATTTTGAATAATGACATCGCCCGTGCTGGTTACCAACGCAAATTCTGGACGTAAATACTCGGTTGGACCATGACTTCCCATGCGTAAATCGCCAAAATCTGAATAGCTTACATTGGTTAAAAACGCCCATTTTTTATAGCCCAGATTAAAATCGAAATGCCCTGTTTTTTCGTCGCTTGCCGTGGCATATCTTACGATGGTATTCGCTTTAAACAATAGCGAATCGGTATTAGATACTCTAGGCAATTTGGGTATAAAAACTCATAACACCACCAATGGCATCACTCCCGTAAATTATCGATCCGGCTCCTAAGGTTACTTCGGTATTTTGTATAGATAGCGGGTCGATAGAAATAACATTTTGCAAATTACCTCCTCTAAAAATGGCGTTGTTCATTCTAACACCATCTACCGATATGAGTAATCTGTTGGTTGAAAACCCTCGAATCATGGGGCTTCCGCCACCTAACTGGCTTTTTTGAATGTAAACCTGCCCAGAACTTTCCAATAAATCGGCGCTTGTTTGTGGATTTACAAATTGAATGCTCTCAGACCCGATACTAATTATTTTTTGAGGGATATCGCGCTTACTTTGTTCAAATTTAGACGCCGAAATAACAATTTCATCTAAACCCTGTGTGTTCGATTCTAAATACACCCGGTTATAACCTGCTAATTTTTGCTTGGTGATTTGTTTTAAAACATGCGATAAGTGCTTTAAATAAATAATTTCTGTGTCGGTAAATTTAGCTAACGACGCTTCACCAAGGAAGTTTGAGACTTCAGATTTCGATTTATCGACATTATAAATAGCAACACCAAAAATGGGTTCTTTGGTAACACTGTTAAGTACTTTAATATTTTGCGCCTGTAATAAAACCGAGGTAACAAAAAAGAAAGAAAAAATGTAAAAACCCTTCATGTTTTAATTAAAAACTTGATTAAATATTTGCAGCGATTTTGGGGGCTTAAAACTTCCCAAATGTAATTCAAAATACAGCAATATCATATTTAAAAACGACTGTCTTTGTTTTGAATTTATTTTAACTGTAGGAAGGGCATCAAATGTTGTGCCTAACAGCTGTTTTAAGAGGAGTAAATTTTCGCCCGAGATGCTGTATTTATGTTGCTGATGACTTTCAAATTTACCTTCTAGTAAGTTAAAATAGTTGTATGCTATGTGATTTGTATCTGGATAAAACCCTAAATATTTAGACAGGTTTAGCAGAAAAAGCAAATGAAAATTAGAATATTCTGATTGCTCATCTAACCATAAAAGTGTAGTTTCTATAAAGCTAAATAGCGTTTCATTTTGTTCTTCTTCTTTTAGCGTGCTCGCCAACACTTCTGATAAAAACATAACGATGGCACTTTTTAATACGTGCGAATGAAGCGTTTTATAATGATGCTGAAGCTTTGTTTCTTTTATGCTGTGTAACGATCGGTTGCTTTTATAATCGATAATTAATTGCAGTTGCGATAGCAATTGAAAATAGGCGACTTTGGTATTTGATTTTTTACTTTTTAAAACCCCGCGAAGCAGGAAGCTAACCACTCCCAATTGTTGGGTATAGCAACGCACAATTAAATCGTTGTCGTTGTACTTTAATTTGGAGAGAACAATGGCATTGGTTGTGATTAACATTATCTAACCACCATTAATTTTAACACTTTAGTTTCGTAGGTGTCTAAATCGGATAACATGATTAAATACACCCCCGAAGCTACTACCTTATTGGCTAAATTTTTACCGTTCCAGTATACGGTGCCACCATCAATTTCTAAATTATAACCGTTGTATCTTAAATTGGTTTTAGACTGGGCTTCGGCTACTAAATTACCTTCAATATCGGTAATTTTAATATTTACATTTTCTGAAACACCTTTAATCTTTACCTTTTGATCTGCCATATTAAAGTTTGGCCTTACCGGATTTGGGTACACGTAGGCACTTGCTAAAGTTTCTGAAGTACTCGAACTACCCGAACGGAAAGACACCAATCCTTTACTGGTGGCAATGTAAACAATTCCATTAGTTTCATCCAGGGAAACATCGGCAATGGTATTAGAAGGCAACGGTGAATTGTCTTTTGTAAAATGGTAAATGGTTGTTTGTCCGTCGGAAGACAAATAAAACAGCCCCGAATCGGCTGTTCCTATCCATTTATTGTTGGCTCCATCTACTTTAATATCCGTAATATATTGTTCGTACAATAACTCTTTCGCAATACCATCTTCAAGAATAATTATTTCATCGACTGTAACACCATCGTCAAAAAAACTGGACGTATTATACAATACACGCAGCCCGCTATAAGTACCAATCCATAGTTGGCTTTTTGTATCTAAAGCCAATGCCGTTACAAAAGAGGTAGGCATATTTTCAGTTACTTTATATATTTGTTTAACCTTCAGACTTCCATTATTCTCATTAAAACCAATTAACCCATAATCATAACTTCCAGCTAACCATTTTGTTTGATCGCTGCCAATTACAATATCGCCGTAGCCAGGGTTTCCAGACGCTGCAATTAACGCATACGATTTCCATTGATTGTTTGAAGGGTTATACGATTTCAATGCTTTCTCAACGAAACCAGATGCTGTCCATAAAAGTCCATTAGTATCAAAAGTCGATGGTCCTACCCTAACATCAATATAGTTGGGATCGTTGGCTAAAATCAAAGATTCTAAACCACTATTGGTTTCGTTATATAATTTTGTAGGAATATCATCATTTATTTCTAATAAACCACTAAAAAAAGAGCTAATAAATACTTGCTTATTATTTGAGGGGTTTATAGAAATAGCATTCAAACATTTTGCATCAAAAACTTCACTATAAGATGTATTAATCCATGTACCATTTTTTAAATGACTAAAACCTCTGCTATTTAATGGGTACGGATTATAATTTGCCGAATATTCACCAAAGGTAACCCAAACGCCGTTTGCTTCTGCCTGAAGTGAAAATGGCGTGTTTAACAATGGGCCATCGGGGTGAATTTCTTCAAAAACGGTAGGGTTTACAATGGGAGTTTTTAAAATTCCGAAATCGGTTGTACCAATATAAATATTGGTGGCGTCGGTAGTTGCGGTAGTATAGGTTGTATTAAACGCTGTGCTTAAGGCCACTTGCGATATTAAAGTAAAATCACTTGAATAAACAAATACATTGCTTGCGGTGGTTACCATTAATTGACCTGCGACATTTCTAACATCATACGGAATTGTGCTGTATTGAAATAAGGGGTTTAAAACATCGTTAGTGATTCTGAAAATCTGTCGGTTAGTATTAACGGTATATAAATTATTTTCAACCGTTTCAATAGCCATAAAATCTCCAGTGGTAACGGTTTGCCAAGTATTATAATCTATAAGATTCGGACTGGAGACTTGCGCTTTTAATATACCATTTCCACCATAACAGGCAGCATAAATATAATCGCCAAAAACAGTGGTTTGATTTACCGCGATTTGGCTTCCACCACCACCAATAAAATAGGTGTCTCCAAACTCCAATCGTTCTAAATTATAAACCGAAATACCGTAATTTGTAGCAATATATATTTTATTGCCAAAACCATAAAAATGATTTATTTTTTTGTTGCTTGATGGTATGGTTACTTTATCTAAAATACCTACCACCGTTAGAATAGTATCGTTGTTATCAAAAACTATTTCTATAAGACCGTTTTCGTAACCAATTACTAATAATTGATATACTTCACTATAATATATAGTTGAAATAGTCTCTCCCGACAACCCATTAACCGTATTTAGTTCCTTTATTTCATTCGTGGCAACATCAATAACAAAGATGGCATTTTCTGAAGCTGCATAAATTTTAGTAGAACTCTGAGAAACTTGCTTTATGTTGTAATAAGAAAAATATCCAGTCCACAGCGCCGAAAAATCTTGAGCCATGGAAGATATTGGCAATAAGCAAATTAAAAATACGATGAGTTTTTTAAACATTCGAGTTGTTTTCAGTGTTCAAATATATTTATTACTAACGACAATTACCCTAATATCATATATGTTAACAAAAAAAGCTTCCAAAATAAATTCTGAAAACTTTTTTCATTAATTAAAAATAACTTTTTTTTAAATAACACCTTGATCTAACATGGTGTCTGCGACTTTAATAAATCCCGCAATATTAGCGCCCTTTACGTAGTTTATATGTCCATCATCTTGCATGCCATATTTAATACAAGCTGAATGTATGGAAGACATCATTCTATGCAGTTTAGCGTCAACTTCTTCGGCTGTCCAATTTAATTTCATGGCATTTTGCGACATCTCTAATCCAGAAACACCTACGCCTCCAGCATTCACTGCTTTACCTGGCCCAAAAGGAACTTTTGCTTCATGAAAAACTTCTACGGCTTCAGGAGTACAACCCATATTTGAAACTTCAGCAACATATTTAACACCATTAGCAATTAATTTAGCGGCATCTTCACCATCTAATTCATTTTGAGTAGCACATGGCATTGCGATATCACATTTTACTTCCCAAGGTTTCTTATCTGCAATAAATATTGCTTCAGGAAACTCATCGGCATATGGAGAAACAATATCATTATTAGAAGCTCTAAGCGCTAACAGATATTCAATTTTATCGGCATCCAATCCTTTTTCATCATAGATATAACCGTCAGGACCAGAAATGGTAACTACTTTACCACCCAATTCTGTTACTTTTAGAGCAACACCCCAAGCAACATTTCCAAACCCCGAAACAGCTACTATTTTATTTTTAAAAGAATCATTATTGGTGGCCAACATTTCATGCGTAAAATAGGTTGCTCCATAACCAGTGGCTTCTGGACTTACTAAACTACCTCCCCAATTAAGTCCTTTACCAGTTAAAACACCCGTGTTTTCGAACTGAAGTTTTTTATACATCCCGTACAAATACCCAATTTCTCTACCGCCAGTACCTATATCGCCAGCAGGCACATCTGTATTAGGGCCTATAATACGCCATAATTCTAACATAAAAGCTTGGCAAAAACGCATAATTTCGGCATCTGATTTTCCTTTTGGATTAAAATCTGAGCCACCTTTAGCGCCACCTAAAGGCAATGTTGTTAGGGCATTTTTAAAAGTTTGCTCAAATCCTAAAAATTTAAGAATACTTAAATTTACACTAGGATGTAATCGAATCCCGCCCTTGTAAGGCCCAATGGCATTGTTAAACTGTATTCTGTAGCCAAGATTTACATGAACCTGACCTTCGTCATCTAACCAGGTAACCCTAAAAGTTAATACACGATCTGGCTCCACCAACCGTTCAATTATTTTGGCGGCTTCATATTGCGGGTTTTCATTATAAATAGATTCGATAGATTCTAATACTTCACGAACGGCTTGCAAGTATTCTTTTTCCCCCGGATGCTTAGTTTCAAGATTTGTTAAAATGTTTTTTACATTCATAATAGTTAAATATAAAAGTGTTAAAAATATACCACAAAAATACCGCTATTTAATTCAATATTATTTGATTTTTGAGGCTATTTTTTATCAAATTAATAAAATATTCTTTTAAATAAACTCTTATTATATTTTTTTATAAAAGAATGAGCAAACAAATGAGTTTTACATTTTTTACACTACATAAATCCTTCGGGAGGTAAATCATTTATTGAATTTTCTAAAGATTCTAAATGGTTATTAATTTTAAATCCAGCTTTATAAATAGCTGCCTTATTACTTTTCCCTTCAATGATAATGGTTAATGGTTCTTTAAAACAAACATGTCTTAGATATTCGTCTTCATAGCAAGCTTCTTGTTTGTTTAAATACTCTAAATCTAAAAAACCGTCATTCATAAATGGGTTAATTGTAAAATAGCCTACTTTAAAAGAGGTTAGATTTTGGAAGAAATGAGTTCCCTGACTTGGGTCTATTCGAAAATCATTCAAACCTGCCTCTACTATAATTTTCGCAGAAGAAATTTGAGGCCAAATTACAGGAATCCCAAGCCAAGGATCACTTGATCCCCAGCGCCCAGGCCCAACTAAAATGTATTGCTGATCTTGATCTGAAAACTTTTTATTGATTTTTTCTACTGCGGTTGCAATTTCTCTGGTGTTTGCAGGATTAAATGTTTCTGGTTTCACATAAACAAAATGTCTTATATGATCGTAGGTACCATTGCCTAAAGCCGATTTTGAATAAATAATGGTGTCTGCCATATCGAAATTCTCTGGCAATTCATTTTTAGAATCCATACTTTCAACAATTGGTCTTATTTGTAAAAAACTAAATATTCTAGGTTGCCCTTTTGGAACATCTAAGTTTATTGCAAACTCTATTTCAATAGGATTTTGCATTTCGCGTTGACCGATGCGCAGTAAATCCTGTAAAATTTCGGGCAATGGAAATGAGTTGTACTTCAAAACATTATCAAAAGTTACCACGCGTAGCCCGTCTTGTAAAACACCCGGTCTGATAATATTATTTTGCAAATCGTAAGTAGAGGCTACAAATTTTAATGAAGTGTGGTTTTTAGCCGCCCTTATGGTAATCTTCTTTTTATTGATGCCATCACTGGTTGAAACCTTATAACTTTTAGGATCTAGATCTAAACCATAGAAATACTTTTGGGTATCTCGCAGCGTTGAATCTGGAGATGACAATTGTAAAACTTTTTTGGGATGACTTGGAGAAAAACGTAAGCTGCGTCCGCCGCCAACTATAATTTCCCCTAAACCTAAAGCAATATTAGCAATACCCTCGTTTGGTTTTTCGTTTCCTATTGGATAGAAATTAATAGAGCGGGCAACACCAGATATATTAGGAAAATATACGTCGTCGTATTGTTTTCCGGTTAGTTCTTGAAGAATAACTGCCATTTTATCTTCTTCTATAGTATGTGCTGTTGCCTTTAAATACACTTTACTTCCTTGAAAAAAGGCAGATGCCATAACCGATTTTATGGCATTGGATACCATTTCTAACATTTCGCTATTGTTAGTATTTGGAATCATGTAGGTTGCAAATATACCTGCAAACGGTTGAAAATGAGAATCCTCTAAAACACTTGAAGAACGCACCGCAATAGGCCTTTTAACAACATTTAAAAATGCTTGAATATCTTCTAGCACCCATTGAGGCAATGATTTTGAAATGAATTTATTTAATATTTCATCATCATTATTTGATTTGGCAACAAATCTAATTAAATCATGTTGTTCCATAAATTCATCAAAAACCTCGGTGCTAATTACAACCGTACGTGGTATAGAAATATTAACATTGTCGTATTTTCTAAAAAGTCTATGACGCTTTAAAAACGAATCAATAAATGCGAGTCCGCGTCCCTTTCCCCCAAGCGAACCTTCTCCTATTCGTGCAAATCCTAAATATTCATCATACCGTTCTTTATCAAACTTCACAATTACACCTCGCGATCGGTAAATTCTGTATATACTTATGGCATCAATCAAAAATCGTCTAATTTGCTCTACATCTTCAAAATCATCATACTCAACATTACTAAACAGGTTGGCTAATGGGAATAAGGCTCTAGATTTTAGCCACTTTGAATATTCGCTTCTTTTGGAGTGGTAGGCAATAGATGCTTTAGAAACCGATTTCAATACTTTTTGGAATTCGCTTAAATTTTTCGCCACTGCCAAAACTTTCATTTGCTCAGGATCCCAGAATTCAAAATCACCAAAAGAAAAATATTTATTAATATAATTTTTTAAATCTGTGCCTAATGTTTCTGAATGCTTATATAAAAATTTAGCGTTTAATTTTACTGCTACTTGTTCGTTATCACTATCGGAGGATTGAATTAAAAAAGGAATATAGCGTTGCGAACTTCTTACATATTTTAAAAATTCAAAACCAGCATTAGGGTCTCGTTTCCCATCTTTAAAATAATTAACATCTGAAATGACGCCTAAAAAATTGCTTTTGTATTTTTCAAACAGTGCTAATCCTTCTTCATAAGTAGTTGCCAATAATATTTTTGGGCGCCCTCTCATAACCATCATACTTCTATGTTCATTTAGGCCTTCGGACATAAAAGCACGTGTTTGTTTTAAAATAATCTTATACATAATGGGCAAATACCTTGAATAGAATTTTAATGAATCTTCTACCATTAAAATAGCTTTTACACCAATTTGATTGATATCCCTAACGGCATTCATCCGGTCTTCGGTCAATTTAATTATTGCTAAGAATATATCAACATTCCCATTCCAATGAAAAACAAAGTCTATAATACCTTTGTTCCCTTTTTGTAGTTTATGCCTTAATTCTGAAGAGTAAAAACTTAAGGCCGCAATTGGAACATCTGGAAAAGCTTCCCTAATCTCTTTAGAAGTTTCAAAAGCATTAAAGCTTCCAACATCTAACCAGGTTATAACCAAATCTACTTTAATTTCGCGCATTAATTTTATGGCCCTTTTTGCAGAAATAGCATGAACAAAACTTGGAGGATATCTTAAGTTTAAATTGGTGTATTCATTAAAAATACGTTCATCTATTCTACCATCTTCTTCTAACATATAAAAGTCATAGTTAGAACAAACTATAAGAATTTTATTAATTCTGTTTTGCATTAATTCACTAAACGCAACTTCTTCGAACTCGTACTTTTTTAAATCTGGTAAGGGATTTCTAATCATATTTTCTAACCATTATTACTATTGCAAGATAAATGTTTTACTGCTTTTTTACTAAATAACCTGAAGCAAAAAGGGTTGCCATGTAGCAACCCCTTTAATTATACTAAAACTTCTATTATCTTAAACAACTCCTTGGGCTAACATGGCGTCTGCAACTTTAACAAATCCCGCTATATTAGCTCCTTTTACGTAATTTATATAGCCGTCTTTTTCTTTTCCGAATTCGATACAAGAATTATGAATGTTCGCCATAATTTCTTTTAATTTTAAATCGACTTCTTCTCTAGTCCAATTAAATCTTAAGGAGTTTTGCGTCATTTCTAAACCAGAAGTAGCAACCCCACCAGCATTTGATGCTTTTCCTGGTGCATACAAAATTTTAGCTTTTTGGAATGTATGCACAGCATCAATAGTTGAAGGCATATTTGCACCTTCACTAACACACATACAACCATTTGCTAACAGCATTTTAGCATCTGCTTCTTGAAGTTCATTTTGTGTGGCACATGGTAAGGCAATATCGCATTTTACTTCCCAAGGTGTTTTTCCTTTTACAAATTTAGCGTGAGGATATTTTGCTACATATTCACTTATTCTACCTCTTTTCACATTTTTAAGGTCCATTATATATGCCAATTTTGCAGTGTCTATTCCTTCAGAATCATAAATATATCCAGATGAATCTGAAAGCGTTAAAACCTTAGCTCCTAATTGAATACATTTTTCGGCTGCATATTGAGCTACATTTCCAGATCCGGAGACCACTACATTTTTATCTTTTAAGCCTAAACCTTTTGTTTTTAACATGCTTTCTGCAAAATATACGGTTCCATACCCTGTGGCTTCGGGTCTAATTAACGAACCTCCCCAGGATAATCCTTTACCTGTTAAAACGCCTGTAAATTCATTATTTAGTTTTTTATACATTCCAAAAAGGAATCCTATTTCTCTGGCGCCAACACCTATATCGCCCGCAGGCACATCGGTATTCGGGCCAATATGTCTAAATAATTCACTCATAAATGCATGGCAAAAACGCATAATTTCATCATCTGATTTCCCTTTAGGATCAAAATCACTTCCGCCTTTACCACCACCCATAGGCAAGGTTGTTAAGCTGTTTTTAAACACTTGCTCGAATGCTAAAAACTTTAAAATACTCATATTAACAGTTGGGTGAAAACGTAAACCGCCTTTATACGGCCCTATGGCAGAATTCATTTGGATTCGATATCCTCTGTTTACTTGTATTTCACCAGTATCATCAATCCAACAAACTCTAAATGTTATTACACGCTCTGGCTCCACCATTCTTAATAGAATATTTTTACCGTAATAAATATCGTGTTCAACAATGTAAGGAATTACAGTTTCTGCAACCTCCTCTACGGCCTGTAAAAATTCTGGTTCGTTTCCATTGCGCTCTTTTACAAGATCCAAAAAAGCTTCTATAGTACTTTTCATATGTTAGTATTTAATTTTATAAATATATTTTGTTTTTAAACTAAATTAGAGCTTCGTAGAACTCTATTTTAATTCTAAAATTATCTCATTTTTATTAAATATACAATTTTAGACCACAAAGATACGTTATCTTTAAAAAAGATAGCATATTTTTTTGAATTTCGCAATAAATAATTTTATTAGAATTTTGACGTTTATATAAAGATTTGATTCTAATTTCTCTTTTTATATATTTGTCTTATAATGCCTCAAAAAATAAACCTTAGTATGCCTAACTTGAAACATTTAGCTTTTGCTTTTTTCTTGTTTGTAATAACGCATTCTGTGTATGCTCAGTTTGGTTTCTCGAATGAATTAGGCATCATTGCTGGTCCTGTACAATTTCGATCTGATTATGGGAGTAGAACGGACTCTGACACCAACAAAGGTAATATGGGCGTGGGTATTGGAATTATACAATACGTGAACTTTTCTTATCGGAAAAATTATTCGTACAGATTTAAAGAATCATTTTTTATTGAACATTTTAAAGTTCGAAATGAAATTTCTTGGAATAGAACAGAATTAAATCATTTTGGAAGATGGGTAGACCCCAGCAAAACCTCTGAAGATGCTAAACGCTTAAGAGGCCATACCGGGGTTTCAAAAAATATTGATATTGGAACACAATTAGAATTTTACCCTTACAACATAAAAGGCTTTGAATCTTTTACTCCTTTAATATCGCCTTTTGCCAGCATAGGAGTTCATTATACCTTTTATAGCCCAGAAGTAAGTACTACTTACCAAAACTCTAATGCCGCTGCTATTGGCGACGTAACCGATGCTAGTAATTTTTACTCGCTATGGGATCCGGGATCTGTTGATGCCTCTTCGGGAGGTGCTTTTTCTTTAGTTTCTAGCGTTGGGATTCGTTATAAAGTAGGCAAACTATCCGATTTAATGCTAGACTTAAGATGGCAATATTACTTTAAAGATACTATAGACGGACTCGACCACCAATTAGACTCAAACAAGTACAACGATTGGTTATTATGGTTAAACGTGGGGTATATATTTTATTTAGATTAGATTTTCGTACAAAATCAATATTTTATTCGGTGCTTTCAAAAGCAATAATTACCTTTATTAAAGGTTAATATTTTACGCATGGTTTTTAATAAACATTTTTTATTCGTTTTATCTCTTTTTACCTTATTGGCTTGTAACGAAGACCCAAAAACAGCATTTACCGAATTAAACATTACTACCGATACCAACACGTTAGTAGAGGCTAATATACCCAGTGCTGTTGGCGATACTTTAATTACAAATGGTATAAATACAGAAATAAATACGGTAGTCATGGCTGCTTTACAAGTTGGAGATGTAGACAGCTTAACTACAAAATCTGTAGAAGAAAGTATTAATTTATTTAACAAAGAATACCAAGCGTTTAATAAAGATTTCCCAGATAGCACGCTTCCATGGGAAGCGCAAATTGATGGCGAAATTTTATACGATTCTCCAAAAATTATAACCGTTGCTATTACATCGTATGTTAATACTGGCGGTGCTCATGGCAACACTAAAATTACATTTTTAAATTTTGACGCGCAGACAGGAAAGCGGCTTCGTAATACCGAATTATTAAAAGATGTTGAAGGCTTTAATAAAATTGCAAAAGCGTATTTAAAAGACGCTCTTAAGGAAGAGGAAATTCTTTTTGATGCTGATTCTTTTCAACTTCCTGAAAATATAGGGTATACTATGGATGGGCTTGTATTACTTTATAACACCTACGAAATTGCCACATACGCCACAGGACTTATAGAATTTACTATTCCTTATGAAAAAGCAAACAATTTTTTAGTTTTTAATAGCTCTAAGTAAGGCCAAAACATAGCCAAAATGAAGTCCTTCGTGAAACAACACAAAATTAAAGGCTTCGTCAATCGTGCTTAATGTATTACCAGTTGTTGTAACAGTATACGGTGTAAAGTCTTTAAATACATTTTTTGCGTAATCCGTCTTTGTTTTATCAATCGTAGTAAATAGCAAATCCTTTAGTTCGTTTACTTCTTCTTGTGTTAGATTACTTTCAGGTTTTGAGCCCTTTTTATATTTCTCAACTAAAGCATCATCAACTAACATTGGCAGCCCCGATAATTTATAAACTAATAACTGTTGCGTGACTACAATATGACCTATATTCCAAATAATATTGTTATTAAACCCTTTGGGGATTTTATTTAAATCTTCTAAAGCATAACTTTCAATAATCTTTTTAAATGCTTTTCGTGTATTTGGTATTACCTCTAATGTAAAGTGCATATCCCTTTTTTTTTATAAATATAGGTTTTCTATTAAAATTTACTTTTGTTTTTTAAGAAAATGAATTAGATTTCCTTCTTAAAGGTAATGACAAACAGAATAATTATGAAAAAAGTATATTATTTAAAAACCTGTAGTACTTGTATTCGAATTTTAAAAGAATTAAATCTTCCTTCAAAATATGAATTACAGGATATTAAAACCGAAGCCATAACCGTAAAACAGTTGGAAGAAATGAAAGCACTTGCTGGAAGCTACGAAGCGCTTTTTAGCAAACGATCTAAACTTTACAAGGAAATGGATTTAAAAAACCAAAAACTTGAAGAGCGCGATTATAAACACTATATATTGGAGCATTATACGTTTTTAAGCAGACCTGTAATTATAATTGATGACCAAATTTTTATTGGGAATTCAAAACAGGTTATAGAAAATGTCAAAAATCACATTTCTCAAAAATAAGTTGCTGCATTTGAGTAAAATTTTAATATGCTTTGTATTTTTTACTCCTAATGATATAAAAATAAATATTTGAACGAATTTCAAAACCCAACCTTTTATACATATCTATGGCCCGATTATTATCGGCTCTAACATGTAAAAACGGCTTTTGACCTTTATTAAACACAGTCTCAGATAAAAAGCTCGTTATTTTTGAAGCATACCCCAAACCTGTGTAATTAGGATGTGTGCAAATAGCACTTATTTCTGTAAAATCATTAATATGCAATCTTTCTCCGCCCATAACTACTAATTTATCACCATCAAAAATACCATAGTACCCGCCAAACTCAATAGTTCGTTTTGTAAATGGCCCGGGTTTTGTAGCCTGGGTTAATTCAATCATTTGACCAAAATGCGTTTCATTTAATTCAATAAATTTTAAATTATCTTCTAAAGAATTAACTTTCAACAATTTAGTGCACGTCATTTGAAAAAGGGGTAAAGAAAAAATAATTTCAATATCATCAACAAAATCAACTTCTTCAGCAATTAACAAAAACCAAGAACGATCTGATGGTACATTATTTAGTAACTCATGTTGGGCCTTTTTGTTCCAATGAGGCATCCCAATAAAAGGAGCAATTTCAGCGTTAAAATACGCAAATTGTTTAGAGCCAATATTTTTATCAATGTCCTTTGTTGTGAGTGCGTACCAAATAGGATTATTTAATAAAGAATTCATAAACACTATTAATCAATAAAACATTAAAAAATCAGTTATGCTAAAAAATATTGTGACTCCACCAAGATTCGAACTTGGATCTAAAGTTTAGGAAACTTTTGTTCTATCCCTTGAACTATGGAGCCTTAAACTAAAAAAGAGCTGCATGTAAATGTAAGTCTTTTTGTGCTTAACTTGCTCCACTTAATATAGTTTTGTCGAACAAATTTTAATGAAGAATTAATGCGACTCTCTTCATTTTATGACTATAATAAAAATAATATTAAGTTCATTTTTGTAGTAAAAAGTATTATATCAAATTATCCTTTCAATTATATTGAAATTTTATGTAAATACATTTTAGCACTTTGCCCTTTTTATTCCTTTTATTAACTGAAAACTTATCTTTTGTGGCAAAAATCCAATCAATTTAATTCATTAAAGAAGATATTTGTTGGTTGATTATTAATTTTCAAACTCTAAAAATACCGGTATTAAAAAAAAAAGTCTCTTTTAACTATGCAATTGCTTGTCTTTTAAATCCCAACTTTGAATACTTAGTTAAAATAAATAAAAATAAATCTCGTTTATGGGGTAGGATATTTTTCTACTTAACTGTTACATATGTATAATAATAAACCCAAATCAATTATGAAAAACAAAATGAATTTAAACAGAAGTATATTATTGGTGTTGACTCTAGCCTTAATATGCTATAGTTGTTCCAAAGATGAAACTAATTCTAACGTTGGAAAACTTAACATTAGTGCAAAAAGCTCCTTTAACAATTTGACAGGCAAAAGCTTAAGTGCCAATAAAATGGCCGGTAATATAGTTATTGAAGATTTCCGAATGAACTTAAGTAAATTTGAATTAGAATTAGATATTGAAGACCCAGATTACCAAGATGACCAAAATGAGCAATGGGATGATGATGGCTACTTTGACTATGAAGATGAAATTGAACTAATGGGACCGTTTGAACTTGACTTAATGTCAGGTCAAATTAGTTTCTTAAATGTTGAAGTTCCTGTTGGAAATTATGACGAATTGGAATTTAAGTTCGATGCGAGTACTGACACAGCTAGTGATTTGTTAGGCAAATCCATCCTTATTAAAGGAACCATTGACAGTACCCCATTTATTTTCTGGCACAATTTTAATGATGAAGTGGAGGTCGATTTTGAGGATGCAAAATTTGACATTTTAGTCACCCAAAATTCTCAAGGCATTGTTATTGATTTCAATTTGGGTGAAATTTTAAATAGTATTAATGGGGTGGACTTGACTTCAGCCAAAGATGGAAATCAAGATGGAACCATTGAAATTAGTCCAGAAGATTCTGATGGCAATAATGCATTAGCCGAATCTCTAAGACATAAAATAAAAGAATATATCAATCTATTAGATGATTAATTTGTAGTCTTTTTAAAATATTAATTGTGAATAAGGTGAGCCAAATGCTCGCCTTATTTTTTTTGCGATTCATTCATACTCCTTTTTTAAAAAAATATAAATCTTAACTATCCTAAGTAATTTTTATACACACTGCTTATAGTCAATTTATAAGTCATAAAAAAAGACCTTACATTTCTGTAAAGTCTTTTTCTTGTTAACTTGCTCCCCCTCTTGGGCTCGAACCAAGGACCCTTTGATTAACAGTCAAATGCTCTAACCAACTGAGCTAAGGAGGAGTGTTATCTTTTCGCCTAAGCGAGCGCAAATATATATATCTTTTTAATTACAGCAAACATTTTTTAAAAAAATTTAATTAAAAATTGCTTTAAAGATATCGTTACCATTTGCGAACAAAACTAAGGCTATTAATATAAAGAACCCAACCATTTGGGCGTACTCCATAAATTTATCTCCTGGCTTTCTTCCTGATACCATTTCATATAGTAAAAACACCACATGCCCACCATCTAAAGCTGGTATTGGTAATAGGTTTAAAACAGCCAACATTATGGATAAAAAGGCAGTTAATTGCCAAAATTGAGGCCAATTCCAAGTATCAGGAAACATTTTTCCTATGGCTGCAAACCCACCAATTTGTTCTGCTCCTTTTTTAGTAAATATATATTTGAACTGTGCTAAATAATCTTTAACAGACCAGTACCCTACAGAAAATCCGCTTACAATACTTTCGCTAAACGAATAATCTCTATGTTGAATTACCATCGAAGAATCATCTGTTCTTTTAACAACAATTCCTATTTTACTATCTTCAGTAGGCGTTATAGATAAAGTTTTAATAGCTGAATCTCTTTCAACATTTAAACTTATACTTGCATCTCTTCTATTTTTTAAAGCATATGAAAAATCAGTAAAATACTTTATTTCTTTTCCGTCTACGCTTACAATTTTATCTGTCGCCTTTAGTCCTGCTTTTGAAGCCGGAGAATCGGGTGTTATAGAATCTATTGCAAAAGCTTGTCTAGGTTCTAATGCTGGGATATCACCTGCTTCAAAAAGTTGCGTTCCTATGTCTTCAGGTAGTTTTAAATCTTCAATAGTACCATCAATTCTTTTTACTCTTATATTGTCTGTCTTTCTAAACATTAAATGTGTAGACAAATTATCTGTTTCAGCAAATGGAATTCCGTCTATCGATACGATCTTATCACCATCTTGAAATCCGTATTTTTCCATGGTTTTAGTTACACCATATCCATTTACAACATCATCTGTATTTTGGTAATCTCTTCCCCAAACAAACAAAATCATCATGTAAATAATGAATCCAAGTAAAAAATTCACTGTAACCCCACCAAGCATAATAATTAAACGTTGCCATGCCGGTTTAGAGCGAAATTCCCACGGTTGTGGTGGTAATGCCATTTGCTCGGTATCCATGCTTTCGTCTATCATTCCTGATATTTTAACATAGCCACCTAATGGTAACCAACCAATGCCGTAAACAGTATCGCCAATTTTCTTTTTAAATAATGAAAACTTTACATCAAAAAATAAATAGAATTTTTCTACACGTGTTTTAAAAAGTTTTGCAGGGATAAAATGTCCCAACTCGTGTAGAACTACTAAAATGGAAAGACTCAATAATAATTGGGCCGCTTTTATTAAAAATACAGTCATGTATTAGAATTTTTTTTTAATCGGACAAAAGTAAGCTTTTAACACCATTTAGAAAACTAATGTGTATTTTACTTAGTTTTTTAACACAGTTTTATTAATTACGCCCTCGTTTGTGTACAATTGTACAAAAAGTATGCCTGTTGAAAACGCTTCTATATTAATAACGGGAGACCAATTAGATTGATATAACAGTTGCCCAAGTGCATTAAATATTCTTATTTCTGAAACCTTTAACACCTCTGGTTTTAAAATACTTAACTCACTAAACGCGGGGTTTGGGAATATTTTAAACGTATTATTGGTAAAGAAACTATTGGTACTGAGAACCACGTTATTGTTTTTAGAAATTATATCTGATTCCGGATCAAACTGAACAGACGCCACGGTAAAATTAACAGCGTTTACAAAAACCTCCTTATTCGTGGTGTTATTAAGTGTAATATCTAATATTTCGCCTAAGGTTCCAATAAGCCGAATTGGAATAGGTGCTTCAAAATAGGATACCGAGGCATCGCTTTGTGTTTGACTTACTTGTATGGCAACTTCATTCGCCGAAGGCTGATTCCATGAAATTGTATAACTGGGGTAACCTTGATTATATAACCAATCGTTAAAGAATTCGGTTAAATTTTTGCCACTGGCAGTTTCCATAATGGGAATAAAATCTTCCGTTTTTGCATAAGCATACGCATGATTTACATCGGCCAAATAATTATTTATGCCCTGATAAAAATTAACATCACCTATTTTTTTTCGTAGCATATGCAACACCATAGCTCCTTTATAATAACTTAGGCGTCCGTTAAAAATTCTATTCACGCTTGTTGTATCGGCATCCGATAAATAAACGGCGCCATTCGTTGCAGATGTAATAGAAGTCGTTAGGTTTTGTTTCCAAGTTTTAAAAGAGGGGTTTCCATCTAAATGTTCAATTACTAAACCAGATAAATAGGTGGCAAATCCTTCGTTTAGCCAAATATCTTTCCAACTGCCACAGGTAACTTTATTCCCAAACCATTGATGTGCTAATTCATGTGCTATTAAATTTCTATCAAAACTACCCATAAAAGACACGGTTGTATGCTCCATACCTCCACCCCAGCCAAATTGTGCATGTCCGTATTTTTCGTTTGCAAACGGATATTCTTCAAATAAATCAGTAAATAAATTCATAATATTTACGGTTATGGGTGTGCTGGATTGTGCTGAACTTAAATTTTCTGGATAGACATAATTTACGATTTCAAAAGGATTGCCGTTATTTAGAACCGTATGCGAATACACTTGATAATTTGTTACAGCAATGGCTATTAAATAGGCAGGAATAGGATAACGGTGTTTAAAATACGTGGTTTTGTCGCTTCCATTTATAACTTGATTTTGCTCTAAACCATTAGAAACAGCAATATACTCTTCGGTTGAAGGATTATACCTAGGGGTTGTTATAAACACATCTATAGAATCTATTTTATCATTTAAATCTTGTTTACAAGGCCACCAGCCTTTGGCGCCGTAAGGCTCAGAAAGTGTCCAAATAACAGGGTCGCCATTATGCAGATTTTGTTCGAAAGACCCAAAGCCAGAACTTACCGGGTTTCCTGAATAACTAATGTTTAAAGAATCTAACATCCCTGCATTTTGTGTTACTGGCAATGTAATAACCAATTCGTCGTTGGTGTTTTGGGTGAAAGTAAGTTGGGTTCCGCGTTGCGTAACCTGAGAAACCGTCATATTACTAGCTAAGTCGAACGTAACCTGACTTAAATTTTCTTTAGCTTTTAAATACGTGGTTACTTCACCTAATATAAACGCTTCCGAAGGATTGATAGTAAATGCTAATCGATGGTATTTTACATCGTAATTACCTGTGTTTACATTTGCCTTTTGAAGCATCTTTTTTAAGGCTGACTTGGCTTCGGCTTTTTGAATTTGATTGAATGATTTAATATAATCTTGTCCAAAAAAACTTAGCGA
Organism: uncultured Flavobacteriaceae bacterium; assembly: GCA_963704215.1. Lineage (GTDB taxonomy): Bacteria > Bacteroidota > Bacteroidia > Flavobacteriales > Flavobacteriaceae > Mariniflexile. Next base: position 640,542 of record CAVPHK010000010.1, read on the forward strand.
AAACAAACAAAACATTACTATAACTGCAGATTTCATTCTTTTAAACATTTCTTTTTCTATTTTTAGTCTAATTTTAATAGTTAAAAATACCCAATTAATACCGATGTGTCGTATTTTTGCTTGAATTCTTACAATTAAGCTTTAAACACTAACAAATGCTATCGTTTTTTAAAGATTACAAACGCTTCGCAATCGTTTTTTTTATTATCTCTATTATAATTATTACCATTATTTACAATACGTTAAACGTATATCAGCCATTGCCAATATATCAACCGTCTATGGTGAGTACCGAACTCGTAGACAGTACCATACAATACCAAAGAAAATATCATAAAATAGCCGATTTTTCACTTATTAATCAAAATGGAAAAACCATTACTCAAAACGATTATAAGGATAAAATATATGTGGCCGATTTCTTCTTTACAACCTGCCTAACCATTTGCCCGATTATGACGAACCACATGGTCGAAATTCAAAAACAGATACTTAATGATAAAGATATTATGCTGCTTTCGCACTCGGTTACACCCGAAATAGACTCGGTGGCGCAACTTAAACATTATGCAATAGAGAAAGGCGTAATTGATGCCAAATGGAACCTAGTTACTGGTGATAAAAAGCAAATTTACGAGTTGGCAAGAAAAAGTTATTTAGCTGTGAAAGAGGATGGTGATGGCGGACCTTTTGATATGATTCATACCGAAAATTTTATGCTTATCGATAAAAAGCGCCAAATTAGAGGGTTTTACGATGGCACGAATCCAGAAGATATTGATAGGCTTCTTGATGACATTAATGTTTTGAAGCAAGAAAAATAATTACTGATATTCTGTTGTTTAGTTGTGCTTTGCGTTAGGGAATGAGTCCCGATAATTTTCGGGATTGGAGCTCTTCTCAGAAAGCGACTTCCGAAATATTTATATTCATGATTCCATGATTTAAAATAGTTAACTACGAATAAAGCCCGACCTTTGGTAATGCCCAAAAACAATGTTTTTTAACTCTTTTTCAAAAACTTTAAACTGTAAACTTTAAACTTTTAAACTTTTACCTTACTTTTGACTCTTTAAAATCAATCTAAATAAGAGTGCCACAAACATTAGCAGAGTTAAAAAGAGGAGAACGAGCCATTATTCAAGATGTATCGTCTATACATATTCCATTAAAACTTCTTGAAATGGGTTGTTTACCTGGCAATTCTGTTGAACTTGTTCAATTGGCACCCTTCCAAGACCCCATGTATTTGAATATTAACGGTACGCATTTAGCCATTAGAAAAGAGACTGCTATTCATATTTTAATAGACAAGATACTATGAGTAAGCAAATAAATGTGGCCTTAATTGGAAACCCGAATACCGGAAAAACCTCTGTTTTTAATGCCCTTACGGGTTTAAACCAACAAGTTGGAAATTACCCGGGTATTACGGTAGAAAAAAAGGAAGGTATTTGCAAATTACCGCGTGGTGTAAAGGCTCATATTATTGATCTACCAGGAACGTATAGCTTAAACGCCTCGTCGCTTGATGAAAATGTGGTTATCGAGTTGTTATTAAATAGAAATGATAAAGATTTCCCAGATATCGCTGTCGTTGTAAGTGATGTTGAAAATTTGAAACGAAATTTGCTGCTATTCACACAAATTAAGGATTTAGAAATTCCGACTATTTTGGTGATTAATATGGCCGATAGAATGAGCTATAAAGGTATTTCGTTAGATATAGATTATTTAGAACAACATCTTCAAACTAAAATTGCATTAGTTAGTACCCGAAAAAAGGAAGGTATAGACACCTTAAAACAGCTTATTTCTAACTATAAAGATATTTCTGTGTCGCCTTGTATTAATGCCAGCGACATTGATAAAGAATACTTTGATAGCTTAAAAAAAGCGTTTCCGAACCAGCTTTTATACAAGCTTTGGCTGGTAATTACGCAGGATGTTAATTTTGGAAAAACAGACAGAAACGAAATTGATGCAGTTGCAAATTTTAAAACAAAAAGTAAGGCCGATTTAAAACGATTACAACAAAAAGAAACTATAAAACGCTATCAATTTATTAATGATGCTCTTAAAAAAGGACAGACTATTGATGTGTCGCAGGCCAAAGATTTGCGTAGTAGATTAGACCGGGTTTTAACACATAAAATATGGGGTTATCTTATTTTCTTTGTGATCCTGTTAACCATTTTTCAAGCCATTTATGATTGGTCTAGCGTACCAATGGATTTTATTGATCATGCATTTGCATCATTAAGTGAATGGACAAAAAATCAATTACCCTCTGGAGCGTTTACAGATTTATTGTCAGAAGGTATAATTCCCGGACTTGGCGGAATCGTTATTTTTATACCGCAAATCGCCTTTTTATTTTTATTTATTTCTGTTCTAGAAGAAAGTGGGTACATGAGTCGCGTTGTTTTTTTAATGGATAGAATTATGCGACAATTTGGGTTAAGTGGCAAAAGTGTAGTACCGTTAATTTCTGGTACTGCCTGTGCAATTCCCGCTATTATGGCAACCCGAAATATTGAAAGCTGGAAAGAACGTTTAATAACCATTTTAGTAACACCCTTTACAACCTGTTCGGCACGACTTCCTGTATATTTAATAATCATTTCTTTAATTATTCCAGAAGGTCGTTTTCTTGGGTTGGGCTATCAGGCATTAACGCTCATGTTTTTATACCTTTTAGGCTTTGCCACAGCCGTTGTATCAGCCTATATTTTGAATAAAATTTTAAAAATAAAAAGCAAATCTTTCTTTGTGGTTGAAATGCCCAATTATAAACTTCCTCTTTTTAAAAATGTGATGATTACGGTTCTTGAAAAAACTAAATCGTTTGTATTTGGAGCTGGAAAAATTATTCTTGCAATTTCGATAGTTCTCTGGTTTTTAGCGTCTCATGGTCCGGGAGATGAATTTAATAACGCCGAAAGCATTGTAAAAGCACAGTATGAAACTGAGCAATTATCGCAAGAAGACTTACAACAAAAAATTGCTTCACATAAATTAGAGCATTCATTTATAGGCATAACAGGACGCTCTATAGAACCCGCTATAAGACCTTTAGGTTATGATTGGAAAATTGGTATAGCCATTGTTAGTAGTTTTGCTGCGAGAGAAGTTTTTGTTGGCACATTAGCAACTATTTATAGCGTGGGGAATGACGATGAAGCCACAATAAAAAACCGCATGGCGGCAGAAGTTAATCCGATTCTTGGAGGCCCATTGTTTACATTTGCATCGGGCATTTCGTTACTTTTATTCTATGCTTTTGCCATGCAGTGTATGAGTACGTTAGCCATTGTTAAAAAGGAAACTAACAGCTGGAAATGGCCCGTTTTACAGTTAGTTATAATGAGTAGTTTCGCGTATATTGTAGCGTTATTAGCATTTCAATTTTTGAAATAAAACTAAAGTAACTTCAACAAACTAAACATGAATACTATTATTCAAAATATATTGGCATTTACAGCTGTTGGAGTCGCCATATTTTTTTTAATTAAGAAATTTATTTGGAAAAAACCTAGTTCAAAAAAATCGTGTGGTGGCGATGATAGTTGTGGGTGTCATTAATTGTTTTTAGCTTTTGCTATATTGACAGAACACCCAATGGATAAATAATTCATGGTATGATTGATGCCCGTTCCAAACGAAAAATCCAATTGCACATTGTCCTTTAATAAATAAGCAATTCCTGCATCAAAACTAGATTCGTAAGTTTCAAATTCATTTAAACTTCCGTAAGGTTCTATATAAATTCCAAAAGTATCGGTAATGGAAATTCCTAAAGCTACGGAATAAGTTAAATTACCAATACCTTCACCAAAATAATCATAGCCAACATTATAACCAAGCCCCAAAGCATCACTTAATGCATGCGAAATAGACAGTTTATTTATAGTGCCGAACGAATCATTAGTTAATGTATTCGACCCGGTTGGAAGTATAAGGTGCGAAATAAAAGCAATTTCTGTATTTACATTTTCCTTTTGAAATAACTGAATTTTGGTTCCGATTTCTAAGTCGCTTATACCACTTACTTTTTGAGATGAATTCTGGTCTTTCAGGCTTTCAAACTGACTTAAAACTCGTAGCTCAAAACTTTTTGTAATACCATATCTAAATAAAGTGGTTGGCGCTAAAAGTTGTCTTTCAGACGAAAAATTATCTTCCGTAAAACCCAACAAAATACCAGTTTCTATTTGTAAACTCCCCTTCTCGACGGTTGAAGAACTTTCTGTTTGATCGGGTCTGTCTGTTACAATAGTTTGAGAAAATACGGCATAACTTGTTAAGCCCAGTATAAGTGCTAAATAATTTACTTTTTTCATTTAATTAAAATAAAATTCGCCAGAATTGGGCAACTAAAAAGGTTACAATAAATCCTAAAATTACAGGCATTACGGAAGCCAGAACCGTCCACTTCACACTTTTGGTTTCCTTATAAATAGTATAAATAGTGGTGCTACAAGGGTTATGCAATAAACTAAATAGCATAAGATTTATAGCGGTTAATAAGGTCCAGCCTCCCGCTCTTAGAATATCTCCAGTTGCGGTAACTGAATCGAGTTCAAACATAACACCATTACCCGCACCACCCGCCATACCAGTTACTAATACCGTAAGCATTAATATGGTTGGAATGACTATTTCATTGGCTGGAATCGCTACAATGTAAGCTAATAAAATTACACCGTTTAAGCCTAAAAGAAACCCGAATCCATCCATAGAATGAATTGCCCAAGCGGCCACACTTTCGTTACCGATATAAATATTCGAAATTAACCAAATAACTGCACCTGCTGGAGCTGCAAATACTATGGCGCGCCATAAAACAATTAAAGTTCTATCAATTAACGAGGTGTACAACGTTTTCCAAAAACGTGGTGGACGATATGGTGGTAATTCTAAATTAAAGGTAGACACCTCGCCTTTCAAAACTGTTTTTGTTAACGCCCAACTTACACCAAACATAAACGCCATTCCTAAAACCGCAATACCAATTACTGCTAAAAGTGCCGCTAAACTGGAAAAAGCTGATGGAACCACAGCACCAATAAAAATAGTGGCGATTAATATTTGTGTTGGCCAGCGCCCGTTACATAACGAAAAATTATTTGTGATTATGGCTATTAATCGTTCTCTTGGGCTATCAATAATTCGTGTAGCTACTACGCCTGCAGCATTACAACCAAAACCCATACTCATGGTTAAAGCTTGTTTTCCGTGAGCACCCGATTTTTTAAATAAACTATCTAAATTAAAGGCGACACGTGGCAAATAGCCAAAATCTTCCAGTAGTGTGAACATGGGGAAAAATATAGCCATAGGAGGAAGCATTACGGCAATAACCCAAGCGACTGCTAAATATACACCATCAATTAAAAACCCATCAAGCCACCAAGGCATGCTAATACTTGCTGCAAAAGATTTTAAAACAGGATGAATAGTATCCAATAAAAGTTCTGCTAACATAGCCGAAGGATAATTTGCCCCAATAATTGTTAGCCATAAAACCGTAGCTAAAATTAAAAACATAATGGGGAATCCAAAGGTTTTGCTTGTTACAATTTTATCAATATGCCTATCTAATCGGAAACGTTTTTTAGAATTATCAAATTTTACCGTGTCACTCACTATTTGAGCAGCATCAGCATAAATACCTTCGGTTAAATTATCATGAAAATCGTCCCCAATTTGCCAACGCAATTCGTTCGATAATTCTAAAATATGTTCTATATTTTTATTTGCCATAATACGTTTTTAAACTAATTCACCTGTTCTTAAGGCATTAATTATCTGGGTGTCTCCTTCTAATAATCTAAAGGCTATCCATCGACTGTTTGGTATGCTAGGAAACTCTTTTTCAATTTCAGCAGAAAGTGTCTTTACTGCATTTTCAATATTGCTTGGTACATTTTTAATTCTGTGTGGCTTGCAAACAATATTTCCATTAGCAATTTCACTAATGGTATGAATTAGTTCTGGAATTCCTTGATTATATCTCGCACTTGTTGGTACTACCGGAATACCTAAATCGCGTGCCAAAGTTCTTTCATCAATGGTAATATGATTACGTTTTGCTTCATCCATTAAATTGAGACATAACACCGCTTTATCTGTTATTTCCAATATTTGCAGCACTAAGTTTAAATTGCGCTCCAACCTATTTGCATCGGCAACAATAACAGTTACGTCGGGTTTCCCAAAAAGGATAAAATCGCGTGCTGCCTCTTCATCCTCTGAGGTTGAAAGCAATGAATACGTACCTGGTAAATCAACCAACTTGAATTTTTGTTTGTTGTATTCAAATCCACCTTCAGCTCTGGTTACTGTTTTCCCTGGCCAATTCCCTGTATGTTGACGCAAACCTGTTAACGAATTAAAAACCGTGCTTTTTCCTGTATTTGGATTACCAGCTAAAGCCACCACAAAATCAACATTAGCCGTATTAATACCCAATTTTTTTAAGCCATCGGCATTAAATTGAGGACAAGTTTCGCAAGCACTTTTCACTTTTGAATCCATAATTTAAACTCTTTTTATTAAAATTTTTGCCGCTTGATCTTTTCTTAAAGCGATAGAGGTACCTTTAATTAAATAAGCATTTGGTTCGCCAAGTGGATTTATTAAATCTATTTTTATATCGGCCCCTTTTACGAATCCCAAATCCAATAAACGGCGTCTGCTTTCCCCTCTGCTTTCTCTTGAAATACCAATAATTTTTGCCGTTTCCTCTTCTTTTAAACTTGATAATCTTGCTACATTATCTTCAATTATAACTTCCTTTTCAATAGGTGCCACCGTTAAATTTGAAGCCACAATTGGCGCGAGTCTAAATTCTTCGCCTTCCGAAAGAAAAACGATTCTTGTAGAATTATTTTCAATAATTCTAATTAAAGACCCAATATGAATGTTTTCGGCTAAAATCTGTTTATAAATAATTTCGGGCTCATCTTCAATGTGCGTAATTCTTCCAACCGAATTTACTGGCAACAATGGCAATTCAACACCGCTTACTTGTGCCATTTTACCCGTATTTGTTGGAATAGGATCGCCATGTGGGTCGAATTTTGGATTCCCTAAACGTGTAGCTAATGTATTTGTTTCATCGTGGCTGAGTTTATGCTCCATCATTTCAGCTCGATCATGCCATTCTTCTTTTTTAAACCCCGTTTTATCTGCTAAATACCGTTCCCATAGTCTGTGAATACGGACAATTCTTAAAGCATATTCCCTTCCTGCCTCGGTGAGTTTTAAAATATCCGATTCAAAATAAATCAAATTATTGATGGTCATATTTTTTATAACTTCTACAATCTGATTGTTATTATACTTTAGAACTTGTAAAAGGGTTTTGGTATCTACTTTGTTGCCAGAATTTTCGAAATGATATAGTTGTTTGAGTATATCTTCTGTTACCACTTTTTCGTTGCCTTTAAAATTGTTTTTTATGATCCAAAACCATCCTTTTATAGGTCTAAAAAGCACAAATAAAACGCCTGCTATTATAAAAAATAGAATGAGGGCATTTATGGGGTTATAGTCGTTCATAATTACTGACTTAAGTATAAATTTTTAGCAACTTCTTTAGAAATAATAATTTGTTTTGATTTTGTTTGAATGGTGACAGAATCATCAAAAGGTTCAAAATCTAAAACTTTAATCGCATCTCCTAAAGCCATGCTATTTTTATTTAAATATTTTAAAAACATTTCTGAAGAATCCTTTACATGCGCTAAAACACCTTCGTTGCCAGGTTGCATTTCTAAAATGCTAACACTTTTTCTTAAGGCATAGTTACCATTTCTATCTGGAATTGGGTCTCCATGTGGATCGTGTGCAGGAAAGTCTAAAAACGCGTCAAGTTCGTCCACTAATTTTAAAGATTTAATATGCTCTAATTGTTCTGCCACATCGTGCACTTCATCCCATGAAAAATTTAGTTTTTCAACTAAAAACACTTCCCAAAGCCGGTGCTTTCTAATCACTGAAGCTGCGGCTAATCGCCCTTCATTTGTCAAACTAACACCTTGATATTTAATATAATGTACCAAGTTTTTATCGGCTAATTTTTTAACCATATCAGTAACTGAAGATGCCTTAGATTCTATTTTTTCAGCAATAGAATTTGTGCTAACCGCTTCCGTTCCCTGCTTTCCTAAATGGTAAATCGCTTTTAAATAATTTTCTTCTGATAGGGTTGTCATACTGAAACTTTAGGGTACAAATATAATAATTTTTATATTAAAGTAAATAAATTTTTAGGTAAGACTAAAATTGTAAATACTTATAAATTCAAAAAGAGCCATATTGGCAAAATTATTAATAACTTAGCCCTATGGCACGTCACAACGAATTAGGAAAAAAAGGTGAACAACTTGCAGTAGATTTTCTATTGAAAAAAAACTATGACATTATAGAACGTAATTACCGATTTGATAAAGCCGAAGTAGATATTATTGCGAAAAAAGAAGGTGTTTTAGCTATCGTTGAAGTAAAAACACGTTCGACTGTCGATTTTGGAAATCCACAGGATTTTGTTAAACCAAAACAAATTCAGCGCTTGGTGAAGGCAGTTGATGAATACGTAAATTCTAATGGATTAGAAGTTGAAGTACGTTTTGACATAATCGCCATTGTAAAAGAAGGAAAAAACTTTAATATCGAGCATTTAAAAGACGCCTTTTATCATTTCTGATTGATTTATTTGTCGTTACCCTCAAAGGAGAAAATCTCATTACTAGGTGATTTAAAAAGATTAATTAGGTTAAGCAATACCAATTACTTACCTAAAAAGTATCTTAAAGCATCAAAATCTTCAGGCTTATCTACAATTTGCTTTTCCCTATTCAACACAAAATAAGTTGGTGTTTCTGTAACACCGTAAGCATCTCCAATTTTATTTTCCCACTTACCTAGCCCAAGCACATGAATAAATTCTGGAAAGTACTTTGTTTTTTCTTTCCAAACCCTTGCATCGTCTTCTAATGCCACAGCAATAACTTTTATCTTATTCTTTTTGTTCGATTTTATAAATTTCTGTATTTGCGGAATTTCATCAGAACAGTGTGAACAACTGGTACTCCAAAAAACAATAATATAGTTTTCAAACCCATTTAGCTCACTTAATTTCTTGCTAATTATTTTTTTATCTTTTTCAATTCTTACAGAAAAATCTGGCGCTTTGCTTCCTATAGATATGTTTTTAAATAACGTTAAGGCATCAACAAGTTCTTTGTCGTTCAACATTTTAGCAATGTCGATTAAATAGTTATTAGAAATATAATTCGCTACTTCTTCATACTCCAAATCGACCATTTGTTGCCATAAGCTAAACAGTAATATCCGTTTTACCTTTACGGGAACTATTTTCATAGCATTACAAAAAACATTAATATTTTGTTTGTAATTTACTATGTCGCTTTTAGACCCTGAAGTCATTCCAAACACATAATTATTCATGCGTTCCTCTAAAAAGCTGGAGCTTTGAAGTATCACATTATTAAAATCTATATTATCGAAATAATGTGTTTTTAAATTTTTGACATAGGTATGCGGGTCTTCATACTTTTTTGGTATGTACGGCTTATTTGCCTTTATAAACTGAAGTGCAATAGTTTTTTCAGCCAGTTTTTCATATTTAGCCTGGGTTTCTCGTTGTATTTTAAAAATATTGATTAACGTTAAGGTATCTTTCTTATGCTCTCTAAAATAATTGCTAATACTCTGCGTGACTTCCGACATACTTTTTGAGTAAGAAGCCAACAATTTATTTTCTGTTGAAGATTTAAACGTAACCCCTGTTTCAGAATTAAAGGTTAGCGAGATATCTTCTTTGCCATTATAAATTACATCAAAATTATAGTCTTCTTGTGGTATGGCATAAACGATTCTATAAATTCCACTAGCGACCTCAGAACCTAATTGAATATGAAAACTTCCGTCCTTTTGTATTTCGGCATTTGTAATATAATCGGATACTGTGGGCGTTACTTTATATAATAATACTACCTTATAGTTACTCGCTGGCGAAAACACACCCGAAATAGTATGTTGTGCCAAAAGTAAATTTGGTAATAAAAGTATTAAAGTAACAATTCTAGATAACATAGTTTTTTGTTTGTTTAAAATTTTCAAGCTTCAAAGTTACAGAGTTTCAAAGATTTAGAACCATAGTGTTTTTATTTTTTTAACACAATAATTACTCCACAATTGGTTGTAGTACTTTTAATGCTTGTTTAACAGATTTAACTTGTTCAAAAGTTAATAAAAGTCTCAATCCGTTTCGGGTTTGTTTCTCTTTCATTTTACATGCATTTGGATTGGTTTGAATAAACTGCAACACTTTTGTAAAGTTTTTGCTTTGGTAAAAACTACTTTGCTGGTCGTTAATAAAATAACCAATAAGCTTACCTTGTTTCATCACAATTTTTTCAAACCCAGCTTTAGTTGCAATCCATTTTATTTGAACACTATTTAGTAAATCGGACACTTGCTTAGGCAATTCCCCAAAACGGTCTATTAATTCCGATTCAAATTTTTGTAATTCGTCTTCGGTTTTTAAATCATTAAGCTTGGTATATAAATTTAAACGTTCTGCAATGTTATTCACATAATCATCAGGAAACAGCAATTCAAAATCTGAATCTATTGTAACGTCTTTTACATAAACTTTATCTTCTATCTGTCTTCGTTATACAAGTCTTTAAACTCATTTTCTTTGAGTTCTTCAATGGCTTCATTTAATATTTTTTGATAGGTATCAAAGCCAATTTCATTTATAAATCCGCTTTGTTCTCCACCTAGTAAATCGCCTGCACCACGAATTTCCAAATCTTTCATGGCAATATTAAAACCACTGCCTAATTCTGTAAATTGTTCTAAAGCGGTGATACGTTTTCTGGCATCATCGGTCATTGCCGAATATTCTGGAGTAATAAAATAACAAAATGCTTTTTTATTGCTTCGTCCAACACGACCACGCATTTGGTGTAAATCACTCAACCCAAAATTATTGGCATTATTAATAAAAATGGTGTTGGCATTAGGCACATCGAGTCCACTTTCAACAATGGTGGTACTTACTAAAACATCAAATGCACCATTCATAAAGGCCAACATTAATTCTTCTAGTTTTTTACCATCCATTTGTCCATGACCAATGCCTATTTTAGCATCGGGCACCAAACGCTGAATCATTCCTGCTACTTCTTTAATATTTTCTATTCGATTATGAATGAAAAATATTTGTCCGCCACGTTCAATTTCATAACTAATTGCATCCCGAATGGTTTCTTCACTAAATCGAATCACATGGCTTTCAATAGGATATCTATTTGGTGGTGGTGTGGTAATAACAGATAAATCTCGTGCAGCCATTAAACTAAACTGAAGCGTTCTTGGTATAGGCGTTGCCGTTAGCGTTAGCACATCGACATTATCCTTTAAAGTTTTTAAGTTTTTCTTTTACTGCAACACCGAATTTTTGTTCTTCATCAACAATAAGCAATCCTAAATCTTTAAATTTTACATTTTTATTTACCAATTGATGTGTTCCAATAATAATATCAACTTTCCCTTTTTCAAGATCTTCAAGTGTTTCTCGTTTTTCTTTGGCGGTTCTAAAACGGTTTACATAATCTACTGTTACTGGAAAATCTTTTAAACGTTCTGTAAAGGTTCTATGAATGTTGATACGCTAAAATAGTTGTTGGCACTAAAACAGCCACTTGTTTGCCATTATCAACTGCTTTAAATGCAGCACGAATAGCCACTTCGGTTTTGCCAAAACCAACATCGCCACAAACCAATCGGTCCATAGGGCGTTCACTTTCCATATCGGCTTTAATATCGGCGGTTGCTGTGCTTTGGTCGGGCGTGTCTTCATAAATAAAAGACGCTTCCAACTCATGTTGCATATAACTATCAGGATTGTATTGATAGCCTTTTTCTAGTTTTACGTTTTGCGTAAAGTTTTATTAGATTAAAGGCAATATGCTTAACTCGCGATTTTGTTTTCTGTTTAAGGGTTTTCCAAGCGTTACTACCAAGTTTATAAATTTTTGGAGGCTTCCCATCTTTACCATTAAATTTGGTTATTTTATGTAACGAATGAATACTTAAATACAGCATATCGCGTTCGCCATAAACCAATTTTATGGCTTCTTGTTTTTTGCCTTCAACATCTATTTTTTGAAGCCCACCAAAACGCCCAATTCCATGATCGATATGTGTTACATAATCGCCAATATCTAAATTGGTTAATTCTTTTAAGGTTATGGCTTGTTTTTTGGCATAACCATTTTTAACATGAAATTTATGGTAACGTTCAAAAATTTGATGATCGGTGTAGCAAACTACTTGATTATCGTGATCTATAAACCCTTGATGCAAGGATAAAACAATGGTTTTATATGGTTTTACATCTAGATGCGAATCATCAAAAATATCATGAAAACGTTTTGCTTGTTGCTCGCTTACACAGGCAATATAATTGGTATAACCTTTATCGTAATTGGTATTTAAATCTTCAATTAATAAATCGAATTGTTTATTAAAGGATGGTTGCGGTGTCGTGTTGAAACCAATCTCTGCTTTTGACGATGTTTGCTTTGTTTCGGTCGCAGTGCGGTTTGTAAAATATGTTGAAGTACCAAATTCTATAATCGAAAAATCGAGTAGTTGCTTTTTTAAAACCGTTGAATTACAAAAAAGCTCACTTGGTTCGGCATGTTTAATATCTGCAGATAATGTTTTAAAAGCGTCTTCAGCTTTTCTATAAAAATCGTCTATTCTAGAGAAAAATAAATCGGTATTTTTAAAACAAACCACTGTTTTTTGAGCCATATATTGCATAAAACTTTGCCTGCTTTCCTGCAATAATTTATTGGCTACATTGGGAATAATGTTTATTTTTTTTATTTGCTCGATAGACAGTTGTGTTTCTACATCGAAGGTTCGAATACTATCAACCTCATCACCAAAAAATTCTAATCCTGTAAGGTTCATCATTTGAAAATGAAAACACATCCACAATACCACCTCGCACTGAAAACTCACCTGGTTCTGTAACAAAATCTACCCGTTTAAACTGGTATTCAAACAACACTTCATTTACAAAATCGATTGATAATTTATCGCTAACTGAAACTTTCAAGGTATTTCGTTCCAACTCTTTTCTGGTTACTACTTGCTCGAACAAGGCATCTGGATAGGTAACTATAATGGCAGGTTTTTTTCTGGAATTAATTCTGTTTAAAACTTCGGCACGCAACAATACATTGGCATTATCGGTTTCTTCAATTTGGTAAGGTCTTCGATAACTCCCCGGATAAAACAAGACATCTTTATCGCCACAAAGTTGTTCTAAATCGTTTAAATAAAAAGCGGCTTCTTCTTTATCATTAAAAACAAGTAAAAAAGGTAATTCATTTTGGTTAAAAAGACTGGAAATTACAAAGGAAAACGACGACCCAACAAGGCCTTTTAAATGTATTTTACTTTGAGTTTGGGCAATAGCACTTTGCAGATTTTGCAATTGCAAAGTCTGTTCAATAGGTTTGAGAAAGTATGGTTTTACTCACCTAATAATAGGGTTTAAAAGATGCAAAGATACATTTTGAATGTGTTTATTTATAAAAATTATGATTAGAATTTAATCAATTTTTAGTAACTTTAATTGCATGCGCGATTGAGCTTATAAAAATCCACTTAGAATACATAAAAACCTTTTGCTTTTTTTGCGGAAGAGATAACCAAAAGTGAGACCCCGCCCAAGCCGCGACAATGCTCATAAAATTCAACTTTACAATGGCTTTGTTTTAAAAGAACAAAAAAATATGTAGGTTTGTACCACAAAATTTAAAAATATATGTCGTTTTCAGATTTATTTGATAGTGGATTTAAAAAGCGTAATGAAGACCATTTTGCAGCCATTGTGCGTGTAGCTATGGATGATGGTGTTATTACCGCTGAAGAAAAAGCGTTTTTAGACAGACTTGCACGTAATTTAGAAGTTAACGAGCTTGATTATAAAAAAATATTAAAAGATTATAAATCGCACCCTATAAATCCACCATTATCTTACGATTTACGTTTAGAGCGTTTGTACGATTTAGCTCGTATGGTTTATGTAGACAATATTAAAGACGACCATGAAATTGTGTTACTAGGTAAAATTGGTGTTGGGCTTGGTTTTCATCCAGAAAATGTAAAATATATTGTAGATAAAGCTTTAACACTCGTAAAAAATGGTGTGGATTTAGATACTTTTATTACTGAAATAAAAAATATGAATAGATAATTTACCTCTTATTATAATAACATTAAACGCGAACAGTATTGTTCGCGTTTTTTTTTCGTCTCTTAAAAAATTATGTTTTTTATAACAAAATATATTATACATTTACACTTTCTAATTTACTGCTAAATGCTAAAAATTAACACGTTACTTTTAACGGTTACATTAAGTTTCTTCTCTTTATTTCTGAATAAAACAGAGAGCAACTTTTCATTTAAAGCAGTTAAGCACTCGCATGATATTAAAATTGACCATTCCATTAATGCATGCGCCATTTCTGCAAGTAACACCATAGTAGAGTTTTTTAATTTCGATAAACTTAAAAAACAAAGTCAGACTAATTACCTAGAATCGTTTAAACCTTCAAACAATGTACTTGTTAAAAACAATACTTGTTATTTAAAAGATTGCGACTTCTTGGATCTAAATTTAACTATTCGGGAAAAAGTCTTTCCGTTTCATTCTTTCTTGTAACACCTTATTTTTTAATGTAAGCTTAATAAAACTCAATCATAATACATGATTATTTGAGGGTTTTAGCAATTCTATAAAAATTAATTAAAAAATATAAACAAGATGAAAATTTCAATTGTACTCATTTCAATCATTTTAGTAGTAAGCGTTTTTCTTCCATTTTTCATATTTATCTTATAATGGTACAAACAATACTTCAAGCACAAAAAAACAAATAACTTCTATAATAAAAGATAATGGCATCGTATACAGTTTAAAAGAGTTTTGGCGTAAAAATTTTATGGCTATTAGCAGCGATACTAAAATATTAACCTTTGTAAGCACGATTACCTCAGAGCCTAATATTCAAAATATAAACTTAGAAGATTTAAAACATTGCAATATTATAAAGCATTATAATAAAGACAAAGATGGTATTGTAAGATTAAAAAGTTTGGATTTAGAGCTAATTTTTAAATTACCTAGCAAACAAAAATATGATCGATTCCGTTTTTTAATATCGATGACGATCTTATTGAAGACTTTGAAATACAACGTATTGAAAAATGGCATAAACTAATTAGTGATGCTATTATAAAAAGTCCGTCGATAAAGCTTGCTTCTTAATTAGTTCAAAAGCCTTATTCTCTAGTTCTGGATAAGGCTTTTAAATTTCCTATTTTTAACATGTTTTTCACAAGTATCTGCTTGTCATAGAAGGTTATACGAATACCCCATAACAAAATAAAACCGCCAATACACATTTGTATTGTAATCGTTTCATCCAGCAATAACCATGCTAAAACGGAAGCCAAAACACCTTGCCCTAGTAAACTTACAGACACTCGTGTAGCTCTCATATGTTGCGTGGCATAACTTATAAGCAACCACGCTAAAAGCTGACATATTACGGCCTGTGCAAATAGCACCAACCAAGCTTCAGTAGAAAATCCAGAAAAAGCTTCGTTTAGCGCAAAATTTAAAATTCCCAAATACACCGATGAAGCCCCTAAACTTATTAGCATAAATGTGGTTACTTTAATAGCGTTAAGAATATATTTGCTAAGTAACATATATACGGCATAAAGCATTCCAGAAAGTACTGCGAAATTAAAAGCCAAATCAAAGTCTAAATTTTTAAACATAGAAAAACCTACAAGCAGCACCATACCAAAAACAGCCACTGTGGTTCCTATCCAGAAATTTGTTTTTGGCTTATCTTTTAAAAAAAACAATGATAAAAACCCCACCCAAACGGGTGATAAATTTGTTAATAAAGAAGCTTGGGTCGCAGTAGATTCTTGTATCGCAATATTCCACACGGCTACATCACTTCCAAAAATAACACCGCACAAAGCGGCCAATAATCCCATTTTTAAACTGGGTAATTCTAATTGTTTTTTAAAAAGAACATACGGTAATAACAGCAAAAAAGAGAACAACATACGGTAAAACGCAGAAATAAGTCCTGAGGTTAAACTCAATTTTACCAAAATAGGAAATATGGAAATACATATAACCCCAACAAAAAGTGCTAGACGCGGTTTCTTCATAACGAAACGGTTGCCAATTAGATTTAAGATGTGAAATTAATCTTAAATACGTCTTGGTATTCGAATAAATTTAATTCTAACAAACACGACATTCTGATTTAAAAATTTATTGATTCTTATTTATGTAATTTAAGCTGAATACGCTTTCGCGGAATATCAACCTCTAAAACCTTTACGATGATTTGTTGATGCAAACTTACATGTGCATTAACGTCGCTCACAAAACTATCTGATAAATTTGATACATGAATGAGTCCGCTTTCCTTAATCCCAATATCTACAAAACAACCAAAATTGGTAATATTATTTACAATTCCTGGCAGCAATTGCCCTTCCTTTAAATCATTTATTGTTTTTATGTTTTGATTGAATGTAAATACTTTTGCCTGCTCGCGTATATCTAATCCCGGTTTTTCAAGCTCCTTAATAATATCTTGAAGTGTTGGTAATCCAATAGCATTTGAGCAATATTTTTTTAAATCTATTTTTTTAATTAGGTCCGAATTCCCAATTAAATCTGTAACATTCTTTCCTAAATCTTTCGCCATTTTTTCTACTATAGCGTAACTTTCTGGATGTACTGCCGAATCGTCCAGTGGGTTTTTAGGATCTTTTATACGTAAAAAAGCAGCTCCTTGTTCAAATGCTTTATTACCTAATCTAGGCACTTTCTTAATATCGTTTCGTGAAGTAAAAGCGCCATTTTCATGGCGATATTCAAAAATATTTTCGGCTAATTTTGGGCCTATTCCAGATACATAACTTAACAAACTTTTACTGGCCGTATTAATATTTACACCAACCGCATTTACACAGTTTTCAACCACAGTATCTAATGATTTTTGAAGGTTATTTTGATCCACATCATGTTGATACTGACCCACTCCAATAGACTTTGCATCTATTTTTACCAATTCTGCCAACGGATCTTGAAGTCTTCTTCCAATAGAAATTGAACCCCGAACTGTAACATCATAATTTGGAAACTCGTCTCGGGCAATTTTTGATGCTGAATAAATACTAGCACCTGCTTCGCTTACCACAAATACTTGTACGTCGTTTTTAAAATGAATTTTTCGTATGACAGCTTCCGTTTCGCGCGATGCTGTTCCGTTTCCAATAGCAATCGCTTCAATTTGATATGCCTCAGACAATGAACTTAACTTTTTCATCGCCCCAATACTATCACTTTTTGGTGGATGCGGATAGATAGTTTCATTATAAAGCAATGTACCTTGTGCATCTAAACAGACAATTTTACAACCTGTTCGGAATCCTGGATCGATAGCTAAAACACGCTTTTCGCCTAAAGGTGAACCTAATAATAACTGCTTTAAATTTTTCGCGAATACCGATATAGCGGCTTCATCAGCTTTAGCTTTGGCATTTTGTAATGCTTCATTACTTAAGGATGGAAATAACAACCTTTTATAGGCGTCTTTTATAGCGATTTGAATTTGTTCTGTACAATCGTTGTTGGAGCGACTTATTTTATCTTCAATTTTAGCTAAAGCTTTTTCGTCGTCTATTTCAATTTTCACCTTTATAAATCCTTCACTTTCGGCTCTTAAAATAGCCAACAATCTGTGTGAAGGGATACGGCTTAAAGACTCTTCCCAATCAAAATAATCTCTGAATTTTTGTGCATTTTCTTCAGCTTCTTTTGCTTTTACCACATGAGTAGAAATGATTGCAAAGCGCTCTAATTGATGACGAATGTTATTTCGAACATCCGTACGCTCGTTAATCCATTCTGCTATTATATGTCTAGCGCCTTCTAAAGCTTCTTCAACCGAAGAAACGTCTCCTTTTATATACTTAAACGCTAACGACTCAACATCACGAGCATTTTGACTCATAATTATTTTGGCCAGCGGTTCTAAACCATTTTTTCTGGCGGTTTCGGCTTTTGTTTTTCGACTCTTTTTGAATGGTAAGTATATATCTTCAAGCGTTATTAAATCTTGAGATCCTTCAATTTTTTGCTTTAATTCTGAAGTTAAAACACTCTGTTCTTCAAGCGCTTTTAAAATCGTGATTTTTCGCTTTTCAAGCGCTTCAAATTCGTCTTTATATTTTACGATATCGCCAATTTGAACTTCATCTAAATTACCGGTAAGTTCTTTACGATATCTCGATATGAAAGGCACAGTACAATCATCATTTAATAATTGAACGGTGTTTTTAATTGAAACTTCTGGAAGTTGTGTTCGAGAGCTTATATAATGTAAAAGTTGCATATATTTTTTTAAAATCAACGCAATTTAGAAAACTATCTAAAGCTAAAAATAGATTTTAAGAAAACTTATGCAACTTTTTTAAATAAATCTAAACATGGGCATTTAGAACAGCGTTTGCTCTCGCCCTTTTTATATTTTTTGCAACAACTATCTTTTACATTATCTGCAAGAATGCCAGCTTTTTGTAATTTTTTAATTGCCTTTTTCTGTTTTTTCTTTTTACCCAAAACAAATACAACTTATTGATACTAAAGCAAAAGTAGTTTATTTTTAATTAATCTAAATAAGATTTATGTTAAAATTATTGCGGATTGTTGGCCGCAGCAGTACTTACAGTTAATTGCTGTATGTCTCTATCAAATAAATAAAGACCGCCTTTATCGTCGCCAATTAAATTAATTTTATCCAGAATAGTTCGTGCTACTGCTTCTTCTTCGATTTGTTCAGCAACATACCACTGTAAAAAATTATGAGTAGAGTAATCTCTTTCTTGTAACGAAGCATGTACTAATTCGTTGATACTTTCAGACACAAAGACTTCGTGCTTTAAAAGCATTTCAAACATCTCTTTAAAAGAATTAAATGTAACGTTTGGTGCTTTTAATTCAGATACATGCGCATGACCACCGCGTTCGTTAACAAACTTAACGAGTTTTAACATGTGTTCGCGCTCTTCGTCTGACTGGTCGTACATAAACCCAGCAACACCTTCTAATCCTTTTACTTCTGCCCAACATGCCATGGCCAGATAAATTTGAGACGATTCTGCTTCAATTCTTATCTGATCATTCAGGGCTTTTTCTATAACTTTTGATAACATAATTTTGACTTTTTGTAAAGTTACAGATTCTTTTAAAAAAAGTATAGATTTTAGGGTGATAAATAAGGCTACTTATGTTAATTTTTTGACAAAAAAATAATTTCGTGTTTAATACTTAAACACTGCTCTTGAAGTTTAGCACAAGACTCAACCTTATTGTAATTAATACAAACAAAAAATCTCGTTTTCTTTTTAAAATTGAAAACGAGATTTTGAGTATTTTAAATTGAGAAAACTTAATTTCCTGCCTGATTTTTAGCGTCCTCAATCATTTTTTCGTTTGGTAAAATAGCAATGTTTACACGACGGTTTTTTGCGCGACCTTCGGCAGTTGCATTATCATGAACTGGCTGCGATTCGCCAAACCAATTAGTTGTTAAGCGCCCATTACTTATACCGTTTGAGGTTAAATAATTGGTTACAGCATACGCTCTGTTTTTTGAAAGTGTCATGTTGTATTCGTCTGAACCTTGACTATCTGTATGACCAACCACTAATAAATTAGTGTCTGGATATTCTTTAAACACAGCAATCAATTTATTTAATGTTGCTTGTGATGCCGCATTAATATCGAATTTATTGGTAGCGAAATACACACCGCTGGTTTCATCAAACGTAACAACAATACCATCGTCTACACGCTCTACTTGTGCTCCTGGAATTTCTTGTTCTATTTTTTGTGCCTGCTTATCCATTTTATTTCCGATAAGCACTCCTGCACCTCCACCAACTACACCGCCAATAACAGCACCTAATTCGCCATTACCACCTTTACCAACATTGTTCCCAATAATGGCTCCTAAAATAGCGCCTCCTGTTGCGCCAATAACGGCTCCTTTTTGTGTGTTATTTGCGTTTTGAATCGCTTTACAGTTTGTTAAACTTATAGCTACTAAAAATGTGAATAGTAAAATACCTGTTTTCTTTATAATTGTTTTCATTAGAAGTTTTATTATTTATTAAAATTCATTGTAATTGTAAAAGGTTTTCCTTCAACTGAAACTGTTTGTTGCCATTGCATATAGGAGTCTGATAATGATGTTAAACTCAATCTAAACCCTTGATTGGTTTCAGATTTGTGCTTTTCATCTGTTGGCTTCAGTAAAAAATCATAAAGTCCAGTCGCTGCATCTACTTCTTGAATGGTAAATACAAAACTTCTTAAACCTGTTGAGCAGCTTGATTCGTTTATATTATAACTTCCTGTGTTGTTATTAGGAATAAATTGCCAAGTGCTACCTTCAAAACAGTCTTTATTAGTATCGTTTAATAAAGTTACATTGTATTTTCCTGGTTGACTGTATGTGATGCTACTCAATGTCCAATCACCTTTAATAACTTTTTTAGACACTCTTACTGTTTTAGATGTCCCGCAGCTAATTAAGCCTATGGCTAAAAATAATAGAATGATTTTTTTCATAATTGTTGTTTTTTTGAATTGCAAATATGCAAAGTAGACGCTTTAGTTTTTGTAAAAATTATGTTAAGATATTTACGCACCATATATACGAGAACATTGTAATAGCAGACGTTTGCTATCTCCTTATCAAAGCGATTTTATAAAGGAGCTATACCTTATACTAAAAGTTGAATTGGCTTCAACAAACTCACTTACAAACTAAACCACATAACTATAGTAAATTGACTAACTTATCTGCAAGCCATTTGCTATTGATGCATCATCTGGATTAACGAATACCAATTTGCCTTCAGCAGTTTCAGTCATTAAAATCATACCCTGACTTTCAACACCACGTAAATCTCTTGGTGCCAGATTTACTAAAACCGTTACACGCTTACCAACCACTTCTTCTGGCGTAAAACTCTCGGCAATGCCCGATACAATGGTGCGTACATCGATGCCAGTGTCTACCTTTAAAACCAATAATTTTTTAGCTTTGGGCATTTTCTCCGCTTCTAAAATAGTACCAACGCGAATATCCAGTTTGGTAAAATCATCGAATGTAATGGTCTCTTTTTGTGGCTCCACTACTTTTTTAGCAGCTTCATTTGCTTTTTTACTTGCAATTAATTTGTCTAATTGAAACTGAATGGTTTCGTCTTCAATTTTAGAAAATAACAATTCTGCTTCGTCTATTTGATGATTCACGGGAAGAAGAATTTCTTTTGTACTAACCTCGTTCCAAGAGGTGTCGACTGAACTCATGGTTAGATTAAGCATCTTCTTAAGTTTTGCAGAAGTAAACGGTAAAAATGGTTCACTTAAAGTTGCTAATGCTGAAGCGATTTGCAGCGCAATATACATGATGGTTTGTGTACGCCCTTCATCATATTTAAATACTTTCCAAGGCTCTTCGTCGGCTAGATACTTATTGCCAAGTCTTGCCAAATTCATGAGTTCCTGTTGTGCTTCTCTAAATCGGTAGCGCTCTATGGAGCTTGAGATTACTTCTGGATATGCTTTAACAGCAGCTAATGTTTCTTCGTCTATTTGCGAAAATGCATTTGGAGCTGGCACTATGCCATTATAATATTTATGGGTTAAAACAATAACACGATTAATGAAATTTCCAAAAATGGCAACCAATTCGTTGTTATTTCTCGCCTGAAAATCTTTCCAGGTAAAATCGTTATCCTTAGTTTCTGGAGCATTTGCTGTTAACGCATAACGCAACACATCTTGCTGACCAGGAAATTCTTTTAAATAATCTGGCAACCACACTGCCCAGTTTTTAGACGTTGAAAGTTTATTGCCTTCTAAATTTAAAAACTCGTTAGCTGGCACATTATCTGGCAAAATATAAGATCCTTCTGCCTTTAACATGGCGGGGAAAATAATACAGTGAAATACAATATTATCCTTTCCTATAAAATGTACCAATTTAGTGTCTTCACTCTTCCAATAAGGTTCCCAATCTTTACCCTCGCGAGCAGCCCATTCTTTAGTAGATGAAATATAACCAATTGGCGCATCAAACCACACGTACAACACCTTTCCTTCGGCACTTTCAACAGGCACGGGAATACCCCAATCTAAATCGCGAGTAACAGCTCTTGGACGTAATCCATCATCTATCCACGATTTTACTTGACCGTATACGTTCGGCTTCCAATCTTTTTTATGACCTTCTAAAATCCATTCACGTAAAAACGCTTCGTGTTTATCTAAAGGTAAAAACCAGTGTTTTGTTTGCTTTAAGGTAGGGACATTACCCGTTAAAGCAGATTTCGGATTTATTAAATCGGTAGCATTTAAACTACTCCCGCAACTTTCGCATTGGTCGCCATAAGCTTCCTCGTTTCCGCATTTTGGACAGGTTCCTGTAACAAATCTATCTGCTAAAAACTGATTTGCTTTTTCGTCGTATAATTGCTCGGTAGTTTCTTCAATAAAATCGCCTTTATCATACAGCGTTTTAAAGAATTCTGACGCTGTTTCATGATGAATCTTTGCCGACGTACGAGAGTAATTATCGAATGAAATTCCAAATTCTTCAAACGACTTCTTTATAATCGCATGGTATTTATCTACCACATCTTGCGGCGATACGCCTTCATTTTTTGCTTTTATAGTAATGGGAACACCGTGTTCATCGCTTCCACCAATAAAAACCACATCGTTTCCTGTTAAACGTAAATAACGTGCATAAATATCCGCAGGTACGTAAACTCCAGCTAAATGGCCAATATGAATGGGTCCGTTTGTATAAGGCAATGCCGATGTTATGGTATATCTTTTTGGTGTGTTCATCAATTTAAAAATTATATGTTACTGGTTTTACGAGGCATATGTGAGGAATCGATTTATTACATTCAAACATTAAGCAAACAGACTCCTACGCTTCGATTGGAACGACGTGTTCTTTTACAAGGCACAAAAGTACACATTTTGAAAGGGATTTAGAAAAAAAATGTACTTTTACATTATGTCTAAAATCTCCTTAACCGCTGTACTAGTTTGCGCTGTTTTTTTTGTTGGAATTACCAACTTAAAAGCACAAAATATAGCAGCATTTAAAACTAACAAATTGATACAACCACCTTATTTAAAAGCAGGCGATACTGTTGCCATTGTTGCACCGGCAGGTATTTTAAAACATCGAAAAAATGAAATTGAAAAAGCCCAAAAACTATTGGAAAGCTGGGGATTAAATACAGTAATTGGAAACCATGTTTTTAACCAAAATTATCATTTTGCTGGAACAGATGAAGCGCGTAGAGAAGATTTCCAAAACGTTATGAACGACCAGAAAATAAGCGCGATTTGGTGTGCCAGAGGTGGTTATGGCAGCGTTAGGATTTTAGACCAATTAGATTTTACAGCATTTAAGAATCACCCGAAATGGATTATTGGTTATTCTGACATTACGGTATTGCATAACCAAGTAAATATTGAAGGAGTGGAAAGTTTGCACGCCATGATGTGCACTAGCCTACAAGATGATCGAAATGCTATAAAAGAAACTATTTCTACTTTTAAAGATGCCCTTTTTGGCAACCCATTAACGTACATTTTAGATGGTTCAAAATACAACAAAACAGGCGAATCTTCAGGGCAATTAGTAGGTGGTAATCTTACCCTGTTACAAACCATGCTAGGTTCTAAAACCAGTATAAATACATCTGGAAAAATACTTTTTATTGAAGAAATTGGCGAATACAAATATCATATAGACAGAATGTTGCAAAGTTTAAAACGCGCAGGATATTTTGATAATTGTAACGGCGTTATTATAGGAGACATGTCGAAAGTTAAAAGAAATACTACTTCCTGGGGAACTACTGTAAAGCAATTAATTATTGATGCTCTTTCTGAATACAATTTTCCGATTGCATTTAATATGCCTGCAGGCCATGAAAAAGATAACAGGGCATTGATTTTTGGGAGAACTATTCAGTTAAAAGTTGATAAAAACCAATCTACTATTGTTTTTGAAAAGTAAGCTATTTCAACCCATCTACGGTAACACTTATTTCGCCGTTAATTTTTAAAAATGCCAGAATAGCGTTGTTGGTTAACTGTATTCGTTGAAACTCTATATCCTCCATTTTACCATTCACAAATACACCCGAAATTGGCGAATAGTTGTTTAAATAGTTTAACATGGTTTGTTTGCCTTCATCTAAATTTGGCTGAATAGAATATCGGCAACTTTCTTGTATTTTATTCAATATCAAACCTTTCGCTAACCAATTTGCGGTTCTAATTAACTGACTTTTGGTATCTAAAACATAATCTAAATCGGCGAAATAGATTTCTTTAGTTGCACTATCGTACAGTGGCACTCCTTGCAAATAAATAGTACCATTAACAGAACCTTGCAAATCTAAAGCAATCACCATTTTAGCTTCTTTGTGCCAAATATCTACTTTATTAACAGTTACTTTTTTAGAACCCGACCCAAACTCTTGTCCTGCGAAATTTTTGGTCATAATTTTTGAAGCATCTTCGTATGTAGATATGGCTATGATATTAGAAGTAACATGGTTTGGCATTTTGGCAACAGGTTTTAATACGATGTTTTTCGCGTCAAATTTAGATTCTGGTTGTTGCCCAATAATGGTTTCCATATTACATTTCATACCCATGTTTAGCAGTACGGTATCGTCTTTTAGCTTCGCATCTGTACTATAAATTTCAACGGGTACAATTCGTAACCAACTTTCATAATCATCGTTCATTTTAAAAGGTGTGGTTAATTTTTCAATCGCTTCTAAAACATTCGGTTTAAAATCCATGGACGATTCGATAGCCTCATCAATAATGGTTTCTATTTCGTTTCTAAAAATTTTTATCGCCGGATTTACTAAATAGGTTACTGGTAAATTTTTTCCGTAAACCACCAGCGACGGACTTTCTTTCCATTCTAAATTTTTCAAAGTAGTTTTAGATGTTAACTTCCAATTAGACAAACCCACCACACTTGTTAATGTAACTACGCCATTCAAGTAAAACTCGTTGGTTTTATATAAGTTTACACCCATCGCATTTGTTCCAACCCTATATTTAATAATAGCTTTTAAGGGAAGTATGGTTTCTATTTTTCCACTGGATGCTTTGTCGTTACGAATACTGATAGCGGCTTGTTTCCAGATTTTTAGTTCAATATTATCGTCTTCAATGTTTTTATCTTCGTAAATAAGTCCTGTTAAAATAGCATTGGTTTGGTTTTCAATATCTTTTAATTTAATACTAACTGGTACATTAATAAAAGAAGGCACATTATCGTACACCAACGGGCCAGCCTCTTCAGCTTCGGGTTTTTGTGTCATTAAACTTTGCTTAGAACCACAAGCGCTGCAAAGTACTAGACATATCAATACTAAAAAAAAGGAAACACTCTTAACCATTTTGATGATTTTTGATGATTTTTGATGGTAAATGTAATTAAAGAATCGTATTTATTTTGAAAATATGTTTCTATTATTTTCACAGATTATAACATCAGATTCATATTACAAAAACATCGCGTATCCCGCAATATTAGTACATAGTATAAAAAAAATGCTTGTTACAACGAGTATTAATCGTCTCTCATCTATTATTTTTAAGCTTCTCTTGTTAATGCACTAAATTGCACGTAATTATAATTAATTACTTAAAAATACACCCCAATGAAGAAAAAATTACAATTATTAGCTGCAGCACTTATGATTTTATTATCTATTAATGTGAATGCAGACACCATTATTAATTCTGAATTATCTCTTAACAACCCAGATGTACGCAAATGCTTATTGGAAGCTACAAAAAGCGAAGGATGGGAATTAAAATCGATTTATATGAACTCTGAAGACAAACTTGTTTTTGTGTTTTCGAAAGGTAATAATGATAAAGTTTATGTAAGTAAATAATTCTTTATTTAATCAAAACTTTTAAAAGCCAACCAACATTATAGTGGTTGGCTTTTTTATGTTTTTAGACTCCAAACTGACTTAAATGATGATTTAAATGTTTGTAAAACATTGCATTCCATTCGGTTTTGGTAAGTTTTCCAAACGAATGCGATTCGCGATTATTAAAATAATCTTCACCTAATTCGATTGTCTTTAATATATAATTGATGAGTCTTACTTTTTCTAATTCAAAATTTTTCTCATCAGTAATTAAAAATTCAGGAGCAGTTCTGCTATTTCGTTTATAGGGTTTACTCCCAACAACAATAGGTTTTACAAAAAGTTTTAGCATCCATTTTTTAAAACCACTTGGTTTTAGATGCTTATCTTCTAAAGCCATTTCGTAAGCCACATTGCAATGCGCCAACATTTGATCTACGCTCATTTTCCCCCATAAAGGCGATGCATCTGGCTTAATGCTATTAATGCGTTGTATTACGGTATTGGCTTCGTTTAAGTCGAAAATGTTTATCATAATTTTACAAATTTTCTATTCCTTATAAAAATAACTAAAACCCACGCTCTTTTTGAATTTGTTCGTAAGCTTCTTGTACCTGTTTAAACTTTTCTTCGGCGCCTTTTTGGTGTTCTTGTCCTAAGTGAATAACCTTATCGGGATGGTATTTCTTTGCCATAGTACGGTATGCTTTTTTAATTTCATCTACACTGGCAGTTTTATCAATCTCTAATATTTTATACGCACTGTCGGCGGTTTTATAAAACATGGCTTTAATACTTTCGTAGTCATTATGACTAATTCCCAGATACCCAGCAATGGTATGAATATGAGATTCTTCCTTTATCTGTAACATTCCCATCGGCAATAGCGATTCCAAATAAAAAATGAATAAGTTGTAAGCGCGACGCGTGTTGCATCATTTGTTTTATCTGCAAACATACTTGTCTGGTTGAAATATCTTGTTGTTTATTTATTTCTTTAAATAACCGAAAAGCATGATTAGCACGCTCTTTTCCATACATACTTACAAACTGGTTTCGTACAAAATCGAGTTCTCGTTGGTCTTGATTGCCATCGGCTTTAATAACAATAGAGGCAAGAATTAGTAAACTTACTTCAAAATCGCCTGGTTGTGTTTGTGAGTCCTGCTGCGGATACTCCTTATAAACCACGCGTCCATTAGACATGCCATCTATAACACTGCCTAAGGCCAACCCTAATATCGCACCAATAGGTCCGCCAAACGACCAACCCAATGCGGCTCCAATCCATTTTGAAAAATTCATGTAAGTAAATATGTTGTTAGACGTCAAACCTACATATAATTTAATTCTTTTAAAAGAAGAATGTATATTTAAGTAGGTACATTAAGGTTAATTTTTTGATAAATCTCCTTAAGTAACTATTCGTTTATAGATTGCATTAGTAATTTATGCCACAATTGGTATCTTTGCATTCTAAAATTGTTAATTATAAAAATTTAAAAATATGTATCCACCAGAATTAGTAAAACCAATGCGTGAAGATTTAACCAAAGTTGGTTTCGAAGAATTACAAACAGCAGATGCTGTAGATGCTGCTTTAGCAAAAGAAGGAACTACACTTGTGGTTGTTAATTCGGTTTGCGGATGTGCTGCAGCCAATGCACGCCCAGGCGCAAGAATGAGTTTAGAAAATGCAAAAAAACCAGACCAGATTGTAACGGTTTTTGCAGGTGTAGATAGAGAAGCCGTAGAAGCTGCTCGCGGTTATATGGTACCTTTCCCTCCAAGTTCACCAAGTATGGCTTTGTTTAAAGATGGCGAATTGGTACATATGCTCGAGCGTCACCATATTGAAGGTAGACCAGCAGAATTAATTGCAGAAAACCTAAAAGATGCTTATAACGAGTATTGTTAATTTATTTTTTTAAATAAAAAAAGGTAATTATAAAATTAAACCGCGATATTATCGTGGTTTTTTTATTTTTGGAGCATGCAAAAACTATTGGCTTACCCGTTAACCGTTATTCATTTACTTTGCTTTTTTTTAGCATTGGTAATTTTTCATCCCATTCAATGGGTATGTTTTAATCTGTTTGGATATCAAGCACATAAAAAAAGTGTGGATATACTGCAATGGACTTTAATGCGTTGCGGAAATATTTTAGGTACGCGCTATACGTTTACAAATCCGCATAACATAGACACCAACCAACCGTTAATAATTATTGCAAACCATCAAAGTTTACATGATATATACCCAATAACATGGTATATGCGCAAGCATCATCCTAAATTTATTAGCAAAATAGAATTAGGACAAGGTATTCCAAGTGTATCTTACAATTTACGACATGGTGGCGCTGCATTAATTGACAGGAAAAATCCGAGACAATCGTTACCTGCATTAATGAAATTTGGAGAATATATTAAAGCAAATAAACGTGCCGCTGTTATTTTTCCTGAAGGAACGCGAAGTAAAAATGGAATTCCAAAACCTTTCCAAACCAATGGATTAGAAATTTTATTTAAAAAAATTCCATCGGCTGTAATTGTTCCAATCTCAATAAATAACTCCTGGAAAATGTATAAATATGGCAAATTTCCTATGGGAATTGGAGCACATATTACATTTACAGTACATGAGCCCATAAAATTTGATTACCTTTCTGAAAGAGATACGCTTATAAATAGCATTGAAACAACCATAAAAAGCCATATAAACCCTTAAAATATTAGTTATGTCCATAAAAAATGTAAGATTAGAAGTGATGCAGTTTTTGGAAAAAGATGTAGACAGCACTTGTGGATAAATATTTAATTCCGGTTGAAAAAATATGGCAACCAACAGATTTTTTACCAAATTCTGAAGGCGATAATTTTTTTGAAGAAGTAAGCGAAATTAGAGAATTATCAAAAGAATTACCTTATGATTTTTGGGTGGTTTTAGTAGGAGATATGATTACTGAAGAAGCTTTACCAACCTACGAATCGTGGTTAATGGATGTAGAAGGTGTTGGGCAAGTAGAACGTAATGGTTGGTCTAAATGGATGCGCCAATGGACTGGCGAAGAAAACCGTCATGGAGATGTTTTAAATAAATACTTATATCTCTCAGGACGCGTAAACATGAGAGAAGTAGAAATTACCACTCAACATTTAATTGACGATGGTTTTGATATTGGTACCGACAGAGACCCGTATAAAAACTTTGTTTATACCAGTTTTCAGGAATTAGCAACCTATGTTTCGCATAATCGTGTAGCTAAAATTGCTACACAAAATGGTAATAACAATTGGGTAAAATGTGTCAAATTATTTGCTGGTGATGAAATGCGTCACCATCATGCGTATATCTGAATTTGTAGAACAGTATTTTTAAGGTAGATCCAAGCCAAATGATGTTGGCTTTTCAATACATGATGAAACATAAAATTACAATGCCAGCACATTTTTTAAGAGAATCTGGACAACAAAATAAGTACTGCATTTGAAGAGTTTTCAAATACAGCACAACGCATAGGTGTTTATACTCGACTGATTATGTAGATATTTTAGACAAATTGAACAAGCGCTGGGAAATTGATAAAATTACCAATCTTACAGATGAAGCTGAAAAAGCAAGAGATTATTTAATGAAACTTCCTGAGCGTATGTACGATTGGCCGATAGAATAAATATTCCAGAAGAACTCATTTCAGTTTAAATGGGTTGAACCAGCTAATTACATAAATAAATTTAGTATTAAAAATTGACCTTTCAAAACCGAAAGGAATTTTTATTTTTATCTCAATATGACTTCAGAATAAAATAATAAACAACACCATTGCGTTTGTTAAAACAGAATTAGCAAATGCCGAAGGCGGACACGATTGGTTTCACACGTTAAAGAGTATATAAAAATTCTTTGCTTATTTCTAAAAAAGAAAACGTATGATGTATTTGTAGTGCAATTGGGTGCTTTATTACACGATATTGCCGATAGTAAATTTCATGATGGCGATGAAACTATTGGTCCAAAAATAGCACGCGAATTTTTATTTAAACAAAATGTTGATTCGAAGGTAATATGAACATGTAATTACAGATTATTGAGAACATTTCTTTTAAAGGTGGTAATGAGGCTCAAAAATTTAATTCACCGGAGTTAGACGTTGTTCAAGACGCTGATAGACTAGATGCCACTTGGCGCTATTGGTATTGCCCGTACATTTAATTATGGAGGCTTTAAAAATAGACCGCTTTATAATCCAGATATTACTCCAAACCTTAACATGACTAAAGAGGAATATAAAGCCACTATGAAGCACCAACAATTAATCATTTTTACGAAAAATTACTTACTTTTAAAAGATAGAATGAACACTAAAACAGGTAAAAAAATTGCTTTAGAACGACATCGTTACATGGAAGGCTTTTTAGATCAATTTTATGGCGAATGGCATGGGGAAAAATAAATCCACAACAAAATAGTCCATTACTAAACATACTTATAACTAATAGACTCATTTTTTTATAGAAATAAAACTAATTACTGAATAATTAATTTTATTTCTTTCCTGTATTGCGAAGCGCTTTTACCCGTTATTTCGTTAAACTGCTTATTAAAATGCGAGAAATTATTAAATCCGCATTCAAAACAAACATCGGCAATACTCATTTGGCTTTCGTTTAACAGTTTGGTAGCATGTACCACTCTATATTCGTTAACAAGCTCTGTAAATGTTTTTCCAGTTGCTTTTTTAAAATATCTACAAAATGCGGGTACAGTCATACTCACAACATCGGCTATTTCATCGAGCGCTATATGATTTTGGAAATTTTTATTCACGTATTTAAAAATAACGTCAATTTTAGCACTGTCTTGTGGTTCCGTTTCAAAAGCAAAACCATCGGCATTCAACAAACTATAATCATCTGTTGTTGCTAAAAAATTCAATATGTCTAAAAATTTTAATACACGCTTTAAACCATCATGTTCTAAAAGCTTTTCTATTTTAGGACCAATTTTTTGCTTCGTTTCAATTTTAAAACGAATTCCTTTTTTAGCTCTTTCAAACAACGAAACAATGTTTGTCATCTCCGGAACACTTAAAAAATCATCACCTAAAAAGTTAGATTTAAACTGTACCGTTGTTTCAGTGCCGTTAGCCGTTAACCTATCGGTAAACCCATTGTGAGGTAAATTAGAACCAATAAGTATTAATTGACTATTATTAAAATAGGATAAATGGTTTCCTATGTGTGTTTTTCCTTGCCCTTTGTTTATATATATAAGTTCTAGCTCTGGATGAAAATGCCAATAAGCGCCGTTCTTATCTACCGTATCTACATGTTGTTTAACTAATATAGAACTTCCGAAACTCGGGGTAAGTTTCCTAAAAGTTGGTTTTTTATTAATCATAACAAATTTATTTAAAACAAAATTACTCGATAATATTATGCAAACATAGCTTTTTTTAACCTAAATATATGCTAAATTAACATTAAGAGGTCTTAACATTAATTTAACAGTTAATATAGCATATAAATCGGTCAAATTTGATGTTTTTTACACTTCCCTTCTGTTATATCTTTGCATCGTAGAACGTTACAAAAAACCAAATCTTGAAAAACGTTATTAAAACAATAAAAAAATGTATCCTATTAGCTACTGTGTTGGCTAGTTCGATAGTTAGTGCAAACGAAATTTCGACTCGAATAGTAACTATAGACGCTAAAGCAACTGCATTTACGTTAAACCATGTAAAAGTAGGTAATTTATTAACTATTAAAGATGCTGAAGGGGTGGTATTATACGAAGAGTTAATAAGAATGTCTGGTACTTATAGAAAAGGATTTGATTTAAGTGAATTACCAAACGGAGCATACTTTTTTGAAATTGAAAAAGATTTTGAAATTAAAACTATCCCATTTAATGTTAATACTAACAATGTAGTTTTTAACAAAGCAATGGAGAAAACAACTTTCAAACCAGTAATTAATCATAAAAGCAACTTAGTTTTTATTAATAAATTAACTCCGGAACTTGAAGCTGTTAAAATCAAAATTTATTTTAACACGGGTAACGAACAATCGCTTTTGCACTCTGAAACCATTGAAGGATCTCAAAAAGTAGAACGTGTTTATAAATTAGAAAAAGGAAATTATACAATCGTTATAAACTCTGATAATAAAGAGTATACAAAATTCATTAATAATTAGTTTAATGTCTTATTTAGTTTAGTTGGTAAAGTGAGCTGTGGTGGCTCACTTTTTTTTTGTCCTATTTTTTATATAATTCTTCCCCATTATTTACCACTAAAAATCGCATGTATTTACCCCAAACAAAACACATTAAAAACGCAACCTGATTATTACAACTATACATAATTAATCTACATATATTCTATTTTAATTTAACACAATGTTGATGTAAATTTAATAGTTAAAATAGCACATAAATTAGTCAATATCAATGTTTTACAAATTATCTTACTACCATATCTTTGTAATGTAAAACGTTAAAAAAACCAAATCATGAAAAACGTAATTAAACACTCGAAAAAAGGAATCTTAATGGTATCTATGCTTGCTACCATGTTAAGTTTCGCTAATGAAGAAGTTCCATTTTACTCCATTAAAAATGAAGCTAACCGAACTGCCCTTACCTTAAACAATGTAAAGGAAGGAGATCTATTATTCATTAAAGATAATAATGGATTAGTACTATATAAAGAACTCATCCAGAAATCAGGACTTTACACAAAAGGATTCGACTTAACGGCCCTTCCAAATGGTAGTTATTTATTTGAACTAGACAAAGATTTAGAGATTGAAACCATTCCGTTTGTAGTTGAATCTAAAGACGTTTCTTTTAACAAAGGTCTTGAGAAAACTATTTACAAACCTTATACTCGCGTAAAAGGTGATGTTGCTTTCTTAACAAGACTATCTTTAGATGAACAACCACTTAAAGTAGACATATACTTTAACAACACAGAAAATTCTACGAACGAACTTATTTACTCTGAAATGATTACAAACACCGTTAACATTAATAGGGTATTTAAACTCACCGGTTTACACAGTGGTGCGTATAAATTTGTTTACAATACCGATGGTAGAGTATTTACAAAAGAAGTCCGTAAATAATCTTAACAATCTTATTTTTATTAAAGAAGAGTGAACTGTAAGTTCACTCTTCTTGTTTTATATAGAGTTTATCTCTAATTCGCTATATATACCTTTTAAAAAACCATATCAACTTTATATAAATAGTTCATTACACAAATGCAACAATCCATTTATCATTTATAAACATTAGATAGATAATTATGAACTACAATTTAAGAACGCGGTACTTATTTAGAAACAGATCTTTAAACTAAACATTTACAAAACCCAGACAATATTGAAAAAGACCCAGATACCATTGTGCACAATTACACCCAATTATCCCAAATATATGCTAAATTACCCCTATCCCACATCAATGGAAAAGTTGTTGTTAAAATAGCACATAAATTCGTCAATATGACTGTTTTCTAAACTTTAAAGCTACCATACCTTTGTAGTGTAAAACATTTTAAAAACGAAAATTATGAAAAACGCAATAAAAACAATAAGAAAATCTATCCTATTAGCAACTGTGTTTGCAAGTATGGTAGTTAGTGCAAACGAAATTTCTACTAGAATAGTTAATATAGATGCTAAAGCAACTTCATTCACATTAAATAATGTAAAAGAAGGAAATTTGTTAACTATTAAAGACACCGAAGGTGTTGTACTATATAAAGAATTAATAAAAATCTCTGGAACTTATAGAAAAGGATTTGACTTAAGTGAATTACCAAACGGAGCATACTTTTTTGAAATTGAAAAAGATTTTGAAATTAAAACTATCCCATTTAATGTTAATACTAACAATGTAGTTTTTAACAAAGCAATGGAGAAAACAACTTTCAAACCAGTAATTAATCATAAAAGCAACTTAGTTTTTATTAATAAATTAACTCCGGAACTTGAAGCTGTTAAAATCAAAATTTATTTTAACACGGGTAACGAACAATCGCTTTTGCACTCTGAAACCATTGAAGGATCTCAAAAAGTAGAACGTGTTTATAAATTAGAAAAAGGAAATTATACAATCGTTATAAACTCTGATAATAAAGAGTATACAAAATTCATTAATAATTAGTTTAATGTCTTATTTAGTTTAGTTGGTAAAGTGAGCTGTGGTGGCTCACTTTTTTTTTGTCCTATTTTTTATATAATTCTTCCCCATTATTTACCACTAAAAATCGCATGTATTTACCCCAAACAAAACACATTAAAAACGCAACCTGATTATTACAACTATACATAATTAATCTACATATATTCTATTTTAATTTAACACAATGTTGATGTAAATTTAATAGTTAAAATAGCACATAAATTAGTCAATATCAATGTTTTACAAATTATCTTACTACCATATCTTTGTAATGTAAAACGTTAAAAAAACCAAATCATGAAAAACGTAATTAAACACTCGAAAAAAGGAATCTTAATGGTATCTATGCTTGCTACCTTGTTAAGTTTCGCTAATGAAGAAGTTCCATTTTACTCCATTAAAAATGAAGCTAACCGAACTGCCCTTACCTTAAACAATGTAAAGGAAGGAGATCTATTATTCATTAAAGATACTAATGGATTAGTACTATATAAAGAACTCATCCAGAAATCAGGACTTTACACAAAAGGATTCGACTTAACGGCCCTTCCAAATGGTAGTTATTTGTTTGAACTAGAGAAAGATTTAGAAATTGAAACTATTCCGTTTGTAGTTCAATCTAACGAAGTTACTTTTAAAAAAGAACTTGAAAAAACTATTTTTAAACCCTTTACAAGAGTTGTAGGTAATCTTGCTTTTTTATCAAAACTTTCGTTAAATAACGAACCGCTAAAAGTTGAAATATACTTTAACAGCTCAGACTCTAACGCTACAGAGCTTATTTACTCTGAAACGATTACAAACACAGTAAACATTAATAGAGTTTACAAGTTAACAGGCTTGTCTAACGGCGATTATAAAATTGTATATAACACTGAAGGGCATGTATTTACAAAAGAAATTAAATAACTAATTTTAACAATCTCTTTTCTTAAAAAGAGTGAACTATTAAGTTCACTCTTTTTTTTCTTTCTATTTCCCAGGAAAATTAGCTTTGCGTTTTTGTAAAAAAGCAGTGGTGCCCTCGGTAAAATCTTCGGTACCAAAACAGTTTCCAAATTCCTGAATTTCAACATCAAACCCATTTATACCATCTTTATAATTGGCATTAATAGCTTTAATGGCCCCAGCAATGGCTACAAGCGAATTATTAGAAATTTTAGTCGCTATTTTTTCGCAAAGCGGAAGTAACTCCTCTTGAGTAGTAACATGGTTTACTAACCCATAATTTAATGCCTGATTAGCATCAATCATACTCGCGGTCATAATTAATTCCATGGCGCGTCCTTTTCCGATAAGTTGAGGCAAACGTTGTGTACCTCCATATCCTGGAATTACGCCAAGAGACACTTCTGGGAGTCCCATTTTAGCATTATCGCTAGCTATTCGGAAATGGCAAGCCATTGCCAATTCTAAACCGCCACCTAACGCAAATCCATTTACAGCCGCAATTACTGGTTTCGATAAATTTTCAACAAAATTGAACAATATATCTTGCCCTTTTGCCGCCAAAACCGAACCTTCTTTTTCATTAAAATCGGCAAATTCACTTATATCAGCGCCAGCAACAAAGGCTTTTTCTCCACTTCCAGTTAATATGATAACCTTTGTATCATCATCGTCTTCTTCATCTTTAAAAGCTTCGTGTAACTCTTCGATTGTTTCCCTATTTAATGCATTTAATTTATTAGGGCGATTAATCGTTATGGTAGTAACACCATTATTTTCTTCAACTAAAATATTGTTGTAACTCATTTTATTAATTAATTTGTAGTTATTATTCTTTAAATAATTCTAATCCTTTAATATGAAATGTGTCAGATTCATAAAACCGCAATGCCGTTTTAACAACAACATCTGATACATCTCGAGGTGAATTGGTTATATATCTTGCTTTGGAATTATTTAAATTTAAAGTATATAACCCATTCAAATTATCTGCTTTTTTAGAAAAAAACACAACTGACTTTCCTTCTAAAACCCAAGTACCCTTTCCATAATAGTTTTCCTCTGAATTTGCTTTTGAAACGGCAGAGAGATCTCTTAAAAAATGATATAAAAATGTCCCATCTTCCTCCAAGGTGAGTGTCCATTTTATTTTTGTTCCGTCGGAATGTTTTGGTTCGTTTACATATACTCCAGATTGTCCGAATAGTGTGATGCTAAAAGTAAAGGTTATTAATAAAAATAGTTTTTTCATTTTTACTTTTTAGGCAACGTTACTTTAAACACCGTACCCTTATCTTTTACCGATTTAAAAGTAATAGTGCCTTTATAGGTTTCTACTATATTTTTAACCATGGCTAAGCCTAGTCCCGTACCGCTGGTTTTAGTTGTAAATTTAGGCTCGAAAACTTTATCAATATTTTCGTCTAATACCCCTGACCCGTTATCTGCAACTGATATTATAACATAACCATTATCTGTTGAAACATTGATAGTAATTTTTGGTGTTCGGTTTTCTGGCATTGCCTGAATCGCATTTTTCACCAAATTTGTAACCACACGTATTAACTGCGTTCGGTCTAGTTTTGCTATAATTTCTTCAGATTCTGAAGTGAATTCAATATAATCTTCATTAAATATTTCAAGCGCCAATTTAACAACATACACCACATTAAGTGTTTCATTTTGTTGTGCAGGCATTTTTGCAAAATTAGAAAACGCTGAGGCTATTGAACTCATGGTATCTATTTGCTGTATTAATGTTTTGCTGTATTCGTCCACTTTTAAATGAATATTTTCGTCGTTGGGATTAAATTTACGTTGAAAATTTTGGACCGTTAAACGCATGGGGGTTAACGGGTTTTTTATTTCGTGTGCCACTTGTTTTGCCATTTCTCGCCATGCCTGTTCTCGTTCACTTTTTGCTAATTGTACAGCACTTTCCTCCAGTTCGTCAATCATGCTATTATACGAGGTTACCAAGGTGGAAATTTCCTCACTTGTGTCGTCTACTTCAATTTTTTCATTGCGTTTTTCTAATCTCGTCGTATTTATTTTATCACTTATCGCTTTTAACGATTTTGTAATGTATTTAGATAACAAAAAGGCAATAACAATAGCCATTAGCAATACAAACATAAAAGCAAAAGCAATTCTTTTTAAGAATTCTTGAAGTTCTTTTTCCAGAAAATCGTCTTTTTCTAAATAGGGAATATTTAAAATGGCTAATTCCTTAGATTTTTGATTGTAAAGATAGGTGTAAGACGATTGAAACGTTTCGCCATTTTTTAAACGCTTATCTACAAATCGATGCGCAGCTGTATTGGATAGTGCATTTAATATTTCGGGATTGATACATTGATCGATTTCGTTATTTTGCAAACCTGCTGTAGAAGAAATTAATAACGCACCCTCTAAATCGTATAGGTTTATTTGAAGTTTATGTATATCGGCAATATTGTAAACTTCGTCTTTAAATATTAGCGGAATGTTTTCGGTTTTAACTTCCCAAGTGTTTTGTCTGCCGTTTAAAACCCGTTTAAGGTGTGTTTGAATATTTTCTTCTTTACGCTCTAAGCGTTCTTTATGGTAATCTTCACTTTGCTCTTTATACTGGTAAATCGCCACTGCAGAAATAAGTACAGATGCCAATAGAACCAGCAATATCATAGCTAAAAAGATACGGGTTCGTAAAGAGAGCTTTTTTAGGTTCATCGGGTTAAATAATGCATTAAATATAGCAATAATTGAACCAAAGGCTCTAAATTATTTTGCAATCTTGAAGTTAGTTGATGCGTCGCGTTAGGGATAGAAGTGTAAAGCCCGCAGCGAGGCACGAGCGAGGACTTGCAACGGATAGCCCGACCTGGTTCCTGAACTTGTTTCAGGATAAAGGTAACGCCCTAAAAAATTTACGCGTCGGGGTTTTTATCTCTTATATTTTTATAAACTTTAAATCCAAGCATTATTAATACTCCTAAAACTAGTATTCCTATGATGCCCAAAACCCAATTGATGGCGCTTTTTAAAATAACTAAAAACACAACTGCAAAAAGTATAAACGTAGCTCCTTCATTCCAAATACGCATAAAACTAGACGTTTTTTTTACTACATCGTTTTGAAGTTGTTTGTAATATTGATGGGTTTTTAAATGGTAAATGTATAAGATTACTACAAACGTTAATTTTACGTGCATCCATGGTTGTTGTAACCAATATGGATTTATAATAAGTAACCAAACGGCAAAAATAGTAGACAAAATTGCCGATGGCCAGGTAATAATATACCATAGTCTTTTGGCCATTAGCTTTAATTGCTTGCCTAATATTTCTTTGTCTGGTGATGGTTTATGAAATGCTTCAATTTGATAAACAAAAAGTCTCGGAATGTAAAATAACCCTGCAAACCAGGTGATCACAAAAATGAGATGAAACGATTTTATATAGTTGTAATATTCCATAACTAAATGGTTTGTTTAGGTGCTAATAAGGTTGATCTTACTTCTTTATTTAAAAAATAAGCTGTTACCATGGTTGAAAGTACATCGGAAATAGGAAACGATATCCATACCCCCAATTCTCCATAAAAATTTGGTAAAATTAAAATTAAAGGAATAAAGAAAAAACCTTGCCGTGTTAATGTTAATAATAATGCCGGTATTGCTTTCCCGATAGACTGAAAATAAGCTGCCCCAATTAGTTGAACTGCAATAATTGGTGTTGCCGCAAAAACCCAACGCATATCGTTTGGCGTTTGTTCTATAACACGTAAATCGGTTGTAAACATGCGTGTTATGGCTTCTGGAAACAGCATTAATAA
Source organism: uncultured Flavobacteriaceae bacterium (assembly GCA_963704215.1). GTDB lineage: Bacteria > Bacteroidota > Bacteroidia > Flavobacteriales > Flavobacteriaceae > Mariniflexile. Next base: position 679,682 of record CAVPHK010000010.1, read on the forward strand.
TATAAAAATTCCTGTGGAAAGAATTGCCGCATATTTTATGGCAATATTTATAGACTGCCTTACCCGTTCATAATTTTGAGCGCCGTAATTAAACCCAGCTATGGGCAGAAAGCCTTGTGTAACACCTAATACTGGAAACATGGCGAACATGAGCATTCTACCTACAATGGCGTATGCCGTAACCGAAGTTTCGCCGCCCAAATCGAATAAAATATTATTCATAAACAAATAGGTAATGCTTACCACTGCCTGTCTTGCAAGTGTTACAAACCCTAAGGACCCTATTTCTGAAACTATTGATAAATTTAATCTGAAATGTGATAAGTCAATTTTTAATTCGGAATGTTTCGATAAGAAAAACCACCATATGTAAATAAAGCACAAAACGTAAGATAACGATGTTGCCCAGGCGGCACCTTCCATTCCGAAATCTAAAACATTAATAAAAATATAGTCTAGAAGTAAATTACTTACCGATGGTATCATCATAGCATACATGGCGAATTTTGGCTTGCCCTCTGCCCTAATAACGGTATTTCCCATCATACTTAGCGCCAAAAATGGCACCCCGTATAACACAATGGTATAGTAAATTTTAGCTGGCTCGAAAATAGCACCTTTACCACCAAAAGATAAAATAATAGCATCGCTATAAAATAGGCCAACAACAACTAAAGTAATTGTAAATAATAAAGTTAGTGATATTTGGTTGCCAAAAGTTTTAAGTGCCTTCGCTTTAGTTTCTGCACCTAGTGCTCTGGATATGATTGAGGAGCCACCAATACCAATAGCCATTCCTAAAGCGGCAATAAAAAAAGATACTGGTAACACTACATTTATGGCAGCAATAGCGGTTGAACCTATCCAATGACCTACAAAAATAGTGTCGACTAAAATATTAAGTGACATTACCAAAATCCCTATAGATGCCGGTAATGCCTGTTTAATTAAAATTTTCCCTATAGGTTGAGACCCTAAATCTTGTGAGGAAATTTTTGCCACTACACTTTTACTTTTTCAGGTGTTGCCCAAGCATTTATCCATTTTGAAAGTAACGCTACCCACTCCGCATCGTCGTTAAGACAAGGTATGGTTGTAAAATCTTTTCCGCCCATTTCATGAAATATTTCTTGGCCTTCCATGGCAATTTCTTCTAAAGTTTCTAAACAATCGCTCACAAATGCTGGCGTAACAATGGCCATGTTTTTTATGCCATGTTTCCCTAAACGCTCTATGGTTCTGTCTGTATACGGTTGTAACCAGGGGTCGAAACCTAGTCGAGATTGAAATGATGTGGAGTAGGTACCTTCCTTAAATTGAAGGTTTTCGGCAACCAATCGTGTAACTTCCAAACATTGATGACGGTAACAAAACTCATGAGCCTTACTTGGCGTTACACAACAACTACCATCTCCCGAAGTGTCGGGATTACAATGTGATTTTGTAACATCGCTTTTTCGAATGTGTCGTTCTGGAACTCCATGATAAGAGAATAATAAATGCTCGTAATTCTTACCTTCTAAATGTTTTTTAATTGAATTGGAAAGCACTTCGATATAATCGGGTTTATTGTAAAAAGCAGGAACCGATTCTATTTTTAAATTTGGAAAATACTCCAGACGCAGTTCTTCTGTGAGTACTGTAATTGTTTCGGTTGTTGCCATGGCAAACTGCGGATATAGTGGAAACAGCAAAACCTCATCAACACCATTATCAACCAATTCTTGAAGCCCTTTTTTAATGGTCATACTCCCATAACGCATCGCCAAAGCGACTGGATAATCTACCTGTTTTTGTACTTTCTTTTGAAGCCGTTCAGATAGCACAATTAGTGGCGAGCCTTCTTCCCACCAGATTTTTTTATACGCTGCAGCCGATTGCTTTGGGCGTGTTTTTAATATAATGCCCTTTACTAGTGCTGCTCTGGCAATAAATGGTATATCGATAACGCGCTCGTCCATTAAAAACTCTCCTAAATATTTTTTTACGTCTTTTGGGGTGGGACTATCTGGTGAACCGAGATTTACGAGTAAAATTCCTTTTTTCATTAATAATTTTTCTTTTTACGAATATAATTACATTAAATATTTTTAATGCGAAAATTGTGTTTCTTTTTGCATTGATAGGCCATTGCAGAAACTACTCAGCCTTTTTATTTTCAATTTTTTGCTGGTGGTATAATTTAGGTCGTGCTTCATTATAATCGCAATCTTGAAAAATACCACAAGATACTGAAGGACGTACTAACGATTTAGCATTTGTATTTTTAGATAATGCTTCAATCTCTGGGGTTAAATAGTTCATAGTAATAATTTTTTCTGTTCTTAAACCAATCGGTTCTATATTAAAGACATAATATACTTTTTGGGTGTGGTCCCGTATTTCTTTTTAAAAGCCGCAATAAAATGACTTGATGTGCTGTATCCTACTTTTAAGCCTACTTCATTAACGTTATTTTCGCCCGATTCTAATAACTTTCTAGCAAGTTCCATTTTATAATCGAATAAAAAACTAAAAACGGAATCTCCATAAATTTGTTTAAACCCTTCTTTTAATTTTTTAAGACTTAAGCCTATTTCATCTGCAAGCTCTTGCAAACTGGGTGGTTCTGCCATTCGAGCTACAATAATGTCTTTGGCTTTTCTAATTTTTATAACGTTGGTTTCATCTACTAAAAACGGACATTGCTCAATATCAGCATCTTCACTTCTGTTAAAATACAAACTTAATAACTCGTAGGCTTTTCCTTTAAAATATAAATCTTTTATAGAATGATTGAGGTTGAAATTGATCAATTGGTTTAAAACAATTGCCATAGATGGTGTTATGCTGCCGTCTTTATAATATTTTTTATCCTTATTATCTTCATTTAAAAATGATATATAATCTGCTTCCTGTGAAAACAAGCCATGAAATTTTTTAATAGATATTAAAATGGAAACCATCCACGAATTTGGCGTAACCCGAAGATTAATAGGTAAATCTTGCTGCGGATTGTACAACAATAACGAGTTCTCTTCTCGAATATCTAGTAAATAGCGGCCTTCGTTAAAAACAAATTTGCTCGAACCTTTTAAACAAAAATGAAATTGAATGTAATCGCTATGTATGTCTTTTATAAGACTTTGCGTTTCCTTTTCGTCGTTTTTATAAGTTAGAACTAAAAATCCATCCTCTACTTTTGTTTCTTCAAATGAACTTTGAGCGACATTTTTCATGTTTTCTAATTCCCTATTTAGCATGTTTATTTAAATTGATTCTAAATTAAGCAGCCGAAAGCCCTTGATTTTAAAGCAAAAATATGACATTTATCATATTTATCATTAAAAACCACCTAAAAAACCACAAACGACACTAAAAGTTCTTTTGGCGTTACTTTTTTAGACGACATCCACATACATTTGTTTGATAATTTTTGAAAAACAAAATGCAGCAATATAACATCTCAAAAAGTAGTTCTTTTTACGCTATTGGTCTAAGCTATAAAAAAGCCGACGCTGAAATAAGAGGACATTTTAGTTTAGATGATACTGGGAGATTGGCTTTACTTCAACAAGCCAAAGCGAATGATATTGAAAGCTTACTTGTTACATCGACTTGTAATAGAACAGAAATTTACGGTTTTGCACAACACCCATTTCAACTTATTCAATTATTATGTGAGAATACCAGAGGTACCGTTGAAGAATTTCAAAAGGTAGCTTATATTTATAAAAACAACGACGCCATCTCGCATATGTTTCGCGTAGGTTCCGGTCTAGATAGTCAGATTCTTGGAGATTTCGAAATTATAAGTCAGCTTAAAACCAGTGCTCGAATTTCTAAAAAACACGGTTTATTAAACCATTTTAGCGAGCGCTTAGTAAATGCCGTTATACAAGCAAGTAAACGAATTAAAACAGAAACAGACATATCAACTGGGGCAACTTCCGTTTCATTTGCTTCCGTTCAGTATATTTTAAACAACGTACAAGAAATTACCAATAAAAATATATTACTTTTTGGAACCGGAAAAATAGGTAGAAATACCTGCGAAAACCTGGTAAAACACACTAAAAATAGTCATATTACTTTAATCAACAGAACTAAAAATAAAGCAGAACAAATTGCTGGAAAATTTAATCTTGTAGTTAAAGAATATGCCAATCTGCAGGAAGAAATTAATGAAGCCGATATTTTAATTGTGGCTACTGGCGCACAACGTCCTACTATCGATAAACACATTATACAAACACATAAACCGCTTTTAATTCTTGATTTATCTATTCCAAAAAATGTGAATGATAATGTTGAAGAATTAACTAACGTTCATTTAGTTCATTTAGATCATCTTTCATCTATTACAGATGAAACTCTCGAAAAAAGAAAAACGCATATTCCTTTAGCCGAAGTTATCATTGAAGAAGTAAAAGGCGAATTTAATGATTGGCTGGAAACCAGAAAATTTGCCCCAACCATTAAAGCTTTAAAAAATAAGTTGCACGATTTTGCTATCGCCGAATTAGAAACGCAACGTAAAAAAAATGCTGATTTTAACGAAGCACAAGCCGAATTAATTAGCAATAATATCATTCAAAAAATAACCAATCATTTTGCACATCATTTAAAAGATGATGGCATTTCTACCGATGAAAGTCTGGAACTAATAAAAAAAGTATTTCAGCTAGAACCAACCATACATGTCTAAAATTATAAGAATTGGTACCCGCGATAGCGAATTAGCGCTATGGCAAGCCAAAATAGTACAAAGTCAACTCGAAACATTAGGTTATAAAACACAATTAGTGCCTGTAAAATCTACAGGCGATATTGTTTTAGACAAACCCTTGTACGAATTAGGAATAACGGGAATATTTACGCGCACTTTAGATATTGCCATGTTAAATCATGATATTGATATCGCAGTACATTCGCTAAAAGATGTACCAACCGTATTACCAAAAGGTATTGTACAAGCTGCCGTTTTAAAACGTGGCAATGTTAACGACACTTTGGTTTTTAAAAATAATGAAGAATTTTTAGGTTCTAAACACGCGGTAATTGCCACAGGAAGTTTACGTAGACGTGCACAATGGTTAAACAGATTCCCAACACACTCCATTGTAGATTTACGAGGCAACGTCAATTCCCGTTTGCAAAAACTTGCAGACAACGAAGATTGGAATGGTGCTATTTTTGCAGCAGCTGGTATTGGTAGAATTGGAATTAGACCTGAAGAAGCTATTAATTTAGATTGGATGATTCCTGCTCCCGCCCAAGGCGCTATTATGATTACCGCTTTAGCGGAAGTTGATTTGGTTCTTAATGCCTGTAAAGAATTAAATCACGAAGAAACAGAAATCTGCACCACTATAGAACGCACATTTTTAAATAAACTAGAGGGTGGTTGTACAGCACCCATAGGTGCGCTTGCATACATAAAAAATGAAGAGGTTAATTTTAAAGGTGTTTTATTAAGCGTTGACGGCTCTAAAAGAATTGATGTTACGCGGGTTAAAAAACTAGGAGAACACCATGATATTGCCGATTTTTGCGCCAATTTTGTGATTGAGCGCGGTGGCAAACGCTTAATGGATAGCATTAAACAATCCAATAGAAAAACCAATGTGTATTCTACTAAATCGTTTTCTGAAGATCAGCGATTGTTATTCCATGAAAAAGTAGTTGTTGAAAGTTCCGATTTTATAAAAATTAGTTTAAATAGAATTCATCCTCGTTTCTTTAAAAACGAGATTCAAAACGTCGTAATTACCAGTAAAAATGCTGTAGAATCGTTAATTACAAATTATTCTGCTGTAGAACTTCAATTTAAAAATATTTACTGTGTTGGTCGACGTACAAAACGACTGGTAGAAACTAAAATTGGTAAAGTAAAACATACCGAAAATAACGCCAAAAAACTGGCCGAGTATCTCGTAGAATATATGGAAGGTAGTGAGGTTACCTATTTTTGTAGCGATTTAAGGCTTGACGATTTGCCAACTATACTTGAAAAAAACAACATAAAAGTAACCGAAGTAGAAGCGTATCAAACAAAGTACGACGGTATAAAAGTAAATGATTCGGTTGAAAGTGTGATGTTTTACAGTCCTTCTACTGTTGAAAGTTTTGTTCAAAATAACAAAGCCGAAATTATTGCATTTTGTATTGGTGAAACTACCGCTAAAGAAGCCAAAAAACATTTTAAAGAAGTTAGAGTTGCCAAAGTACCAACGGTTGAAAGTGTTATTGAGTTAGTGAATGAGCATTATATTTAAGCCTGATTTCTACAAACATTAAAATATTTTATATAATTTTAGTTAAAAATAGTTAGCTACTTCATATTTGCAAAAAAAACCATAATCCTATAAATTGAATAATTTATTATAATGAAAAGAGAATCTTTGCTCAACTTTGTGTATCGCTTTTTTGATATCATTGTACTTTCATTTATAGTATTCGATTTTGGTTACGATTTTGATGAAAATGTCTCCACACCTCATGTCATAGGTTTAATTATTCTGTCTGTTTTTTTATTGATTTTTAATGGGTTTAAATATTTAACTTATAAACACAAAAACACTAAAAATGTAGCCTTAGTTAACATTGTAATTATTTCTGTGCTACTTCTAATTTCTATCATTTATTTCGTTACTCTTTGGGGTTACGACTATCATTACATATTACAAAAAATTAAACCTATTCTTGAGGGCGGATTAATTCTGTATTTTCTTTTAAGGTTGTTAGTTTTAGTAAGACATATTTACGATGTTTACTTTAACCCTGCCATTGTATTTGTAGGCAGCTTTTTAATTTTAGCCTTAGCAGGTGCATTTTTACTTATGTTTCCAAGTGCAACTCCCAACGGAATCAGTTTTGTTAATGCCTTATTTACCTCTACCAGTGCCGTATGTGTAACTGGCTTAGCGGTTTTAGATACAAGCAAAGACTTTACTTTAATTGGACAATCTATCATATTGGTACTTATTCAACTGGGTGGTATTGGCATCTTAACGTTTACGTCATTCTTCGCCTTTTTCTTTAGAGGCAGCTCATCGTTTAAAGAAGGCTTAAACACCAAAGATTTTCTTGCTCAAGATGGTTTAAAAGATGTATTTAGAGTAGCACTAAATGTGGTCGTTTTTACACTCGCCATCGAAATTGTTGGAGCCATCTTTATCTATTTTTCCATTACCAATAATCTATCTATTAACAACAAAATATTTTTCTCTGTCTTCCACTCTATTTCGGCATTTTGTAATGCAGGTTTTTCAATATTTTCTGCTGGTCTGTTCGATAATAGTGTTCGCTTTAATTATATTTTCCAATGGATTATAATGATACTAATTGTATTTGGTGGTCTTGGGCATCACATCATATTCAATTTTTACAAATACATAAAAACATATGTTTTAGAATTCTTTAAACAAAAAAGAATTCATAAACGAGTTCCAATAGTTACACTTAACTCCAAAATAGTTATATACACAACTGTTATATTACTTTTTGTAGGGTGGGTTTTCCTATTTATTTCAGAATACAATCATACCTTACTAGACCATAAAACCTTATTCGGCAAACTCACTAACGCTGCCTTTGGCTCTGTAACTCCCAGAACTGCAGGGTTTAATGTGATAGACTACTCGCAAATGACAGTTCCATCCTTATTGTTTGTTATTTTTTTAATGTGGGTTGGAGCATCACCGGCATCAACAGGTGGTGGAATAAAAACCAGTACCTTTGCTTTAGCAACTTTAAATATATTTGCTATAGCCAGAGGAAAAAGTAGAATAGAAATATTTGGAAGACGCTTTTCAGCAGAATCCACTTCTAGGGCGTTCGCAATATTAAGTATTTCCTTAATTGTTATAGGGTTCGCAATTATGGCATTATTAATTTTTGAACCTACAGAAACACCGTTGATAAATGTAGTTTTTGAGTGTTTTTCGGCGTTTAGTACGGTTGGTTTAAGCTTAAATTTTACACCAACACTCACCGAATCTAGTAAATATGTGCTCATTGCGGTGATGTTTATTGGTAGAATAGGAATGCTTAATTTAATGATTGGATTAATGCGACAAATTAACCATCAGTTTTATGAGCTGCCAAAAGAAAATATTTTGATTAACTAATAATCACAAGAAAAAATGAAAATAATTGTTTTCGGTATTGGGAATTTCGGTATGTCTTTATCATTAAGTCTAACCGAAACGGGTAATGAGGTTATAGCTATTGATAAACAAATGGATAAAATTAATCTTGTAAAAGATAAAATATCGCATGCCATTTGTATGGACTCCACTAACGAACTTGCTTATGAGGCGGTTCCTTTAAAAGATGCCGATAAAGTTATAGTTGCTATTGGCGAAAATGAAGGTGCTGCCATAATTACAACCGCCATTATTAAAAAATTATGTAATGCAAAAATTATAAGCAGGGCACTATCGCCAATACATGACACCGTTTTAGAAGCTATGGGTATTCATAGCATTGTGCACCCAGAACAAGATTCGGCAGATCGCCTTACCAAACAAATAAACTTTAAATCTACTTTAGAAAACTATCAATTAGATCATAATCATACCATTTCAGAAGTAAGAGCTAAAAAAGAATTCTTTGGCAAAACTTTACACGAATTAGATTCAATAGATACCTATCACCTTACATTAATCACTATTATTCGTAATATTGAAAAAAAGAATTTAATGGGTAAAAAAAGAATAATAAAAGAAACTATTGGACGTACTTCCCCAAATACAGTCGTTTTAGAAGGCGATATTTTAGTGGTTTTCGGTAATAATAAAGATATCGAAAAATATTGCATGGGCGAAGAAGAGTACGATTTAAGAAATAAAAACACATAAATGATAAAAAACGATTTATTTTTAAGAGCATTAAAAGGAGAAACCGTTAATCGTCCCCCAGTTTGGATGATGCGTCAAGCGGGTCGCTACCTACCTGAATTTATAGCGTTAAGAGATCAATACGATTTTTTTACACGCTGCCAAACTCCAGAAATAGCCAGCGAAATTACCGTTCAGCCAATAAGACGTTACGGAATGGATGCCGCTATTTTATTTAGCGATATTTTGGTAATACCACAAGCAATGAATATCGAGGTACAAATGAAACCAAATTTTGGTCCTTATTTACCAAACCCTATTCGCACTTCTAAAGATGTAGAAAATGTTATTGTACCAGATGTTACGGTTGCGTTAGACTACGTTTATCAGGCCATAAAAGCTACTAAAGAATTATTGAACGATGAAATTCCTTTAATAGGTTTTGCAGGTTCACCATGGACTATTTTATGCTATTGCGTGCAAGGTCAAGGCAGTAAAACCTTCGATAAAGCCAAAGAGTTTTGCTTTACAAACCCTGTGGCAGCACACCTGCTATTGCAAAAAATAACCGATACCACTATTGCTTACTTAAAAGAAAAAGTAAAAGCAGGATGCAACGCCGTTCAGATATTCGATTCTTGGGGAGGCATGTTATCACCAACCGATTACCAAGAATTCTCTTGGCAATATATCAATCAAATTATCGAAGCGTTAAAAGACCATGCGCCGGTTATTGCGTTTGGTAAAGGCTGCTGGTTTGCACTTGGCGACATGGCAAAAAGTAATGCCTCGGCTTTGGGTATCGATTGGACATGTTCTGCAAGAAATGCACGCTATTTAACAGGCGGAAACATAACCCTTCAAGGTAATTTCGACCCAGCACGACTGTTATCGCCTCCGGCCGAAATCAAGAAGATGGTAACCCAAATGATAAACGAATTTGGCAAAGACAAATACATTGTTAATCTAGGCCATGGTATTTTACCAAACATTCCTTTAGATAATGCCAAGGCCTTTGTAGATGCTGTAAAAGAGTACAACGCTTAATATTTGGGCGTTACCACAAGGGTCGCGCTTTATGCTAAATCTTTTGTTTTTTTATTATTCCTGTTAAAGGAGATAGTCTCATCGAAAATATAAACTTTCGTATTAAGATTGTATAAATCGATTAAAAAAAACAAAAGGATGTCGCTTCAATCGCTAACGCAAAACCACTGTTATGATTAAAAACATAGCCTTAGGAATCCAAGCATATTTTGGTGCTTTTAATTTAATTTCAAAATTAAAACTCTGGAAATATTTCGCTGTGCCCATGCTTATAAGTTTTGTAATCGCCCTTTTAATTGGCGTGTCGGCATATGCGCTTTCAGATAATATTGGGTTTTACATTTCAAAACTTTGGGTTTGGGAATGGGGTAAAGAAACTTTTACTACCATTGGTAATATACTTGGTGGCTTGTTTATCGTTATTCTTGGTCTTATTCTATACAAACATATCATTATGGCGCTTTCAGCTCCATTTATGAGTCCCGTAAGCGAGAAAATCGAAATTCATTTGGTTGGTGAATCTCATTCACAAAGAATTACCTCATTTACCGACCAACTTTTGCGAGGCATCAGAATAAATGTTAGAAATTTAGGCATGGAATTAGCATTAACCATTCCTGTTTTGCTTCTTGGCTTTATCCCTGTAATTGGTATGTTTTCAACCGTTATACTTTTTTTAGTTCAAGCCTATTATGCCGGTTTTGGAAATATGGATTATACCCTTGAGCGTCATTATACATATAACGAAAGCATACAATTTGTGCGTAACCATCGTGGATTAGCAATTGGCAACGGCATCATTTTCATGTTGTTTTTACTAATTCCAGTAATTGGTGCAATCTTGGTGTTGCCACTTTCTACTACGGCAGCCTCTATTAATACCGTTAAAGCCATACAATTAAAACACGTTAATGAAAGATAAATTTTTTAAATACATCCACGAACTTCAAGACACTATCACTTCAAAATTAGAAGCTGTTGATGGTAAAGCAAAATTTAAACAAGATATTTGGAAACGACCAGAAGGTGGTGGTGGACGAACGCGTGTTATTGAAAATGGCGATGTATTTGAAAAAGGTGGTGTAAATATTTCTGGTGTTCACGGTAAATTACCCGATAGTATGCAAAAATATTTTGGTGTTGAAGATGCCGATTTTTTTGCCTGCGGATTAAGTTTGGTACTTCACCCTAAAAACCCCATGGTACCAACCGTACATGCCAATTGGCGTTATTTTGAAATGTACGATTCAAACGGGAACTATTGTAGACCAATGGTTTGGTGGCGGACAAGATTTAACGCCCTATTACCTCTTTAAAGAAGATGCCATCCATTTTCATAAAGTATGTAAAACGGCTTGCGATAAGCACAATCCAGAATTTTACCAAACCTACAAAAAACGTTGCGATGATATTTTTACAATGCACATCGTAACGAAGGCCGAGGTGTTGGCGGTTTGTTTTTCGATTACTGCAAAGCCACCGAAGCCATGACCATGGAAAACTGGTATAATTTTGTAACCGAAGTTGGCAATAGTTTTCTGGAAGGTTACGTCCCTATTGTTGAAAAACGAAAAGATTTACCATATACAAAAGCACAAAGAGATTGGCAAGAAATTCGTCGTGGTCGTTATGTAGAATTCAATTTAGTACACGATAAAGGCACCTTGTTCGGGTTAAAAACCAACGGGCGCATAGAGAGTATTTTAATGAGTTTGCCACCACACGTGCAATGGGTTTACGATCATCAACCCGAGGCAGGAAGTGAAGAAGAAAAATTAGTCAAGGTTTTACAAACGCCAGTAGATTGGGTTTAAAAATATATGAATTGTTACTGCGGAAATAATATCGCCTATTCAGATTGTTGCGAAAAAATACATCGCGATATTCATAATGCCACAACTGCAGAACAGCTTATGCGCTCTCGTTATTCTGCTTTTGTATTGGCCAACGGCGATTATTTAATGCAAAGTCATCATTCATCAACAAGACCAATAAAAGAAAAAAAGTCTATTGCTGCATGGGCTAAATCGGTACAATGGATAAAACTTGAAGTTTTAGAAACTTCAAAAGGAAAACCAACAGACACCGAAGGCACCGTAACATTTAATGCGTATTTTTACGAAAACGGAAACGTAGAAGTAATTCACGAAAAATCAGCATTTATAAAAGAAAATAATCATTGGACCTATTTAGGGTTAAGTAAATAAAAAATATTTCCATTAAATTTATAAGAGGCTTAACTTAATTCCAAATGACTGCCTTTTTTGTGGTTTCATTAAACGAATTTGACAGATGAAACATTCTTGCTTTTAATAATATTTTTCGCCCTTCCAGATGTCTTGTATACAAAACCTCTGAATATCCTACATGATTTTTCCAGTTTTTAAGAAATATTTCGCATCGTTTCTTTTTATCTCCAAACAATTCTGGGACTGAATAATAATTTTGAATTTCAAAATTTTTTCGAAACCAATTCGTTCTAACAATTAAATATCTTGGGTTTTTAATAGGTTCAATAATTTCTTGAAGGGAATTTATATAAAGTGCACTTTCCATTTCACTTGCACCTTTAATCGCACATATCAACTTCTCCTTTTGGCAGAATATCTGTAACTAAGAAAAATTTCATGATTTATTGGTTGAAACCATATTTAAATCATACATGCTATCTAAAAGTGCTTTTGCAATCTTTTTCAAATCTTTGTGCAATAAACCAAATTGAATATAATTTTTTATGGATTTATAAGTTTTCCAACCAAAAGTCAAACCTAATGCGGTTAATAACGAATAAATAAAAGCCATAACTCCGTTGGTAAATAAAACATTGAGGTTTTTTAGCTAAAAATTGAGGTAAGAAAAATGAAAGTGCTACCGATAATTCTAAAAAGCTATAGCGAACCACATCATTAAAAACGTTTGATTTTTTTCAGTTTCATAAGCTTCATTTCCTTGGATAATACTGTTTTATTTCTCTGGAAATACCTGTGCCTTTTCTAATAGCATGCTGCCATTTTTCTTTTAAAATATCTCGATTTTCAGATTGACTTAACGATAGATTCATTTAAAGATTCTATAGGTCACATCGGCAAAATTATCTGGCAAATTCAATCGATCAATGCCACTTTCAATATAGTTTTTTTCAGAATTTGAAACTCCTACAAAAGCATCAAACCTTCTTTTTAAAGTTTCAATATCTTTGCCTCCTTTAGTATCTGTTGGATCCAAACACACCAAATGCCAAATATTTCCTGTTTTATGTCAGATTTCCTTTTTGTGTTCGAATAGCACGTCCTCGCATTTGGTTGGAAGACACATACGAACCCAACAAACGACGCTAATACTAAAGTGTTTATGGAAGGTGCATCCCAACCTTCACCTAAAAGCGATTTTGTGCCTATAAGAATTTTAATATTCTCCTAATTCAAACAGTTTAGTAATGGTATTCACTAAATAATTTGCGCCAACTTTTGGAACTATTTCTACAAATTCTAAATCGGTTTCAAAAGGAATAAAACTGTAATTTTCAATAGGTTCAACCTTACTCAAAGAGCTTCAATGGTACTTTTATGAATAATAACTAAAGTGCCCGTTAATACAGCAATTTCTTCTTTAGGAATAGCATTTGTTCTTAGATGTTGAAAAATGGGAATAACTCCCAAGTCTATCTATTGAGTGAATATCTTTATTCTGGTGTTGCTTTAAACTCTTTTTTAATATAATCGGTTAAAACGACAGCACGTAAATCGGTTTTTAAATTTTTATATTCATTTGAAATAATAGCAACAATACTTTTAAGTTTACTTGGACTATTAGATAAGGAACGATACAATTGGTTATCCCCAATTAAATCCACTTTCTTGTTTTCAAAAATATTTAATCGTCTTAGTTTAGTTTCTAAATCATTTATAAAGGTTCATTTTCAATTAAATTAAGTCTATCTGAACCAATAAATTTTGAAATAACACCTCAGCCCAATCATTCGTAAAAACAGGAAATTCAACTTTTTCCTTTTTTTCAAAACCTAAAATATATAATTTCTCTTTAGGAAATTTCTTGATGAATCGGCGTTTAAAAAAATTAAAATAGCCGAAAAATATTCAGGATTACTATAAATTTCATTTAGACATGTTTCGGTTGATTTTAAAAATCGATGATTGTTTATAAAATGATATAAAGACTGTATTTTGTTTTAATTCTTCAAAAAATTCGAGATTTTCATTCTATAGTCAAAAATGAAATTAATCTCTTTATCTTCAGGTTTCGAAAAATAAACAAAATCTTGATGCGGACATAAATCGCCTTCTTTCACAAGTTCAGGAACAGCAATTTCTTCATCAATTTCACCACATAATTTAAAATATTTTGACACTTCTAATGCATCACTATCGTAAGGCGGTGTAGCTGTTAATGCAACGATGGTTAAATTATTTATTTCGTTTTAATTCAAACAAACATTTCCACCATTCATTTTTTAAATGATGAGCTTCGTCTAAAACGATAGCTTCAATTTTTTTACTCTCAAAAAAAGCATAATAGTCTGCTTTGTTTTCAAATTTTTTAAAAAAAGAATGTAATGATTGATAAGTAGAAAAAGTGACTCGCTTTTGGGTTATTTATATCAAAGGAAATGTCGACAAATGATTCATCCTTTACAAAAAACGTTTGCAATCTGTTTTCCCACTGATTTCTTACGGTAAGGGTTGGAGCCAAAACTAAAGTCTTTTTTCCAACTTGTTTTATAATTTCAATACCTAAAATTGTTTTTCCAGAACCAGGTGGTGCAACAACATGCAAATGTTTGTCAACAATATGCTTATTAATATTATTTATGAATTTTTCTTGATAACTTCGCCAAGGAAAAATAAATTCTAGTTTTTTAAAGGGCATATAAAGAATTAGTATTTTTATCTTTTAATCAAATATAGAAAAACAATGTATCCTTTAAGAAGAAACAGACGCTTAAGAACCAACGAATCTATTAGAAGTTTAGTTCGAGAAACCATTATCACTCCAAACGATTTTTTAGTACCGCTTTTTGTGGTGGAAGGAAAAGGTGTGAAAGATGAAATTTCATCGATGCCTAACTACTATCGTTACAGTTTAGATTTACTGGAAAAGGAAGTAAAGGAACTATGGCATTTAGGTTTAAAATCGGTGTTACTGTTTGTAAAAGTGCCCGACAATTTAAAAGATAATAAAGGAAAAGAAGCCTTAAACCCAAACGGATTGATGCAACGTGCCATTAAAACGGTTAAAAATGCTTGCCCAGATATGTTGGTCATGACCGATGTGGCACTCGACCCATATTCTATTTATGGACATGATGGTATTATTGAAAATGGCATGATAGTAAACGATGCATACTGCCGATTTTCTGGCAGAAATGAGTATTTCTCACGCCAAAGCAGGTGCCGATTTTGTGGCGCCAAGTGATATGATGGACGGACGTATTTTAACCATTCGCGAAGCTTTAGAAGACGAAGGATTTATCAATACAGGAATTATGAGTTATTCGGCCAAATATGCTTCGGCATTTTACGGTCCGTTTCGCGATGCTTTAGATTCTGCTCCTGTAGATATGGTAGATATTCCAAAAGATAAAAAAACCTATCAAATGGATTATGCGAATCGTTTAGAGGCCATAAGAGAAACCGAAATGGATATTGATGAAGGCGCCGATATCGTTATGGTAAAACCAGGACTTTCCTATCTTGATATTTTAAGAGATATTAAAAATGACGTTGATGTTCCTGTGGCTGTTTATCAAGTTTCTGGCGAATATGCTATGATAAAAGCTGCCGCCGAAAAAGGTTGGTTAAATCACGACCAAGTGATGATGGAAACCACTACAGCCTTTAAACGTGCCGGAGCAGATTTAATTGCCAGCTATTTTGCTAAAGATGTTGTGAAATTGATTTCGTAAATTCGTATAAACTAAAATTATTTTAATGAGTGCATTATTTATTTGGGCAACAATCTCTATTTTCTTTTCTTTTTTATGCTCTATTATTGAAGCTGTTTTACTAAGCATTACACCTACGTTTATAAAAATTAAAAAACAAGAAGGAAAAACCTATGCTTTAAACTTAGAACGCTTAAAAAAGAATGTAGACGAACCTTTAATAGCCATACTAACACTTAACACCATTGCCCATACCGTAGGTGCGATGATGGTAGGTATAGAAGCCGAAAAATTACCTTTTAAAATAGAGGTTTTCGGTATCAACACCGTTGGTGTTATTTCGGCAATCATGACGTTTTTAATTTTAGTGGCTTCAGAAATCATTCCGAAAACCATTGGCGCTGTCTATTGGGAAAAACTGGCGAATTTCACATCAGTGGTATTAACCATATTAATTTTTCCTTTAAAATATACAGGAATATTGTGGTTACTTCAACTTAACCACGAAACTAATAGGAGGAAAAGGTCATGGAAGTATTTTAAACCGTGAAAGTTTTATAGTTATGACAGATATGGCTCATGAAGAAGGCGTTTTTCATGAAAACGAAAGTAAAATCATAAAGAATTTACTAACGTTTAAAGAAGTGTTTGCTAAAGATGTTATGACACCGAGAACAGTAATGCAAATTGAAAATCAAACTACTACTGTTGAAGATTTTTTTAATAGAAATATGAATCTTAGGTTTTCTAGAATTCCAATTTATTCAGATACACAAGACAATATTATAGGTTTAGTACTTAAAGATGAAATCTATAAAGAAATGGCGCTAGATAATGGCTCAAAAATGCTATCAGAATTAAAGCGTAATATCATTATTGTAGACAGAAATTTACCCATTCCTAAATTATTCGAACAATTAGTGGAAACTAGAAACCACATGGCTTTAGTGGTCGATAAATACGGCTCTGTAAGTGGCTTGGTTACCATGGAAGATGTTATTGAAACCTTGTTAGGTTTAGAAATTATGGACGAAAGCGATAATGTTTCAGACCTTCAATTGTCTGCTAGAAAAAGTTGGGAAGCCCGTGCAAAAAAATTAGGCATTTTAGACGACGACACCAAGGAAAATTAAATGGAAACTTGCATCATCAAATCGCCTTTAGGTTTCACCAAAATAGTTGGTGATGAAGATGGTGTTGCTTCAGTAATTGTTCTTAATAAAATAGAACTCTCCGAAGGAGAATCAAATAGTTTGTCTTTCCCACGAAAGTGGGAATCTGAAGAAAAAATTACAGATATCATCCCTGATGAATTAGAAGACTGCGTGATTCAGCTCAATGAATACTTTGAAGGTGCTCGCACACAATTCGACCTTAAATTAAATCCCGAAGGCACCGATTTTCAAAAAAAAGTGTGGAAACAACTCGAGCAAATTCCCTACGGAAAAACCATTTCCTATTTAGAGTTATCAAAACAATTAGGCGATGTAAAAGCAATTCGTGCGGTTGCCAATGCCAATGGCAAAAATCCACTTTGGATTATCGTTCCATGTCACCGAGTTATTGGAAGCTGATGGTAGTTTAACTGGCTATGCTGGTGGTTTACACAGAAAACAGTGGCTCTTGGAACATGAAAGTCCATTTAAGCAAACCTCACTCTTTTAGTTTATAATAGGACATTAGAATTATATAAAATTTTTCCTATATTTAATTCAACTAAACACACTCAAATGAAATTCTTAAAAAAGCTCTTCAAATGGATTGTAATTCTATTCGGATTAATAATTATTGCGCTATACATTACAGATACCGATTACTTAATTAAAGCCGTAAGAACCATTTATTTACAAGGATATACGACTGCTTATTTAGACGATTACAAAAAATTTGATAATCAAGAGATTAAAAATGCAACACCTCAACCGTGGCCAAATCACAAAAATTACAATTCGGTTAAAGAAACTACCGCGCTAAATACCATCAATAAATCAAACGGCACAATTGCCTATGTAATTATTAAAAACGATAGTATTTGGTTCGAAAATTACTACGATGGCTACGATGAAAACTCTAAAACCAATTCGTTCTCTATGGCGAAAAGCTATGTTTCTGGTTTGATGTTTAAAGCTATTGAAGAAGGTTATATAAAAAGTTTAGACCAACCCGTGAGTGATTTTTTGCCAACTTTTAATTCGGGGCTGGCGGCTAAAATGACAGTTGGCGATTTATCGAGTATGGCATCAGGTACTACCTGGGATGAAAAATATTATTCGCCTCTATCTATAGTTACACGTGCTTATTTTGATGACGACTTGGAAAAAGTAATGCTCGGATTAAAAGTTGAAGAAGAACCAGGAAATGCATTTAAATATTCTAGTGGAGATACCCAGATGCTCGCCATGGTAATAGAAAAGGCCACAGGTAAAAAAATATACAAATACCTAGAAGAAAGCTTCTGGAAACCTTTAGGCTGTGAAAACGAAACCCTATGGCAAGTAGACAGTGAAGGCCACGATTTAGTAAAAGCCTATTGCTGTATTGCCAGTAATGCCAAAGATTTTGCGCGTTTCGGAAAACTTTACAAAGACCACGGAAAATGGAATGGCAAACAAATTATTCGATTCAGCTTTTGTAGCAAAATCAATTACACCTCGATTTAAAGAAAGTCCGCAATACGGTTACGGCTGGTGGTTAAAGAAGCACAATGGAAGAAACTTTTTTATGATGCGCGGGCATTTAGGGCAATATGTAATTGTTGATCCGATTGAAAATATCATCATTGTGCGATTAGGACATTCTAAAGGAAATAACAAAGAAGTAGGTTCCTTTACACAAGATATTTCAGTTTATATTGATGAAGCCTACAAAATGCTTGAAAAATGATTTCGAAATTAAACCTCGAAAATATTCTTTTTTTAGATATTGAAACTGTACCAGAAGTTCAATATTTTTCTGATTTGGATGAAACCAAACAAGCTCTTTGGGAACACAAATCGAAATACCAAAGAAAGGATGACGAAAGCGCTGAGGAATTTTACGAACGTGCCGGTATTTGGGCAGAGTTTGGTAAAATAGTATGTATATCGGTTGGGTATTTTACATTTCGTGGTGATATTAGAAACTTTAGAGTTACTTCTTTTTATGGCGATGAAGTAAAAATACTCAAAGATTTTAAAAACTTATTGATGTCGCATTTTAGTGAAACCAAACATTTGCTTTGTGCGCATAACGGTAAAGAATTCGACTTTCCGTACATAGCTCGACGTATGATTATTAACAATATTGAATTACCATATAAATTGAATCTTTTCGGAAAAAAACCCTGGGAAGTTCCTCATTTAGATACCTTAGAATTGTGGAAATTTGGGGATTATAAAACATATACCTCTTTAAAATTGCTTACCAATGTTTTAGGTATTCCATCGCCAAAAGATGATATTGATGGCAGTGAAGTATATCGGGTTTATTATGAAGACAACGAAATAGACCGTATTATTATTTACTGCGAAAAAGACACTATTGCCGTGGCGCAAATATTTTTAAGATTACGTGGTGACGAGCTTTTAACCGACCACGAAATTATTCATATATAAAAAATAGCCTGAGACGTTATGCTCAGGCTATTAAACTAAATTAGTTAGTTTTTAGAGAGATTTTAAATAATTATCCTTTTAAGGCATTTACTTTAGCCTCATAAGCGTGCCATAATTCTGTTATAAATTCATGGTGGTTAGAGAAATCATTGTTTAATTTATCTAATGCTGTTTCCAATTCCTTGTCTGGATGATTAAATAAATCTACTTGTAAATGACCTACTTTTTCAACTAAACTTTCACATGAGTTTTTAATATCTTCTATTTTTCTTAAAAATTCTTCTTTTGTTTCTAAACTTGTTTTTTCCATAATATTTTATTTAAAATTGAATTTATATCCTACAGCAACCTGATTATAATCTAAGAAATTACGTGTTGTAAAGTCTACGAAAAGCTGACCGTTCAAAACATTTGTATAAGCTCCTAAAATAATGTTCGCATTAAATTTAGCATTCCCTTCTATATTAATAAAGCCTAAACCTGCACCAGCATAAGGTTTAACAACCGAATTGTTAATGTTTATTGGTAAAATACCGTTGCCGGAAAGTCCAAAAGACACCGGATTTGAAACTGCAACAAATACCTCTGGAACAAATAGAATCTTAGAGGTTTCATTACCAAAATAAACACGTACACCTCCTACGGGCATTGTCTCATTTCCAAACATGATACCTGCTAAAGCAGATACATATTTAAAAGTAAGTTGTGATACATCCCTTGGCTCTTCTTCTTTAATAAGACTTCCAGTTGAAACAGTATCAACGGCTTTCTCCATTTCATTTAATTCTTGCTTATCTTCAACAATTGGTGTTTTGATTACATTATCTGCCTTTGGTTCCGATGGTAAATTTTCTATTTTTTGAGTATTACTTTCAATTTTACTATCCAACTCATTTAATTTATCAAGAATTTGTCGAGACATATTATCGCTAGATTCTTGTCCAGTTGGGCGTTGTACTTCGCTTGACTTTAAATTATTTTTTAAGGTGTTTTCGTTAGTCTGTAAAATCATTTTTTCCAGATCTTCTACCCTACTTCTTAATAATTGAATTTCCTCATCTTTCTTGTCCTGCGATTTTGTTTTCGCATCGGATGGTACAGATTTCAAATCGGTTGGTGCCGTTTGGTTATATTCAACTTGATTTAAGATGCGTTGTATTAATAATTCGAATTCTAAAGGCGTCATTTGAATTAACGGATCTTTTGCAACGGGTTCTACTGGTTGCTGCGTTTTCACCTCTGCTACCGGAACCACTTTTTTATATCCTTCAATTGTTTTCTCAGTTTCTTCCTTCTTTTCAGTTGGAACTAACTTTTGGTCGCTTTCAACTATTTTTTCAACCTCAACCTTTTTTTCAATAATTTGTTTATTTTCTTCTAAAGCTTTTTTCTTAGCTACTACTTGTACCTCTTCAACTTCTTTAAGTGCTTCGGCTGTAGCTTTTTTAGCTTCTAAAATTTCAACAGCTTTATCGACATCATTATTTGCTTGTGCCTCTTTTAAATCGGTTTCTAATAGAGCTATTTTTTCTTTGTACGCTACTTTAAGCTTTTCAATTTTATTTTCGTTAGCTATTTGTTGCTCGTTTAGCGCATTACTTAAATTTTCGTTATAAACGCTACTTGGAGATTTAGCCTTTTTACCTAGAACAATTCTTAATCCAAAATCATACATTATATGTGTTTGAATTTGATCTGGTGATTGAAGGTCTTCTTCGTTAGTATTTGATGTTAATAAGGCCTTTATTCCACCATAAGCCATAAGGCCTTTAACTAGTGGAACACTTAAACCAACACCACCGGATGCAAAATAACTACCGTTGACTGGACTGCCATTTTTACCTAAATAATCGTTGGAAGTGTTTATATATCCACCACCCAATGCTATAAAAGGAACGACTCCCGTAGGCTTATTTAATCGCGCTCTAAATTCTCCCCCATACATAGCTAATTCATCAAAATTGGTTGAAATAAGTTCGTCTTTTGCAGACTGATAATAAAAACCGCGAATCCCTATATATTCGTTAAAATCTAAACCTAAATAACCACCTAACATCCAAGTGTCTCTAAAATTGGAATTATCGTCAAATTTTATATTACGCTAAACCAGGTTCTAGCACTAACCTTATGCCTTTAAATCCGCCAGAAAAACTATTTAAATAAGCTTTATCCAACTCTGTTAAAGTACCAGGTTTACGGCCTCCTAAATAAAATTGTAATGATGCCATAGCAGACCAGTTACTTAATTGCTCATCTGTAAAATCTGCGTCGGTAACACTAAAAGTAGTTTTATCGGCATCGGTAAGTAAGCGAGATCCCGCATTAAAGTTATACATGGTGTTTTTTGCTTCAATAGCAAAAACGGCACGTTTCCCAATATTAAATTTAGCACCTAAACCAACAGAAGCAAATATTTGCTCATGCTTATCCTGAGATTCTAACTGAATATTCTGGACTCCAGAACCTAAAACAAAATAAGGGTTTAGCATCGTTTTCGTGCCAAAATTCGCTTTAAATTCGCCACCAATTCTTGTTAATTTAACATCTCTTGAGGTAAATAAATTGCTTGAATAGTTGGCTAAACCAAAATCTGAAAAATCAGTTTTTAAATCTAAGGCTTGCATATAAGTTCCTCGCAACTCAATATATTCTCCGAAACCAAAACCAACTTTCCCACCTAATAATAACCCATCTTCTAATCCAGAGGTGTTATCCCAAAATGAATACTCTAAAGCAGGTGATAAAGTTACACTGATGTCTTTTACTTGCGCCGAATACTTAGCCCGCCAAGTAAAAAAACAAAAAACATTGTTTTTAATTTTTTCATTTGTGTTTTTTTAATTTAAAGTAACTGTAATTTACTTTTTGTCAACCACTTTAATCTCTGGTTTTATCTCCTCCTTAGCGGTGGCAGATTTTAATTTACTTTCAAGCGCATTAATTACAGTGTCTTTTTCAAGACCTAAAATGGTATTTTGAAGTTCAGATATTTTAACTTCTCTTTTAAGATCTTTAATACCGTCTAGAATTGCAAAAGCAATTAAAGCCACTAATCCTATTACCTGTAAAAGAATTAGCGGAGGCATATTAAACACGCCAAAACCTAAATCTATATTTATAGTAGATGAAAATAAATTCCAATTTAGAATTAACAAAAAGACATTAATAGCCAAGTAAATGTATACTATGATGTACTTCATATCTTTTTATTTTTCGAGTTTCTTTAATTCTTTTTCAACTCTTATTAATAGCTTTTCGTTGGCCTTAAATTCTAATACCAAATTGCTTACCGTTTTAGTATTTAAAAAAGTTCTATGTAACGATTCATTTTTTAAATAATGCTGAAGTGTAATTTCCCCAAATTTTGAAGTTAAATTAGATTGAGCTTCTTCAATTCTATTCTTTTCTTTTAGTAAAGATTGTTTGTCTGTAAATTGATGAATCTTCTCATTGGCTTCCTCAACCAATTCTGAGCCTGCGACGTATGCCTTAGCAGTAGTTTGTTTAACTTTCTCTGTTACAAAAGTTGCGCCTTCTGCTACATTTTCGGTAACATCTTCTAATTTTTCAGCTACATTTTCTAGCAAAGTTTTAAAGAATCCCTTTTTTTGTTTGGGTGTTTCAACAATTTTTTCAACTGGTTTATTAGTTGTCGCTTTCTTTGCTGTTGCTGCTTTCGCTGCCGTTTTTTTGGTAGCAGTTGCTTTTGTTGAAGCTTTTTTAGTAGCTGTTTTTTTGGTAGCCACAGGTTTTTTAGCTTCTGATTTATTTTCTATAGGTGTTTTAGTTGTTGCCATTTTTATTATTTTTTAATGTTTTTAGTTTTTCTTCTTTTTCCAATGAAATAAAAGATTGCCATAATTGCTCCTATTAAAATTACAATTATAAATGCCGATGAGGTTTTTCCTGATTTCTCTTCTGTATCTGCGGCATCAACTGCTTCTGTGTCTTCGCCTGTGTTTAAATCTACCGCCGGGGTGTTTAAATTAGATAGTTTGGATGCTAATAATTTATAATCGGTATCTAAATTTGAAGCTTCATTTAAAAGCATATTTAAATTTTCATTCACTTTAGCCAATTGGGCTTCTAATCTGTTTTTTTCATCAGCATTGTATTCACTTAAAATAAGTTGAGTATCATAGTTATTCCTGATTTTTTTACTCAATTCATCTCGTTGACCAGTGATTCTAATCATTTGCTCTTCTGCATCAGCCACATTTCTATTAATGTTTTTAACAACATCATTTTGAATTAACATTTGAGAATTTATTCCGTTTAAAAGTGAATCCACCACTGTAAATGCTGCTGGTGGTGCCCCTTTATCGTAAAGTGCTTTCTTTTGATCTAAGTAAACTGCTTTTTCTTCGTTTAAAATATCAACCTTTTTAGTAGCTAAAGCAACTTCTTTCTTTTGAAGATTAATTTGTTCTTGTAAATTTTCTTTTTGTCCTTTTAGTTGGTCTAACTTACTGTTTACCCCAGCTATTCCAGGATTTAACTTTTTGTCGTTAATTGCTTTAAGGCTCGCTTCAAGTTGAGTTAACAAGGCTTGTAACGAGTCTCTTTGCTTAGAAACCATGTTCACAAGTTTTGATTTACCGTCTTTTTCGGCACTTAATAAACTTAGTTTGGAATTAAAATAATTAATGGAATCTTGATTCTTTTCAACAGTAACCAGTTGAGTGTTCGTCTGGGTTGCGTCATTAGAAAAAGATTGGTCTGATTTTTTATCTCCAGATGTACAACTTAAAATTGTTAATAGGAGAATGCCTAATGTAAATAGTTTTGTTTTCATATAATGGATAATTAATTGTTTAAGAGCTTAACTCTATATATTTGGACTGCTGCTTTTTAAAAAAGTCACACTTTATTTAAAATAAGTGACTTAATTGTGTTTTTAAAGTCATATATATGAAGTCTCTTTATTAATTAAACCATAAAAACAGTGTATAAACATTTAGTATTTATAATTGGCCTGTATTCAATGACGATTAGTGCTCAAAACGATTCTATTTCCAAAAGTGTTATACGAATCTCAGAAAACAATCTAAATTCTATTATTAATCGCATCGTTGAAACGAAGCAAAAACAATTAAGCTTACAAAATACTGTAGCAAGTCAACAAGCAACGAAAGACACGGTGACTCCAAATCTGGGTGTTACATCTTTAAATAGAGAAATAGATAGCTTAGAAACGGTGCTTAAAACACTAAATTCTAGAAACAGAATAACGTTGGCACCTGACAATACTAATTTGTATTTAAAACAGAATTTGGATGTTTTACATTATAAACTTGATGAGCTGAAAAACCTTTTAGAAGCATATGAAAACCGCAATGTATCTACGTATATTTCTCAAAAAAAACCTGTTAATAATAAAGTTCCAATAATTATTGCAAATACTGAAGATAATGAGGCGTACAAACAAATGCTTCAAGCAAAACTAGATTCCATTTCCAATCAAATAAATAAAAATCAAACAACAGAACCCTTATCGGACCTGAATCTAAAAACATTAAATGGTATTACAGATAAGCTAGATGCCTTGCAAAATGAACTAAACTTAAGTAAAAAAGCTCCAGCTAATAAAATTGCGTCATCGAATTACTCGTATCTTTTAGAAAAATATAGTGCATTTAAAACACAATTATATTTTGAAAACAATTCTACCAGCATTGACAATAATCAAGGCGACAGTTTAATTAATTTAGTATCAATTCTAAAAGAAAATGATAATATTGATGTTTTTTTAAAAGGTTTCGCAAGCAAAAAAGGCAGCGTACTTTACAATCAAAATCTATCTTTGCTTCGTACAGAATCTGTTAAAAAGGATTTAATATCTAAAGGCATCCATCCAACAAGAATTTTATCGATGTATTATGGTATTGACTATAAAACGAGTACAGAACAAGAGGCAAGAAGAGTAGATATTACTTTGGTGATAAGGAAATAATTTAGGACTGTTAACCAATTTTCGCTGTTTTTTTCAAATTAAAATAAAACCAGAGTATTTTTTAATTTGATAAAGTCGTTATATTTACTCATGCCAAATAACATAATACTTCAAATAGAAAATCTATCTATTAGTTTCTTTTCTCAGAAAGTAGAAACGGCCGTAATACGTAACATCACTTATCATTTAAATAAAAATGAAATATTAGGTATTGTAGGCGAATCGGGTTCTGGAAAATCGGTGTCTTCGCTTGCTATTTTAGGCTTGCTTCCAAAGAAAATTTCTAAAATTACCTCAGGCAAGTATTGTTTATAATCAAACAGATTTAACAACGCTTTCATCAAAAGCATTTCAGCAAATACGCGGCAAAAAAATAGCTATGATTTTTCAAGAACCTATGAGTTCTTTAAATCCGTCTATGACCTGCGGAAAACAAGTACAAGAAATTTTATTACAACATACACAAGTTATCTAAACAAGCAGCCAAGGCAGAAACCATTTTGCTTTTTGAAAAAGTAAAACTTCCCGATCCAGAGCGTGTTTATAATGCCTATCCTCACGAAATTTCTGGTGGCCAAAAACAACGGGTTATGATTGCCATGGCTATTAGTTGTAAACCCGATATTTTAATTGCCGACGAACCTACCACTGCGTTAGACGTGACAGTTCAAAAAAACATCATTCAACTGTTAAAAGACTTACAAGTTGAAACCCAAATGAGTATAATTTTTATTACGCATGATTTGTCGTTAATATCAGAAATAGCAGACCGTGTTTTAGTAATGTACAAAGGTGAAATTGTTGAACAAGGCCATGTTTCAACCATTTTTAAAACGCCCGAACATGTATTACACGAAGGCACTTATTAATTCGAGACCATCGTTAAATACTCGATTAAAAGTATTACCAACCATAAAAGATTATTTAAATAATATCACAAAAACGGACATTATAACTTCAGAAGAGCGCCAAGAAAATCACGAAAATACTTATACAGCAAACCACCTTTATTAGAAGTTATAAATGTTGAAAAGGAATATATTTCAAAATCTGGTTGGTTTACAAAACCGCAGTCTTTTAAAGCGGTAAACAATGTGAGTTTTAAATTGTATGAAGGAGAAACTTTAGGTTTGGTAGGCGAATCGGGGTGCGGAAAATCTACTTTAGGAAACGCCATTCTTCAACTAGATAAAGCTACGGCAGGACAAATTTTGTATAATGGTGTTGATATTACAAAGCTTGTCGAATACAGAGATTAAAAAACTTACGGAAAGAGATTCAAATTATTTTTCAAGACCCGTATTCTTCGTTAAACCCAAGAATTCCTGTGGGCGAAGCAATTATGGAACCAATGATAGTTCATAAACTTTATAATAATGATGAAGAACGAAAAGAAAAAACCATCGAAATTTTAAATAAAGTAGGGTTATCTGAAGATTACTTTAATCGTTATCCGCATGAGTTTTCTGGAGGACAACGTCAACGTATTGGTATTGCCAGAACTATTGCGTTACAACCTAAACTTATAGTTTGCGACGAATCGGTTTCGGCATTAGATATTTCGGTTCAAGCACAGGTTTTAAACCTCTTGAACACCTTAAAAGAAACTTTTGGATTTACTTATATTTTTATATCACACGATTTAGCCGTGGTAAAATATATGAGTGATCAATTGCTGGTTATGAATAAAGGAAAAATAGAAGAATTGGACGATGCAGATGTTATTTATGCATCGCCCAAAACAGACTATACTAAAAAGCTTATTGATGCTATCCCCAAAGGATTATAGCATAAATAACTTCTTAGTTAAATAAAGTAAACTTTTAATAAATCTTAAATTCGCTTTAAGCGTTTCTTTAAATTTACTCTCGGTAAATGTAGGTTGTTCAGGTAGATTTGTTGCAAAATTCATAAGCGTAAAGTTTATGGTAGATTTGGGGAAATCTATTTATTTTGTTTGGTTTCTTTGGGTAGTACTAAGATGCTAATTATTTTCAATATACCGACCAAAAAACATAAAAATTCGTTAAAATACATTTAATTTTAACATTTAAATTATTATGTAATATTTTTCTACAACCTTTGAGTATTCTTAGATACTCATTTCTGGAATATCGCCTTCGATAATTAATGTGCCTTCAGTTGCATTTTTAACATCTTCTACAGAAACTCCTGGAGCCCGCTCTAATAATTTAAAACCTTTATTGGTAACTTCAAGAACTGCCAGATTGGTTACTATTTTTTTCACGCATCCTACCCCCGTTAACGGCAGTGTACAGCGTTTAAGCAATTTAGATTCTCCCGCCTTATTAGTGTGCATCATGGCTACAATAATGTTTTCAGCGCTGGCTACTAAATCCATGGCGCCACCCATGCCTTTAACCATGCGTCCCGGTATTTTCCAATTGGCAATATCGCCGTTTTCTGCCACTTCCATAGCTCCTAAGATTGTTAAATCTACATGCTTTCCTCTAATCATAGAAAAACTCATGGCCGAATCAAAAAAACTCGCACCTGGTAGGGTTGTAATCGTTTGTTTGCCGGCATTAATAACATCGGCATCTTCATCACCTTCAAAAGGAAACGGACCCATGCCCAACACCCCATTCTCACTTTGAAATTCTACTTGAATATCATTACGCACATAATTGGCCACTAAGGTTGGTATGCCTATGCCTAAATTTACATAATACCCATCTTTTACTTCCTTTGCTATGCGTTTAGCGATTCCTACCTTGTCTAACATATTGTAATTTTTTGTGTCATTCCCGCAAAGGCGGGAATCTTATAAATTGAACCTTAAAATTTTAAATGTGGATTCCTGCATTCGCAGGAATAACAAACACTTTATGCTCTCTGTCTTACCGTTCGTTGCTCAATACGTTTTTCATAATGCGCACCTTGAAAAATGCGCTGTACAAATATTCCTGGAATATGTATTTGATTGGGGTCTAAATCACCTAGCGGTACCAATTCTTCAACCTCAGCAACCGTTATTTTAGCTGCTCCGCACATATTTGGATTAAAATTTCTCGCGGTTCCTTTAAAAACTAAATTACCTGCCGCATCGCCTTTCCATGCCTTTACAAATGCAAAATCTGCTTTAAACGCATGTTCTAAAACATACATTTTCCCATCAAACTCTCTGGTTTCTTTTCCTTCGGCCACTTCGGTTCCATAACCTGCAGGTGTATATATTGCCGGAAAACCCGCTTGCGCAGCTCTACAACGTTCTGCTAATGTACCTTGAGGTATTAACTCGACATCTAACTCGCCAGTAAGCATTTGGCGTTCGAACTCATCATTTTCTCCCACATAAGACGAAATCATTTTTTTAATTTGATGTTTTTGAAGCAATAACCCCAAGCCAAAATCATCTACGCCTGCATTATTAGAAATACAGGTTAAGCCTCTAACACCCGATTTCATCAATTGTGTAATCGCGTTTTCAGGAATACCACTTAAACCAAAACCACCAAGCATGAGCGTCATATTATCTTTTACGCCTATTAAAGCTTCTTCAACATTCGCTACTTTTTTATTAATCATTACGCTTCTTTTTAGTTCTCTAAAAATACAAAATAAAAAAGCCATTCTGAAAAGAATGGCTTCGCAATTTTATTTAATATCTCTTCTAAAAATTTAAATCGTCTGGTGTACTTGATGCATTATCCCCGTTCACATAATTGCCATCACCTTTAGAACAGTCTACGTTAATAGAAAGGTTTTTTGGTGGTTCGAAATTGGCAGTTGATACATCTAAGGTTTTATCTTCATAACAACTCTTCATAAAAACACCCCAAATTGGTAATGCCATAGAGGCTCCCTGACCATATAAAATTGACCTGAAATGTACCGATCGGTCTTCTGCACCTACCCAAACACCGGTTACTAAATTAGGAACCATCCCCATAAACCAACCATCACTTTGATTCTGTGTTGTTCCTGTTTTTCCTGCAATAGGGTTTGTAAATCCGTAAGGATATCCTGTTATAATATCTTTATAAAACTGATCTGGCGCACCGGTTCTTCGTAAACGTGCTCCAGAACCATATTGTGTAACCCCTTCTAAAAGTTTTACTGTAACATACGCTGCCTCTTCACCTAACACATCGCGTGTTTCTGGTTTAAACTGATATAATACCGTGCCGTTTTTATCTTCAATAGTAGTAACCATAACGGGTTTTGTATAAACTCCTTTGTTAGCGAATGCAGCATAAGCTCCTACCATTTCGTAAACGCTTAAATCTGGAGTTCCTAAAGCGATTGACGGGACTGCAGGGATATTAGACTCAACGCCTAATTTTTTAACTAAGTCTATAACAGGTTGCGGACCCACTTTATCCATTAATCTTGCCGTAATAGTGTTTACAGAATTTGCTAGTGCATCTTTTAATGTTCTTGTGCCACCATAATCGCCTCCAGAATTTTTTGGACACCAATCTTCGGGGTTTCCATATTTATTTGCCTCTATACAAAAAGGGGTGTCTGGAAACACATCACAAGGCGAATAGTGTAATTGATCTATGGCTGCCGAATAAACAAACGGTTTAAATGTTGAACCCACCTGACGTTTCCCTTGCTTGACCATATCGTATTGAAAGTGGCGGTAATTTATACCACCAACCCATGCTTTAACATGACCTGTTTGTGGTTCCATAGCCATCATTCCTGTACGTAAAAATGTTTTATAGTAGCGTATAGAATCAATAGGTTTCATAATGGTATCTATCTCGGTAGCTTTCCCATTTCTCCATGCAAATATAGACATTGGTGTAGCTTTATAAAACGACGCTTCAATTTCTTTGTTCGATTTTCCTAAATCGTATTTAAGTTTTCTCCAACGTTCTGATTGCTTCATAGCGTTTTTCAGCAACGTATTGATCTCTTCTGTAGTTAAATCTAAAAAAGGGGCTGTGCTATTTCTTTTGGACGTATTCTGTTTAAAAAATTCGGCCTGTAATTTTGCCATGTGGTCTTGTACCGCATTTTCTGCGTATAACTGCATTCTAGAATCTATGGTGGTGTAAACTTTTAGGCCGTCGTTATACAAATTCCATTTTGTACCATCTGGCTTCGGATTGTTTTTTATCCAATCTTTCATAAAACCATCTAAATACGTTCTAAAATAAGTGGCAATACCTTCGCGATGCGATTCCGGACTATAATTTAAATCTAATTCTGTTTTTTGAAGCGAATCCTTCACTTCTTCGGTTATATAGTCGTACTTTTCCATTTGTGCTAATACCACATTGCGCCTGTTTTTAGAACCTACAGGGTTTTTATTAGGTCGTGGATTGTATAACGACGAATTTTTAAACATCCCTACCAACAAAGCAGATTCTTTTAATGCTAAATCTTTAGGTTCTTTACCAAAATAAATTCTGGAAGCACTACGGATACCATCGGCATTATTTCCAAAATCGTAAATATTACAGTACTGGGCTATAATTTCTTCTTTGGTATACTGACGCTCTAAACGGATAGCAATTATCCATTCTTTTATTTTCTGCGTCATTCTACCTATTTTGTTTTTAGACCCTTCGCCATGAAATAATTGTTTAGCTAATTGTTGCGAAATAGTACTCGCACCACCGCCGCCACCTAACTTTACAATGGCTCTTAATGTTCCGAAAGCATCAATTCCAGAATGTTCGTGAAAACGCGCATCTTCGGTTGCCAATAAAGCGTCAATTAAATTTTGTGGTAGCTCCTCGTAACTTACTGGGGTTCTATTATCATTTAAATAAAATTTACCCAAAGTTTTTCCGTCTGAAGAAATAATCTCGGTAGCTAAATTGGTTTTAGGGTTTTCTAATACGGTGTGATCTGGCATTTCACCAAAAACACCCCAAGAGGCTAATAAAAATAACAATATTACAAATAGAATACCTCCTACGAATGTTATCCAAAACCAACGAACATATTTCGAAAAGTCTTGCGTTACCTTTGCTTGTTTTTTTGCGGCCATAGTTTAACTGGCTTATTTTTAAAATTAATGTTTTATTGTTTTACAGGTTTTTCAATTCTAAAACCTACATCTGTAATACCTTCTAAATTCTCTACTCCTTTCACTCTGCCGTTTTCGCGCATGGCGTGTTGAATTTTAACCACATACTCCCCTTTTTCTTTAAAAACAACATTGTCTTTATACCACAATTTATTCTCTTTGGTATCTGTAACACCAGTGCCTAAAAGTTTACCGGTTGGGTCTGCCATTTTATATTCTAAAGTGTCTTTAATTTTTTTACCGTGCGGAAAATCCATTTCTACTATTAAAAACAAGTTATTGTATTTATAAGCATTGGTATTTCTTAAATTCACAAACAAATTATACGCTTTTGTAGAGTCTGGAGGTTTAATTTTAAAACTCACAATAGAATCTTTATTCCAACTATTTGGAACTGGCTTGTATACATCATACACACGATTTGGGTCGCAAGATGTAAACACAAAAAATAGCATTAATAAAAATATTGGCGCACTATTTCTCAGCATTTTTAGAATTTTGAGGTTTGTTTCTGTTTTTCTTTTTTCTATTGCCACTCTTTTTAGGGGCTTGGTTTTGGTTGGAATTGTTGTTTTCTGGCGCCGTATTTTTAGTTCTTTGATTATTCTTGTTGCGCCTATTGTTTTTACGTTTTTTATTTGGTTTTGGACTATCGAAACGTGTTAAACTATCTTGACCCACCACGTTTTCAAATTCCTTTTTAGAGTCTTCAATAACTTCTAAAGCATATTCTTCTAAACTAACAACTTTCTGATTCTTTTTGTTTAACCCTATAATCTCGTTGGCTTGATCGGTTGTAATTCTGTGCCAATTAGCCCATTCGCCTTCGTAAGCATACCACAGATGGCCTTTAAAAATATCTGTTTTTTGACAAACGGCTGTACCTTTTTCGGTCACTAATTTCACATCTGTTTTTGGGAAACTTTTTAAAGCATCTAAATAACTATCTAACTCGTAATTTAAACAGCATTTTAACTTGCCACATTGTCCCGCTAATTTTTGAGGATTGAGCGATAATTGCTGGTAGCGTGCTGCCGAGGTACTTACCGAACGAAAATCTGTTAACCAGGTAGAACAACATAATTCGCGTCCGCACGATCCAATACCGCCAAGTCTGGAAGCTTCTTGACGGAACCCAACCTGTTTCATTTCGATACGGGTTCTAAACTCGCGTGCAAATACTTTTATAAGTTCTCTAAAATCTACGCGTTCTTCGGCCGTGTAATAAAATGTTGCTTTACTAGCGTCTCCCTGAAATTCAATATCAGAAATTTTCATTTGCAACTTTAAATCAATAGCAAATTGACGCGCCCGAACCTTCATGGGCTCTTCTTTATCTCGGGCATCACTCCAAATATCAATATCTTTCTGACTTGCTTTTCGGTAAATTTTTAGGATCTCTTCGGGTGTTTCTGAAATATTTTTGCGTTTCATTTGAACACGCACCAATTCCCCCGTAAGGGTAACCATACCAATATCATGACCAGATTGTGCCTGAGTTGCCACAACATCGCCAATACTTAATGTTAAATTATCGGTATTGTGATAGTATTCTTTTCTACCATTTTTAAAGCGTACTTCAACCCAATTAAACGGTTTTTCGCCATTTGGAAGTGACATATTAGCTAACCAATCGAATACCGTTAGTTTATTACAACTATCGGTGCCACAAGTGCCATTATTTTTACATCCTTTAGGTTGACCGTCTTTACCAGTTGAACAACTGTTACAAGCCATAAGTTTTTATATATTGAATTCGCTAATAATTAAATTATTACGAATGGAGGTTCATAAATATTTTTAAGATTCCCGCTTTCGTGAGAACGCCAATTTAAAAAGTCATTTGAAAATATATTTCGAAAAAACTTCTCGAGGTAAAGATAAGATTATTATGCTTACTTTAAAATAGATGCCGAATTATCATTAAATCTATTCTATAATTGCGATTCTTTAATCTTATTTTAAACTAATTTAACAGAAATAATTTTTACTGGACATGCTTTTGATGCATTTTCGCAGGCCTCTAAAATCTCATGTTCGTTTGATTTTAAGGTAAAAAAACCCTTTTTGTCTTTGGAATGAAGCAAAACCGATTTTCCATCTTTTTTAGACATTTGAAACTGCTTTGGCGCTAACTCCACGCAATAATTACACCCAATACACTTATTGCGTTGCAATGTGATTACTACCATTAAGCTTCCACTTTATTTTCTACTATTTTATATAACTTGTCTGATGGCCTAATTCTAAAACCTAATGGAATGGTAACTAAATCGCCCTTGCTCCCTTTGCTTAATTTTTGGTCGTTTACCATCATATCGTTCACCTCTAATTCTTTAGCACCCGTTGTTGGTCCGGTGATTAAAATGGTGTCGCCAATGGCAATATCGAAGGCTTCAATTTTAAACTCACCAATTTGTGGTTTCGGAAAAAAGTGGGTTCCTTTCCCAATATACACTTTCTTTTGGGTGGCGTGCGACCCGGAACCATTACTCCACTCTCCTAATTTCTGCCCCAAATAATAGCCATTCCAGAAACCACGATTGTATACTTTTTCGAGTTCTTGCATCCAGATAATTACATGTTCTTTATCGTAGGTTTTGTTTTCTAAACTATCAATAGCTGCACGATAACACGAAATAACTTTGGCAACATATTCGGGTGCTCTTCCACGACCTTCAATTTTTAAAACGGTTATACCAGCATCAACAACTTGGTCTAAAATATCGATGGTACATAAATCTTTAGGAGACATGATGTACTCGTTATCCAGCTCCATTTCAAAACCTGTTTCCTGCTCGATAACCGTATATTTTTTTCTGCAGTTTTGTTTGCAAGCGCCGCGGTTTGCCGATGAATTATACGCATGTAAACTCATATAACATTTACCAGAAACTGCCATACACAAAGCCCCATGACCAAAAATTTCGATTTCAATCAATTTTCCCGATGGGCCTTTTATTTGATCTTTTTCAATTTGCTCGGTTATCTTTTTTACTTGCCTTAAGCTTAACTCCCT
Organism: uncultured Flavobacteriaceae bacterium; assembly: GCA_963704215.1. Lineage (GTDB taxonomy): Bacteria > Bacteroidota > Bacteroidia > Flavobacteriales > Flavobacteriaceae > Mariniflexile. The sequence goes on from CAVPHK010000010.1 coordinate 714,028, forward strand.
ACTTAACACCATGGTATCGGCAAATAAGGCGTAAAACTTAACTGTTTCAATATTAGTAATGTTAATTTGGGTTGAAATATGCACTTCCATACCAACCTCGCGAGCCGCCATAATAACTGCTTGGTCCATAGCAATAACTGCGGTAATATCGGCTTCTTTAGCTTTATTGATTAAGGTTTTAACGATTGATAAATCGTGGTCGTAAATAATGGTGTTAAGTGTTAAATACGTTCTAACATTTTTAGCTTTACAACGTTTTGATATTTCGGATAAATCTTCTAAAGTAAAATTTATGGAAGCGCGAGCGCGCATATTTAACTGCTCGACTCCAAAATAAACAGAATCCGCACCATTATCTAAAGCAGCTTGCAAAGATTCGAAATTCCCTGCTGGTGCCATTAATTCAATTTTCTGCATAATCTTAATGTTGTTGTTTTTGAAAATGATCAAAAATATTTCTTAAATCTCTTTTATGGGTAAGGTGTTCTGCACGCCCTTTTTTGAAAATGTCGTTGCTATTACCTTGTCCTTTTCTCAATTCCTTTTGTTCCTCAAAAGGCAATCTATTTATGTCCATGCAGGTTGACGAACAACAATTTTCCATCGCTTCTTTACATTTAGGACATTGAATAAATAACAAATGACACGCTTGATTAGCACAATTGGTATGTACATCGAAAGGTTCGCCACACTGGTGACAACTGGCAATAATATCGTCGCTAATTTTTTCAGCTCTTCGTTCATCAAACACAAAGTTTTTGCCCAGAAATTTATTTTCTAAATGCTGTTCATTTACTTGTCGGGTGTATTCAATAATACCACCCTCTAGCTGAAAAACATTTTTAAATCCTTTGTGTTTAAAATACGCACTTGCTTTTTCGCAACGAATACCGCCAGTGCAATACATAACCAGATTTTTATCGTCTTTATGGTCTTTTAAATCTTCTTCAATAATGTCTAAAGATTCTCTAAAAGTATCTACATCGGGCGTTACGGCATTTTTAAAATGACCAATTTCACTTTCGTAGTGGTTGCGCATATCTACCAAAACGGTGTTTTCGTCTTCAATAAATTGGTTGAATTCTTCGGCTTTTAAATGAATCCCCTTATTAGTTACATCAAAAGTGTCATCGTTTAATCCATCGGCAACAATTTTGTCGCGCACCTTTACTTTTAGTTTTAAAAACGATTTGTTATCCTGTTCAACAGCAATATTTAAACGAATATCTTTTAAAAAATCGATGCTGTCTAAATGGGTTTTAAATTCATTAAAACGGTCGGCAGGTAACGATAGTTGGGCATTTATGCCTTCATGAGCCACATAAATTCTACCCAAAACGTCTAATGCGTTCCAGGTAAGAAACAAGTGGTCTCTTAAAATTTGTGGATTGCCAATTTTGGCATATTGGTAAAAAGAAAGTGTTAACCGACTTTTTCCTGCTTGGTCGATTAAATCTGCTCTTTCTTTCGCACTTAATTTATTGTACAGTTGCATGCTATACGAATGTTTTAAGGTTAAAGACTATTTTAAGCGGCAAAAGTACAATTTTTAAAAAAAATGAAGCTATTAAACATAAAAAAAGCACCTATTATACAATAAGTGCTTTCTAAGAATAGTTTGAGTTAGTCTGCAATAAACGCATTCTTAAGATAATTTTCATAGCAATATCTTCCCACTACTAATTAGTAGATACAAAATGTTCATAAAGGTTGCGTTATAAAATTGTAAGATGACAAAAGTTATAGTATTTTAGCATCCATTACTTCAGAAAAAAAATTAAAAATGAGCAGCGACAAAGAAGCAAAATTAAAAGCACTAAAACTAACATTAGATAAATTAGACAAAGCATACGGAAAAGGGACCGTAATGAAAATGAGCGACCAAGCAGTTGTTGATGTAGATGCCATTTCTTCGGGTTCGCTAGGATTAGACATCGCTTTAGGCGTTGGCGGTTATCCTCGCGGGCGTGTTATTGAAATATATGGACCGGAGTCTTCTGGTAAAACCACACTTACCTTACATGCTATTGCCGAAGCACAAAAAGCAGGTGGCATTGCGGCATTTATTGATGCTGAGCATGCTTTTGATAGATTTTATGCCGAGAAATTAGGGGTTGATTTAGAAAATTTAATAATCTCGCAACCCGATAATGGTGAGCAAGCTTTAGAAATTGCCGATAATTTAATCCGTTCAGGCGCCATTGATATTGTGGTGATAGATTCTGTAGCAGCATTAACACCAAAAAGTGAGATTGAAGGCGAAATGGGCGACTCCAAGATGGGATTACATGCACGTTTAATGTCTCAGGCTTTAAGAAAACTTACAGGATCTATTAGTAAAACGCACTGTACTGTTATATTTATTAACCAGTTGCGTGAAAAAATCGGGGTTATGTTTGGTAACCCAGAAACTACAACGGGTGGTAATGCTTTAAAGTTTTATGCTTCGGTTAGATTAGATATTCGTCGTTCTACCCAAATAAAAGAAACAGACGGAAGCGTTTCGGGTAATAAAACACGTGTAAAAGTGGTTAAAAACAAAGTAGCGCCGCCTTTTAAAACTGCCGAATTCGACATTATGTACGGAGAAGGTATAAGTAAAGTGGGGGAAATTTTAGACATTGCTGTCGAAAATGAAATCGTTAAAAAAAGCGGTTCCTGGTTTAGTTACGAAGAAACCAAACTTGGTCAAGGACGCGATGCTGTAAAAGCCCTAATAAAAGATAATCCAGAACTTATGGATGAGCTCGAAGCTAAGGTTAGAAAAATAGCCAAGGCAGCCTCTTCTGGAGAAGATTAAATTTAAAAAATCCCGTTAAGTCGGGATTTTTTAGTTTAACACGCAACCATTTATGCACTTACGCATCTTGTTTATAACAAACATGTATTTTAAAAATTATTTTATTTGTTATGAAAAAGTTACTTGCCCTAAGTTTAGCTTTAATTTTATGTGCTTCTTGTAGTATAGATAGCGACAATTATAGCTTTGAAATTTTACCAGTAGAAAGTGTAGAAATCCCTAGCGAATTTACCTTAGGTGAAACTTACCCTATTACCGTTACCTACCTGCGACCTACTACCTGCCATTTTTTAAGAGATTTATATTACGCAAAGAATCTTAACGAACGCACCGTTGCTCCAATAAACATAGTTTACGAAAATGATAATTGCGAAACTTTGGAAAATGTACTAGAAGAAGCTACTTTTAACTTTATGGTTACAGGCAATGGCTCGTATATTTTTAAGTTTTGGCAGGGAGAAGATGCTAATGGAGACGACCAATATTTAACAATTGAGGTTCCGGTAACAGAATAAATTAGTTATTAATTAATACGTGTTTAATTTGAGTTTAAATCAACTCATAGAAAATTGTAAAATTAATGATACTAAAGCACAAAGCGAACTGTACAAACTCTTTTCGAGTAAGCTGTTCTCGGTGTGTTTAAAGTATTCACGTAACTATGCCGAAGCGGAAGATAATTTGCAAGACGCTTTTTTAACAATTTTTAAAAAAATTGAACAATATAAAAACAAGGGTTCTTTTGAAGGTTGGATAAAACGAATTACAATTAACACCGTATTACAACAATATCGAAATGAGAAAGTTTTTGATATTATAAATGAAAATATAATTGAAGACGTAGACATAGAAGTTGATGAAGATGCACTATCCATCGACTATCTATTAAAAATTATTCAAGAATTACCAGATAGATACCGATTGGTTTTTAACCTGTATGTTTTGGATGGTTATTCGCATAAAGACATTGCAGAAATGCTGGATATTAATATAGGCACATCAAAATCTAATTTATCACGTGCAAGACAAATTTTAAAGGACACCATAGAGCAATATCAACAAAATGAAAATTTACAATCCTTATAATGGGAGATAAAAAACATATAGACCGCTTATTTCAAGAGCGTTTCAAAGATTTTGAAACAGCTCCTAACGATGCCGTTTGGGAAAGCATTGAAGCGAAACTGAAGCAGGACAAGAAAAAACGCCGTGTTATCCCAATCTGGTGGCAGTATGCGGGAGTCGCAGCAGTATTGGCACTATTATTAACCATTGGCGGTATGTATTTTTTCAATGAAACGCATAATAATAATCCCATTAAAGTAGTTGAAACGGAAGACTCCCAGACAAGAAGTTCGAACACCGAAAACAACACTAAAATTGCTGTTGAAAATGATGAAAACGCAATCACTATTTTAGAAAAGGATTCAAAACAACCTCTTTTAGTTCCTGCTGTTTCTAATGATGCATCGCAAAAACCTTCAATTGTGTCAACGACATCACCAGGTAATAAAAATGAAAATAATCATCCATCTGGATTGGCTTCAAAAGAAATATCAAACATTGACAACAGTAATAAACCTCGTAATAATTATACAGTTGCTAAAAATTCAGAAGAAACTAATAAATCTTTAAATGCTGGTGGAGAACCTAATTCGGAATCAAAAAAAGAATCGTTCCAAAATAAGGAGTCGATTATTCATTCCGAAAAGGCAAAAAAATTAATTGATAATACCACAAAAGACCATGTAGCGGTTGCAAAAAACGACAACAAAGAAAAAAATGCGCTCACTATAGAAGAAGTCCTAGATAAAACAAAAGATAACATTGCCGAAGAAAAAAACGCTAATAAATGGCGTATTGCCCCAAATGCGGCACCCGTTTATTTTAATACTTTGGGTGAAGGATCGTCGATAGATTCGCAATTTAACAGCAATTCTAAAACAGGCGAATTTAACATGAGTTATGGTATTAATGCCAGTTATGCGATTAACGATAAACTTAAAGTACGCTCTGGCATTAACAAAGTTAATTTAGGGTATAACACCAATAATGTCATTGTTTACCAGTCGGTTGGTTTTAGTTCTAGCACAAAAGCTTTAGAAAATATTGATGCCAGTTCTGCTAGTGTTATGGCGTCCGATAATATTTCGATAATTAGTGGCGAAAATTTAAATGCTGCACCAAGTAGTTTCGAAACCATTAACACTTCTATTAATCAGGCTTTTGGCTATATAGAAATTCCTTTAGAAATAGAATATGCCCTAGTAAATAAAAAAATAGGTATTAATGTCATTGGTGGATTTAGTTCGTTCTTTTTAAGTGAAAACAAAATATTTTCGGAAGCCGAAGGTGGTTCAAAAACCTATTTAGGTGAAGCAAATAATATTAATAATGTAAGCTACAGTGCGAATTTTGGTTTTGGATTAAACTACCAGGTTTCTAAGAAAATCGATTTGAATGTAGAGCCTATGTTTAAATATCAAATTAACACATTTAACAATACTTCTGGCGATTTTAAACCCTATTTTATAGGTGTTTATACCGGATTCGCTATTAAATTCTAGGTTTTTGGTTAGACTTGGATGTTGATTTCCATTACCTTCGGAAATCAATTTCAATGAAAACGGTTCTCCCCAGAGCCGTTTTTTTTATTTATTAAAGCCCTGTAATTGTTTCAGAATAATAGTTCTTGACTTTTCATTCAAAGCCTTGGTATCTTTAATAGTTAAGCCTTCAGTAGATAAAAACTTATGCACTTTAACCCGCATTATTCCCGGGCCACCACTAAAAAACGTATAAGACAATCTTTTTTTATTATCGCCAAATGTGATGGGCACAATGGGTATATGATGATTAATAGCCAACCTAAAAGCGCCATCTTTAAAATCGTCTAATTCAATATGCTCTTCTGGTACGCCGCCTTCGGGAAAAATACAAATACTCACACCTGTTTTTAATCGTTTTTGTGCTCTTAAAAAAACAGCTTGCCTGCTTTTAGCCGAATTTCTATCCACTAAAATACAGGTGCGTTTATAAAAGAATCCGAATAACGGAATGTTAGCCAATTCCTTCTTTCCCACAAATACAAACGGATTTTTAACCGAAACCAACATGAGCATAATATCTGCCATAGAGGTGTGGTTGGCAATAAACATATAACTTTTCGTGTTATCGGGGATTTGCTCGCGTTCAATTTTCCAACGGAAACCCATACCTACTAAAATAAATTTAGCCCAAAGGCGAGCAATTTTAAAAAAGTACGGATACCAAGATTCTTTAGAAATAGAAATTAATAATATTGGAAACAATATAAGTATTGGCAATCCTACAAGAATATAGAACCAAATGCGATACAAAATCCAGAAGGGATATTTAAAAAATTTCATCGAAACCAAAAATACATAATTGTATTGAGCATTTCTATTAAAAAAATTACCTTTGTGCTTTTGTTAAACTCTTAAACAGATACCTGCTTTCGCAGGTAATATTATGGCAAGAATACTTACAGGCATACAAAGTACAGGAACACCACATTTAGGAAATATTTTAGGCGCATTGATGCCTGCAATAAAAATGGCTAACAACCCTGAAAACGAATCGTTTTTGTTTATTGCTAATTTGCATACCCTAACTCAAATTAAAGATGCCGAAATATTAAAACAAAACACCTATTCTGTGGCAGCTACTTGGTTAGCTTTTGGCTTAGATATTGAAAAAACAGTGTTTTACAGACAAAGTGATATTCCGCAGGTAACCGAATTATCGTGGTATTTAAGCTGTTTTTTCCCGTACCAACGTTTAACATTGGCGCATAGTTTTAAAGATAAAGCCGATAGATTAGAAGATGTTAATGCCGGTTTGTTTTCGTACCCTATGCTTATGGCAGCCGATATTTTATTGTATGATGCCGAAATAATTCCCGTAGGAAAAGACCAGTTGCAACATATTGAAATGACGCGTGATGTGGCGTCTCGTTTTCATGCGAAAATGGGAGATGTTTTTGTTTTACCAGAAGGAAAAATACAAGAAAACACCATGCTTATTCCTGGAACTGATGGCGAAAAAATGAGTAAAAGCCGCGATAACACGATCAATCTATTTTTAGATGATAAAAAACTACGCAAACAAATTATGTCTATTGAAACCGATAGCACTCCGCTTGAAGACCCAAAAGATTGGAAAACATGTAACTGTTTTGCTATTTATAGTTTGTTGGCTAATGAAGAACAAATTGAAACCATGAAAGCCAATTACGAAAATGGTAATTATGGTTACGGACATGCAAAACAAGCATTGTTTGAATTAATTGTTGAAAAATTTGCAACCCAACGTGAGCGTTACAATTACTACATGAACAACTTAGATGAAATTGATAAAGCTTTAGAATTAGGTGCCGAAAAAGCTAGATTGGTAGCTGATGATGTTTTAAAACGTGTTCGGGAAAAGGTTGGGTATTAACCAATTCCTGCGAAAGCAGGAATCTTATCTTTCGAATCAAAGAATTTGATTCAGACTTAATCGTTTATTTCATGAGATTCCTGCGTTCGCAGGAATTCAAATTACCTCAAACAACTTCCCTGGCAACGGACGAATAACGCCTTTTAATTCCATAGTTAATAACACGCTGGCTATTTTAAAAATAGGCATGTTACAATTAATGGCAATGATATCCAGTTGTTGTTTGTCGTTTTCCTTTAAGTAGTTGTAAATTACTTTTTCGGTTTCATCCAATTCTACAAACAACTGCTTTTGAATGACTGGTTTTTTATCGTCTTCGAGTTTCCAATTTAAAATATAAGGCACATCTAAAGCAGTAGTTAGCATATGCGCCTTTTGTTGTTTTATTAAATTATTGCAACCTATACTTTGTGAATCTGTGGTTCTCCCCGGAACAGCAAATACATCGCGGTTATACGAATTAGCGATATCTGCAGTTACTAAACTTCCGCCTTTCTCGGCAGATTCTATAACAATAGTTGCTTCACTTAAGCCAGCAATAACCCGGTTGCGTTTTAAGAAATTATTTTTATCAAATTTATCGCTACTCCAAAAATCGGTGAAAAAGCCTCCATTTTTTTCCATATCTACCATGTACTTTTTATGAACGGCAGGATAAATTTGATTGAGTCCGTGTGCTAAACATGCAACGGTTTGCAAATTATGTTTTAAAGCTGCCTTGTGTGCCGTAATATCGGTACCATAAGCAAACCCTGAAACAATAACTGGATTAAAAACGGCTAGTTTTTCAACCAAATCTTCACAAAACGCAATGCCACTGGTAGTAATTTTTCTAGTTCCAACAATACTAATAATGCGTTGCTTTTTTAAATTGACGTTTCCCGACCGAAATAACACGATGGGGCCATCAATACAATGCTTTAGTTTTTCTGGATAATCTTCTGCTTCAAAATAAAAAACCTTGATGTCGTTATCTTTAATAAAGCTTAGTTCTTTTTCGGCTTCAACTAAATGTTGCGTTCCGTTAAGCTCCCCTAAAATAACGCTTCCAATGCCATCAATTTTTAAAAGATTTTGCTTCCTTTCTTTTAAGACCGCTTCGGCAGAACCGCAATGTGCAATCAGTTTTTTAGCAGTAATATCGCCAATATTGGGCACGTGTTGTAGTGCTAAAGTGTAAAGCAAATCGTTTTCGGTCATTGTATACAATTGATTTAGAAGCTGCAATAAAAGAATTTTTAATAAAAAAACACAATTTATACTGTTTTAAAATTTAAAAACTATTGTGCCTTTTTTATTAACAAAAAGTACAACATAACCTTATTTTGTATACATTTAAATTGCTTATTATCAGTATGATTAATACGCTCTGAGAGTTTATATTAATTTTTAAAATAAAATTTACTAACCATTATTTTAACCAATAATTACAATCTTATGAAAAAAATTAAAATACTTTTTATTGTTTCATTGATAAGTCTGGTTGCTGGAACTTATACCCACGCTCAAAACAGAAAAGGTTCAATTGAAGCCTCTCCAAATGAAGATGTTAAAATTCATGGTGGAATGACAAATAGAATATCTATGAATGTAACAGTACCTAAACAAACTCAAGGTGCTACGTTCGGCGAAAAAGTTAACAAAGGTATTAATGTTACATTAGTTGATAATAGCTGCATTGTACTTTTTCCTGCTAATGATGGTTACAAAGTAAATTTGAAAGAAAAAAGCATGGTGGTTTTAACAAAGAAAGAAGGCGCTACTTTTGGTGAAAAAATGAATGCTGGTTTACACGCTGCTGGGAGTGCAGTTGCAAACGGTACTGCATTGGTTGGTGGTGCTTTACCTGGTGGTGCTATAATTTCTGCTTCTGTGTCTAGCGTAGGAAGTTTAGCTGGCGGTAGTGGTGCAGCAGCAGCCTCGTACGCAGCAACTGGAAGGCAAAATTATAAAATTGAAGATAGCGATATTAATACAGTTTTAGATTTGCCGGATGGCGAATATGAATTGGTTTTTGTAGTTGAAGAAAAGGCAACCGCCGAATTAAAAGACACGCTGAAAACACAAGTTAGAATTGGTTTTATTGTAGACAAAGGCTACATAAAATCAAATCGTGATACTGCTAAAAATTCGGTAAGTAACATGAAATAAGATTAATCGATACTTTATTAAAATTTTACTCCCTTTAAAAAATTTAGAAAATTATCTAACTGACAATAACCATTCAAAAATTAAATTTTACGATGTTAATAAATAGTATAGATAATGTTTTAAACCAGATTAAAAATTTTTAACTTTGTTTCTATGCAATTAGAAACCTACATCAGCGATTTACTCTATAGATATGAGTGTGTTACCATTCCCGAATTTGGTGCATTTTTAACCCAACGTGCGTCTGCTACTATTGATGATGCGACAAATGTGTTTTACCCACCTAAAAAAACGGTGTCGTTTAACGAGCAAATTCAAAAAAACGATGGCCTATTGGCGCATTATATTGCCGATGTGGAAAAAATACCTTTTGAAGTTGCTAATGATAAAATTGCAAAACGTGTAAATACCATAAAATCGTATTTAACACAAGGTGAAACGGTTACGTTTAAAAATATTGGAGACATTGTTTTTAACTCTGAAGGCAATATTTTATTTGAACCTAATTATCAGTTAAACTATTTAACAGATTCGTTTGGCTTAACCCAATTTGTGTCTCCCGCAGTTTCTCGTGAAGTTTACAAACAAAACGTTGAGGCGATCGAAAAGGTTATTCCGCTTACCATCACACCAGAAAAACGCAAATCGAGACCTTATTTAAAATATGCTGCGGTTGGTTTAATAGCCTTAACATTAGGCGGTTTAGTGTCATCTAAATTCTATATAGACCAAATTGAGCAACACAACCAAATAGCTCAAAAAGAAGCAACCCAAAAACTAGATGCCAAAATACAACAAGCTACTTTTAATTTAAATACTTTGCCTGCTATTACCTTAAATGTAACAAAGCAATCTGGTAATTATCATGTAGTTGCCGGCGCTTTTAGAGTAGAAGATAACTGCGCTCAAATTATTGAAGAATTAAAAGCTAAAGGTTTTAATGCCAGAAGTATTGGCGTAAATAAATATGGTTTAAACGAAGTTGTTTACGGTAGTTACGAAACGGGCGAAGAAGCTTTAACCGTTTTACGCGACGTTAGAAAAACCCAAAACGAAGATGCTTGGTTGTTGGTTAAGGATCTTGATCTTGTTGCTGCCGAATAGTAAATTCTAATTAAAACTTAATTCCTAAAATCATCATACCAGATCATAAGTTCAGGTTAAATGTTGTGTGATAACTATAGAAGGAACTAAATCTGAAATATTTTAGGCTTTATACGCTCGTAATAAAGAAAAATCGCCGTTATCAATAAAACTTGAGCAATTATTGAAAAAATAGAACCTTCGAACCCGAAATCGCCTCCATTAATCATGTTTTTATCTAATATTTTAAATTCTATTAAAGAGTAAAAATCTTGCCCACTTACATTAAAGCCAAAAAGCGTTTGAAAAAAATTCCAACTAAAATGTAAAGCGATAGGAAACCATAAATTTTTAGTGTACACATAAGTTGCGCCTAATAGAATTCCTGCTAGAAACAGATTTAAATAACTAAACCAATCCATGCTCGGATTAAACCCATGTGCTAAAGCAAACAAAATAGACGATACCACTAGTGCCATATAATTGTTAAAAGAACCCATAAAATTGCGTAAAATATAGCCTCTAAAAAGTACCTCTTCGGTAATGGCAACTATTATATATACTAATATGGCAAGAACGATGTCTTTAACACTGAAATTATATTTTAAAAATTCAACTTGATTAAGGCTAATAAGAGTAAGTAATCCTGCGCTCATAATTAAGAATCCTAGTATGACACCTACATTTATATCTTTAATTCTATTCTTTATTTGAAAACCTAAGTTTACGAATTTCTCATCATCAACATATTTCATAAAAAACCAAAGTAAAGCAAAAGTGCCAAAAAAGGTAAAAAAGGCAACTATTACATGTTGCTGAGATGTTTTTTCTGCCTCAATATTGCTAAAATCCACTCCCGCTATTATTAATCCTATAAATTGAAAAATACCAACTATCAAAAAATAAGGGAAAATTAATATGAGTATTCGTTGCCAGCCTTTCATTTTACAATAAAATATTTTTGTTGCTTCTTGTTTCTATTCCCAAATATGAAAAATTATCATCAAAATGTAAAACTAATATTTCTTTTATTTGGCTTAATTCTTACTTTTTAATAAATCTCACTGTGGGTTTTCCGTAAAAATTTAATTTTTGTCTAAAAACAAGTTTCAAAAATCATATCTACATTATCCTAAAATCGTTTTACCTTTACAGCATACTTAAACATATGTTATGCAAGCAAAAACACCCGAACAATCTAAAACGATCCTTACCGATATGGTTTTACCCGGTGAAACCAACCCCTTAAACAACCTTTTTGGTGGCGAATTATTAGCGCGTATGGACAGAGCTGCGAGTATTGCTGCCCGTCGCCATTGCAGGCATATTGTGGTTACAGCTTCTGTAAACCATGTGGCTTTTAGTAAAGCGGTGCCTTTAGGAAGTGTGGTAACGGTAGAAGCTAAAGTGTCTCGGGCTTTTAAAACCTCTATGGAAGTATTTATTGATGTTTGGATTGAAGACCGTGTTTCTGGTGAACGCTCGAAAGCTAATGAAGGCATTTATACTTTTGTGGCTGTTGATGATACGGGGAAACCTGTTGTTGTTCCTGAAGTACTCCCCGAAACCGATTTAGAAAAACAACGCTTTGATGCTGCTTTACGCAGGAAACAATTAAGTTTACTCTTGTCTGGAAAAATGAAACCACACGATGCTTCAGAACTTAAAGCTTTTTTTGAATAATTAAACCTTTTCTTATTTTTAGCGTCTTATAAATAAAATTAAATCTTAAAGCTATGAGATCTATTATTCTATTTTTCGCATTTATGTTAATGCTGGGAACCACATCGTGTGCCACCAGAGTTGTAACAAGACCTGCATCGGTTACAGTTATTAAAACCGCTCCTGCTAATTACAAAATTGTAAAAGTTAAAGGAAAACGTTATTATTTTTGGAATGGTAATCATTACCGAAAAACAAGACGTGGATTTGTTTTAGTGCGCTTGTAAAATCAGTTGATTTGCATCAGGAGTTGCGGCGGCTTGCTTTTGGTTTTGATTGAAAAAAATGTTTTAGGGGTAGACTTCTTCCTTTAAAAATGGATTTTGCTTTCGTAGGAATGGCAAAACTAAAAAATACACCCATTAAATATAACCAACCCACAGGCAGTCTCCAAATAACATTAAGAATGATGGGGAGATTGCTTTCCTCTTCTAACAATAACTTTATAATGAGATTCCTGCTTTCGCAGGAATTTTACATTTTAAATACCCACGACGCCGGATTCTCTGTTGCCGTTCCTTTAGATATTGAAAAATTTAAAATAGTTTCACCGTTTGAAGGATTGGTAAACACCTCACCAATTACTTGTTTTGTGCTCACTTTATCACCTTCTTTCACGTAAACCTCCGATAAGTTTTTGTAAATAGTTAAATAGTCGCCATGACGAACCATAACTATAGGGTTTACATTTTTCATTTTAAGTACAGCACTTACTTCGCCATCAAAAACCGCACGTACTTTAGCGTCTTTTTCGGTAGCAATACGCACACCGTTACTTTTTATAGTCAACGATTTATCAATGGGATGTGGTTGTGTTCCATAGCCAAGGGTTACATAGCCTTTTTCTACCGGCCAAGGTAACTTACCTCTGTTGGCCACAAAGTTTGCGGCTAATACTTTTTCTTCGGCTGTTAACGCAAAGTTTGAAGCTGTTTTTACATTTGTGTTTCCTGCCTTTTTATTAGATTTTGCAATAGCTTCTTTAATAATACGGTCTATTTCAGCATCTATTCTGTCTGCTTCCTGTTGTTTTTGTTTTATTTGAGCCGCATAAACCGATAAGTTTCTTTTTATAGACTTCATCAATTCTTCATGCTGCTTGCGTTCAGACTCTAAAGATTTTTGAACTTCTTTATTTTCAGCTATCAGCTTACGCTTTGTTTCTTGCTGCTTTATTAAATCTAAATTTATGGCTTGTAACTCAGCCGTTTTTTCTTTTATGGTTTCGCCTTGTTGCTTTTGGTGGTCTGTATATTGCTTCATATACTGCAAACGCTTGTAGGCTTGTTTAAAATCGTCTGCAGAAAGCAAAAACATGATCCTGCTTTGTTGATTTTTACTCTTATAAGACTTCACCATCATTTCGGCATAATCTACCTTTAAAACCTTTAATTCGCTTCTTAAACTGGAAATTCTTTTTTGGTTGTTGTTAATATCGCGCGAAATTAAATTAGCTTGCTGATTGGTTACTTTAATTAAATTATCTAACACACGAATTTTGTGATTGAAATCTTGAATTAAGCTTAATTGCGATTTTTCTTTAGATTTATTTTCGAGTCGCAACTGGTTAATCTTTTGAATTTCTAACCGCAGTTCCTGTCTACGGGCTTCTAATTCTTCCTGTTTATTGCCTTGTGAAAATATTAGGGTACTACAAAGTAAAAAACCAAGTAGTAATAAGCGTTTATATGTGTGTTTTAACTGTAACATTAAAGTTTAATTTCTTTAAAACCTGAGGGTATTTTATACGGAAAATTTAAATTTTCGTTTAACGTAACGTTTTTAAATTCTAATTCGATATTGGTTTCTTTAGTAGCTTCAACAGCTATTATTTTTATCTGTTCCGGTAACCTTTGATTATCGACTACCTGATACGATTTATAATCAATTTGTAAATGTCTTGCCTCTTTAGGTTGCGATATTTGTTGCGATTTCACTTTAAAATGAACCGGGTCTAGTAAAAAGAAAATTTCAAATAATTCGCGTTGCTTTTTGGGTTGCACCACATAGACGTTTTCATTTACCGAAACATCGTAGTTATTGGCGTTTAATTCAAAAATAGATTCGCCTATTAATAAATTCTGAACTTTTTGAAAATCTAATTCTGTTCCCAGAATATTGCTTAAATAGTTGTAATCGCCTTCAAAATAAGTGCCGTCTAATTTATTATAAAAACTTACTTTCTCTGGAGTCACCATCGCCTTAACTACCGAAAATGTAGCGCTAATCCAAATAATTTTGTCTTTCTCCGCTCTAAAATTAACCGAATACGATTGCTCGTTTCCATCTTGATTATAAGTTATTTTAAGCCTAGATTGAAGTGTTTTAAAAACGGGAGATTCTTTAGAATTTTCTTTTAAAAGTTGTTTCGCCGTCAACTTTAAATTTGATTCACCCCCAGTAATTGATTTTGAAGATTTACATTGAAACACCAAAACCGCCAACAAGGATATAATGATGTACTTAAGTTTGTTCATTAATTTGGGGTTTCTAATTGTTTTATTTTATCACTAAACGTTTTTACCTTGGCCGTATTGTTTAACGAAGTATATGCGCTTTTTAATTGGTTGTAAAAATCTAATTCCATTTTAGTGTCGTCAATTATATAATCTAAACCTGCTTCTAAAACTTCTGCAGCTTTTTTTGGTTCATTCAATTTATTTAGCGCTACCCCGTGTAATAAATAAAATAAAGGTTGCGCCGGATACTTTTGCAGCACTTCGCTACACTTTTTATCAGCCAAATTAAATTTTTGCAAATCTATGTAAAGTAATAATACGTTGCGCAATACATTAAAATTATCTGCATCAATTTTTAAGGCGGCTTCAAAATACTCCAAAGCCTTTGCCTTATTGTTTTTTGCAAGGTAATATTGCCCCAATTCAATAAGCGTTTTGCTGTTATTACTATCTCCCACCAAGGTCGTGGCTTCTACCAAATCTGCCTCATATTCTGGGTGATTGCCCACAAACTGAACAAAATCTGTGAGCACCTTTAGTTTAGCTTCGGGTTTTATTTCGTTGCTTTTAACCACAATTTTCATGCTCTCAATAGCTTTTTCGGCATTGTTATCGTCTAAATAAAACTTATACAAGGCTAAATGAACAATTTGAGAATTCGGATTTATTTTTAGCAACTCCTTAGCCGTTTCAAACGCTTTATCTTTTTCGTTGTTTTCGCTGTAACGAAAAATAAGTTGTAAATAATTCGATTCTTTGTCGGGGTTATTTTCTACTCGCGCCTCCAGATTTTTTATTTGGTCTTTTTTACGCCCCGTGGCTTCGTAAATTTGATTCCGCATAATATCACGCCTCACCGAAATTCCAAACTCAGCATCTAATTGATCTAATATTTTTAAAGCTTCATTAAAATCTTTAGTTTTTACATACAACCCCGCCAAATCTTCATTGTAGTCAGGATGAAATTTTACTAATTGCTTAACCGTTTTAATGGCTTTGTCTATATCATTTTGCCCTATATAATATCCGTAAAGCTCATCTAGAAACCATTCGTTATCAGGATCCTTACTTACCGCTTTTTTTAGCGCATCTTCTGCTGCCCCAAAATTTTTAAGCAGTACATAATTCTTTCCTAACTCAAAATATAAAACTGCAGCCGAATTATCTATGGCAATACATTTTAACAGAGCATCAACAGAGCGGTCGTAATTTTCAATGCTCTTTTGCTTTAATGCTTCGTAAAAAAGTTCCTGAAATTTATCTTCAACATCGCCTAAATCGTCGTCTGGCTTTTTATTAAAATCTACTTGCGCATAATGTATCTGCGGAACCAGAAGCATCCCGATTAATACTAAGAATATGTAGATTTTTTGTGTCATTAATACGTTAAATTGTCCAATTATTTTTGGCGTTACCACAAGGGTCGGGCTTTACGCTATATCTTTTTTGCTTTTAATGGCAAAAAAGGATGCCGCTGCAATCCCTAACGCATCATCAGCGTTCATTTCGTTTAAACAAACGTTATTCAAAATTTGTTATGGTATTATTCTAACACCGAATAATCACCAATACTTACCCGGGTAAAATTGCCATCAAAATTCACATGATTTCCAATCATAGCTTCCTCTAAATTAGCATTTTTGATGGTTGTTTGTGTTTGTATTAAGCTATTTTTAACGGTTGAATTTTCAATAACACTATTGTTTCCGATAGATACATTGGGCCCAACGGTACTATTTTTAAGCACCACATTTTCGCCAATAAAACAAGGTTCAATAATTTTAGAATTTTCTAATTTTACTGAAGAAGCTACTAATTGTTCGTCGCCATCAGCTTTTAAAAACCCTAACATTCTAGTATTTGTTTCTACCGTTATGGCTTTGTTACCACAATCCATCCACTCATCAACGGTTCCTGTTTTAAATATTTTGCCATCGGCCATCATACGTTTAATACCATCATTAATCTGGTATTCTCCTCCATTGGTAACGTTTTCATCTAAAATTTGTTGCAGCTTTTCTTTTAAAATAGCCACATCTTTAAAGTAATAGATACCAATTACCGCTTGGTCGCTTACAAAATCTTTTGGTTTTTCAACTAATTCAACAATTTCTTGTTTAGCATTTAATTTTACAACACCATAAGCTTCTGGGTTATCTACTTGTTTAGTCCAAATAACGCTATCGGCAGCTGGATCTAAATCGAATTCTGCTCTAATCAAAGTATCTGCATAAGCAATTACCGCAGGACCAGATAAAGATGGTTTAGCACACATAATAGCGTGACCTGTACCTAAAGGCAAATCTTGACGGTAAATAGATGCTTTAGCACCTAACTCGGTTGCTAAATTTTCTAAACTTTCAACAACATCATCACCAAAAAAAGCTGGATCGCCTAAAACAAAAGCAATTTCATCTATAGGTTGCTTTAAAACTTTAGCAATATCTTTTACCAATCGATGAACAATAGGTTGCCCCGCTACTGGAATTAATGGTTTCGGTACTGTTAAACTATGTGGACGCAGTCGAGAACCTCGACCAGCCATTGGTACTATTATTTTCATTGAAAATTATTTTTTTATTTCCGCGAAGGCGGAAATCTTATTATTAATTATTGAACTTATATAGGTTTCGACTGCATTCAACCTAACAAAAAATCATATTTTAGTTTTGCCTCGATTACACAAATGTTTTTTGGTTTTTAAATTCTGAAATCCAAAATCGTTAATCGTAATTCTTCTTTTACTTGATTCCTGTACTCCCAAAACCACCTTCTCCTCGGGAGGTTTCAGATAACTTATTAGAATCAATCCATTCGGCACGTTCGTGTTTAGAAATCACTAATTGGGCAATACGCTCGCCATCTTTAATAATGAAATTATCGTGCGATATGTTTACTAAAATAACGCCTATTTCACCTCTGTAATCAGCATCTACAGTTCCTGGCGCATTTAAAACCGTAATACCATTTTTTGCTGCCAATCCACTACGCGGACGTACTTGTGCTTCGTACCCAATCGGTAATTCTATAAACATACCTGTTTTTACAATGGTTCGTTCTAAAGGTTTTAAAACAATAGGTGACTCTAAATTTGCTCTTAAATCCATGCCCGCCGAAGCTATTGTTTCGTAATGTGGTAATGGATGCTTGGATTTATTAATGATTTTAATTTGCATGTTATATTTTTATAAATTGTTTTAATTGATTTTTTTCTAGAATAAAAACTAAGATTAAATAGCATAACAATAATCCTAATCCTATATACAAATAATCTCGATATACATAAAACGAAATTACCGAAAATGCCGACGAAACCAATAGATACAAACTCATTTTTTTTAAATTGTAAGGTATTGGGTAATACTTCTGCCCGTAATAATAAGACGCTATCATCATACTGGCATAGGCGACTAAAGTTGCTATCGCAGAACCTTTATAATCTATAATAGGAATCAACCAAAAATTGAGTCCTAAGGTTAGTAAAGCACCAAAAACAGAAATATAAGCGCCAAATTTAGTTCTATCGGTAATTTTATACCAAACCGATAAATTGTGATAAATACCAAGGCAAAAATTAGCTATTAAAATAAAAGGCACAACCCACATAGCCTCCCAATAGGCTTCGCTTCTTACAATAAATGGTTTTAATACATCGGCAAATACCACAACCGCTAACACCATAATAGAACCCGACGCCACAAAAAACTCTAAAATTCGAGCATAATTTTTCTGTGGGTTTTCGGTTTTAGCATGACTAAAAAAATAGGGTTCAATCCCTAGTCTGTATGCCGTAGCAAATAGCGTCATAAATACTGCAATTTTATAACACGCCGAGTACATCCCTACTTTCGTTTCGGCGATATCTGCTGGTAACAAATAATCCAAAAGAATTCTATCGAATGTTTCATTAATAGAAAAAGCAATACCCGCAATAAGTACAGGAATGGCATAACGCATCATTCTTTTAAACAATTTGGAATCAAATGTGTATTTTATTCTAAAATAAAAATGAAGCATGAGCACCAAGGTGACTGCACTTGCAACCAAGTTGGAAATAAATATGTAATTAATTTCAAAATTCGGAAGGTAAATGAAATCTAATAATGTACTACCTGTTGCCCATTTTTTTAGGTACAACAAAAAGAATACGTTTAATCCTAAGTTAATGGCAACATTAAGAATTTTTACAACGGCATAGGTTATAGACTTTCCATTTGCCCGCAACCAAGAAAAAGGTATAATTACTAACGCATCTAATAGCAGAATCCAAACTACCAGCGATATATATTCAACTTTAATATCTGTTAAAGATGCTATTTGACTTTTAAACAAAAAAGCTAAGATAAAAAAGCCAAAAGACGATATGATTAAAGCGATTGTGGAGGTGCCAATAACTTTATTTTGGTCGTCCTCCTTATTAAAAAACCGAAAAAATGCGGTTTCCATTCCATAGGCTAAAATCACATTAAAAATTACGAACCAAGAAAAAATAATGGACACTTTACCATACTCGGCCACCGAAGATAAAACACCTTGTGTGGTGTATAATGGCACCAACAAAAAGCTTAACATACGGGGGAGCACCGTGGCTAATCCATAAATAAAAGTTTGTTTAAATAAAGTTTTGAGTCCGCTCAAGAAATGGAAATTAAATTGGCTAAAAATACGTTTTTAGCTGATGCAAACCAAAGATAAATTAGGGCTTCTTAAGTTGCGTTTCCATAAATAGCTTATTATCCTTTTTGATTATTTTATCAATTTTAAAATATTTAACCTTGTTTCCAATTTTGTAGCTCACAATACATTGATCTTCATTTAACTCGAACGGTGATTTTTTGGCAATTTTGGGTGCTTTATTACCGTATTCAGCATATGGGTCGCTGCTCATTATAATATCTTTCTTCTGGTTAGAATCGGCTTTAAATCGACCAATATATACAGCATTATTTCTGTATTCTAAACTAGTTTGTCGACCTCGAAAATGAACACTATCCAGAACAATGTTTTTGGGGTTCGAAATAACTGGAATCACAACAGTAATTCCTGAACCTCCGCCTTCAACTCCTGCTACCCAATTTTGGTAGTAAACCTCACCTAAAGTAACGGGTGCTTTCGCTTCTAGTTTTGTAACTCCACATTGAGAAAATGTTGCCATAATAAATAACATGAATGTAAAAAAAAGGATGCGTCTAAATAATTTCATTAGTCATAAATTGAATATTATAAAGATAGTATTTCAAAATTAATGCCATAAAAAAAGCCTCACTAAAAAGTGAGGCTTGATGTTATCGTGAGATGCTGAATCAAGTTCAGCATGACAATTAATTGTTTAAAGCTTCCGCCTTTTTACTTATTTGACTCCGCAAAAGCTCTGTTTAATTGTTTAAAGCTTCCGCACCACCAACAATTTCAAGAATCTCGTTAGTAATAGCTGCTTGACGTGCTTTGTTATACGTTAATTTAAGCTGATCTCTTAACTCTGTTGCGTTATCGGTTGCTTTATGCATTGCTGTCATACGAGCACCGTGTTCGCTTGCGAAAGAATCTCTAATACCTTTATACAATTGTGTTTTTAATGACTTAGGAATTAATTGCTCTACGATTTCTATTTTAGAAGGTTCAAAAATATAATCTGCATTATTATTTGCGGCTCCTTCAACAGGTACAATTGGTAAAAACTGCTCCGTCATTACTTCTTGCGTCGCAGCATTTTTAAATTTATTATAAACGATTTCAATTTTATCGAACTCGCCCGCAACAAATTTTCCCATTAGCATTTCGGCTATTTCAGCAACATTTTCAAATGTTAAATCATCAAAAACAGCGCTTTTGTTTGCGATAACAATTTTCTTTTTAGAAAAAGCATCATTGGCTTTTTTTCCAATGGCTACTACTGAAACATTTTTGCCAGCGTAAACATCGCTAATTAAATGCTGTGTTTGTTTGATGATGTTTGAATTAAATGCACCACATAGCCCTCTATTTGAAGTAATAGGCACTAATAATACATTTTTTATTTCGCGTTGCGTAGAAAATTTACTTCCAGAATCCTCATCTAAAGTTGCACTTAAACTTTGTAAAAGTTCGGTTAACTTATCTGCATAAGGACGCATAGCAGTAATAGCATCTTGAGCCTTTTTTAACTTTGCAGCAGACACCATTTTCATGGCACTGGTTATCTGCATCGTTGAAGATACCGATGTTATTCTGTTACGTATTTCTTTTAAATTTGCCATAGTTCAAATTATGAATTATGAATTATGAATTATGAATTTTTGATAATTGAAACTAAAAGTCTAATCAAAATTTCGCAATCTTCTCTTAATTTCGAAGGAACTTCATAAATGCTTGTTTCTTCTATAACGTCCAACCAAAAGGATGTTTCGTCTGCTTCTTTAAGAGCAATTCCTAATTTATTTTTAAAATCTTTTGTACTAACTCCTCTCTGTGATTCTCTTACATTAGCACCTATACTAGTGCCAGATTTCAGCAACTGATTTGCTATTTCAAAAAAACGTTTTTCTTTGAGCTTCTCAGCATAAATGACAATATCACAAGCAAAATAAAAACTTTTATCTACTATGGCGTTGCCACTTTTTTGATAACTCATAATTCTTAATTCTGAATTCTTAATTCAAAATTAATTTCTGTATTTCCCTGATAAATCTTTTGCTACAGCTGTTAAAGTATCTGTAATTTCATCAGTTAATTTTCCAGCTTTTAATTCTGCCAAAACATTTGCATGTTTAGCTTTCAAGAATTCAATAAAATCTCTTTCAAATTCTTTAACTTTTTCAACAGGAACATCTCTTAATAAGTTTTTAGATCCTGCATAAATAATTGCAATTTGATCTTCAACTTTAAATGGATCGTTTTGAGCTTGTTTTAAAATCTCAACGTTACGTTTTCCTTTTTCAATTACATTTAAAGTAACCGCATCTAAATCTGAACCAAATTTAGCAAATGCTTCTAATTCACGATATTGCGCTTGGTCTAATTTTAAAGTACCTGCTACTTTTTTCATGGATTTAATCTGTGCATTACCACCAACACGAGATACCGAAATACCTACGTTAATTGCTGGACGAACACCAGAGTTAAATAAATCTCCATCTAAGAAAATTTGTCCATCTGTAATAGAAATTACGTTTGTTGGAATATATGCCGAAACGTCTCCTGCTTGTGTTTCAATAATTGGTAATGCTGTTAAAGAACCACCTCCTTTTACCAATGGTTTTAATGACTCTGGTAAATCGTTCATGTTTTTTGCAATATCATCATCATTGATAACTTTTGCAGCACGCTCTAATAAACGAGAGTGTAAGTAGAAAACGTCTCCAGGATACGCCTCACGTCCTGGTGGACGACGTAATAATAAAGACACCTCACGGTACGCTACTGCTTGTTTAGATAAATCATCATAAACAATTAATGCTGGACGACCAGTATCTCTAAAATACTCACCAATTGCAGCACCTGCCATTGGAGCATATACTTGCATTGGTGCAGGATCTGATGCGTTTGCAGCAACAATAGTTGTATAAGCTAAAGCGCCTTTTTCTTCTAATATTTTAGCAATATTTGCTACTGTAGAAGCTTTTTGACCAATAGCAACATATATACAATATACAGGCTCACCTGCATCGTAAAATTCTTTTTGATTTAAGATGGTATCAATACAAACTGTTGTTTTACCAGTTTGACGGTCACCAATAACCAACTCACGTTGTCCACGACCTACAGGAATCATAGCATCGATAGATTTAATACCTGTTTGTAATGGCTCAGTAACTGGCTCACGGAAAATAACTCCAGGTGCTTTACGCTCTAAAGGCATTTCGTAAGTTTTACCAGCAATAGGACCTTTACCATCAATTGGATTTCCTAAAGTATCAACAACACGTCCAACAATACCTTCACCTACTTTAATAGAAGCAATACGATTTGTACGTTTTACTGTAGAACCTTCTTTAACTCCTTCAGAAACCCCTAACAATACAATACCTACGTTATCTTCTTCAAGGTTAAGTACAATACCTTCTAATCCACCTTCAAATTCAACTAACTCACCATATTGAGCGTTAGCTAATCCGTAAGCACGTACAATACCATCACCTACAGTTAATACAGTTCCAACTTCGTCTAATGAAGCGCTTGCTTCAAAACCTGATAGTTGTTGCTTTAAGATTGCTGATATTTCAGCTGGTTTTACTTCTGCCATCTTTATTAATTTTTAATTCAAAATTAGAATTCTGAATTATTTTAGTTTAATTGTAAATTCTCTTTTTAATTTATTTAATTGATTTGATATACTCGCATTGTATTGAATATCACCAACACTTAAAATGAAACCTCCTAAGATGCTTTCATCTACAATACTTTCAACTTCAATATCTTTTCCTGTTAATTCTTTTGCTTTTGCTAAAACTTTTTGTTTTAAAGCATCAGTTAAAGGAATTGCTGTTGTTACTGTTGCAAGTTCAATACCTTTTGATTGATCAAATAATTGATTGTATTTAACAGCTACATCGCCTAAAATAGCAATTCTATTATTAGCTACTAAGGTATCAATTAAACTTACGGTTGTTTTGTCTGATTTTTTAAAGACCTCTAATAAAATAGATTTCTTAATTGCAGAACTTACTACAGGACTTTGAAGCGCATCGTTTAAATCTTTATTTTCTGCAATGGTATTCGCAATTAATTTCATATCAGTATTAACAGCATCTGCTGATTTTCGATCTGATGCTAAACTTAATATTGCTTTTGCGTATCGTATTGCTGCTCTTGCTCCTGCCATTCTTTATTAGTTTAATTTAGCTTCACTTAACATAGACTCAACCAATTTTATTTGTTTGTCTTTATTCGATAATTCTTCACGTACTACTTTTTCTGCTATTTGTAAAGACAAACCTGCCACTTGACTTTTTAGTTCAGCAATAGCTGCTTTCTTTTCGCTTTCAATTGCTGCTTGTGCTTGCGCAATCATTTTGTTAGCTTGTGCTTGCGCTTCACTCTTTAGCATCTTCTATCATTTTTTTTTTGATATCTCGTGCTTCTTTAAGCATTTCTTCACGTTCTGCTCTTGCTTCTTTTAATAACTTTTCGTTATCTGCTTGAAGATTTTGCATTTCTAATTTTGCTTTTTCAGCAGAATCTAATGCATTTTTTATTCCATCTTCTCTTTCATCAACAGCATCAAGAATTGGTTTCCAAGCAAACTTTTTTAATAAAAGCACTAACCCAATAAATAATACTAATTGCCAGAAGAATAATCCTAAAGAAAATTGTTCAATTAATTTTTCCATCTATTTGTCTTGTTAAACTCTTTAATTTTTAATTTAAAAAACAGCTATAACCAACCGTTATAGCTGTTTTTGTTTTTTAAGCTGCAAATAAAGCAGCAAATCCAATACCTTCAATAAGTGCAGCTGCAATAAGCATAGCTGTTTGGATTTTTCCTGAAGCTTCTGGTTGACGAGCAATAGCTTCCATAGCTGAACCACCAATTTTACCAATACCTAAACCAGCACCGATAACGATTAAACCAGCTCCTACAATGTTTGGAATTTCCATAATATATATATTAAAAATTAAACATTCAATTTATTAATGCGCCAACGCGGCGTCTGGCAACTCGCATAAAATGTCCACCGGACATTTTTAATGATGCTCGTCCCCATGGTGATGCTCTTCTACAGCAGAACCAAAGTACAATGCAGATAACATTGTAAAGATATATGCTTGTAAAGCTGCTACTAAAAGTTCTAACAAGGCTAACACAAATGCTAAACCAAATGATAATGAACTTCCAATCCAGTTTTTAAATATAAACATTAAACCAATTATACTCATTAATACAATGTGTCCTGCAGTAATATTTGCATACAAACGAATTAATAATGAGAAAGGTTTAATAAATGTTCCTAATAATTCTATTGGCGCCAAAATAATTTTCATTGGCCATGGCACACCCGGCATCCAGAAAATATGTCCCCAATAGTTTTTGTTTGCTGTAAATGTTGTTATTAAATAGGTTAATAACGCCAAGGCTAATGTTACAGCAATATTATTTGTTACATTAACTCCAAGTGGTGTTAACCCTAATAAGTTGATAATCCATATAAAGAAAAACACGGTTAACAAGAAACTCATGTAACGTTTGTAGTGTTTTTTTCCAATATTTGGAATAGCAATATCATCTCGAATATATAATACAATTGGTTCTAATAAACGCCCCATACCTTTTGGTAAAGCATCCTTTTTGGTAAGATTTAGCCATTCTTCCAAACATAAAGAACATTAACAACCCTACCATAAAAATAGTAAATACATTTTTAGTGATTGAAAAATCTAAAGGCTTTGAAGTTTGTTGCATGATGATGCTCATCATAATTAATGGTTCCTTCTGCATCTGGTTTTGTAAATTTTACCGTGATATAATTTGTAGTAATTTCCATTAACCTCAGCAACCGATTCTCCATGGTGAAATTTTGAAGATGAAAACACTTGTAATCCGTTATCCCATAAAATTACTGGAAGCGGAAACCCAATGTATTTATGCTCTCCTGCATCGTTTCATACGAAAACAATCCAAAATCGTGAGAATCTAATAAGTGATGATTTATGTATTCTTTTATTTCTTCCTTTATACCTTGCTTTCCTTCTGTTTCAGGAGCAATTTCTTCTAAATGCATCTTTTCCTGCTCATTTTGAGCAAAAGAAACAAAACTTGTTGAAAACAGTAATAAAGTAATTAATTTTAAAGATATTATTCTACGCATATCACTCTAAATATAGTGGCTTAAAAATCCGTGCAAAGGTATATTTTTATCTTAAAAACAAAAACTATTTTGTTTTTTATTTAGTATAAAACTGCTAATCACATTACAATAGTAATAAAAACGCTGAAAATACTTTTTTATCAAAGTTTAAATTTACCAGATTAATTCAGTTTTTCTATTTAGTAAACTCATCTTCAACAGCTATTCTAATTTATTTAACCAATTGCTTAAACTAACTGTTTCTAATATTAAACCAATAACATATGGCACAAAAAAAGAAGCGAATTCTGTTCTTGTTATGGTGTTATCTAACTTATAGAATGGGTAAAAAACAATAAAAAAAACGGCAAATTTTAAAAAACTTCCAATTAAAAATAAAAACCCTAGTTGCCCTTTATATTTTTCTCTAAAAAAGTACAATGCCCCAAATACCACTATAATTAATGCAAGATTGATAATGTAAGAAAGCACTATTCTGTTTTCGAATAACGGAAGATTTAAGAGATTTAATACCAGTAAATGAACCCCGAAAACAATGGCCAACCCAACAACAGCTTTTATTGAAAATTTATAAAAAGGATTGCGCATTACTATTTAATTCGATTTACTTGTTTGATAACGGAATAAAGTGAAATGGCCACACCTATTAGCGTCATAATTATAATATAAAGTTTATTACCATCGTTAAATTTAGAATCTAAACATTTACCTAGCAACACAAACAAATAGATAGTTACACCCATTTGAATTGCGACGCCAATTAAAACAGCGGCATTTTTAAGCTGTTTTTTCGGTTCCTGGTTTTGGTTGTTGTTCACCTTTAGTGTCATTTCTTTTACTGAGCCTTTCATAGTACATGTTACATTAAAGGTTAGCATCCTGGTTCGACCGCTAATTTGCCAACTATCACTTCGCCTTCTATATGTGCTGAAGATTTTAAGGTAAGAGTACCCGATAAGGCCAATTTACCCGAAAATTTACCTTCAAAATAGGCATCGGTACCTTGTAAGGTTCCTTTTATAAAACCGCTATTTCCAACTACAATTTTTCCTGTAGTTTTAATATTCCCTTCAATTACACCGTCTATTCTAAAATCGCCTTCGCTGGTTAAATCACCTACTATTTTAGTGCCTTGAGAAATAATGTTTTGGCTTGATATTCCCTTCAATTAGTATTTGTTTGTTTTTTTTGTTTTCAGAAAACATAATGCTATTAATTTAATTATTATTTATACTTAAATAGGCATCCAAATTTTTATGAATTTGAATGATTTGATAGTTTGCAGATGATACTGTGAAGTATGGCTCTTTTATTTTTTTCTTATCTTCTTTGGCTAGTAATTGATTGAAGGTTTTAGCAATCTTGAGCGTTTTTTAACCCATGAACAATAACAAATGTTGTTGTTGGATTATACACATCTACCGAAGATGTTTAACGTGTAATATTTTACATTTTTTAACACCTCATCTAAAGTCTTTTGTAAAACTTGAAATCTGATCTGGCTTTGGGTTTTGAAACTTAAAAATAACTTTATAATTATTAGCAATACTATCTGTTTCTTAATAAAGTCTTTGTTTGCTAATTTAGGAATGACATTAGCTTCTATATCTTGAGCTTGTTTTCCTTCTTCTGTATTTGCATACGTAATTGCGATATAATTAATGGCTTTACTATAAGCTTCATAGCCATATAATCGCCCCGTAGCCGTCGCTTTTAAAAGTTCTAATTTTGGTACAATGGGTTCGCCATCAAACGTAGTTAATATATTCTTCACATTTTGAAATGACCTCGGCATATTCTTGATTTTCATACATTCTATACAGTGCTTCGTATAAACTTTCTGGACTGTTTTCATCTTTATGCCGAAGCTTAATCTGGATTTTTTAAAATAGTAGCATATCTAGATTCTGGATAGTTGGAAATAATATCGGTCTTTGCAATGGTAGCTTCAGCATTTTCTCCTAAAATCTCATAAATTTTATACAAATTATATTTTGAAGGAAGCACTAATCGTTCTTCCGGATTACTGTTTAAGTAAATTTTGAAATTTACTTTTTGCTAATTCGTATTCTTTAAATTTCTCTTTATAAATGAGTCCTAATTGGTAATAAGCATAATTTCTTTCTTTAGAAATACTATCAATTACTTTTGGCTTCTGACGGAATTTTAGAAATATAAAATTGCGGATCGAACCGTTCATCTTCGGTAGCGCTATGCTAGAATATTGGTGATTACTCCTCCAGAAACATCAATAGATTTTGTTTTACTAGACCATCTCCAATCATCTTCTAACATTCTGATCGCCCCAAATTTTTGTAAATTCATTTTTACCGTAAGCCACGGTTGTTGGGTTGTAAAAATAAAATGCGGTAGTTGCTTGCCTGGGAAAACCACCACGCGGTGCTGTATTTGTTCCTGGATTGCTACCAATGTTATTAGTTACTTGTTACTAATCCTAGTCGATTTACGTTCGGCAGCTTCTGCTTTTTACTTTTCTTCTTCAGCCTTTGCTTTTAAGGTTTTCAATAAAACTTTCAAAATAGGTAACTCTATCTGCATCTGTTAGATTAACTAAATTTAAAATACTATCATTTACTTTAGCAATTTCTTCATAATAAATAACATCTTCTAAATTATCGCGTTTACGTTTATGATACGATACGGTTTCGAATTTAACACTAAATTAGTCATGGTACTATCGTAATACTTACCTGCTTCTCTGTAAATAGATTTATCAAAATTCATATCACCCAAGAATCTCGTAATTCTTGGCTCTTAATATTTTATCGAGCGAATTTGTTCGTAACGATTTATTAAAATACGTTACGGCTAAAGAATCGGATTTATTATGCTAAATAATAGGCTGCCCTTTTGATGATAAATTTTATCTAAAAACGGACGGTTTTCTCTGTTTTCTTCAAGTTCTGTAAGCAGTTCTAACTAGCTCATATTTATTACCTTTTCATAATCGAAATTTTTAATTTTTTCAATATGTGCACTAATCATGTAAATTCGTGGTATTTTTCGATTAAGCTCAATAACTTTATCAAAAGCATAATTGGCACTGTCTTTTTTACCTAATTCGTTATACAATTGCCCTTGAATAAATCGGTAACGTCCACGTTCATCCTCTTTTTTGGTGGCATTTGAAGCGATTTCTAAGTTGCGTAATGGCACTATCAACAGATTTTGTGTTTAAATAGGCTTGCGCCAACATAGAAGTAGCATCGGCCAAATCTTGGTCTTCTAACTCTTCTTGTTTTAATAAACGTTTTAAATTTTTAATGGCAAGCTCATCGTTATCTAATCGAATATTGGTTTTTTCGCGCCAAATTTTAGCTTGATTAATCTTATCGCTTGCAGGATATTTGTAAAGTATGTAGTTAAAAGCTTCTAAAGCTGGTACAAAACGCTGATCGAAATATCTCGATTTTCCCAGAAGTAAATACGCCTCATCCATTTGCGGGTTTTTTTCTTTCCCCTCAATAGTACATGCTGTGCTTTTGAATCGCTTTTACCGCTTTTTCTTCGGCTCTGCTAAAATTTTCATTTTTAGATTGCCCAGGCAAGCATTATTTCTTCAGATAATTTGCATACGTTCAATAGGCAAAACATCCCAATAATTATCAAAATAATTATCGATTAAGCGATTTTCGCCCTTCTTCTAAAGCATTGTAACCATTGTAAAGCGCATTAAATTCTGCTGTAACCGCATGAAAATTTCGATTAATAAATTTGTCCTTTTTTCTAGAACAACTTACTAACAGTAAAATAGAACATGCAATAACAAGGATGGCTTTAAACGATATTTTCAATGCTGGTATTTTTAGTCTAAATAATAACTATAAACTCGGGCTTATATTATGTAAGCAGGTAAAAATAAGCATCTTTTTTGATTATACGTATAAAATGAAACGACTTTTGGACTAAAATGACGTATCCGTTAAACCACGAGAAGCATGAACTTACTATTCTTTACAATAAAATTAGGGCGTTCCCGCAAAGCGATCGGAGCTTTACGTTACAAGTCCGCCCTTCCCAAAAGCTTCTGGGTCGCTGTGGGCTTTTCTCCCGACGCTTCGGGACAAACCCTAACGCAGCTGCCTAAAATCATGGCCATAATTTAAAGTACTTCAACGTTCCAGCAAAATGTGCTTCCAATTCTTTTAATGTCGCAGCATTGGTTTCTAAATCTTTTACAACTTCACCTTTTTCAAGCACTACAATACGTTCACAAACATCGGTTACATGCATTAAATCATGACTAGAAATTAATACCGTAACACCTTGTTTTTCGGCTAAATCTTTAATAATTCCTTTTAATCGTATTTGTGTTGTTGGGTCTAAATTTGCAAAAGGTTCATCTAAAATAATTACTTCAGGATTTCCAATTAAAGCTGCTACAATGCCAACTTTCTTTTGGTTTCCTTTACTTAAATCGCGTAAATACTTTTTTTGTTTTAATATTTCACCATGAAAAAAATCTTCAAATTGAGCTACAAAGCTTATCAACATCGGCTTTATTCTGATTGTCGCAATTCGCCAATAAAATAAAAGTATTCTTCGGCTGTTAAATACCCTATTAAAAAACTTTCATCTATAAAAGCAGATGTAAAAGGTTTCCAATCTTCACTTTCATTAACTTGAATATCATTAGTTTTTATATGCCCTGTTGTAGGTTGAATTAAATCTAAAAGCAAACTGAAATACGTGGTTTTACCAGCACCATTATTACCTACTAAACCAAAACTTTGTCCTTTAGGAATTTCTAAAGCATTCTATATTTAAAACTAAATTGCCGTTATATTTTTTTGATAAGTTTGATGTTGTTATCATGATATTGTTTGTTAGTTATTTTGATTGAAAGCATCAATCATTTTATATTTTGATTGTAAATATTTTGCAGTGATTACTTTCATTAATTTTTGATGAAAAACAATACCTAATAACGCCTAAAATGGCCAAAATTAAACAAGCTAATTCAAACCCAACTAAAAAATAAAACAATGCAAATATACCCATGGGCATAATTAATAAAGGAATACCAATAAGCCATTGTACCGCACCTGTTCCTTGATAATTAAATGCTGCTTTTTGACTTAAATCTATCTTTTTTCTGTTAAAAGATCCACCATATAAAATAACATGCGTATTTACACCAACATTATAAATAGCTGCAGCAAAATGTGCTAATAGAATTTTCCAACCAAAAAATACATAAGGAATACCTAAAACAAATAATATAACAACACTTAAAGCCATTAATGTGAATTTGGACTTTAAGATATTGTTCGTATTTAATATTTTGGCTCATTAGTAGTTTATAATAACCACTATCCCAAGCAGGAATAAATTGACCAAAATTGATTAAAAAAATACCTGTTGAAAAAATACCAATAAACATAAAAAACCAAGGCATGTTTTGATACGTTGGTTGCGGATAAAAAAACAAGCCATATAATAAGCCTATTACTACCATCCAAACCGAAGATTTAGTGCGTTTATTACGCCAAATTAATTTTAAATCGAGCTGCATAAAAGGTGCAATATCTCCAAAGTTTTTGGTCCAATCTAAATTAGATGTATTTATTTCGTTTACTTTTTCTTTTAAACCACTATCTAAAAATAACTTTTTTCTTAATAATTTGAAGTTTACTAAATAAAGTCCTATTAAAATTAATACAGGAATTACAACTAAAATGGGCGTATTGTAAATAGCTTCAAACCCACTGGAAACTATTTTTGAAAACGAAATAATTTCAAAATAATTAAGTGCAAATAAGCCACCTGCAATACTTAAAATAGGCAAAAAAGATAATTCTATTTCGCTAGAAAAACTTTCAATAATAAAGTTTAAAAAATTTATGATTAAAGTCACCAAAACTAAGTGCCAGCATCCATATTAGTACAGAACTTGGTGGATAATCTTTTACTATTAAGCGTGATACCAAACGGTACAATAGCAAAAAGTGGTAAAAAATTAAAAAAGGAAGTAACTGATTTTCCTAAAACATAGTTTACAATTTTACTTCTTTTTATGGGTAAAACTAATAAGGGTTTAACAATCATTACTGGTAGTTTTTGGAAGAAAAACCTAAACACCAAATCGCCTATAATCCAATAAAACAACACATTATTTACAATATGTAATGGGTCTTGATCTGGAAACACTTTTTTAAGTCCGGGATACAAAACGAGTCCCATCGCTAAAAAAATAGTTATAAAATAGAGTGCTAAAAACCCCATTAAAATTTTTATAGCGATACTTTTACCAAAGCTAGCCGACCTAAAAAAAGATTTCCATTCTAAACTTAAAAACTGTTTAATCATAGTTTGTGTTTAGTTGTGTTTTTGGGCTATCTGGCTTACTTCCATCCCCCAGGCTTGTCCAAAACTCATTGCTTTTTGTGTAAGACCCAGTTGTTTTTCAGCAAGTTTCTTGCCTAAACTGGTATTATAAAAAGCCACTAATTCTTTAATTTCACTTTGAGTAAACTCTTCCATATATAAACCAGCTATTTTATCGTATAATCCCGTTAAGGTACCGTTTGCTTCTTCTCTGTACGCGGCTTTATTGGCTTCTGGCACATTAAATCCTATTTGATCGATGGCGCTTTCAAAAGCTTTTACAGCTCCTGTTAATTTTATAAATTCAATAGTCTGGTTTTTAAATTCGTCGTTTTCTTGGGCTTGAGTTTGTGTAATCGCGAAAACAAATAGGCATATTAGTAAGATTCTTTTCATTTTTAATGATTTTAATAATTAATGTTTTTTTTGTTAGTATTAATATATTTGAAATTGTTACGGAATAAATGTAAGAAAATATTCTGGATGTTCTTTTGATAATTTATCTCTGAGTTTTGGAGACACTATTTTAATTGAGATATAAACCAATAAAACGTACAACACAATACAAATAGAAAAAATAAACTGAGACGTTAATGACCATTCTGCATTAGAATTAGAAATTAATGGGACGTATATTCCAATATTGAAAAGATGAATCAATCCACCCATTTGTCCACATATATTTTCAAACAACCATTTTTTCCCAGTTTCCTTAAAACTCTTTTTTATTCTTATGCTTTCTTTGGTTGCATAAAAAATTACATAACCAAAAACAACCAAAACCAATGGTATCACAAAATAGTCCTTATTTTGAAATAGCTGCATTAGTTTAAATACAAACCAAACACTAAATAAGGTAATAACGATTTTAGGCAATTTAAAAAACTCCTTTAGGTACTGTAAAACTTCTTTTATGTAATATTTGCTTAAGGCATTTGTTTTTTGCTCAACTATTTCCATAAAACCAAAAACACCAAATTTTTTAAATTCATTTTTTAAAGCATCATCAAAGGTTGCGTTAGGGCTTTCTTTCCACTGCTCTTCAATGCCATTTGCGAGATGGTCTACCAACTCTGTTTGCACATCATACCATTCTACAAAATGTTTTCTTGTAAATGCATAAAGCATTTCTATTTGCGCTTCATCTACTTTTTTCATTATTCAAAACGATATTTAGGATTTACCAAAGCCCTCATGTTTTTTATATAGCTTTCTAATTCTGCCAACTTGCTCACTGTTTCCTTTGTTCCTTGCTCGGTTAGTTTGTAATATTTTCGAACTCTGTTATCTACCTTTAATACTTCAACTTCTAATAATCCCTTCGCCTCCAACTTGTGTAAAGATGGGTATAATGCCCCTTCTGTTATAGTTAGTTCACCCTTAGTTAGCTCTTTTACCTTTTGGGTTATCTCATACCCATACATTTTATCGTGCTCATTTAAAAGCTTTAAAATAATCGTGGTTAAACTCCCTTTATATAAATTTGAATTGCTCATTGCTTTCTAAAGATATACATAATATTCTTATGCATAAATAAATTATGTAATTATTTTTTAATAATTATATCTTATAATCTAGTCGCTTTATTATTTTTGTGAAAAACTTACACATGTCAACATTCCATAAACTTTCAATTAAAAATATAAAAAAAGAAGCGAATAACGCTATAAGTATTGCTTTTAACGTACCCGGAAATTTAAAAGACACCTTTGCTTTTAACGCCGGACAATACGTAACCATTAAAGCCCATTTAAATGGAAAAGAAGTGCGTCGCGATTATTCGTTATGTGAATCGCCAAAAAGTGGTGAACTTAAAATAGCCATAAAAGCGGTTCAAGATGGTACGTTTTCATCGTATGCAAACTACAAATTAAGAGTTGGTGATGTGTTAGAAGTTGCACCTCCAAAAGGTCATTTTATTTTTGAACCAAACGATTCTAAAACTAAAAACATAGCTGCTTTTGCCGCTGGAAGTGGTATTACACCTATTTTAAGTATTATAAAATGTGCTTTAGAAGAAGAAATTCACAGCAAAGTTATTTTGGTTTATGGAAACAAATCGACCGAAGATACCATGTTTTTAAATGAACTTTTAGAGCTTCAGCATGAATATAAAGACCGATTTTCTATTCAGTTTGTATTTAGCCAACAAGATAAAGACGATTCTATTTTTGGTAGAATTGAAAAAAGCACAGTTAATTATGTAATGCTAAACAAGCATAAACATATTGAGGTGGATGCTTTTTACTTATGTGGTCCAGAAGCCATGATTCATGTGGTAAAAGATGTTTTAACAGATAATGGAATTGATAAAAATAGAATTCATTTCGAACTTTTTAAAGCTGCAAAACCAGCAGAACTTGAAGAAGTCGATAATTTAAAAGGTAAAACTCAAGCAACCATTACGGTTGATGATGAAACAACCACTATTGAAATGTCTCAAAAACAAACCATTCTAGAAGCTGCTTTAGATGAAGATATTGATGCGCCATATTCTTGTCAAGGTGGAATTTGCTGTAGTTGTTTAGCCCGATTAAAAGAAGGCGAAGTAACGATGCGACAAAACAATATTTTAACCGAAAAAGAAGTTGCTGAAGGTTTAATTCTTACTTGTCAAGCACATCCAACGACGCCAACTATTGTGGTGGATTATGATGATGTTTAAATGTCATTCCTGCGAAGGCAGGAATCTTATAAATTGAATATAAATTACTATCATAGATTTTTAATATTCGATTTTTTAGAACGCTACGCTTTTAGATTTTTAAATTAAGTTGCATCACTATAAAGTGGATTCCCGCCTTCGCAGGAATGACAACACTTTTAGGCTTTTTAAACTAAAGTTTTTATTTTTTCAATAATAGTTTCTGGTGAAATACTTCTTGAGGCTTCTTTATAGTTTTCTGGGTATTTGTTTCCATAAACAGAGGTTGGAATATCTGGAAATTGATTTCTATCTGATAACAGCGCAAAATCTGCAGGTTGATTAAATGGTGCAAAACCAGCAAATGGATGTGTAACACCCCAAATGGTCACTACTTTTACACCTAACATAGCCGCTAAATGCGCATTTCCAGAATCCATTGAAAGCATAACCTCTAAATTAGAAATCACATCTAATTCTTCGTTAAACGATAATTTTCCGGCTACATTTATAACATTTTCAAATGCTGTTTCAAAGCTATTCAAAATATCAATTTCCTTTGCCCCACCGCCAAATAAAAGAATTTTATAATCTTTGGAAAGTGTTTGAATAACCTGTTTCATTAAATCTAAAGGATACATTTTTCCTTCATGCGCTGCAAAAGGTGCAATTCCAATTAATTTATTAGAATTATTAGGTAATAAGGCCTTCACATTATTGGGTAAGCAGGCTTTCTCAGGAAATGTAGGATTTGATAAATCTAATTTAAAACCCAAAGCTTCAAATACATCAGCATAGCGTTGATGCGTTGTTTTAAGTTGCTGAAAATTTACTCCTGAAACTAATGCTTTTTTTTCGGCTCTTCCTTTATCAATTTGAACCACTTTTCTTCCAAAGAAAAAGATCTTTAAAATCTTACTTCGAAGTACATTATGTAAATCGGCAACCGCATCAATTCCTAAACTTTTTAATTCGTTTGAAAGTTTAAAAAGTCCCGAAATACCACCTTTATGTTTTCCCTTAACATCAGCAGTAAACACCGAAACATTATTTAAATCTCTAAAAAAGGATTTAAAAGATGCTCTTGTTAAAACGGTTATTTTAACATCAGGATATTGTTCTGTAAATGCTCTTAAAACAGGAACTGTCATAGCAACATCGCCCATCGCAGACAGTCGAATAACAAGTATATGTTTTGGTGGGTTAGACATAGTTTTGATGACGATTCCTGGCAGTGCAGACACTTATTTCTGACCTCTTAATACAGGATTTAGTTCATCATCGTTATACATTTTCATTTGCTTATACACTTTCATGTATTTATCACCTTTTTCAATATCATTTAACAACGTATCAATTGCGGTAGATAAATCTACTCGTTGCTCTAATAAAATATCTAATTTTTTCTGGCAAGCAGCTCGATGTTCAGCAGAAGCATCCTCACGAGTTGCTTCTTCATTCATATGATAAATTTTCAAAGCCAAAATAGATAATCTATCTACTCCCCAAGCAGGACTTTCAGTATTAATTGTGGCATTTGCTTTTGGTGTAACATCTTTGTATTTTTCTAAAAAATAACTATCAATATACTCCACCATATCTGTTCTATCTTGGTTAGAAGCATCAATTTGTCGTTTTAAGGTTAAAGCAGCAACTGGGTCTATTTGCGGGTCGCGAATAATATCTTCATAATGCCATTGCACGGTATCAATCCAACATTTTCTATATAATAAATGCTCTAATAAATTATTTTCTGGGTATTTATTTTTAAACGGTTGATCGACCGTATTTATTATATGATATTTTTTAATAACGTCTTGAAAAATATTGTTGGCTTTTGTTGTAAACATGATGTGTATATTTTAAAGTGCAAAATTACATAAATTAAATCATTTTCTTGATGAAAACACACAATGTAAACCCGTATCTCAATGTAATTATTTAACTTTACTATTCAAAAAACACTATTAAAGTTATGCAGATTCATAATTTATCTCAACAAAATTCTATTTTAAACACTTTTATTTCAGAAATAAGAAATGTTACGATTCAAAAAGACAGTATGCGCTTTAGAAGAAATATAGAACGTATTGGTGAGATTTTAGGGTATGAAATGAGTAAATCACTAAATTATAAAACGTCATCCGTTGAAACACCATTAGGAATAAGCCCTATTAATTTAATTAACAATGACATTGTTTTATGCTCTATTTTAAGAGCCGGTGTACCACTACATAATGGATTGCTTAATTATTTTGATAACGCTGAAAATGCTTTTATTTCGGCATACAGACACCATTTACACAATCCTGAAAGTTTTGAAATTATTGTTGAATATTTAGCTTGCCCAAATTTGGAAGAACAAAACACTTATTTTAGCAGACCCCATGCTAGCAACAGGACAATCGATGGTTGCTACTTTTGAAGCTTTAAAACCTTTTGGAACACCTAAAGAAATACATTTAGTAAGTGTTATTGGGGCCAAGAAGGTGTTGATTATGTTAGACACTCATTTTAATGAAACGACACATTTATGGATTGCTGCAGTTGATGAAAAATTAAACGACAAAGGTTATATTATTCCTGGACTTGGTGATGCTGGCGATTTAGCTTTTGGTGAAAAACTACAACATTAATAGCAAAAACGGCACAAGTACCAATATCCACAGAAACACTTCTTTAAACCATTTTTCTTCTATTATTTCTATATAATTTGCAATAATTATAGACAAGAGGTGCAAACAAAAATAAAAACTCACTTCCTTTTTTACAGGTGCCAAAAGCACAACAACAAAAGCTATTACAGCTGCAATAATTATGATTTTAAAAGAAGCTCTAAAGGCTTTTTTCTTCTTTTTAATATCCTGTAAATAAAATATAGAAGACCAAATTCCAAAAGATAAAAGTACCGTTATAGCTACCAAATATCGCGTTGAATTATAAACACTAAAATCGTAACTTACTTCTGGTGTTCATTTAAAAATGTTCAAAATAATCATTATAAATTAATATCGAGATGCTTACCGCAATAACAAAAACAGTAGAAACCCCTAAAAATGGAATAATCCAATGTTTTAAATTATTATCTGTATATAATATTAAACTAATAATTATAACAACAAAAAATAGAATGGCCCAAAAATAAAATAATGATGCCAAAGCAATCCATAAAGCGGCATCAAAAAGTTTGTTTTTTATACTTTTTTGAGAACTTAAACTTATTATTCTTCTTAATCCTAATAACACAAAAAAGTTTGATAAAAGAATATTCGAATTAATTGTAGTCTGTACTATTGTCAATAAAAAAAAACTAAATAATAGAATTTCGTAGTTATTCTTTTTGGTTAAACTATTCTTAGTGATAATAAAATTAAAAACTATAAGCGTAATAAGACATATACTAAAAACTACGAGTTGCTTTAAAATATATGCAGATGTAATAGGATAACTTACTGTTCCAGCCCTCGCCGTAAGAAAAGCTAAAATGGTAACTAAAAAAACAATGATAAAATTTATTGGTTTAGATTTATTAAAAATGCTTGTTATCATTAACTGTTTTTGTATTTTTGCTTCGTAAATATACTAACTATACTAGTGATTTGATAAAAAAAATTGATAATCATTACGGATTTAGTATCTCAATTTAAAACACTAGAATTAAATTATGAAAGATTTTTTTTACGCTATACAAGATTTATTTGTTGATGTATCTTTTTGCACCTTTTGATGCTTTAAGAGCTTTAGAGCTTGAAAATTGGTTTGCTGCAAATACACTTTCTTGGATTTTTATAATTATTGGTTTTGCTGCCTTTGGTTTATTGGATGAAACAACTTAAAATATTTAATGATAATAACGAAGAAGATAAAAGTATTTCTTCGCATTCATTATTTATAAATCGAATCCAATATCTTTACGATAATTCATCTTATCAAAATGTAGTTTTTCTATATTTTGGTAAGATTTTTTTATGGCCTCTTGGTACGTATTTCCATAGGATGTTATCGCCATAACACGACCTCCAGAAGTTACTACTTTACCATCTTTTAATTGTGCACCTGCATGAAACGGAATAGAATCTTCAATAGCATCAATACCAGTAATTTCTTTTCCTTTTTCGTAATCTTCTGGATAACCACCAGACACTAACATAATGGTTGTTGCAGCACGTTCGTCAATTTCAATATTAATTTTATCTAAAGTTCCGTTTGCCATGGCTTGAAGAATTTCAACAAAATCATTTTTCAATCTTGGTAAAACCACTTCAGTTTCTGGATCGCCCATACGTACATTATATTCAATAACTTTTGGATCGTTTCCAACTTTTATTAAGTCCGATAAACACAAAACCAACATACGGTAAATTATCTTTTTTAAACCCATTAATGGTTGGTTTTACAATGCGTTCTTCAATTTTATCTAAGAAATTCATCGGTTGCAAAAGGTACTGGAGACACGGCACCCATACCACCTGTATTTAAACCTGTATCGCCTTCACCAATACGTTTATAATCTTTAGCTGTTGGTAAAATTTTGTAATTTTTACCATCGGTTAACACAAAACAGCTTAATTCAATACCATCTAAAAACTCTTCAATAACTACTTTGGTACTTGCTTGTCCAAATTTAGCATCAACCAACATGCTTTTTAATTCGGCTTTAGCTTCATCTAAATCATTTAAAATAACAACACCTTTTCCTGCTGCTAACCCATCTGCTTTTAAAACATACGGCGGCATTTAAGGTTTCTAAAAACGCATAGCCTTTTTCAACAGTTTCTTTAGTGAAACTTTCGTAAGCTGCTGTTGGTATATTATGTCGGTATAAAAACTCTTTAGCAAACTCTTTACTGCCTTCTAATTCTGCAGCCACTTTTTGTGGCCCAATAACCGCAACATGCTTAATGGCATCATCATTTAAAAAATAATCGTGAACACCATTCACCAATGGGTCTTCTGGCCCAACCACAACCATATCAATATGTTCATTTAAAACCAGTTCTTTAATCGCTTCAAAATCAGTCACACCAATATTTACATTGGTTGCTATATCAGCAGTTCCTGAGTTTCCAGGAGCAACAAATAAGTTTTTGCATAACGGACTTTGAGCAATTTTCCAAGCAAAAGTATGTTCTCTTCCGCCAGAACCAAGAATTAAAATATTCATTGTATTGTTTTTTAGATTCCCATTTTTGTGGGAATGACAAATTAATGTTTTTTAATGCAGCGCATTAAAAGTGATTTTACGAGTGCAAAAATAAAATTAATGGCACAATTCACGAATATTTTTTATTTACTTTACAAAAATTATGGTTTATCTTGAATTTGTTTAATCTTTCTTTAAAAATTAATGGTTTTCCTATTAAAAAGGCTAAAACTGTATTGGAAACCATTCAAAAGAAAAATGAAAATGAATTTAAACGCCTATATTGAAGCTAAAAAACAAGACGATTGTTGCATATCATTTAAAACATAATTCGTTTTATAAAACGCTTCACAAAAGATGTTAATCCGAAAGATTGGAATAGCATTCCTGTAATGACTAAACGTGATTTACAACAACCTTTAAACAATCGTCTTTCAGATGGATTTACAACCAAAAATGTATACATCAATAAAACGTCTGGATCTTCTGGTGACCCTTTTATTTTTGCGAAAGATAAATTTTGTCATGCCTTAACTTGGGCCGGTTTTATAGATAGATATAGTTGGTTTAATTTAGATTTTAACACTTCAAAACAAGCTCGTTTTTATGGTATTCCATTAAATAAAATAGGCTATTACAAAGAACGTTTTAAAGATTTTTTAAGTAATCGTTATCGGTTTTCGGTATTTGATTTAAGTGATACTCAACTTGAAAAGAACCTCAACAAATTTAAAACTACAAAGTTTGATTATATTAATGGTTATACAAGTTCCATTGTTCAATTTGCTAAATATTTACAACGGAACAACATTGTTTTAAACACTATTTGTCCGACTTTAAAAGCATGTATCGTGACTTCTGAAATGCTTTTTGAAGAAGATAAAATACTTTTAGAAACACAATTTGGTATTCCGGTTATTAACGAATATGGTGCTGCGGAATTGGGTTTGATTGCTTTTCAAAACACAAAAAACGAATGGATTGTAAATACCGAAGATTTATATGTTGAAATTTTAGATGATAACGACCATATTTTACCTTATGGTGAAGAAGGTCGAGTGGTTATTACATCACTTTACAACAAAGCACATCCGTTTATTCGATACGATTTAGGCGATATTGGAAAACTTTCGAAAAAAAGTACCCGAACAAACCTATTATTGGAAACCTTAGTTGGCAGAACAAACGATATTGTCTTGTTACCTAGCGGAAAAAAAGCAGCAGGTTTAACTTTTTACTATGTTACAAAAACCGTTATTGAAGATGATGGTAACGTAAAAGAATTTATTATTGAGCAATTAAAACTTGATACTTTTAAAATATAGTTATGTAAGTAATTATGAACTTT
Organism: uncultured Flavobacteriaceae bacterium; assembly: GCA_963704215.1. Classification (GTDB taxonomy): domain Bacteria; phylum Bacteroidota; class Bacteroidia; order Flavobacteriales; family Flavobacteriaceae; genus Mariniflexile. The sequence continues at coordinate 754,971 of CAVPHK010000010.1, forward strand.
CTGAAGAAAAATTAACCAATATTAAAAATGCTATTACCAAATATTTAGAGACCTAATTTAAAGGTTCTTTTTGAAAGAAAAACAGCTTTAGAACGCTCTAAAAGAGGCAAATTAAAACAGTTTAAGTCTTTTTTGTAGAAACTATTTGTTTTGATTTTACAAAGAAATGTTCGTTTAAAAATATAAACATATAGTAACACAGATTTTAATATTGAAAACCCCAACCCTTTTTTATACACCCAATAATTATGTTTTAAAAGATTGAATTTATTTGAAGACATGGAATTTTTTCTAACCCGATAATACGCTAACGATTCTTGAATACCTTTAGCAGGTTTCCCTGACTTTTTAATGGCAGACAACCAAAGTAACCAGTCTTGACGTTTTCGTAAATTTAGGAGCCGTTATTTTGCCTAAAATTTTGGCATTATAGATTCCAGTTAAATTACCAATGTAATTGCTTTTTAAATATTTTTGATAGGTAAGTTCTGGTAATGCTTTTATTAATTTATTAAGCGGCTTTCCAGTTTCATCTATTTGCTCGTAACTACTAAAACAGACATCGCAATTATTGGTTTGCATAAACGTTATTTGTGTTTCGAGCTTATTCGGTTTCCATAAATCATCCGCATCTAAAAAAGCTATATAATCGCCTTTTGCGGCTTCAATGCCTCTGTTTCTTGACAATGCTGCCCCTTGATTTAATGCGTTTTTAAAAAGCTTTATTTTGTTGTTTTCGGTAACAAATTTATTGACAATCTCCAGTGTTTTATCTGTTAGAACAATCGTCTATTAGTAATAATTCCCAATTTTGGTACGATTGATTTATAACGCTATTTATAGTTTCTGAAATAAAAGCTTCAGAATTAAACATGGGTGTTATTATAGAAACTAATGGTTTCAAATTGAAAAATTAATATGCTTTTTCTTCGCCTTTTACTGCATTAAGAAAGGTTTGAACGATAATTTTCAAATCTAATAATAACGACCAGTTTTCAATATAAAAAATATCGATATTTCACTCGATTAATAATGTCTTTATCTGTTTCCACTTCACCTCTATATCCACTTACTTGAGCTAACCCCGTAATGCCTGGTTTTACAAAATGACGCACCATGAAATTTATTGTCAATTCTTTTAGCATACACATTTGTATGACTAACCATATGTGGTCTTGGACCAACAACAGACATATCTCCAAATAGTACATTAAAAAACTGAGGTAATTCATCTATACTTGTTTTACGTAAGAAACGTTCCTATTTTTGTAATTCGATGATCTCCTTTTGTGGCTTGATGTACATGAGCTTCGTTATTAGGCGTCATCGACCTGAATTTATAGCAATCAAATTCTTTATAGTTAAATCCGTTTCTTTTTTGTTTAAAAAACACAGGGCCTTTTGATTCTAATTTAATTAAAATTGCCAAAATAGGAGTTAACCAAGACAACACGAATATAATTATAAACAATGAAAAAAGAATATCAAAAATTCGTTTAAGAAATTTATTGATTGTGTCCTGCAATGGAATTGCTCTTAAAGATAAAATAGGAATATAATCATAATACTCATATTTTAAGTTTTTTAGAATAAATATCTTTATTATCTGGAATAAATTTTAGCTCTCTTAAATTATTATCTGCAAAATCAATTAAACTATTTATTTGCTTATTTGATAACTCGGCAACAGAACAATATATTTCATCTATATTATGTTTCAATAATATAATCGAAACATTTTTCCAGTGAAAAATACTTATCATTAACACAAAACTGCTTTTTCAAAATTATATCCAAAATCTAATCTTGTTTGAAATATTTTTACTAATTGTCTTGTTTTCTCATTATTCCCTATAACAATAACATTTCTAATATTTCCTCTTAAAACTGATCTGATATTTTTTTAATAGATAGATAGTTAAAAATTTAAAAATACAAATAATTATAAATGCAAATATTAAATAATTACCTAAAGCCAACCTACTAATTATAGGTTGTTTAAAAAAGCCAATAAATGCATATAATATAACAGCAAAAAATATAAATTGCTTTAATAACAATGGGATGATTTGAGTTAGCCTTGTATGTCTTTCAACTTCATAAAAACGGTTTTTATACAGCAGATAATAATCCAAGCAATCGATATGTAGATACAAAAAAAGTATGGGTTATTTAAATTAATAGCAAACAAAAAAATAGCCACGTTAATAATGACCAAATCAGTAAAAGCGAATAAAGGCTTTATTAAACCCGAATATCTTCCTCGTTTGTAATTCAATTTATTTTTTTATATGTTTTGTAAAATCTTTGTGTTCGCTTTTGTAAAGTTCTTCTTCGGTTAAACTTTTAAAATAATCAAAAGTTATTTTCATACCTTCGGCTCTATCCACTTTTGGTTCCCAGCCTAATAATTTTTTTGCTAATGTTATATCTGGTTGTCTTTGCATGGGATCATTTACTGGTAAGTCTTTATAAATAACTTTTTGAGTAGTACCAGTTAACTTTATAATTTCTTCAGCAAAATCCTTTATGGATATTTCATGAGGATTTCCAATGTTTACTGGCTCGACATAATCGCTTAACAATAATCTATAAATTCCTTCAACCTGATCATCTACATAACAAAATGAACGTGTTTGAGAACCATCTCCAAAAACGGTTAAATCTTCTCCTCTAAGTGCTTGTCCCATAAATGCTGGAATAACACGACCATCATTAAGTCGCATTCTCGGTCCGTAAGTGTTAAAAATACGAACTATTCGCGTTTCTACACCGTGAAATCTATGATATGCCATGGTTATAGATTCTTGAAAACGTTTTGCTTCATCGTAAACACCTCTCGGACCAATGGTATTTACATTACCATAATAATCTTCAGTTTGTGGATGTACTAATGGATCTCCATAAACTTCGGAAGTAGAAGCAATAAGCATTCTAGCATTTTTTGCTTTTGCTAACCCTAATAAATTATGTGTTCCTAAAGAACCTACTTTTAAAGTTTGAATTGGTATTTTTAAATAGTCAATTGGACTTGCTGGTGATGCAAAATGTAATATATAATCTAAGTCTCCATCTATCTTAACAAATTCGGTACACATCATGTTCAATAAATTCAAAATTTGCATTATTTGATAAATGAACAATATTTTTTTTATCGCCAGTAATAAAATTATCCATCCCGATAACTTTAAATCCTTCTTTAATAAATCGATCACATAAATGTGATCCTAAAAACCCTGCTGCTCCTGTAATTAATACTTTTTTCATTGCTCTATTGTTTTTCTTCCTATTGAACTATAATAAAATCCTTCTTTTTCTATTTCTTCGAGATCATACAAATTACGTCCATCAAAAATAACTGGTTGTTTTAAATTAGATTTTAATTTTTCGAAATCCGGCGTTCTAAAGAGACTCCATTCTGTACAAATAATTAAAGCATCAGCATTTATGGTTGCCTCAACTTTATTTAATGCATAGATTATTTTATCTCCAAATTTTCTTTTTACGTTTGGCATAGCTTCTGGATCAAAAACCTGCACCTTCGCGCCTTTACTTAATAAAGCTTCTATTATATATAAAGCTGGCGCTTCTCTAATATCATCTGTTTCGGGTTTAAACGCTAAGCCCCAAATTGCAAAAGTTTTACCTTTTATATTATTATTAAAATAAGATTCAATTCTTGGAATCAATATTTTCTTTTGAATATCGTTAACTTTTATTACAGCATTTAATATATCAAAATCATAACCTGAATCTTTGCCCGATTTGTATAATGCCTTTACATCTTTAGGGAAACACGAACCACCATAGCCAATCCCCGGAAATAAAAATCGTTTTCCTATTCTAGAATCTGTTCCCATACCTGCTCTTACTTTATCGACATCTAGCACCTACTTTTTCACAAAAATTGGCAATTTCGTTCATAAACGTAATTTTTGTAGCCAAAAATGAATTCGCAGCATATTTAGTAAGTTCTGCAGATTTTTCATCCATAATTATTACTGGATTTCCGGATCTAACAAACGGTTTATACAGTTTTTCCATTAGCTCAATAGCCTTTTCAGAACTAGATCCAATAACGATACGTTCGGGTTTTAAAAAATCGTCTACAGCAAAACCTTCTCTTAAAAATTCTGGATTGGAAACCACATCAAATTCAACATCAGTCTCATTAGTAATTGCTTTCGCTACTCTTTCGGTTGTTCCAACGGGCACTGTACTTTTATCTACTATAACTTTGTAACTTTTTAATAACTTCCCAATATCTGAAGCGCACCCTAATACATACGATAAATCGGCAGAACCATCTTCATCTTCAGGAGTTGGCAGTGCCAAAAATATAATATCTCCATGTTCGATACCTTCTTCTAGCGACGTTGAAAAGCGTAATCTATTTGCCTTTATATTTCTTTGAAATAAAACATCTAAATGAGGTTCATAAATTGGCACTTCGCCTTTTTGCATTTTATCAATCTTTTCCTTGTCGATGTCTATGCACAACACATCATTTCCTGTTTCTGCCAAACACGTTCCTGTTACTAAGCCTACATAACCTGTTCCTATTACTGATATTTTCATATGTTACTTTTCTTTTAGCATTTCTTCTAAAGTACGCTCAATTCTATAATCTTCTGTAAAATCACCTATCATTCGATGTAATTTATCCACAGATCCTTTTAGAATCTTCACTTCATTTTTTCTAACAAAATCTGGATTAACTTTTACTTGTATTCTATATCCAGCAATTAGACTTATTTTATCTAAAATATTATTAATACTCAATTCGTTTCCTGTACAAACGTTTACAACTTCCGATTTATAATCAGAAAATAGTAACTCTATGTAACATTTAATCACATAATCAACATTATTAAATTCTCTGAATACATCAATGTTTCCAAGTTCAATTATATCCTTTTTTTGTTTATAATGGGATATTATTTTTGGAATTAAAAAATGGCTTTCTTGCTCCAATCCAGTATAATTAAAAGGTCTTGTAATAATTATATTTTGGTTAATAAAATATGATTTAAGCATGTTTTCCATTACCAGTTTACTATTTCCATAATGATTTACTGGTGCGGGACACATTTGCTCGTTTAGTTCACCCTCTATATTTCCATAAATGGCAGCACTACTAGCAATAAGAATCTTTTTGGGTTTATAATCTAATCTTTCTATTGCATTGATTAAATTAAGTGTCCCGAAAATATTCACATTGTACATGTTTTGTTGATTTTTGGAAGCTACAAAAGATATTGCTGCCAGATGTACAACATATGTTGGTTTTATTTGGTTTAAAATTTCAAATAACTGATTTTCATCTAAAATATCGCAACAAAAATGGTTTTTACGTAAAGAATTCCCTAAAACCGTACCAAAAACAATGTAATTGTTTTTAACTAAATAAGCTTCTAAATGCTTACCTGTAAAACCATTGATGCCAGTGATGAAAATCTTTTCTTTAGAATGTAGCTCCATTTTGATTTCTTTCAATGTCTTTTTTAACCATCATGTCACACAGTTCTTTAAGTGTTGTTTTTGGCTTCCAATTTAAAATGTTATTAGCTTTTGTGGCATCTCCAATTAACAAATCGACTTCTGCAGGACGATAAAACTTAGGGTTTACCTGAATTAAGGTCTTACCTGTTTTAGTATTAATTCCAATTTCGTTTTCTTCTTTTCCTTTCCACTCAATATCTATATCGATTGCTTGAAATGCCAAGGAAACAAAATCTCGTACCGTTTGTGTTTTGTTTGTAGCCAAAACAAAAGTTCCAGGTTCATCAATTTGGAGCATTCTGTACATACCGTCTACATATTCTTTGGCATATCCCCAATCTCTTTTCGCATCCATATTACCAAGTTCTAAAACATCTTGCTTGCCGAGACTAAATTTGGCTACTGCATCAGTTATTTTTCTAGTTACAAATTCTTTTCCTCGCAGAGGTGATTCGTGATTAAATAATATTCCGCTTGTAGCAAAAATGCCATAAGATTCTTGATAATTCAGTGTCGCCCAATGTGCAAATACTTTTGCTACACCATACGGGCTTCTAGGATGAAAAGGCGTTTCTTCATTTTGAGGAATGGCGTGTACCTTTCCAAACATTTCTGATGTAGATGCTTGGTAGAATTTTATTTTGGGGTTTATGGTTCGAATCGCTTCTAGCAAATTCATTGCGCCAACACCAGTTATTTGAGCTGTTGCTAAAGGCTGTGTAAAAGACACACCTACAAAACTTTGAGCCGCTAAATTATAAATTTCATCAGGTTCTATTTCAGATATAATTCTGTAAGCACTGGATAAATCTATTAAATCGTATTCTAAAAGGGTTAAGTTTGTGTGTTTATCAACTCCTAATTCTTCAATTCTCCAAAAATTAGTGGAACTTGTTCTTCTATAGGTTCCGTATACTTTATACCCTTTATCTAATAATAGTTCTGCTAAGTATGCCGCATCTTGACCTGTAATACCCGTGATTATTGCTTTTTTCATTTTTTGTGTTTTTCTACTATTTCTGCAAATGTTTTAATAATATTTTCCTTAAATATCTCCTTATCGAATGATACGGCGAATTCTCGAATTTTTTTAGCGTCAAATTTAGAATAATTCTCTTCAAAGTATGACACTGCCTCTTTAAGCGAATCTGTTGTTTGTTTATCAAAAAACACTCCCGTGTCTCCATTTTCAATATTTTGGTTAACAAATTTACCTCTCACTGTTTCTAATGATCCGCCTTTACCATACGCTATAACTGGTGTTCCGCAAGCTTGTGCTTCAATAGGAATAATACCAAAATCTTCTTCTGCCGCAAATACAAATGCCTTTGCGCGTTGCATATAATCTTTTAAAACTTCGAATTTCTGATACCCTAATATTTCAATATTAGAAGTTGCTTTTTCTTTAATTTTATTTGCTTCAGGTCCATCGCCAATTACAACTAGTCTTCTGTTCGGCATTTTCGAAAATGCTTCGACAATTAAATCAATCTTTTTATAAGGAACTTGTCTTGATGCTGTAAAATAGAAATCTTCTTTTTCTGTCTTTAAGGTAAAATCATGAATTGCTACTGGAGGGTAAATTACTTTATAAGATTCTCTTCGGTAAGTTCTCCAAACCCTTTTTTCGATATATTTAGATATAGGTATAAATTCATCAACACGATTTGAAGTGCCCAAATCCCATTGTCGAATGTAATGTAAAATAAACTTGGCTAAAAAACCTTTTATCCCTTTAGTTAAATTACTTTCCCGTAAGTATTGATGATATAAATCCCAAGCATATCTAATAGGCGAGTATATATAACAAATATGTATTTGATTGGCGTTTGTTATTACACCTTTTGCTACGGCATGAGAAGATGAAATAATTAAATCATATTCTGCTAAATCAAATTGTTCAACGGCATAAGGAAATAATGGTAAGTAGCTTTTCCATTTTGTTTTGGATTTAGGCAATTTTTGAATAAACGAATTCTTAACTCTTTTAGGGTCTATTCCTAGTTCTTTTAAGCTGTTTTCGTCTGATATTAAAACAAAAATATCGGCTTCGGGATAAATTTCTGTAAAAACTTTAAAACAACTTTCTGACCCAGCTATTACTGTAAGCCACTCATGTACAATTGCTACTTTCATGTCTATTGGAAATCTTTGGGTGAAACGTTTTTCCAGTGTTTTAATGCATTTTGAAAATCATACTTAAAATTAAATTTATTTTCGATTAAATATTGTGGTTTAATATTAGTTGGAAAACCTGCTTTGCGCACGCGAACTGGATGAATATCGCTCTTTTTACCTATTAATTTAAACCCTATTTGAAAAACTCCTGCTATAAATGCCAAAATATTTACAGGCAATTTAATGGTTGGCTTTTTATAGTTTAGTTCATTTTTAACAACATCTACCATTTGATTTAAAGGAATTAAAGGATTTTCTGCGTAGTTATAAATAATTAATCGTTCTTTTTTATTTATTGTGAAAATTATACTTTCCACCAATCCATAAATATAACCAAAAGCTTTTATTACATTTCCTCCATCTGGCAAAACAAAAGTTCCTTTTTTTAACGATTTAATCATTCTATACACATTGCCAGGATCTTGAGGCCCAAAAATCACACTGGGTCTTACAATAATTAGTCTTCTAGACTTATCTTCGTATAACCATTGTTGATGTATTCTTTCTGCTAAAGCCTTTGAAATACCATATGCTGTTTCAGGATAAAGTGGAGATTTTTCTGTTCGCTCGGAAATAGATTTTCCATAAGGTGCAATGCTACTTGTAAAGAATATATTTTTTATACCAGATTTAGTTGCAAATGAGTTTATGTTTTCTGCTCCAGGAACATTTGTATCAAAATACTCTTTAAATTCATGTCCTGGCTCTCGATGAATTGCAGCAAAATTAAAAATCCAACTCTGGTCTATATCAACGTCTTCTACACTTAGCGTAATGTTTTTTCTTACATCTACAGACGCCCATCTTATTTTCCCTAACTCAATTTGTTCGTTAAAACCATCTAGTTTATTCAAATCAGCAATAATAAATCGATCAAATAAATCTTGATGGATTAACTCCATTAAAAGGTTTCTACCTATGTATCCCGAACCACCAAAAATTATAGCTGTTTTATTCATTAATAAAATTGCATTAAAATAAGTGCAAATTTAATGTTTATATTTTCTTTCAAGTATGCATTTTAATATTTCTACAAATTTATTTGTTGAATATTGCCAATTGTACTTTTTAGCATTTATAAAACCTAGCTCTTGTAATATTTCCTTTTTTTGTTTGTCTAGTATCATTTTTGATAAGTTATCTTTAATGCTTTCAACAGAATATGGGTCGCAATAAGTGACAGAATTACCATAAACTTCTGGTAATGACGTGGTATTAGATATAAGACAAGGGCACCCACAAGACTGTGCTTCAAGTGGTGGAATACCAAAACCCTCAAATAGTGATGCATATACAAACACATCGGATTTATTATACAACTCAACTAATGATGAATCGTCTAAATATCCTGTAAAAACAATCTTTTCATTTAAAATGCTTTCAGGAATATTACTATTAGAAAATGTTTTATTTTTTGATCCTACAATTACAAGTTTATAATCAGATTTTAATTGGTTAAATGCCTCAATAACCCTACGTAAATTTTTTCTTGGATCGATAGAGGAAACAGTAAGAACAAACTTTTCTTTGGGTAAATCTTTAAAATAAAATATTTCGGATGAAGCGCCATAGACAACTTCTATCTGGTCTAGATGAATATTATACGTTTTGTTGATATCGTTTTTAACATAATGGCTGTCTGTTATAACTAAAAATGCATTTTTTAAACTTATTGGTATAAGCATGTTGTAAGTTTTATAAAACTTATAAGAAAACCATTCAGGATGGTGTTTGAAAGCTAAATCATATAAAAACATGATTTTATGTTTATATAATATTGGGGCAATACCAACAAAATTAATTAACAACGGGTTCCCAATTTTTTTTAAATATAATGGCAAATCTATCTGTTCCCATAAATTCCCCTTAAAAGAACCTACAGCCAGAAGTTTGCAATTTGAATCTAGCTCATTTATTAAACTTATTTTTGGCACCAAAAATATTATTTCATGCCCATTAATTTTTTCTGGCAGTCTTTTGCAAATTTCATATGCATATCTTTGAACTCCCGTTATTTTTTGTGTTAAAAATCGTGCGTTAATTACTATCATTAAGTGTTGATTTTAAATAAAAAATACTATTAAACATAGAAAATAAAACTACCCCCGTGTTTCTGCTTAAAATGTTTTCTGTTAAAAAAGTAACAAAAAAGAAAATTAAAAAAGAAAAATATTCATCCTTAACTATCGCGCTTAATTTAAAAAAGAAAAAAAAATAAAATAAAATGGCTAGACAACCTATTATCCCATAGCTTAATAAATAATTTAAATATTGGTTATGCGTGTTAAAGTTTTTATTGTTAAATGCGTTGGTATTAAATTGACCATAACAGTCATTTAATGCATTTTGAATACCACCTATTCCATAACCTAATAAGGGCTTTTCTTTGAATAAATCAAGCGAACAACTATAAATAGCAATTCTAATATTCATGGAATTAAAACTATCATTTACTGGTAACACATATTTAAAAGTTTCGGAGAACTCTAGGTAACGTTTCTTTAATGGGGTTAAAAATAAAATTGTGGCAAATATTGCTAGTAACAAACTAAAATACAACGAAACTTTAAATGGGTTCTTTACATAATATATCAACCGAATTAAAAGTGATATTAATAGCGCCGCAATAACACCTCTACTATTAGCTATAAAAAAAAGCACAGTTAAAGGGATTAATAAAAGTATTCTAATGTGTCTAGAAAAATAATTAAATGAAATAAAAATAAGCGCTAAACCAGTAATTAAGTTAACATATATTGGGTGCTCGTTTATTAATGGAATTGTGTCTAAAGCTTCTCTGTAATCCAATTCTATATTAATTAATAAATATAGAATTATAATTACTGAAAAAATGGCGGAACTAATAATATACAGCTTTATAAAATCAAATATTTCTAGAACTGTATTAAATGGTCTAAATACTATAAAAACAAGATAGAAAATTATGAAAGATAAAGATTTTGTAAACATATTTATACTACCCTGATAGTCATTATCCCATGCTAGTGAAATAATATTTACTATTAAGGGTAAACTAAATATCAAAAGAAGCTTATAATCTATTTTAAAGGATTTAAACTTATTTTTAGAAATAGCACCAAATAGGGCAAAACCAGTAGACAGACTTACCATAAATAAACTGTAAAGCGGAAATAAAGCCAATTGAAAAATTAAAAATGATTTCCTTAGTTTCATTCTTAGAATATTTCTTTAGTCGTTAGAGCTTTATTGCTGTAAATAGCAATTGGTATTGCTAAAAATGTCCAAATAAACAACATAATAAAAGATGGAAAGGCATTGAAACAAAAAAGCAAGCTTATGAATCCAGCTTTTATGCCTCTTTCTTTTATAAATCCCGTAAATTGATAGATATGGTAAAGGAAAAATAGAAATAAGAAAAAAGCAAATACGCCATATTCTGAAAAAACCTCCAGATATATATTATTTGGTATTTTTCTCAACCCTTTGTATTTAATATAATCCTTCATGGTTTGAGTTATAGATTCAAAATCATCAAAATCTAAATAATCTAAATATTCATTCCCAAAATTGTATGGGCCTACACCAAAAAATAAATTATCTATGCCCATTTTAAATGCCGCTTTAGACGTAGAATAACGATCTGCTGCTGAGCCATTTGAAGTATTTACATTTTTAATGGGTTGCAATTTATCAACCAGAACCGATTTAAAAGTCGGGTTATTTAACAAATAAACCAATAAAATTAAAAACAAAGGTAAGGTGTAAAGTATTTTTACCAGTGTCCTTTTTTTAAAAATAGCTTTTGCATAATATACACCAAAAAATAAAAATACCCCAAATATTCCAATAGTAGAAAAGGTGCTTAAAATGCTAAAAAACAAAAATAAACTAGCTTTTTTATTATTTAGAAACCAAGCTATAGCACCTGATAGCAATAAATAAAGTGCAAAGAAATTTCCCTCCTGAAACGGTCCAGTGCGCACAATACCATGAAATGTTTGGAGTGGTTCGGTCATTCCTGGAAGCAAAAAATAATCGATTCCTATTAGAGAAAAAATCAATAAGTGCCATCCATATATAGCCGCTACAATTGCTCCATTTATCCAACTCTTTAAAATTAAAAGGTCTTTTCTTAAAAATTCAAATGCTACAAAAAACGCTATAATATTAAAATAAATATAAAGAAGTCGAAGAAGACTATCTCCTATTGGGCTTATTCGGTAATCAAATAAATCGGGTTTAACAACATTATTTTTATTAACTATAAATGAAATTGATACAATTATTAAAAATATAATTAATTCTGGAAACTTTCTGAAAGTGAAACTAGATATTTTTCCTTTTAGAAATATTAAAAACACCATAAAAAGTAACAATCCCTCACTTATTTTTAACGGAAAACCTACGTTTAAAGTTAAACCATAAGTAAACGGCAGAAAAAACAAATAGAACTTAAAAAGTGTTTTCATATTCTTTTTGTAAAAAATATTTTTTTGTAAAATAATATGCTAAAGTTGATATTATTATTTCAAATAACAATGTTATAAACGCCAAACCATTATCAAAATAATATGGAACTATCAATACAATCGTTATGCTATAAAACACTGAGGTAAAAGTAAAAATATTTGATAGAATTTTATATTGATTAAATACCATTAACTTTGTGCTGAATTGCGCTTGTAAAATTGTAAATAAAGGAACTAAAGCCAAAAATTTCAAATTTGTCGCAATATGATCTTGCTCTTTATTGACCAGTATGTCCATTATCATATTAGAAAAGAAAAACAAAATAATTGAGATGATTAATATTGTTAAAATTAGTGGTCTGTAAAAATCCATTAAAAAACGGTCTCCTTGTTTTTCGCTATTTCTATAAAAAAGTGTTGCTTTTGGTAATATCAACCCTCCAATAACACCTGTAATTTGCTTTAATATAGTCGAAAATTTCTCTGCCAAATTATAATATCCAACATATACATTACTTGTTAAAAATCCTAATAATAGTGGTCCAATAAATGATTGTATCCCAAAAAACACATTTCCGTATGAAATTGTGAAATTTTCTTTTAACAATTCTATGATTCTATTATAGCTAATAAACGTTAGCTTTATGGCGTATTGATGACGTAAAAGAACTAATAAAAAAAATGAACTTATTAAATTAGATAAACCTAAAAAAAAGTTAACTAAATAAGCGTTTTTATCATTTATTACAAAAAAATAAGTCAGCGATAAATAAATAATTGAAGAAAAAAATAATCCAAACGAATAAAATTTCATTTTTTCAATTCCCTGAAAAAAAAACTGTACATTAAACGACCGTGCTATTAAAATAACGAATCCAAAATATAAAAAAACTGCAATATTACTGAATTTAGTTAAAATATTTATAAGAATAAATAGTAAAGTAAAACATACAATTGATAAGATCGCTTTGGTTAAAATAGTTTCTGAGAATGTCTGGTTAAATTTTTTGTTTTCAGAATTTATAATAGCGATTTTCTTAACGGCAGTAATATTAAAACCGTAATCCACAATTATTGCTAAAAATGAATAAATAAATTGTACAAAAAAAATAGTACCGTAAACTTCGGTGCTTAATCTATTAAACAGAAATATTGTTACTAAAAACGATGCCCCTAAAAAAAAGAAATGCCCAAGCCCTAACGAAATAAAATTTAATATAATTGTTTTTTCCTTCGAAAAATAATCAACAACAAAGTTCTTAAACTTAAAAAAATATTTTAATAACAATATTTTAAATTTTATTAATTAATCTCCTAACCTTACTTTTTAATGTTGGTTTTTTTTCTAAATAACTTTTTATAAGTAGGGCAAACTTGGTGCCCACAATACCATACTTAAGCTCCTTTAAAAGGGTATAATTGTCGAATTCTAATTCAGGAATAAAACTTACAGGTTGGGTATAGTTGCAAGTTTTAAAACTTTGAGGATTTAATTGAATGGATTCTGTGCGCTTTTTTACTCCAGAACGTCCATTTCCATCAAAACCAATATTATTTACCAAGTTGACAGCCGGAATTATTGATAGCCTATTATTTACCAAATTATGGTAAAAAAAGCGATAGTCCCATGTTACATCACAATGTGGGTCTTTCGCAACTTTTTCGAATAAATAATTAAAAAAATTAATGTACAGTTTTTTATATTTATATTTTAAGAATCCATTTTTTGTTTTTACTTCTTGATAATTCGTAATGTTAAGAACATTTTCGTCCCAAGTTCGTTTCCATGTTGCCCATCCCCAAATATGAGTTAAAGTAGAAAAATAGTAATCATAGTTTATCTTCTTTGAATTTGGTAGAAAATTAGTGCCACTTATTATTGATATTCTATTATCGTGTTCGTATTTAGATAACATTTCTTCACAAAAATTAAAAAAATAACTTGACGGTAAACAATCGTCCTCGAGAATAATTCCTTTGTCTACATTTTTAAAAAACCAACTAATTCCTCCAGTAACTGCTAAATTACATCCTTGATTATCTGTGTAATAATTATATTTTACCTCACATTCCCAATCTATCGTTTCTAAGATTTCTTTACATTTTTTAATTGCCTTCTCATCTTCACTATTTCCCTTGCGAGCACCATCACAAGAAACAAAAAGTTGAAGTGGTTTAACTTGTTTAATTTGATCAAATACTTTTTGAGTCGTTTCTGGTCTATTAAAAAAAAGTAGGAGTATGGGTGTTTTATACATTTTATTATGTTGTTTCTTAAAAAGTCCGTTTCAATAAGTTGCTAAAACGCTCATTTTTGGACGCTTTGCAAGACTTTGAAAATTTACTTTTTCTATTTTACATTTTAAATTTTGATCATTCACTATTTTTTTCGCAAATTCAAACCATGTCATAACATCATTTCCACAAAAATGATGAACGCCAAATGTAGGATTTTTTAATTTAATGAATGATATTATATAATCAGCTAAATTAACAGCATCGGTTGGGCACCCCATTTGTTCGTCGGTAACAAATAAGTCTTCCTTTTTGTAAGCTTTTTCCGTAATTGACTTGTAAAAGTTCTTTCCGTACTTTTTACTATACAACCAAGATGTTCTAATAATAAAATACTCATTCAAAATCTCTTGAATATATTGTTCTCCTAACAATTTAGATTTACCATATTCGTTTATTGGGTTTGGCACATCGGTTACCACATAAGGTTCGCTTTTTTCTCCATCAAAAACATAATCGGTTGAAATATGTATTAATATTGTCTGGGTTTCTTTGCATACTTTAGATAAATTTTTAACCCCTTCTGCATTTACTTTATATGCGATTTCAGGTGTTTTTTCAGCTTGTTCTACATTCGTGTAAGCTGCACAATTTATACAATAATCAAACTTATTTGCTTTAAAATACAAAAGGAGTTCTCCTACATTTGTTATGTCTAAATTTTCTTTAGAAACAAAAGTAAACTCTAAACTAGCATCATTTATTGAATACAATTCTTCAATGGTTTTGCCTAACTGACCATTAGCTCCTGTTACGAGTACTTTCTTATTCATATTAAATTGAATAGGTTTTCAAAAGTTGGTAAAAGCTTATCTTTTTCTGAAATAATTGATTCATTTTCTGAAATTCCCCAATCAATATTTAATGTTTTATCATTAAATATAATGCCTGCTTCATTTTTATTCTTATAAAAATTATCACATTTATAAGAAAATATCGTGTTGTTCTCTAGCACCACAAAACCATGAGCGAACCCTCTAGGAATATAGAGTTGTTTACGATTTTTGTCATCTAATAATATTGAAAAATGTTGTCCGAAAGTGGGCGATTTTTTTCTAATATCGACACAAACATCTAAAACTTTACCTTTAATAACTTGCACTAATTTGGCTTGAGCATACTCTCCTGTTTGAAAATGCAGCCCTCTTAACACATTTTTAGCGGACATAGACTGATTATCTTGTACAAAATTAACATTGATTCCAGTTTCCATCTCAAAAACATGTTGATTAAAGCTTTCAAAAAAGTAACCTCTTTCATCTTCGAAAACTTTTGGTGTAATTACAAAACAGCCTTTTAAGTGTGTTTCTTCAATTTTCATACTATTTTATTTGTTGAAGATATTCACCATAACCACTTTTTAATAAGGGTTCCGCTAGTTTAAATAATTGATCTCTATTTATATATCCCATATTAAATGCCGTTTCCTCTATACATCCAATTTTTTGTCCTTGTCGTTCTTCGATTACCTGAACAAATTGAGATGCTTGCATTAACGAAGTAAATGTACCGGTATCTAACCAAGCCGTTCCTTTATCTAAAATTTGAACTTTTAATTTGCCCAACTTTAAATAAACTTTATTTACATCTGTTATTTCTAATTCGCCTCTTTGACTTGGTTGTATACTTTTTGCAATAGATATCACAGAATTATCGTAAAAATAGATGCCAGGAACAGCATAGTTTGATTTTGGTTTTTCTGGCTTTTCTTCTATAGAAATAGCATTGTTATCTTTATCAAATTCTACAACACCATAACGTTGCGGGTCTTGAACATGGTAGGCGAAAATAACACCCCCATCTGGGTCAATTTTAGACTTTAAGGTTTCATCTAACCCCGAGCCATAAAAAATATTATCACCCAAAATAAGTGCGACACTATCATTTCCAATAAAGGATTCTCCTATTAAAAATGCTTCAGCCAATCCTTTGGGTTGCTCTTGAACAGCATATTCAAAAATACAGCCGTAATCTTTACCACTTCCTAATAGTTCTTTAAATCTTGGTATGTCTTTAGACGTTGAAATTATTAAAATTTCGTTTATTCCAGCTGACATTAAAGTGGTAAGTGGATAATATATCATGGGTTTATCATAAACAGGCATGAGTTGCTTACTTACCACTTTGGTAAGTGGGTGCAAACGTGTTCCTGAGCCTCCTGCTAAAATGATTCCTTTCATTTTCTTTTGTTAAAAGGTTATGTGGTTATATAGTTATGAGATTTGTTCACTTTAAACTTTTTATAAGGATTGAGAGCATGTTTCTAATAAAATATATGCTCTTGTTTAATCTTCTATATTGTCAACATAATTAAGTCTTTGAGAAATTTCTAATTGTGTTTCATCTGTCTATTTTTATTGTTTTTCAACGGTCAGATGTTACATCCATAATCATGTTCCTGTGTGTTAAAGGTGTTTTTAACTTGGATGTTTCAACTTCTGACAGTGATCCCAAAGCTATATATAAAAATCGTGTAAACTCATTTTCTCCATTTCTTCCAGCTCCTTCGGCTATATTTGAAGGGATCGAAACAGCTGCTCTTCGAATTTGAGAAGAAAGTCCATAAATCTCATGCTTAGGGAAATCTTCGGAAACCTTGTAAATCTGAGTAACAAGAGTCATAGACTCCTGCCAAACTTTTAAATCTTTATGAGATTTTATTTTATCCATTTAACATTTTAACCATATAACTATTATAACTTTATAACCACCTAGCTATATTGTTTTTTGTAATATAATTGATAATCTCCACTTGTGACACTATTTAACCATTCTTCATTGTCTAAATACCAATCAATCGTTTTATTTAAGCCTTCCTCAAAAGTTACTGATGGTTTCCAGCCTAATTCCTTGTTTATTTTTGATGCATCTATAGCGTACCTTAAATCGTGCCCTGGACGGTCTTTAACATACGTTATCAGTTTTTCAGAAGATCCTTTTGGCTTATTTAGTTTTTCATCCATTTGAAAGCATAATATTTTAACCAAATCGATGTTTTTCCATTCGTTAAAACCACCAATATTATAGGTTTCGTGGTTTTTACCTTTATGAAACACCAAATCGATGGCAACGGCATGATCTTTTACATACAACCAATCTCTGGTGTAATTTCCATCGCCATACACAGGCAAAAGCTTATTATTAATTATGTTATTTATAAAGAGCGGAATTAATTTTTCCGGAAATTGATTAGGTCCGTAATTATTTGAGCAATTTGTAATTATATAAGGCATTCCATAGGTTTCTCCATAAGCTCGTACAAAATGGTCTGAGCTAGCTTTTGATGCTGAATATGGTGAGTTAGGGTCGTAAGCTGTCGTTTCGATAAATAAGCCTGTTTCACCTAAAGTTCCATAAACTTCATCAGTGCTCACATGATAAAATAATTTGTTTTCAAAATTGTCTTTCCATATGTTTTTAAAAGCATTCAAAAGAATCATAGTGCCAATGACGTTTGTTTTTACAAATGCTAAAGGATCTTTTATGGATCTGTCTACATGGGATTCTGCGGCTAAATGAATAACACTTTCAAATTTATACTTCGTAAATAAGTCGGTTATAAAACCTTCATCTGTGATGTCGCCTTTTATAAAGGAATAATTAGCTTTGTTTTCAACGTCCTTTAAATTCTCTAAATTACCAGCATAAGTTAATAAGTCTAAGTTGAAAATATGGTAGTCTGGATATTTTTCAACAAATAATCTTACTACATGAGATCCAATAAATCCAGCACCACCGGTAATTAAAATTTTCATCTGCTTCTTTTTTCTCGTTGAGAACAGTCTATAAAATCATCCCCGTTAGGGTGGACTACTATTCGAAAGGGTGTTTGGGGTTTAATTAAAATTCACTTTGTTTGCGCAAAAATTTTCCAAGCCCTATAAAACTAAACACTAAAAGAGTCCCTAAAAATAAAAGCAATGGTATTAAGAATTTCATTTTATCATACCACTTTCTAATATCATAACCTGATTCTGGAAAATTAGCTAAAACATTCACAACATTCTTTTGTCTAACCATGGTACTATCTAAAACTCTTCTTCTGTCCTCAAGCCATAACCGTTGTTCAAGAAGTTTAGATTCATCAACAAGTAAACTTCCACCAGAAGATTCTGCATCACCCATGTATAGATTAGTGCCTGAATTGGGAATTTGCTCTTTTTTAGACTCATTGATTCTTATCGCTAAATATTCTTTAACCAAAGAATCTGTTTTCGTTACCTGCTTTTGAAGCACGGAATCTTTTTTTAATAAAATTTGGAAATTAACCGCTGCTAAATCCTTTAAATAAGTGCTGTTTGAAATTTGCTCAATAAAAGCTTTCTGTATTTTTTTATATAAATTTTTATCGGTTGAAATAACCCCTATTTCATGAATATTATAATTATATGATGTTAATGAGGATTTGTACCTATCATAAGTCATTTCTAATCGAGATATTGAATCTAACCTTAAATAAAAATCGGAGTACATTTCGGCAATATCATTTTCATCTAGGTCTGGTTCAATATAAAACCCTTTAAGTTTAGAAGCTTCATTAGGTGTAATATTTAATCTTTTAGCAAGTTGCAGTGAGTCCTTATCTTTATTTGCCAATTGCTGAAATTGTTTAATGTTTTCATAAACTTGTCTGGCTGAATTAAAATTGGTTTCTATAAACATGTTCGCGCCATAAAGCTTATTAGAATTCATATCGATAACAAAACCAATTATAACTCCTAAAATAATGGCTATTGTGTACCAAACCAATCGTTTATAAATATGTATTAACAATGCTAATAACACCTTATAAATACCAATAAAAATACTCCCAATAAAATTGAAAAATCTGCTAAAAGCATTTCCAATTAGTTTAAATAACTGGCCTAAATCTACTTCTTCAGATGCTTGTGGCTGTGGCAATTCTTTACTCATTTTTTAGTGTGATTAGTTAAATATTTGTTCTATTATTTTTCTTGTAATTAAATAGGTTGGTTTTACACCTGTAGTGCCTAAACCTCCTGATGCTAATGTGGCTCCGGTTTCTAAAGGGTTATCACTGGCGTAATACGCATATCTTACTTTTACATTAGGACTTATACTTCCTCTTACTTTCGATGCTGCTTGAATGGCTTTTTGATAATGTGCTCCTTCCATTTCTAACCCAATAACACTCCAGGTGGAATTAAAAAAGAACTTTAAAATGTCTTTATTTTGTAATGAAGTTCCTAAAACGGTAATCATAGCACCTTCATACACATCAACACCTTGACCTTCTAAATCTTCTTTTGAAAGTTCATTTTTAAAAGGATAATTATCTGCTGTACCTTCAAAAATATGAGCTGAAGGAATCATAATATCTCCTTTTCCACCTTCTAAAATTCCTGCTTTCCCCATTATTGAAACAGAATCTACATTTAAATGAATTTTTTTTCCTTTTGCTTTATAGGGTTTTAACAATTCATCAATAGTTTCATAGGCTTGCTCTCCAAAAGCATAATCCATAACAAATATAACGGGTTTTTCGGATTTTAACTTAGACTCATTAATCTGAATATCTAATTTTGAAACATCTAATTTACAAGTGTCAAAAATTTGAACATCAATATTAGTTCCAGAGCTGTCCTCAATATAAATCATTCCACTCTGCAACGCTTCTTTGGTTACTTTATTTCGCAAGTCATTATTCTCTTTCTTACTTAAGGATTCATAAACACTATAAATATCCTTTTTTAATATGTCTGTTTTTAAGGCTGATGGCGCATAAAGTGTATTCATAACACTATGCATATTGGCACTTATAATATGAATTGGTCTTTCTAACAGATTGTTTTTATATAAAACATCTTTTATTTGATCTGCCCAAATTTCGCCATGTATATGATGACCCAATCGTTCTCTTAAAACCGGACTAAATGTAACGGTGCGTTTATTGTTATTTATTTGTTCTTCAATGGCTAATTTTCCTAACCAATAAACAATATGTAATAATCGTTCTGGTTGTGATGGAATTGCAAAATCTGAATAAACGGTTCTTAATTCATTAAATGTTCTTCCTAAAATATTTGCTGTATGCGTAATCGCAATTTCTCGTTCTGCTTGTGTAAGCTTTCCTTTAGTTAATACAGCTGCTTCAAGTTTTTTCCAATCTCTGGTTGTCGACCCGCTTTCATCAATTAAAACACGATTACTTATTTTATGCGATTCTATAAAAAGAAAGGTAATATGTGTTAAAATATCATAGATTTCTGAACGTCCACGCGTAATCTCAATATTCATTTGTTCTTCATCAATTCTGTAGCAATTTCTACGTCTTTTTTCTGGAATTATGGCTTTAAAATGAGAATTAGAATAGCCTTCATCACTTGTTAAATTAATAAATGTACATTCTTCAATACCAATAGGAAGTCTATCAATAACATAAAGCAAACCCTCTAATTCTGCTTTTTCTTCACCAATAGAACCATAAATTTCTGGTCTTAAAAGCAGTAAAGATTGACGAAGTGTTTCACCAGAAATACCCATAGGTTTATAAAACCCTCTGTTAAACAAATGACGCATGGTAATATACATCCGTTCAATAGCATTTGAGCTTTCTTGAGCTCGTGTTCTTTCGTGATGTTTTTTATTACTCATATTCAAATTTATATCGCCAAATATACTATTATTTGAGTTAATTAGCTTACGAAAATTCTTCAACAATTTTTCGATCATTCGACAATCTCGGTAGTTTATTTTGTCCTCCTAATTTTCCAATAGATTTCATATATTCTTGAAATCCGCCATTCTTTACTTTAGTTATTTTAAGTGGTTGTAACACTTTACCTTTTATTAAATCGAAATAATAACTGTTTTGTTTTTGAAGTGATTCATCAATTTTTTTAGCTAATTCTGAAAGATTTTCTGGTTCATTTTCAAATTCAATAAACCATTCATGATACGGTAAGCCTTATGGTGGATTTATTTGTGGCGCTACGGTAAATTCTGTTACTCTTACTATTTGAATTTAAAGTAGCTTCTTGCATCGCTTGTTCTACTTCTTTACCAATAACATGTTCTCCAAAAGCCGAAATAAAATGTTTTATTCTTCCAGAAACAATCACACGATAAGGTTTTGTTGAAGTAAACTGTACCGTATCTCCAATATTATAGGCCCAAAGTCCTGCATTTGTTGAAATAATCATGACATAATTAACACCAACTTCAACATCTTTAATTGTAATTCGTTTTGGGTTTTCATTAAAAAATTCATCTGCTTTAATAAACTCATAAAAAATTCCAGAATTTAGCTGAAGCAACATTCCTTTTTCATTTTGTTTATCTTGAAATGCAAAAAAACCTTCACTTGCAGGATATAATTCAATACTATCTACTTTTCTTCCTATTAAATTTTCAAATTTGGCTCTATAAGGTTCATAATTAACACCTCCAAAAATAAATAGGTTGAAATTTTTAAAAATATCGCCAACTTTTTTGCCTGTTTTTTGTTGAAATTTTTCAAAATACATTTGTACCCAAGATGGAATTCCAGAAATAATTGTCATATTTTCCGGTAACGTTTCTTCAACAATTGCATCTACTTTGGTTTCCCAATCTTCAATACAATTGGTTTCCCAAGAAGGCAATCTGTTTTTTTGAAGATATTTTGGAACATAATGTGCTACAATACCCGAAAGTCTTCCTAATTGAATTCCATTTTTCTCTTTCAGAATAGGACTTCCTTGAAGAAAAATCATTTTGCCATCAACAAATTTGCTTTTTCCTGTTTCATGTATGTACATTAAAATGGCATTTCTTGCAGCTTCAACATGAAATGGCATACTTTCTTTTGTAATAGGAATGTATTTAGAACCAGAAGTTGTTCCTGAAGTTTTAGCAAAATAAATAGGTTTTCCTTTCCAAAGAATATTTTCTTCTCCAGCAACAACCCGTTCTACATAAGGTTTTAAATCTTCATAATCTCTAATAGGAACACGTTTAACAAAATCTTTATGAGAATTTATACTTATAAAATCATGGTCTTTTCCAAATTGGGTTTGAGTTGCTTCTGCAATTAATTCTTGAAACACTTTTTCTTGTGTTTCAATAGGATTATTTGCCCATTTTTGAATGTTTTTATAAACACGTTTTGCAAATGGTTTTGCTAAAGCTGATTTTATTGAAATCATTTATTTAAAATCTATAAAATTAGTTGGGTTTATTGGGTAACCATCATTCCAAAGTTCAAAATGTAAATGTGGTCCAGTAGATAATTCTCCTGTATTTCCAGCATGTTGCAATAACTTCTCCTGCTTTTACCAAATCTCCTTGTGATTTTGTTAAAGATGCATTGTGTTTATAAACCGAAATTAAACCATAACTATGTTCTAGTAATAATTACATATCCTGTATTTGCTGTCCATTCGGCAAAAATAACAATGCCATCGGCAGTTGCTTTTATTGGGGTATCTTTTGGCAACCACAATATCAACAGCATAATGTTTTTCTTTTACATTATAAGGTTCGCTTATAGTTCCATTTACTGGCGGAAATAACACAAAATTTGATGCCGATGTTGCCGATTCAAATAAGTTATATTTATCTTCTTTATCTACTTTTTCTCTTAATAATGAATCTTCTGGCGATGGTCTTAAATCTACTTCACTAGCTTCTAACTTCACCGCCTTAATTATGGAATCTTTATTAAAATCTAAACTAGACTACTTCACCTTGTAAAACTTTTTTTATAGAAGCATAATATCGCTCATTCATAACAATAACTTGTTGTAACGAATCTGTTTTATAATTTAACTCTGTTGCTTTCTTTTTTAATGCTGTGGAAGAATACCCTGGAATATACTCTCTTAACGAGGTAAAAGCAATTAAAATGGTGGTTCCTGCAATTAAAAAAATGGCAGATAAAGATCCTAAAACAAAAACATTTAATCGTGTTAATCTTATAGAAATACGTTCTTCAAAAGTATCTTCGTTAAGAATAACCAATCGATACTTATCGAGTAGTTTTTTTCGTATTTTTTTTTTTTGGCTTTTTTTATTGCTCATATATCAAACAAAATTAAATAAAATAATTGCATGAGCGAGTTAGGTGCATGCTAAAGTTACAACTAAAACGATTTTATTAAACTTTAATTATTAACTTTGCATCATAAATTTAATAAATTATGATTTCACTAGGTATATTTTTCGGAGCTATTGGCCCAATGCAAATAGTACTAATTGTTGTAGTTGTTTTATTATTATTTGGAGGAAAAAAAATTCCAGAATTAATGAGAGGATTAGGTAGTGGTATTAAAGAATTTAAAGATGCTAGTAAAGAAGACGATAAAAAGGAAGATAAAAAAGAATAAATCCTCTTGTATATTAAAAAAAAGACCAACCGATAAGAGTTGGTCTTTTTTTTATTAGAAATTTCTACTTCTATTTTATTTTTACTGATTTAATTATAGCTTCTAATTCAAACATATAATCGCGTTTTTCTACAGATGGTGCAAATGCAAAACCTTCAACAATTACCCATCGTTTATTAATTTTATCTTCAATAGCGTAATTTATAAATGGTCCACCCATAAAATCTGCTTTTAAATCCCAAATACCTTTAGTTTCTAAAGTTGGTTTATTATCTAAAATTGTTTCACGAAGAAATGGTGCATACGCATCTTCAGTAATCATGTAAGATTCAATTTTTCCGCCATCTGCGTTTATTACACCATCTTGACGTCCTTTGATATATACTTTCCCAATAGAATCTCTTAATTTAACTATTTGACTTATCAAACTATCGTTTCGTTTAATAGCATTATAAGGCACATCAAAAATCAATAAATTGGTAGTTCCTGTAGTAATATCTTTTCGAATCCAGAAAAAATTATCAGACTCTTTGGCAATTCTATAGGCTGACGGAAACTGAATGGTTAAATTTAATTTATTTTCAATTGCTGTATATTTATGAAGCGACTTATTCATTTGTCGCTGTCTTTCTGCAAGTTCCTCATTTTTAAAAATGTCAACTATTTTTGATGCATTTTCATTTATTCTATCTATAATATCTTGCTTAGATTTCCCTGAAATTACAATTACCTTTTGTGGTTGTGCATATACATTTTCTAAAATTGTCATTCCAGCATTATTGCTTTCTTCAATTTTTAAGACGGTTCTGTTTTTTGTAACAAAACCCGAAAAAACAGATGGAGGAATTTGATTAATAGTAAATAAAGGCTCATCTTGAGGTAATCCATAAATTGGAGCCGCAAGAACACCTCTTATGGCTTCTCCAACACTTCCATCCCACCATTCGTTATCAATAACCACCGATACATGATTGATGTTTCCCGATGAATCTAATAATAATTCCTTATTAGATACTTTATCTTTACACGATACTAGCAGAATAAGCGTAAAGATTAATAAAAGATTTTTTCGCATAATTTAAGTTAGGTTTAAGGAAACTAACCTTTAGAAATTTTAAGTTTCATTCCTGGTTTTAGTTTTGTACCACTAATACCGTTCCAATCTTTAATATTTTGAACAGAAACTCCAGGAAATTTTTGTGAGATAGTCCATAATGAGTCGCCACTCTTTACGGTATATATGGTTGTACTTACCAGAAGTAGACTTTGAAGTAGCTGTTTTACTGGTAGTTACCGAAGATGAACCAGCTGCATTTCTTGGATAAATTGTTAGACGTTGACCAATTTTTAAATTATTGCTTCTTAAACCATTCCATTGTTTTATATCACTTACTCTTACTGCATATTTTCTAGCTATTATTCCTAAAAAATCACCAGACTTTACGCGATATGTTATTTTAGTATCGGCCTCAAAAAACTGAGGCATTGGTTTTTCGCGTTTATCAAATTCTTCTTTAGCAAAGCTATAAATTTGTTCTTCGTTGGTAACAAAATCACCAATAACCGTTCTTGGTAATCGCAGTACGTAATTTTCACCTTTAATAAAAGGAATCATATCTAATTTATATGATGGATTTAAAAACTGAAGTTCTTCAATTTCTACGCCAGTAACTTCAGACACTTGATCGAGTGTAATCATTTGTTTTACACGAATGGTATCTGTTTCAAAATAGTGCAACTTCAGGTTTAGGTTTTGTAAAACCATGTTCTTCAGCATATTCAAAAATATACATCGTTGCTAAAAAAGCTGGTAAATATCCCGCCGTTTCGCGTGGTAAATTATTTCTTATATTCCAATAATTTTGATAACCACCAGAGCGACGAATGGCTTTTGTTACATTTCCAGGTCCAGAATTATAGGCTGCAAGTGCTAAATCCCAATCGCCAAAAATTTCATAAAGTTTGGATAAATATTTTGCTGCTGCTTCTGTAGATTTAATAGGGTCGCTACGTTCGTCTACATAACTACTCACATTTAATCCATACATTTTACCTGTTGCATACATAAATTGCCATAAACCAGTAGCTCCAACTCTCGATTTTGCTCTTGGTTTTAATGCAGATTCTACAATAGCTAAATATTTTATTTCAAGTGGAAGATCATAATTATCTAACTCACGTTCAAACATTGGAAAGTAAAAGCCACTTAAATGAATCAGTTTTTGTAAAGAACTTCGTCTGTGTTTTAAGTATGATTTTATAACACTTTCTAAGCCTGGGTTATATTCTACATTAAAAGGTGTTTTTGCACTTAAATCGGCTAATCTTGATTTTAATAACTCTGTAGATAGTTCTGGATAATCAACCTCTTCATAGGTTAGCTCGGTAATGGAATTATAAATAGTATCGTAAAGGGAATTACTGTATAATTCTTCTAACCATTTTTCGTCAAAATCTGCTGCAAAAACATTGTCATCAACCCTTTCTACTAACAGACTATCTTTTTGATTTTGAATGGTTTTTGTTATTTGTTGTTTGCCATCAATACGTGATTCGGTTTCAGTGCTTTTAGGCGATTGCCCGATACACCATGAAAAATTTAATAAAACAAGTATTGTAAAAATTCTAAAAGCCATAAAATCAATTCGTTTGGTTACTGAACGATAATCCGGCTAAAATCGTATTTTTTACGCTAAAATAAAAACTTTATTTAGTTTTTGTAAGTTTTAACTTATTATAAATCTTGTAAATGTTCCTATTTGTCGGTTTTTTAATTTTTATTTAACAAAAAAAGCCACAACTACACAAACCTTAAAAAGGCATTCGTGTATTTGCGGCTTAGTAAAAATTAAACCAAAAATAGGTTTTATTCTAAAATTGCAGCAATTCCAGGTAATACATTACCTTCTAAACTTTCAAGCATTGCTCCACCACCAGTGCTTACATAACTTACTTTTTCTTCAAAACCAAATTGTTTTACAGCAGCAACAGAATCGCCTCCACCAACTAATGAGAATGCACCATTTTTAGTAGCTTCTGCAATAGAATTTCCTAAGTGCAATAGTTCCATTTGCAAAACTTTCCATTTCAAAAACACCTAATGGACCATTCCAAAGAATGGTTTTACACTGCATTACAACATCGTCAAACATTTTAATAGATTTTGGACCAGCATCAACACCTTGCCATCCATCAGGAATTTTATCTATATCAACAACTTGTGTGTTGGCATCGTTACTAAAAGCATCAGCAGCAATAACATCTACAGGAATATGAACTTGTACATTTTTAGCTTTGGCTTTTTTTAAAATCTCTAAAGCCAATTCTTGTTTGTCATCTTCACAAATAGAATTTCCAATTTTTCCACCTTGTGCTTTAATAAATGTAAACGACATTCCACCACCAATAATTAAATGATCTACTTCATCTAAAATATTTTCGATAATAGTAATTTTTGAAGATACTTTTGCACCACCTAAAACTGCTAAAACTGGTTTTTCGCCTGTTTTTAATACTTTATCAATACTTTCAATTTCTTGTGCTAATAAATACCCAAAACATTTACTTTGTGGAAAAAATTGAGCCACAATTGTTGTAGAAGCATGTGCTCTGTGTGCTGTACCAAAAGCATCATTTACATAAATATCTCCTAATTTTGCTAGTTTTTCAGCAAATCCTTTATCACCAGCTTCTTCTTCTTTATAAAAACGTAAGTTTTCTAATAATAAAATTTGACCTGGTTTTAAATTTGCAGCAGCAGTTTCAGCTTTTTCACCAATACAATCAGGCACAAATGTTACTTCAACACCTAAAATATCTTCCACTTTCTCTACAATATGTTTTAATGAAAATTCATCTTGAACACCTTTTGGACGCCCTAAATGAGACATTAAAATACAGCTTCCACCATCTTCTAAAATTTTAATAATTGTTGGTTTTGCAGATACAATTCTAGTATCATCTGTTACTTCAAAATTTTCATCTAAAGGCACATTAAAATCTACACGAATTAATGCTTTTTTATTTTTGAAATTAAAATCGTTAAGCGTTTTCATTTATATCTATTTTATTTTTTTAAGTATTTGATATACAAAAGTAACTAATTAAAAATAGCTACAAAACCTGTTTTTAAACGAAAACGATGTAGATTGAAAATAAATTAAGAATGTTTCATGTTTTTTGCGTTAGGGATTGCAGTGGCATCCTTTTTTGCCATTAAAAGCAAAAAAGATATAACGGAAAGCCCGACCCTTGGGGTAACGCCCTATTGCTAATTTAGGTTTTACCATCTAACAAAAATTGTGTAGGTTTGTTTCATGCTATTTTCGGAAATTTTAGGACAAGAACATATTAAAAATCATTTAACACAAAGTGTTGAAAATGGTAGAGTTCCGCATGCACAATTATTTGTTGGTGCCGAGGGCTGTGGTACTTTACCCATGGCCATTGCGTATGCACAATATTTGCTATGTGGCAACACGAACGGCGAGAACACCAATGGTAATGTGGCTTGTAATTTAAAGTTTAATAATATTTCTCATCCCGATTTGCATTTTGCTTTTCCGGTAACTACCAGCGAAAAAGCTAAAAGTCATCCGGTTTCCAGTCATTATTTAGAAGAATGGCGCCAACTTATAAAGGAACAGCCTTATGGCAATTTATTTGACTGGTATAAACTTTTGGGAGTTGATAATAAACAGGGGCAAATTGGGGTTGATGAAGCGCAAGATATTGTAAAAGCCCTGGCTTTAAAATCTTACGAAGGTGGATATAAAGTGATGCTTATTTGGATGGCTGAAAAAATGAATACTGCCTGTGCCAATAAACTTTTAAAGCTTATTGAAGAACCTCCCAATAAAACCGTTTTTATTCTTATTACTGAAGATGAGGAACAAATAATAAATACCATTAGATCGCGCTGCCAAGTATTACATTTTCCACCATTAGCTGAAGATGTTATTAAAGAGGCTTTGATTAAAAATTACAGTTTAGATTTGGCGGTGGCTACAAAAATAGCACATCAAGCCAATGGAAATTACAACAAAGCCTGCGATTTGGTATATCATGATTCTGAAGATTTACAGTTTGAAGAATGGTTTATTTTCTGGATTCGTAGTGCTTTTAAAGCAAAAGGAAACAAAGCAGCTATTCATGATTTCATTTCATGGAGCGATGATATTGCCAAAACGGGTCGTGAAACACAAAAGCAATTTTTATTGTTTTGCTTAGACTTTTTTAGGCAAGCCATGTTGCTTAATTATAACGCGACAAATTTAGTGTATTTAGAACCCAAAACTTCTGGTTTTAAACTTGAAAAGTTTGCGCCTTTTGTGCACAATAACAACATTTTAGAAATTAGCGAAGAGCTACAAGATGCTATTTACCATATAGAACGCAACGGAAATTCTAAAATTATCCTTACCGATTTATCAATAAAACTAACTCGCTTGTTACATAAAAAATCTGAATAATGAATGCAAGCGACGATGTGTGGTTTGTTATTATTAATCCAACGTCTGGAAATGGTCGCGCAAAGAAAAAATGGCCCACTATTAAACGCTTGTTAATCAAACATGGCTTTTCTTTTAAATACGCGTTTACAGAATATCCTGCTCACGCCCAATTACTTGTTAATCAGTGTATTAAATTAAATTTTAACAAGTTTATTAGTGTTGGTGGCGATGGTACTTTACACGGCATTGTGAATGGTATTATGGCGCAAACCCTTGTCCCTTTTACTAACATTAAGGTGGGTGTAATCCCCATAGGTACTGGTAATGATTGGATTAAAACACACCAGATACCAAGAAATGTAAATCGTGCGATTCAACTTATTAAAAATGAGCAGTGTGCACAACAGGACCTGGGAAAAATTGAGTTTTTAAATAGCAACTTCCCTCCTGTTTACTTTAATAATTTAGCTGGAATAGGGTTTGATGCATTTGTGGTAAGTAAGGTCTCTAAGCATAAAAATTTAGGTGCCATTGCCTATTTACTGGCGGCCATAATTGGTCTGTTTTCATTTAAGAATTTCAATTCTAAAGTCTTAATAAATTCTGAAGAAATAAGCGGAAAAACTTTAATGATTCTTATAGGTTTATGTAAATATTCTGGAGGAGGCATGCAACTTACGCAGCATCCGAATCCGTTTGATGGTTTATTTGATGTTAGCATTGTAGAAAATTTAAGTAAACTAGAAATACTAAAACATCTGTCAAAGCTTTTTAACGGTAAGATGCATACTGTGAAGCAAGTACAAAACCTAAAAACATCGTCAATAAAAATTTATGTAGAACCAGACGCATGTCTTTTAGTTGAAGCCGACGGCGAACTTATAGGAACTGGCGCCATAGAAGTTAGTCTTATACCCAAAGCGCTTTCGTTTTATTGTTAAAAAAAGCCTCTTGTAACACTAGTTATAAGAGGCTTTTATATTGATTATCAGTTATTTAACTATTTTTTATACTCCTTATTTAAGTCTTCTAAAATAGTTTTAGTTAAATCGTTTTCTTCTGCCCCGTACATAACAGTTGCAGCAGCATCACTAGTACCTAAGATATACGTATACCCATTCTTTTTACCGTAATCTTTTACGTGTTTTTTAACTTTACTAATTACAGAATCGATTTCAGTTTGAAAATCTTGTTGTAATTGTTGTTGCTCCATTTGCATTTTTTGTTGAAGCAGTTGTTGTTTTTGCTGTAATCCGCCCATTAACTCTTGCGCTTTTGCTTGCGATGATTTTTGAGCTGTTAGTTGTGTTTCTTGAACTTCTAACTGAAATGCTTTACCAACACTATCGGCTCTTTTTCTAAAAGCTTCTTCGATGCCTTGATATTTTGTTTCAAGATCTTTCTTTTCTTGATAATCGTTAATAACTGTTCCGTTATTTACAAATCCAATTTTTCCTTGTTTTTGGCAAGATGATAGCACTAACATGAATGCAGCTACGTAAAATATATTTTTCATTATTTAATTATTTATGATTCCGACAAAAGTAGTAAAGTAAAGTATATTTCGAGTTGAAAACTCTTTGATTTTACTATATAACAAATTTCTATTTTAAAAACAGCTTGTTATAATTAAATACTATTAAAAATGACTTTATAGCAAGCTTTTTGACGTATTTTAAAAAATTAGGTGGTAGTTTGGTTATTTGTATATCTAAAAAGCCTTTAAAACGCCTAAAATTAGTTATTAGCCGCTTTTATGACATAAATTAACGAAGAAACCTGTTTCGTTTTGATAGAAAATAAATTTGAAAGTGTTGCGACGCGGATTGCATTGAAAAATTTCATTTTTCCATGTTTATATTTTTCAGAAAGCAAACTCACATAAAACGCATCAAAATACATTGGTTTTATTTTTACGAGTTCTAATGAAACTTTGTTTACTAGTTTAGACATCGATGCTTTATTAAAATGCCAAAGATGTCTGGGCACATCGTATGCCGCCCAAAATTCTTTATAGTACTGCGCATCATAACTTTTATAATTTGGAACCGCAATAATTAAAGTTCCGGATGGTTTTAAAAGTTTTTTAAAGATTGCTATATCATCTTCCAGATTTGGCAAGTGCTCTAATACATGCCAAAGTGTAATAACATCAAAACTTTTAGGTTCCAATTTTAAAAACTTATCGACATCAAAAACCGAATCCTTATTTTTTTTGTTCGCAATACTTCGAGCTTGTTCATTAGGTTCAATTCCAGTAACCTGCCAATTATTTTGTTGTGCTGCTTGAAAAAAATCGCCAGTGCCACAACCAACATCTAATAGAGTTTTAGATTCGGCTTGACAACTGTTAATTAATTTTAATTTTTTCTTTAATGAAATTTTACGAACTACATGATAAACTTTTTCAAACAGATTCCGTTTGGCATCGGTATGCGAAATATAATCTTCGCTTTCGTAATAATTAGGCAAATCTTGCGCTGCTGGTTTTGGAATGGTTTCCAAAAATCCATATTCTTTATTTTCGATTAATTGAAATATTTCTCCAGAAACCGAATGATCTTTTACTTTTAATAAGACTGTTTTAGATTTTTCTTTACCCACAGATACAAAACTATTATTGATGAAAATTTAGGTGTTCCACGTGGAACGTATATTTTTTTACTCCCCTAACGACCCATATAAACCAGAAGCACTGAAATATCATTTGGCGACACACCACTAATTCTTGATGCCTGCGAAACCGTAGTTGGTTGTATT
This sequence comes from uncultured Flavobacteriaceae bacterium, assembly GCA_963704215.1. Taxonomy (GTDB): domain Bacteria; phylum Bacteroidota; class Bacteroidia; order Flavobacteriales; family Flavobacteriaceae; genus Mariniflexile. The sequence continues at coordinate 786,936 of CAVPHK010000010.1, forward strand.
TTTTTTAGTTTTTCTCGGGCTTCAAAACTCATCGATTTTATTTGTGAGTAATCGAAATTAGCAGGTATTTTAACATACTCTAATCTGCTTAATTTATCCGCATTATTTTTTTCCTTTGATATATATCCTGAATACTTAACCTGAATTTCGGCCTGTTCAATAACTTCATTATCCAAGTTATTTTCTTGGATATAGCCCTCTACGGCTTCAAATTTTCGCATATCTTCTATACCAATATTTGGTCTGGAAAATATTTTAAACATCTTATCCGATTGTCTAATTAACGAAGACTCTTTAGATTCTAAAACCGGATTTGCATCTTCTGGCTTCACACTTGTCTCAGCAAAAAACTGAACAAACTTTTCAGCTGCTTCATGCTTCTCCTCCATTCTTCGTAAACGCTTTTCACTCGCTAATCCTATTTCAAAACCTTTAGGCGTTAATCGTAAATCTGCATTATCTTGTCTTAATAAGGTTCTATATTCTGCTCTCGAGGTAAACATGCGATATGGTTCTTCTGTCCCTTTAGTAATTAAATCATCAATTAAAACACCAATATAAGCTTCATCTCTTTTAAGTGTAAACGGTTCCTTTTCTTGCACTTTTAAACTTGCATTTATTCCCGCCATTAAGCCTTGCGAAGCCGCTTCTTCATAACCTGTTGTTCCATTAATTTGTCCAGCAAAATACAATCCTTCTATAAGCTTAGTTTCTAAGGTATGTTTTAATTGTGTTGGTGGAAAATAATCGTATTCAATGGCATAACCTGGTCTAAAGAATTTTACATTCTCAAAACCAACTACAGAACGCAATGCCTTAAATTGAACATCTTCTGGTAGTGATGTAGAAAACCCATTCACATAAACCTCACAGGTATTCCAACCTTCCGGTTCCACAAATAATTGATGTCTATCTTTGTCTGCAAACCGATTAATTTTATCTTCAATAGATGGGCAATATCGAGGACCCAAACTTTTAATTCTACCATTAAACATAGGTGATCTATCGAACCCTGTTCGAAGTAAATCATGAACCACTTCACTTGTGTATGTCATGTAACAAGAGCGTTGATTTTGCAACGGTTTTGTTATATCTAAATAAGAGAATTTTTCTGGATTTTCATCACCTGGTTGTTCAATCATTTTTGAATAATCCAACGAGCGACCATCAACACGAGGCGGTGTTCCAGTTTTCATTCGGCCTGAATCGAAACCTAAATCAACTAGTTGTTCGGTGATACCAGTAGCGGCTTTCTCTCCTGCTCTTCCTCCACCAAAATTTTTATCACCAATATGTATTAAACCATTTAAAAAAGTACCGTTAGTTAGAACAACAGACTTCGCTTTTATCTCGACACCAAGCGATGTTTTTACACCAATTACTTTATGGTTATTGATAAGCAACCCAAAAACCATTTCCTGATAAAAATCTAAATTCGGTGTGCCTTCCAGCATTAATCGCCAATCTTCAGCGAAACGCATTCGGTCACTTTGAACTCTCGGACTCCACATAGCCGGTCCTTTAGATTTATTCAGCATCTTAAATTGTATCGCAGAGGTGTCTGAAACAATACCCGAATACCCACCAAGCGCATCAATTTCTCGTACAATTTGTCCTTTAGCAATACCACCCATAGCAGGATTACAAGACATTTGTGCAATATTTTGAAGATTCATTGTAACAAGCAATGTCTTACTCCCCATGTTGGCAGCAGCAGCAGCAGCTTCACTTCCTGCATGTCCAGCACCAACTACTATAACATCGTAAACATCATTAAACATAACTTATATTTTGAATTGTTCCACGTGGAACATTATTTGATTTTAAATTTTGAAGTTGCAAATATACACTGAATTCTTTTAATCAGCTAAGTTGTGCTAGGTAGTGGTTTTCTTTACTACGCATTAAGTTTGCCTCTGTTTTAGATTTATCTTTATAGCCGCAATAATGTAGAATACCATGAACCATTACGCGATGCAATTCATTCTCCACCAAAACACCAAAATCTGATGCGTTATCAACCACTCTTTCAATAGATATATAAATATCTCCTTGTATGCTTTTTCCGACCCCATAATCAAAGCTAATTATATCGGTTAAAGTATCATGATTTAAGAATTCGACATTCAATTTATGTAAATACTCATCATCACAAAAGATATAATTCACCTCTTCCAACGTACATCCTTCCTCCTTGATAACACCAGTGATCCAATCCGCTAATTGCGATTCGTTATCCAACTTAAATACTGTTTCGTAGTTAAAACTAATCATTGCTTTGCTTAAAATACTCTTGTACTTTTTCTTTATAAATTTGCCGCAAAGGTAATGTTTGTCTGTTTAATATTTCAGTTGTATTAAAATATTGCTTCGCTGTTGGAATCTGATTATTTGCATTACTATTATATTCTTCATCATTTGTTTTAGATTCACGCTTATTATCTTCACCTTGTTGAAACGTGGCATTTTCTAATTTTAATAATTGATGTTTTAAATCCATCATTTTTTGTAGTGTTTGATTTGTAAAACCTTTGTTTAATAAATCTAATTCAATCTCTTCCATTTTCCTTAATAAAGAATTACTATTTGCATTCCTTCCTTCTTTGGCCATTTTATCTTGCAACGCATTTCTTAATTCTTGTTGTTGCTGATATATTTCATATAATAAGCCGTTTAAATCTTCTATCGTTCCTTCTTTGTTCACCAGCTTCATTACCTTTATTTCCTTTCTTATTTCCTCTCTTTTCCGTCTTCTCCATCATCTCCCTTTTCACCATCTTTATTGCCTTCTCTCGTCCTTAGGTTTTCCTGTTTCTCCATTCTTTAAACCTTCCTCCATCATTTTATTAAGTTCTTCCTGACTCATAATAATATCTGGCAATTGCATATCTCCATTACCACCTTTACCGGCAGACATACTTAAATTCTCTTGCATATTATCTAATACATCACTTAAGAAATCGGTCAAATTATTTGCAGCTGTTATAGTGAATTGCTGATTAGAAACACCTTGAAAAACGTGACTATCTGAAAACAATTCTAGCGCCTTTTCAATATTGTAATATACCTCGGTAATTTGTTTATTAACCTCTTCTGATAACTTTGGTTGCCGTAACGACAATGCAAACAAACTATCATCTACATGCTCAAAATGCTCTTTTAAACTATTTTGCTTTTTCAAATACGAAGCAAACTTATTATGATTTTCTTCTGCCGATTTAAACTGATTCATAAGCTTTTCTTGATCAAAAGAAAACACTAACAATATTATCAAGAATTTGTCTTAACATATACACATCCTCTTCCATTTGTTCTCCACTTCCCATCTGCATCATACTCTGAATTTGTTGGCTCATTTTCTTCATTTTCTGAGCAGCCGCCTTTTGACTTTTTTGAGCATTTTTTAATTTCTGACCTCTTTCTGAATCTTGACTATTTTCCTTTTTCATCTAATTCATCAGAAGCATTTTGCTGTTCTTTTTTTATCTCATTTTCTTCCAACTTATCTTGAGGAATATCAATAGGTTTTTTTAAAGCTGCACCTTCCTTCTTTAATTCTTCTAGTTGTTTTTCAAAATCTTCAAAAGATTTATTAAGAGTCTTCTTGTTTCTCTTTTGTGTTATTTTCATCGGATTCGTTTGCCAATTTTTCTTGATCATCAGCAAGTCTCCGTAAATCATCTTTTAGCTTATCTAGTTTCTTTTCAACATAAAAACGTTTCGTTAATTCTAACAATTGTTCTAGACTTCGTTTTTTGTTTTTGTTCTGTTTCGCCTAACTCTTCTAATTTTTGAGCTAGTTCTTCTTTGTTAATTTTATCCTGAACTTTTTGTAATTCTTCTAACAGTTTTTCATCTTTTTTAAGTTGTTCTTCATTTTCTCTTAATCGGTCTTTTAAATCTTCTGTAAACTCATCTTTTTCTTTATTCTCTTTTAGAAAATCTTCAAGATTATCCTTTAACTTCTTGTTGAAATTTTTCATTAACTTCATCTTGCTGCTTTTGACGTTGTAAAAATGATTCAAGTTTCTTTTTATCATTAAAATTTAATCGAGGTTTTTCCTTTTGCGTTTTTGATAATTCTTCCAATTGCATTTCCTGTTCCTCAAATTTGCTTTAAGGATTTATTCAAATCTTTTATTGATTGACTCTGTGCATTTAACTGTTTTGTTACCTCCTCGTCTTTTGTGCGCTTTCGATAACTAAAAGTATTACTTTTTACGTTTTTAAATTTATTAACTTCATCATTATCAAATACTTGAAAATATAACTGATATGAAATACCAGCTTTAATATTTAAATTATTAGGAAATGCAGTAATAAAATCTGAAACATTAGAATTAGCAACTGGAATAGTAATTCTTTTCTTTATAGATTCGTTACCACTTGGATAGTATACAAGCTCTAACCTATTAAATCCATAATCGTCACTTAACTGTACCTTGAAAATAAAGTGTTTGTAAATCTAAACTATCCTTTTTCATTTTAACATCAATCACAGGAAATTCATCCTTTACCACATCAATAGTAAAAGCTAAATTTTCATAATCTTTTAGGTCACTATTACTTGTACTTATAGCATAGTTGAAATTATTAAATACTCGTTTCCAAGTATTAAATTTTCCAGAATTGTCTTCAGTAAAAGTTACCGTATCTTTAGCATATAAGTGCACCCGCTCGGTAGATTTAGTTGTTAGCAACCAAGTAATCTTAGTACCTTCTGGCACCATGGCGTTACCAGTACTTTTTAAAATTACCCTTTTATTTTTGGTATAAGCGGGATAATCTAAAACCATTTCGAAACTTAACAGAGTAGGTACTGAAATTATCTCTAAGGTATAAGGTTTCGAAGTGACATTATTAGCCATTAATCGAAACTCAATATTATCTTTGGGTTGTGAAAATATAAATTCAAATTCGCCCATACCCGTTTGCTTTAAAAAATAAATTTCATCGTTATAAACTATTTGAGCATTTTCGGGAATAATTTCACCAGCTGTTTTAATTACCAATTTAAAATCCTTATTTTCAATTGCTTTCAAATTTGAATTCACAACAAAAAACTGAAACGGTGCCGGTGGTTCATAAGCTGTTTTATAATGCACAACGCGTTCTAAACTTGAATTTAACCAAGCGCCTTTACCAAACAAAAAGCTTACTAAGAGTATGATAACTGGAATAACAGCATACTTTAAATACTTAATATTCCTTTTAAAATTTATAGCTAGTTTAAATGGAATGGGACTTAACTGAAAAGACTTCTGTTCAATACTCGCTAACAGTAACTCGGTTTGTAACGGACTCTTCTGAAGTTGTAAAACATTCAATAACTTATCACCTACCTCTGGGAAATGGTTTCCAATAATTTTAGATGCCTGTTCGTGATTAATCCCGCGTTGTAACTTAAATAATTTGGCTAATGGAATAAAAATAAATTTAACTAGCAACCCTAATTCTACAGCAACGAATAACCAAAACAAAACAGTTCTAGCCATAGTACTAAGCCATAAAATATGCTCAATAAAAATAGTTAGCAAAAAATACAGCAACCCCAACGCGAAAAACAAAATTGCTCCTTTTAACAATTCATTAATGTAAAAGCGCCTAACGAATGCCTCTAATTTAGCCTCAATATTGTTAAAATTACTTTGCATCTCTTTTAATTAACCCACTAAACTACAATTTTATTTTTTACACTCTTTATAATTATGTGTTAATTGTATCTTTGCAGCAAATTTACAAAACATGACCAAAAATGTTCGTGTGCGTTTTGCACCAAGCCCAACCGGACCCCTACACATAGGAGGTGTTCGTACTGCATTATTTAACTATTTATTTGCTAAAAAACATAACGGTACTTTTATACTTCGTATAGAAGATACCGACCAAAATCGTTATGTGGAAGGTGCAGAGCAATACATTATTGATGCTTTAAACTGGTGCGGAATTCCTTTTGATGAAGGTATTAACAAGAATGAAAAATTTGGTCCCTATAGACAAAGTGAACGCAAACATTTATACAAAAAATACGCCGATGAATTAATTTCCAGCGGTAATGCTTATTATGCATTTGATACTGCTGAAGTTTTAGATTTCCACAGAACCGATCATGAAGCAAAAGGAAAAACCTTTATTTATAATTGGCATAACCGCTTAAAGTTAAGTAATTCGTTATCCCTAAGTGCGGAAGAAGTACAGGCTAAATTAGATGCAGGTGAAGATTATGTTATTCGCTTTAAAAGTCCGCAAGACGAAACTTTACATTTAACAGACATTATTCGTGGCGACATTAAAATAGATACTAACATTTTAGACGATAAGGTTTTATTTAAAAGCGATGGTATGCCAACCTATCATTTAGCCAATATTGTAGACGACCATTTAATGGAAATTACACATGTTATTCGTGGTGAAGAATGGTTGCCAAGTTTAGCATTACATTACCAATTATACAAAGCATTTGGTTGGGAAACTCCAGAATTTGCACATTTACCATTAATTTTAAAACCAACCGGAAAAGGAAAATTAAGCAAACGTGATGGTGACAAATTAGGCTTTCCAGTGTTTCCGTTACAATGGACAGATCCAATTACAAACGAAGTTTCACGAGGCTATAAAGAAGATGGTTACTTTCCCGAAGCTATGGTAAATTTCTTAGCATTTTTAGGATGGAATCCAGGAACAGAACAAGAACTATTTAGTCTTGATGAACTTATTAACGCTTTTGAATTAGAACGTGTTAATAAATCTGGTGCCCGTTTTGATCCGGATAAAATAAAGTGGTTTAATCATCACTATATGCAAGAGCAACATAATGATGATCTTAGCTGAAGCATTTAAAAATATACAACCAGAATTAGCGGCTATCGATGTTAATTACATTTCGATTGTAGTAGGCATGATTAAAGAACGTGCAACATTTATATCCGATTTTTGGGCACTTAGCTCCTATTTCTTTAAAGCGCCTGATACCTACGATGAAAAAGCCTCTAAAAAAGCATTTAAAGAAGGAACAAAAGAGATTTTAACAACTGTAGTAACCATCATAAACACTACTGAAGATTTTTCTGTGGAATCGCTTCAAACAGCTATTAAAGGGTGGATAACTTCAAATAATATTGGATTTGGTCAAGTTATGATGCCCTTACGATTGGCTTTAGTAGGCGAATTACAAGGACCCGATGTGTTTGACATTATGTTTATGATAGGAAAATCTGAAACTGTTAAACGTATTGAAAAGGCAATTGCTATTTTATAACTTAAGTTAACGTAACCCCTTTTAACTTATTGGTAAAAAATAGACGCCGAATATGTTTTTGTTTCGTACTGAAATACCTCTAGTATATTATCTCGATTTAATTCAAATTAAGTAAGAAATATTTTGTTATAAAACAATGTATTAATCTCACTTATGCGATGCGTTGTAATTTTTTCATAGTATCTTTATAGTTGAATTTATAAGTATTATTCATTAACAACTATTTAAATAACATACTATGAGTCTATTTTTCCCCATTGTAATTTTCTTCGGATTAATTATTTTAATCTCTTCTTTCTTCACAGTAAAGCAACAAACCGCTGCTATTATAGAACGTTTTGGTAAATTTCAAAGTATTCGCCATTCTGGTTTACAATTAAAAATTCCATTAATCGATAGAGTTGCCGGTCGTTTAAGTTTAAAAATTCAGCAATTAGACGTTATCATCGAAACAAAAACTTTAGATGATGTTTTTGTACGTTTAAAAGTATCCGTTCAGTACCGCGTTTTAAACCAAAAAGTTTACGATGCGTTTTATAAATTAGATTATCCGCACGACCAAATTACAAGCTACGTATTTGATGTGGTTCGTGCCGAAGTTCCTAAAATGAAATTAGATGATGTTTTCGTTAAAAAAGACGATATAGCTTTAGCTGTTAAAGCAGAACTAAACGATGCCATGCTAGATTACGGGTTTGATATTATAAAAACTTTAGTTACAGATATAGACCCAGATGCACAAGTAAAAGCGGCTATGAACCGTATTAATGCTTCAGAAAGAGAAAAAACAGCCGCTCAATACGAAGGTGATGCGGCCCGTATTTTAATTGTTGAAAAAGCGAAAGCCGAGGCTGAAAGCAAACGTTTACAAGGACAGGGTATTGCAGATCAACGTCGAGAAATTGCTCGTGGTTTAGAAGAATCTGTAGATGTTTTAAACCGTGTTGGTATTAACTCTCAAGAAGCTTCTGCGCTTATTGTTGTTACGCAACATTACGATACGCTTCAGGCTATAGGAAGTGAAACAAATACTAATTTAATTTTGTTACCTAATTCGCCACAAGCAGGAAGTCAAATGCTTAACGATATGGTCGCCAGCTTTACGGCAAGTAATCAAATAGGTGAAGCTATGAAAGCCAATAAGCCAAATAAGAAAAAAGATGAGTAAACATAACTCATTAACTATAATGCTGCTACTCGTTTGTAGTAGCATTTCTTTTTCTCAAAACTTTACAGAATTAAAAGAATATGCCTTAAGAGATGCTAAAATAACATCGCAAGCGACTCTTAAAATGGATTTTGAGACCGTACTAAAATACACACATCCAGGAGTTATTAGTTTAATGGGAGGACATGACAAAGGATTAGAAATGGTTAAATCTATTTTTGATGGTATGCTCTCACAAGGATTTGTATTTGAAAAAGCTGATGTTTTAAATGCTTCCGATGTCGTGTTTGAACAAAATGAATATAGGTGCTCTATTGAAGGTTTCAATCAATTTAAAATGAGTGGTATGCGTATAAAATCTAAAAGCTATTTATTGGGCATTTATAATGAAACCAACAAATTTTGGTATTTTATTGAAGCTAAACAACTTAAAAATAAAACCATGCTGGATATGGTTTTACCAAACTTTAAAACGAGTTTAATTATCCCTGATGATGATATTGTTACGGAAATAATTCAAGATTAATAATTAAACCCCGGATTTAAATTTCGGGGTTTTTTTATGCCTTAAACGGATGCCGTTCTTCCCATGTTTGTTTCGGATTCATTAATCCGAAAATCTGCTTTAACAAAGCATTCATCAGGTAATTTGTATGTTTAATGTAAACATGCATCGCTTCTGCCTTCGCTCCTACAGAACTTTTTATTTCCATAGCAGTTCTCGCATAAACAACCGTTTCAAATTTACTGTGAATACAAAATTCTAACATGCTGTAAAGCATATTTAAATAGAGCTGATTTTTATATTGGTGTGCCGCATCATATCCTAAAAAATAAGTTTCAAGATGTTTATTATTCAATATAAGTGTAAAAAATCCAATAAGTTCGTTATTTAGGTAATATCCAAAAACCTTAAATTTTTCTTCTAATAGCAGCTTTAAACAATAAAAATGATTTTCGGGCAATATAAAGGTGTTAAATTTTGCGTTGTTAGAAACATTCAGATAGAGCGCATGTAATCTCTTAGAACTCGATTTAATGGCCTCTAAATCCATTTCTTCGCAAACTATGCCGTTTAGTTTAGTTCTGGCACTTTTAAACCTCTGTTTGTACTTTTTATTTAATGCATTTAAATAATCCGTTTTCGTTAGCCAATTTAGATTAACCTTTAAAATCATATTAGGCTGTACAGAAACTTTATGTAATTTATTGACGCTGAAAAATTCATTTTCTAAATGAATACTATCGCTTAGAAAATAATCTTTAAACATAATAACACGAATTGTTTTGTTGGTTTTATCCTTTATATCCTTCTTAATGGTTTCAACAGCATCAAAAACCAAATTTAGAAACTCCCTTTGTGTTATACATTCTTTCTGAAAAAACAACCCATGTTGACCTGTATGGGTGATATTACCAACAACTAAAATATTTCCTTTTAATACTTTAGAAACGGTATCTCTAATAAATTCCTTAAAACAGGATACTTCTGTTTTTCGAAACATATCCTTTAAATACAGTTGTACGCGTTGTATAATAGCGACACCAACTAATTGCTCATCTTCAAAAATTCCAACATAAAAAAGTTGAATGTTATCAGGCGCGCCATTTTCGAGGGCCTTTAGATATTTTGACTGTAAAAAAACATCATGTACCACCAATTGATCCCAAGAATTTGGCAGACTTTTAAACGATGAATAAACTTTAAATGATTTCAATATGAAAAATAAAAAGACCGAAGTTACTAACCTCAGTCTTTATTTATGTTAATTAATTACAAAAATTATCTCCAACCACAAATAATGGCACCCATAACACCTAAAGTAACAATCCAGTAGCCGCTATTAATGAAAATATATTTAGCACTTTTTCGCTCAAACAAAGCATTAGTCCCAAGAATTGGTAAGGCAACAAAAACACCTGTTAAAACACCATGAAAAGCACCATGTTTAAAAGTTCTAAAAGCATCTCCATAATCTGCCATTAATGCTTCGTAAGAAGGTAGTGCCACAGAAGGATCTCCTCCAACCAAGCTAAAAACTCCCATTTGATGAATTACAATTCCTGGCATCGCTGTTGCTAATAAAAAAGCGAATAACAAAGCCAATCCGAAAATTTTAAGCATATTTCCGCCTTTAATTTGTTCGTCGGTCATTCCTGCGGCCTGCATCCAAGCAGTTCCAAATACTTTCGGGTTATACCAAATAAATCCGACAACTAGGGCCGATACTGCTGCAACAACTATTGCAATAGGGTTTAATAAATCCATAATATTATAATTTTAGTTAGTAGCTAAATATAGTTAAAATTACAATATGTGTTAAATTATTATGAATACCCTAAACTTTCTATGCCAGTAGCTTTGCTTCTGAAACTAAATTCTCATTAGAATCTTGTAACGCCGTATTTATAAACGCCTCAATTTCATCAGTCTTTTTTAATCCATTTTCGAGCAATACCCCTAAAGTTATCATTGTAGCAATACGCGTTCCTACCTTTTTTGCGGCAGTATTAAACCATGGCTCTAATTCATCATAGCTCACATTTTTAGCCAATGTTTTAATTTCTGCTTTTGCTTTTTGTTGTTTCTCTTCTGGTAAGTTCGTGTATTTTTTACCTAATTGCTGAATAACATCAATGGCTTTACGTTGTGGTTGACTATTTTGGGCTATAGCTTGCTTTTGTGGTTTTGTTTCTTGAGGTTTTTGCTTTTCCCAAGAATCTCGCAAACCAACGGTTTTATTGAAAACTAAGTTCGTTGCAGTTGAATCTTTATCTACATTAAAATAGCCTAAACGTTGAAACTGAAACCTGTCTCCTACTTTAGCTTCTGTTAAACTTGGTTCCACAAAAGCTTCAATGATTTTTAAAGAATCTGGATTTAAAAACTCCATAAAATCTTTATCTTCATGACTATCTGGAGCTTCATCCATAAATAATCTATCGTATTCTCTAACTTCTGCTTTTACAGCGTGTTTTATAGAAACCCAATGCAAGGTTCCTTTTACTTTTTTGGATGTATCTTCAGAATAGGTACAATGAATTTCTGTAATATTTCCATCAGCATCTTTTACAACAGCATTCCGCTTTAATAATATAGGCGTTTTTTAATCGTACTTCACCACCTAGTTTTAATCTAAAAAACTTACTACCAGCATCTTCTTTAAAATCTTCTTTTTCAATATATAATTCTCTAGAAAAAGGAACTTTTCTAAAACCAGCACTTTCATCTTCCTGATTGTTTTCTGCTTCCAACCATTCTTCTTTTCCTTCAGGATAATTAGTAATTACCAATTTTACCGGATCTAAAACAGCCATAACACGAGGTGCTGTTTTATTTAAATCTTCACGAATACAAAATTCTAAAAGTGATACATCAATAACATTATCGCGTTTTGCAACTCCAACGTTTCAACAAATTTTCTAATAGAATTTGGTGTATAACCTCTTCGGCGTAAGCCAGAAATGGTTGGCATTCTTGGATCGTCCCAACCACGTACAATTCCATCTTCAACCAATTTAAGCAACTTTACGTTTACTCATAATGGTATAGCTTAGGTTTAAACGTGCAAATTCACGTTGTTTTGGTCGTAATCTAAGTTAGAATCTACAACCTGATCTAAAAACCAATCGTATAACTCTCTGTGCGGTTTAAACTCTAAGGAGCAAAGGGAATGTGAAATTTGTTCAATATAATCACTTTCGCCATGTGTCCAATCGTACATTGGATAAATACACCAGTCGTTGCCAGTTCTGTGATGATGCTTTTTTAAAATACGATACATAATTGGATCACGCATCAACATATTTGGATGCTGCATATCTATTTTGGCACGTAAAATATGAGAACCTTCTTCAAATTCACCAGCTTTCATACGTTCGAATAAATCTAAATTTTCTTCAACACTTCTATTTCTATACGGACCATCGACACCAGGTTGTGTTGGTGTTCCTTTTTGTTCTGCCATGGCTTCGCTACTTTGCGAATCAACATATGCCTTTCCTTCTTTTATAAACTGAACCGCCCAATCGTATAATTGCTGAAAATAGTCTGAAGAATACAATTCTTTATCCCATTTATAACCTAACCAGGAAACATCTTCTTTAATAGCATCTACATATTCTTGCTCTTCTTTAGCTGGATTTGTATCGTCAAAACGAAGATTTACAGGTGCATTATATTTTTCTCCCAAACCAAAACTAATACCAATGGCTTTAGTATGTCCAATGTGTAAATAGCCATTAGGTTCTGGCGGAAAACGAAAACGTAATTTATCTTTTGGCAAACCATTAGCTAAATCTTCTTCAATAATTTGCTCTAAAAAATTTAGAGATTTTCTTTCTTCAGACATAAAAATGTAAAGCAATAGGTAATTAAACTAAAATATTGTGTAAAATTAGGTAATTTTACCGACTTTAAAATGCATTATAATGGGAATAATAAAAGTTGAAAATATTCGAGTATTTGCACACCACGGCTGTTTAACAGAAGAAACTAAAATTGGAAGTGATTATCGGGTAGATTTAGAAGTTAAGGCTAATTTACAAACCTCTGCAAAATCAGATAAACTAACTGATACTGTGGATTATGTATTTTTAAATCACATTATAAAAGAAGAAATGGCAATCCCTTCTCACTTACTTGAAACGGTAGCAAAACGTATATTAAACCGAATTTTTAATGAAGATACCATGGTAAAAAAAGCAACTGTTTGGGTAAGTAAATTAAATCCTCCAATTGGTGGTGATGTAGCAAATGGTAACCATAAAAATGACCGAAAAGCGGAAAAAGTAATTTTAAATATTGTAAAGTCTTTATTTTTTTTAAATTTGCAAACACAATTAAGGTGTCGTGGCCGAGTGGCTAGGCACAGCTCTGCAAAAGCTTCTACAGCGGTTCGAATCCGCTCGACACCTCAAAAAAAAGCTTTCAGTTTATTCTGGAAGCTTTTCTTTTATAGGACTTAATATCGTTCTAAACTGATCTCTTAATAAGTTCTCTTTTCTTTAGGAAAAAAGCCTTGTACTAAGAGTAATATGCCAAATCCTAAAATAACTAAAGCAATTATTTTTTTGGTTTTAAAAATTAGTCTTGGTGTTAATCTACTTCTTAATTTTTTAGCAACCACAATTTTAATAAGATCTACAAGAAAATAAACAATTAAAATAGTGCTTAAAAATACAATTACCCCATCATTAGATGTAGTTAAGCGAATTACCTAAAACAATAAAAGCAACCCAACCAAACAATACACCAATATTAATAAAATTTAGTAAAAACCCTTTTAAAAAGAGTTTTCCATAATCTTTTTTAATTTCTACTTTATGATATTCTTTTACAATACTTCTAAAAGATTTAGATGTTTTAATAAACGTAATAAAACCATAAACAACTAATAAAACACCTCCAAAAATTAAAAAACTTGGATCGTCTTTAATTTTCTCTAAAAGCTTATTGGTACTAAAAAAAGCTACCAGAATAAAAATAATATCTGCAAGCATTACACCACAATCGAATATTAAAGCGCTTCTAAACCCTTTCGTTGCACTAGTTTCTAGAAGCACAAAAAATACTGGCCCTATAGTAAACGCTAGAATAAATCCAAAAGGAATGGCTGCTAAAATATCATCAAACATAATAGAAAGTAGCTTTACACAAAGTAAAGAAATATTTTAAACTATATTCTTTCTTTTACATTCTATTTAACAGAAAACCCATTGTTTACAATGGGTTTTCTAATTCTTATTTTACAATTTTTAATTGACTCTGCTTATTCGTCCACCTAGAACTTTACTCTCATTTACAGTTTCTGGGTTGCCATAAATATATACATCGCCTCCTGCTCTAATTTTAACATCTACTACTTTTGTGGCATTTACATGTGCTTCACCAGCAGCATTAATAGTAACCTCGGTTTTTTCAGTTTCTAAGGCTTCACCACTATAAACACCACCTGTTAATAGCGATACATTTTGAGATTCACACTTTCCTGTACTTTTAATCTTTCCACCAGTTACTGCTTTAACGGTCATGTATTTAACATTAACAGGCACATCTATAGAACCACCTTCTTGAGCTCTTAAATCTATATCGTATTGTTTAATAGTTTCTTTACTGTATGCTTTAGAGCCTTCATTAACATCAATTACATCTAGGGCCTTGTAATATAAAACAACCTTGGTTTTATTGCCATCGAAAATTTTCTCGATATTCATTTTAATTTTAAGCGTACCGTTTTTATTATTTATTAAAACATCTTCACTATTATTTCCGGTAATAACGACTTTGTTTTCTTTAGCGTTTACTAATTCGACTTCAATTAAATCGTACACTTTAAGTTCGGTAAAATCACCAATTGATTTTTCTATTGGATTTTGAGCAAATACGACTGTTTGAATTAAAATTAATACTATTAAAAATATACGTTTCATTTTTGATTTGTTTTTTTGATTACAACGTGGAATATCAATAATTATTCCACTATGAATGTATTTTATTAAAATTTTATAATAAGATCTATTTAAAATACTCCGAAGTTACTTTAATCAACAGATTCTTTAGTACCTAGTAATTAAGATTTATTCGTTTTTACCAATTAAATTAAAATCGAGATGTTTTTTAACTAAATCGGTGTTTTTAACTTTTACAACTACTTCATCACCAAGTTGATACATGGTTTTTGTGTTTCTCCCAATCATGGCATACAACTCTTGATCGAAGGCATAATGGTCGTCTTTCATATCGCGCACACTTACCATACCTTCACATTTGTTTGAAATGATTTCTACATAAATTCCCCAATCGGTAACCCCTGAAATAACACCTACAAAATTTTCGTCTTTATGATCTTGCATAAATTTAATTTGCATGTATTTGATCGAGTCGCGTTCTGCTTTGGTTGCTAAATTTTCCATGTTGCTAGAATGGTTGCATTTTTCTTCGTAAATATCTTCGTTAACCGAATTTCCACCATCTAAATAATGTTGCAATAAGCGATGTGCCATCACATCTGGATACCTACGAATAGGCGATGTAAAATGACTATAATAATTAAACGCTAAGCCATAATGACCAATATTATGAGTAGAATATTCGGCCTTACTCATACTTCTAATAGCCAAGGTATCTACTAAATTTTGTTCCTTTTTACCATTCACTTCTTTAAGTAAATAGTTTAGAGACGCTGATGTGGTTTTACGGTCTTTAAAGTTTAATTTATAGCCAAATTTAGACACAATACCTTGTAACGTTGCTAATTTACTATCGTCTGGTTCATCATGAACACGATAAACAAAAGTTTTCTTTGGGTCTTTTTTACCAATAAATTCTGAAACTTTTCTGTTGGCTAACAACATAAATTCTTCAATAAGTTTATTTGCATCTTTACTGGTTTTAAAGAATACACCAACCGGATTTGCATGCTCATCTAAATTGAATTTTACTTCTACCTTATCAAAAGAAATGGCACCAGCACTCATACGTTTTACGCGCATTTTTTTGGCTAATTCATCCATTTTTAAAATGGCTTGTGCAATATCTTGGGTGGTATTATAAGCTTCTCCTGTTAAGGAAATTTCTTTTGGAATAGTTGTGTTGATTTTATCTAATTAGAGGTTTCGTCTGCGTCAACTTAGGTTATTTTCTATTACAGCTTGGGCTTCTTCGTAAGCAAAACGTGCATCGCTATAGGTTACGGTTCTACCAAACCATTCATTTTTTATCTCGCATTTATCGTTCATTTGAAACACAGCAGAAAAGGTTAATTTTTCTTCATGTGGTCTCAAAGAACACGCATTGTTAGATAATACTTCTGGAAGCATTGGTACTACCCTATCTACCAAATAAATAGAGGTTGCACGCTCGTAAGCTTCATCATCTAAAACAGTGCCTTCTTGAACATAATGTGATACATCGGCAATATGAATTCCTATTTCGTACAAACCATTTTTTAATACTTTAAACGATAAAGCATCATCAAAATCTTTCGCATCTTTTGGGTCAATGGTAAAGGTTAAATCTTCACGCATATCACGACGCTTAGATATTTCTTCTTTAGTAATAGACGTATCTAATTGATTAGCAAATTGTTCTACCTCGTAAGGGAACTCAGAAGGCAAGCCATATTCAGCTAAAATGGAATGTATTTCGGTATTATGATCTCCAGGTTTTCCAAGCACCTGAACTACTATACCATAAGGAGAATCGGCATTTTCTGGCCAATCTTCTAATCTTACTAATACTTTATCACCATCTTCGGCTTTATTAATTTTATTAATAGGTACAAAAATATCTTTGTACATTTTATTGCTGTCGGCAACTACAAATGCAAAATTCTTTTTTTCATGAATTTGAATTGTACCAACATATTCTGTTTTTTCTCGTTTTAAAACTTGTGTAATTTCGCCTTCCATTTTACCTCTATGGCGACGTTTGTAAACATAAAATTCTACTTCATCGCCATTTAAGGCCTTATTTATATTGTTAGATGCAATAAAAATATCGTCATCAAAATCATCTGAAATAATATAACCAGATCCTTTAGCAGATAAATCTAAAATTCCGGTATGATATTCGGTGTTAATAACTACTTTAAATTTACCACGTTCTACTTCTTCAATTTCTTTTTTACCTTGTAAATCGCGTAATTTTTTTATAATTTGATTTCTGCTACTAGCATCGTTAACACCAAGTTTAGCAGCAATTTGTTTATAGTTGAAAGATTGATTTCTATCTTTTTTTAAAATACTTAGAATAGTATTTGTTAGGTTGGAAATACCTTTTTTGGATTTTCCTTTTTTCTTTCTTGTCATTTAATTTTTTGTAATCATATTCTTTTCCTAAAGATACATAGGAATTTGTTATTTTAAACTTAATTATAGAGAAGATGTTTGCATTAAGTTTAGGCAAAGTTACGGTTTATTTAATTAACCATATTTCTTAAAGGTTAAATTAACTTAAAACAAGTTATCCACATTATATATAATATCAAATATTTCTTTTAAAATTTAAAAAAATAAAATGATGATGATGATTGGTTGTTAATAGCGGTATAACTTTTTTAAATTTTATTTTGATAACGTTAAATTTACATTCTATTAATAAGTAATTAACATACTATATTAATTTAAAAGGTTCATTTTTAAGTATTTTATATTTTATATGAACAGTTGTTAACAACTAAAAAATAAGGTTAATTATTAATAACTATTTTTAAAAAGGCTGTTTATATGCCCCTAATTATAGCTCATAACATTTCAAAAAAAAGTGACTTAAATTTTTGGTGATTTGGAGTTGATTTTTGATTGAAAAAATTAATGGATTTTCAATATTTTATTTTTAAAAAATTATAAACACTTATTAACAAGTAATGAATAGTATAATACACATGGTTTATAATTATTACCTTTGTAATTGTTTATAATAAATATATAAAAATGAAAATATCTATAGGCAACGATCATGCCGGTACCGATTATAAATTATGCTATTTTAAAACATTTAGAATCAAAAGGTTATAAAGTTATTAACCATGGGACTAATGCTAATGATAGCGTAGATTATGCAGATTTTGTTCATCCTGTAGCCGAAGACGTTGAAACTAACAATGCCGATTTTGGTATTTTACTTTGTGGTAGTGCTAATGGTGTAGCAATGACTGCTAATAAACATCAAAATATACGAGCTGGATTATGTTGGAATAAGGAAATTGTACATCTTATTCGTAGCCATAATAATGCTAATATTTTATGTATTCCGGCGCGATTTACTGCAGAACAACAAGTTATAGAAATGGTTGATGTTTTTTTAAATACACCGTTTGAAGGTGGACGTCATCAATCACGTATCGATAAAATACCAGTTTCTTGCTAAATGGGTCACTCTCATCCTCACAATCATTCGCACGCACATGGCCATAACGATCTTAAAGGGCGTAATCTTTTAATATCTATTTTATTAAATATTCTTATAACAGTTTCGCAAGTTATAGGTGGTTTAATTTCAGGAAGTTTAGCACTATTAAGTGATGCACTTCATAATTTTAGCGATGTACTTTCTTTGGTTGTAAGCTATATTGCTAATAAACTTTCTAAAAAAGAGGCCTCTATTTACAGAACCTTTGGTTATAAACGCGCAGAAATTTTGGCTGCTTTTGTAAATGCATCTACGTTAATTATTGTTGCTATTTTATTAATTATTGAAGCCATAAAACGTTTTCAAAATCCAGAGGATATTAAAACAGGTTTGGTTATTTGGTTATCACTGTTAGGCATTGTTGCCAATGGTTTAAGTGTGCTTTTGCTTAAAAAGGATTCGAAAGCCAATATGAATATGCGTAGTGCCTATTTACATTTATTAACAGATATGATGGCTAGTGTTGCGGTACTAATTGGTGGTTTATTAATGAAGTTTTACCAAATATACTGGGTAGATAGCGCCTTAACTTTAGCAATTGCCATTTATTTAATTTGGATGGGTTATGATTTGTTAAAAACTTCTACCAAAGTACTCATGTTATTTACTCCAGAATCGGTTCCCATAAAAGAAATTGTAGCCGAAATTGGTGCTTTTGAAGCTATTAAAAATGTACATCATGTGCATGTATGGCAATTAAATGAAGACGAAGTTCATTTAGAAGCTCATATTGATTTTAATTCTGACATAACACTTTCTCAATTCGATGCTATTTTAGATGACATTGAAGAATTAATGTATCATAAATACGATATTAATCATGTTAACATTCAGCCAGAATTTGGTAAATGCGATGTGAAAGATTTGATTGTTCAGGATTAACAAATTTCTTTGAAAGCAGGAATCTGATTAATATTTTAAGAATAGACAATTAGTAGTTTAATTTAATAAGATTGCCGCGACTTTTTAAAGTTTTGCAATAATGTTTATGATAACAACCGAAGTAAAAACTTTTTCAGAATTAACGCTTCAAGAATTATACAGAATTTTACAATTACGAAGTGAAGTATTTGTGGTAGAACAAGATTGTGTTTATCAGGATATTGATGGAAAGGATGAAAAAGCACTACATGTTTTGGGAATTAAAAATAACCAGATTATCGCATATACCCGAATTTTTAAACCGGGCGATTATTTTGAATATTCCAGCATTGGTCGTGTAGTGGTTTCAAAAAACGAGCGCGCTTTTAAATATGGCTACGATATTATGGAAGTTTCTATAGAAGCCATTAAAACGCATTTTAAGGAGCAGAAAATAAAAATTTCGGCGCAAGCACATTTAAAATCTTTTTACAATAACTGCGGATTTGTAGAAATTGGCGAGGAATATTTGGAAGATGATATTCCGCATATAGCCATGATCAGAGCCTAATTACGCAACCTTTTTTAATATTTATCATCTTTATACAAAAGAAGCCTTATGAAGAGTTTGTATTTTTTAGTTTTTGCATTGTTGTTATTTAATTGTTCATCTGAAAATGAAACTACACAAGTTAATCTTCGAGTTTCTAATATTAGCGACCATAATTTTGAAAATATTGTAGTAAGGGATCGAAGTTATAATCATTTAAATTCCGGACAAACCTCAGAATATCAACTATTTGATTACGCGTACA